>NZ_JAQQEF010000006.1:0-325370 GCF_046027605.1 Paraburkholderia fungorum
CGACGATCTGCCGTTCGTGCCGCTCGCCAAGCGCGTTTAAGCGTATCGAAGGATGTCGAAGCGTGTTTGAAGGTCGAAGATCGTGCAAGCCGCCGCGCCACCGCAAGCTAAACTACATAGACTGACCGATTGAAACGCCAGGGAAGCGCCGCTTTAAAGAGGGGCAGCGGATTGTGAAGCACGGCTGCCGCCATCGTCCCCGGATCATTATTGTTTTGTCCCCTACGCCATGAATACTGCCAACCGCAAACGCCTTCCCGGCACCCAGCTGGATTTCTTCGACACGCGTGCCGCCGTCGATGCAATCCAGCCCGGCGCCTATGACAAGCTGCCGTACACCTCGCGCGTGCTGGCCGAAAACCTCGTGCGCCGTTGCGATCCGGTGACGTTGACGGCGTCGCTCAAACAGATCATCGAACGCAAGCGCGAGCTGGATTTTCCGTGGTTCCCCGCGCGCGTGGTCTGTCATGACATTCTCGGCCAGACTGCTCTGGTCGATCTCGCCGGTTTGCGCGACGCAATCGCGGCCCAAGGCGGTGATCCCGCGATGGTCAATCCAGTCGTGCCGACGCAGCTCGTAGTGGATCACTCGCTCGCTGTGGAATGCGGCGGTTTCGATCCGGACGCGTTCGCGAAGAACCGCGCGATTGAAGATCGCCGTAATGAAGATCGCTTCGATTTCATCAACTGGACCAAGCTCGCATTCAAGAACGTCGACGTGATTCCGCCTGGCAACGGCATCCTGCATCAGATCAACCTGGAGCGGATGAGTCCGGTGGTGCAGGTGAAAGATGGTGTGGCTTTTCCCGACACACTGGTCGGCACCGATTCGCACACGCCGATGGTGGATGCGCTCGGCGTGATTGCCGTCGGCGTCGGCGGTCTTGAAGCGGAGAGCGTGATGCTGGGCCGCGCGTCTTATATGCGCCTGCCGGACATCGTCGGTGTGGAACTGACGGGCAAGCCGGTTGAAGGCATCACCGCGACCGACATCGTGCTCTCATTGACCGAATTCCTGCGCAAGGAAAAAGTGGTCGGCGCATACCTCGAATTCTACGGAGCAGGCACAGCGAGCCTCACGCTCGGCGATCGCGCGACCATCGCCAACATGGCGCCCGAATTCGGCGCGACGGCGGCGATGTTCTATATCGACGAGCAGACCATCAAATACCTCAAGCTCACCGGCCGCGACGATGAGCTCGTCAAACTCGTCGAGACCTATGCGAAAGAAACCGGCCTGTGGGGCGATACGCTGAAGCATGCCGAGTACGAGCGCGTGCTGAAGTTCGATCTGTCGACCGTCGTGCGCACGCTGGCGGGACCGTCGAATCCGCATCGCCGTTTGCCGGTTTCGGAACTGGCCGCGCGTGGTATCAGCGGCAAGGTGGAGAACGAGCCGGGCCTGATGCCGGACGGCGCCGTCATCATCGCTGCGATCACGAGCTGTACGAACACCAACAACCCGCGCAACATGATCGCCGCCGGCTTGCTGGCGCGTAACGCCAACCAACGTGGCTTGACGCGCAAGCCGTGGGCGAAGACTTCGCTCGCGCCGGGGTCGAAGGCGGTCACACTGTATCTGGAAGAGGCGGGCCTGCTGCCGGAACTGGAGCAACTGGGCTTTGGCGTGGTGGCGTATGCGTGCACGTCGTGTAACGGCATGTCGGGTGCCTTGGACCCGGTGATCCAGAAAGAAATCGTCGATCGCGATCTGTATGCGACGGCTGTGCTGTCCGGCAACCGCAACTTCGATGGCCGCATTCATCCGTACGCGAAGCAGGCCTTTCTGGCTTCGCCGCCGCTGGTGGTGGCTTATGCGATTGCGGGCACGATCCGCTTCGATATCGAGAAGGATGTGCTTGGCGTCGATGCTGACGGCAATGCAATCAGGCTGAAGGACATCTGGCCGTCGGATGAAGAGATCGACGCGATCGTCGCTTCGAGCGTGAAGCCGGAGCAGTTCCGCAAGGTGTATGAGCCGATGTTCGCTGTGTCCGTCGATACGGGTGAGAAGGCTGATCCGCTGTATGACTGGCGTCCGATGAGTACTTATATTCGCCGTCCGCCGTATTGGGAAGGCGCGCTTGCCGGTGAACGCACGTTGAAGGGCATGCGTCCGCTGGCTGTGCTGGGCGACAACATCACTACCGACCACCTGTCGCCGTCGAACGCGATCCTGGCGAATAGCGCGTCGGGCGAGTACCTCGCCAGGATGGGTTTGCCCGAAGAGGACTTCAATTCATACGCCACGCACCGTGGCGATCACTTGACCGCGCAGCGCGCCACCTTCGCGAACCCAACGCTGAAGAACGAAATGGTGTTGGAAGACGGCAAGGTCAAGGCGGGCTCGTTGGCGCGCATCGAGCCCGAGGGCAAGGTCACGCGCATGTGGGAAGCAATCGAAACCTACATGGAGCGCAAGCAACCGTTGATCGTGATTGCCGGGGCCGACTACGGTCAAGGTTCGTCGCGTGACTGGGCGGCCAAGGGTGTGCGACTTGCCGGCGCGGAAGCGATTGTGGCGGAAGGATTCGAGCGGATTCACCGCACGAATCTGGTGGGCATGGGCGTGTTGCCGCTGGAATTCAAACCTGGTGTGAATCGTCTCACGCTTGCTATCGACGGCACGGAAACCTTCGACGTGATCGGCGAACGCAAACCGCGCGCCGACCTCACGCTCGTGATTCATCGCAAGAGCGGTGAGCGCGTGGAGGTGACGGTGACGTGCCGCCTGGATACTGCTGAAGAAGTATCGATCTACGAAGCCGGCGGCGTGTTGCAACGCTTCGCGCAGGACTTTCTCGAATCGACCAAGGCTGCGGCTTAAGGTTTTAAAAACGATCTCATCAGGACATTACTTTCATGGCCCACAAACCTCAGATCAAGATCCCGGCGACTTACATGCGCGGCGGTACCAGCAAAGGCGTGTTCTTTCGCTTGCAGGATTTGCCGGAGGCGGCCCAGGTACCGGGCGCAGCGCGTGACGCGTTGCTGATGCGTGTGATCGGCAGCCCGGATCCCTATGGCAAGCAGATCGATGGCATGGGCGGCGCGACTTCGAGCACGAGCAAGACGGTCATCATCGCGAAGAGCAGCAGGCCGGATCACGATGTGGATTATTTGTTCGGGCAGGTTGCGATCGATAAGGCTTTCGTCGATTGGAGCGGGAACTGCGGGAATCTTTCTGCGGCGGTCGGGCCGTTTTCGATTAGCGCGGGTTTCGTCGATGCGAGCCGGATTCCGCACAACGGTGTGGCGATTGTGCGTATCTGGCAAGCGAATATCGGCAAGACGATCATCGCGCATGTGCCGATTACCGATGGCGCCGTGCAGGAAACGGGTGACTTTGAACTCGACGGCGTGACGTTTCCCGCTGCCGAGGTTCAGCTCGAGTTCATGGACCCGGCGGCCGAAGAAGAGGGCGCTGGCGGCGCGATGTTCCCGACTGGGAATCTGGTCGATGATCTAGAAGTGCCAGGTGTCGGCACGTTAAAGGCGACGATGATCAATGCCGGTATTCCGACCATTTTCATCAACGCGGAATCGGTCGGTTATAAAGGCACCGAACTACAGCACGCGATCAATAGCGACGACAAGGCTTTGGCCATGTTCGAAACCATTCGCGCGCATGGTGCGGTGCGGATGGGCCTCATCAAGAATATCGATGAGATCGCGACGCGGCAGCATACGCCGAAGGTGGCTTTTGTCGCCAAGCCTGCTGAGTACGTTGCGTCGAGCGGCAAACGTGTTGGCGCGGGCGACGCCGATCTGCTGGTGCGGGCGATGTCGATGGGCAAGCTGCATCACGCGATGATGGGAACGGCGGCGGTGGCGATCGGCACGGCGGCGGCGATTTCGGGGACGTTGGTGAATCTTGCCGCTGGCGGCGGCGCGCGGGAAGCGGTGCGGTTCGGTCATCCGTCGGGGACGTTGCGGGTTGGGGCTGAGGCGCGTGAGGAAGGCGGCGAGTGGACGGTCACCAAGGCGATCATGAGCCGCAGCGCGCGGGTTTTGATGGAAGGGTGGATCAGAGTGCCGACGCCGGAGGCTTGAGGCGAACGTTCGCTGCTGCCCGCCTGACCACTTCCGTTCGATCCGCCACGCCGGGCCGTGGCGCCAGATCGAGCACGCATCGGTGACGTTCCGGCGTCAGGTGATGCGAGACGAACGCCACGTCGACTAGCGCGCGAATGCAATCGTCCAGCGATGCGCGGCGCAGTTCGTCCAGTGCGCCTTTGAAAGTAATCAGAAAGTCTTCGCAGCACCGGTCGACCACGGCGACGGCCAATGCGGCCTTGTTCGGATAGTACTGATACAGCGTACCGACGCTCACGCCGGCGCGCTCGGCCACGCGTGCCGTGGTGAATCCTTCGTAACCTTCTTCCAGCAAAACCTGAATAGTTGCTTCGACGATTGCGTCGACGGTGACCAATCAGGACCGGATGACAGACTTCCTCGAAAGCGCGGCTTGAATGCGCTTGGCGTACGCGTGACGAAAAACGCTCATCGAGAGCGCAAGTGCGTGTAAATTCGTAGCCGGTGGTTTGCGACCCGCCACTGCGTTTTCAAATCGGTCGTCGTCCGAGTCAGTCCTACAGTCGTACTGGAGCCGGGTATGAGTACCAAGCAAAGCAAGAAAGAACATCTGATAGCAGCGGCATCACATCATGAGCAGGCAGCGCGATTTCACCACGGTGCATCGCGGCATTTCGAAGCGGGCAAAGACTTTGCGCACACCGCGCATCAGGCGATGTTGGCCCATGGCCATACCTTGCATGCGATCGCTGAGGCGCATGATGCGGGTGCACATAACGTTAATGTGCCGCCGCTAGCGCCTGCACCGGCGGGCGCCGGCGCAAACAGTGCAACTGCAGCAAAACATCACGCGACGGCAGCGGAGCTTCACCTGGAGGCAGCGCAGCATATGCGTCATGCTGCGAAGCTGTTCGATCAAGACCGAAGCGCAGTAGCCCACGACGCGCAGCTAGCACTCACGCTTGCACTGCGCGCCTTGTCGCATGGCAATGAAGCGGCCAAAGTATTTATCAAGCTCGTTCCCGCTGAAGCTGCATGAGGGACGCTGGTTGAAGTTAAACCCGGGACACCGGGTTTAACAGCAAGTTTCAGCCTCGAGCGGTTCGGATATTCCGGCGTTTTACTGGGGGCTATGCCTTCCAGCCAGCAAGTCCGCCGCGATGGATTTCGCATGCGCGACGGCCTCGTTTGGGTCAGGGAATACGCCGAGCTGCTCCCAATGCTCTTCGACCGCATAAGTGCCTCTCACGCCGAGAGCCCTTTGTACGCGCAATTGCGCCGCGTACTTGCCGTCTTCCAGTGGTCGAGCCCTTGCAATCACCTTGTGCGGAGGATCGGGCCGCTCCGGTTGTTTCAACTCGACGGGACCGCCCGGTGCGCCGATATCGTTTAGCGCGTTCCTCGCTTTGCAATCTGGGCAGTAGAAGCACCACCCCTCGTCCTCACGAATCGATCTGACCTGCCCACGGGCCAGCACGGCACGACATTCAACGTTTTCGCAGATGAACGGCATAGCAGTCTCCGGAGTTGTTTGCGGAAATCCTAGCATGACCGCCGACGGTGAGCCATGGGCAATATTGCCGTGTCTGCTGTGCGCGGGTTTTGTAATCTCCGTCGCTCCTTCAGGAAGCCTTCAAGCGCGGGTCGGCGCGATCGCGGCCCGTGGCCGCAGCGTTGCCATGATCAGGTACATGCCGCCGCCGATCACCACGCCGAAGAACCATCCATAGGTATTCCACCAGACCGGCAGCAGGTTGGTGAAGTTGGGCAGGAAGGTCGAAAACACGCTGCCGACTGCCGCGGAGACCAGCGCGTTGACGTTCCAGCCGCCTTCGTATCGGTACTCGCCGTACTCCTGATAGAGCGCCGCGACGTTGATGTTGCCCTTGGCCACCAGGTAGTAGTCCACCAGAATGATCCCCAGCAGCGGGCCCATGGTGGCGCCGATGCCGTTGACGAAGTGCGCGGCGTTGCCTTCCCACGGCGCGAACGGGTAGAGCACCAGCGCGATAGCCGCGGCGATGTAGCCGCCTCTCTTGAAGCTGATCCGCTTGGGGAAGGCGTTGGAGATGTCGAACGCGGCCGAGACGAAATTGGCCACCACGTTGATGCCCAGCGTGGCGATCGCGAAGGTCAGCGCCGCGATGAGCGCCAGCACCCAGCTGTCGAATTTGGCCGAGATCTGTTCGGGGTGGAGCAGCACTTCGCCGTACACCTTGAAGGCGGCGATGGTGGTGACGCCGGCAACCAGCGAGAACGCGATCAGGTTGACTGGCAGGCCCCACAGGTTGCCTTTCTTCACCGCATCGCGGTTTTTTGCGTAACGGGAGAAGTCACAGAAATTCAGGTAGAGCGCGGCGAAGTAGGTGATCCAGGTTGCGCCTACTGCCATTAACGCCCAGAACGAGCCGGGGTCGCCGCTGACGCCTGCGTCTTTGGTTTTGTCGAGTAATGCGCTCATTGGGATGCCGTGGCTGAAGGAGAAACCGCCGGCTTTGACGCATAGGCCGATCGCGAGGATCAGCATCGCAACCCACACTGCGGGACCGGCCCAGTCCTGGAATTTGCGCACTGTCTCCATGCCTTTCTGGATGATGAGCAGTTGTAGCGCCCAGATGATGATGTAGCAGATGACTTCCAGGCCGGAGTGGCCTAGCCATTGGGTGTTTTTGTGGAAGGCCATGAGGCTGTCGCTGCGGATCAGCAGGGCGACCATTGCGCCTGACGCGGCTGCGGTTTGGGCGCCGTACCAGAAGCAGGCCACCACGGCGCGGACCAGGGCTGCCAGGTTGGCGCCCCAGACGCCGAAGGAGGCGCGTGCGAGGACGGGGTAGGGGACGCCGGTTTTTTCGCCTGCGTAGCCGATCAGATTCATTAGCGCGAAGATGACTAGCGAGCTTAGGCCGATTGCTATGACGAAGTTGATGAAGCCGCCACAGAGGAGGAACAGGCTGGCGGCGAGGTAGTAGCCCCACAGGCTGTGGACGTCCGAAGTCCAGACGTTGAAGATGCTGAAGGCGCCCCAGTTGCGCTGCTTCGACGGGGCGAGGTCTGCGTTGTAGAGGCCGGGGGAAGGGTCGCGGATTTCCATTTGTTATCTCCTTGGAACTCGTCGTGTAAACGTGGGACTGAGGAAACACCGCCGGACACTTCTACGGGAAGTTTAGCCCTGCGTTTGGAGGCTGCTGGTTTGCGAGAGTTGTTGTTGCCTTGTTCTTTTTTTGAATGGGTTAACCCTGGTTGGGGCGTGGGCTCGTGGGACCCTTCTGTCCATTCCGACTCATGAGGGGCGCCGTTGCGGGTTTGTTGTTGTGATTCAGATTCAGATGATCGTCTTGCGAAGGCATTATTGCCTGAGTAAAAAAAGCAGGGCAAGTTGCAGGGCCAATCATCGAAGCGCGATCACCCGATGTCTCGGCCTGAGTGGACGCTGCTGCTATTGATAGTCAAGCGTGTCATCGACTTTGGTGATCTTCCAGCCGTCTCCTTGCTTGCGCAGAAATACCAATACGCTGATTTTGTCTTTCGAACCAAAGGTAACCGGAACAACCGCAACGTCGCCGAGCATGAGCGGCGGGTGTGTCTCGATGTTGTTAAGCCAGTCTTGTTCGTCGTAGTCCTGCACCTTTGTGAAATAGTCGCTGTCGCCAGGGAGCCTGTTATGGCGGTAAGCGCCTCGAAGTCTGTCAACCGTTGTCCTGGTGACGTAGACATAAATGCGCTTGTCGAGCAAAGGGTAGGCCTCTTTGGATTGCAGCTCGATATACCAGGTATAGAACGCTTTGGTGCTTGCGTCAGGCGTAGCGGTATCCGGGAATGCCTCTTGCTGGAATAACAGACTGCCGACCAACAACAATACTGACACGGCGAGGGTGAGAAGCTTCTTCATCGTTCGTCTCAGTTGTATCGATAAATTTTGTAGGCCGGCTGCGATTGCCGATAGGCTGGTCCCGGATAGAAGCCTTGCCGGCCGGCGTGGGTCTGCTTGAAATCAGATACCCATATGGAGCCGTCAAAGATTGCCATGTGCCCAGCAGGGTGACCTGGTGCCGGCTGTATCACGATCACGTCGCCTTTCTGCGGGTCTCCGATCGCTTCGCGAAAGCCCGCGGCCTCAAGGAGCGGGCCGTAGTCTTTGGCGTAATGTGTGGGGCGCACTAAGACGCCCCCCCACTCGATTGCCTTGCGCACGTATTTCGCGCAGTTGTGAGTGCTGTGTGATTCGGCATGGTTATCTGCGTAGGTCGCTGCAGATGATTTATCGAACGGCATGGCGTCTCCCTTAACAATTTTGTTGTCGCTTGCCTGGGACGCTAGCACGTGGGATTTTGGGCGTTGTCAAATTGTGTCTCAAGCGGGGGTGTTATGTGTGCTGCGTTGGGTCATTGATTGTTAGTCGGCCGGTGTAGTGAGCCGCTGGAATAGGCGCAAATCTTTGGCACTTGTCGCGCTCGACGACTTCGACCATTAGCCATTCCAACCCGCGGGGAAAACGCCACAAAGCAACTGCTTGTCAGAGTCGAAGGGCCACCGCCGATGGCCGTGGCAGATGAAGAGTCGATGTGGTGTTGGATTGTCAGTGGCCGGTCATCGGCCTTTGCGGACGGTTGCCGTTCAGGAGCGGGAGGCCGTTCCATGTCGCCTTGCCGACATTCGCGACTAGGTGTCGGCGAATGTCAGCTTTTGACATTGACGAACGGGTCTTCTCGACCCACAACGGCCGATGGAGCTGGCGCGACGTGAAAGGCTGCTTCCGAGGTCCAGCGGCCAGTCGTTTGAACGGTTGCTGACCATAAAGGCATCGGCATCAGTGATACCAGCCATTCGCATCCAGCCGATTGCGGCCAACGCGAGCGTTCATGATGTGCCCGGTCTGACTCACCGAATAAGATAATCGCGCGAGGCAAGTCCGCCTGGAGAAGTGAGAACAGACGTCGAGCATTAACCGTGGAGAACGTGTCGAAAGATTGATTGCGCAAGCTCCCGTGGCTCATCGAACGTAGTCGCAAGTTCAAACAAAATGACAAAAATGCAGCCATACGAAACCCTTGGATACCTATCGATGAATCGCACGATAGCTGGCGCAAATCGCACCATGACCGGTTTTCGCGTTACAACGCAGGTAACGCCAACGCCAAGGATCATTCCTGCCAGAACGTCGCTCGGATAGTGCAAGCCCAGATAAACTCGCGGAAAACAGATAAGAACGATGCATTGCAGCAGTGCGATCACGCCCATCCATCTGGAGACGAGAAAAATGCCCATCGCGACGGCCGCCCACAGCATGGCATGGTCGCTAGGAAACGAACTCCAGGTTCGAAGGACCGCTTCCGGAGTGGCCGCTATCGGAAACGTCAGCTGCAGGCTTTGGTCATAGAGCGGACGCTGCCGGAAAGGCAAATAGTGAGCGAGAACTCTGCCAATGAAAAGCGCCAGCAACCCGCTCAGGATGGTGGCAACAACCATTTCCCGTTGCCACTGCCGGCGCTCCCTTGTGTCGAACCAGATGGCACACAGCATGGCTAGTGGCAGGAGGCCCTTGAACAGATAGAAGTCCGCAACGAGGTTGACTGCGTGGCTGAAACTCTCCGAGTGAAGCGCATCGTCTGTCAGGATCGTCAGGATTTTCGAGTCGAAGCTGTTCATGATCTGGTTCCGGGGAAGCGCGTTGGTTTACGAATCGCCGGCTGATTGACGGGGCGATCGCGCAACGCAGCGCGAGCTGAACGGTATGTATCGGCCGAGAAATGAGCGGTCTTAACTGGACAGCACGAACCCCGATCAATTAATGCACTTCGCAATCCGTTGATATGTTTTCGAACGCACACACGTTCATAAAATTGTCACAACCACCAGCGAACTCTGCGTCCGCAGCGTCATGTTCTGCTCGGCGACATCAATCGCCAGGTACTTCTATATCGATGCCGGCCCAACTCGCGCGGGTGACAAATCCACAGGAGGCGACGCAAGCGATATGTAATAGTCGCAGCGGTCGCCCGACCGGCTGCAATGTGTCCGGAGCCTTCGGCAAAGCCGACGTTCAAACGCTCGTGTGAAAGGGTGAGCGAATGTCCGCAGGTGGCCGGCTCCGGGCGAATGAAGGGTACCCGCTAACCATGGACGTTCGCGGCCCGGCGACACAATCGAACTCCCATCAACTAAACGGGAGTCTGTCATGGGAAACAAGCAAACTCGTGAGCCGTGGAACAAAGGCAGGTTGTTGGCCAGAAGCCGCCGCTGAAGAAGGACGTCTGGGCGATTCGGAGGGGATCAGTATCTTTTCCCCAGTCGCCTTTCGGGATCGCCGCACATTTCATCGCGACGCCCGGTTCAGAGCCACGCCAAGCCAGCGCGGATCTGCGCGTGAGCGTTGTCCATCAGCGGCTCGCCATGCGCCAGTACGACTTGCTCGAACGGCCAGGCGAGCAGCCGATCCACGCAGGCGCGAGCCCGCTTGCGGTCGCGATAGACCAGACGCAGGAGGGGATGCCAGCCGACGTGACCGAGCACGCCACCCAGGCGCAAATAGTTGCGCGTGAGCCAATGCGGCGACGCGCGAAAGTTCTCGACCAGATCGCAGGTGATCAGTGTGCGCGTTGCCGGGTGATAGAACACCGTCTCGCCGAGCATGGAGCCTTCAATCGTCAGCAGTTCGAGATCGTCACGCCACTCGGGATGCGGCTGGTCCGTCAGCGTCGCGCCGAAACGCAGGTCCCGGCGCTTGCGTTGCAAGGCGGCTGGACCGTGCAGCAGTGCCTGTGGGTACGTGGCCGCCGCTACGGACGCGTACATATGGTGAAACAGGTTTGGACAGACGATATGCGCGACTGGCCCGAGCGCGTCGATCTCACTGCGAAGCTGCTCCGGGAGCGCGACGGGCGAATGCAGCAGCAGCTTGCCCGATGACAGGCGAATCACAGTCATTCGCGAGCCAACGTGCAAACCTATGAAAGAATGATGAACCGAAGCGATCCAAATATTCTTCGCCAATTCCTGAAGCACCGGCATCATCCCCCCGACAATGCGTAGATCTGGACATTCTCGACGGTTACATTCGCTACCGTCAAACGAGTACTAACCCGAGTGATCAAGAGTCTGCCCGCTACCATCACGCGGCGTTCGCCCTCACTGTCGCATCGACGTTTGGGGCGGTCAGCCGACCCATTGCGAATGACGGTTACACTGACTAACCTATGTTCAGGTGCCAGGAGACTTCTATGAGCAAGCATACCTTTGTATCGTCTGCCGTCACTTTGCTGTGCGTGGGCGCCCTGGCGGGCTTGACCGCCGCCCCGGCTCAGGCAAGCGGCGCGCGGGTGAAATGCCATCTGACTTTCAGTATGTCCGGATGGTCGGCGATTTATCAGCACGCCGAGGGACGCGGCAAAGTAACTTGCGACAATGGGCAAAGGGCCGCAGTCACGATCAGCGTGCACGGCGGTGGCCTGACGGCCGGCAAGTTTCACGTCAGCGGCCACGGCGATATCAGCAATGTCCACAGCATCAGGGATGTGTACGGCAGTTATGCACAGGCCGGTGCTTCGGCCGGCGCGGGGAGGAGCAGTACTGCCCAGGTGCTGACCAAGGGAACGACGTCGATGGCGTTGAGCGGCAGCGGTGAAGGCGTGAACCTTGGTGTGGCGGTCGATGATTTCAAGATCGAACCGGTGCACTGAGACGCCAGAGATGTTCCGATGTATTCCCACGCCGGGCGTCATAGCAGTGGCGCTTCGAGAAGTGCAGGGAATTACTGGGCCGCCCAACGAGGCGAGTGAATGACGATCGCGAGCAGTAGTAGGGGAATCTGAAATGTTCCGGGGAACGATTGCGGACCTTCGAACCTCGGCAATCCTGCCCGAGGCACACGTGCCTTGAGAATGCGGTAGACGTTTGCCAAGCGTTTGGCGGCCCTTGGCGAGGGAATCAACTCATAGAGCGCAGATGCATATGCGGCTTCCCACGGCTCGATTACCAGTGCATCTTCGGCGACTTCGAACTCATCGACGCGCGCGCTTGATGTTGGCTCGGCAGGTGGTGTGTCATCCGCGTGGGCGCGGCTCTCCCCGTCATCGTCACTTGTTGACGGACGGAACTGCTGTGTGGGGTTCGCGGCTTTTCCGTTTCCTGAACATTTGGTACCGGGGCTGGCGAGAGAGCGGCTGGTCCCTGTGTCTCGCGGTTGGACCGCTGCTCCAGGCCTCGTTGTTGAACGGGGCGGAGCATGCCTTCAATCAGGCGCCCGTATCCCTCTTCCGACATTGAGCGAAGTGTGTGTGGAATCTGGAAAATCTTCTCTAAGTAGTGCTGCGGTGTCGTCATCCACTCATGCGGATTCGCGGTGAACTTGGCGGCGTCCCCTTGAAACTCCTGATAATGCACTGCTAGGGAGTGCATCAACCATCGCGGATCGACACCCACGACGACCACGAACAATGGATAGGCGAGGAGTAGATGAACAGCCTGCAATACGTCAACGACCTTGTGCGCGGGGCACCGGTCAAGGTCATCAATGTAGAGGACGATCCGATCCGCGGGGCGTTGCCCATTTCCGAGCGGTATGCGGTTGGCGAGACGTGCCAGCTTTTGAAGGATGAACGTGACTAAGCTTGCCCACAGGTTCGTATCGACGTAGTGCCATGCGTTGAACTCGATTTGGACGACGTCGGACCAGTAAGCCGCGTTCTGGTTGTTTGCGGCTTGATTCGAGAGGTCGCGAATGCGACGTCTCATTTCCTGCATGAAAAAACTCTCGCCGGAGCCCCACTGGCCGGACAAGCCGATGGCTAGTGGAGGCGACACAGCTTGAGCAACCATTATGGACGCCAAGCTATGCACGTCCTGCGAGATGTCGAGCAAATCTGACTGCTCTGCAACGCTGTCTGAGGAGTAGCCGGCGGTCAGGTAGTTCGCCGACTGACCGCTTACGATAAGCTTGTTCAATCCATTCTCGAAGCTTCGAGCCACACCACTCATCTCAGGATTTTGCGCAAGCCGGCGAAGTTCTGCAACGACTGCGCGTCTTTCGAACGCAGCGATGAGCGCCATTCACCCGTCGGCGCAACCGGACATTCGTGCGTCAGCTTCGCTCTCGAAACAGCCGCTCGGGTGACGCCGTTCGTCGCGTCGTCGACGATGTTTCAAGGTGCAGTCTGCTTGCCTGCCTGACGAGCGTGGCAAATGAATCCGCCTGCATTTTTCTCATGATGTTGCCGCGATGCACCTGCACGGTGTATTCGGTGATACCAAGATCTGCGGCTGCCTGCTTGTTGAGCCGGCCGCTTGCGAGCAACGGTAACAACTCCTTCTCACGAGGCGTCAGCGATTGGTGGAGAGCCTGGAGCGCCGCTGTATCTTCCGCCTCCTTGCGAAGAACGTGCGCCCTGGCGATCGCCGCATCAACCGCGCGCATCAACGCGTCTTCATCGAGTGGCTTTGTGAGGAAGTCAATAGCCCCGCCCTTCATGGCCAGGACCGTAGACGGCACATCTGCCCTTCCGGTAATGAAAATAACCGGAATCTGTGAGTCCCTGCTGACAAGCTTCTGAACTTCCAGCCCGCTCAAGCCTGGCATTCTCATATCCAGGATCAGGCATGCAACGACATTTTGATGCGAGGTGTCCAGGAACTCCTCGCCAGAGTCGAATGTCTGGACGTCTCTTCCGTTTGCGCGCAACAGCGCAGCGAGTGCTTTTCGCACGCTCCCGTCGTCGTCGACCACGTAGACTAATTCGCTCACGGATCTCATAGAACCCCTCTCTTCAGATGAAAGCCCTTCCTTATCGGACTGACGGTTTTAAATGTCTGATTGCCTTAGCCGCCAACGCGTACTATCGAACCATCCACAATCGTCGCAACCCTCTTCGACGAGACCCGCCCGGTGTTATCGGATGACAGATCCGACCCCAGAAGGTTTTCGATGCCATCGTGGTCAGGATTGTCGAAACGAAGAAATCCTTTGCCTTCGCAATCTACGCGGCATTGTTGCGCAGCAGAACCGGATCGATCGACTTCGTGGCGAACGCCATTTGTGACTGATGGTCGATCAGGCTCAGAGCGTGATCGGCCGGCGAAAGCAGCGGTTTTGGCTGTGCCTGAAGCCTCGTGTTCTCCAGGTTGATTCAGCAAACGTGATATCGCGTGATGAAGACCGTCCGCGCTGAGAGTTCCATCGACATGGATGAGCGCCCCGCAGGAGCGATTTCGAAGGAGCGATAGTAATTGACCTTCTGAACTTGATAAATAGAATGGAACGAATGGATTCCATTCCGGTTTTTTCATGCCTTCTCTTCCCGATCTTCAAGCTTGGGCCATATTTGCCCGTGTTTCCGATCTCGGCTCGTTTGCCAAAGCGGCCGAATCGCTAGGCATGTCGCAGCCCACCGTATCGAAGGCGATTGCCCGCCTGGAGCAACGGCTCGGCACAGCGCTGCTATATCGGACATCGCGCCGGCTGTCGTTGACCCCGACGGGTTGCATGGCCCTCGAACGCGCGGGCCGCATCCTGAACGAAGGTGAAGCCGTCGAAGCCGAGGCGTCGGCGCAAGCGCTCACGCCGCACGGCACGGTGCGCGTCAGTGCGCCGATGTCGTTTGGCCTCAAATATCTGACACCGCTGATTCCCGAGTTTCTCAACCGCTATCCCGATGTCAACATCGACCTGTCGTTGACAGATACTGTGATCGATGTCGTCGCCGAAGGGTACGATGTGGCACTGCGCATCGCCGAGCTGCCGGACTCGTCGCTGCGCTCGCGCAAGCTCTGCGAGGTGCGCCGGCCGCTCGTCGCAAGCACGGACTATCTGTCCCGCAACGGCCGCCCGACGCATCCACGGGAACTCGCGGACCATGTCTGCCTGATCTACACCAATCTGCCGACGCCTGGCCAATGGCGCTTCCGTCATGCGTCCGGAGACGAGTGCGTGGTGCCCGTGAAGGGGAGAATCAGCAGCAACAATGCCGAGGCCATCATTCCGGCACTGCTTGCGGGACAGGGTCTGGCGCTACAACCGGAGTTCGTCGTCTGGGATGCGCTGTGCAGCGGTGAACTGGAGGAAGTCTTGCCAGACTGGGAGATTGCGAGAGTTCATCTCAACCTCGTCACACCGCCTGGTAGTTTCAGGCCGGCGCGGGTGACAGCGATACTGGCCTATCTCGGCGAATGTCTTGCGAGCGTGCCCTGGGCGCATACGAAAGACTGAACTCAACTCTCATGAACGCAGGAGTTGAGTGCGCAACAAACTCGCCCGGGTTGCTTCGTCAGATCACTTGTTGGCGTTCATGGAAGAGGTTGGCGTCATCCACATCGTTTGGTAATCCACAGCAGACCGTACTGGTTCCATGGCATCCACGATTTATCTTCGCGGTTGGCCACGTGAAGCGCGCGATACTACGTCGGTGCTCTTCCTGAGTGACAGAGTTGACTAGACGGTCGCGTGGGCGGTATGCGGCCTAACTGAGCGATGTCGTGGGAGCAGTATCAACAGGAACTCACATGCGACCGCGAACTCTTCCAGGTGATTGCGTTGGATGCGAAGGGCGTCGCTCGAAGACGTATCACTGCAAAGCGTGCGGCGGGCCTGCTTGAAGAGTCCGCACAGATCGCAGCCGAAGCCCAGTCCGAAGCCTTGGCGCTAGCGCAAGCTGCGACAACAAAAGCAAGCCGGCACAACCAACCCGCCGCCAAAGACACACCGAGCGCAAGTTCAGAAACCGGCCAACAACAGAACATCGCACCGCACTAATCCATCAGCAGCGGCCAGCGCGTCCCCCAGACGCGCTGAAGAACTCATCAAACACACCTTCAACAATCACGTCTCGCACTCGCGCCCGCGGAGGCACCTCCGCTTAGGCGTCGACCTTCGCTTCGCAGCGTAATCCAACAGTTGTGCCCACGCCCTAGTGCGATTCTGTTCGACCAGAAATACGTCCCGCCGGCACCGCCTGTACAATTCACCTCGATGCAAGAACGCATCTGCTACCGGGCTCGGTACTCGTTGTGCGAAAGTCGTTAATAGCCTTCTCCGAGCACCTGCGGCCACCCCTTTCGACGTGAGTAAACCGTGCCAATGTCCCAAGCAATCGATTACCTCAACCCCGATCTTCCCGCCGACCTAGGACGCGTTTTAATGCCCGTAGTCGACGCAACCCCTACAACGCTTAAAGGATTTGGCAAGCTTGTATCAGACCCGAGCGATTGCCCAATCGAGATTGTGCAGTGGCCATCGGTGGGGACAAGACCCATCGACCCAGGAACTGGAGATGAGGCAGGCACAACCGAAGGGACATTCGTAAGCGAATGGCGCGGGGATATTCTCTACGGTCGAAACGAGGCCGTGGGTGGCAACTACATTCTTGCGTACGCCAGAGACCCGGAAGCAGCCCGCGACGACAACGTCAACGCCCCTGAGCGCATGTTGCTTTGGCACGCGAACTACCACCCGGACGGCGGACAACTATTCTTTCCTCTCGATCATCGTCCCTTTTACATTCCACTGGCATTGCCCGGGGATGACATCGCGCCGGAGAAGTTCGTGTGCTTTCGCTTCGACGGACAGCAGGGTCTGTACATCCATCCGAACGTCTGGCACGAAGGTGTGTTCACGCTTGAAGGGACGCAGCGGTTCTTTGACAAACAGGGCGCAGTTCACGCGCGTGTTTCTGTCGACTTTGCCCGCGAGTTTGGCTGTCTTCTCGAGGCGCCGATCGCCAGCGCCGCCTAACCGGGTGGTCGAGGCGGCACGCCCAAGGTTCACCACTTTCAGCACACCACTGCGCCTCGCGATATGCGAGGAAATCGCGTCCATCAACGGCGGGTTGAGCACATCGTACAGTGGGAGTCCGAGTTCAGTGAGCCGGGCACGCACGCCGCCGCATCACTGACGTCAGTGATGCGCACTTCAATCGTAACTGTACCGGCGCTCATCGTTAGCAGCGCTGGCGTCCGCAGCGCGTTTACCGCAAACCACGTACACTCACACGCGGCCGCGGTAGCGCATCGATCGATGATTAGACAGCACGTGCACGCAACATGCTGCACTACGCCGAGCGCCGCCGCGAAGATCGCTGCTCTATTACGAAATCGTTAAGCATGGGAAACAATCAACTTACCAACATTACTCTTCGACAGAGCCGTGTCGTTGTCGCCGGCGGCACGTCAGGAATTGGCTTTGCCGTAGCCGAAGCGGCAGCGCATGCCGGAGCTGAGGTCATCATCGCCTCGAGCAGCCCGAAGCGCGTCGCGGCTGCACTGGAGCAACTACCGCAAGGCACGCGCGGCGAGCCACTTGATTTCACCGACAAGGCGCAGGTGAAAGCGTTCTTCGAGCGCGTTGGTGCGTTCGATCATCTCGTCTACACGGCTGGCGAATCGCTGCTTCTGCAGAACCTTGCTGAGCTAAGCATCGAAGCCGCGCAGCGTGCCTTCGAGGTGCGCTACTGGGGCGCGCTCAAGGCCGTCAAATATGCGACGCCGCACATTCGCGCGGGCGGCTCCATCACACTGACAAGCGGCGTGGCATCGTCGCGTCCGCTGCCTGCGTGGACCATTCCAGCCAGCATTCTCGGCGCAATCGAGTCACTGACACGGACCTTGGCCGTTGAGCTTGCGCCGCTGCGTGTCAATGCCGTGGCGCCCGGCGTCTTGCGTACCGCCCTGTGGGACAACATGAGCGAAGCCGATCGCGAGGGTCTTTACGACTATATCGCCGAGAAGATGCCGGTACGGCGGGTCGGGGAGGCGAGCGACGTCGCGCAAACATATCTTTATCTGATGCAGCAGGGCTTTAGCACGGGACAGGTCATCGTTGTCGACGGTGGTCACGTGCTGGTGTAACGGATAACAGCTCGCTTTCGCGAAATCAGGCGGACCTATATCGGAAGATCGGAAGAGGCATGCGCCTCTTCCGATAAGCCGTCATGCAAGCCGAATCGGATTACTCAATCCCGCTGCTTACGAACAACTGACCGTGCGCATGGCGCACGGGGTCCGGTCGTTTCGTAGACAGGCGAAAGCACCTTGCCTACTGCTTGAACTTGGCGGGCACTTGCGTCATGTCGATCTTGACGATCTCGCCGAAGTCCTGGGTCTTGCCGTCCGGCAGGAACTTCTCGCTGGGCGGGAAGGGGTTCGTGGCCGTGGCCATCGGTACCGTGCTCGGCTCGTCAGTGATACCGAAGTCCGAGTCGTTCGAGATGTAAATCTTGGTCGGGTCGGCCGGATCGACTGCCACGCCTTCAACCTTGTCGTGGCCGAAGTACATACCCTTCGGATCAATAGCGGTGAAGAGTGCGGCGTAGTTGAGGAACATTCCCTCAGCGCCGACGGTGATGCCAGCGGTGCTGAGCGCTTGCACGGCGGCGGGGGCGTCAACCGTGCCGGCCAGATCCTCGATAGTCTTGCCGCCCACCATGAGGCCGTTGGTCGAGTTGTAGGTGACCGCGCCGCCGGCGATGGTGGTGCCGATCAGCGGCGATTTCGGGCCGACGTCGGTGGCTTTGCTCAAGTCGAGCTTCCACAGATTCTTGTCGGCCTTGGCCTTGCCGGTCGCCGTGCCGTCGCTGGTGCCCTCGAAGTTGCCGTCGCGCTCGTCGACGATGAAGGTGCCGTCGGGCAGCGCGGTGATCTCGCTCACGGCCTGGCCCTCGGGGTTGCCGGCGCCGTTGGTGTGCAGCGAATAGAGGTACTCGTGTACGTCGTTGATCGGGTCGGAGAGCGAGACCTTGACGACACGCGTGATGGCGCCCTTGGCCGAGGCGACCGCGGCGGAGCCGTTCTTGTCCAGCGGCGACTGCATGATGCCGACGAGGTACTTGCCGTCCGGGGTAAGGGTGAGGCCTTCCATGCCCTTGTTCGGCTTGCGCTTCTTCAGCTCGCCGGGCAGCGCCACGTCGTTGCCCGACGTGGCGGTGGAGTAGGGGTTGAGCCGCGAGATTTCCTTGCCGGTCGCGTCGAAGTGGACGATGTAGGGACCGTATTCGTCGGAGACCCAGAAGGTGCCGTCGGCCATGGCGACCAGACCTTCGGGGTCCAGGCCTGCCGTGCTCGTGGGCAGCACGTTGCCGTTCACGTCGTAGATGATCTCGGCGGTGGTTGCTTCGGGGTTGACCCGGCCGTTCATGGGGGTGCCGTCAGCCAGCGAAAGACCGATGACCCTGGAAACGTTGGCCTTGCCGTTGACGAGCTGGAACAGCGCGATCGCCGGCTGAAAGGCCTGGTAGGGCTCGATCTTGTTGGTGCCGTCGGGCGCGGTGACATTGGGGCCGCGATCGGTCATGCCGTAGAAGAAGCCGGCCTGGTTGGGCGCGGGCGCCAGCGCGGAGCCGTAGCCTGTGCCGACGATGGGCACGTTGCCCCAGCTCGTGTACGGAGCGATGGATTGGCTGAAAAGCTGGGTGCCCTGCTGGGTCTGGGGCGCGCTGGTTCCCGAATTCGTGGACGTATCATCGCTGCCGCAGGCAGCAAGCGCCAAGGTGAAAGTCAGGCCTACGCACATCTTCTTGTCGAGCATTTCCCGGTCTCCTTATTCGTATTGCGTCGTTTGGAAACCGTAAAGGATATGGTCGGAAAATGAAAAGTTTGTGGCAAGCCGTTCGATAGGCGGCGCAGTTAGCGGGTCGAGGTCTGAGTGTATGTGTCTGTATGTGTCCACGTCACAGGGATAGCGGACGACGGTATCGGCCGTTTGACGCCGCTGTACAGTGTCGATTGAATGAAAGGAGACGCGATATGGCGAACCCCCCGAAAAAATGGCCAATGCTTTCCGCGTTGGTTTTATTGCTCGCCGGCTGCGCGGCGGGCGGCAGCCAGCAAAGCGCGGCGCACTTGAGCGCATCGCAATGCATCGACCTGGCCGCGCTCAGGAACAACGCCCCTCCCACCCCGGAGCGAAACCGCAGCGAACTGGCGGCTCTAAGGAAGGCAGGCTACGACCCATCAAGGTGGTTCGACCCGTACTACCCGGAGGATCTACAAGCGGCACAGCGCCAGGTCGACCGTTGGTTTCAGGCGGAATGCCAGCAGGCGCCACCCGCTTGACGTCGAACTCAATTGAGCTCCAGCTCGCCGGGGTGACGCACAAGAGTCCGCATGGCTCACTGAGCTGTCGCCAACGTGGCGATTTTGGTGTGTTGAGCGTGTTTTCTGGTCTTGTGCAATCGTGCCGGATGTTCCGGCGGGAGCCCCAAATTGGACGCGATCTGTAGCCCAGCAACCTGATGCCTGATTTGCGAGAGCTTCTTGCGCGCGTCCTGATCTTCGACCTTCAGGTTCTTGACCTGGTCTGCGGCCTGCGCTTGCTGCGTGGCGACTTCGTCGCGCTGGGTCTGAGCGATCTGGGCGTCGGCCTGCAGTTGTTGTGCCTTGATTTGCGCCTGCTCGACCAGGCGCTGGGTCGCTGCTTCCTGCGCTGCCAGCTCGGCACGCCTGTTTTGCGCGGCCGCCAGCCTTTCGGTCTGCGCCACAAAGTCGGCGTATACCGCTTCAGCGCGTTTCTTGTTCTGCGTCGCGATTACCCGCCAGTAAGTAAGCGTCTCGATCGCGAGCCCGGTGCCGCGAATCACGCACGTCATCGGTTGTTCAGCGACCGCCACCGGCAGTCCCGTTTCTTCGCGCAAGCGTTGATCGAGGCCTCGCAGCATGGCGCTTCCACCGGTCAGCATGAATCCGCGATCGGCGATGTCTGCTGCAAGCTCTGGCGGGGTGCTCTCCAGGACGCGTCTTAGCAGCGACACGATCTGCTCGAGCGGCTCGATGAACGCTTCGTATACCTCCTGGCTAGATAGAGTCATGGAGCGCGGGATGCCTTCGGCCAGGTTGCGGCCGGTCACTACCGTCTCCAGGTCGTCCTTGGGTGGAAGCGCGCTGCCGATCTCCAGCTTGACTCGTTGCGCGGTGTGCTCGCCGATCAGCAGGCCGTGAGTGCGGCGAACGTAGTTAATGATGGCCTGGTCAAGCGTGTCGCCTCCCACGCGAGCGGATGCCCCACGCACGAGCGCATTGGCGCCTGCGCATCTCGTGGCGGTGGCGTCTCCACGATTGCTGCCGCGCTGGTACGCGGACGCCGGAGCGATTTCGATCTATTACGCGACGCGAGTGCTGCTGCCAGCGAAAACACGCGTGTTTGTCGACTACGTCGTCGAGGCGTTCGAGCGGCAGCGGTTAGCCGAAAGGTTTGCGGGAAGCATCGAACGAGTCGAGCGTCACGGCCGGGGGCGTTAAAGGACCATGCCGCCCGAGACCTCGATGCGCTGCCCGTTGATCCAGCGGTTGTCGTCCGAGAGCAGGGCGGCGATCATCGGGCCAATATCGTCGGGTTCGCCGACGCGGCCGAGCGCGGTCATATCCGCTACGCGTTTGTTCACTTCGGGATTGTCGCGCACCATGCCGCCACTGAAGTCGGTCGCGATAGCGCCCGGGGCGACGGTGTTGACCGCGATTCCGCGTGCGCCGAGTTCCTTCGCCATGTAGCGTGTCAGCACTTCGACGGCCCCTTTCATTGACGCATACGCGGAAGACCCGGGAAGCGTGATGCGCGCCAACCCCGAAGAAATATTCACAATGCGCCCACCGTCGTTGATGAGCGGCAACAGTTTTTGCGTGAGGAAGAACACGCCTTTGAAATGGATACGATAGACGGTGTCCAGTTCGTCTTCGGTTGTCTGGTCAAATGAGTTGTGCAGCGAGGTTCCCGCATTGTTCACGAGGTAGTCAAAACGTTGGGCGCCCAGGCTGGCCAGCGCGTGCTGAACATCCTGCACGAACGGGTCGAACGAACCGACGTCGCCGGTATCGAGTCGCAGCGCAATGGCCCGACGTCCCGTCTCTTCAACCGCGGCGATCACATGTTCGGCCTCTGCACGATTCGAGTGATAGGTGAAGATCGTATCGATGCCGCGCCTCGCGAGGGACAGCACGGTATTGCGGCCGAGACCGCGGCTGCCGCCGGTAACGATTGCAATTTTCGGATTTGAGGCAGGGGTAGTGTCGATAGGCATTGCATGCTCCTTTGGTTTGGCATGGGGACAACAATAGCTTTGTCGTCACTTCATTTGAATGCCGGATCTCACCTGTTTCTTGCCTAATCCTGCTCGAGTGCTTATAACGTCCTGACCACCCACACCGTGAGACCTGGATATGTTCGATGCGCTGATTGCGGCTGTGACCGACTACACGGACGCGCAGACCGGCGAAAGCCCTTACGTCACGGCAGTCGAGGGACTGACGATTCTCCGCTCGAATCAGGAGACGCGGCCCAATCATCTGATCCACAAGCCGGCACTTTGTATCGTTGTGCAGGGCGCAAAGGCCACGACGTTCGGCAGCAGACAGTTCGACTACAGGGCGGGACAGGCGTTGATCGTCAGCGTGGAGACGCCGGCGTTCGGGCGGGTGGTCGAGGCCGGTCCCGGGAAACCGTTTCTTGGCGTTGTCATCGAGTTGGATCTGGCGATCATGCGCGACGTGGTGCAATCATTGGATACGCTGCCTGAGTCGAGCGGTGGCGCACGGTCGGGGATTTTCGTCGCGAATTTCGACGGACCGCTCGCCGACTGCGCGCTGCGCATGATTCGCCTGCTCGATACGACACACGCCATCCCGGTGATCTATCCGCTGCTCATGCGTGAGATCAGCTACTGGCTTCTGAGCGGTCCGGGCGGTGCTGAGATCGCGCGGCTGGCGTTGTCCGGCGGACATTCGCAACGTGTGATGAGCGCAATCCATCTGTTACGTGAACACTTCGCGGAACCTGTGCGCATCGAGGATCTGGCGCGCACTGCCCAATTGAGCCCTTCGGCATTCCATCGTGAGTTCAAGGCACTCACGTCGATGACGCCGCTGCAGTACCAGAAGCAACTTCGTCTGCTGGAGGCGCGCCGTTTGATGAGCGCTGATGCGACCAATGTGGAAACCGCCGCGTTTCAGGTCGGCTATGAAAGCGCATCGCAGTTCAGCCGGGAATATGCGCGCATGTTCGGTGCGCCGCCGCGACGCGAGGTTGTTGCATTGAGAAGGGGGGCGTCGTAAGCAGAGAGACGCTATACGTTTGGCCTATGCCGGTTCAGGTGGCCCTTGAAATGCGACGGCTATTGGGCACTCTTGAGGCATCGGTGCGCTGAGCCGGCGTCCTTCAGGGGGCGGGGCAGGTTAATCGCCGTCTCGTCGGCTTGAATACGGATTCGCCACCCACAGTGCCGCAGCCCGCAGAATACGTCTATCATATTTGTAGCGCTGGTTAGCGGCCGGCGGACAGGCCGAACAAATGTCGCTGCCCGGTAGCGCACAGATGGGTATTTATTTCTCGATGTCGTGCCCGGGAGGTCTCATGATTTCTATTCCACCGCCGGCGATGGCAATGAACTCCCATGACGTTCCTCCGCCGTGGTATCACTCGCAAATACGTGGAACGTAGTGGCCGACATTACGCCACAGCATCTAATGGGCTGGGCTGCTCACGTACTTAAGGAATGCCGGGATAAGCGTAGGAGCGCCGTCTCGGCTTTCTGACTCTCGGTGTCCGACAATGCTCGTACCGTGCATCTGCGACTAATTAACATCAAAGTCGGCTGTGTGAGGTGGAGCCGACTTTGATTTCCTCGAATTTAGCGATGAGTGGGTGACTCCTCATGGCCGACATACGCCAATCATTTACATGGCGCGCAAAGTCCAGCCGGCAACGCAAGGAGCAGCGGACCCGGCCAACGAATCAACTACGTTTAGCCAGATAGGCATCCACCAACTCGACCAGTCGTTCCCGCCCGAAGCTCCCGTCGTGTCCAGCGTGGACCACTTGCACGGGCAATTCACGCAAGCGCTTCATCGTGCGCACATAAGCCGGAATATCAGCACCGCCTATTTCATCCAGCAGCGGGCCATCGTAGATCGCATCGCCCGAGAACAGTGTGCCGGATGCCGCTTCCCATAGGCCGATGCTGCCCGGTGAGTGGCCGGGTAGATGCAGGACTTCAAAATGCCGGTTGCCGAGATCGACGATGTTCCCTTCCTTGACGATTTCCGTGACCGTTGCGGCACGCACGCGATAGTCCGACATCGCGTAATCAGCGCTGGGAAGGGCCGTGATCAGATCGCCGTCGAACGGATAACCTGCTTCGCGATACCGGCGAATTGCTGCGTCGCCTAATACCGACGCCAGAAGGGTGCCTCGCTCACGCGGCGAGCGCAGGTTGTCTGCCTCCAACTCGTGAACCAGCGTGTGCTCGAACTCATGATGTCCGCCGATATGATCAGAGTGCGTATGCGTGGCGACAGCGGTGACGTCCTTCTGCAGCAGATGCCTCGCTGCATCCTGCAGACTGACGATACCCATTCCTGTGTCGATCATCAGGTCCCGGTCGCGGCCGCGCACATGCCAGATATTGCATCGCATTAGCGGCACGACGTGGGGTTCCCAAAGCAGGGTAATGTCGTCGCTGATGCGTTTGAGTTCGAACCATCGGTCGGCAATCGGTAACATGGTCATGTGGGGTCGCTCACGGTAAGAGTTTGATATTCGTAGACATAACACTAGCTCACAAGCGCAACTTCCCGCATGAGCTGTCTAAACCAAAGCAGCGCTGGATCACGCTCCTGGAACTTGTTGTACTGCACGACCTCGACAAGCTTGGGAATGGGATATGGGCAAGGAAGCAACCGTAGTGACGGTGAATCGCGCTGTAGCATCAATGCAAGACGGGTCTGCAATGTAGCGATCCTTCGGGTCCCAATCAGGAAATGCGGGACGACCCGAAACGTCTCCGCGGTTACCTCCGCCCGACGGACATATCCCAACGCCGTTGCAGCCCGGCTGTCGGATGTGACAATTGCGCCTCCAGCCCACTCCATGATCACGTGACCCAACTCGAGATACTGGGCCAAAGTAAGGACATTGCCGATCAGCTCGTTTTCCGCCCATGTCAGGCATGACCACGAATCCTCGAATATGGGTTCAGCGGGGTGAGACGGCCCGGCGCGGAAGTCCGGCGTAATCAGCAGGTCGACCTCGGCATTCTCCAGATGCATTAGCCCCAGAGTCGCTGCGGTACGCACTCTGAACTTCATGAGCGGTGCCTCGACGGAGGCACGCCTCAGGACCTCGCCGAGAAACACGCTGATGACGTAGTCAGACGTTTCCACCACGATCTTTCGATCCGACGATGCGGGATCAAACGCGGGACTGTCGATGGTGATGGCCTGAATTTGCAGCAACACCTCGCGGACCGGGCGCCTAAGGCCCGCGGCCCGAGGCGTTAACACCATCGCCTTTCCCACCTGAACCAGCAATTCGTCCTTGAAATAGTCGCGCAACCTTGCCATTGCGCAACTGGTGGCGGACTGGCTGAGGAATAGGCGCTGCGCGGCTTTCGTCACGCTGCATTCCTCCAGTAGCGCGTCCAGAACCACCAACTGGTTCAAATCAAGCTTGTTAAACCGCATGGCATCTTCCTCATTGATCGCATCAATATCCGAAGCGCGGAAGATCAATTGTACTGTTTGCAAGATTCGAGGCATTGTTTCCCGGCAGAACCGGTTTTCCGTTACATGGCCCGCCCATCCCGAAGGAATTTCATGTTGCTCTCTAAACTCATGCGAGTTGCCGTGTGCGTGCTTACGGCATCGTTGCTTGCCTTTTCCGGAACCGGTGCGCAGGCAGCCGAGGTGTCGTACAACTATGCCAACATTGATGGCATCAAGATCTTCTACAGAGAGGCCGGGGACAAATCGAAACCGACTCTGCTGCTTCTCCACGGCTTTCCCTCGTCGTCTCATGAGTTCAGGGACCTGATTCCGCTGATATCCCAGAACTTCCACGTCGTGGCGCCTGACTATCCAGGTATGGGCTATAGCGACGCGCCCCCAGCCGACAAGTTCACGCCCACGTTCGACAACGTGACGGCCATTATTGAAAAACTTGTCGTGAGTCTCGGCGATCCGCATCTCATCATCTATATGACGGACTTCGGCGGTCCAGTGGGCATGCGTATCGCCGTGCATCATCCGGACTGGATCGCCGGACTCATTTTTCAGAATGCCATCGTCTCCATCGCGGGCGTCGACCCCTCCCGACGCAAGCGAGACGAAGCGATCACTGGCGAGATCACGCCGGAGAAACGCGCGTTGGCAGAGAGCCATGTATCGCTCGCGACTGCGCTGTTGCTCTATCAGCATGGCGCGCGCAATCCCGCGGCGCTCAATCCCGATGCCTGGACCAACGACGCAGCCGCCCTTGCGAACCCCGATAGCCGCCGGATCATGACCGACTTGCAGCTCGACATTCCGAGCAACGTCGCATCGTTTCCAGTGTGGCAGGCCTATCTGCACGCGCATCAGCCGCGGACACTCGTGGTGTGGGGCAAGAACGATCCGATCTTCCTGCCGGCCGGCGCCGAAGCCGTCAAACAGGCAGTGCCCGACGCATTGGTCCACTACTACGATACGGGTCACTTCGCGCTGGAGGAAGACCACATCGATATTGCACGGCAAATCAACCAGTACTTCGCGTCAACGCATGTTCGAGGTGAAATCGAATCGGTTGACGGCCGCGAGTTCACGGTGTTGACCCGTGAGGGTACGCATATGAAGCTGGCACTCGGCGACCAGACGCGATTCGCAGCGGTCAAGCGCTTTGATGCCGCGACCATCAAGCCGGGCAACTATGTGGGCGCCGCCGGAATGGCAACGGCCAGTGGCGTGAAGGCATTGGAGGTCATGATATTCAGGGAGGAGCGGCGCGGAACGGGAGAAGGGCATTACGACTGGGATCTGACGCCGGGAAGCACCATGACGGGCGCCACGGTAACGTCGGTCACCGAGAAGGCCGACGCCCGTGATCTCAACGTGAGCTATGGCGACAAGACGCTCACCGTCTCGGTACCGAACTCAGCGCCGGTTGTCACCTTCGCCCCAGCGGCTTTTGCAGATCTCAAGCCTGGAGCAGCAGTGTTCGCAGTGGCGGCCCCTAGTGATCATGGACAAATGAGTGCAGTCAGCGTGGTCGTTGAGAAGAATGGCGTCAAACCGCCAATGTAGCGCCCAAGACAATTGAGTACGCAAGCCGAGGAATCGCTTCGGCCGACGAGACAGTTGCGTCCATCTTCCCGGCGAAGTGGCACGACCCGTATCGAAGTTGATTCCGCGAACGGGTTCTCAATCGTGAACACAGGAGCAAACCATGACCTTTGACGGCGCCGCCATCAGGGCGCTGCTGGACGACGCGGTCTCGAAAGGTGCTGTTCAGGGCATTGCGGCAGTGGTCGATCTGGCGCCGACCTCTGAATGGGACGCTGCCGGGCACGGGTCTTACGGCACGGTGCAGGACCCAGCCGCTTCCTGCAGGCATGGCTTAACCAGGGTGGTACCGGAACGGTCAACAGCACACCGATATCAAGCGGCTGCCGAAGTTTGCCTATGAGCAATAAAGTCAATTTCGACGAGCGCGTCACGCGCCAATCCAGTCACGCCGATGCAGGTCCGCGCCGGCAATTTCCCAGGCGGGAAATAGGCAGCATAGACCGCGTTCATCGTCGCGTAATCTCGTTTGAACTCGGTCAGAAAAATCCGCACGGAGACGACATCTTCGAGCCCAAGCCCGGTCCCCTTTAACACCAGAACCAGATTGTCCATCACCCGGGTGGTCTGTGCGGCAACGCCTTCGGGAAGCGGGGCGTTGTCATCGTCAGGCGATGTCGGCATCTGGCCGGTGAGAAACACCCAGCCGCGCTGCTCGGTTGCATGAGAAAAGGGGCCGACCGGCGTAGGCGCACCCTCAACCATCCAGAATCTCGTCGATGAATCCATCTGCAGTAACTCCATGAACAAAGAAAAGCGGCGTGCGCGTACCACTCCTCGCAGCGCCATAGCGAACGCATCACAAATTGATTAGCTTACGAACAAGGCCTTGCGGATGATCGCGTGCACACCCCAGTTGCCATCGACAACCTGTGTCACGCCGAAGTCGACCGCAACGGACATCAACGAGATGGCTTCATCTTCGGTGAGACCCTTGGTCGTCATTAGAAAGCGGCGCGTTTTGATGAACGCGTCGCGCATTGCGAGGTCTAGCGTCGGTTTTTCGTAGACCTTGCTCTGCGCGTGCGCGCCAAATTCAGCAAGATAGTTTGCATGGCTGAAGCCGTGCAACACCCACTCTTCGGGCGTTTCGACAAGCGGATACGTAAGGTCGGCATACGGTTGACCGGCAAGCGTCGCGCTCTTGTGCAGGATCAATTGAAAGTCGCCGGTCAGCGAGCATTCGATCGCGGTCCCACATAACTCCGAATCGCCCTGCGACGCGTGCGGATCCCCGAGTGACAGCAATGCCCCGGGAGCGCCAACCGGCAGAAAGACGCTCGCACCCTGCGCGATGCGCCAGTTGTCGAGGTTGCCGCCGAACGCGGACGGCGGGATCGAATCGATGAGGCCATCCTGTTGTGGCGCGACCGCGATCACGCCGAAATGCGGACGTACGGGAATCTTGACGCCCTTCAGGATCCCATGGTTTTCCTCGATCGTCGAAGGGTCGACCGGCACGCCCGGATAATCGATCGTTGGGTGCACCACACCGAATGGATCGCGCTGCGGCGTCCAGCGATAGTTGTAGACCGCACGCGCATAGGACGGACCGTGGTGCGGCTGGGGCTCAGCGTCAAGTTCGTAGATCGTGACAACTTCGCGTGGTTTCGGCTCGGTCAGCAGCTCGCGGTAATGAAAGCCCCACCACGCGGCCGCATTGCTGCCGAACGCGCGCCCGCTGAATTGCGGATTCGCGCAGCGCCGTGGACGCACATCGAGAATCCTGACTTCCAGTACGTCGCCCGGTTCGGCGCCGCGTACCGCGATCGGACCGGTGCAGATATGCACTCCGAACCCTTCACCGGCCCCGCGTCCGTAGATCGATGCATCGAGCGGTCCGGCACCGCGCCGGTTCACGTTCTTGCGCTCGGCAGTCCAGTGGAACACGCTTTCGGCGCCTGGGTCACCGGCAACCATGCGCGCCCAGTCGTCCGATGCATGCTGCGTCAGCGTCTCTATCGTCACGGTATCGCCGCTGTCGACTTCGAGCACGGGCTTCAGGTCGTGCGAAAAATAGCCCCAATGCACCGTGTTTGCTGTCGCACGCAACAGGTGGTGGCGAGCCTTCCCCGGCCGACGGGTAACGCCCTTCGTGGAAGCGGTCCGTGTGTCGACCGGGGCGCCGGCCACGACTGTACTCATACTCTCGAGCGTTGCTTCCCGCGACCGTGCTTGCGCGTTGGCGTGCGTCGCGCATTGCGCGTTGAGCAGCAGCGCTTCCGTTTTGAACGGTAGTCCGCGCGAAATGTTTCGCACCAGATGCCGGGCCAGGTCCAGGCTCGCTTCCTCACGAAAGGCGCGCGGTGAGGTGCGATACTGCTCGCGAAATGCACGGCTGAAATGCGCGGGATCGTTGAAACCCCAACGGAAACAGATGTCCGAGATCGACATCTTCGCGCATAGAGGATCGACGAGTTCGACCCTGCAGCGTTCCAGGCGGCGCAGTCGCAAATAGGTGGAGAAGCTCTGGCCGGCGGTTTCGAACAGCTTTTGCAGGTAGCGCTGCGAGACGCGCTCTTCTGTGGCAAGAAGCGCGAGACTGATTTTCGGGTCGCCAAGCCGCGCTTCGATACTGCGGCAGACGCGAGAGAAGATGGCCCCCTGTGACGACGTCAGCCCGCTGATCGGCGCTTCGCGCTGATGCGCCGCGAGAATCGCTACCAGGAACTCAATAAGCACGAGTTCAAGCGGACGTAATTCGTTGGTCGACAACGTATCCACGCTTTCCGCCAGCGACGCCAGGAAACCGGAAAACACGTGTCCGACGCCGGTATCGCCGGCGATCCGACAGGCACGCAGCGTGGCGGGCGCAAGGAGCCGCCCTTTGATCGCCGCACGCGGTATACGCACGACAAAGGCGCGGAAATCCGTAGCGAAAACCAGCGAGGCACCGTCGCGCGACGGCAGATAGACAAGGTCGTTCAACGACAGAGGCTGGCGTCGGCCGTCGGCGACCAGCGTCGCCGCGCCGTCAAGGTGCAGCACGATCAGCACGCTTTCGCCGTCGGCAGCATTCGGCTCGAGCGACTGCGCTGCGGATGCCAGCAGGTTCAGATCGAAGCCGCCGATCGACCGCCGAGCCTGGATCATCCCGTGCAAGGCCCGTGCAGAGGGGATCGCGCCGCTACGCCATCCCATGTTGTCTAACGCTTCCCGCCAGGCGTGAATCCGTTCGCTTTCCGGATAGGATTCGGTGGTAAAGCGCAGCAGATCCAAGTGGACTCCAGGGTCGATGCCTGCGGCGCGAGCGCGTCGCAGGCCGCCCGCTACCCTTGGATGGATTCGAAGAGCCGGACAGGTCATCTCGGAAAGCAATATTTACGCCATTAAAAGTTGACTGCATCGATAACCCCGGCCCTGAGCGGTAGTGTTCGCGGGGCCCGTCGCGGTCGTGCGAGTCCGCACCAGCAGCGCTCCTATGCACCGGGCTGGCGCATCCGGCACGCCAGCTCATGTGCTCAGCAACGCCCGCGGCCCGGACCGGAACGCTCAGCCCCCCGCGCCGACGAAGACGTTCTTGCGGATCGAGCCCTGCACGCCCCAGTTGCCGTCGACGACTTGCGTGACGCCGAAATCCGCGGCGACCGACATCAACGCGATGGCCTCGTCCTCGCTCAGCCCGTGTACCGTCATCAGGAAGCGACGCAGCTTGCGGAACGCGTCGCGCATCGCCTTGTCAAGGCTCGAATGCTGTGCCACCTCGATCTGTCCGGCCGGGCCGAGCTCCGCCAGGTAGTTCGGGAAGGTAAAGCCGTACACCGACCATTGGTCTTCGGTTTCCAGCATCGGGTGCGTGAGGCCTTCGAGGGTCGTGCCGCCCAGGTCGTTCTTCTTGTGCAGCACGAATTCGAAGTCTCCGGTCAGCGAAGTCTCGATCGCGGTACCGCCGAGCTCGCTATCACCTTGCGCCGCATGCGGATCGCCGACCGAAAAGAATGCGCCTTCGACGGCGACCGGGTAGTACATCCGCGCCCCTTTGCCGACACGCCAGTCGTCGATATTGCCGCCGGTGTAGCTGGGTGGATTGGAGCTGACGTAGTCGAGCTCCGTCGGCGCCAGTCCCATGGTGCCGAAATGCAGCCGGGCGGGTACCTTCACGTTCGACAGGATATTCTCCCGCTTCGTGACCAGCGAATGGTCGACCTCCACGCCAGGGTAGTCGATCGTCCGATGCACGATGCCGTCCGGATCCGTCTGCGGTGTCCACACGTAGTTGTAGACCGCACGTGCGAACGGCTCGCCCGAGGTGTCGAGCTCGAAGATCGTCACGACTTCACGCGGCTTCGGCTCCTCGATCAGATCGTGATAGTGGAAGCCCCAGGATGCTGCGACATTCGAACCGAAACAGCGGCCGCGGTAACACGCATTGCAACTCGGCCGCGGTCGTACGTCGAGTATCCGTACTTCGAGCACGTCGCCGGGCTCCGCCCCTTCGATCGCGACGGGCCCGGTCAGCAGATGCACGCCGACGCCTTCGCCGGAACCGAGCGTAAACGGTCCATCGGTCGGCCCCGCGCCACGGCGCGGCATGGCCTTGTGCTCGCGGGTCCAGTGAAAGATGCTTTCGGCGCCGGGATCGCCCGCGACCATCCGTTCGTGATCGTCGTTCGCATGGTGGGTCAGCGTCTCGATCGTGATCCGGTCGCCGGAGCGCACCGTCAATGCGGGCGCGACTTTTTTGCTGAAGTAACCCCAATGAACCGTTTCGGGCGACACAGGCAAAGTATGGTGCTTCATGATTGTTCGAACCTTGTAAGGCGCCCGGCGCAAAGGGCCGGGCAAAGCTGAATGGCGCGTGCCGTTACGACGCGATTTCGAGCCGGTCGTCGGCGCCCATCACGCTCAGGAATCGCGCCGTCAACGGATGGCGTGGGTGGGCGAGCACTTCGTGCGCGGGCCCCTGTTCGACCACCGCGCCTCCGCTCATGAACACGACGCGATCGGCCACCTGATCGGCGAAGCGCAACTGATGCGTTGAGATGAGCATCGTCAGACCGCCTTCGTCCACGAGCCGCTGGATCACGTCGAGTACTTCGCCGACGAGTTCGGGATCGAGCGCGGACGTCGGTTCGTCGAGCAGGAGCACGCGCGGATTGGGGGCGAGCGCGCGGGCGATCGCGACGCGCTGCTGCTGGCCGCCGGACAGATGGCGCGGCAACGCGTCGGCGCGATGACTGAGGCCGACGCGTTCGAGCAGTTCACGCGCCCGGCGCTCGGCATCGGCGGGGGCGATGCCGTGCACCCAGCGCAGCGGCCCCGCGATGTTCTCGCACGCCGTCAGATGACTGAACAGGTTGAAATGCTGGAACACCATGCCGACGCCAGCACTCGCACGCTCGTTGGCGATATCGCCCTGGGTCATCGGCGCACCGTCGATCCGAAAACCGAGGCGCTTGCCGGCGATGCGAATTTCCCCCGTATCCCACTTCTCCAGGTGATTGATACAGCGCAGCAGCGTGCTTTTGCCCGAGCCGCTCGGCCCGAGCAGCGCGATAACCTCGCCGTGGCGGACGGTGAGGTCGAAGCCTTCGAGCACCATCTGCTCACCATAACGTTTGCTCAGGCCCTTCACCTGCACGGCCGCGCTCTGCTTCTGGAGCGCCGCATAGCGCTGCGCGCGCTCCGCGTGAAGGTTACGCTGAACGTCACGCGCGTTGGGCATGGCCACGGGCACGGGCGACGGCGTCGGTTCGAGCAGCGCATCGGCGGCGGGCGTCGCGCCCGGTGGGCTCGTCGCAATTCGGGCACGGCGCCACGGCAGCAGCCGTGCAAAGCGTCCCGACGGGCTGCGCTCGAGATCGAGCGCGGTTTCGGCGAACAACTGGATCGCGGCGATCGCGCCGGTCAGCACGAGATACATCAGCCCGGACGCGAAGAAGATCGAAAAGAAATCGAACGTCGACGACGCGAGCTGGGTGCTGCGCAAGGTCAGTTCGTCGACCGCGATCACGGACGCCAGCGACGAGTTCTTCAGCGCGCTGACCGATTCGTTCCCGAGCGCGGGTATCATCGTGCGGATCGCCTGCGGCGCGATTACGCGGCGCAGCAGCACGGTCGGCGTCATGCCGAGCGCTTGCCCCGCGAGCAGTTGACCACGGTCGACACCGAGCACACCCGCGCGCAGGATCTCCGCGATAAACGGCCCCTCGTTCGCCGCGAGCGCGAGACCCGCTGCAGCCATCGCGCTCAACTTCAAGCCGATGTGCGGCAACGCGTCGTACGCGAACACGAGTTGCAGGATCAGCGGTGTCCCGCGAAAAATGACCGTGTAGCCGCGTGCGATCGCGGCGAGCGGCCCCACCTTGCTCAGTTGCATGCTGGCGAGCACCAGTCCCACGATCAGCCCGCCCGCGAGCCCAAGGGCCGTGACCGCGATCGTAAAACCGATGCCGCTTAGCAGATACGGCATGCCGAGATAGTGCAGAAACAAATTCATCAGTTCGAGGCAATCAGCTTGGGAGTTTCGAGGTTTTCAACACCAAGCGACCACTTCTTTAGCAAGTCGGTCTGGATGCCTGCCTTCTGGATCGCGACAAGCGCTGCCATCACGGCTGCGCGCATTGCCGGGTTGGTTTTCGGCACGCCGATACCGATCGAATACGGCAGCGTCACCGCACTGGCCTTTTCGAGTTGGTTCGGATACGCCTTGACCGCCTGGTCCACCGTGTTCACGTCGTTAATATAGGTGTCGGCGCGGCCCGCGAGAATCGCCTGGATCGCGTTCGCGTTGTTGTCATACAGCTGCACCGCGGCTTCCTGCTTGTTCGCCGCCTTGCAGGCCGGCGCAAGATTCTGGATCAACGGCACTTCAACGTAGCCGGTGTTCTCGGCGGCGGTGGTGCCGCACATCGTCGGGTTGATGCCGCTGATCTTCTTCGGATTGCCCTTCGCGACGAGGACTCCGTCGAACACCTTCGAATAGGTGATGAAGTCCGCCGCCTTCGCGCGCTCTTCGGTCGCATACATGTCGGAAATCACGATGTCCGCCTGGCCGCTTTGCAGCGTCGGCAGCAGCGCGGCGAACGAGACCGGCTTGTACGCCACCTTGAAGCCGAGGCAGTTGCCAATCGCGTCGCCGAGGTCGATGTCGAAGCCGATATATTTACTCGGGTCATTCGGGTCCAGCGCTTCATAGCCCGGCGTGTGCGGATTGATCGCGTTGATCAGCGTCTTGCCCTTGAATTGCGGGTATTTCGCCTGTAGCGCCGCGCATTCGGCAGGCGCCGGCGCGGCAGCCTGTGCCTGACCCGACACCAGCAGCGCCAGCAGACTGACGGCGCCAAGAGCCAGCTCGCGCCAATGGCGGGCGACACCGCCCGCGCGCCGCACGCGATGCCCGTGATCGACAAGATTGGTATACATCCCTGAACCCCTTAAAGCGGCAGATGTCAATGGCACACACCATGTAGGCCTTGTTGCATCGCACCAGCGCAAGGGTAGATAGACGAAATTCCGCATACTTGTCTCAGCGCGCACAAATGTTTGCACAGAGGCGAAGGAGGTTGGGATACAGCAATCCGCAATCGAGCGTCACAGGAAAGATCGATCGGCGCTCTGGCCTCCGTTGCCAGGACGAGCCTTCGGAACTTCACCCGTGTCTTCACGCGTGACGCAAGGATCTCACCCGCAGAACGTGTCGAGAACGCCCGCATGGATGCCGCGCGAACCATGCTTGCTAACAACCACTCGCCGGAGCCGTCTGTCGACGGATGGTTCGGAAGCTTTCTGCGCCATGAGCTACGGAGTCTCACGATCCGCAGTTGAAGCGAAGGCGTGAATCCCGTCGCTACGAGACCGCTTTCCTTAGCAATGCCATCTCATTACGGATGACCGGCCGTGCGATTTGCGAAAACGCGGTGACGAGGCGCGCCTGTGCCTGATACTGCGGATAGAGCAAGGCTATCTCGTTCGGTATGTCGAGCGTGAACGGTCGAATCTCGATTCCGCCACTGAGGTACTCATCTCTTGCGGCGAGCGGATTGACGAGGCTGATTCCCATGCCCGCGCGCACCATCGCACATACCGACGAACCGAGACTCGCTTCGGCGACGATGTGTCTCGACACATGCTCGGCTGCGAATACATCGTCGATGGTGGAGCGCAAAAGGCTTTCACCGGTCGGCGCGATGAAGGGTTGATTGGCGAAGTGCGCCGGATTGAGTTTGCGCAAGCGGCACAACGGATGAGCGTTCGGCAGCACGGCCACGCAGCGCAGCGTCGCGATCGATTCGACGCGAAGGCCGGGCGCCTCGCCCGTGAGAAGCGCCAGCCCGGTATCGCAAAACCCTGAGCGCACCCAGTCCTTCACGGACACGGCATTACCCGAATGAATCGACACCAGGACGTCGGGATGCGCGGCGTGAAACTGCGCGACGATTTTCACTAGCAGATCGCCAGCGAGCCGGGGCATGGCCGCGACGCTCAAGCGCGCCGCGCTGAACGAACGGATATTTGCAGCGACCGATTCGAGTTCGGCGAGACCCGCGAAAGTCCGCTCCACCTCACGATGAAAACGCAGCCCGTCCTGCGTCGGACTGAGCCGGCTGCCATTGCGCTCGAAGAGCGGAAACTGGGTGATCGCCTCCAGTTGCGAGACGAGCCGGCTGACCTGCGGCTGCGACGTATGCATTGCCCGCGCCGCGGTCGTCATCGAATTCGTCGACATGACAGCGCGAAACGCCTCGATATGGCGCACTCCGAGCTTGAGATTTGGCATATCAGATTTGAATTGAACGATGCGATACAAGTATTGGACTTTAGCATAATGGCGACCCATATTGAGGACGTCGCCAGGTCCCAGGCGCCGCGCTTCCAATGACAAACCAGGCAGCTCGCAGCGGCGAGCGCAACGACTTCTGACGAAAACCAAGAACATGAATGCACTTTCGATGTTTAAAACCGCCGGGCTGCTTGCCACCGCAATCGCGGGAATCGGTCTGACGTCCGGCGCGCACGCCGATACACCTAGCCGCCTCGACCGCATCAAGCAAACCGGCACGCTGTCGGTGGGCTATCCCACCAGTTCGTTGCCCTTTGCCTATCTGGACAACGCACATCAGCCGGTCGGCTATTCGGTGGAGATCTGTCAGCGCATCGCGGACCATCTGAAGAAGGAACTTGCGCTGCCCGAGATAAAGATCCGCTACGTACCGGTGACCTCGGCTACACGTCTGCCGCTGCTGCAAAACGGTACGATCGATCTCGAATGCGGCAACACTACTAACACGGTCGAACGCCACAAGCTCGTATCGTTTTCGCCCACGACCTTCGTGACGAAGGTCGTGTTGATGGCGCGCAAGGACAGCAACCTCGACGTGAACAACCCCGCCGCGTTCGCCGGCAAAACGGTGACGAGCCTTGCCGGCGGCCTCGACCTGCAGATCATCCAGCAGATCAGCAACCAGCAGCATCTGAACATTTCCGTATTGCCCGTCAACGATACCGCCGCGTCGTTCATCGCCGTCAAGACCGGCCGTGCCATGGCCGTATCGACCGACGACGGTCTTGCGTACGCGCTCGTCGCCACGTCCGGCGCAGCGCAGGACTACACGATCGGCACGAAGGCGATGCTGCTCGCGCCGTACGGCATCGTCGAGCCGAAAGACGACGCGCGTTTCAAGCAGGCCGTGGACAACGCCGTGCTTGATCTGATGAAGACAAAGCAGATCGTCCCGCTTTACGAAAAGTGGTTCAACTCGCCGGTGCCGCCCGCGGGCGTGAACCTCAAGTACCCGATGAGCGCGGAACTGAAGCATGCAATCGAGCACCCATCGGACTCGGGCGATCCTGCGGCCTATACCGTGAATCCATAAGACAGACACGCGCTGCTATCCGAGCGGCGCCTCATCATCACGATCCTGAACCGCCATGAACTACCCGTGGAGTTGGACCAGTTTTAACGATCTGTCGCCCGATGGGGTGCACTCCTATCTGCAAACGCTTCTGATCGGCGCGGGCTGGACGATGGCGTTGTCGGTCTGCGCTTACGTGTTCGCGTTGCTGCTCGGTTCGGCGATTGGCGTGATGCGCACCGTCGAATCAAAAACAGCGCGCGCAGCGGCCGCAACTTACGTCGAAGTGTTCCGCAATGTGCCGTTGCTGGTGCAGATGTTCCTTTGGTATTTCGTGCTGCCCGAGTTGCTGCCCAAGGCGCTCGGCACGGCGATCAAGCAGATGCCGCAGCCGTGGAACCAGTTTTTTCCGGCGCTGTTGTGCCTCGGCTTCTATGAGACGGCGCGCATTGCGGAAACGCTGCGTTCCGGCATTCGCGCGTTGCGTGCGGGGCAGCGGCAAGCCGCGTTCGCGCTCGGTCTCACCGGCTTCCAGGCGTACCGTTTCGTGATCCTGCCGCAGGCGTTTCGTGTCGTCGTCCCGCCGCTCACATCGGAGTTCATGAGCATGATCAAGGGATCGTCGGTGGCGATGACGATCGGTCTGATTGAACTCACTGGCGCGGCGCGTTCGATGCAGGAGTTCAGTTTTCATATCTTCGAGGCGTTCAGCGCTGCCACCATCATCTACTTCGTGATCAACACGATTGTCGTGTACGGGCTGATGCTCTTCGAGCGTAGGGTCGCAACACCTGCTGCCCGGTCGCGCACGGCGTCCGGCGCGCTTGCGATCACCGAAGTCGAACAGTCATAGGAACGGTGATGTTGCCATCGGGAATGCATGAAATCGTCGCGGCGCTGCCGTATCTGTTCGAAACCGGCATGACCTTCTCACTGACGCTGACCGCGTTCGCGGCGGTATTCGGGCTGGTTCTCGGCACGCTGCTCGCAATCTGCCGCATGTCGTCGTCGAAGCTGATATCGGTACCCGCCACGCTGTACGTGAACGGCATGCGGTCGGTGCCGCTGCTGCTGGTTATCTTCTGGTTTTACTTTCTCGCGCCGTATGTGGGCGCATGGCTGACGCACTCGGCCACACCCATCGAAGTCGGTGCCTATCGCTCCGCCGTCATTACGTTCACATTGTTCGAATCGGCTTACTTCTGCGAAATCATGCGTGCTGGTATCGCCTCGATACCGAAAGGGCAGATGCAGGCCGCGCTCGCGCTCGGCCTCACGCAGCGCCAGACGATGCTCACGGTGATATTGCCGCAGGCGTTGCGCAATATGACACCAGCCTTGCTGACGCGCGTCATCACGCTCTTTCAGGACACGTCGTTGGTGTACGTGCTGTCGATGACGGATTTCTTCGGCGCCGCGTCCGATATCGCATCGCGTGACGGCAGCACGGTGCAGATGTATCTGTTCGCCGCCGCGGTCTACTTCGTCATCTGCTTCAGCGCGTCGCGTGTCGTCAAACGCTTCGACGTCGCGCGGCATGCGCATTGATCAGTCAGGATGAACTCATGATTCAGATAGATAGCGTTAGCAAGTGGTATGGCGCGTTTCGCGTACTGAGCGATTGCAGCACGCGGGTCGCGCGCGGCGAGGTTGTTGTCGTGTGCGGCCCTTCAGGCTCCGGCAAGTCGACGCTCATCAAGACCGTCAACGGTCTGGAGGCCGTGCAGCAAGGCGATATCCGCATCGACGGCATGAACGTGACGGGCCCGCGAGCGGATCTGCGCAAGATCCGCTCGCAAGCCGGCATGGTGTTTCAGGGGTTCGAACTGTTTCCACATCTGAGCGTACTCGATAACCTGAATCTCGCGCAGACACGCGTGCTCAAACGCAGCCGCGAGGCAGCGCGAAAGCGCGGGATGGAGCTTCTTGAACGCGTCGGACTCGCCGCGCATCGCGACAAGTATCCGGGCGCGCTGTCCGGCGGCCAGCAGCAGCGCGTCGCGATTGCGCGCGCGCTCGCGATGGATCCGGGCGTCATGTTGTTCGACGAGCCAACCTCCGCGCTCGACCCCGAGATGGTCAATGAAGTGCTCGATGTGATGACCGATCTCGCCCGCGAAGGCATGACGATGATGGTCGTCACGCACGAAATGGGTTTTGCGCAACGCGTCGCGGATCGCGTCGTCTTCATGGACGGCGGCCGCATCATCGAGGATTGCCCGAAAGACGACTTCTTCGGCAGCACGACAGGACGCAGCGAGCGCTCGCGTTATTTCCTGTCGAAGCTCCTTCACCACTAGCCTTATTACAGAACCGACATGCAGGACTTTCCCGTTTTCGATTCCCGCTACGCGCGCCACGCCCGCCTGACCGATCTGCGCAGCGACACCGTAACCCGCCCGACCGAGGCCATGTACGAGCGGATGCGCGAGGCGCCGGTCGGCGATGATGGTCTGGATGGCGATCCGTCGGTACTGAAGCTCGAAGCAGCCGTCGCGACGATGCTCGGCAAGGAGGCCGGCCTCTACGTGCCGACCTGCACGATGGCGAATCTGCTCGCGGTGCTCGCGCATACGCAGCGGCATCAGCAAGTCGTGCTGGAAGCGAACGCGCATATGTTCACGACGGAACGCGGCGGCTCTCTGCTCGCCGGACTCGCCTACACGCCGGTCGAAGGCAAAGCGGGCGCGATGGATCTGGACCGGCTTGCAACGGCGGTCAGTCCGGGCGCGTACCGGATCGGTGTCGGGCTGATCGCGATGGAGACCTCACACAACAATGCAGGTGGCGCTGTTTTGCCGCTCGATCACATGCAGGCTGTCCATGCGCTTGCGCAGCGCGCAGGCGTGCCGGTGCATATTGACGGTGCGCGTTTGATGAATGCTGCAGCGGCGTTGGGTATTCCGGCGGCCGCACTTGGGCAGCACGCGGAATCGGTGTCGCTGTGTTTGTCGAAGGGATTGAGCGCGCCGGTCGGCGCGGTGCTCGCAGCGAGCGGTAAAGCGATTGCGGTTGCGCGCGCGTATCGCAAGGTATTGGGCGGCACGCAGCGGCAAGCGGGCATCATGGCGGCGGCCGGGCTCGAGGCGCTGCACACGATGAGCGCGCGACTCCCCGAGGACCACGTCAAGGCGCGCGCACTGAGCGACAGCTTGAACGCGATTGGCGCGCCGCTCGCAGCCAGTGCGCCCGATACCAACATCGTGCAGGTGCAAATCGGTGGCACGGGCATGACGAGCCATCAATGGGTCGATGCGCTGAGCGAGCACGGCGTGTTGACCCGACCGTCGGGCAATGCGATGCTTCGTTGCGTCACCCATCGCCATATCGAAGACGACGACATCGCGCATGCCACCGAAGCCTTCGCTCAGGTGCTGCAGCAACGCGTTCTTGCATGAGCGACGCATTCGCGAACGCGTGCGACGCACACATCCACATCTTCGATCCGCGTTTCAAGGAGACGCTCGCCGCCGACGACATGTCGTCCGTTCCGGCAACTGTTGACGATTACCGAAGGGCGCAACCGCATTTCGGTACGTCGCGCACGGTCGTCGTCACGCCACGCAACTACGACGTCGACAATGCGGTCACGCTGGATGCGATCCGCCAGCTCGGCCCCGATCGCGCACGCGGTATCGCGACCCTGCGGACCGATGTGACCGATGCGCAGCTCGAAGCACTGCATGCGGGCGGGATTCGCGGCATCCGCTTCACGCTCTATACGCCGGATCAGGCGCCGACCCGCTTCGACATGGTCGAGGCGCTGGCGCACCGTGTGCATGCTCTCGGCTGGCATTTGCAACTGCATTGGACCGCAGCGCAGATCGTCGAACATCGCACGCTGCTCGACCGTTTGCCGACCGAGTTCGTGTTCGATCATTTTGCGCGGTTGCCGCTTCGCGGCGCATTGGCGCATCCAGCATGCGGACTCGTGACCGAATGGCTGCGAGCGGGCCGTGCATGGTTGAAACTGTCTGCGCCGTACCTCGACTCTCTGGTTGGGGCCGCTGACGGCTATCAGGATGTCGATGTTCTCGCGCAGTACTGGATCCGCGTTGCGCCGAATCGGCTCGTGTGGGGCAGTGACTGGCCGCATACGTCAATGCTGCCGACGCCGGCGCCTCGAGCGACCGCGGCGACGCAGGCTGCGTGGCTGAGTTCGCCAACAATCAGGCGGCAGATCCTGGTCGAGAATCCGGCAAAACTATTTGATTTTGTGTAGTAGTTGCATAGGGACGACTGCGGTCAATTCCGATTCAGTGAGGTCCGCACAGTCGTCCGCTACTCAGCGATCGCACATTGTTCGCACCGCGCGATCTGAATGCGCCTGCCTTTTGTCCGATATTCATTTGGCACTCGCGAATCGGGTGGATTACGCTAGTCCTACTAAGCGACTTTAAAGCGTGGACGACTCACGAAGTCACCATTGCGCGGACTGTCTTGCACCCTTTCTGCACGTGTCCGCCGACACCGGGCAAAAAATGACTGCCTGGTGAAGCGTCTCGCCATTCAATGACGTTGGCCCATGCTTGGGCTCTCTCGCCTCGCTCCCGGGAACAGCCGGCCGCAGCAACGGCCCCTCGTTCTCTTATCGCTCGTTGCGCAAACGGCGGCAGCCAGCTATCACCCCGGATCACCCCGGCCATTTTTAATTTCATCTGTTTGAATTGGGTGCCTCATCCCGCCAGGCAATGGGTCCCTGCGCGCTGTGATGTTGTGCGCCTGATTCAGTGAAGGAGATGACCATGAAAGTCTGGCATTCAGGCATTTTGTCAGCCACCGCCGTTGCACTTCTGTTGCTCAGTGGCGCCGCGCAGGCCGGCGGTCCCGGCGGTCCCGGTGGCTCCCGCGGCCTTTGCTCGAACGCAACGCTAAAGGGACCGTATGGCTTTATCGGTCACGGAGAAATTCTTGGATTGATAGGTCCGGATAGTAAGGTGCATGCGTTCGCCTCTACGTCGATCCTTGATGACGTCGCCTTGGTTACGTTCGACGGCGCGGGCAATTTTTCGCGCACCGACTACGGGGTGATCGCCGGGCTGCCGAAAGGGGGGCAGACTACATTCAATCCGAACCAGAGCGGAACCTACACGGTGAACTCCGATTGCACCGGCACCATGAAAATCGTCTATACCGCCGGCGGACCCGTGCCGGCCGGCGTCGAGACCGATCTGCAAATGGTCGTCGCTGAGGACGGGATGCTCATCGAATCGGTTGTGTCCAAGGCGATCACCGTGTCAGGCGAGACCCCGGACGGCATCACTTGTCCATCGTATTGCGAGCAAGGTGTGCAGGAAAGATTCGAAGGGAAAAAGGTCGTGATGTTCGGCTTCCGCTAGTCGCGTCCCCGGATGCCTATGGTCCTTCTGGCCGCAGTGCTTTGGGCATTGCGGCTGGCGGATTACGTGTTGATGGATTATGGTCACTTCGACGCGACTTTGTCGGGGACGCTGATTCTCGATACAGTTGCCACTACCCGTGCGGATTCAACGAAGTCGTCAGGACGGTCAGCCCGGGGTTGATTCCGCAAAGTACGAACCGTATCCGGAGGCACGCCATGCAGGAAGAACAAATACGTGAGGCGCTGAATGCGCACTGGCACGCATCGGCGGCCGGCGATCTCGACGCGGAACACGATATTTACGATGACGATGTCATCTGTGACTATCCGCAATCAGGTGAACGGATCGTCGGGCGAATTAATTTGCAGGCACTCCGAGGCCATCATCCAGATAAGCCGTCAGGGTTCGATGTGAGGCGGATTCAGGGAGAAGGCAATCTGTGGGTCACGGAATACAGCATCGCCTATACGGGGCAGGCGGCTTACACGGTGAGCATTATGGAATTCCGCAACGGCAAGGTCGTTCACGAGACCCAGTATTTTTCGGAGCCCTTTGAAGCACCGGCCTGGCGCAGTCAATGGGTTCAGCCGATCGCGTGACGTCGCGTTGGGGGGCGAGATAAGCCTGCTCAGTTCCTGATAGCGGCGAGATTAGGTCCGTGACGGTCTTGCTTATGCCGCCAGCGGTGACCACCGGTGAGGTTGGCGCGGGACGCTTCGCGGGCGCGCAGGGAATCGGACATCCGTAAGGTTGTCTTTTTTTTTAGACGAGCGCATGATGTCGTTTTGACGACCTGCCACGGGTTCAGCAATAACCAAGGCGGCGTCTGTTCCTAATCGTTCAAGGACGCGAAATGAATCTGCAACTCGCAAGTGGCTGGCTTGAGCGCCCCCACGTTGGTTTCTCGGATATCCATCAGTTTGCAACGCAGTGCCGGGATGCGGCCGCGGTTTCCGGACGCGAATCGGCCGCCCTCGTCTTACTCGCGGAGCGGGCGGCCGCGTTCAGTGAACGCCATGAAGGTGTGGCGGTGTCGGCGGAAGTCATGGACGACTTTCTTGCAGAGTTGAGAAAGGATACGAAAGCGCTGAAAGATGCCAGCGTAGCGTCGGATGCCGCCTTTCTGGAGGCGCTCAATGCATTTGCCACCCAGTTGGCGCCAAGCATTGTTGTTTGACGGCGCGCGTAACGGCTTGTGCGCCAACCGCATCGTTGCTGTGCCTAAGCTCGTGGGCAGCAGGCATGCAGTGACGCACTAGCTACGGTCAAGCAACGACTGCAGGAGTTTTGCGCCGTCACGTCCTTTGGCGGCGCCGATCCAAAGCCGTTCGATCAAACCGCGATACATCGCGACTGCATCCGCCGATGTTGTAATCGTCGCAATGCCGGTTCGTACGTTGGGGAGTTCGCCAAGCCGGAATGGCGATACCGCCACGTGCTGACTCCCCGCTTCCTCGAAAATCTGGAAGGTCTCGCTCGGCAGGTTGTCGGTCACGATGCCGACCTGGACGCCAATCGGGTCGCTATTCAACACGTCGATCATGTGTGCGACTTCCTTGCGCGCAGCGAGCTTGCGTTCAAGCTGCACGCCCGAAGGCAGGCCTAAACGACCCACCAGACCATGGTGCAGGAACTGCTCGATCTGTCGAAGTCCGATCAGGCTGAGAATGCTCGGGCGTTGCTGTTCAAACAACTTGCGCCGGGCGGACAGAATTTTCAGAACATCGCTATTAATCCGCTTCGAGCTTTCATCGGTGAGTTCGGCCGGAACGCTTTCCTCGAGCATGGAGCGCAGATACTGCGCGTAAGCCTCGGAGGTCAGCAGGAATGAAATCGGATCGAAGTTCGCCAGGATGCGCGTGGAGCGTGATTCGAGCTGGCGCATGCGCTCAAAGTAGCTGACCGCAGAATCGTGGTATTCGGACTCGACACCGAGCAGGTTCGGAAGCGTGACTTCCAGCAATGCGGCCAGACGTTCGAGCGTTTCGATTTTGACGATTTCCCCGCGCTCGAGGTTGTAGACGGCTGCCCGGGAAATCGCCAGCCGTTCGGCAATGTCGTCGGAGCGAAGTCCGCGAGCCATGCGGTAGGCACGCAGGCGCTCGCCGATAGCGAGGAAGTCGAAAGTGGGCGCTGTTTTGCGGAAACCTAGAACGTCGGCCACGATACATCCTCGTATAAAAATACAAACGAATTGTACCTCATGCTGCCTTTCAAACGGTAATACCAGGGAAAATCCCGGGTCGTTTTTGCCGAAATTCTATAGATTTAGTAATTTTGTACACTTGTCGTTTTATTTAGACGGTCGCAAGATTTCTGTGTGACGTCGGCCTACGGGGCGCGCCACAGATGCCCGGTGTGCGTTCGCGATATGGGCGACGCAGGCCGGAAGACCACGCGGCTGTCAGCAGAAACGAACAAGAGGCTTTTCATGTCTGGTGCAAAATTAAAACTCCTGCCGAGTCTTTGTCTTCTCGGCACTGCCGCGCTGAGCGCGCCGGCGTTCGCGCAATCCTCGGTGCAGCTTTACGGCCTGGTCGACGCATTTGTCGGCTCCGTAAAAAGTCCTGGCGCTCCCGCGGCCGTGGTGACTCAAGGCGGGGGGCTGTCCACGTCTTATTGGGGACTTCGCGGTACCGAGGATCTGGGCAGCGGCTATTCCACATTCTTTGTGCTCGAGAGCTATTTCCAGCCTCAGAACGGCACGTACGGCCGCTTCACAAACGACAGCTTCTTTTCCCGCAACGCGTACCTCGGCATTGCTACGCCGTATGGTTCCATTCGCGCGGGGAGGCTGACAACGCCTCTGTACATTTCCACGATCAACCTCAATCCCTTCTTTAATTCCTATACGTTCTCGCCGTGGATTTTCCACACGTACAAGGGGCTAGGTCCGCAGGGCGTAGTGGGCGATTCCGGCTGGAATAACGCCGTGGCGTACTCATCGCCAACTGTTCGCGGCCTGAACGGCACGCTCATATACTCGTTCGGCAATACCGCGGGCGAGGCCGGTGCGCATAAGTGGGGCGGAACGCTCAACTATGCGAACGGCCCGGTCCAGTTGGCGGCCAATTACCAGTACATCAACTACAGCAATGCGGCGGGGGACATCGCTACGGCGTTGCCGGCCGTCCCAGGACTGAAGAGTCAGGAGACGATTCAACTCGATGGGTCCTACAACTTCAATATTGTTCGGGTGTTCGCCGGCTACATGAACATCCGCGACAACGCTACGCTCGGCACGGCAACGACAAACTCGGAGCAGCTTGGCGTCTCCGTACCCGTGGGCGTCGGGTCGGTACTCGGAGACTTCGTCTATTCGAAGTCGACTGGGCCGAACAGTGGCGACATTCATCGCACCACCTGGGCAGTCGGCTACGACTACCCGCTCTCGAAGCGCACGGACGTGTACGCCGCGTTCAAATACGACCACTACGCCAGCCAGTCCACAGGACTCACTTACGGCGCGGGGCTTCGCCACAACTTCTGAAGGGCGTGGCGCGTGCGCTGCCTGGCCAATTCGTGCTTACGGGTTTTCACTGACAGAAATTGCGTTGCAGGGTGCGCTAAAACCGCGTAGTCTAAATATTTAGACGAGAAGCTGAACCACCAGAGTTCAACTGCCGAGACAGCGACCCTTCCACGCAGTTCGAGACCCGAGGCCGTCGTCAAACAGTACACCGCACGAAGTTTCCCGGGTGATGTTACCTGGGATGGTTTCCGACGCGCTGGTTGTCTATTTTTTTGTACGGGTGGCGTCGTGGTTTGACGCCTGGTCTATAAGACCTCTTTCGAATTGCAGGAAAGGAAGTCTCCACACGGAGGATGTAATGGAAGCAAATGCAAATGCGGCGGGGCACCATGCCATCGCGGGAGTCGCGGACGACCACCGTCCCAACAAGTACGCGTGGAAGGCACTCGCCGGTTCGGCAATCGGCTACGCGATGGACGGATTCGATCTGCTCATCCTCGGGTTCATGCTGCCTGCCATCGCGCTGGACCTGCATCTAAGCACGCAGCAGTCGGGTGCGCTGGTCACGTGGACGCTGATTGGCGCAGTTGCCGGTGGAATCCTGTTCGGCGCGCTTGCCGACCGGTTCGGCCGGATCCGCGTTCTGACGTGGACCATCGTGATTTTTGCGCTCTTCACCGGCTTGTGTGCTTTCGCTCATGGCTTCTGGGATTTGCTGGCCTACCGGACGGTCGCGGGTGTCGGTCTGGGTGGAGAGTTTGGAATCGGCATGGCGCTGGCGGCTGAAGCATGGCCCGCAAAGCATCGCGCTCGCGTGTCGTCGTATGTCGCGCTCGGCTGGCAGAGCGGCGTGCTTGCTGCCTCTTTGCTCACGCCGTTGCTGCTTCCGCACATCGGCTGGCGTGGAATGTTCCTGATTGGTGTCGCGCCGGCGCTCGTTGCATGGGTTGTGCGTAACAAGTTGCACGAACCCGAAGTGTTTGTGCGCAATGCGAAGACATCGGTCAGGAAGCCCAATGCATTCAAGCTACTCATCGCCGATGGAAGAACGGCTCGCACAAGCGTTGGCATTGTCATTTTGTGTTCGATCCAGAACTTCGGCTACTACGGCATCATGATCTGGCTGCCGACTTACCTCGCCAAAACACTTGGATTCGGGCTCACCAAGTCGGCGCTGTGGACGTCGGTCACCATCGTTGGAATGATGGTCGGTGTCTATCTCTTCGGCCATCTGGCGGACCGCATTGGACGCAAGCCGACCTTCCTGCTCTTCCAGGCCGGCGCGGTGGCGATGGTGATCACCTACTCGAAGCTCTCGGACCCGGGTGTGATGCTGTGGGCTGGTGCGCTCATGGGCATGTTCGTCAACGGCATGATTGGCGGCTATGGTGCGCTGATCTCGGAGGCCTACCCGACAGCCGCACGCGCTACCGCACAGAACGTTCTCTTTAACATCGGCCGTGCGGTGGGGGGACTGGGTCCCATCGTCGTTGGCGGTATCGCCGCGGCTTATTCGCTTCAACTCGCGATTGCCCTGCTCGCAGGCCTCTACCTGCTCGACATGGGGGCAACTATCTTTCTCATTCCGGAGTTGAAGGGCGCGGAACTGGAATAACCAGGCAGTTTGCCGCGAACCTTTCTGTTCCCCGTCTGGTTCGTGGCGTTATTGAAGAGTGGAGTCATCATGTCAGCAAGCCCGTGCAGCGTCGAGAACGCTGCCACTGTCGCTTCCTATCGTTGCAAAGTTGCGGAGCACTACTGGGTCAATCAACGATACAAGTACATCCGTCTGGAAGCAGACGCACCCATTGCGCGGATCACGAAGGCTGGGCAGTTCTATCAGCTCAAATGCCCAACTTCGCCGGAACATGAACCGTTCCTGCTGCGCCCAATGAGTGTCTATGGCGCAGGTCCCGAAGACAACCGTATCGAGTTTCTCTACAACGTCACGGGCGTTGGCACCAAGGCGATGGCGACCTTGCTCGAAGGTGGCCACATGGAGATTGTCGGGCCGCTAGGCAACACCTTTACCTTCAGCGCCAACTATCGCCGCATTCTCGTGGTTGCGCGTGGCGTTGGCCTCGCCACGATGGCCCCACTGATCAAGGAAGCGTATGGCGCGGGTGTCGACATCACGGCCGTCATGTCGGCGCGTTCACCGGCAGACCTGATGGAGAAAGAGTTTCTGCGCGGGGCGAGGGCGGATGTCCGGAGTGTCTTCGATGCGGACGGAACCTCTTCGGTCGAGGCAATGGAGGTGCTGCTTCGCGAGCTTATCGAGGCGCAGCGTCCTGACGCCGTGTACACCTGTGGTTCGCATCGTCTGCTGATGCTGTTGCAGCGCGTGCTATCCGACTATCCGCAAATCACCGCCGAAGTCGCCATGGAGCAACGCATGGCCTGTGGCATGGGCGTGTGCCTGTCATGCGTCAGGTTGTTCGATTGCGACGGTGAGCGCAAATTCCTTCGCGTCTGCCGCGAAGGCCCTGTGTTTCCCATCCGCGAGGTGGTTGGGGAGGTGGAATTTGGCTAATTTAACTGCCCGGGTTGGCGACATGATTTTGCGCAACCCCGTCATGCCGGCGTCAGGCTGTTTTGCGATCGAATATCAGGAAGCGCTGGACCTCAATCGTCTTGGTGCGCTCGTGGTGAAGAGCGTATCGCCCACCTCGCGCGCGGGTAACCCCACGCCGCGCGTGGCGGATAGCTACAGCGGTATGCTCAATTCGATTGGCATTCCGAGCAAGGGACTCGAGTATTACCGCGAGAAAGTGCTGCCGCCCTATCTCGAGTTCAATACGCCCGTTGTCGTTTCCATTTCAGCCGATACCGCCGACGAGTTTGCCGAGGCCTGCGAGGAGATGTCGTTGCCGGAAGTCGCAGCCATCGAAGCGAACATCTCGTGCCCGAATCTTGAAGCAGACGGCATGGCATTCGCCATGCTGCCCGATACGACCTACAAGGCCGTGTCGGCAATTCGCCGGCGCACCAATCACCCCTTCTGGGTCAAGCTGACGCCTAACGCGAGCAATATCGCGGCCGTCGCACGGGCAGCCGAAGACGCCGGCGCCGACGCCATCGTAATGGGCAACACGGTGCTCGGCATGGCTATCGACGTTAGAACCCGCAAGCCGAAACTCGGCAACGTGATGGGTGGTTTGTCCGGTCCCGCCATCAAACCTATCGCCGTGCGTCTTGTGCACCAGTGCTACAGGTCGGTGCGGATTCCGATTATCGGCTGCGGCGGTATCCAGACCGCCGAAGACGCCATCGAATTCATGCTCGCGGGTGCCAGTGCTGTGCAGGTTGGAACGGCATCGTTTCGTGACCCGGGTGTCATGCAGAAGATCATCGACGGACTTGACGCGTACTGCACGGAAATGGGCGTTGAGAGCATTCGGGACCTGACTGGCCAGGTGAAGCTGGACCGTCAGTTGAGTGACCGCTGGCTGCGGTTCGCGCAACAGTCGGGCTGAATCCTCGATGCGTGAAGGCGGCTCACTCACCGCCTGCCTTCACTAAGCGCCGGATAGATCCGGCTCATTGTGCAAATGGACAGCATCATGGAAATACTTGAGCTTACCGGGCTCGCGCAGAAGCTCTTCGATGATATTCGCGAACTCTCATTCGACGGCGTAGGTGTCACGCGAGACAGCTATGGCGAGGGCGAATCCGCGGCGGCCGATTATCTGCGGCACTTTGCCGACAAGGAGGGGTTGCACGTCGAGGTCGATCGCGCCGCCAACCTCATATTCAGTCTGCCTGATAGCGACGCGCAGCGCCCGGCGGTGTGGGTCGGTTCGCATTTGGATTCGGTACCTCAAGGCGGCAACTTTGATGGCCTTGCGGGCATCATCGCGGGCTTACTTTGTCTTGTTGCGCAGAAGCAGAGTGGCCAACTGTCAGATACGCCGCTGCGCGTCGTTGCCTTTCGCGGGGAGGAGAGCGCCTGGTTCGGCAAGGCTTATATGGGTTCAGGCTCCCTCTTCGGCAAGCTCTCCGCTCAGGACCTTGAACTCAAGCACCGAACGTCCGGCAAATCGCTCGCGAGCTACATGGAACAGGTTGGCGCGGACACCGCCGCCATTGCGTCGCAGGAAACGCTATTCGATAAATCCAGGGCCAAGGCCTATCTTGAACTGCATATCGAGCAGGGTCCCATCATGGTTGCCCGCAAGATTGCGCTCGGGGTGGTTCCGGGCATTCGTGGCAACGTCCGGCACAACCGGATCACCTGTGCCGGTGAGGCGGGTCACTCGGGTGCGGTTCCTCGCTGGCTGCGTCACGATGCGATGTTTGCCGTCGCGGAGTTGATCACCAGGCTCGACGAGCACTGGCGCGTGCTGCTCGAACGCGGCATCGATCTGGTCGTGACGACGGGCGTCGTGGGGACCGATCCGTCCGAGCACTCCATCTCGCGTATTCCAGGCACGGTCCACTTCAGCTTCGAAGCGCGCAGCAAGAGTCACGACACGCTCGAAGGGTTTTATCAGTTGATGCGTACCGAGTGCGCGTCGATTTCGCGCGAACGTGGCGTGAAATTTGAGTTCGACCGGCGGCTCGAGTCTTCGCCCGCCACGATGGACGAGAGGATTTGCACCGAGCTCGCCCAGTCGTGCAAGCGCATGGGGACGCCGTATGAAACCGTACCCAGTGGCGCGGGACACGATGCGTCGTTGTTTGCAAATGCGGGCATCCCCAGCGGCATGCTGTTCATCCGGAACGAGAACGGCTCCCACAATCCGCACGAAGCGATGGACATCGACGATTTCATGCTTGGCGTGCGTGTGCTTGCCGACACCATCGACCATCTCTAACAAGTCCGCATCGGTCAAGGAACAGTCATGGTTCAGTCAGTTACCCTCCGCCGCCCGGACGACATGCATCTGCACCTGCGCGACGACACAATGCTTCAAACGGTGCTGCCGTATTCGGTGCGCCAGTTCGGCCGCGCCGTTGTGATGCCCAACCTCAAGCCACCGGTTACGACCGTGTCGGCTGGGCGTGCGTATCGCGAGCGCATTCTCGATGCATTGCCCACGGGTACAGTATTCGAGCCGTTGATGGCGTGCTACCTGTGTGACAGCACGGATCCCGCCGAAATCCGCGCGGGATTCGAGGAACGGGTATTCACGGCGGTGAAGCTCTATCCCGCCGGCGCGACCACGCATTCCGAGTATGGTGTGACCGGAATCGAGAAAGTCGCGAAGGTTCTCGACGTCATGCAGGAAATGGGAATGCCGCTTCTGATCCACGGGGAGAGCACGGACCCAGGTGTAGACATTTTCGATAAGGAAGCCGTTTTCCTTGACCGCACGCTCAAGCCTTTGCTCGAGACGTTTCCCGCGCTCAAGGTCGTGCTCGAACACATCACCACCGAACAGGCCGCGAACTTTGTGGATGCGGATACCAGTGGCCGGCTCGCCGCGACCATTACGCCGCAGCATCTGCTTTTCAACCGGAACGCGATGTTCACGGGAGGATTGCGTCCGCATTATTACTGTCTGCCGGTACTTAAGCGCGAGCAGCATCGACTTGCGCTTCGGCGCGTCGCGACCTCGGGCTCGTGCTCGTTCTTCCTCGGCACCGATTCGGCGCCGCACGAGCGCGGAGCGAAAGAAGCTGCGTGCGGTTGCGCAGGTATCTTCAGCGCACCGACGGCCCTCGAGGCGTACCTGACGGTGTTCGACGAGGAGCACGCGCTTGAGCGCTTTGAAGCTTTCGCGAGCGAGAACGGCCGCCTTTTTTACGGCCTGCCGCCGAACGATGGCACCGTCACACTGATTCGTGAACGCAATGAGGCTCCACGAAGTGTTGCGCTCGGTGACGGCCAATCAATTGAAACGTTCATGGGAGACGGCGCATTGTCCTGGCGGCTCGTCGCCCATTTGAGCACTTGAACTGTCATGGAAGTCTGGCCAGTCTGATTGCCGTCGCGGGGACCGATGAAGAGCGGAACGCCGTTGCGCAGTAGGCCGTAGCGTACGCCATAACAAGTATTGGAGTTTGTATGTCGATTTCACGCACAGAGCTCGCGCTCACCACCACCGTCGCGAAAGCACTCATTGAAGCCGGCTGTGTTCAGTTTCGCGTCGACGAGCCGTTTCGCCTGCCGTCAGGGTGGACCAGTCCGGTTTACATGGACTGCCGGCGCCTCATCTCGTTTCCAAAGCTCCGGTATGACCTGGTGAGCGAAAGCCTGCGACTTCTGCGTGACCGCAATTGTCTGGAAGGCATTGATGCCATTGTGGGCGCGGAGTCCAGTGGCATAGCACTGGCTGCCTGGATCGCCGACACTCTGAAGTTGCCGCTGCAGTATGTGCGTAAGAAGGCCAAAGGTCTGGGTCCGTCGACGCAAATCGAGGGGGTGGTCGAAACCGGCGATCGCGTACTGCTGATTGACGACCTGATGGCCGCTGGAGAGTCGAAGCGTGAGTTTTGCCGTGCGCTCAACGAAGTCGGCGCAAAGGTGAAAGACATCTTCGTTATTTTCGACTACGGAGTGTTTCCGACGGCGGAAGTACTTGAACGATGGGGCGTGACCGTCCATTCATTGGCGACCTGGCAAGATGTTCTGGTGGCTGCAAGATGTGATGGGCTTGTCGACGAACGCTCACTGAACGAACTTGAAGCGTACCTCAGGGACCCGGTTGCCTGGTCTCACGCGCATGGCGGGATCGTCTGGATGCGACGTTAAGCCTGCCGGATAGCACACGCCAGCAAGGCAAATTAGACTCGCATCGTTTTGTAGGGCAATGCGCTGTGCTATGGGTCACGCGAACGTCGAGTCGACGAAGGTTTTAATCTGATCGAGCGACGACAGGCATTGCCCGTCATATCCCATTGCTCGAAATTCCTGCTCGGGTCCGAAGCAGGCGAATGGCTTCTGAAAGCGCTGTGCCAGCAAAATCTCATCGACTGTGCCTGGGCCGCCAGGCAGTGCAATCACGACGTCGCTGCTGAGAATGTTCACATAGTTTCGGCTGAGCGCGTCGGGGGCGGCAGTTGGTTCGCGGCGCGGCAACGGCGTGATGATCGGCACGTCGACATAGGGATTCGGATATCCGGCGAGCGGTACGAAACCGGCCAGAGGGTCCACACGCGTCGGTAAGATTGCGACGGATCGGCCGGTGCGCCCATGCACGCTGCAAAACGCCCGCGCGACCGCCAACATGACGCCCTGACCACCGCCAGTCAGTACGTTATAACCGGCCATGGCAATCCAGCGGCCGAGCGGCTCCGCGAGATCTGACCATGGGTTTTTTCCGGAGCCCATTACCCCGACCGTCCTTATTCGCATTCTGGCTTGCTCCAAAAAAAGGGCTTCAAATTATTAGCGCCGTGCATTATCACCCATCGATAGGTTCATGCTCCCGACTACGCCTGCCGCCATACGCGGTATTGACTCTCCCTATAGCGGCAGGCGGCGAGTGAAACGTAGCGTTGCTAATCTTCGTCAGACTGCGTGATAGCACCGGTCAAAATACATCAGTCCGCGCGCTGCGTGCTCTCCGACGCATGCTTCCACGACCTGGGCGACGATCACGCTGTGGGTTCCGTAACGTGTCGAGCTTACGATCCTGCAATCAAACGAGACCAATGCATCGTCGAGAACCGGCGATCCAGTGCTAAGCGTATGCCAACGTGCATCGGCGAAGCGTTCGGACATCGGTATCCGGCTGCTAAAGCGGCGTGACAGCATTTCCTGTGTCGAACTGAGCGTGTTCACACACAAGACCGCATTCGAGGTGAGCGGGTCATGTGCGGAAGAACTCTGGTTCACGCACAGCAATAGTGTTGGAGGTGAGTCGGTGACGCTGCACACCGCCGATGCGGTCAGCCCGACAGTTCCAGCCGGACCGGTGCTCGTGACGATGTGCACCGACGCGCCGAGCCTCGCCATCGCATTGCGAAACCCCGCTGCATCGATTCGAGTTTCAGAGGGTTGTGTCATGGTGTTTGCCTCCGGCACGCGTGCAGTTACCTGACAATCGCAGTTACGCGGCACGATAGGCCGGTTGCTCCATTGAAACCCGTCCATCCAGTAACAACCTCGAATGCGCTTCCGTTGCTTTCGGCCAGCAGGCTATCCAGATTGGCGAGATTTTCGATCACATAGACACCGTGCTCCGCGCAAATAGCGTCGGCGATGTTGTGTTCCGGGCCCCGCCGCAAGCCGGGAAAATCCAGTCCGATAAAGCTCGGCCTGCGGCTCGCGATCGACTTTATCGAATCCCAGTTCAATTGCGGATGATCCTTAAAGTACTCCTTGCTTCCGTAAGTGAATCTTCTGGTCTGCCCGGTATGAAACATGATGAAATCGCCTTCGGACCAGTCGATGTCTTTTAGAACGGTCTCGTCGATTTCCACATCTGCCTTGTCGCTGACATCCACGACCCAACCGCGCCGCAGACAGAATTCCTTGGGAGGGCTGGTGTGACCGAAATTGACATCGAGATGGGTGCCGACATGACCTTGCGACATGTAGCTCGCTGGATCCTTGCTTGCCTTGCCAATGACCGGATCGTCCTGTGCAATTGAAAGAGTGAGGTCTACAAACATTCGAAATCTCCCGTTAAAAGGTGAGTAAAATGTAGCTGCTCTCCATTTTTCAGGCCCTTGAAGAAAGGCCAACAATCGATCGAAAAGCGACAGATGAATACAACCCGCCCACGCAATTGCGACAGTGCAGGCCATCTGCCCGTGAGTTCTGTCGTACGTCGCGGGAAATCGTCAGAAGCGCTGGCTCACGTTCACGCACATGGCCAACTGATTTATCCGGAACTCGGCGGCCTGCTTCTCGAGACGGCCAACAGCATGATTCGGCTCGCCCCGGATCGCGCAGCGTGGGTACCTAACGGTATTGCGCACGCGGTGTTGATCGACCGCAGTTTTCGCTATCACAGTCTGTATATCGAGCCTGCTTTCTTTTCGAGCGGCTCGGTTTTTGTCATGTCGGTGCGACCGCTGTTGCGCGAGTTGATCCTCGACGCGCAGCGTTGGTCGAGCGAGAGCCATGAGGCGAGTCTTGCTGATGCGAAGGCACGGGTCCTTGTTGGAGAGATCGAACGGGCGCCGTGCATGTCGTCGGAAATCGCTATTCCCGCTAACAAACGGATCGCGCGCATTTGCCGCGAAATCGAAGGTAATCCGTCCAGCTCCAGGTCGCTCGATGACTGGGCTCAAGACGTGGGCGCCAGTGCGAAGACAATCCAACGATGCTTCAATGCGTCCACTGGGATGTCGTTCCAGCAATGGCGCAACAGAGTTCGCATGACAAAGGCTCTTGAACTGCACGCGTGTGGCATGCGCCTCCTCGACATCGCTCTGGCAGTCGGATATTCGACCGAAGGCGCGTACGCACAGGCGTTCAAGAAGTTCTATGGGTACCCGCCGAGTCGACTTCAGATGACACCATGACGCTCTCGAGCCGTGAGCCTTGAGAATTGCGCGGTAGGTGGATGGCTTCGATCTGGCCGCACATAGTTAGCGTGGCGCATCACGACTCATCAGCCCGCGATCTGGCCGACCCTCTGTTGGCGCATAGAGACCATCTCGTTGCGCTCGACAACCGCAGGTACCACCGACGACAGCGCATACGCAACGTACTCTGCCTTCACATGAAAATTGAGTCCGGGCACGATCCAGTAACGTTGCTCGAGACGTCGAAAATTACCGCTGGGGTAAAGCAGGTTTCCGCGGCCTTCGATGCGAAAGGCGTCAAATTCGACATCCGAGACGCGCGTCACTTCGCGCGCGGCAATCACCAGATTCAGCTCGACCTTTCGATCTCCGAATCGAGAGTTAGGCACGGTCCATGCGGCGCTCCATCGCTTTCCAATCTGAAGCTCCGCAGGGACCCTTTGCGCAGGTGCATGCCTTCCGACATTCGGAGTAGCAATCTCGTTGCCCATCGAGTCGAACACCCAGCGTCCGTTGTTGCCTTCCACAATATCCGCGCTCTCGTCGACGTGCGTAATGCGAATGCGATAGCGAGAGCTTTCGACGCCGGTCAGTATGTCGCTCACACGATAGGTGACTTCGTCGCCGACGGAAAAGAGGCGCGCCAACGGATAGTGTCCCGCCGAAAATGGATTTGCAGACATCGGTGTGAGCCGAGGCGCGCGCCCCCCGGGCACAATGACGACCGCCGGGTTATCCGCAATTCCCAAAGCGCTCGAGACTCCTACGGCCGCCGACGCTTCGGACGCAATCGAGGTTGTCGATGCCGTCGCTGACCCCGGCGGGGATACGGGCGAGGCTGCGACCGGAGGCGAATTTGAACCCGCGGCCGGAGCGGCCACCGCAATGGTCGCCGGCACTGTTGTGACTGGGGCCGCCGCTGCGACTGCAGGTTGCGAGGAGACCGTCGTCGACGCGCTTGCCGCTGTGGTCGCGCCCGCGGGTGGGTTCAATGGGGCCGTGGTTGCAGTCGCCGCCGCTTGGGCGGGTGAGGGCTGCCCATTCGGCGCAGCACTTGCGGCGCTCGCTGGGCCCACATCGGCGGCAGCGACCGACGTCGACTGCCTGCTTGCCAGCAACCGCGTCAGCCGGAACTGAGCGATCTCCGCGAACCGTCCATCGGGAAACTTGCGCAAATACTCGACCCAGTCGTCGGCGTTCTGCGAGGACTTGATGCGCTCCCAGGCGGCCAGATCCTCCTTGACGTAGTTCTCGAGTTCGGCGTCGGTCAGTTGCTTGCGTCCGCTGTCAAAAATGAAGACTTCGCTCTCCAGCGAAGTCGATTCCCAGGGAATCTGTTTGCCTTGCGATTCGAGCCGAACGTTCAGGCGTACGCGCTTGAGTGCGTTCTCCAGATTCGCGTCGCGGCGCGACCACTCGCGAATGAGATTTTCAGTGTAGAGGCCATTTTTCCGATCGCCATCGAAAGCCACGCTGCCCGGCGACGTGGAATACGCGAGGAGGCTTCCGACGGGGGCATCCACCTGACTCAAACCGGCTTGCGCGGGTTTATAGCTGCCTCCAAATGGATCGTTACGGCAGGCGTCGAGAATCACGACATGAGTTTTATCCTTCGCGTCGGCGAACGCATTGAGCAACAGGCCGAGATCGACGCAGCGGGCCTTCAGTTCATCGCCCGTACTGACTCGCGCGTCGACAGGCAGCAGGTAGTTTCGCCAGTCGAGTTGCACGCCGTGACCCGCGTAAAAGAAGACAGCGAGTTTCGTGCCGCCGTATTTGATCGCCTTGCCGAAACGCTCAACGGCTTCGATCAACGCGCGCTGTGTCACTTCCAGTTGCATGTCCACGTTGAAGCCAGCCGAGGCAAGCAGGCCGCTCACGGCGCGGGCGTCGTTCACTGAATTGCGTAATTGCATGCCGGGGTAAGCGCTGTTGCCGACAACGAGGCTTACCTTGGACGCGTTCTCGCTTGCCCATGTCGGCGCTGGCGCGGCAGCAAATGCCGCGGCGAGCGCGGGCAGGTTCTTCACGAACGCACGGCGCGTAATCATGGTCGATGGTCCTGACATGCCGGATTCTTCGTCATCTTACGTCGCCGTTTTGCGAATGGCGATACAGTGGCGGCGGCTGCTGCCGATCGCTGTGCAGTTGACGATAAGTAAGCTGGCCGCCGTTACTTGCCGCTTCGGCGGCAAGCCAGGCTTCAGCCCATCAGATCGGCACCGGTCGTAAGGACAATCTTTCCAAAGTGTGTGCCGGAATCGATCAGTTCGTGAGCGCCGCGAGCATCGGCAAGCGCAAAGGTCTTATAGACAACCGGCTTGATCTCGCCGCTCTCGATATGCGGCCAGACCTGCCGCTCCAGTTCATTGATGATAGTTGCCTTATCCGCGGAGGTGCGCGATCGCAATGTCGAGCCCATATGGGTCAGACGCTTCGTCAACATCGGCAAGACGTTGAGATCCTTCGCCGGCCCCTTGATCACGCCCACCTGGAGGATCCGTCCGTCCATGGCTGCGGCGTCGTAGTTTCTAGCTACATAGTCGCCGGCAATGATGTCGAGGATCACGTCGACGCCTCTTCCATCGGTAAACCGCTTCGTTTCGGCGACGAAATCTTGCTCACGGTAATTTATCGCGAGGTCTGCCCCCAGCGCCAGGCTGGCCTCGCGGTGCGCCTCCGAGCCAACTGTCGTGATGATTTTCGCCGCGCCGAATGCCTTCGCCAGCATGGTCGCCGTTGTTCCGATACCGGACGCGCCGCCATGGATCAACACCGATTCGCCGGCAACCAGCTTGCCGCGCTGGAACAGATTCAGCCATACCGTCATCAACGTTTCGGGCATGGCCCCGGCTTCCACCAAGGTCAGGCCTTTGGGGATATGCATCGTGTTGCAAGCATGCGCGACAGCATATTCTGCATAGCCGCCACCGGGAATCAATGCACACACCAGTTCGCCGATCTTGAATTGGGACACGTCGGCGCCGATGGCAACCACCTGACCCGCCACTTCCAGCCCAGGAATATCCGAAGCGCCGGGGGGCGGATCATACAGCCCTTTGCGCTGGAAAACGTCTGGGCCGTTTACGGCAGCCGCGTGGAGGCGGATCAGAACCTGATCGGCGGCCGGCATCGGCACCGGGCGCGTAGTCGGCACCAGAACTTCAGGACCGCCGGGCTGTTTGATCTCAATGGCCGTCATGGACGACGGCACACGATAAGTTGAAGCAGACATGGATACCACTCCTTCTATGGGTGAGGCTCGATTGATCCGGGAGGATCATTGAACGAGGAACGCTTGGGTTCAGTATAGGCATCGACATTGATGAATCCGTGCAGCATTATTCACGTGGTGAGATGCAAATTTGCATCAGGAGGGCGGCGCGATGAACTGGGATGACGCGCGAGTGTTTCTCGCGGTGGAGCGTGAAAAAACGCTCCGTGGAGCAGCCAGGACGCTCAATCTCGATCAGGCGACGGTCGGCAGACGGATTGCGGCGCTAGAGCACGTCCTGCGTGCAACGCTCTTCCTGCGCACCTCAGAGGGTTACGCGTTGACCGCCGCAGGCGAGGCCGCGCTGAGATCGGCGGAGAAAATGGAACACTCCGCACACGAACTCGTCAGACGAATTCACGGCACGGATACACGGCTTGCGGGGGACGTGAGAGTCACCAGCACCGACTCGATCGCGCTCGAATTCCTGTTCCCCGCGATCGAACGCCTGCATGCCGCGCATCCCGAAGTGCGCGTGCTGCTGGACACGTCGACGCGCATGCTGAGTCTGGCAAAACGTGAAGCGGATATCGCGGTCCGCTCGGTCAGGCCGGATAATCCCGATCTTGTCGCACGGCGCCTGGCTCGCTGGCCCATGGCGCTCTTCGCATCGAATGCCTATCTCGAGCAGCACGGCAAACCTGCCGCTGGTTCTGCATTCGTGGGCCACGATCTTGTCGTCTATCAGGGAAGCTGGACCGGGAATCGGTCACCGACGCTTGCCGGCGAACCGATACACGCTGGACGCATCGTATCGACCTTCAATTCCAGCCTCATGTTGCGTACCGCGGTAAAGGCCGGCCTCGGCATCGGTGAGCTTCCAATCCATCTGGCTGAACATGACGGTCTCGTGCAGATCTGGCCAGAACCCGCACGTGGGGCGGTCTATGAAATCTGGCTCGTCACACATCAAGATCTTCGGCATACCGCGCGCATTACAGCAATGATCGACGGCATCGTCTCCGCGTTCGAAGATCACACAACCCACGCCAAATAGTCGCACGCGACCTGGCTGCGGCTATGTGTCGCATTACGTGCCCCAGCGCAGATTTGTGCAGAGTGTCAGCCGTTCAATCCGACATCGCGACCGTCGCTACATGGCCGGTTGCACGCATCCGCTGTCCATGCAGAGAGGTCGTGACGACAGGTGGCATTACACGTTTTCGCCGGGTACATGAGACGCGCTTCAATCTTGTGCCTGAAGCACGCCCGTGATGTCACGTCAGCCTTCGGAAATTGTAATTCGGCGGCGCTACCATGCATGTTCGATTGCCTGGTTGCCCTGCAATTTCTGCATCTGGCCCCGCCTGACATGTCATCGGCAGCGGCGGTCCAAACGTTAGAAGGGTGACAGTGTCGAGCGCGGCCGACGAACGTCCGACATTCCTCTTACATTCAACCCCATGTATTTTTCCGCGTGAATACGATCCACATGCCATTTTCTATCGTTTCCATTACAAGGATCGGAGTGCTCGCCGCGTCGCTGTGCGGCATGCTGGCCATAACGAATTGCGCGAATGCCGCTGATAGCGTGATCGTGCTCGATTCCGGTGAAGCGCAACTGACGCTGATCGACGAGGCCACGCACAAAGTCGTCGGCACCGAGCCGACCGGCAAGGAACCCCACCATCTGATGATCACGCCGGACGGCCGCTCTCTGATCGTTGCTGATTCGGTGTCGAACAATCTGATGTTCGTCGACCCGCACAGCGGCAAGTTGCAGCGCACTGTGGAGGGTATCGAAGACCCGTACCAACTAGGCTTCTCTCCGGATCACAAATGGTTCGTCACGGCTGCGCTGCGCATGGACCGCGTCGACATCTACCGCTATGACGGCACCAATATGGCGCTGGCCAGGCATATCGAATTGTCGAAGACGCCTAGCCACATGACGTTCTCCTCCGACAACCGCACCGTTTTCGTCACGCTGCAGGATTCCGGGGAACTCGCGGCGATCGACCTGCCGACCCAGACCGTGCTTTGGAAAATGCACGTGGGCAATGAACCCGCGGGTCTTTGGATGGTTCCTGGCGAACACTACCTGCTGGTCGGCATGACCGGCGAAGACGACGTGACCGTGGTGGATTGGCACAAGCAGCAGATCGTCAAGAAGATCCATACGGGCCGTGGTGCCCACAACTTCCGCAACCTCGACGACGGCAAGCATGTCGTGGTCTCCAATCGCGTCGACAGCACCATCAGCGTCATCGACTACACCACGCTCACCAATGCCGGTGATATCACCGGCTTGATGCCCGGGCCCGACGATATGGAACTAACCCCTGACAAGCGCTATCTATGGGTTGGATTCCGCTTCTCGAGGCATGTGGGTGTCATCGATCTGACTACCCGCAAGCTGATCGACACGATTGCGGTGGGCCGCTCGCCGCACGGCATCTTTTTCGACAACCGTGCGCCGGTCGTGTCGCCTAATCCGGACTAGGCCCCGGCAAGTCCTTTTAACTTGCCGCGCACTCGCCCCTTCAGAACTGGTAAAACACGAGGCTTTTGATGTTTCACGAAATCGTCGCCCAACTCGACAATGTGGTGTCCGTGCTGCAGACGCAGCTATATGTCGACGTTGTGCAGCCGCTCTTCTTTCGCTTCGGCTTGATGGGTTACGACGAAGACACCTATGACGCACTCTACTGGGTGATCATCGGCGTGCTGGAAATCGTCGTGATGTATGTCGCGTTACGGCCGCTTGAAGCGCTGCGTCCCATCGAGCAGTGGCAGGATCGCAAGGCACTGCGCGCGGACGTGATCTACACATGGATCGTCAAGCTCGGCATCATCAACATGGCGTTCTTTTTCATGTTGCAACCGCTGTTCTTTCACTGGCAGAGCCTGATATCGATCTACGGCATACCGAACATCGATGTCGACAGCCTCTGGCCAGGCGTGACGGATCAGCCAGTCGTGTCGTTCCTGATCTACCTGATCGTGCTCGATTTTGCCGGCTACTGGTATCACCGCTGGCAGCATCGTTTCGGCGTGTGGTGGGAACTGCATGCGGTGCATCACAGCCAGCAGCAGATGTCGCTGTGGGCCGATGACCGCAACCACTTTCTCGACGACATCATCCAGGCAGCGTTCTTCGCGGCGATCTCGCTGTTTATCGGCGTGCAGCCGAACCAGTTCGTGGTGCTGGTGGCGGTCAGCAACTTCATGCAGAGCATCCAGCACGTCAATGCACGCCTGCCGTATGGCTGGCTGCTCGAGCGCATTGTCGTCAGCCCGATCTTTCACCGTCGCCACCACGCGGTGGGCTACGGCCATGAAGGCACGGCTTACGGCTGCAATTTCGGCGTGCTGTTTCCATGGTGGGACATGATGTTCCGCACCGCCTCATGGAACCCCGCCGTCGAGGAGACCGGCATCCGCGACCAGCTACCTGCGCCGCATGGCTCAGGCCGTTCGTATGGCGACGGATTGATCGCGCAGCAGTGGCTCGCGTTTGGCCGGATTGTGAAGCGTCTGCGCGGGCAAAGGGATTACGCGGGTGATGCCGTGCAGTGAGTGAGTTGAGGCTGCGCTTCTTCGCCCATTGCAGCAGCCCCAGCGAACCATGGCCTTAATGCGCAGGCAACTGGAACACGCCCACCACATCGCTCATGCGCGTGGCCTGTTCCTCAAGCGAGACGGCCGCGGCCGCGGCCTGCTCGACAAGCGCTGCGTTGCGCTGCGTGACTTCATCCATCTGCGAGACGGCCTTGTTGACCTGCTCAATCCCGTCACTCTGTTCTTCGGAGGCGGCTGCAATTCCGGCCATGATGTCGGTCACCCGGTGCACGGCGTCGTTGATCTCCGTCATGGTCTTTCCCGCTCGACCGACCAGTTCGGTCCCAGTACCCACCCGGTCCACCGATTCGCTGATCAGCGTCTTGATTTCCTTGGCCGCCGAGGCGCTGCGCTGGGCCAGCGTACGCACTTCCGCCGCCACCACCGCAAAGCCGCGGCCTTGTTCGCCGGCTCGCGCCGCTTCAACGGCAGCGTTCAATGCGAGGATATTGGTCTGGAAGGCGATGCCCTCGATCACGCCAATGATGTCGGCAATCTGCTTCGAGCTCGCGTTGATTTCGTCCATCGTCGTAACGACCGCTGAGACGACGTCGCTGCCTTCGTGTGCAACGTCCACTGCGACCCGCGCGAGATCGCTCGCCTGACGCGCATTGTCGGCGTTCTGGCGTACGGTCGAGGTAAGCTCCGCCATGCTCGAGGCGGTTTCTTCGAGCGAAGCGGCCTGTTCTTCGGTTCGCTGCGACAAATCGGTGTTGCCTGCCGAGATCTGCGCGGTCGCAGTGGAAATGGATTGCGCGCCGTCGCGCACCGATACCATCGCGTCCCGAAGACGGGACTGCATCATGCGGAGGTCTTCCATCATCTGGCCCATTTCGTCGCGTGACCGTACCTCGATAGGCCGGCTGAGGTCGCCATCGGCAATCGCGCGGAAGTGGTGCATGGCATCACCCAGCGGGCCGGCAATCGACTTGCGCAGTGCGTGCCACGCCAGGGCGGCCATCGAAAGCCCGATCAGAAGACCGGCTGCGGCAATGGCAAGAATCATGTTGAAGCGGACCTGCGCCGCTTCATACCGGCTGCGCGCCTGATCCGCCTGCATCTTCTCGAGCGCCGCGGAACGGTCCGTGATTTCGTTGAATGGCGCCGTCATCTTGTTCGAGATCAGATCGCCGAGTTGCGCGGAGTCACGCCGGTCGATTGCGGCGAACACCGCGGCGACCGGTCCGTTCATCGCAATCGCCCGCTTGGCTTCGACCTCTTCGGCGAGCCGCTCCTCTTGCGCTTCAGCGTGCAGCCCACGGTACGTCTGCCAGGCTTTGTCGCCGATCGCGAATTGCTCTCGTGCATGCGCTTCAAGACTCGGCACGTCCGCGCGATCAGGCTGAGCCGCGATCCGGTCAAGTACCAGACGGCCGCGAGCATAGAACAGATCGAACTTGCCGAGGGCACTCGCCGACGCGAGTTCGTTGGAGTACAGCTCTTTCTGATCTGCATTGCTCAAGGCAATGCCAGTCACGCCGAGCACGGCGCCAATCGTCATGAGCAAGCCGAGGAAGCCCATCGCAAGGGCAAGTCGGGTCCGGATCGTGATGTTCGAGAACATAGATGCCTCAAGGCACAACAAGTAGAACGGGAAGAATGTCGCGCCGGGAAGCACGAGCGGTCACCGGGGTTTACGGCAATTGCGCGGAAATATGAAGGGAGAGATTTGAACTCGAGCCGATCGAGGGACCGAAAACACGTGGAGATTGTGTTACGGACCGTTGCAAGACTCGTTACTGGACTTGCAACGGGCAGTCAGATCGCTTACGCCGGCATGACACGCGATGGCCATGCCGGCGCCGTCGAATCAGTGCTTGTTGGCCGTGTCGCTCAGCAACTGCACAAGGTACGGCTTCCACACGTCAGGGTGAGCGAGAGTCTGATGGCCGTACGAGTTCGCAGTCTCCGGTATCTCGACGAAGCCCCCGTTCGGCACAGCCTTCATTTCCCGCTGCATCACGCCGAGGTCTGCGGCGTTGATCAGGTCGTCGGCAAAATTGACGGCAAAGAGCCGCGCGCGAATCTTTGACAACTCAGGCGCGGGGTTGTAGTCCCACGACGATTGGAACCAGTACAGTACGTCGTTAGCGTCACTTTTTTCGGCGCTGCCGACCAGGCTTTCATACATCTGCGTGGCCGCGTCGCGATTGGGCGCATCGCTTTGCATACGTGCCGGGTTGTTGGTGATGATCGTGAAGATCGGCATCACGCGGGTCCACTGGGTCGGCTTCACGGTATAGTCGCCGCCCTGCCAGCCCGGGTCGTTGCGAATGGCGCCGACGATCATCTGCCGCCACAGCCAATTGCGGCCGGCCATTGCGATCGGTTGGCTGGCAATCGGCATCAGCGCATCCGCCATCTCGGGATACCGCTCGCCCCACATCCAGGTCTGCATGCCGCCCATCGACGTGCCGAGCACCAGGCGCAGATGATGGATGTGCAAACCCTCGACGAGCAGACGATGATTAGCCTCGACAACGTCGCCATAACCGTAGTTCGGGAATCTTGCGTGCATGCCGTCGCTCGGCTTGCTCGAACCGCCTCGGCCCAGGCCATCGGGGATCACGATAAAGTACCGGCTCGTGTCGAGCGGCGCGCCTGGCGCGAAGAGTTCCCGGCGCATGGCCGGCGCGAGGAATGCCTGGCCGGTGCCGGTGGTGCCGTGCATCAGCAACACCGCATTGTTGATCTCGCCGTGCGCATCGCGCCGCGGCGTGCCTAAGGTGACGTAGTGGATATGAATATCCGGCAACGTAGCACCATCGGAAAAGTGGAAGTCGTGCTCAGTGAAATCGGCTGCCTGCTCGGGAGCAGGTTCAGTTGTCGCAGCGTGGGCCGGCACGAGGCCGGTCAGTACGCACATTCCCGCGGTGGCCAGAAGGGATCCGAATCGGATCATGGCAGTGTCCTGTCGATTGTGTGGAAAGAAAGAAAATCGTAAGCACGTCAGGCACTGACGACGAAGATAGCTCAACGGCGACGGGGCGCGTGCTCGCGACGGGGCTCAATGGTACGCGGATAGAAAAGATCCCGTTATCGGAACTCGGCATTGAGCGAGCGCAATGGCTCTCACGTTGAATGCTGCACCGACCGCGCTTTAGGTATCAGGCAGCGTCTGCGTCTGTCGTGATTGCATTGAGATGCGGATCGAAGTAACTGGCGGCGCTCATGCCGGGTATGTATTGGTCGGAGATGTAGGCGCGGCAGCGTTGCATGAAGACCTGCGCCAGCCGCGGCCGTTTGGCTGGCGCGTAAGTAGCGAGGCCCAGCAACATGGGGCGGTGCTCGCCCGCGAGGCGCAGGCGGGTAAAACGCTTGCCGTCGAGCGACTGGTTTGACTTGGGCCGGACATTGAAAAGCGCATAGCCGACGCCGTTGGTGACTAATGATCGAACGACGTCTTCCGAGCGTGACCGTGCTGCTATCTGAGGCTCGACGCCCGCCCGGGCGAACAGCGATAGAAAGTAGTCGCGGCTCATCGGCAAGTCCAGTAACACCATGGGTTGCGGCGCAAGTTCTCCAAGGGTGACTGCGCTTTGCTGGGCCAGTGGGTGTAGTTCGCCGACGAGAACGTGGGGAGGAAGTTGGCACAGGACTTCGAATTGCACCTCTTCGCTCAGATCCAGGTCGTACGTGATCGCCACATCGATCTCACCGTTGTGGAGCTTGCTGATCAACTCCTGCTGGTCGCCCTCGATCAGTTTCAGATCGATCTTGTTGAATGCCCGCTTGAAACCGAAGATGACTTCCGGCGCGATCATGGGTGTCAGCGACTGAAAGCAGCCAACCCGCAGCACGCCTTGCATGCCCTCGCTGGAGTCGGACGCGATCTCGTACAGCTTCGACGCGCGATCGAGGAGCTGCTCGCACTCCTGCATCACTTGTGCTCCGACTGGCGTCAGGGTCATGCCTTTGGACGGATGCCGGATAAACAACTGAATGTCGAGCTCGCTCTCCATATGAGCGATCGCAGCAGAGATCGATGGCGCGGAGATATGGATCTGGTTTGAAGCGATGGCGATACTTCCGTACCTGGCAGCGGCCAGAAAGTACTCCATTTGACGCAGGGAAATGCGATTGAGCATGAGCGGACAGGATGGAACGGAGTGGAACGCCACCGGAAATGAATCCAGTACAGCAACGGCGATCTTCGCACAAAAGCGCCAACGTCCGGTGTCCAGTCAAAAATCGCCGGGTACCCCGAAACTTGGGGCGACCCGAGGGTCGCGGGCCCGCGTGATGTAATCGCCCACCTGCGGCGCGTACACCTGCCAGGCAGCGTGGAGTAATTCGACCGGACGTTCCTCAACCCAGTCCATGCGGAGGTCCACGATGGGCCAATCCAGATCGCCGTAGACAAGCAACCCGGCCGAGTGAACCGGTCCTTCCTCGCCCCCAGCGGCCTCGCCCGCGAGCAACGCCTGCATCAGGCGTTCGGCCAGAGGCCCGCTCACGCGCTCAAACGCTGCCAACATCGCTGCAGGCACGTCGCGCGATGCCAGCATGTTGCCGGCGCAAGCGGCGTGCTTCCCGGCGACGCTCGCGAGCGTGCCGAGCGCGTTGGCCCCCGTAAAGAGCGCAGGCGGTCGATCAGCATCGATCGACATTAATTGACGATATTCGATGAAGGGTTGCTGACGCAGCACCTCGAGTGCCTGGGCTGGCGCGTGGCCGGCCGCCATCAGATCGAGTGCTTGCGTCCCCAAAGCGGGGTCGGTGATGTTCTGGCTGGCCGCCGCGCCGACACCTGGGCGCGCGCGGATGCAGCGCGAAGCAACAGCCGGCGACGACGAGGCCACTGCGGCGCCGAACTGGCCGGTTTGTGGGCAACGGGCAATGATCGAGAACGTCATGAAGGTGCCTGAGCGTCGAAAGTCAATCGGGTATGACGGCGGTCGCGTCGACTTCCACGAGCCATTCGGGACGGGCGAGGGCGGACACGACGATGCCGGTCGAAACTGGAAATACGCCTTTCAACCATTGACCGACTACCCGATAGACGTCCTCGCGATAACGCGGGTCGGTGATGTAAATGGTGATCTTGCAAATATCGGCGAGTTCTCCGCCGGCTTCCTTGAGCAGTGTGGCGATATTGGACATGGCCTGCTCGGTCTGTCCGGCGGCGTCACCAATGCAAACGCTTTCCGACGTATCCAGATTCTGTCCGATCTGTCCGCGCAGGAAGACGAACTTGCCACGCGCTACGACCGCCTGACACAAATCGTTGTCGAGCTTCTGTTCCGGGTAAGTGGCTTTGGTATTGAAGGTTCGGATGCGGGTGTGTTTCATGGCGCGAATTTCATGGTTGGGTCAACGGAGCAAACGCACTGGGATCGTCGTGAAAAGGATCCGGCAGTCACATACGACGTGTCAGATGGTCGGTCAGGCCGGCCGCTGTGGCTATTTGGTTTTTCCGGGGGGGTGTCTCGGATTTTCTGAAAGCGAGACGGGCGGCCCCTTCTTTTCAGCGTGGCAACCCGGTGAACCTATCGCGGCAAGGAAGGGCACCAGCGGCGGGTCGCGGCTGCGTGCACGAACAAAAAAGCGCGACGTCAGGAATTGCGAGCCATGCCAGCGGAAAAGGCAACTTGGTGATCGAGGTCAACTCTTTCACTATTCACCTGTACCTGAACTGACCGCCGACGGTGCGACTGGCGGGGTCGATGCGACACAGGATGGACGGACGGCGACGCGCTTCGCGCATGCGTCTTATGTGTCGTGCTTTCGCTTCGCGATTCTTCAATCAACCTATGAGATATCGAGTGATCAAAAAAATACTCACCGCCAGCATTGTGCTCAGTGCGATGATCGCAGGCTCCGCGAACGCCGAGGATGCGCTGGTTGTCAGCACCTGGGGCGGCAACTTTCGCGACATGATCGACCAGACTGTCGGGCAGGAATTCACGAAAGAGACGGGTGTCCCGGTGAAATACGTCACGGGCGGCACCATCGACCGGCTGAACAAGGCCAAGCTCGCCTCGTCGCCGGAAAGCGACGTTACCGTCACGACTTCGCAGGTGGGTTGGCTCTATGCCAACAGTAACCTGTTCGAGAAGCTCGACACGAGCAAGCTGTCGAATTACCCGCATCTGGTCAGTCAGGCCAGGATCAGCCCTTATCACATCGGCACCTGGGCCTACGTCTACACGATCGGTTACCGCACCGACGTGATTCCGCCGACCATGAAGTTCGACAGCTGGAACGACCTGTGGAATCCGGCGCTCAAGGGGAAGATCTCCGCGCCTGATTGGGACCCGAGCCACATCATCACGGTGGCGGCAGTGCTCTCGGGCGGCGATGCGAAGAACTGGCAAAAAGGCGAGGACAAGCTCAAGGCGCTCAAACCGAACTTCAAGGCCTTCTATACCGACGATGCGAACGGCGAGCAACTGATCCAGACCGGAGAAACGCCGGTCGAGATCCTGCTGTCGATGAACGCCTACTACCAGATCGGCCAGGGTGTGCCGCTCAAGGTCGTAATCCCCAAGGAAGGCGCCGTCCTCGGGGTGGACAGCATGGGCATCATGAAAGGCACGAAGAAGGCCGAGCTTGCCTATAAGTTCATGAACATCGCCCTGTCTCCCGCGGTACAGGCCAAGATCGTGGCCTTGCAGAAGGCCAGCCCGGTGGTCGACAACGCCACGGTCTCCCCGGCCGACGCGGCGCTGCCCGGCGTGTTTACGACTCGCGCACAGTGGGATAAGCAGACCATCGTCATCGATTCGAAACTGCGCGCGGAACTCACGCCGACGTGGCGCAAGTGGTTTACTGAAAACATCATGGATTGATGTTGTTGGCGCAGCCTCATCGCGCCGGCTCCCCGATGGACATCACGGCTTTCGGGGAGCCGCGCGAGCTGTGGAAATGAGTGAAGAACCAGAACGACTACACCATGAATATGTATAGCAGGCTGAAAGGATGGATGATTGCGCCCGCAGTGATCGTGGCACTCAGCACCTGTGCAGCCTTGATGACTGTATTGCAGTTCAGCCTGCGCACCTATGTACCGGGCTCGCTCGACGTGGGCGGCCTGACGCTGGAAAATTTCTCCGGGCTGACCCGATCGATTTACTTGAGCGCACTATGGAATACGCTGCGTTTGAGCGTGGAAACGATGGTGTTTTCACTGCTGCTTGCGTATCCGTTGGCCTATGCACTGGTGCGCGTGCGCAACCGCACGCTCAAGTCCATCATCCTTATCATGTCGCTCACGCCGTTGTTTCTCGGCGAAATCGTGCGGACCTATTCCTGGACAGTCGTGCTCGGGAGCAATGGCTTCATCAACACGTTGCTGCGCAAGCTGGGACTCATAGACTGGCCGATCGATCTCATGTTCACTCATTTTGGCGTGGTGCTGGCGCTGGTGCATGTGACTATCCCGGTGACGGTCTTGATGCTCGGTGCAGCCATTTCGCACATCAACCGCGATTTCGAGCAGGCGGCTCAGAGCCTTGGCGCCAATCCGGTGCGGATCTTCGTGACCGTGACGCTGCCGCTGTCGATGCCGGGCATTCTGGCGAGTTCGACGACGGCATTCGCGTGGACCTTCAGCGCATTTGCCACACCCCAGATGATCGGCGGCGGCCGCGTGCCGACCATATCAACCTTGGTCTACCAGCTTGGCTTGTCCTCGCTGAACTTTCCGTTGGCTGCCAGTTTGAGCATCATTGGCCTTGCACTGACCGCGGTTTCCTTGCTGGTATTTGGCAGGCTCACTGGGCGCCTCAAGCGGATCGGAGGACATTGAAATGAAAATCAAAAACAGCTTGCCGTTGCCGTTGCGCATTGCCGGCCCCGTCCTGATTGGCGGCATCCTCGCCTTTCTTTTATTGCCGGTGCTCGTGGTGACACTGGCCGCGTTCAATGACAAGGCGATTCTCTCGTTTCCGCCAGAGCATTGGTCGTGGCACTGGTTCGCCCGCGTGCTGACCTATTCGGATTTTCAGGCGGGCTTTCGTTCCAGCCTGATCGTCACGGCCTGGTCCTCGATCATCGCGCTGGTGATCGGTGCGGCGGTGGCAATCACGGTCAAGCGGCTCGACTTCAAAGGCAAGGATACGTTGCAAGCCATCCTGGCGATGCCGATGATCGTGCCGCAATTCACGATTGGGCTTGGCCTGCTCATTCTGGTCGCGCAGGCCGGAATGGACCGGGGCTATGCCATCCTCGTTCTGTGTCATGTGATTCTGGTGTTGCCCTTCGTGTTGCGCAGCGTCTATGTGTCGATGGAAAACCTCGATGAGCGGCTGGAACACGCTGCGGCAAGCCTTGGCGCGCCACCGATGAAAGTCCTGTTCACGATTGTGGTGCCGCTGCTTGGGCCGGGCCTGTTCGGCGGCTGGCTGTTTGCGGCCATTCTGTCGTTCAATGAGTTCACGGCTTCGCTTTTTATCACGACGGAAAACACGCAGACCTTGCCGGTCACCATGTACAACTACGTGCGCGAGTTTGCCGATCCCACCCTGGCGGCGCTTTCTGTGGTGTACATCGTTGTCACAGCCAGCTTGTTGGCCTTCGCCAATTATTTCCTCGGCCTCGGCAAGATACTGAACATCGAGGAGAGCCGTTGAGGCAACGCGGCGCGAGCGGATCGCGCCGCGTCCTTGCTTGTGGCAACACCTGGTGTCAGTAGCCGCGCCGCAAGTCGACCTGACTGGTCAGGCCTTCTCCGTTCGACACCCGCTTCATATTGTCTGCAATCTGCCGCGCAGCGGAGTTGGGGATCGCGACGGAGGCGAGATGCGGCGTGATCAACACATTCGGCATGGACCAGAGCGGATCGTCGCTGGGCAATGGCTCCCGGTCGAATGCGTCGAGCGTGGCCGAGCCGATGTGACCGCTCTGCAGCAGATCGGTCAAGGCACGCTGGTCGACAATCGCGCCGCGCGCCACATTGATGAAGGCGGCACCGCGCGGCAACCGTGCCAGACGTGCGCGGCCCAGCAGACCTTGTGTATCGGCGGTCAGTGGCAACATGATCACCAGGATATCGGCCTGGCTCAAGACAGTATCCAGTGCCTCCAGTCCGGCGTAACACTGCACGCCTTCAATCTGCCGGGGGCTCCGCGACCAGCCCAGGACCGTCAGACCCTGACGCTGGAGTTCGCTGGCGGCAACGGCACCGAGTTCACCCAGACCCAGCACCGCCACGCGGATGTCCTCAGGATTGCGCGGATGGAGGTAGGCCCATTCGCCGCGCCGCTGTGCCGCTTCGAAGAACGGGATGTCGCGCGCGTGCCGCAGCGTGGCGAAGAGCACATAGCCCGCCATCATGCGAGCCATGTTCGGATCGCTTATGCGGGTGATCGGCACGTGCGCCGGTAAATCGTCGCGCGATGTCAGGGAGTCCACCCCGGCGCCCAGATTGATGATCAGCTTCAGCTGCGTCATTGGCTGGAAATAGCCCTTTGGCGGCTTCCACACCAGCGCAAAGTGGATCTCGTTGGGATCATTCACTTCGTGCGCGCGTAGGACTCGCAACGTGGGAAGGTGTAACTGAAGCGCGCGTTTCCAGGTGTCGAAGTCGTCGAATTCGCTATAGAAGACGAGCGTGCCAAGGGTAGGGGCAGCGAGGGACGTGGTCATAACGCGCAGGCGGTCAGGCTCGGATAACGGCATATCAACGACGGATCAGCCGGGACATCGCCTCGATGGCGAACTCATAGCCGTCACCGCCAAGACCTGCGATCACGCCGTCGGCCGCTTTGGAGATGTAGGAGTGGTGGCGAAAGCTCTCGCGCCGCCAGATGTTGCTCATATGCACTTCGATGATCTTGCCGGGAAAGGACAGCAGCGCATCGAGGATGGGCACGGACGAGTAAGTCAACCCCGCAGCATTGATGATGACGCCTTGGGCGGTACCGCGCGCCTCCTGAATCCAGTCGACCAGTTGACCTTCCCAGTTCGACTGCACGAAATGCAGTGTCAAGCCAAGCGACGCGGCCTTGGCTTCGCAACGGGCTTTGAGTGTGGGAAAACTATCGTTGCCGTACACCTTGTTGGCGTCCAGCCCGTAGAGGTTGGCATTGGGGCCGTTCAGGAACCAAACGGCCTGAGGCGAAGATGAAGACGTCGTGGTATCGGTCATGGCAAGTGTTCAAGGCTCGAAAGGAAGGGTCGCCTGCATGGCCGGCAGCGCTTGCACCTGGGCGTGCCAACGTGCGGACTTCGGGTGCGCGTCGCGCCATTGCAGCTCGGGAAACCGAAAATCCAGATAGCCCAGCGCGCATCCGATGGTGACTTCGCCGATGGTGAGCCGGTGGTTGGAAAGCGCGTCGGCCTCGTTCTCGATCGCGGCGAGACAGGCTTGCACCTTGATCAACTGTGCGGCGCGCCAGTCTTCCCATTGCTTGCCGGAAGGCCGCGCGGTGTATTCATAGCGGGCCAGCAATGCGGCATCGAGCAAGCCGTCGCCTAGTGCCTGGCGGCCGAGCGCGTGCCAGCGCGACGCACCGGGCGGCGGGAAGAGGGCATAGTCGGGCTGAAGACTGTCGAGATACTCGCAAATGACGCGGCTGTCATACAGCGCGTGCCCATCGGCGAGGATCAAGGTCGGCACTTTGGCCAGCGGATTGTGGGCCGCGATACGGTCATCGCGAGTGATGGGATTGGCGGCGCTCGGCAGCAGGGTAATGTGTTCAGCCAGTCCCAGCAGGTGGGCGCTGACCATCACCTTGCGCACATACGGCGAGGTGGGAGCATGGAGCAATTGCATCAGATGGATGTCCTCGAAGGCGATCAGAGTCACGGTACGAGCACCAGTTTGCCGAATACATCACCGCGCTCGAGCAGGCGATGTGCTTGCGCGGCCATGGCCAGCGGGAGGCTTTGATGCACGCGTGGCCGGACCCGGCCGTCGGCCACCAGCGGCAGGACGTGCCGTTCGATGAGGCGGCCCATGCGGGTTTTTTCGTCGTCCGATTGCGGACGCAACGTCGACGAGTGCAGGCTGAGCTGTTTCTGCATCAGCGTCAGCAGCTCGACATTGACTTGCGAGCCCTGCATAAACGACAGACTGAGGTGGCGTCCGCCGAACGCCAACGCATCGAGATTGCGGCGCAGATAGTCGCCGCCGACCATATCGATCACGACATCCACGCCGCGCCCGTTACTGGCCTCACGGCAGGCCGCCACGAAGTCGGTCTCGTGATAGCAGAGCGCCACGGCGGCCCCCATGGCGCGCAAGGTGTCGAGCCGCTCCTTGCGGCCAGCGGTGACAATGACAGTGGCACCTGCGGCGTGCGCCATGCGGATGGCGAGTGTGCCAATGCCGCCTGCCGCGCCGTGAATCAACACGGTTTCGCCCATCTTGAGGGCGCCGAGTTCGAACAGGTTGTGCCAGACGGTGAACAACCCTTCGGGCAGCGCGCCGGCGGCTTCGTCGTCGAGCGTCGCGGGCACGGACAGGCAGTGGTCGGCCTGGGCGAGACACCAGGGCGCGTAACCGCCGCCCGGCAGCAGGGCCATGACCCGTGCGCCAGGCGCCAGTCGATGAACACCCGGGCCGCAAGCGGCGACCTCGCCGCAGGCCTCGAGGCCGAGTACGTCGGTGACGCCCACGGCGGGCCTTGCGCGACCTTCGCGCTGCATGATGTCAGGTCGGTTGACGCCCGCAGCGCGGACGCGCAACAACACCTGGCCGGGTCCCGGCGCAGGTACCGCACGCTCCGCGAGCGTCAGTACCTCGGGGCCGCCGGGCTCGCGAGCCACGACGGCTAGCATGGAAGTTGGAATGGTCATTGAATGGAAGCGGCTGGGGTACTGAAGACGGACCAGAAGCGATACGGCGCTCAGGCCGTCGCTTCCGGGAAGACAGTCATAGTGCGAGGCGGGAGCGCCAGCGCCGTGACAGTGCCAATCGGAAAGCGTTCGATGGAATCAAGGCCCGCCGTGCGCACCATGACCCGTTGCGACCCGTCCACGGTGACATTCACATCGACATACGTGTCGACGTGATCGCCCTGGAACACGTGGTTGACCACCGTGCCGGTCAGAACCGAGTCGACGCCCAGCGGCTCGAACCGGATATGTTCGGGGCGCACATAGATATCCATTCGTCCGCCGCCGTGTACGCCACCCACCAGGCGCTCCCGCTCGACGCTGACCAGAGCGCCACCAAGACGAAGATGGAAATGGGTTGCGTCCTCACCATGGAAATGGGTTGGCAGGATGTTCACGTCGCCGAGGAACGAGGCGACGAACGGGTCCGTCGGACGTCGATAAATTTCATCGGGTGTGGCGACCTGACAGATGCGCCCACGCGACATGACCGCAATGCGGTCCGACATGCTGAGCGCCTCGCCCTGGTCGTGCGTCACGAAAACGGTCGTGACCCCGAGTTCGCGCTGTATCTCCCGGATCTCGACTTGCATTGCGCCGCGTAGCCCTTTATCGAGTGCCGAGAACGGCTCGTCGAGCAACAGCACCTTCGGCTTGATGACCAACGCGCGCGCCAGCGCAACTCGCTGTTGCTGTCCGCCCGAAAGCTCACGCGGCTTTCGGTGCCCCAATCCGTTCAGCTTCACGAGCTGCATGGCGGCGTCGACCCGCTGCGCGATCTCCGCAGCCGGAACCCCCCGCATACGCAGCCCGTAGCCGATGTTGCGGGCGACATCCATGTGCGGGAACAGCGCGTAGTTCTGGAACACGATACCAATCTCGCGCTGGTGGGGCGGCAAGTCAGTCACCAGCTTTCCGTCGATGAATATTTCGCCCTGGTTTGCCTGCGTAAAACCCGCGATCAGATTGAGCAGTGTCGTCTTGCCGCAACCGGAGGGGCCGAGCAGCGTAAGAAATTCGCCTTGTCCGATTCGCAGCGAAAGGTCGTGCAGGATCGTTTGCTCGCGGTATCTGGCAACCACGCCCTCCATGCTGACGGCAACCGGTGTGCTTGACGTCGACGGGCCGGCCTGGCTGCGGTTTGATGAAGCAACAGATTTCATGGATGTCAATTTCGCAAAGAGCGTCGTCTCTGTGTGTAAGGCGGCGCATCGTGCGTGGTCGACACGGCGCTTACCGAATAAAAAATTCCTGAGTCGAAGGATACGAGAACAGAAAGGGGGGCGGCCTTTGCGAATCTTGAGGTACGGCGTCGGAAAAACGGATGTCACTCGCGAACGGGCATCCGCAGCATGGCAAGGAACACCTCTTTGGTTTTTCCGAAGCCTCGCCTTCAAAAATGCTGGTTATCAGAAGCGCGGACCTTGAGCAAACTTCCATCCCTATGAACCGCCTGTCCAACAGGCTCAAGCAGGTTCAAGCGGGTTCGGACGTTTTCCGTCGACGCCAGCGCGTGTCAAGTGTGAGATCGAACCATCTCAGTTCCTTTTTTCAGGATCAAAAATGTCAGTTGAAGAAATCGATACGCTCGTCATTGGCGCCGGGCAGTCCGGGATTGCCATGAGCGAGCACCTTACGGAGATGAAGGTCCCGCACATCGTGCTGGAACGCAAACGCGTGGCGGAACGGTGGCGCTCGGAGCGCTGGGACTCGCTGGTTGCCAATGGTCCGGCGTGGCATGACCGGTTTCCGAACCTCGAATTCGACGACGTCGGAGCGGACGTGTTCCCGCCGAAAGAACGCATGGCGAAGTACTTCGAGGACTATGCGAAGATGATCGCGGCACCCATTCGCACCGGCGTCGAGGTCAGGCACGTGAAGCGCTGCGAGAACCGTCCCGGCTTCACGGTCACGACCTCGGACGGCGTGATCGAGGCGAAGCGCGTGGTTGCCGCAACCGGCCCGTTCCAGATTCCGCAATATCCCAACATCGTTCCGGGCGATACCGGGATCCAGCAACTGCATTCCTCCGCGTATAAAAATCCGCGGCAGCTTGATGACGGCGCCGTGCTGGTCGTGGGCGGCGGCGCGTCCGGATCGCAGATTGCCGAGGAGCTTCGTGCCTGTGGCAAGACCGTCTATCTGTCGATCGGCGAGCACTACCGGCCGCCGCGCTCGTACCGTAACCGCGATTACGTCTGGTGGCTCGGCGTGCTCGGCAAGTGGGACGAAATCAAGATCAAGCCGAAGAAGAAACATGTTGCGTTTGCAGTGAGCGGGTATGACGGCGGCAAGACAATGGACTTCCGCCGACTCGCGCACAAGGGCATCACAGTGCTCGGCCTGACCAAGGGCTATGACAATGGCGTGCTCCAGATCGAAGACGACCTCGTTGCCAACGTCGCCGCAGGCGATGAGGCCTATTTCGATGTGCTGCGTGAGGCCGACGCATACGTCGAACGAAACGGCCTGGACCTGCCGCCGGAACCCGAGGCGTGGCAACTGCTCGACGCTCCCGCCTGCCTGACGCAGCCGATCCTCCAACTGGATCTGGCGAAAGCGGGCATCAAGACGATTCTCTGGGCCACGGGGTTCACGTTCGATTTCAGCTGGCTGGAGGTCGGCGCTTTCGACGAGAACGGCATGCCTTTTCATAAGCGCGGCATCTCGGCGGAAACGGGCATCTATTTTCTGGGGCTTCCCGAGCTGACCAATCGTGCATCGTCTTTCATCTACGGATGCTGGCATGATGCAAAATACATTGCCGATCACATCGCCATTCAGCGCAACTACGTTGCGTATGAGAAGCGTTAAGAGGTGTGTTGCCGCGTGCGCCGAGTAAGCATTCGTCCGTATTCGGCGCACCGGAAGTCGATGTGTCATACCCCACTTTGTCAGGTCACACGATGAACAAGCCGTCGAGCAAGGAAATACTTGCCAAGCTGGTTGGATTTCCGACCGTCAGTCGCGACTCGAATCTCGAGCTTATCGAATTTATCCAGGGCTACCTCGCCGGGCTGGGTGTGGCGAGCGAGCTTTTCTATAACCAGGAGCGAACCAAGGCCAATCTTTTCGCAACCATCGGTCCCGCGACGGATGGCGGAGTCGTGCTGTCGGGACACACCGATGTCGTGCCGGTGGACGGTCAGGACTGGACGGTTGCGCCTTTTGAAGTCACCGAAAAGGACGGCCGGCTTTATGGACGCGGCACGGCCGACATGAAGGGCTACCTTGCTTCGGTGCTCGCCGCCGTGCCGTTGTTTCTTGAACGTCCGCTGTCGGCGCCGGTCCATCTCGCCTTCTCCTACGATGAGGAGATCGGCTGCGTCGGCGTGCGCCCGCTATTGACGGAGCTGCAGAAGAGGGGTTTCCGGCCGCGCGTCTGCGTGATCGGCGAGCCCACCGGGATGCAGCCGGTCCTTGGTCATAAAGGAAAGATGGCTGTGCGGTGTTGCGTGAAGGGTTCGGCTTGTCATTCAGCGTATGCACCGTATGGCGTCAACGCCATTCACTACGCAGCGCGCCTGATAGGAAAGCTCGACGAAATCGGCGAAGCGCTTGCGCAGCCGGAGCATCACGATGCCCGGTTCGACCCGCCATTCTCGACGCTGCAGGCAGGGGTGATCCGCGGCGGCCGGGCGCTGAACATTGTGCCGTCCGAATGCGATTTCGATTTCGAGGTGCGCGGCGTGCCTGGGTTCGACATCGGCAGTGTTGCAACGCGGCTCGAGGCCTACGCGAGTGAGACGCTGCTGCCGAAAATGCGCGCGGTACAGCCAGACACCGGGATTCGCTTCGAGACGCTCAATGCCTATCCGGGACTTGCGACGGACCCGGAAAGCGATGCCGCGCGACTGATTGCGGCGCTAAGCGGCGTCACGGCGGACACTCGTCTGTTTGGCACCGTTGCATTCGGCACGGAAGGCGGCCTGTACGACGCGGCAGGTATTCCCGCAGTCGTTTGCGGACCAGGCAGCATGGATCAAGGCCACAAGCCGGATGAATTCGTAACAGTGGAGCAACTGACCCGTTGTGACGCGATGATGGAGAGGCTGGCGAATCATCTCCGAGACTAGTTCGAAAACGGGAAGCCAGGCATCACGTCTGTTCTGGACCTGATGCTTCGATGATCCTGCCCGATCAGGGCAGAGCGGTATGCGCCGCCATCGCCAATCGCTCGCGACCGGGGTTGGCGCGGGCTAGTCGTCACACTCTTTCATCCGACGCTCAAGCTCGGCAATATCCTTCGAAGCTGCGAGGCGTTCAACACAGCGGGTCGACTGGGTATTTTGCAGCCACTGGTCGAGGCGTTCTAACAGGAGAGCGAAAAGCATACGTACATCCGATTCGGTTGAAGGCTATTTAAGATCTCGCCAGTTAACGGAAAGCTTTGCCGGTGTGCACGCAGAAGCCCTTCTGGCACTACACGATATTTCCTGATCGTAGATAGCTATCCGACGGCGTTTACTTGAGGTCAGTATGTGAGGCCGACGACGCTCATTCAAGCGCGTGGATGCCTCGAAGCATGCCAAATGTACAGCGTTTCAAGCCACCCCCAGCGATTGATTCCACGTTGGGTGCGCTAGCCGCCGTTCGTCTTGCATTGAGGAGTGGCCAACCAGAAGTATCGCCACGCCAGGGCAGTGGCTTACGAATTTATGCAGGCCCCACGTTGTAGTGTCGGCGATGCAGAAAGCGAAAGTTCCCTGACAGGGTTGGATGATGCCAATTGTATGCAAAGGGTCGCACTGTGACCCCGGCATTGGCGGCGAACTGTGACCCCGCTCAAATCAACACATCAGCTACGATTTAGACGGGCCAAATCCTTGAAGGCGCACCGGCGGCAAGCGCCTTTTTTTGTTGTTATCGTTATATCAATCAATATATAGCGGTAATCGTTGATGTATTGAACTACGAATCTTGAAAGTGCAAATGATGAAATCGGCTTTTTCGGCGGCTGTTCTACTTCTCTGGGCGGGAACCAGCTATGCACAAAGCAGCGTGACGCTTTACGGCATCATCGATACCGCGGTGATTTATGGGAACAACGAGGGTACGGGGAAACCTGGTGTGGGCCACAGCGGTATCGAGATGAACAGCGGTGGCATCAGTGGGTCGCGATTTGGCGTTCGGGGAACGGAGGACCTTGGCGGTGGACTCGCCGCTATTTTCGATCTCGAGGACGGCTTCTCCAGCGCCAATGGCAAGCTCAGCAATACGGGTGACATCTTCGGGCGGCAGGCCTATGTCGGCTTGCGTTCGACACGGTATGGGACTGTCACCCTCGGGCGGCGCTACGCTTTCATGTCCGAATGGGTGTCGCCGCTGAGCGCCGAAGGTATTGGATGGGCCGGGAATCTTGCCGATCATCCGTTCGATAACGACGATATGATCCGGCATCAGAGCGTCAACAACTCGATAAGATTCGACAGCGTCGATTACAACGGTTTGCAGGCGGGGGGCATGGTCGGCTTCTCGAATCAGGCAGGCCAATTCTCCAACAATCGGGTCTATAGCTTTGGTACCCGGTACGCGAATGGCCCAGTGTCGTTGGCGGCGGCCTTCGAGCAAGTCGATCGCTCTGCCAGTTCTACCGACCTGAACACGAACGGCGCCGAGAGCAGCGACGATTCCGTTATTAACGGCGGTCGGGAACAAATCTGGGGAGTCGGCGGAAAGTACAGTTTTGGGGCCTCGTCAGTGGGCTTCGTATGGACGCATTCGGCCTTTAATAATGTCACCAGCGCGTACGGCGAGGGTGCTGCGTTTCCCAGTGGCAATGGCAACAATCTTCGGTTCGACAACTTCGAAATCAATGGCCGGTACTTTGTGACCCATGCCTTGAGTCTTGGCGCGTCGTACACGCTGACCGATGGACATTTCGATTCAGGAACGGTGCATCTCGATCCAAAATGGCACGAGGCCATCGCTCAGGCCGACTATTCCTTTAGCCGACGCACCGACGTCTATCTGGAAAGCCTCTACCAGGTCGTCACCGGGGGCGGTGGCATGCCGCTATTCAACGCGTCGATGTTCAACGTCCCGCCGTCTGCCAACAATCGGCAGTTGTTGCTCGTCGTTGGGATGCGGCATCGATTCTGATATTGCAGGCGGGATGCCCCGTCGTCTCGCCTTTAAGGAAGCGCTCGCCTCCGGCGCTGACGCGTGCTGAGCGAGCTTCCTGCCTGCCTCGAGGTATCCATTCGTATAGGTGGACTATGTCCACGTAGAACTGCGGCAACCGTTCGTAGAATAGTTTTCTGATAATCCTCCGTCTATCTTGATTCCATGGGCCTGGCGATTTCGTTTGAATGTCAGCCATGTCAAACGCTCTGCATAACCGGGTTTGTATCGACAACAACGCATTCGGCGAGTACACGTTCGTCCGCTGGTTGAACAAGAACGTGTATTGCCGGACTGTTGAACCTGGCAGCATCTGTATCCATTTCCATGGAGAGTCACGATGAGAACGAATTCAAGAGATTTGCTCGAGCCGCGCCGAGACGATACGAGGCTCGCAGAACTGCGAAGGATGGGCGCGAACCTCATCGCCGTCGACTTTGCTGATCAACACGAGGGCGGCTGACATGAACGCGCTCGAAAAGTGGCACAAACGACCGCTGCAGGTCCGTGTGCTGGATCGCTGCGATGAATGCGGCGAGTTGAAGGAGGGCGTTCGGAAGCAGGTGAGCCTTTGGCCGAATATGACCGCCGTCTGCTGTGCGGAGTGCTTCGCCGAAATGACCACGGAATGCAGCGGATTTGCAGTCTGCCAGTGGCCAGCGATGACTGCAATGAGATCAAGCCGTTCATCTCCTCAGGAAGACTGAGTTCCGCATGAATGCCCTGAAATAGCGGAGTACATCAATGCGGTGTACCACACGGTAACGATAGAGGATAAGTACCGATGAAATTCCTGTTGCGGAGCACGAGGATGATGATGAACATGAGATACCCCCGCTTCACCGCCATCGAGTTGGGGGTCCTCGCCATCTCCGTCATCATCGCAGTCGTAATACAGATGTGAGCGACCCGCCCGCCGATGGTCCTGGTGGGTGCATGACTGGCTACGTCAATCGGAAACCCGATTGCAATGCCATTCAACCTGAAATATTTTCACGGATCACGACAAGTTCGCGACGTCGGCTGCGTTCGAGCGCCGCGGAAACGAGCCAAAGCACCAGTCCGCCGATTGCGAGAAGACTCCCCACCCACCCGGGTGCCGTCCATCCATATCCCGCTGAGATGGCCAGGCCGCCGAGAAACGGTCCCAGTGCGTTAGCCGTGTTGAACGCCGAGTGATTGAGCGCTGCTGCCAGGCCCTGGGCATCGCCGGCTACGTCCATCAAACGTGTCTGGAGAAGCGCGCCCAGTGAGCCGCCGACACCAATCAGAAAAACATCAAGGGTGATGGTCCAGATATGGGCGGCCATCAAAGGGAAGAGTGCCAGAGAAGCGGCGCTCCAAACCAGCACCGCGCCGGTAGTGCGCATCAGAGCCCGATCAGCGAGCATGGGTACGACGATGTTGCCGATCGTAAAGCCCAGGCCAAGGACGCTGAGAACCACCGGAGCCGATTGCGCGGATACGCCGGTCACCGCGCCGAGAACATTGGCCAGATACGTATAGACGGCAAACATGCCACCGAATCCAATCGCACCGATGCTCAACGTCAGCCACACCTGTGCGCGGCCAAGTGCGCGGATCTCACGCAGCGGGCTGGATTTCGCATCGGCGGGCTGCGCCGGTGCCAATAGCCGTACCAGTAGCATCGTGAGCACGCCGAACAGCGCAACGAGGCCAAAACTCCAGCGCCATCCAACGGCCTGCCCTAACCAGTTGGCCAGTGGGACCCCCAGGATGGTCGCGGACGTCAGTCCAAGAAAAACGCGTCCGATCGCTGCCGTTCGTCGATTATCAGGAACGACGGAGGCTGCCATCAGCGCCGCGGCGCCGAAATAGGCGCCGTGAGGAAGCCCGCTGAGAAACCGGAAGACCAGCATCCAATGGTAAGTAGGCGCGAGGCCGCTCATCCCGTTTGCAAGCGCGAACATGCCCATCAGGATGGTCAATAACGTGCGCCGGGCGACCCGCGCCGCCACTACCGCAATGACCGGCGCGCCCACGACAACGCCCAGCGCGTATGCGCTGATCACGTGACCCGCCGTAGGCGCGTCGATTCCAAGGTCTCGCGCGAACATCGGCAACAGGCTCATCGTCGCGAACTCGGTGGTGCCGATGGCAAATGCGCCAAGGGCGAGCGCGAACAAGACCCAACCGCCCGTTGGCGTTTTGTTACCAGCGTCACTCATTGCTTGTCCTCAGACCGCCTATGCAGCCTCATCAATCATTCCAGATACGACGCGGGCTCGTGCGGACCCAACCGCGCGCCGCTGTTTAGCGTCGGTTTTAGGCCTGCACAAACCCGCTCAACCGAAACCCGCAGCATCCGCGCGCCGTTCATGCGGCCATGCAATAGCCACATGAACAGCCCCACGAACAGTGTCGCGCGCGGATCGTATCGGTGCTCAAGCGTAGGGCATCGCGAGCAGAATCAGTGCCGGCTGCTGCGTGCGGTTGTGCAGCGCGCGCCGCTCGTTCGGTTCGAGGCGGCACGAGTCATACCGTTCCAGTGCGACTTCCCCGGTGTCGGTCTGAACGTTGACGGTGCCTTCGAGGACGACGTAGTGCTTCTCGACCCCGGAGCCCGACAACGTCGTGTGGCCGCCTGGTTCGAGCGTCGACACGCCGAGCCAGAGCGACTGCGACGGCCCCGCCTCATGTCCTTGCAGACGCACGCACTGCATACCGAAGTGATGGTCCGGGAAATAGGGCGGCGCCTTGCTGAAGCGCGTGACGTTCATGGCTTGAGCAGCACGCGATGTTGCGCGCCGTTAAACACGATACGGTACGCGTCTGCCGCCTTTGCAAGCGGGAAGACATGGTCTTCCACAATCGGAAACGGCTTCAATGTGCCGCGCTCGAACGAACCGGCGAGACTATCGAGTATGGCCGCGCCTTCGACGCTGTCGAGCGCAAGCGTATCGACGCCGACGTAGGTCCGTTGGCCGCGGTAGAACTCAAGGATGTCGAACGGCACCGCGCGGTCGATCGTCGAGATGAAGATCTGCGTGCCCCGCAGCGCCATTGCGCGGTTTGCCTTATCGAAGTAAGGGCTGCCGACCGTGTTGAAGACGATGTCGGCACCATGGCCGCCGGTGAGGTCGCGTACGACTTCGTCCAGATTGTCGGCCGATTCGATCATCGTGACCTTGCCGTTCGCGTGACCAACGTACGGTTGCGCATTGCGTTCGACGCCGAACACCTGGGCGCCCGCCAGCGTGGCCAACTGGATCGCAGCCTGCCCGACCTTGCCGTTCGCGCCTAGCACGAGCACCACCTTGCCGCTAGCGGCACCGCCCGCGCGGCGCAGGCCTTCGGCGGCGGTCACGAAGGGCACGCCGACTGCGCCGGCTTCGTCCATCGACAGGGCGGCGGGCTTCTCACGCACGCTCGCGACCGGTACGACCACATAGTTGGCGTGAGCGCCATTGCTGCGAATGCCCAGTTCGCCGCCGCTGCCCCAGACTTTCTTGCCAATCAGCGCAGCAGGACCGTCCACTACGACGCCGGCGTAGTCGCGGCCCGGTGTGCGCGGCCAGACGGCGTGAGGCATGAAGCCCAGTACCGCTTTGACATCGCTCGGATTGACGCCGGAGCTGCCGACCTCGACGAGGCACTCGCCGGCTTTGATAGCCGGGCGGGCTTGTTCTACGAAATTCAATTCAAGAGCGTCGATGTTCGCGCTCTTTACTTTAACGGTTACCGCTTGTGGCATGTTAGTTTTCCTGGTAGATGACGTTTTCGGTTCCGCCGTTCTGGTAGGCGAGAGCAAGTGCCGCATAGCGCTCGGCGATCACGCCGAACGCGCTCACCTCGTTGCTGTCCATGACGCGAAACAGCCTGGCGGGATTGCCCACCCACAGTTCGCCCGTGCCGATCACCTTGCCCGGTGTCAAAACCGCGCCGGCGGCCAGCATGCCGCCGCTGCGGATCACCGCGCCATCGAGCACGCGCGCGCCGAAGCCGACAAAGCCGGTGTCTTCGATCGTGCAGGAATGCAGAATGGCGCCGTGTCCCACGGACACGGCATCGCCGATAACCGTCGGGCGGCCGTTGGTCGAGCAGTGGACGACCGATCCATCCTGGATGTTGGTGCCGGTTCCCACTGAAATGCGCTGGACGTCGCCGCGCAGCACGCAGTTGAACCAGATCGAGGAGCGTGCGCCAATCTCGACATCGCCGATGACGGCGGCCCCCGCTGCCACGAACGCGCTCGAGTGGACGCGCGGCCGCACGCGCAGATGGGCGAAGGACTCGAGCACGTTCACGGCAATTCCAGCAGATCACGCGCTTCGCGTGCCGAAGCGATTTCCCCGCCCATCGACAGCACGATGTCCCGTGCCCGGGCCACTAGCTGCGCGTTGCTCTCGGCAAGCACGCCGCGAGAGATGTAAATATTGTCTTCGAGACCCACGCGCACATGGCCGCCTGCCAGCCACGCTTGACCGACGATGGGAAACTCGTAGCGGCCAACCCCGAAGGCCGACCACACGGCGCCGGCCGGCAACAGGTTGCGCGCATAGAGCAGTGTCTCCGGGGTTGCCGAGAAGCCGTATTTCACCCCGGTCACGAGCGTCCACAAGCCGGGGCCGTCGAGCACACCGTCCTTGATGAGATCCAGCGCCAGATGAATGTCGCCGGTATCGAATATTTCGAGTTCCGGTTTGACACCCGCCTCACGAATGATGTGAGCCATGCGCGTGACATTGCGTGGCGTATTGATCACCACCTGGGCGCCGGAGTTCATCGTATTCAGGTCAAGGCTGCAGATATCGGGCTTGAGCGCCGCGATATGTTCGACCCGCTTTTCCGGGCGCAGGAGCGTCGTACCGGCGCCGGCAATCTTCGGATCGTCCTCGCTGGGTACGAAGCGGCCGCCGGGACCGGTGGTCAGGTTGATGATGAGGTGCGGGTCGGCGGCGCGAATCAGCTGAATGACTTCGCGGTACAGATCCAGTTCCATCGAGGGCCGGCCCGTGGCCGGATCCCGCACGTGAATATGGGCGACTGAAGCACCGGCAGCGGCGGCTTCAAGTGCGGATTGCGCAATCTGCGCAGGCGTTATCGGAAGTCCCGGATGTTGCTCCGGCTTCGTCAGGTTGCCCGTGATGGCGCAGGTAATGATGGTTTTGCGGGAATGCATCAGTAGGACTCTCCTGTATCGGGTTGTGACACGCGGACGCGCCGGGACAGAGCTGGGACAAAGCCGGTGCCGGCACTCGCGATGCCTGGCTAGCCGAGGCGTCGTCCGCCGTCGACGACGATGGTGGTGCCCGTGCTGAACGTCAGCTGTGTCGCGCACGCCTCGATTGCCTGGGCGATGTCGTCAGCGGTGCCGATGCGGCGTAGCGGTGTCGTGCCGGCGACCTTGTCGTTGAAGTCGGCGCTGCGGCCCGGCACGAATCCTGTGTCCACCACCCCCGGCGACACGTTCAGGATCCGCACCCGCGGTGCGAGCACGCGTGCGAGCGACATGGTCATCACATCGAGACCCGCCTTCGCAGCGCAATAGGCGATGTTGCTGCCGATGCCGTTCGATCCGGAGATCGACGACACATTCACGATCAGGCCCGCGCCGGACCTGTCAAGCAACGCACGAAAGGCGCGCACGGCGGCAAACTGGGCACGCAAGTTGACGCGCATGATGTCGTCGATGAGTTCATCGGTCAGTGCGTCGAGGTCAGCGTGCGGGACCGGCCTGGTGAATCCCGCTGCATTGACGAGCACGTCGACATGGCCATAGCGGACTGCCACGTCTTCAGCGAGCTGCTTCAGCGTATCGCTGTTCTCGATGAACACCTTGGCTGCGAAGTGACCGACGCCGGGCAATCCCGCAACGACCTCCTGCGCGTTCTCGATGGACTGGGCTGCGACGACGACGCGTGCGCCCGCGGCGGCGAAGCGCCGGCTCGTCGCAGCACCAATGCCACCGGTGCCGCCGATAACAACTACGCTTTTTCCTTCAAGTGAATCGGACATCTTGAGCCTCTTTATAGCGGTGTTTATTTGATCGGGGGGACCGGATAGGTCGGCGTGCCTTCAGCCAGCACGAAGTCATAGTCAAGCGTGTAAAACGATCCGTCGACGGGCTCCGGTGCCCCCGTTTCGCGCAGTTCATAGCGGCCGACCAGGTCGCGCGTCACACCGAAGGCGACGTCGGAATTCAGGTGGTCGGAATCGTCGGCGAACACTTGCGTCACGAGCGTGTCGTAGCCCTCTGCGATGACGACGAAGTGAATGTGCGCCGGGCGGTAAGGATGCCGTTGCTGGGCGGCCAGCAGCGGCCCCACCGGTCCGTGCGTCGGCACGGGATAACCGGACGGACGTACGCTGCGGAAATAGAATTCGCCGTGCTCATCCGTACGGAACTGGCCGCGCAGATTCATTTCCGGTTGCTCCGGATCCTGGTTTTCGTAAAGGCCGATCGGCGAAGCCTGCCACACGTCCACTTGTGCACCCGCAATTGGTTCGCGGCGTGCGTTCCGCACTTTCGCCCTCACGAATAGCGGCTTGCCCGGTGAGCCCTCGGCGGCGATGTTCGCGCCGTTTTCGTAACGTGGCGCGCCACCCCGGAAAAACGGTCCAAGCAGTGCGCCGGAAGTACGTTCTTGCGGGTTGGAGTTATTCAGCAGCGTGACCAGCGTCGAGATTCCGAGCACGTCGGCGAGTAGAACCACCTCGTTATGCAAGTCGTTGCAGCTCAGGCCGACTTCTTTCAGGAACGCGTGTCCTTGTTCGAACTCCTGGTCGGTGAGACGCACCTCGCGCAGAAACGCGTGGCTGTGCCTGACCAGCGCAAGCAGAATCTGTTTCAGACGCGGATTGGTCGTGTTGCGCATTGCGGCTTCCACGATTCCGGTCACGGCATCGGCGTTTTCGATGATGCCCTGGGCAGTTAATTCGTTCATGTCCACTTCTCGTCAGTTCGTGCAATCGATTGCATACTATGGCGCGTATTTGGGACTGTCAAGGTCGGTCTGTGCCCTCGATACCAATGGCCTTTCCAAGGCAGGTGGACTCCGACGGTGGTTTTTTGGTCGAAAATAGCGCTAGATTCGAAATATGAAAAGTGTTTTGCGCTTTGTGACACGAATGTGGATGTATGGGTAAACACCTGGTTTTGGGATCTGGCGGCAGGCGTACATTGATGCAATCGATTGCATTAATGCGTAAAGTTTGAAAGAGTAATTCACGGTGCCGCACGCCGGTTGTTCGTTGAAGCGGCGCAGTCATCTGCAGACGGGAAAAGAGTACTAATGGCTTACACACTGATCAAGAACGCACTTGTCGTCACCATGGACGAGACGCAGGGCGACTTTCGCGGCGACATTCTGATCGACGGCACGCGTATCGCGGCCTTGGGGCAGGGACTTGAGTCGCCCGGGGCCACCGTCGTGGATGCGACGGACTTCATCGTCATTCCAGGCCTTGTCAATGCCCACCTGCATACCTGGCAGGCTGGCCTGCGCACGATCGCATCGAACTGGACCTTGCCCGAGTACTTCCGTTGGGTGCATGCGGGGCTCGCCACTCAATTCGAACCGGAGGACATCCGGATCACGACGTTAGCCGGCGCGCTGAACCAGCTTGAGAATGGCACGACGACACTGGTGGACTGGTGCCACAACAATCCGACGCCACTTCATTCCGACGCGGCAATCGAGGGCTTGAGGCAGGCGGGAATTCGCGCAACGTTCATGCATGGCACGCCCAAACCGGACCCCGTACCGGGCCAGCGGCCGTTCTGGGAGGTGCCGCATCCGCGCAGCGAGGTCGTGCGTCTCATGCGCGAACTCGGGCCGGATGACGGCTTGTTGAGCCTGGGTCTGGCGATTCTCGGGCCGCACTATTCGACCCTTGAGGTGGCGCTGGAGGATTTCACGCTCGCGCGTGAATTCGGCCTGATCGCCTCGATGCACCAGGGCGGCGGTCCCGCGAGGAGTCCGGACGGGTGGGCCAAACTGGAGGCCGCGGGGCTTCTCGACAAGTCGATCAACATCGTTCACGGCAACGATCTGCCGGACGAACAGCTATCGCGCTTTATCGACGCGGGGGTGAGCTTTACCGTCACGGGCGAAAGCGAAATGATCTCCGGTCACGGGCATCCCATCGTAGGGCGCCTGCGTGACCTCGGTGTCAGGCCGTCACTGGGAAGTGATATCGAATCGGCATTGTCCGGCGACATGTTGACTGCGGCGCGCATCACGCTGTCGCATCAGCGCGCGCTGGACAACATCGCCGCACGCAAGGCAGGTGGAATTGGTGGCAAGAGCCGTGTGCGCACCCGCGACGCGCTCGCGTGGATCACGATTGAAGGCGCACGCATGCTGGGGCAGGAAGAGGCGATCGGCTCACTCGCGCCGGGCAAGCAGGCGGATCTCGTGATGATTTCCACCCGCTCCCTCAACATGCAACCCGTCCATGATCCCGTTTCAGCGGTCGTCATGCACGCGAACCAGTCAAATATCGACTCCGTGATGGTGGCCGGCAATTGGCGCAAGCGCCATGGCAGGCTCATTCACGACGACGTGGGAGCCGTCATGGAGGCGCTGCAACGCACGAGCAGCCGGATTGTCGGCGCGCTCGGCATTCAACCGTCGGATATTCAGTAAGGAGACGTACTTTGAATACGCGTAACCAGACCGCTACCGAAGCAGCCGGGACCTTTGTGCCGGGCCGGCCGATTCTTATCCGCCAGGCGCATATCATCTCGATGGATGACGCGATCGGCGACCTGATTGGCGACGTGCTCGTCAAGGACGGCAAGATCGTCGAGGTCGCGCCGTCAATCGAGGCGCCGCACGCCGCTGTGATCGACGGGCAGCACAAGGTGCTGATCCCGGGTTTCGTCAACACTCACTTGCATCTGTGGCAGACGGTGATGAAAGGCTGTGCAGGCGACTGGACCTTTAACGACTATCTGCAGCATGCCCTCGGCGCGGCCGGCAGGCAGTTCACGCCGCACGACGTTTATCTGTCCACTTTCATCGGCGCGCTCGAGCAGATGGAAGCGGGTGTGACGACAGTGTTCGACTGGGCGCACATTCTCAATACGCCGGATCACACCGACCGTGCAATCGACGGTCTTCAGGACTCCGGTATTCGCGCCGTGTTCGGCCACGGTACGCCAGGCGACGACGTCGGCAAGTGGTACTACCAGAGCACCACACCGCATCTCGACGACGTGGTCCGGGTCCGCAAGCACCGGCTCACCTCCGACGATGATCTGGTGACGCTCGGTCTGTCGATGCGGGGTCCTGATTTCGCGACCCCGGAAGTCACGCGCGCTGACATCGAACTGGCGCGTTCGCTCGGCATCATGTCCAGCATGCACGTAGCGGTAGGGATGTACGGAGCAGCGTATGTGCCGCATATTCGTGCGCTCGGCAAGGCAGGCCTGCTAGGGCCGGATATCAACCTCACGCATGGTAATCGCCTTGCCGACGACGAGATCGCGATGGCCGTCGATGCGGGTGTGAGCATTACCGTCACACCGGAAGTGGAGATGCAGATGGGACACGGCCTGCCCATTACCGGCAGGGTGCGTGCGGCGGGCGGAAATGTCGTGCTCGGTACGGACGTGGTGTCCAGTGTGAGCGCCGACATGTTTTCGCAGATGCGCTTTGCGGTGCAACTGGAACGCGCGCTTGCCAACTCGCGTCTGCATCAGGAAGGGCAGATGCCCGAGCGCTTCACGGTCCATGCCCGCGACATCTTACGTTCGGCGACGATTCATGGCGCACGTGCGCTGGGGCTCGCGAATCGCACCGGCTCCGTGACCCCGGGCAAGGAAGCCGATCTGACGTTGCTCGGATGGGATCATGCGCACTTCCAGCCGCGTCTGGACCCCGTGCAAGCCGTCGTCTTTCATGGCAGCGTGGCGAACGTCCACACGGTCATGGTGAAGGGGCAGTTGCAGAAGTATCGCTACCAATCCCTGAAGCGGCCGGTGCAAGCACTGCGAGACGCGGAAAAAGCCGGAGCGCGAATCCTCCAGGCTCTGGCGTTGCCGCAAACCGCGGCACTTTGATCTCAGGCCCGGGACGTTGCCGGGCCATCACGCCTCGTGCCGGGCGCGCGGCGCGCCGGGCGCACTTTAGGCGCGCGTCGGCGAGGGCGCCGCGGTCGATTCGCGGATCATCAACTCGGGCCGCAAAACCACGTTGACGTTCCCCTTGCCGCTTCCCTGCAAGGTATCGATGATCAATGCGGCCGCCCTTGCGCCCATCTCGTACAAGGGCAGATGAATGGTGGTCATGGCGGGCGCGACGGAGTCCATCAGGGGCATGTCGTTGTGACCGATCACCGAAACATCGTCCGGACAGCGCAACCCCGCCGCGCGCAGCGCGTCGTAGCAGCCGAGCGCGATCAGATCGTTGCCCGCGACGATCGCCGTGATTTTCTTGCGCTTTTCCAGCAGCGCGCTGCAAGCGGCCTTGCCTGCCGGACGTGAATAAGCGTCGCTTTGCACGACAGGGCACGCACTCAGTTTCAGGTTGTTTTCCTTGAGCGCGTCGAGAAACCCCTGCTTGCGCTGGAAACCGGTAGACAGCTCGATGGGGCCGCCAACGTGCGCGATGTGGCTGTGCCCAAGCTGGGTCAGATGAGCGACGGCCAGCCGCATCGCCAGGTGGCTGTCGCCGACCACGCAGGACACGCGGCCGCTATCGTCGCTGCGGTTGACGACGACGACCGGAAGCCCCTCTTCCAGGCAATGCATGAGCACGGGGTCGTTTCGCTCGGCGGTGGCGAGAATCAGTCCGTCGACGCGCCGACCCACCATCTGATCGACCACGAAACGCTTGCGCTCCGACGTGCCCGCCGCATTCGCGATCAACGGCAGCATGCCTCGCTTGGCGAGCTCGTCCTCGATACCGCGGCAGATGGGCGGAAAGATCGGGTTGGTGATGTCCGGCAGGATGACCCCGATGGTGCCCGAGCGGCTGGTTCGCAAGGTAGCCGCAATCCGGTTAGGCGAGTAGTTGAGCTTCTGGGCGGCCTTGAGCACACGGTCTGCGACTTCGGCGCCGATCAGGTGGCGCGTGGCCGGGTTCATCACGCGGGACACGGTGGACGCATGAACACCGGCTAGCGCCGCAAGCTCGCTTATTGTCGAGCGTCTCTTGATCGTCATGGACGGGCACGTCTGTGCGAAAAGGGCAACGTCCTATTTTAGCGCGTCGTTATTCGCCGGCGATCGAATGTTGCGACGCGTGGGCGACATAAACAAGCGGGCGTCACCCCGAACAACAGATCGCCTCCCCATGCCGGTGCCGTCGGTCAATCCGGAATTTCCGGCTCAACCAGCTTAGCCAGCTGAGCAAGCGACTCCTGCCAGCCGAGGTAGCACATCTCCACCGGAATGACCTCGGGCACGCCTGCCTGCGTGATGGTGACCTCGGTCCCGCAGACCACCTGCCGCAATGAAACGGTGACCTGCATCTCGCCAGGCAGGTTGGTATCGTCGAATCGGTCCGTGTAGCGGATTGTCTCGAACGGCACCAGTTCGACATACTCGCCGCCGAACGAGTGGCTGTTGCCGGTGGTGAAATTGCGGAACGACATCTTGTGAGTGCCACCCACGCGGGCATCCAGATGATGGACCTGGCAGGTGAAGCCATAGGGCGGCAGCCACTTCGCTACCGCATCGGGTTCGAGGAAGGCCCGATAGATACGTTCGGGCGTCGCGCGCAAGACGCGATGAAGATTGACGGTTCCGGTAGTCATGGTGTGTTGGCCTTTCACCTGGAGAAGTTGGACATACTCCTACGACGACTCGATGATCCGGATATCGACATCGATTGAGATCAGGAAAAACCCTGGGCACGCGACGGTCTATCGATCTGTCCAGAGTGAGGACCGGAACTGGCGCCCTCCCAGACGTTCAGGCCGCCGGGAGGGAGGGCCATTTACCGCTTAGAACGTATAAGTCAGCTTTCCAAACGCCGTGCGTCCCAACGTGTTGTACCCGTATGCAGTGGCGTACTGCCGGTTAAACAGATTCGACAGATTCGCCGACACGGTGAGATGCGAATTGACCTTATAAGCGGCACGCAAAGCGACCGTTGTGTACGACGGTAGATAGATCGAGTTAGCCTGATCGTCGAAGGTCGATCCGCCATAAAGCAGTGAGACCCCGGTGCTGAGCGCGTGAAGCTGGAACTCGTCCCACGTGTGATCGACACTCAGACTGACCGTCTGGCGCGGACGGCGATTGAGCCACGTTTGGTCGGTCACGTCCTGTGGATTCAGCAGCCCGATCGCGAGACTGACAGGCGTCGATTTGCCGAGCGTGCCCCTGTACGACAGATCGATGCCCTGGATGTGCGCCTGTCCGATATTCACGGGCAGAAATGTCGCGGAGTTGTACGAGATGAGGTCATGGACACGTGTGTCATAAACGGCGGCCGTGAAGGTGCCGAACGAGGTCGTTGCGTCCAGCGCCGCTTCGATCGTGTCGCTGCGCTCGGGCAACAGGTTTGGATTCCCAAAGCCCGGGAAGTACAGGTCGTTGAAGGTCGGCAGACGGAATGCATTGCCGTACGAAAGCCGCGCCGTATAAACCGGTGTGATCGCATAGGCCACGACGACATTGCCGGTATTGACCGACTGTCCCTGAACAATCTCGTGACGGCCCGCAAGGAACACGGTCAGTGCACCGAGCGTGGTTGACTGATGGAGTGACACCGCTGAATCGTTGCGCGTCGGCACGCCCTGCGGGATATCGACCGGCAGGAAAGCTTGCTCGCGGCTGAAGTCGTAGGCGAGCTTCGTCTCTCCGGATAGTGGCAGACCGAACAGCGTCGCCCCCTTTTCCTGATGGGTCAACGAGGTCGACGTGCTGAAACGCGTCGAGTCGATCTCATCGGTCGGAATGGTGGGATCGTTTGCGTAGAGGAACTGGCGGTCGGTGGCATAGCCCACCGACTGATCAAACTGGGTGGTCGGCGTGATGTCCCAGTGAAACGCGAGGCCCGTCGTCAACTGATGATCGAGCTGCCGGTCGGCGCTACCGGCACTGTCATACGAGAGATCGGACTTGTGGTACAGGGCGAACGTGGAGAGCGACCAGTTGTCACGCGCATAGCCGAGGCGCGCGTCCACGTCCTGCGCATGGTACGGGTTGCGGCCATCCTCGTGACCAAACGCATACGGCTGGGTCGCATCGATCCCTGCGGTGTTGTAGTCGTGCAGGCCGAGCGAGTAGGTCAGCCCGGACAGTGCCGAGAGCGGACCCGAGGAAGGGATCGTGCCCGAGGTCCGGATTTGCGTGTCGAAGGTTTTGTTCGAACCGCCGCCTGCGGAGATCGTGGTCTGGTTCGGCTGATTGGACGCATGGTTGGTGAACAACTGCACGACACCCCCCATCGCAGCCGCACCGAACGACGCGGCCGCCGGCCCCGAGATGACTTCGACACGGTCGAACGCCGAGGTTGGAAGATCCGCCCACGCGGCCTGGCCGGTGGTGACGGAGCCGACCCGGATGCCGTCGATAAACACGGCGACCTGACTTCCGGATGAACCCCGGATGCTGACCGAGGCAAATGAACCTGGGCCGCCGTTTTGCGAAACGGTGACGCCGGGCAGCGTGGCGAGGGCTTGCGTGATACTCGGGTCGGCCGGAGACAGACGCTCGAGATCGGCGCGCGTCAGGACCTGGGTCGTCGCATAGCGTTGGTCGAACGATTGCGGCAGGTGCTGCGTGTCGCCGGTGACGACGATATTCGGCAGCGTGGTTTCAGCCGGCGCCTGTGCCGGTGTTGGCAACGACGTGTCGTCCGCGGCCTGTGCGACCTGCGATGCGCAGACTGACAACGCGGCGAGAACGCTATACATGCCGACGACGCGTCGGCGCAAGGTTCCTTGCGGGGAACCGGTTTGAACTACAGTGGACATCACAGATCCTGAGGCTCGGGCTGTCGTTGCAACGGGCGCCGCACAGGCGGTGCTTGCGCATCGGGACACCCCGCCCGGTGCGGCTGCGCAGACCTCGGTGTGATGGCAGGTCTCCTGGCTCGCGGGTCAACGTCCCGTGCCGACCTTCCCGGTGTCCCAGTGGTCATGAATGGCACGGACTCGCCGCTTACAGTTGCGGGGGCAGCCGCAGACTCGGAGCATTGCTGCTCGTACTGCGTTCCCTTTTGATCCCAGCTGAGGGAACCATCAAGGCGCAAGGTTACCGATGCGTGATGGTTCCCGTCAATTACCAAGGCGCTGGCGGTACGCTGTTCGCGTTCGCGTCAACAGTGTTCCAGCGCGTACGACAGGTCCGCGATCAGATCATCCGGATGCTCCAATCCCACCGATACCCGAATCAATCCCTCCGACACGCCTGCTTTGGCGCGCGCCTCTGCCGGCACGCCCGAATGCGTCGTCGAGGCGGGATGACAGATCAGCGACTCCGTACCGCCCAGGCTCACAGCGGACTTGAACAACGTCAGGCCGTTGATGAGTCTGAACGCCTGCTCACGGCCACCGTCGAGCACAAAAGCAAACGTCGATCCGGGCCCGGTGCATTGGCGCCGATACACCGCCTGGTAGGTGGGGTCGTCAATCAGTTCCGGATGAAGAACCTTGACCGGGCGATACGGATTGGTCTCAAGCCATCGCGCGACGGTGCTGCCGCTGCGCGCAGCCTGCTCCATGCGCAGCACGAGGGTCTCCATGGAGCGCGTAATCATCCATGACGAATGCGGATCGAGTTGCGAGCCCAGCATGCTGCGGATCGCGCGCACTTTCGTGATGAGACTCCGGTTGCCGGTGACGCCGCCCGCCACCAGATCGCTATGACCGCCGATGTACTTTGTCAGCGAATACACGCTCAGGTCGATGCCTTGCTTCGCCGGCTTCTGATACAACGGACCGAGCAGCGTGTTGTCGCATACGGACAGAGGACGATAGCCGTGGCGTGTTTCGAACGCATCGATCTCGCGACGCAGGCCTTCCATATCGAACAATGCATCCGTCGGATTGGCGGGCGTCTCGATGTAGCACATCCGCACGCTGCCCTTTTGCGCCGCCGCTTCGAGCGCGTTGCGGATCGCTTCCACCGAAAGACCGTCGTCGATCACCTCGGACTGGATGCCCCATTCCGGCAGAAACTTTGCAATCAGCGTTTCGGTGCCGCCATAAAGCGGCACGGACTGCACCACGCAGTCACCGGGCCGCAGGAATGCCAGCAGGATTGCCGCGATAGCGGACATGCCGCTCGACGTCACGACAGCGGCTTCGGAGCCGTCGAGCAACGCCAGACGATCCTCGACAATCTCGAGGTTCGGGTGATTGAAGCGGCTATACACGAGGCCCGCGCTTTCGCCTTCCGGTGAAGGCTTGCGGCCCGACACCATATCGAAGAAGTCGGCGCCGTCCTCGGCGGTGCGAAACGCAAATGTCGAGGTCAGAAAGACGGGCGGCTTCACCGATCCTTCCGACAGGAAGGGATCGTAGCCGTACGACATCATCTGGGTTTCGGGATGCAGATCGCGCTCGGCAATCGTGCGTTTGTGATAGTTGCGATAGGCCATGCTTTGCTCCGTGCCATGTCGGGGGGAAGATCGAACGGTGGTTGCAGTCGCGGCGCGCAATACGCCTAGGAGGATCGCTCTTTGGGTAAGCGCTTGGTCATGCTACTCCATGGCAACGATTCACAGCGAGGAACGCGACGGGCAATGAAAACGGCCACCCGAAGGTGGCCGGCCTCGTCGCAAAAAATGCCAGACGGCGCGTTTGCGACGGCGCGTTGGCGACGGCGCGTGCGCCTTAGACGGAAGCGCGCAGCGTCCTGGCAGCCGCCACCATGTTGGTCAGGGCCGGAATGACTTCTTCCCACTGCCGCGTCTTCAGACCGCAGTCCGGATTCACCCACAGGCGCTGCGCCGGAATGCGCTCGGCGGCCTTCTTCATCAGTTGCACGATGTGCTCCTGCGTCGGGATGTTCGGCGAATGAATGTCGTACACGCCTGGGCCGATTTCGTTCGGGTAGTTGAAGTTGTCGAACGCGTCCAGCAGTTCCATATCGGAGCGCGAGGTCTCGATGGTGATCACGTCGGCGTCCATGTCGGCGATCGACGCGATGATGTCGTTGAATTCCGAATAGCACATATGCGTGTGGATCTGCGTCTCGTCTTCCACGCCGTTCGCCGTGATGCGGAAAGATTGCACTGCCCAGTCGAGGTATTCTTTCCATTGCGACTGACGCAGCGGCAAGCCTTCGCGTAAGGCGGCCTCGTCGATCTGGATCACGCGCACGCCGGCCTTTTCGAGGTCCAGCACTTCTTCGCGGATCGCCAGTGCCAACTGGTAGCACGATACCGAACGCGGCTGGTCGTCACGCACGAACGACCAGTTCAGAATCGTGACCGGGCCGGTCAGCATGCCTTTCATCGGCTTGCTGGTGAGCGACTGCGCGTACTTGATCCATTCGACGGTCATCGCGTTCGGACGGCTGATGTCGCCGAACAGAACCGGCGGCTTGACGCAACGCGAACCATACGACTGCACCCAGCCGAACTGGCTGAACGCGTAGCCATCGAGCTGTTCGCCGAAGTATTCCACCATGTCGTTGCGCTCGGCTTCGCCATGCACGAGCACGTCCAGACCAAGCGCTTCCTGTTCGCGCACGCTGCGTTCAATCTCGGCGCGCATCGCGGCCTTGTAGCCGGCTTCGTCCAGCGCACCGCTCCTGAACTGGCTGCGCGCATGGCGGATGTCGCCGGTTTGCGGGAACGAGCCGATGGTCGTGGTGGGGAAGGCGGGCAGGTTCAGCAACTCAGCCTGCCTGGCGGCGCGCGTCGAATAGACATTTTTGCGTTGACCCAATGCCGGATTGATCTTCGCTAATGCGGCTTTAACCTCTGGGTTATTCACGCGCGGCGAAGCGCGGCGTGCGGCAATGGCGGCGCTGTTCGCGGCGAGTTCTGCCTTGACGGCATCGCGGCCCTGGTTCACCGCGATGGCCAGCACCTTCAGTTCACCCAGCTTCTGCAAGGCGAAGGCCAGCCACGAGCGGACTTCCGCATCCAGTTTCTGCTCGCTCTCGAGGTCCACCGGCACGTGCAGCAGCGAGCAGGACGGTGCGATCCAGAGGCGCTCGCGCAGTTGCCTCGCGACCGGTTCAAGCCAGTCGAGGACGCTCGCCAGATCGGTCTTCCAGATGTTGCGGCCGTTGATCACACCGAGCGACAGCACGCGATCCCTGGGCAGTTGGGCAATCACTGCATCGACTTCGGCACGGGCATTGATCGCATCGAGATGCAGGCCCTGCACCGGCAGATTGCAGGCAAGCGACAGGTTATCGAGCAACTGACCGAAGTAAGTCGCCAGCAGGAGCTTGACTTTGCCATTGGCGAGCGCCTGGTAGGCAGCCTTAAAAGCCTGCTGCCATTGCGTTGACAATTCGGTGACGAGAATCGGCTCGTCGATCTGAACCCATTCGACGCCTTGCGCCGCGAGTGTGTTCAGCAGTTCCGCGTAAACCGGCAGCAGCCGCGGCAACAGGGCGAGCTTGTCAGAGTCGTCCTTGGACTTGCCGAGTGCCAGATAGGTCACCGGGCCGATGATCACCGGCTTGGCTTTGACGCCTTGTGCTCTCGCCTCGGCCAGTTGTTCGAGCAGGCGCGACGAATCGAGCCTGAATTCGGTACCCGCGCTGAACTCGGGGACGATGTAGTGATAGTTGGTGTCGAACCACTTGGTCATCTCGCCGGCGGCCACACCGCCGCAGCATGCGCTGTGGTCCTCGGCGCCTCTGGCCGAACGGCCGCGCGCGACGCGAAAGTAGTTATCGAGGCTATCGCCGTGGAAGCCGCGCACCCGTTCCGGCAGGTTGCCCAGCGCGAAGCTCATGTCCAGCACCTGGTCGTAGAAGGCAAAATCGCCGACGGCCGCGAAGCCGAGCTCGGCCTGGTGTGCCCAGTGACGCTGACGCAGCTGGGTGCCCAACGCTTTCAGTTCGCCGAGCGAGGACTCGCCTTTCCAGTACGACTCGAGCGCGAATTTCAGTTCGCGCTTCGCACCGATACGCGGGAAGCCCAGGTTATGTGTTGTTGCCATCGTGTCGCCTTGATTCGGTCGGGTTGCGGATCCGTGGATCGTAGCGAAGGCGGTTTATGAAGTAAAATGGTGTTAATTCAACGAATCATTAGTTTTGCTCATGCATCATTCACGCCTATACCATCATGCTTGAGAGAATTCATCTGGCCATCGTCCAGGCAGTGGACAAGCACGGGTCGCTGACCGCGGCGGCGGAAATCCTCTGTGTGACGCAATCCGCACTCAGCCACTCCATGAAAAAGCTGGAGCAGCAACTGGGCACGGATATCTGGTTGCGCGAGGGGCGCAGCCTGCGCTTGACGCAGGCCGGCGAGTACCTGTTAGCCGTGGCAAACCGCGTGCTGCCACAACTGGCGCTTGCTGAAGAGCGCCTTGGTCAGTACGCGCAGGGCGAGCGCGGCGCGTTGCGGATCGGGATGGAATGCCATCCCTGCTACCAATGGCTGCTCAAAGTGGTGTCGCCGTATCTCGCGCGCTGGCCGGACGTCGACGTGGACGTCAAACAGAAATTCCAGTTCGGCGGGATCGGCGCGTTGTTCGGCTACGAGATCGATCTGCTGGTGACGCCTGATCCGCTGTATAAGCCGGGCTTGCGCTTCGAACCCGTGTTCGACTACGAGCAGGTGCTGGTGGTGAATCGCGAGCATCCGCTTGCCACGGCCGAGTATGTGAAGCCGGATCAGTTGACGCGCGAGGTGTTGGTCACGTATCCAGTCGAGACCGACCGACTCGACATTTACAACCAGTTTCTGATGCCGGCAGGGGTCACGCCGCGGCGTCACAAGGTGATCGAGACCACCGACATCATGCTGCAGATGGTGGCAAGCGGCAGAGGCGTCGCGGCGCTGCCGCGCTGGCTGGTGGAAGAGTATGCCGGCAAGATGAACATTGTTCCGGTGCGGCTCGGGCGAAAGGGCATCGCCAAACAGATTTTTTTGGGCGCTCGCGAGACGGACACTGAAATTGACTACCTGAAGGCGTTCGTCGATCTGGCGCGCAAGCCGGCGGAAGTCCTGGCCGAAGTGTAGGAACCAGCTTGCGTTCCCAGAACAATGACCGGATATTGCGCTGCGCGTCGGCGCCGAGGAGTGGCTGCGTTCAACTTCGTATCACCAGTTCCATGAACCCTGAACTTGAATCGCGCTCCCGGGAGAAGCGATATTCGGGAAGAAGCGCCAGCAATACCTCCGCTGTCGTGCGGACCGAGCAACCGTGTCCCACGTGACCACCCGACACTCGACCGCGCGGGTCGGAAACCGACATGTGCAGATGCGCGCCATCGGATGAGATGGACCCAGCGAGCGTCAGGATTTCCAGATCGTCGCGCAGCTCAGTAAGATCGTCGTCTCCGGCAAACCGCAATTGCGCAACGCTGAGACTCCCGATGCCCTGGATCACGAAGGCCGCCTGCACCTTGGTCTGACGCAAGACGTCTTCGAGGGCGGCTCGCAGATCGTCGCCGGGAAAGAGGCGCAAAGGGAGGGCTTGCATCGAGCGGTTCCGGGCTGAGGATGTCGTGACAGGTTAAGGCGAATTGAGCCTTCCCGCAATTGAGCGCGGCTTTCGCGGATAAGGACTGTCCCGGTTAAGAAATCAGGCAACTGGGGAGGTTCGGCCTCCGGCTGGCGCTCTTTTGCTTGCCCGCGTTGATCTTCAGGCGCCGCTGCCGAATCCATTTTTCTCAAATACGACGGGAGGCGTCGCTGCTTCGTTGACATACAGACGGAAGACGTCCGGACGCGCGTAGTGGCCCACGACGTCAAAGTCATACTTGGCCCGGGCAAGGTCGTTGAGGTCAAGATCGGCCACGAGCAATGCATCCTGCTCAAAGATTGGCCCGGCTATGAGTTCGCCAAGCGGGCTGACGATGCAGCTTCCACCGCTCATCAGCACTGTGGACGGATCGTTACCCTGGATTGCGGCATAGTCGGTCGGGCAATCCGATCGGCGCAGGTACTGACAGGCCGACAACACAAAGCAGCGACCCTCCAGGGCAATGTGCTGCATGGAGGAAGCCCATGTTGGCCGGCTATCAGCCGTGGGGGCGCAGTAAATCTGAACACCCTTTGCGTACATTGCCATGCGCATCAATGGCATGTAGTTTTCCCAACAAATGACCGCGCCGAGCCGGCCGAACGGGGTGTCGAAAACCGGGAGGGTCGACCCATCGCCATAGCCCCAGATCAGCCTCTCGGCAGCAGTTGGCATCAGCTTGCGATGCTTGCCGAGCATCATGCCGTCCGGACCGTAAAACAGCGCAGTGCAATACAGCGTGCCGTGGTCCCGCTCGATTACGCCGATCACGATGTATTGCCTGTACTCGGCGGCAACCTCGCCCAACCGGCGGGTGCCGGGACCTGGCACTTCTAACGCGCTGTCATAGTAGCGGCGGTAGTCGTCGCGCCCGGCAGCAGTTCTTCCACCGATGGTCGAGCCGAAATCGAGCCCCTTTGGATAGGCTGAGACGAATGCTTCAGGAAATACGATGAGTTGAGTGCCTTGCCGCGCGGCGTCGGCGGTGAACGTCGCGACTTTATCGATGGTTCTGTCTGCATCGAAGACGACGGATCCCGATTGCGCAACCGCAGCACGTAATTTCTGTTGCATCAGAATTCTCCATGAATGTAGTGGTTACCATCGGAAGTGCGCCGGCGTGCAACTGTGCACTGCGATAGCGCGAAGTGTTCGCGATCGAACGGGATCCTGGAAACGCGCTACGCCACGCGTTCTTCGAGCTTGAACCATGCGCCGATGCTGGTTGACGCTCCTTGCAGCTATCGCCTGGTCGCAGCGAATGAGAGCCGGCGGAGTCCGTCAGTCGAAACTAATTTGAGCTGCAAAATTCGTTGACTGCGAACACGGTCACTGTGGATTGCAAGTCACTACAAGTATAGGTGGCTAGCAGGCAAAGCCTCCCCTCCTGGGCCGCCGGGAGACTCATAGATAGAACGTCCGCGCAGGCCGAACAGGCGTCGAAATGGACAAAAACAGGAGACGTCGTTGTACTTCGGAAGCGGCCATTTGGGAAAAGGTGGGTCGACCGCCCGGGCTGGGCCGAACCTCGCCCGCTGAGCGCAAATCTCATGGTGCGCCCCCATTGACAACCGATACGTTCGTCTTGTCAAATGCGTCTACTTAAACGTTTAAGTCGGGATCTAAACGATTAAGTGCTGTCATTTTCCAGACTGGCCAGGCGGTATTGTTTCTCTAAAGGAGGGGCATGGTGTCAAAGCGCAGCAGCGTACCGACTATCCAGGACGTCGCCCGTCTGGCACAGACATCGATCGCGTCGGTGTCGTATGTCCTGAACAACAAGGATCAGGCACTCAGCCCGGCGCTGCGTCAGCGGATCGTCGAGGCCGTAAGGGAACTGGGTTACGTCAGGAACGCGGTAGCAAGCGGGCTCAAGGGCAAGGAGCGCGGCATGATCGCCGTGCTGGTCCCGCAGTTTGGAAACGAGTTCTTCACGCGCATTTGCGTCGACGTCGAAGCCGTCGCCCGTCAGGCAGGCTATGTCGTTCTCATCTGCAACAGCGACGAGAGTCTCGAGCAGGAACGGATGATCCTCGAGCGGCTCGTCGCCCAGCGCATCGACGGCTGCATCCTCTGTCCGGTGCTGTCGGGAACGGAAAGCGGCGAATTGTTGCGCAGGCACAGAATGCCGACTGTCGTGCTGGAGCGCCCGGTGGGCACCGAGTTGCCCGAACGCGACTTCGTCGGGCATGACAACCGCATGACCGGCTATCTCGCCACCCGTACGCTGATCGAAGCCGGCCATCGGCGCATCGCTTTCATCGGCTGGGATTCACCCATACCGAACATCCGGCACCGCGCTGACGGCTATCTCGACGCGTTGCGCGAGGCCGGCATCGAGCCGAAGCCAGACTGGCTCCTGCTGGGCGATCTGACCCAAAGCGAAGGCCGGCGCCTCGCGGCCCGGCTGCCCTTCGACGACGTCACGGCCCTCGTGCTGGCCAATCACCTCGATCTTGGCAAGGGTGTGCTGATGGAACTTCAGGCACGCCGCATCCGCTGGCCGGACGACCTCTCGCTGATCCTCATCGGCACGCCGGAGTGGTGCGACCTCGTCTCGCCGGCACTCTGTTGCATCGAGCGCCCGGAGGCGGAAATGGGCCGGCATGCGGCAACACTCCTGCTGTCGAAAGTCGCTGATCCAGCGTATTCCGAGCCGCGGCTCGTGCTGCCCGTTTCGCTTCGCGGCGGGCAATCCGTCAAAGACGTCTCTTCCCACTATGCGGCCCGTCAAGGCGGCCCACAACAACAGGACAGCTAAAGCATGTCGAAAGTGAGAGTAGGTCTGATCGGCTGTGGCTTCATCTCGGAGCTGCACATGCACGCTTACCGGCGCGTCTACGGCGTGAATGTCGAAGTGGTGAGCGTGGCTGCGCGCGGCGACCATGTCGTCGACTTCGCACGCAAGTACGCGATTGCAGAAACCACGCGCGACTACAGGACCTTGCTGGCCGATCCTCGCATCGACGTGATCGATATCTGCACGCCGCCGGACTTGCATGCCGGGATGGTCGTCGAGGCGGTGCAGGCCGGCAAGCATGTCATCTGCGAGAAGCCTTTCACCGGCTATTTTGGCCGTCCCGGCGACGCGACGCCGATCGGCAAAGCAGTCCCCAAGGCGCTGATGTATGAACGCGTGATGGAAGAGATGGAGGCAACCGCGGCAGCGGTGCGGCAAAGCGGCCGCCTCTTCATGTATGCCGAAGACTGGATCTACGCCCCGGCCGTGACCAAGGCCGCTGAGATGGTGCGTGCCACGCGCGACAAGATCCTGTTCATGAAGGCCGAGGAGAGTCACAGCGGCTCGCACGCCGCGCATGCCGCGCAGTGGGCGCAAACCGGAGGCGGCGCGCTGATCCGTCAGGGATGCCATCCATTGTCGGCGGTACTGCATCTGAAGCAGGTCGAAGCAGAGGCACGTGGCGAACAGATCTCGGTCGCGAGTGTAGTGGCCGATGTCGGCAACGTGACCGCGCGACTCGCGCCCGAGGAGCGTCCGTTTATCAAGGCCAATCCGTTCGATGTCGAAGACTGGGGCATGTTGAGCCTGACGTTCAGCGACGGCACGAAGGCAACCGTGTTCTCCGGCGACATGATCCTTGGCGGCGTGCGCAACGTGGTGGAGGCCTATACGAGCGGTGGCGCGCTATTCGCCAACATCACGCCGAACAACCATCTGACGACCTACATGACCGATGAGGAAAAGCTCAAGGACGTGTACATCACGGAGAAAGTCGATCGCAAGACCGGCTGGCAATTCGTCTGCCTCGAGGAGGAATGGACGCGCGGTTACCGGCAGGAGATTCAGGATTTCATGGAGTGCGTGGCATTCGGGCGGGCACCGTTGGCGGGTCTGGATCTCGCCTACGAAGCCATGAAAGTGCACTACGCGGCCTACTGGTCCGCAGATGAAGGGCGTCGCATCGACCTGTGACGCAACCCATAACGGAGGAGACTCGGACATGAAAAAACGCTTACTCGACCGTGCCGTTTCACACGCCACGAAGCCGTTCGGAAAACTGATCTTATTGGGGCTCGGCGCACTGGCGGTTTCCGGCGCGCCGGCATTCGCCGCGGACTGGAAGCCGACCCATCCGATCAACCTCATCGTTCCATGGGCGGCAGGCGGCGCGACCGATCAGGTCACCCGGATCGCGGCCGCGGAGATGGAAAAGGCGCTAGGCCAGACCATCGTCATCGTCAATCAACCGGGGGCGTCGGGATCGATCGGCACGAAGAGCGCGCTTGACGCGCCGCGCGACGGCTACACGTGGACCGCCGGCGCGCTGCAGGATCTGGGCAGCTACGAAACCCAGGGCATGCTGAAGACCCGGCTGAAGGATTGGCACCTGTTTCTGAGCGTGGCGAACATTCCGGTACTGAGCGTCAACCCGCAGACGCCCTATAAAACCACGCAGGAGCTCATCGCGGCGATGGCCGCCCATCCGGGCAAAATCTCCGTGGCAACGGCCGGCATCACGTCTTCGGGACACATGGCCATCGATCAGTTCGCCAGCGCGGCAAAAGTGAGCTACCGGCATGTCGCCTATGACGGCGGCAGCCCCGCCGTGGTCGCAACGGTGTCGGGAGAGACCGATGCCACCAGCCAGCTTGCGGCGGAGGAAGCCGACATGATCCGAGGCAAGCTTCTGCGGCCACTCGCCACGATCAGCAATCAACCGCTCGTGCTGTCAGGCTACGGCACCATTCCCGCGTTGTCGCAGACCCTCCCTGGATTTAACGCGCCGGCCAACTACACGGGCATTTTCATTCCCAACGGCGTACCCGACGACGTGGTCGCCACCGTGACGAAAATCTGGAACACCACGATTGCGAACAGCGCAGCGCTGCGCAAGTTCGCCGAGAGCCGTGGCGCGCTGGTCACGCCGATCGATGGCGACGCGGCGCAGAAGGCGGCGTTCCCGGCGGTTCAGGCCAATGCGTGGATGCTGTTCAGAACCGGAAAAGCGAAGGTGTCGCCTGACACGGTCGGCATTCCGGCTCCTTGAGCACGGTCGCAATTCATAACGGTCTCGCGGTCTCAGCCACGCTCTGAGCGGCCATTTCCACGCAGCACGCACAGTGGATCAACGTCCATGAATGATTCAACGGAAGACGGAGCGCGCGACCGGGCGCCCAGCGCGCGACGCAATCTCCAGGATGCGGTTGTCTGGGTGGTATTGGGCGGAATCATCCTCATCGCGTCCTTGTCGATGGATCGGCTGGAGAGCCAGGGGATCAATCCCTACACGGCGCCGGGCCTCCTGCCCGGGCTGCTCGGCGTCGCGATGATGTGCCTCGGTGCGTTGCTGGCGTTTCGCAGCATCGGCGAGGGCGCGCTGACGCGCCGCGCGCCTGGGTCCGGCGCCGCGGCCGGTGGCGGGCACGCGCAGCTCCTTCGCGTGCTCGCCCTGTGCCTCATCTTTACTGTCGCGCTGCTGGGACACGGATTGCCGTTCTGGCTCGTAGGGGCGATTTTCGTGTCGACTTCGATCCTGACGTTGCAGCAGGCGCAAAGACAGGCCGCGCAAGCGAGGCTGGGACTGCGCGAGATCGCGACCGCCGTGACTATCGGTTTGGGCGCGGGCGGTGCGATCACCCTGATTTTCCAGACTTTTTTTCTCGTCCGTCTGCCATAGCGCGCGGCGTAAGCGTAACCGTAACCGTAAGGTCCTGCGCATTGAGTGGGCCGGGCTTTAAATCAGGAAGGGCAGGGCAGTTCGAATTCGCCGGCATGCATCGACGTACGCCAACGTACGCCAACGCATGCCTGCGTGTAGCCGGGGAGACGATTGACTGTCCACGGTCGTTCAGATGAGGAGGAAGCGATGTTTTCCGGACTTGCAGACTTTGGCCAGGCCTATCTTGGTTTCCTGAATCCAATATCGATCGCCTATGGTCTTGGCGGGACGTTCATTGGCATCATGGTCGGCTGCCTTCCTGGCCTGTCTGCCACGTTATGCATCGCATTGCTGACGACCTTGACGATCAAGCTTCCCGCGAACGACGCCATTCTCATCCTCATCTGTTCCTACGTGGGCACGCTGTATGGCGGCTCGCGCACGGCGATCCTGCTGAATATTCCAGGGACGGCGGCCAATGCCGCGTCATGTGCGGACGGACATGCTTTGGCGCTGCGCGGAGAGGCAGGTCGTGCGATCGGCATCGCAACCTCGGGTGCGTTTACCAGCGTGTTATTCGGCGTACTGTGTCTCGCTGCGTTCACGCCGCTGCTCGCCAAGGTTGCATTGTCGTTCGGCGCGCAGGAATTTTTCTGGCTCGCGCTACTGGGCGTGACCCTGTCGGGCTCGATTGTCGGAGACGACCCGCTAAAGGGCTGGCTCATGGGCATTCTCGGGCTGTTCGTGGCCCAGATCGGCCAGGAGGGGCTCTACGCATACGACCGTTTCACCTTCGGCTGGAATGAACTGTCGGGCGGAATCGCGCTCATTCCCGCGCTAGTCGGCGCGTTTGGGTTCTCGGAGATTCTGACCACGCTCGCGGACCCGGTCGAACGCAAGATTGTCAGCATGCGCGACTCGTCCCTGCCGCGCTTTCGAGAAGTGCTTCAGTACTGGCCGACCGTCTTGCGCTCAGGTGTGATCGGGGTAGCGACGGGTCTGCTGCCGGGCGTCGGCGAGGACACGGGGGCGTGGATGTCGTATGCGGCCGCGAGGGCCTTCAGCCGGGAGAAGGAGAAGTTCGGTCATGGTTCGATCGACGGCCTGATGGCTGCCGAGACGGGCGACATGGCGTCGATTCCCGGCCACCTGATTCCGTGCCTCGCACTCGGCATCCCCGGATCGGCTCCGTCGGCGGTGTTGCTGGCCGCGATGATCATCCACGGGATCCAGCCTGGACCGATGTTGATGATCCAGCATCCGCAGTTTGTCTACGACGTCGTCGCCATGACCTCGCTCGCCATGGTCAGCATCCTGATCTTCGGCCTGTTCATGGTGCGCCCGCTGTTGCTGGTGTTGCGCATCAAGCGTGCCATCCTGATGCCGATCGTCTTCCTGCTCTGTACGGTTGGCGCGTTCGCAGGCGCCTCGCGCCTGTTCGACGTCTATTGCATGGTTGCTATCGGTATCGGCGCCTTTTTCCTGCGCAAGCGTGGCTACCACATGGCGCCGTTCGTGCTCGGACTGGTACTGGGATCCGTGCTCGACAAGAGCTTGCGCCGTGGCCTCGTCCTGACTGAAGGGAGTATCGTGCCGTTCTTTACGCGGCCGATCTGCATGGGCTTTGCGCTCGTCACGCTAGTGACGATGCTCCTTTACGTCCCCGCGTGCCGTCGGATCGTGAGCCGGGCTATGTCCGCCGTGCGCCTGCCGGGCTGACGATTCGTTCTGTAGTGATCGCGTGGCGCTGTACCAGACACGCCGTCGTCCAGGCCGATGGCTTCTCCCGCTGCCTGAACGCTATCCGCGCAGGTAATCGGCCGTCCCCGTTGCTTGCTGCAATGTGCAGTCTGCGAGAAAGTCCTCGATCATGGTCAAATACGGCTTTTGAGGAGGACTGCATGAGTGCCGCAAACGATATGAACGAAGCCGCTGACCGGACCGCCAGACTCTATCCGGTGCGCGACTTTTTCCGCAGGCCTGAGAAGCACGATTTCACGATTTCACCGGATGGCCGGCATCTGTCGTTTCTGACCCGGCACGCGGGCCGCCAGAACATCTTCGTTCAGGAACTCGGCGCCGACGGTTCGCCGCTTGGGGACGCGCGAGCGCTGACCAGCGAATCCGAACGCGACGTACCCGGGCACGCCTGGAAAGGCAACGATCGGATCCTGTTCGTCAAGGACTTCGGCGGCGACGAAAACTTTCACGTGTTGTCGGTGCCGATCCATGGTGGCGAACCGTTCGACCTGACTCCGTTCGACGGTGTCCAGGCGAGCATCGTCGACGATCTCAGGGACGATGACCGCCGTATCCTGATCCAGATGAACCGGCGCGATCCGCAGGTGTTCGACGTGTTCCGTGTCGACGTCGTGACGGGCGAGTTCACCTCGATCGCTGAAAATCCGGGCAACATCATGGGATGGATGACCGATCATGCCGGGCGCCTGCGCGTTGCCTCCGCCACCGACGGTGTCAACACGACGCTGCTCTATCGCGATGCCGAAACCGACCCGTTCCGCCCGATCCTGACCACGAACTTTCGCGAAACGGTAGCGCCGCTGTTCTTCACATTCGACGATCAGCGTTTGTACGTGCTCTCCAACCGTGGCCGAGACAAGACGGCCATCTTTGAGTTCGACCCGCAAAGTGCGCAAGAGGGCGAGCTGCTGTTCGAAGCCGAACACGTGGACGTGAGCGGCCTGCTGTTTTCGGAGCATCGGCGCGTATTGACCGCCGCGTGGTACGTCGACGACCGCACGCATCGGCACTTCTTCGACGAGTGGGCCCGCTCGATCCATGAGGACCTGAAGCGCCAGCTGCCCGGCCAGGAAATCACGATCACGAGCATCACGCGCGACGAGTCGCGTGCGATCGTGCATGCGTCGAGCGACCTGTCACCGGGCTCGACCTGGACTTACGATATTGCAAGCCGTCATCTTTCCAGGCTTGCCGAGCTGATGCCCTGGCTCGACGCCGCGGACATGGCGCGAATGGAACCGATCCGCTTCGCCGCGCGCGACGGTCTGCAAATCAACGGCTATTTGAGCTTGCCTGCGGGCATCGAACGTGGGCAAAAGCTGGAGCACCCATTGCCATTGATCGTCAATCCGCATGGCGGCCCCTGGGTGCGCGATTCGTGGGGGTTCAACGCTGAAGCGCAATTGCTCGCCAATCGCGGGTATGCGGTGTTGCAGCTGAACTTCCGCGGCTCGACGGGTTATGGACGCGCGTTCTGGGAAGCCAGCTTCGGTCAATGGGGCAAGTCGATGCAAAACGACATCGACGACGGCGTCGACTGGCTCGTCACGCAAGGTCTTATCGATCCCGCGCGCGTGGGTATCTACGGCGCGAGTTACGGGGGCTACGCGGTGCTCGCCGGCGTGGCGTTCACACCCGAACGCTATGCCGCGGCGGTCGACTACGTCGGCGTGTCGAATCTGTTCACGTTGCTCGAATCGATGCCGCCTTACTGGAAGCCGATGATCGACATGATGTACGAGATGATCGGCAACCCGCAAACCGAGGCAGGCAAACAGGCGCTGCACGATGCCTCGCCGTTGTTCTTCGCGGACCGGATCGTGACGCCGCTATTTGTCGCGCAAGGCGCGAACGATCCGCGAGTCAAGCAGGCCGAAAGCGATCAGATCGTGAACGTGCTGCGCGAACGCGGCGTCGACGTCAAGTACATGCTCAAGGACAACGAAGGGCACGGCTTCCACAACGAAGAAAATCAGTTCGAATTCTACGAAGCCATGGAAGCCTTCCTCGCGCAACACCTGGGCGGCCGCTCGGCAACGTAACGCCGAAGGACCAGCAAGCAGTCAGCGGACGGCGGTTAAGGCGCGACGGGGCGCCGACCGCCGTGGGCGCTCAGTACGTATGGGCGCATGTTTGCTCGCTGCGATTAACGTTGGCGTTAGCGCTTCGAACGCTTGCGCATCCAGCGTGAAACCACCGGTGAATTTCGCTCACATACCGACCAAATTTTTTGACTTGGCGACTGCGCCGCTAACGGGTTACGCTGGGCGTTTGGAGTATGCGGTGTGTCAGACAGCGCGCTGTGTACGTTTAGCCCAACCTTGTCCACTACGTAAGCGGAGACGACATGATCCAGCTGATCGATATTGGTGCGGTCGCCGGCGGCATGCTTCAAGGATATTCAAACCAGGTGCTGACGAGCGTGAATGATCACGACGTCCATATAAGTGTCATGGATGCACCGTATTTCTGGCACTTGCATCCGGACTCGGACGAAACGTTTTTCGTTGTTGAAGGCGCGCTTGCCGTCGACTTCGACGATGGATCGGTCGAACTGCATGCCGGTCAATTGCTGACTGTGCCGGCGGGTACGCGCCATCGAACGCGGCCAGTCGGCGCGCGCTCGGTCAATCTCACGGTTGAAAAGGCCAATGCGGCGACCGTCCAGTGCGATGCGCCGCCGGATTTGACAGGGTCGTCGTGAGCGTCATGGGGGCCGGCATTGGATTCTCCGATCGTGTTTTGCGACCCGGCCGCCGTGTCCATGTCTACGTATTTGCCACCAGCAGTTCTTCCGCATTGTTTGGCGGCCGCAGACCATCCGTCCTGCCCATAAAATAGCGCTGGGTAAGATCCGCCGCCGAGACGTGCCGTGCTTCTTTAAAGCCCGCCCCGTGAGCCAGCGCCTGGATCTCCGGCGGGGTGAAGAAGCTGAGGAACGGTGTGCCGCTGGCTCGCGCGCCTTTCTCGGCCATTTCAAGCCCAGGACGTACCTCGGGGTCCGCCAGTTCCCGCGGGAGCAGGAACGTCATCGCGAGCGTCGATCCTGGCGCGAGGGCCGCAACTTCACGCAGCGTGGCCGCGTTCGCATCCTTGGTCAGGTACATGCTGACGCCCGTGGAGACCACGATGGCCGGCTTGCGCTCATCGAATCCGGCAGCCACGAGCCCATCCCGCCAGCTCCCGCCCGCCTCGAAATCAACCGGCACGAAGCGCAGCCAGCCGGGCACGCCGAAGCCGAGCTCGATCAGGCGCTGACGCTTCCATTCCTGAGGAGCTGGCTGGTCGACTTCGAACACATTCAGACGCGACGCGATCTCCGGCCGGCGCTGTGCGAAGCTGTCAAGCCCGGCGCCGAGGATGACATACTGACTCAGCCCGAGGCCGGCCTGTTCAACAACCAGATCTTCAATGAAGCGAGCGCGGGCCACGATTGATGCGCGAAAGGGCCGCGTGAACTGCGGGTCCATGTCGCCGCGGCTGCGCCAGCCTGCGTCCGGGGCCAGCAGCTTGAGACCGATTTTGTCTTCCAGCACATGGGGCGGGGCGTCGGCCTCGACATGCAGGGCGCGCCACAAGGCGACTCGCGCTGCGGTGCTGTCCGGCGCTACATCTTGCGTGTCGGTCATGACTTTCATTCCTCCGGGTTCGTGCTCAGGTTCGTCCTGGTTGAAGCTGATCTACAAAGTACTGCGATCCTATCGCAGACTCGCGGCGCTTCCGCATTGATGTTCCCCGTAGGACGATGCTTGATGGATATCGCGAGTTACTCGAAAGATTTTCTTTCGCCGCGGACAAGATATCGTCGATAGTCGATGCGACTGTGTGCACGCATACTCCTTCCTCGGCGAACCCGCCTGGACGTAACCCATCCGCAGAAAATTGACAGATCAGGGACATGAATCTCAGAACCATCAGCCTCATCGCAACCGCCTTGTTTGCCTGTGCAACCGCAGTCGTGAGCCACGCGGCCGACGATCAGCAGAGCCGGATCAAAAGTGTAGTGGACCGCGCCGTTCAACCGGTGATGGCGCACTATGGCATTCCTGGCATGGCGGTTGGCATCATCGACGGTGACAGGCACTACGTATTCAACTATGGCCTGGTGTCGACGGAAAACAGAAAACCGGTCACGGGTGATACCTTGTTCGAACTGGGTTCTATCAGCAAGACTTTCACCGCGACGTTGACGTCCTATGCGCAGGCGAGCGGCTATTTATCTTTGTCGGATCAGACGGGCAAGTACCTTCCGTCTCTGCGAAATTCCAGCTTTGGCAAAGTCAGCCTCCTCAATCTGGGCACGCACACGCCCGGCGGCCTCCCGCTGCAGGTGCCTGACAGCATCCACAACAACGAACAGCTGATGCGATATTTCAGGCAGTGGCAGCCCGCCTACGCGCCGGGTACCTATCGGACTTATGCCAATCCCGGCATCGGCGCGCTCGGCCTGATAACGGCAAAGAGCATGGGGCAGGACTTTAGCGGACTGGTGGAAAATCATCTGTTCGCCGCGCTCGATATGAAGAGCAGTTACATCGAGGTTCCCGCTGGGAAATTGAGCGACTACGCTCAGGGTTACACGAAACAGGGCGCGCCGATCAGAATGGCGCCTGGGGTGTTGTCGGCTGAAGCGTATGGCATCAAGACCACGGCTGCCGACATGAATCGCTTCGTGCAAGCGAACATGAATCTGATCCAGCTGGACCCCAAGCTGCGGCGCGCGATCATCGATACGCATACCGGCTACTTCAAGGCTGGGCCGATGACCCAGGACCTGATATGGGAACAATATCCGTATCCCGCCACCTTGCAGACGCTTCTGGATGGCAATTCGTCGGCGATGGCTTTGAATGCCACGCCGGTCACGGCAATCACGCCGCCGCAACCTCCTCGTGGAGACGTCTGGATCAACAAGACGGGTTCGACCAACGGCTTCGGCGCGTACGTGGCATTCATTCCGCAGAAGCGGTTGGGCATTGTGATGCTCGCCAACAAGAACTACCCCAATGAAGAACGGGTCAGCGCTGCCTACCGGATTCTCACGTCGCTGGCCAACGGCGAACAATGAGGAGGGGCATCTTCGATGAAAAGCGCTCGCTGCCTTTCTCCTCTCGTCCTGGCGCTCATGTGCACCATGTGCATTCAATCAGCCCAAGCTGCCGGCCGCGCGCCGGCGGCGAGAGACACTGTCGTGTTGCAACGGGTGCCCGTTCCAGGAACTGATCGTGAGATGGGCATGGGCATGGCCGAATTCCCGCCGAACGCATCGAAGCCGCGGCATAAGGCGGCCGGTCCCGAGGTTGCGTATGTACTCGAGGGCGAGGTAACGGTGCAGGTCGATGGTCAACCCACACGGATCGTGCATGCGGGCGAGAGCTACCGGATGCCTGCCGATGTGGTCCACGTCACCACGGCCGGTCCTGAAGGCGCGAAGGTCATTGCGACGTAGGCGTGGGTGCCGGGAAAGCCGTTCAACGTTCGAGTGCCGCAATGACGTGAGGCGGATACGGCTTTCCGCTGCGAGACCGAGGGCGTGTCCTCCTGGTTTTGCCTTTTGCGGAAACCGCTATTATCGATGGACATCCTGAGGAGAACCGTCGATGAGCCGCCCAGATTTCATCAAGCATTGGACTGAACTGGAAGAGCCGGACGCGCATTCCTATCGCGGCGATACGGAGAAGATGGCGTTGGACGCCCCGCTTTCCGCCGCACTTGGCATTACGCGCATTGGCATTCACCACGTGAGACTTCTGCCTGGCCGGCGCACGTCTTATCCGCATGCCGAAAGTACCGAGCAGGAGTTTGTGTACGTGCTCGAAGGCAGGCCTGATGTGTGGATCGACGGCGTGCTTCATCCTATTGCAGAAGGCGATTCTGTCGCGTTTCCTTCGGGCACTGGAATTTGCCACACCTTCATCAACAATACGAAAGACGAAGTCCGGCTGATGGTGATCGGCGAACCTCCGCGCGATGACAACCGGATTCGTTATCCGCTCAACGAAGCGCACGAACGTACCCGCGCGGACCGCTGGACCGACTGGCCGACCCGACCGCTGGGCGACCACGACGGGATGCCGGACTGAGGCTGCGCGGGTGACTGCTTTGAGTTACGCCATGGGACGCAGTCCTGCCAGAGTGCTCGGCGACCATAACGGAATGTTGGACCGAGGCTGCGCGGCTGACCGCTTCGGCTTACGCCATGGGACGCGGTCCTGCCAGAGTGCTCGGCGACCATAACGGGATGTTGGACTGAGGCTGCGCGGCTGACGCTTTGACTTACGCCGGGATGCGGTCCTGCAGATAATGTTGATTCAGGCTAGGCTACCTCGTGGGCCGCGTCTGGCTGCCTTTACGCTAATGAACCGACGCGCAGCAGAATATTTTCTTCAGGAAAGCACATGACTCAACAGCTAAAAATCGATTTTGTTTCTGACATTGCCTGCCCGTGGTGTGCAATTGGCCTGTCATCGCTTCAGCTTGCGCTATCGCGTCTGGGCGACGTGGTGGACGCCCAGATAGTGGTGCATCCTTTCGAGCTCAATCCGGAGATGGGACCTGGGGGCGAGGCCATTGTCGATTATCTTGGCAAAAAATACGGGCGCACACCTGAGCAGATTGCCGAAACACAGGCCATGATCCGCGAGCGGGGCGAAAGCGTCGGCTTTAGCTTCGGCTCGCGTACGTACGTCTACAACACTTTCGACGCGCACCGCCTGCTGCATTGGGCCGGTCTCAAGGGCAAACAGTTACCTCTCAAACTGGCGCTGCTGCGGGCCTATCATGGCGAGGGCAAAGACCCGAGCGATCACGAAGTGCTGGTCGCGGCGGCGCAATCCGTTGGCCTCGACGCTGCGGAGGCCAGCGAGGTATTACGAAGCGGGGAGTATGCCGATGAGGTTCGTGCGGAGGAACGCGAATACCACGCGAAGGGTATCCAGTCGGTACCGGCGATCATCTTCAACGGCCGCTACCTGGTGAGCGGCGGACAGCCGGTGGAGACCTTCGAGCAAGTGATCCAGAAGATTCTGACCGAAGCGTAGCGGGGCAACCTAAACAACCACGGCAACTACGGCAACTATGGCAACCACGGCAACTATGGCAACCACGGCAACTACGGCAACTACGGCAACTACGGCAACTATGGCAATCGTGGCGAGCGCGCGCCGTGGCTGTGACTAGGGGGTCTGTGGCCGATTTGAATTCAGGGAAGCTTGTCGTTCCCACTATTCGAGACGGCGCGGCCCGCGAGTCATTAGCGGGAAGGGCGGATGGCTCAAAGCACTACGCTTCGGCGCGTGCGTTGTCGCTGGAAACATGACGGTCTAGTTGAGGAGAGGCTGATGGTTTGCACGAGTCAGGGGCGAAGCCGCTTGTTTCCCGGTGTCCTTTTCCGGCGAGCGCGCAGTGCGAGGCGGGAAGTAAGACTGCTTTGTCACTGACGCCAAATGTGCGGGAACACAGATTCCAGATGCACCACTACCCTGACTGTGCGGGGGACCCGCTTATGCGCTGGCGGTGTGAGCCGCTTTCTTTGCTTAGCTTTCTTTGCGGCGGCAAAGAAAGTAAGTGCCGCCCCGCACAGGGGCAACGCTAATAGACCGATAGCAATTCAAGGAAAGGCCAAAAAAAGCCAGATCAAGGAAAGGCCAACACCGGTAAGCAACCAGACAAACAATCCCCACGCAGACACACCAAACCAAACCAAACCAAAAACAAAACCAAAACCAAAAACAAAACCAAAAACAAAGCCAAAAACAAAACCCCACCGCCGCAGGCAGCCAAACCCCACCAACATCAGGTAATAGCCTAATAGAACCCCCTCGCCGCCCGGCGTAAAATCGTGGCACATCGATTTGGGGGTCCCAGGCAATGCGTCTGGCTGCTCATCACGATTCAACCTGCTGCCACCGGCAAAGCCTACCGCGTCTGCGGCAAAGCCTCCCGTGCCTCCGGCAAAGCCCATTGCCTCGGCGCCCGCCGGCCCCTCCCCCCGAGGCCTGCGGAATCGGCGCCTGCCGAATCGCCGCTCACCCCACCCCATGACCCCCCTCATCTCCGTCAAAAGACTCAACAAGAGCTTCCCCGGCGTCCGGGCGCTCCACGAAATCCAATTCGACCTGGTGACCGGTGAAGTCCACGCCCTGATGGGCGAAAACGGCGCCGGCAAGTCGACGCTAATGAAAATCCTCGCCGGCGTGTACACCCGGGACTCCGGCGAATTCCTCTACGACGGCCAGCCGGTCGAATTCTCAAGCCCGCGCGAGGCGCAAGCCGTGGGCGTCTGCATCATTCATCAGGAACTCCAACTGATGAACCATCTGACCGTCGCCCAGAACATGTTCATCGGCCGCGAGCCGCGCGGGCGCCTCGGCGTGTTCCTCGACGAAGACAAGCTCAACGCGCAAGCCCGCGACGTCCTCGCCCGCATGCATGTGAATCTCGACCCGCGCGCGATTGTCAGCACCCTCACTGTCGCCAGCCAGCAAATGGTCGAGATCGCCAAGGCCTTGTCTTTCGATTCGCGCGTGCTGATCATGGACGAGCCCACCTCGGCGCTCAACGACGCCGAAATCGCCGAACTCTTCCGCATCATCCGCGAGCTGAAAAGCCGCGGCGTGGGCATCATCTATATCTCGCACAAGATGGATGAGTTGAAGCAGATCGCCGACCGCGTCACCGTCTTGCGTGACGGCGAATATGTGGCCACCGTCACCGCCGGCGACACCAGCGTCGAGGCGATCATCGGCATGATGGTGGGGCGAACCTTGACCGATGTCGCGCCTTCCCGGAGCGTCGCGGGCCAGGGCGAGATCGCGCTCGAAGTCAATCATCTCAACGCCGGCCCGCTGGTCAAGGACGTCAGCTTCACGCTGCGCAAAGGCGAGATTCTGGGCTTTGCCGGCTTGATGGGCGCCGGCCGCACCGAAGTCGCGCGAGCGGTGTTCGGCGCCGATCCGGTCGAATCGGGCGAAATCGTTGTGAAAGGCGTGAAGGCAATGATCAGGACGCCAAGCGATGCGGTGGCACGCGGGATCGGCTATCTGTCGGAAGACCGCAAGCGCTTCGGCCTTGCGACAGGAATGGACGTCGAATCGAATATCGTCATGTCCAACTTGCGCAAATTCCTGTCGTTCAAGTTTTTCTTGCGCCGCGCCCAGATACGGCGGACAGCCTCTCATTTCATCAATCTGCTCGCCATTCGCACGCCCTCCGCGACGCAGGAGGTGCGGCTTCTTTCAGGCGGTAATCAGCAGAAAATCGTGATTGCGAAATGGCTTGAACGCGACTGCGACGTGCTCTTCTTCGACGAGCCGACCCGCGGTATCGACGTCGGCGCGAAGAGCGAGATCTACAAGTTGCTGCGCGCGCTCGCCGAGGAGGGCAAGGCAATCGTGATGATCTCGTCGGAATTGCCGGAAATCCTGCGCATGAGCGATCGCATTGTCGTGATGTGCGAGGGCCGCGTTACGGGCGAACTCTCCGCCAGTGAGGCGACGCAGGAGCGCATCATGCAGTTGGCGACGCAACGCGAAACCTTAAAAGCAGCATGAGCTTTCGAGAGGAGAAGCCCAATTTATGACTCAGCCATCGGACACTTCGGCGCTGGCCAAGCAGGGACGGTTGTTCGGCCTGCGGGCCCGTGTCTTCTCGCCGACCGCGCTGCAAAAGCTGCTCGCCTTCGGGAGCCTGATCCTGCTGCTGGTTTTTTTCAGCTTCGCGTCTCCCTCGTTCATGCAGATGGACAACATGCTCGGGATTCTGCAGGCGACGGCGGTCAACGGTGTGCTGGCGATTGCCTGTACGTTCGTGATCATCACCGGCGGCATCGATTTGTCCGTCGGTACGTTGATGACCTTCACAGCGGTCATTTGCGGTGTGTTTCTGACCTACTGGCATTTGCCGATGTGGGCCGGCGTGGTGGCTGCGATCGGCACGGGCGCGATCTGCGGGACCGTGTCGGGAACCCTTACGGCGAAAATGAAAATACCGCCGTTCATTGCCACCCTGGGCATGATGATGTTGCTGAAGGGTCTTTCGCTGGTCGTCTCGGCCGACAAACCGATCTACTTCACCGACACTGAAAACTTCTACATGATCTCCCAGGATTCGCTGATCGGCTATTTCCTGCCGAGCCTGCCCATTCCGAATGCGGTCCTGATTCTGTTTTTCCTTGCGGTCGTCAGTTCGATCACACTGAATCGCACGGCGCTTGGCCGTTATACCTTTGCGCTTGGCAGCAATGAAGAAGCCGTGCGCCTGTCCGGCGTGAATGTCGACGCGTGGAAGATCGCCATTTACGCGTTGGGCGGCGCGATTTGCGGCGTCGCCGGTTTGCTGATTGCTTCGCGCCTGAATTCGGCGCAGCCGGCGCTAGGCCAGGGCTATGAACTCGAAGCGATCGCCGCCGTGGTGATCGGCGGGACCTCGCTCAGCGGCGGTTCGGGCACGATACTCGGCACGATCATCGGCGCGTTCATCATGAGCGTGCTGACCAACGGCCTGCGCATCATGTCCGTCGCTCAGGAATGGCAGATCGTGGTGACCGGCCTCATCATCATTCTCGCGGTCTACGCCGATATTTTGCGGCGCAGGAAAAGCTGATGCAGCTTACGTGGCGCGCAACCGGATCAAAGAAAGGGGGCGCCAAGGCTCCCACAACGGGCTGAAGCTTGATGCCCATCTTAGGAGGAGAAACACCATGTTGAAAAGAAGACTAATCGGTGTTGTGGTCGGCGTTGGCGCGCTCATTGGCGGCACGAGTCTGGTGCGCGCGGACGAAACCTACATCCCGCTTATTTCGAAAGGCTTCCAGCACCAGTTCTGGCAGGCCGTCAAAGCCGGCGCGGAACAATCGGCCAAGGAGCACAGCGTCAGAATCACCTTCGAAGGTCCGGAAACCGAGGCCATGGTCGACAAGCAGATCGACATGCTTTCGGCCGCGCTCGCCAAGAAGCCTCAGGCGCTCGGTATCGCCGCGCTCGATAGCAAGGCGGCCATTCCGCTGTTGAAGCGGGCGCAGACCGCCAAGATACCGGTCATCGCGTTCGACTCCGGCGTGGACAGCGACATTCCGCTTACCACCTGTGCAACCGACAACCTTGCCGCGGCCTCACTCGCCGCCGACAAGATGGCCACAGCCATCGGCAATGTCGGTGAAGTTGGCCTGATCGTACACGACCAGACCAGCCGCACCGGCGTCGATCGCCGTGACGGCTTCCTGAATGAGATGAAGGCGAAGCACCCGAACATCAAGATCGTCTCGGTCCAGTATGGCGGCGGCGACCATTTGAAGTCGGCGGAAATCGCCAAGACGATGATCCAGGCCAACCCCAACCTCAAGGGCATTTTCGGTTCGAATGAAGGCTCGGCGGAGGGTGCCGCGATCGGCGTCAAGGAATCGGGCAAGAAGCTCGTCCTGATTGGTTACGACTCGGGCAAGGAGCAGAAGGACGACATCAATTCGGGCTTGATGTACGGTGCCATCACGCAGAACCCGATCGGCATCGGCAAGTGCGTCGTCGACTCCGCGGTGAAGGCGCTCAAGGGCGAGAAGCTGCCCAAGAAAGTCGACACGGGCTTCTACTGGTACGACAAGAGCAATATGACCGATCCCAAGATCGCCGCCGTGCTCTATGACTGACCGTTAAAGCAGGGGCGCGACGGGAGAGGTTGGGTGCGGCGCTTGCGCGGCGGCAGCCGGTGCGCAAGCGTCTTTCAATGCCGCCGCCCGCGTGGCGCATAGGCGCAAGTCGATCAACCTCATAGGGGAGGGTGCTCAGATGGTCACGATCACCAAGCTGTCTGTCCGGGACATCCGGTTTCCGACTTCGCGTTCACTCGACGGCTCCGACGCGATGAACGCCGCGCCGGATTATTCCGCCACCTACGTGACGCTCGCAACCGATTCGCCGGACGCGCTCACCGGTCATGGCCTGACGTTCACCATCGGGCGCGGCAACGAGATCTGCGTGACCGCGGTGCAGGCGCTGGCGCCGCTCGTCGTCGGCAAGACGCTGGAGGATATCGCCGCGAATATGGGCGCTTTCTGGCGCGCGCTGACCTCGGACAGCCAGTTGCGCTGGATCGGCCCGGACAAGGGCGCCATTCATCTGGCGACGGCGGCGGTGGTGAATGCGGCCTGGGATTTGTGGGCGAAAGCGGAAGGCAAGCCGGTGTGGAAGCTGCTCGTCGATATGAGCCCCGAAGCACTCGTGCGTTGTCTCGACTTCCGCTATGTGACCGATGCGATCACGCCGCAGGAAGCCATCGCCATGCTGCATCGGCATGCGAGGACCCGCGGCGAGCGCGAAACAGAAATGCTCGCGCACGGCTATCCGGCCTACACGACCTCGGCCGGCTGGCTCGGCTACGACGACGACAAGATTCGCCGGCTCGCACGCGAAGGCGTCGCGCAGGGATGGACGCACTTCAAGCAGAAGGTGGGCGGCAATCTCGAGGAAGACATGCGCCGGGCCCGCATCCTGCGCGAGGAAATCGGCGAAAACCTGAAGCTGATGATGGATGCGAACCAGGTGTGGGACGTCGATGAAGCGGTCGCGAACATGCGGCGTCTGGCGGAATTCGATCCGTGGTGGATCGAGGAACCCACGAGTCCCGACGACATTCTCGGCCACGCGGCCATCCGCCAGCGAATCAAGCCGATCGGCGTGGCGACCGGCGAACACTGCCAGAACCGGGTGATGTTCAAGCAGTTGCTGCAGGCGCATGCGATCGACTTCTGTCAGATCGATAGCTGCCGCCTGGGCGGTCTGAACGAGGTGATCGTCGTCCTGTTGATGGCGGCCAAGTTTGGCGTACCCGTGTGCCCGCACGCGGGCGGAGTCGGTTTGTGCGAGTACGTCCAGCACATTTCACTGTTCGACTATATCTGCGTGTCGGCGTCGCTGGAGAACCGGGTGCTCGAATACGTGGATCATCTGCACGAGCATTTCGTCGATCCCGTGGTGATTCGCAACGGCCATTACATGCCGCCGCAACTTCCTGGCTATAGCATCGAAATGCATGCGGCGTCGCTCGATCAGTATGACTTTCCGGAGGGGCCGGCCTGGCGGCGCTGAGATAGCACGCGCGGGAATGGTGTTTCAGGTGCCCATGCGAAGGGGCAACCAGGACGCGCCACTAGCGGGCGCGTCCGGTCAGAAGCACAACGGGCGCCATGCGCCCGTCGGTGTTTACAGATAGCTGCAGACGTAGTCGAGTGTTTCGATCACGTCGATATCGAAGCGGCTCTTGCCGGGCACCGGGAACGACTCGCCCGCGCCATACGTCTTCCACTCGTCACTGCCTTCGAGGCGGATACGGCATTGGCCCGCTTGCACCTCCATGAGTTCCGGCGCGTCGGTGCCGAAGTTGAGCGTGCCGGGCAGGATCACGCCGAGCGTCTTGCGGGTGCCGTCGGCGAAGAGAACGGTGTGCGAAACACACTTGCCTTCGAAGTAGACGTTGGCGCGTTTGATAACGGAAACCTGATCGAATTGCGTTGCGGCCGTCATGGCGGTCTTCCTTTGGATCATCGTGAATGGATGCATTGGCGCCGCGAGGCGGCAGCGGGCGGCAGGCGATGTGCGATCTGCGCGGGCCCCCCTGTGCGCGCTTTCGGTCGAGCGCCAGCCCGCCATCATACAGGCGGCCGGCGGCGCGAAGGGATGGCCTTGGGTAGCAGGTCTCGAATGCCGTCCGGCAGCGCGGCCGATCCCGGTGCAACAGCGCTCGCTGCATGCGCGTATCGCGCTGAACGTGAGCTTGTCCGCTCGGTCAGGGCGACGTCACGGTGCGGCGACGGACGTTTAATCGACTGGGCGCCAACGACCGGAATCCGGGCACACGATGACCCGTTCGCCGTTCAGCAAGACCTGCTCTTCATCCCCTTGCGACGAGGTTGAAGGGGCGATGTCGAAGGCAACGTCGAGTGCGCGCGCAACCTGCGCATTTTCGATCGGCAGCTCCCAGGTCAGGAATATCTGGACGCGACCCTGATCGGACGCGAAGTCGGCTGCATTGAAACCGCTGCTACCGCGTTGAATGACACCATGAGGCTGGCCGGTATCGAATATCACCGCCGTTCCTCGGGTTAGAGGAATGCGCTGGCCCGTAGAAGGAAAATGCAGGTCTAGGCCCTTGTCTTCGCTCATGAAGAGATTGCAGAAGGCCGAATCGCCGTATTGCGCACCGTCATGGTGGTACCTCGCGCCGCGGCAGGCCATGAGGGCTACGTCACTGGCGGCAAGCACGTCGGGCAGTCCGAGCGCAGACGTCCAATCGGAGATGGCCTGCACGCAGCGTGGGTAGTCCGGCCAGCGCACCCGGGCTCGCGCCAAAGGCATGACTTCGACGTCACCGGGCTCGAGGACCATGTGCAACGACGTCTCCCGTTCCCAATCCGCGAGCAGACGTGCGGAGGGCGCAGGCAGGTTGAGCGTGCCTGATCGCACGATGTCGCTCACGCGCCGACTGCGGATGGCGTCGCCACTGGGGTAATAGCAGGTCAGGATGTCTTGCACGCGATGCGGTTTGCTGTTGATGCTGTTGAGGGGCGAATCATCCGGGCCATTGTAACGACTCCGCGGGAATCGCCTCGGCACGGGCGTACGGGTTCGCTGTTGGCCTCACTGCTAAAATAGCTTCCCTTTTCTTGGGAGACGCAAATGTCCTGGTTCATCTACGAAGTGCCCGAATACAACGAAGACGGGGCGCGCATCGAACCGTTTAGCGATTTGCGTAGCCGCGTCCTGAAGGTCAGTGGGCAGGCCATGGCCGACGAACTCGAAAGCGTGCGCGCGAACGCCGCGACGACGGCGGATACGCCGGCTCACCCGCTGCGCGGCGCGGAAAATCCTCACGTATTCCCCATCCCGTATGCCGACTCGATGATCCTCGTCGGGTTCATCTTCGAATTGAAACGCGAGTCCCGGCATCTGGTGGTGTCGCCGGTGGAAATGACCTGGTTGAAAGAGGCGTAAAAACCGGCCCGGTCTTTAATCCCGGCGAAAAAAAAGCCGCCCGTGTGAACGAGCGGCTTTTTTAGTTCTGGCTCAGCCGATTGCCTCGGGACTGAGCCTCGCTGTCGCGAGAGACCTGGATGTCAGAACCGGTGGCGTACGCCGACCCGGAATGCCAACTGGTTGTCCGCGCCCGAACCGGACGGGCCGAAGAAGCTCGTGCTCGAACCGATCTGGGCTTGCACGTCCTGCGTACCGTTGCGTCCCGAAGCGATCTGATAGATGCCCAGCGCGTACACGTCCGTGCGCTTGCTCAGCGCGTAGTCGACGCTCAGGTCAGCCTGATTCCAGTGACCCGTGTTGGCGTTGCTCAAGTGCATGTACGTATAACCCGCACCGACGGTCAAGGCCGCGGTGAACGCGTACTTTGCGCCCGCATCGTAGGCCGTGAAGGTCGTGGCCGCGCCCGTCAGCGTTTCGAAACGCGTATTCGTGTACAGCGCCCACAGCGTGGCCGCACCGATTGCGTAGCGGCCGCCGACGCCGAACGAACGCAGGTCGCGCACATTGCCTGTCGACACGTTGGCAATCGTGGTCGAGAAGGTCGGTGCTGCCTGGCCCGGGTAACGAATGTCCGTGTACGCCGCGCCGACGCTGATCGGGCCGTTCGCGTAGTTCGCGCCGAAGCTATAGGCGCGCGACGAACCCGCCACCGGTGCCGCGGTCGTGCCGCTTGCCGGTGCGCCGGCGAAGGCACCCGCCTGGTTCGAGAAGCCATACAACGCGCCGAACGTGAAGCCCGCGAAGTTCGCGCTGCTGAACTTGACCGCGTTGTTGATCCGGCTGGAGGTCAACTGGTCGACGTCGTTGATGTGATAGGCGTAGTTGCCCGCAACGGTCTGACTACCGGTCGAGTAATTGCCACCGAGGTAGTCCGTCGAAAACGAGTATTGGCGGCCGAACGTCAGCGAGCCGACACCGTTCTGCGACAGGCCCACGAATGCCTGACGGCCGAACAGCGCGCCGCCCTGGCCGAGCGTGCCGTTGCCGCTGTTAAAGCCGCTTTCCAGCACGAAGATCGCCTTCAGGCCGCCACCCAGATCTTCCGTGCCACGCAGACCCCAACGGCTGCCCGACGCAACGCCATCGTCGTATTTGACGAGATTGTCATGGCTCGTGCCGGCACGGGCGTTGTTCACGTAGCTGATACCGGCATCGATCAGGCCATAGAGCGTGACGCTGCTCTGTGCGTGGGCGCTGAGCGAGAGGCTGCCGAGGACTGCGGTGGCGAGGAGGGTCTTTTTCATTTTTCCTTCTTCTTTTAAGGAGCCCGCGCTGCGCATGATCGTCACGCGCGACGCGAACCAGGTTGGCGAGCGTCCAGGCATTGATCGAGCGCCCACGGCAAAGCCGCACGGGGTCGCGCACGAGAGAAATCAATGTCTGGAAAATGCGAATGAACAGGGGTGAGACGAAAGCCGCGTTGTGCACGGTAATCGCTGCCCCAGCGACAGAAATCGCCGCAGCAACGACGAATCTGTCTGGCGTATAGCCGTATTCGGGTGAACCGAAACGTCTTACTCCGTTATGTCTTGCGGAATATATCGAGACGTCATCGTTCCGTAAACCAATTTACAGGGAGTTGTCGTCCTTATGACACACAGTAAGCTGGCGCGCGACGTGGACATAAGACCGCTCGCTCGTTATGTTCAAGCGGATATAGCTGGAGAGAATGGATGGAACGCGCGGCGAAGCAGGCGGCTGGAAGCAACCACGTGCGTGAGTCGATGCGCGCGGCCGTGCGATGAAGTCAGAGCGGAACGCCGGCCGCCGTCGATTTCTCGCTTGTCGGCAGATCGAAGCAGAACGTCGTGCCGGGTCCCGCGCGCTCGATCAGGCGGATCTGGGTCTGGTGCAATTGGAGCATGCGCTGCACGATCAGCAAACCAAGTCCGCCGCCGCGATGCGCGCCACCCGAGCTGAACGGGCGTTCGAACAATCCCTCGCGCTGCTGCGCTGAAATACCGGACCCGGTGTCACTCACTGTGACCGAGACCCTGCCGTCCTTGTGCGCGAGTTCCACGTCGATCACGCCGCCGGCGGGCGTGTGGCGAATCGCGTTGTCGAGCAGATTGGTCAGCACGCGCTCGATCATCCCCAGATCGGCGCTGACGGCCGGCAGACGCGGCGGAATTTCCGCCCGCAACTGGATGTGCCGCGCCTCGGCCGGTAACTCGAACTTCTGAAAAATGTCCTGCACCAGATCGACCAGCGAGAACTGCTCGAGCGCGGGTTGCACGTTGCCGTGTTCGAGCCGGGCCAGTTCGAATAGCGACTGCGCGAGCCGCCCGACCTTGACGCTCTGTGCCAGCGCAATCGCGAGATAGCGTTTGCGTTCCGTTTCGCCGAGCGTGTCGGCCTTGAGCGACAAGGTCTCCAGATAGCCGTGCAGCGACGTGAGCGGTGTGCGCAGGTCGTGCGAAATATTGGCGATCAGCTCACGGCGTTGCTGATCCTGTCTCGTCAGCGCACGCCACTGCTCGCCGATGCGGTTCGCCATTTGCGCGAACGTGGTTTCGAGCACGGCGATTTCGTCGCGCTGTCCGGCCGGCGCCGAGCGCGGCACGGCCGGCTGGGTGGCCGGTTCGCCGTCGGCATCGAAACGGCGCATGGCGTCGGTCAGGCGGCGCAGCGGCCGCGTGATCAGGCCGAAAGCGGTCAAGCCCGCGAGCAAACCGAGCAGCGCGACCAGCGCCATCGACCACAGCGTGGTGCGCAGCACGGAGCTGGCGGCCACACGTGCGGCGAGCGCGTCATGCTCCTCGCCGAGCAGGACGACATAGATATAGCCGGAGGGTTGCTGGCCGCTCAGTTGCAGCGGTGCGGCGCTGAACACCTTTTTTCCGTCCACGCTGCGCGGGTCGTCGCCGAGAATCGGCAACGTATCGCCGGCGATGAATTGCCGGATCGGCGCGAGATCCACCTGCGCGCGCTTGACGTGACCCGCGGGGGCGTCGTCACCCTCGATGCGCCCCTGGTTGTCGAGCAGATACACCTCGACGCTCGGATTGACCATCATCAACTGGCCGAAGAGTTGCCGCACCGCGTCGGGCCGCAGGCCGTTCGCATCCATCAGGGTCGTGCGGTGCGCGATATGGTCGGCGAGGCTGCGCGACAGGCTTTGCACGACCTCCTTTTCGTGCAGGTCGCTGGAGCGGATCTGCAGCCATGCCGACGCGCCGCAGCACGCCAGCAGCAGCGCGGAGAAAACGAGCGAGAGCCGCTGGGTCAGTGTCAGCGTCACGGCGTGTCCCGAGGTGCGCTGTTAGACGCCGGCCCGTCGCCTGACATGCTGCCCGGCACGGCCAGTTTGTAGCCGCGCCCCCAGACTGTCAGGATGCGCTCGGGCTGGGCCGGATCGGCCTCGATCTTGGCGCGCAGGCGGTTGATATGGGTGTTGACGGTATGTTCATAACCCTCGTGCTGATAGCCCCACACGGCATTGAGCAGGTCCATGCGCGAGAACACCTTGCCGGGCTGTTGCGCGAAGTAATAGAGCAGGTCGAATTCACGCGGCGTCAGTTCGATGGCTTTGCCGTCGACGCTCGCCTCGCGCGTCAACGGATCGATCGACAGGCCGGCAATCCGCAGACTTCCCGCGTCGATTCGCGAGTCTTTCGCCATGGCCTCGACGCGCCGCAGCAACGCCTTGACGCGCGCCACCAGTTCGAGGACCGAGAACGGTTTGGCGAGGTAATCGTCCGCGCCGAGTTCGAGGCCGAGAATGCGGTGCACTTCGCTCGAACGCGCGCTGGTGATGATGATCGGGGTATAGCGCGTCATCGCGCGGGCGCGCCGGCAGATTTCCAGACCGTCGACGCCGGGCAGCATCAGGTCGAGGATCAGCGCGTCCCAATTGCCTTGCTCCAGCAGACGCAGCCCTTCATTGCCATCCGCGCTGTGCACGACTTCGTAACGCTCGTCGCGCAGATGAAGGCTCAGCAGGTTGGCGATGTCGATGTCGTCTTCGACGATCAGGATGCGCTTCGAGTGGTCCATGGAGGGCTTAGACGCTGGTGAGGGCGTGGTTTGGCGCTGTAAAGCAAGGGCGCCCGCAAAAGCGGGCCGTTGCGTCATTGTGCAAAATTTTCGGGCGGCGAGTTATCACATTTAATTTAACTTTTCGTGAGGACTTCGACATCGCTCGCGCCTTAGCATGGGGCCACTTTCCGCAGATTCCTGCGTTCACGTCTGGAACCGACATGTTACTTATCGTTCTTGCCTATCTCGGCGGCGCCCTGACGATTCTCAGTCCGTGCATTCTGCCGGTGCTGCCGTTTGTGTTCGCGCGCGCGGATCAGCCGTTCGTGCGCAGCGGGCTGCCGTTGCTCGCGGGCATGGCGCTGACGTTCGCCGTCGTCGCGACGCTTGCCGCGGTGGGCGGCGGCTGGGCCACCCAGGCCAACCAGTATGGCCGCTGGCTCGCGATCGCGTTACTCGCCGTGTTCGGACTGTCGCTGCTGTTTCCGCGCTTTGCGGATCATCTGATGCGCCCGCTGGTGAGCGCGGGTAACCGCCTGTCGAACTTCGCCCAGACTGACGGCCAGCAGGGCCGTCCAGGTTCGTCATTTCTGCTGGGTATCGCGACCGGCTTGCTGTGGGCGCCGTGCGCCGGTCCGATTCTCGGCCTCGTGCTGACCGGCGCGGCATTGCGGGGCGCGAGCGTCGGCACTACGTTGTTGCTGGTGGCGTATGCGGCAGGGGCCGCGACCTCGCTCGCGGTGGCCTTGCTGATCGGCGGCCGGGTGTTCACGGCGATGAAGCGCTCGCTGGGCGCGGGCGAATGGATCCGCCGCGGGATTGGCGCGGCGATGTTGTGCGGCGTGGTGGCGATCGCGTTGGGCCTCGATACTGGCGTGCTGACGCGGATCTCGACCGTCGCCACGGGTGGCATCGAACAGAAACTGGTCGATAAATTTTCGCCCGGCTCGACGCCTGTCAATCCGGTGGCGGCGGGTAATAGCGCCAACGCTTCGGCTAATGCACAGGTCAATGCACCAGCCAACGCATCCGGCAACGACGCGGTGATGACCGCCAACCCCGCCGCCGGCACAAGCGACTCCGCCGGCTCCGGCGCGATGATGCGCACCGCGCAAGACGCGCAAGACGCACCGGGCCGCGCGGCCCCGCTGCCCGTCGAAGGTGTGCTGCCGACGCTGAACGGCGCGGTCCAATGGCTGAATTCACCTCCGCTGACGGTTCAGGACCTGCGCGGCAAGGTCGTGCTGGTCGATTTCTGGACCTATTCGTGCATCAACTGCCTGCGCTCGCTGCCGTATGTCAAAGCGTGGGCGCAGAAATATAAGGACCAAGGTCTGGTTGTGATCGGCGTGCATGCGCCGGAATTCGCGTTCGAGCGGAATATCGACAACGTGAAGAAGGCCACGCACGACCTCGGCATCGACTATCCGGTCGCCATCGACAACAACTACGCGATCTGGCGCGCGCTGAACAACCAGTACTGGCCGGCGCATTATTTCGTCGATGGCAAAGGGCAGATTCGCTATCACCATTTCGGCGAGGGAGACTATGCGGAATCGGAAAAGGTGATTCAGCAACTGCTGGCTGAAGCGGGCCATGCAGGTGCGTCGAAGATCGCGCTCGGCATTGCCGGCACGAGCGCGCAAGGCGTGCAGGCCGCGGCCGACAACGCCGATATGCAGTCGCCGGAAACCTACATCGGCTACGAGCGTGCGGAGAATTTCACGTCGCCGGGCGGTGAAGCGCAGGACAAGGTGCATACCTACGCGGCGCCGTCGCAACCTGCCGTCAACGATTGGGGCCTTGCGGGCGCATGGAACGTGGGCGCTGAACACGCGACGCTCGCGGCGCCGTCCGGACGCATCGTCTATCGTTTTCATGCGCGCGATCTGCACCTCGTGCTAGGTCCGGGCAAGGACGGCAAACCGGTTCGCTTCCGTGTCAGTGTGGACGGCGCGGAGCCAGGCGCGGCGCACGGTACTGACATCGCCGCAGACGGCAGCGGCACGGTGACCGAACAGCGTCTTTACCAGCTGGTTCGGCAAACCGGCGATGTCGCGGATCACACGTTCTCGATCGAATTCCTGGATCCTGGCGTGCAAGCGTATGCATTTACGTTCGGCTAATTCAAGCCGGGCGGCGTGAATCAATCACTTTCTGAAGGACTGACATCATGGACACGACTTCTACTCGCCAGAATTCCCGGAACAAGCGTGCAGCCTGGAGCAAACTCGCCGGTTGCGTCGCCATTGCGGCGAGCGTTTTCGCCGCAGAGCGCATCGCGAATTCAGCAGAAGCGGCGGTGAAGGTTCCGCCGCCTGCCCAGGACGAACAGGTCGGCACAGTGCATAGCGAAACCGCCGTATTCGCGGGCGGCTGCTTCTGGGGTGTTCAGGGGGTATTCGAACACGTGCGGGGCGTGAAGCAGGTCGCCTCGGGCTACACCGGCGGCGCGGCGGGCACCGCGCAATACGAAACCGTCAGCGAAGGCGATACGGGGCACGCGGAGTCGGTGCAGATCACTTACGATCCGACCCAGATTACCTACGGGCGTTTATTGCAGATTTTCTTCTCGGTCGCGCATGATCCCACCGAGTTGAATTACCAGGGCCCCGATCACGGCACGCAATACCGCTCGGCGATTTTTCCCGCCAATCCTCAGCAGCGTAGCGTCGCGCAATCGTATATCGCGCAGCTCGACAAAGCGCACGTATTTTCAGGGCCGATCGTGACCCGCGTGGAAGATTTCAAGGGTTTCTATCCGGCGGAAAGCTATCACCAGAATTTCCTCGCGCTTCATCCTGACTACCCGTACATCGCGATCAACGATCTGCCGAAGGTGAGCGGCTTAAAGCGCATGTTCCCCGATCTGTATCGCAACGATCCGGTGTTGCTGAAAGTGGGCGTCTAGTTTCTCGCGGAGGCCTGGGCACGTTGCGTGGTGCGGCCCCCGCGTGCCGGGTCGTAGATCGACTGGCGACCTCTGCGCGCTGGTCAGCCGCGAGCGAGGGCGCGCTTTTGCCGGCCGGTTTCTGGAGGATTGTGGATTGACGGTCAAAGGCCCAAACACACCGCCCCGGCCGCGACGACCACGCACGCGGCCCAGCGTTTTGCGCTGACCGCTTCCCGCAAAAACACCCGCCCGATCAACACCGCGAACACCACGCTGGTCTCGCGCAACGCCGAGACCGTGCCCATTGCGCCCGACTGCATCGCCCAGATCACAATGCCATATGCCGCGATCGACACGAGGCCGCCCGCGAGCGACGAGCCGACCGCCACGGGCGCGGCCCGTACCGGTGTCCACAGCGCGGCCAACCCGCGCTTCGCGACGAACAGCACCGGCATCAACCAGTAGAACAGGAACATCCATGCGGTGTAGGTGAGCGCCTCGCCGTGGGATAAGCGCACGCCGATACCGTCGATCACGGTATAGAGCGCGATCGTCGCGCCGGTCGTCAGCGCGGCCAGCACACTCGCGCGCGACACGCGGCTGCCTTGCAGCGCGATCGCGATGATGCCGCCCGAGATCATCGCGATCCCGAGCGCATGCAAGGGGCCGATCGCTTCATGCGCGAAGAACGCCGCGCCGAGCGTGACGAGCAACGGCGACGAGCCGCGCGCAATCGGATACGCCTGCGCCAGATCGCTGCGGCGATAGGCTCGCACGAGGCTCATGTTGTAGACGATATGCACCAGTCCCGAGGCGATGATGTACGGCCACGCCGCGTGGGCCGGCCATGGCGTGAACAGGACGACGAGTGTGGCGACCACTGCGATGGCGACGCTCATCACGGTCATGGACAGGAAGCGGTCACCGTTGCCGTGCAACATGGCGTTCCAGGTTGCATGGAGCAAAGCGGCAAAGAGGACAAGACCGCCGGTGTAACTGAGCATGCGGATTCCTGGTGGGAAGAGTGCAAAAAAAGGTACGGGGCAATATGAAAGGATATCTATCTTGTGACCGGCCAACAAACCAGATAAACTGGCGTTTCGTGTTAGATAAACTCTCGTGAATGAAACGGCTATTGCCTCCGCTCAATGCGTTGCGTGCCTTCGAGGCCGCCGGCCGGCTCGGCAGCTTCAAGGAAGCCGCCGCCGAGTTGCACGTGACTCACGGTGCGGTGAGCCAGCACGTGCGCCTGCTCGAGGAGTGGCTCGGCGCACCGCTGTTTGAGCGGCACAACCGGCGCGTGGTGCTCACCGCGGCGGCGCGGGCTTACCTGAAGGAGATCGGCCCCCTGTTCGGGCAGCTTTCGCAGGCCACCGCGCGATATGGTTTGCCCGAAACGGTCTCCCGGACGCTGTCGGTGAATGCGCCCGCAACCTTCACGTTGCGCTGGCTGGTGCCGAGGCTGGCGAAATTCCGCGCCGAACATGCCGACGTGGACGTCAATGTGGAGACGTCGAACGAGTCGGTGGAGAGTCTGAAAAATGGCTACGGCATCGTCATCCGCGGTGGTCCGGACACCTTCTATGGCTACGCGATGCGGCCTTTCCTGGCCGAGGAAAGGCTGCCGGTTTGCAGCCCCGCACTTTTGCAGCGCGTGCCGCTTCGGATTCCAGAAGATCTGCGGCAGCATACGTTGCTGCACACGTCGAGCCTTCCGCGGCTTTGGCCGGACTGGCTGGCGAGCGCAAGGATTGCCGCACTCCGGCCCGCTGCCGCGCTGACCTTCGACCACTTCTATCTGACGTTGCAAGCTGCCATCGACGGAATCGGCATTGCGATGGGACCGACCGCGCTGGTGGCGGACGATCTTGCCGCCGGCCGGCTCGTTGAGCCGTTCGCCGGTCCCCGTCTGCCGTCGCGAAGCTATTGCACGTACGTACCCGATGAGAAGTCCGCGGATGATCTGGTCGTGCTGTTCCGCTCATGGCTCGAGCGCGAGGGGATGGGTTCGCAAAACGGGAATGGCGCGTCAGATGAGCGAACCCCCTGAGTGAAATAACGCAATCACCCCTTAAGAACTGCGGTGTGCCGCCGATAACACGTGAGGAGCTTTTGTGAATTGAATGTTTTCAATAATTCATGGGCTCAGGTGTAAGCTAGGCAGCTTCCAAAAAATCCGTCTTGCGTCGCAGGCCGTTAGCGCACGGAACGGAATGGCACGCAACGCCCGCGATAGGCAAATCAGGCGTCCAGATGGCTGTCAGCTTAATGGAAGGTTCTATTCAAGCCACCTTCTCACAATGGAGAGATTGTGATTCGACATGGCCTTGGCGGTTTGCTGCTTGCGCTTTGCCTGGTTGGCAAGGCGATGGCGGCCGGTCCCGATTGTTCGCGTTCATTTACGCTCGGATTGCACGATCACGGGCTGCTCTATTCAGTCGACACCGACACCGGGATCGACAAGGATTTCGCCGACGAACTGATCCGCCGCAGCGGCTGCCAGGTCAGGGTGAGCCTCATGTCGCGCGCGCGGATCTGGAAACTGATCGAGTCCGGCGCGCTCGATTTCAGCCTGTCCGGCATTGCCAACGACGAGCGCAATCAGTACGCGGATTTCGCCTGGTATTTCAGCGACAAATACTACTTACTGGTGCGCAAGGATGCCGGTATTCATCAGCTGCGCGATTTCGAGCACAACGACCAGTTTCAACTCGGCGTGATCCGCAGCTTCCGTTATAGCGACTCGGCCAACCGGCTGGTCGACACGCTGTCGGCTGAGAACCGCGTCAGCCAGGCGGGCGGGCTGGGTCCGCTGTATGAGGCACTGATCCTCCGGCGCATCCAGGGGATGATCATCGAACCCTTCGACTATCCGGTTCTCGACGAAAAGAAAATTCGCGACGTGACCACCATTGTCGAGTTCAATGATCCCGCCGTACCGCACGGCCTCATCATGTCGAAGCGCGCGTTGCCGGCGGCGGAGCGGGCAAAGTGGCGCGCGCTGGTGAATGAGATGCGCGCGGACGGCACCGTCCGGCGGATCTTCGAGAAGTATTTCAAACCCGACCTCGCGGCTTCGATGGTCGACTTCCAGACGCCACCGTGAGCTGGCCGCGCCTTGTCCTGGTGCCGTTACTGGTCTTATCCGCCGCGCTGAGTGTGACATGGATACTTTGGGACCACGAACGGCAAGCCACCCGCCATGAATTGCTCACCCAGTTCGACTTTTCGCTGGGCGACGCGGTCAGCCGGGTCGAACAGCGTATGGCGACCTATGAACTGCTGCTGCGCGGCGTGCAGAGCCTGTTCGCCGCCACGGGCGAAGTGGACCGTGACACATTTCGCAACTACGTCAGCACGCTCAATCTCGATGCTAACTTCTCCGGCATCCAGGCCATAGGCGTCGTCGAATGGGTGCCGGCGGCGCAAAGGGACGTTCATGTGGCCACCATGCGCCGGCAGGGCCTGACCGGCTACACGATCGAGCCCAAGGGCGCGCGCGAAGACTACGCACCCATCATCCAGCGCGAGCCGTATATCGGTATCAATCGCATGGCACCAGGCTTCGACGCGTGGGCCGACCCGGCGCGGCGGCGAGCCATGGAAAGGGCGCGCGATTCCGGCATGGCGAGCCTCTCCGGGAAGGTGCGCCTTTCGGTGGATACCGAGGCCGATGCCCGCCCCGGTTTCATCATGTACTTGCCGATCTACGCACAAGGGCAATCGCAGGATAGCGTCGCTCAGCGACGGGCGCACCTGGTCGGCTGGGTCTACGCGTCGTTCCGCATGCACGACGTCATCGCGGGTCTGTACGGCGAACAGCCGCCCGGCCTCACCATCGCCATCTATGACGGCGTCGAACCGTCTGCCGCAGCACTTTTGCACAGGACGTCCGTGGCTGGCAGCCAGCATTCGCCTGCCGTCATTTCGGCCACGGAATATCTGGTCGTCGGCGGACACGACTGGACGCTTTCGATGAGTGCGCAGGACGACTTCAAAGATCGTTTCGGCCGTAACGCGGAACTGCTGATCGCCGGCGGCGGCATCGGCCTGAGCCTGCTGCTGACGCTGCTCACCTGGCTGATGATGACCGGCCGCGGCCGCGCGATGCGGCTCGCCTCCGAGATGACGCAGGAATTGCGCGAGAACGAAGAAAAATTCCGTGCGATCGCCGACTGCACGGTCAACTGGGAGATCTGGTGGGGACCGGACGGCAAGCCTCGCTGGATCAACCCATCGGTGAAGGACTACACGGGCTATACGGTCGACGAGTGCATGGCCATGCCCGACTTCGCAGGCACGCTGATCTATCCGGCGGATCTCCCCCGGGTTGCCCCTGAGTTTTTGAAGGGCCTTCAGGGCCATCGTGGCGACGACCTCGAATTTCGTTGTATTCGCAAGGATGGCTCGGTGGTGTGGCTGTCCGTTTCGTGGGTGCCGATCAGCGATGCCAAAGGCGATTTCATTGGCTTTCGCACGAGCGGGCGCGACATTACCGAGCGCAAACAGGTCGAGACCGAACTTCGCATCGCGGCGGTCGCCTTCGACTCGCAGGAGCCGATGATGATCACCGACGCCAACGCCAAGATCCTGCGCGTGAACTCGGCTTTCACCGAATGCACCGGCTATATGGCTGCGGAAATTGTGGGGCAGACACCGCGACTCCTTCGATCGGGCCGTCACGGTGCTACTTTCTTCCGCGAGATGTGGGATGCGATCCATCGTACCGGCGGCTGGCAAGGCGAAATCTGGGATCGTCGCAAGAACGGCGAGGTGTATCCGAAATGGCTCACGATCTCCGCGGTCATGAGAGAGGATGGCGTGGTGAGTCACTATGTCGGCACGCACCACGACATTACCGAACGCAAGATCGCGGAAGAAAGAATCAAGGAACTGGCCTTCTTCGATGCACTGACCCGTTTGCCCAACCGCACGCTGCTGCTGGACCGCCTGAAGCAGGCAATCACGGCCAGTGCCCGCAGCGAAGCGTGCGGCGCGTTGCTGTTCATCGACCTCGACCACTTCAAGACGTTGAACGATACCTTGGGCCACGACAAAGGCGATTTGCTGCTGCAACAGGTGGCGCAACGTCTGGCTGCCAGCGTGCTCGAAAGCGACACCGTGGCACGGGTGGGCGGCGATGAGTTCGTGGTGGTGCTGGGCAGCTTGCATGCGAACCGCGAGGAGGCGGCCAGCCAGACCGAGGCCCAGGGCGAAAAAATTCTCTCTGTGCTTGGTCTGCCGTATCAGCTTGGCGACATTGAATACCGCAGTACCGCGAGCATTGGCGCCACGGTATTCACGGGGCAGCAGGCTTCAATCGACGAACTCCTGAAGCAGGCCGACCTGGCGATGTACAAGTCTAAAGAGCGAGGGCGCAATGCGGTGTGCTTCTTCGATCCGGACATGCAGACGGTCGTCGTGGAGCGGGCCGCGCTCGAGGCGGGGCTGCGCAACGCGATCGAGCAGAAGCAGTTCCTGCTGCATTACCAGGCTCAGGTCGACGGCGCTCGCATTACGGGCGTCGAAGCGCTGGTGCGTTGGCAACATCCGCAACGCGGTATGGTGCCTCCTGCCGATTTCATTCCGCTCGCCGAGGAAACCGGACTGATTATTCCCCTCGGCGGCTGGGTCCTCGAAGGGGCGTGCAAGCAACTGGCGCGATGGGCAACGCGGGCGGACACGGCTTATCTCACGATTGCGGTCAACGTCAGCGTCCAGCAGTTCCGCGAACCCGACTTCGTGGACAAGGTGTTGACCACCATTCGTCAAACCGGCGCTCGGGCAGACCGTTTAAAGCTGGAACTGACCGAAAGCGTGCTGGTCGACAATGTGCAGGACATCATCGAGAAGATGGGTGCGCTCAAGGCGAAAGGCGTGGTCTTTTCTCTGGACGATTTCGGTATCGGTTATTCGTCGCTCTCCTATTTGAAGCGCCTGCCGTTGGACCAGTTGAAAATCGACCGGTCATTCGTGCGCGATGTGCTGGTCGATCCCAACGACGCCGTGATTGCAAGGGCCATCGTGACCCTTGCGCAGAGTCTCGGCTTGGGTGTCATTGCCGAGGGTGTGGAGACGGCGGCTCAGCGTGACTTCCTCGCTGCCGCGGGATGTCACGCCTATCAGGGCTACTATTTCTGCCGCCCGCTGCCCGTCGAGGGCTTTGAAGCGTTTTTGAACAGGGACGCGTTGCGCCAGTGCGTAGCGGAATCGGAATCATCACAAAACGGGTGAGACCGAATCCGCCGCATACGGCCGGTTCGGTGTAGTCCGGCTTAAAAATTAGCATGCACGTTGACGAATGCGCTCAATGATTCACCCACATACGCCCCTGCGGCATTCGCGGCAATGAAGTAGCGCCGGTCCGTCAGATTGTGAACGTTGAGGTCGATGCCCCATTTGGGCGCTTCATAGCCAACTGCCGCATTCACAATCACATACGACGGAATGGAATTGACGTTCGTGATGTCGCTATAGGTCTTGCTGACATAGTTGACACCGGCGCCGACATGGAACCCCGGCACGCCCGCGATAGAGAAGTTATACAGCGTCCACAGGTTCGCCATGTATGCCGGTGCGCCTTGCGGATGATTGCCGACCGACGTCACGCCTTGCGGATTGTCGGTAATCTTCGCATCTTGCGCCGTGAAATTCGCGACGACATGCCATTGCGACGTGATGCTCGCATCAAGCGACGCCTCCGCGCCTTTCGTCCTCTGACTGTCGAAGACGACGCTTTCGACATTGTTGATCGTCGTCAGCGAAGCCACGTTATCGCGCTCTACGTCGAATAGCGCTGTATTCAAGACGTACCGGTCGTCGAGGAACGAGAACTTGACGCCCACTTCATATTGCAGCGCGGATTCCGGGGCGCCGATACCATTCTGCGTATTCTCGGAGTTGAAGTTCGCGAGATGACTCCTGGAGACGCCGAAATACGGCGACATCCACGGCAGGGCCTTGTACAGCACACCGATGTTCCAGCTCACCGGCGCGTCATTGCGTGTGTCGGTCACGCCGGCAACGAGCGGTTGTCCCTCTGTATCGAACCGGCCGGGTACCGTGATATTCGGCGTCAGCGACGTGTCCCACCAGTCCTTGCGCACGCCTGCGCGGATTTTCAGCTTGTCGGTCACGTCGATCTGATCGGTAGCGTAGACGCTGTAGTAATTTGCGAGCAGATGATCGTTATCGCACGAATGCTTTGCGTCACAAAGAAAAGTCAGCCCCGCCAGCGACGTCTCTGGCGGCACCGGCGCGAATGCGTTCGGGATGTTCGGCAGATCCGCCGTGGTGCGCTCCGTGTCGATGGTCTGATGCTGATACTCGAAGCCCGTCAACAGCGTATGTTTGACGCTGCCGGTCGCAAAGCGCCACACCGGCTCCAGCTGATAGTCGAAGCTGTTGTCCGAATCGTCCTGCTGGCGCAGTTGCCTGCCGACCACTTCGTCACCGCTTATCTTCGTACTCGTGCTGTCGCCGTTGCCAAGCACATCCAGGCTGCGGTGCAGATACGAGAAGCGGTTATTGATGGTCAGAATGTCACTGACCTTCCATTCGTCGGTGAGCGTGGGGCGAACGTAGTTGCCGCGCGCGAATGCAAAGGGTGTCGAATACTTCGAGTCGATCGATACATTCGTAATGGGCGAACCGTGGAAATAGATCAGGCCATACGAGTCGGGCGTTTCATGGATGTCGCGTGCATCGAGTGAGAAATTGATCTTGTGATTGTCGAGTTTCCATTCGAACGCCGGTCTGATTTCCTCGTCGCGGCTCGCCAGATCACGGAATCCATCGGAACGCGATACCGTTGCGTCGACGCGATAGTTCAGCCCCGAAATCCCGGTTGGACCGGTCACATACGCACTGCCGGAGACTGTGCCGTACGAGCCCGACTCGATATTGCCGCCGAAATGAAAGTCCGAGGACGGCGTGTAGTGGACGATATTGATCGTGCCTCCCGGCGGCCCGCTGCCGAACAGCGCCGATCCGGGACCTTCCAGAACCTCGATGCGCTCGACGCCGTTCAACGAATGCGAGATGCCGCCCAGCAGGTCGCCGTCGGAGAATCCATCGTTATAGATCTGCGCATTGAGGCCGCGGATCAGGAAGTGATCGTAATAGCCCTTGCTGTCCTGACCGCCGACATTCACGCCGCTGGCATTGCTGACGCCTTGCCGAAGCATCGTCGCGCCTTGCTCGGTCAGCAGCGCGCGCGGAATCACCTGCACGCTCGCGGGCAAATCCTTCAGCGCGGTTCCCGTCTTGCTGACGCCCACAACCTGGTCGGGGTCGTTCACGTTGTCGTCCTGAGCCAGCCCGGACGTCGCACGGACCTGTACCGGCGGGAGGGTCGGTGCGTCGGCCGCATTGCCTTGCTTACCGCCTGATGACGGCGACTCCTGGGCCGCAGCCGAATGCGCCAGCGTCAGGGCGATGAGCGAGCCGCTCAAGCCCACGCTGGCTTTCTTTCCAAACCATCGGACATCGATCTTCTTCACGTTCCATTCTCCTGTTTCATTTTGTCTGGCGCCGGTTTGTGATTTCGCCTGCGATTGCTAAGGCCACAACCCAATGTGGGCAGCGCTGCACCGGGGTTCGCTAGTGGTAAATGCAAATCGTTACGATTTATATTCATAAAAATTCCGCTATTGCGCCCTGTTATTCAGCGTAGCGGGGCCTCGTTAGTGAAATCTGCTACTGAATCCCAGATTTGCTTCAACTAATCCGCTGTCAGCTCTTGCCGACATCCCAAAAATGCGAAAGGGAGCCATGACAGCTCCCTATGAACGGCATCGATCGTGGTTTTATTCCAGGCGGATTTGCGTATTCATTACGGCTTGTTACTAAGTTGCCGAAGCGACCGGCGACGCGCTCAGGCGTCGGGAAGTCGTTGTGGTCGTGGCCGTGGTGCGTGGACGCTCGGGCCAGTTGGGCGATACGCAAGAGTATGCGTGACTGACATGGCCAACGTGGCGAATCAGATTTCCACGCGTGTCCCCACCTCGATTACCCGATTGGCCGGCAGCTTCAAATAAGCCGCGACGTTGCCCACGTTATGCAGCATGACCGCGAATAGCCGTTCGCGCCACATGGCCATGCCTCTGTCGCGCGTTGGCACCACGGTGGCGCGGCTGAGGAAATAAGACGTTTCCGTGGGCTCGAAAGTGAGGCCCGATACCTTGCATGTCTCGAGTGCTCGCGGCAGATCGACTTCATCCATGAAGCCATACGTGATCGTGATCTGGTAGCACTCCGAGTCGAGCGGATGCACGGTCACGCGCCTGGCCACCGGAACCCACGGGATTTCCTCGTTATTGACAGTCAGGAATACGACACGATCGTGCAGCACGCGGTTGTGCCTCAGATTGTTGATCAGCGAGTGCGGCACGCCGTCGGGGTCCGGCGTCAGGAAGATCGCCGTACCGCCTACCCGCGTCGGCGAGTGGGCCAGCAAGGTCGTGAGGTAGGGCTTGAGCGGCGTGGTTCCGGCCCGCACGCGCGCTTCGGCACGCATCAGCTCCCAGCCGCGTCCCCATGTCGCCATGATCGTGTAGATGATCAGGCCGACCAGCAACGGGAACCAGCCCCCTTGCGTCAGTTTCAGCAGGTTCGCGGAGAAGAACGTCGCGTCGATGACGAAGAAGAACACCGTCGCAAAGATACATAGCCACCAGTTGTAATGCCACGCATAGCGCACGACGAAGAACGTCAGAACCGTCGTGATCAGCATCGTGCCGGTCACGGCAATACCGTATGCGGAACCGAGCGCCGTCGACGAGCCGAAGCCGAGCACCGCGGCCACGACGGCAAGCAGCAACGCCCAGTTGATGCCTGGCACGTAGATCTGCCCCATTTCCTTTTCCGACGTATAGATGACGCTCATTCGCGGCAGGAAGCCGAGTTGCATTGCCTGCTTGGTCATCGAATACGTACCGGAGATGACAGCCTGGGAGGCAATAACAGTCGCGATCGTCGACAGCACGATCATCGGATACAGGGCCCATTGCGGGAACATATGGTAGAACGGATTTTGCAGCGCGCCTGGCTCGGCAAGCAGCAACGCGCCCTGGCCCAGGTAGTTCAACGCGAGCGCAGGAAAGACCAGGCCGAACCATGTCAGCCGGATCGGTTTCGCGCCGAAATGGCCCATGTCGGCATAGAGCGCTTCGGCGCCCGTCAGCGAAAGCACCACGGCACCCAATGCAACGAAAGCCAGCCACCGGTGGTGCAGGCAGAACGCCAGTCCGGCAAATGGATTGAGCGCCATCAGGATGGCCGGCGCCCGCGCCATGTTGATGACGCCCGCGAGTGCAAGCACGATGAACCACAGCACCATCACAGGGCCGAAGACCTTGCCGATGCCGGCGGTCCCGCGCTTTTGCATCAGGAATAGCGTGACGAGCGCAACCAGTGTCACGGGTATCACGCACGTCTTCAGGAATGGCGCGGCGACCTCCAGGCCTTCGACCGCGCTCAACACGGAGATGGCCGGCGTGATCACGCTGTCGCCGTAAAAGAGCGCCGCGCCCATGATGCCGACGGTCAATAGCGTACGGCGCAACCGCGGCCGGGTGATCACCGACGAGGCGGCGAGCGCCAGGAGTGCCATGATGCCGCCCTCGCCGTGATTGTTGGCGCGCAGAATCAGCGCGACATATTTCAGCGAGACGACGATGGTCAGCGACCAGACGATCAACGACACAATGCCGACTATATTCAGCGCATTCAATGCGAGCCCATTGAGCGGGTCGAACACGGTCTGCAGCGTATACAGGGGACTGGTGCCAATATCGCCATACACGACACCCAACGCCGCAAGCGCAAGCACGCGCAACGCGGGCCGCTGATGCGCGGGTTCTCCCGGACGGCCACTCTCGGACGCGGCAGGTGCAGTCAGGCTCATGTCTCGCTCCCCATTGGCGCTTGTTCGCGCTCGATCAATCTGTACGCCGAGTAATGATCTGTGGATTGGCTTGTTCCCTTCGTTGTTCAAAGTATAGGGAAGCAACCTTGGAAAAGCAGGTTCGATACAGTAGCAGGCTCCATTCCCGCAAGCGCTACCTTATGGCTGCCTCAAGGTCGTGGCGCGTTGCCGGTGCGTTCGCTGTCGTTTTCACGCGCCAGCGCGCGTGCGGTCTCCGCTCTGGCTTGTTCGTCGGCGTGAAGCAACGCGGGTGAAAAGAAGCAGCCCATGACCGCGGACAGGATAATGAAAGTCGAGGTCGCATCGACCAACAGTCCGAAGCGCACGAAAATGTAGAAGCAGCATAGAAGATTCAGCAGATGCAGGAATATGCCCAACGCGGCGACTCCCCTCGGGACCACTCTGATGAACACCGCAAACCGCGAATGAGGGCGGGGCACGTACCAGATGATCAGCAGCCCGAACATCATGATGAAGGCGCTCTCTGCCCATTTCAGCCAGGTGGGGCGCTGCAGGAAACGTCCCTCGACAATCGTCTCGATGACCTGCGCCTGAATTTCGATGCCCGGCACCAGTTCGCCCAGCGCCGTCGTGCGCATGTCGGTCACGCCGGCGCCGGTCAGTCCGACCAGCACCAGTTTGTCGCGGAGACGTTGCGGGTCGACTTTGCCCTGCAAGATGTCGCGTGCGGACACGTAGCGGCTCAACGTCGACCGGATGGACGCGAAATGCAACCAGATATCACCGCCGGGCTGCGTGGGCACCTGAACATCCGCGACACCTACCGCTTGCACGCCGGATGGATCGGCAAACACATCGAGCGCCGCTGAGCCTGTGGCGAGACGGAGCATTTCCATCGGCAGATTGGGAACCAGTTTCTCGTTCAATCCCATGACGAGGGGAATGTGCCGGACCACGCCCTGTTCGAGCGCCACGCTCAGCAACGCTTGCCCGTGCGCTGCCGCTTGCAGTTCCGGCAGACTGGCCAGCACATATTCAAAGCGTCTTACGCTGCCGATTGGATCGGCGCCATGCACGAGGATCGGCGCGCTCCTCAGATCGGTGCTGCTGCCGAAGGCGGCATGATCGAGCGCGGCGGCACCCAGTATGGTCGGCGCCGCGCGCAAGGATCTGGCGAGAATGGCTTCATGACTGGGCAGGGCCCGCAAGCCGGCGGCGAGCGCCGCGGCCGATTTCGGCAGATTGGCGGCCACCTTGTCGGGCGAGGTCTGGTCCGGCTCCGGCATGTAAATGTCGAGACCGATCGCCAACGGTTTCTGTGCCGCAATGGCATCGACCAGGTCCGCGAGCCGGTTACGCGGCCACGGCCATTGGCCCACGGTGGCCAGCGTCTCCTCATCGATCTCGACAATGGTCACGGGCTGAGCGGTCGGAATGCGCGGGAAGCGTCGTTGATACTGGTCGAACAGAAGTTGCCGCGCCGTTTGAAAGTAGTCCGGCAGCGCCTCGTTCAGCGCGTTCACATAAGCCGGACGCGCTATGTTGCTCGGCCATTCGCTGCACAAGTTGAGCAGGCTCAGGCCAAACAACACCACCAGTGCCATCGGACGCCCTTGGACCCGCTTCAGCAGACGCCTGATCCGGGCAGGCCATGGGGCGTCATAGCGTTTCATCGAAGGAAAGGCCATTTAGCGCCGATGACTGGCGCGGTCATTGAATGGTGATGACTGCGCGCCGATTCATGCGATGGGGAATGCCATCCGCCGTGGGGACCAGCGGCTCACGCTTGCCCCGCGCGGCGGTCTCTATTTGCCGGGCAGGAATGCCAGCCTTGATCAGGAATGCCGCAACGGTCTGCGCCCGCTGCATGGACAGCCTGTCATTGAATTCCTGCGAGCCTGCCAGATCGGTGTGACCGACCACCACGAGCTGAGGCGCAGGCCACGTCGCCAGCACGGCTTTCAACTTCTGGACCGTGGCGGCGGACTCCGGCGCCAGTTCGGTGGCGGAGTCGAAGAGAAAAAAGAGCGTGAATGTCATCGGGCGAGGAGGCCGCGCCGCGAGCAGCTCGCCATAGCGGGTCTGCACACTGGATTGGCTGTCCACCGTTTTTTCGATGGCGCCGCCCTTGGTGACGTCGACCTCGGCGTAAGCCGTGTTTATGGTTTGCTCTCCGGTGGCGCTGTGGACTGTGACTGCACCGACTTTGCCCTCCGGATCCGGCAATAGAATAATTTTGTCCGGCGTGCTGCACCCGGCGAGAAAAAGCAGCATGACGAATGCCGCGGCAGAGGCCAGCCCGAAACTTCGGATGATGGCCTTCACCGTCCATTCTCCCCGTGGCCGCCGACTTCGATGATGAATTCGGTGCCGCGCACGCCCAGGGTAGTGGTCGGCGTGCTGAAGCGGACCGCATCCGGATTCGCCTTCGCTAGCTTCCCGGAAATCACTGCGAGAGATCCGCGTTTGACGGTGGCGTCGAGCACTCCGTCGTGGGTCGTGGTGTTGAACGCGAATTTGTTGAGGTCGAGGATGGTATTGGCGCCGGCCGAGAGTTGCGTGGTGTCACGCAGCGTGATGCCGACGGATGATTCCGGACCGGTCACGATGCGATCGCTGCCATAAACCTCGCTGCCGATGGCCGCGCCGGAACTTCCTCCAGCACGCTCGATCTGCACCGCACCTTTGAGTGTCTTGACGACGCCGGCGGCGTCGTCGGCACGTGCATCGACGGCAGCCATGTAGCCGCAGGCAAGGATCAGGAGATATTTGAGGGATCGGAGACGCATCGGCGGCACCTGAAGGGAAGTGGCTTAGCATTTCAGCGCCACTGGCTAGTACATAAGCGCTCCAGCGGACCCATACAGCCTGGTGGACCATTCTGCCGAGTTAACGATTCGGCCACGTCAGGAGATACCCGTATAGGTATGTCGATTCGCTCACGAATGGCGCGCAATGGCGAACGAGCCGCGGCGCGATAGTACGTAGTGCTTCAACGGCGTATCGATTCGTGGAGGTTTTCGTTCAGGTAGATGTTGGCGACGAAATTGCGAATTGCTGTGTCGACAGCCACATCGCGCTATGCAAGCCGATGTTGGACTGCCTGGACGCATGCAAGGCCAATTTCGCCGCTGTCTGGAATACAGCGAGACAACAGCGAATATCAGGTTTCCTAAAGACACTGGCGACTCGAAAGAACAGGCGCGTTACGCTACCCGGTAACGCGGAGCAGGTGTGCCGGTTTGCGTAGCGGCGAATAGGGCGGCGCGAGCGGCATCGTACTTTTCCCACAGGCTTTCGTCTGCCACGGACGGCCAGGTGAGGCTCTCGCCCCGATCGAAGCCAACCAGCGCCGCGTCGACCATGTTCTCTGTGCTCATCACCGATTCCTCCCGCAGGGTAGACAGCGGTATGCCCGACTCGTCCCAGATCTCCGTAGCCGTCGTTGCCGGCAAAACTACCTGTAGCCTGACACCGGTGTTCTTCAGTTCGTCCTGGAGTCCCCGGCTGAATGTCAGCACATAGGCCTTGGTGCCGCTATAGACAGCGCTGGTTTCCCACGAGTGAACCGATAGCACCGACGCGACATTGATGATGTTGCCTTCGTTGCGGGCGAGGAGCCGAGGTAGCACCGCATGGGTCAGACGTGTCAGCGCCGTGACGTTGAGGTTCAGCTGTGCCATCGAGTCGCTCACCGGCGTTTTCGCCAGAGGGCCAAGGCGCGCGAGGCCGGCGTTGTTGACCAGAAGCGTCACGCTGGAATCGTTGGCCAGCACATCTTCGACCTTGGCAAGATCGGCTTCCTGCGCGAGGTCCGCCACGAGTACCTGGACCTTGACCCCGTAGGTTTCCGACAGCTTTTGCGACAGTGCCGAGAGGCGGTCCGCGCGCCGTGCCACCAGAATGAGATCGTAGCCGCGCGCAGCCAGCCGATCGGCATAGACGGCGCCGATGCCGGAAGAGGCACCGGTTACCAGGGCGGTGTTTTTGCTAGCAGTCATTGCGTTTCTCCAGATCATATAAGTTGAGTGCTCAATTGTTTAATTGAGGGCTCAAGTATATGGGTATATAGTGGGTACTTGTCAATGGTGTTGTACTCAACCATGCTTACGTTATGGGAAATAACGGTGATGAAATGAAGAAACGAAACGTATCGGCTTCCACACGCGATGAAGAGCCAAGCACCTACGAGGTCCTCGCATGTACCAATACCGCGCTGCGGCGCGCCGCACGCCGGTTGGGCAATCTGTACGACGATGCACTCGCGCCTTCGGGCCTGAAGGCAACCCAGGTGGGTCTGCTATCGGAAATCCAGCGGTGGGCAGCGGCCAATGATGGACAAGCGCCCACGCTGCAGGATCTGGCGGGAAAGCTTGCGATTCAGATTTCCGCCCTGACTCATGCGCTCAGACCTCTTGTGCGCGACGGCCTCGTCGAGTTGCAGCCTGACGAGCAGGACCGGCGTACCAAACGCGGGACACTCACAACCGTTGGCGAGGCGCGGCTTGGCGAGGCCATCGAACATTGGGCGATGGCGAATCAGCGGGTCGAATCGGTACTGGGCCCCGATTCAGCGGCCACGTTGCGCGCGCTCGCCGACCTGGTTGCCTCGGATGAATTTCTTGCGGCCTATAGCGGCCGTGAGGAGGAATAATTCACCGCGATCCGTTCGTCACGAGGACCGGTTTTTTCTGCGCGGCTTCCGCGAACATTTCAGTGAACTGGTCCAGCACGGTGAGCGTGTCGCGGCCGCCTCGCGTGATCCGATAGAACGAAAATTCGACTTCGGGCCGGATGACATCGATTCGGACCCGGTAGTGCTGGCAGATGTGTTCGCAAAACGACGGCATGATCGCGACGCCTAGCCCTTCGTGTGCCATGGCAATCGCGGTCTGCAAATGGCCCACCACGGTGCGCCGCCCGACGGTGATGTCTTCCTTCGAGAGTGAAGCCTCGATCAGCCGTTGCAGCGGATTGTCTTTGGGAAGCGTAATGAGCGGCAGGCCTTCGAGCGCGCTCCAGCGCACGCCGTCGCGCTGCGTCGGGCCCAATCCCGACGCCGCTTCGTCAGCGGACGAAACCGCCACGAGACGTGTCGGGAAGATCGGTACCCGTTCAATACCCGACAATTGCGAAAAGAAAATCCCGAACGCAGCATCCAGATCGCCTTCCTCGACCATTTTGAGCAATTCACTCGGCGGCCGGTCGACGAGTTCGATATGCGATTCCGGCTGGATCTGCGCGAAGCGCGCAAGGACCTGCGGCATCAGGCTCGCGGCAATCATCGGCGTGCAGCCGAGCAATAGGGAAGCCTGCTTTTGACGACCGAGTTCGTTGAGCTCGATCACCGATCGTTCGAGTGCCTCGACGATTTTCATCGCCGTCGGATAGAACATGCGGCCGGCTTCGGTCAGCGACACCGTACGCGTGGTCCGCTCCAGCAGACGGCACTGCAACTGGGTTTCAAGCTCGCGGATGATGGCGCTCAGCGCGGCTTGGCTCAAATGCATGCTTTGCGCGGTCTTGGTAAAGCTCGACGCGTTCGCCACGCCGAGAAACACCTTGAGTTGCTTGAGGGACAGGTTCATCTGCAACGATCCTTTATCTACCGGGCGCAATGAGCAGGCCGCGATTCTATCCCTTTTGGTTTGGCGCCCGCGACGGGGACAACACCTGGTTTCCGGCGCGGGCGAGCCACGAAAAGCGGTGCGCGCGGTCTCCCCGGGAGCCGGCGCGGCATTCAGCTTTCAATTACGACAGCGCAATCTCATGCAAACAAGTAGCGCCCTTCTTCGTCCCGGACGATAGCGCGTGTCGCGCCGACATCTTCGAGCCAGCGCACGATTTCCCGGCCGTCGCGCGTCTGGATAGCGGACATCAGTTCGGTAAAGCGCTTCGGCCCGTGTTCGAGAGCCGCTTCGAGCGATTCGAAGCGCGCGCCCTCGTAGGCCGGCGGCGACGGAACGCGGTGTTCGAGCGGACGCTGCGCGCCGGGCGGCAGCAGCGGCAGCGTCAAATCGAAGCCGGCCTTCGCCGTGACGGCCGCACCGGCGAGCGAAGGATCGAGCGGCATCGCGCGCATGCCGTTAAAGGTGACCAGATCGCGGTCGGCCTGGAAGCGCGTGGCGAGCGCCCAGTCCATCTGTTCGTCGGAGTAGATATCGATGTCCGGATCGACCACGAACACGTGCTTCACATTCGCGAGCGATGCGAAGACCGCGGCGATCGCATTGCGCGCTTCGCCTGGCACGCGCTGTTGCAACGCGATCCGCACGTTGAACATGCCGCCCGTTGCGGGGCTCGCATAGACGCTCTTGATTTCGCGCACGGCGGTTTCAAGCGCGCGCCAGACGGTGACTTCGGTGCGCAGCGCGGCGAGTTGCGCGGTATCCGTGCGAGCCATCGTGCGGCCGCCGATCGTGCAGGTCTGAAACACCGCATCGCGACGGTGCGTGATCGCCGTCAGATGAAACACGGGATTGGTTTTGATGCCGCCGTAATAGCCGAGGAATTCGCCGTACGGTCCTTCAGGTTCCGCGTGGCCGCGCTCGTCCAGATAGCCTTCGAGGATGAATTCGGCGTCGGCCGGCACGAGCAGGTCGCTGGTGATGCACTTGACGACGCCCATCGGCGCGCCGCGCAGCGCGGCGACGAGTTCGAGCTCGTCGGCCGGAATACGCATCGTCGCGCCGACGTGATCGATCGGGTGCGTACCCACTGCGAAGGCGATGGGCAGACGCTCGCCGCGTTTCGAGTGAGCGATCGAGATGGCACGCAGATCAGACGGCGCGACCAGATCGATGCCCGCGGTGCGGCGTCCACGCAGCATCAGACGGCGGATGCCGACGTTGGTCCAGCCCGTGTCTGGATCGACAGCGAAATCGATCGATGCAGAAATATAGGGCGCACCGTCCAGATCATGTTGCAAATGCACCGGCAAGCTCGTGAAATCGCAGTCGTCGCCCGTCAGCACGACTTGCTGAACCGGCGCTTCGGCCTGGCTCACTTCAACCAGCTTGCCTTTGTTGCGCAGCCGTTCACGCACCACTTCAAGCAGCTGCGCCGGTGTCGTATCGAATGCCTTCGAGAGGCGTGAGCGGCTGGCCGTGACGCTGCCGGCGAGCGCTATCGTGTTGCCCGAAGGTCGTGTGAACCAGACAGCCCGCGGGTTACCTTCCATGATCGCGGCGACGTCGGCGAGGTCGACCGGCTGGTCGTGACGTTCGAGTTCGGTGTCGTCGAGCGAGTCGAGGAAGCGGCGCAGCCGGAACTGTTCGAGGTCCGGCAATGCTGTGCCTTGTGCGGTCGACGGGATCGCTGTCTTGGGTCTCACTATCTTCTCCGTTTCTAGTAGTAGGTCGCGCGCGCCGGTGTGTTCAGAAGCGTATCGACACCGCTGTTGCCGCGAGCTGTGCGGCAACACCGCCGGCGCCGGTAACGTTCACTCCCGGCGCGAGGTGCAGCCGCCACGGCTCAGCACGCGGTGAGTGACGGTCTCGAGTGGCACACGGCGATCAGCGCGGACATTATGAAGGGGGTCTTGTCATGCTGCAGCAAGCAGCACACGCCGGCCAACGGCGTGCGCGCGATTTCATGCCAGTTTTAGCCAGCTTTCCAGCGCGGTAGCCAACGCCACCGGTACTTCGTACATCGCGTAATGTCCCGCGTTTTTAAGCGTTTCGACGCTCGCGTAAGGATACCAGGCGAGCCATGTGCGATCCATCAGGTCGGCGGTGATCGTCGGGTCGTGTTCGCCGATGAAAAGCCGCACGGGCGCCGGGTTGCCCGCAATCTCCGCGGAGAAATCGCTGCTTGCCCATTGTGGCAGATAAGCGGCGAACGCCTCGGGGCGCGACAGGCGCACGGATTCGCTCGCCAGATGTGCGCTCCAGCGGGCGCTCAGCCGGTTGCCGGTCGAGAAGTGAATGATCGCCGCGCGCTTGTCGGCATCGTCGATCGCGCTGGAAAAACCGCGCAGGCGGGCTTCGTCCATTCGCGAGCCGCATGCGGGCACGGGCGACACGCCGGCCATTTTCTCGATCCGCTCCGGCGCCGCCAGCAGCACGCGCTGCATGGCCATGCCACCCATCGAATGACCGATCAGGCTGAAGCGCTGCCAACCCAGATGATCGGCGAGCGCGAGCACGTCGCGGGCCACTTCGTCGAACGTAAATTCGCCGGCGAGATCGAACGAGCGGCCGTAGCCGCGATAGTCGAAGAAGACATACGTGAAGCTGTCAGGATCGAGCGACGTACTGAGCGCGGTCCAGTCGGCCGAGCTGCCGAACCAGCCGCTCAGCACGAGCGCCTTGCGCGGCCCGTGGCCGAATTGCACATAGCCGTTCACGGTCGTGTTGCCGGTCGTCATGCGGACACTCCTTCGGTTCGCGGGGACGTACCGGAACGCTCGAACGTGAGTGCGGCGGCGATGCGGCCACGGCATTCGCCGAAGCCAATCGACACGGCGCCCGGGCGGTTTGCACGGGCACGCAGAATGATCTCGTCGCCATCTTCGAGCGCGGTCCGCGTTTCGCCGTTGGGTAGCGTAAGCGGATCTTTGCCGGCATTGCTCAGTTCGGTGAGGCAGGCGCGCGATTCGTCGCTGGCGCCGGAGATCGTGCCACTGCCGAGCAGATCGCCGGTGCGCAGATTGCAGCCGTTGCTGGTGTGGTGCGCGACCATCTGCGCGAAGGTCCAGTACAGATTGTCCAGATGCGTACGTGTGATTCGTACGGCTTCAGCACCTTCAGTACGCAGCTTCGCGGTCGACAAATGCGCTTCCAGTTCGAGATGCAGACCGCCACTTTCCTGATCATGCACGCCATGCAGATGCGGCATGATCGCCGGATCGCCAGGCGCGCGGGGCGCCGCCGTCTTGCGAAACGGGGCGAGCGCCTCTTCGGTCACGATCCACGGCGAGAGGCTCGAATGAAAACTCTTGCCGAGGAACGGACCGAGTACCTGCTCGAACCATTGAATGCTCTTTGCCGACCAGTCGTTCAACAGGCAATAGCCGAAGATATGATTGCGCGCTGCGTCGATCGGAATCGGCTGCGTTAGTGTGTTGCCTCGGCCAATCAGGCCCGCCAGTTCCAGTTCGAAGTCGAGCATCGGCGCGGGCCCGAATCGCACGTTGCCATCGGCGTCGCGATACTGGCCGTGCGGTCGGCGGATTTCGCCACCACTCACGCAGATCGACGACGCGCGGCCGTGATAGGCGATCGGCAGCGACTTGAACGCCGCCGGCAACGGGTCGGCCAGGCCTTTGTAGCGGCCGTGCCGTTCGGTGTGGTGCAGCGAGGTCAGGAAGTCCGTGTAATCGCCGATTGCACACGGCAGCGTGAGCGTAACGTCGGCAATTCGCGGCAGCAACGCGTCGATTCGTTCTTCAAGCCACGCTCGTTGCGGTGCGTTGCTGCGCAATAAATCCGACAACGCATGACGCAGCGCGCTGATATAGCGGCTGTCGAGCGCCATCAATTCGTTCAGCGAGCCGTCGCAGGCGGCGGCGCAGGCAATCGCCGCGTCGCCGTCGAGCAGCGCGGCTTCGTGCAAGACCCGCAGATCGACGACGCGCTCGCCGATCGCCACACCCATGTGCGTTTCTCCGGCGCGCCTGAAGGCGCCGAACGGCAGGTTCTGCACCGGAAAGTCCGCACCGGGCAGATTGGCGGACTCGACCCAGCTGCGCCGCGCGGGATCGTGCGTGAGATTCAGGGCGCTCATGCGGGGCGTGTCTCCGGTTCGGCTGCCTGTCGTTCCGCAGTCCAGGCGTCGAGCGCCGGACGCGCCTGCAATTTATAGCCCGCGAGCTCTTCCGCCGGCGCGACCGGCACCGTCAGTTCGAGGCGGATGCCGTTCGGGTCGAAGAAATAGATGGAATTCACGAAGTGGTGATCGGTCACGCCGAGAACCTCGACGCCATGAGCGGCGAGCCGCTGCTTCATGGTTTCGAGTTCGTCGAGTGAGGCGAGCCGCAAGGCGAGGTGATTCACCCACGGCGGCGTATTTGGTGACGGCAGCGCCGCGGTGTTGTCGCCGAGATCGAAAAATGCAATGTTCGAGCCGTCGGCCATTTCGAAGAACAGATGCACATACGGGCAATATTCGCCCGTGCTCGGCACACGGTCCAGACGAATCACATGAACCAGCGGAAGCCCGAGCAGGTCCTCGTAGAAGTGGCGTGTTTCCTCGGCATCGCGGCAGCGCCACGCGAAATGGTGCAGACCGAGCACAGCGGGTATTGGAGTGTTGGATGCGGACACAGGTGTCTCCTTGTCGTGTAACAAGCGGTCAGACTTCGACCGTGTCGACGTTGTATTCGAACAGCCAGTTATAGCGTTCTTTCACGCGCGCTTCGTTCCACTCGGTGTCGACATAAGCTGCCGCGCCTTCTGCATGTGCGAGCGCCGGGTTGTGAAAACGGGTGGTGTTGGCGGCCGAGCCGCGCACCACGCGCGCAGTGCGATCGAGGCGCAACGCTTCGTAACGCTCGAGTGCCCGCGGCAGATCGCCGGCATAACGTTCGAGGCAGCGTGCAATCAGGTAGCCGTCTTCAATGGCCATCCCCGCGCCCTGGGCGAGGAACGGCAGCGTCGGATGACACGCGTCGCCGAGCAGGGTCACGCCCTTGGAGCTCCAGCGCGGCATCGGCTCGCGGACCATCAAGGCCCATTTGTAGGGAATGTCGATCGCGGAAATCAGCGCGCGCACGTCCTCGTGCCAGCCCTCGAAATCGTTCAGACATTCTTCGAGCGTGCCGCGCTCAGACCAGGACTCGACTTCCCAGCCGGTGCGTTCGATCGCGCCGACGAAATTGATCAGCTTGTTGTCGCGCAGCGGATAGTGAATCACGTGCGCGCCGGGGCCGACCCAGTTTGTGCCATGCGGCGAGCGCAGGTGCTCGGGGAGCGCGGCTGCATCGATCACGCCACGCCACGCCATCACGCCTGAAAACACCGGCTCGTCCGGGCCGAACAAGCCACGGCGAACCCGCGAGTGAACGCCGTCGGCGCCGATCAGCAGATCGCACTCGTAGACTTCGCCGCTCACGGTTTGCACTTTGACGATGTCGCCGACCTGCTCGAAACTTTCCACCTTCTGATTGAGGCGGATCGCCTGCGGCTTCAACGCGCGCACGACGTCGGCGAGCACCTGATGCAGGTCCGCGCGATGCAGCGTGAAATAGGGGTAACCGTACGTTTCGCGCGATTGCGCGCCGAGGTCGAAGAGACGCCAGGTCTGGCCGGTGTTCCAGAGCCGCACACACTTGCCGGGCGGCTCGCAGGCGAGGCCCTCGAGCGTGTTGCCGGCGCCGATCTGATATAGCACGCGTGTTGCGTTTGGACTCAGCTGAACCCCGGCGCCGATCTCCTTGAGCGCCTGCGCCTGCTCGAGAACGGTGACATCGAAGCCCTTCTTCAGTAAGGCGGCGGCAGCCGTCAACCCGCCAATACCGGCACCTGCAATAACTATCTTCATTCGACGATTGGACCTTTTTCGTAATGGGCACCTGCTTTATCGAGATTATTTATCAATCAATCGATAAAACTTGTTGGTAATAAACCCCGGGAAATCGGTAACCACTTTAATTCAATGCCTCACACTAAAGAAGCAAAAGAATCCGAATGAATCATTAACCAATTTTGATAATTAAACGGGCCTGGTAAAAACCCGCGCAATGAGCGCGGTCAGGGGCGCTCGCGGGTGCTTATGGCGGGTGCTATTGCAGTCACTGATTGCCGTCGCTTACATCCCCCAACGCTGCACCGTCGACGTTTCGAGGCCGAACAGATCGAGCACGCGTCCGAGCGTGTGATCGACCATGTCGCTGATCGAATCGGGGTTCGCGTAGAACGCCGGCACCGGCGGATAGATGATCGCGCCGGCTTCGGTCACGCTCGTCATGCTGCGCAGATGGCCGAGGTGCAGCGGCGTCTCGCGCACCATCAGCACGAGGCGACGGCGCTCCTTCAAGGTCACGTCGGCAGCGCGGGAAAGCAGGCTGCTGGTCACGCCCGTGGCCACTTCCGACAGCGTTTTGATCGAGCAGGGCGCGACGATCATGCCGAGTACCGGGAACGATCCGCTGGAAATCGCGGCGCCGATATCGGCGTGCGCATAGCAGACGGTCGCCATGGCGCGGATGTCGGCGACGGTGTAATCGGACTCGTGCGCGAGCGTGACCTGGGCCGAACGGCTCATCACCAGATGCGTCTCGATTTCCAGCTGACGCAGCAGCTGCAACAGCCGGACACCATAGATGACGCCCGACGCGCCGCTGATTCCGACCACGATACGCCGCGGTGGCATTGCTCTGACTTGCATGTCGTTTCTCCGTGGTGCGGGAATAGGGATTCGTATAACGCGACGGATGTTAGCACGCTGATTCGAGAGAATTGAAGCCGCGCGGGGCATTTAAAGCGGTGCCCTGGTAATTACACTGATCGATAATCGGCTTTTTTCGATTTGTTCGATTGATTGATAAATATTTCACGATTCAAAATCGCAAACGACTTCGCTACACTCTGCGCAACATGTGAAAACCGCTCTACCCGGAACACGAAACAACGCGTGTCGCCGCAGGCCGGCCACCCATGTCGTTCAGCCGGCGCCCGATCGAGGCAGCCGGCAACAAAAAAAACATTGGAGACAACCGTTGAACAAGAAAAGCCTGTTGCTTGGCAGCTGCGCGGCTGCGCTGAGTTGCCCTGCGTTCGCGCAGTCGTCGGTCACGCTGTACGGCAGCATCGACGTCGGCCTCGACTTCGTGTCGAACTCACACGGCGCGCATGTGTATCAGGAATCCGCCGGCAAGCGCACGCCGGACCGATTCGGTTTTCTCATCACGGAGGATATCGGCGGCGGCAACAAGGTGTTCGCGCGGCTGGAGTCCGGCTTCCTGACCAACACGGGCGCCCAGATCAATCCGACCAGCTTCTTCAATCGCGACGCTTACGTGGGCGTCTCGAATGACCGCTTCGGCTCCCTGAGCCTCGGCCACATTCCGGACTACGTGTACGAGTACGTCGGCGGCCTGAACAATTCGGTGCCGGGGATCTCGTCGTTCTACACGGTCGGCAACTTCGACGGCCTTGCGAACACGCATGCACTCGACAATTCGCTGAAGTACGAAACGATCGACTACCACGGCTTCCAGGCCGGCTTCATGAACAGCTTTGGCGGACAGGCCGGCGATTTCAGCGCCGGGCGCCAGTACAGTCTCGGTGGGCGTTACCAGAACGGCCTCGTGAAGCTGGGTGCCGCGTACACCATGTCGCACGACCGCACGGCGGACATCTTCGGCACGTTCGGACTCACGTCGCTGCTCGGCCAGACGCTGCGGCAGGGCACGATGTTCAACGCGCAACGCTACAGCACGATCGCGTTAGGCGGTTCGGTCACGCTCGGCAGTTTCATCCCACACGCGACCTTTACCGACGTCAAGTTCGAAAACGCCCAGGGTTCCGCGTCTGAACGCAATTATCAGGCCGGCGTGAATATCGATCTGAGCGGCGGCGCGCGCCTCTATGTGCTCGGCGTTTCGTACAACCGCTCGCTTTTCGAAGGGCTAACCTACAACCAGTACAACCTGTTCCTCACCCACTACCTGTCCAAGCGCACGCAGATCTACGGAGGCGTGGCGCTGCAGCGCGCGTCGGGACCGAATGCAAAGGCTGAGCAATTCGGTTATCTGCCGTCGAGTTCCAGCGCGCAGACAGTGGGCCGGATCGGCATCAATCAAATGTTCTAAAGCGTCCAGACGGAGGAGGCGACATGGCGTGAGAGCGACGCGGGAAGCGCGGATGAAGATAGGGCGCAGCCGTCGTGGCAGGCTGCGTGGCACGCGCATTTATTCACTTTTTTCTATCTCTTCATCGCGATTTTTTGATTCTGTTGCGCACGGGTACCCCGTATATTGAGGCAGCCCGGCGACGCCACCGTGAAAAGAACAAGGCAGATACGTGTATCTCTCGCCGCGTATCCGTCGGACGAGGCAACTAGGACGCACATGCAAGCAGATCGGACTTTCAATATTGCAGCCCTCATAGAAGAACAAAAGACAGGACGATTCGCCGTCGGCCTGCTGTTCTGGTGTTTCCTGATCATGCTGATGGACGGCTACGATCAAACCGCCGTGTCGTTTGCCGCGCCGGCCATCATCAAGGAATGGCATGTGGCGCGTGGCGGGTTTGGTGCCGTTTTCGGGGCCGGCCTGTTCGGCACGCTGATCGGTTCGTTCATCTTCGGCTACCTGGGCGACCGCCTTGGCCGGAAGAAGGCGATCATCATCGGGAGTCTCTTTTTCGGGGTGTTGACGCTCGTTTCGGTGTGGGCCACCTCGCTGCGCGATCTGATGCTGCTGCGTTTTCTCGCCGGGCTAGGCATGGGCGGTGTCATTCCGAACTCGGTCGCGCTGGTGGCGGAATATGCGCCGCGGCGCCTGCGTGCCACATGGGTCACGCTGATGTTCTCGGGCTTTTCGATCGGTGCGGGCTCGGGCGGTCTGGTTTCATCGGCGCTGATTCATCGCTATGGCTGGCCGGTGATGTTCGTGGTCGGTGGAGCGGGATCGTTGATTGTCGCGCTGCTGCTGATCTTCATGTTGCCCGAGTCGGCCAAGCTGCTGGTGGTGCAGCGTCGCAGCGTCGAAACGGTGCGCCGGCTGGTGGCGCGTCTGCGCCCCGAGTTGACGCTTCCCGCCGATGCGCAGTTCGTGCCCGGCGAGGTGCAGGAAAAGAAGCGCTTCGTGCTCAAGCTGATTTTCTCCGACGGCTTGCGTGCCATCACGCCGCTCTTGTGGGTCGTCTTCATCGTCAACTCGATGGCGCTGTACTTTCTGCAGAACTGGTTGCCGATTCTCATGGAAGGCGTGGGCATCAATCCGCAAAGTGCGGGCCTGATCACCACGATGTTCTCCGTCGGCGGGGTATTGGGCGGTCTGATTCTGTGCCGCTTTGTCGATCGTCATGGCGTGCTCGCGATCATCTCGCTGCCCGCCGTCGGTTGCCCGGTCGTCGCGCTGCTCGGTCTCGGCATGTCCGAGGGCTGGCTGATGCTCGCCGTGTTCGCCACGGGCTTCTGCGTGGTCGGCGCGCAATACGGGTTATACGCGGTCGCGGGCATGATTTACCCGACCTCATTTCGCTCCGCCGGTGTGGGCAGTGCGATATCGGTGGGCAAGATCGGCTCCGTTTCCGGCCCGCTGATCGGCGGGCTGCTGCTGTCCATGCATCTGCCCATCGCGCAACTGTTCTACGCGGCCTCGGCGCTGTTTCTGATCGCCGCCGTCTTTTCGACCGTGCTTGCACTGCTGTACCGCGTCCGCTTCGGGGCGCAACACGCGAACGACGCCGCTGCGAGCCTGCGGTATCCGGCCACGCTCAAGCATGCGGCTGCGGGTCGTGAGGACGTGCCCGAATGAAGAATGGACGACGGACCATGTCGTTGCAAACGCGCATTGCCCTGACGATGGTCCTGCTGGCGGCGTTGATGCTGGTGATCGGCGCGCTCGGGTTATCGGGCGCTTATAGGGCGAACCGCGCGAATCGCGATACGTACGAGAACAAGCTGGCCGCGACCATTCACATCGGCGAGGCCGAGCTATCGATCGCCCGAACGCGGCTCGTGCTGGGCGGCGTCACGGCGCAAGCCGACGCGGCCCGCGCGCAGGAGCAGATCAAACGCGCGAGCGAATATTTCCGGCAGTCGGACGCTGCCTGGCGGCGCTTCGTCGATGGCGTGCACGAGCCGAACGAAGCCCCGTTGATCGAGGCGGCAACGCAGCGGCGCGACGCGTTACGCGACGCCATGAATGCCTTTATCGACGCGCTCAGAAACAACGATCAGGACAAGGCGACGAAGATCGGTACCGTGCAGTTGAGTCCGTTGTTCAACGACATGAACGTGGCCAACGACCAGCTGAAGCGCGCGCTCTACGAGAACGCAAAACGCAGCTACCTGGCAGCCGAGGGTTATTTCAACCTGTTCGTCGCAGGGTCGAGCGTATTGATTGCGCTGGGCATTCTGGCGGCGGTCTTCAGCTGGGCCAGCCTGCGCCGCGCGATCATGAAGCCGCTTGCCGATACGCTCGCGCACTTCGAAGCGATTGCGTCGGGTGAACTGCGCAGAGACATCGCCACCTCGCGTGGCGATGAAATGGGTCTGCTGCTGCGCGGACTGCGCGCGATGCAGACGCAGTTATCGCATACGGTGATGACCGTGCGTCGCAGTTGCGAATCCATCGGCACGGCGACGCGTGAAATCGCAGCGGGCACGCTCGATCTGTCGTCGCGTACCGAAGAGCAGGCCGCATCGCTCGAACAGACGGCGGCGAGCATGACCGAACTCACGGCGACGGTGCGGCAGAACGTCGACCAGGCACAACAGGCCCGCATGCTGGCCGATGAAGCGTCGCTCGCCGCGAAACACGGCAGCGCGACGATCGGTCAGATGAACAGCACGATGTTGCGGATCGACGGCAGTTCTCGCCGGATCGCCGATATCACTCAGGTCATTGAAGGCATCGCCTTTCAGACCAACATCCTCGCGCTGAATGCAGCGGTCGAGGCCGCGCGGGCAGGTCAGCACGGCCGGGGCTTCGCGGTCGTCGCCGCCGAGGTGCGCGCGCTGGCGCAGCATGCGTCGACGGCTTCAAAGGAGATCGGCGGACTGATCGCGGACTCGGTCGGCGCGATCGTCGACGGGACGGCACTCGCCGTGGACGCGACCCACGCGATGAACAACGTGCTGGTTGCAGCGCAGCGCTTCTCGACGATGATGAGCGGGATCGTGGATGCGGCGGAACAGCAGCGCTCGGGCATCGAACAACTGGATGCGGCGATCGGACTGATGGATTCGATCACGCAACAAAACGCCGCGCTGGTGGAGCAGGCCAGTGCTGCCGCGCAGACGCTCGATCAGCAATCGCTGGAGTTGGGACGGCAGGTCGCCGTGTTCCGTGTGATGGGCAGCGATTGATGATTGAAGATCGAGGCCTGCGGCAGACGAGACGGGACGCGGCATGCGAGTCCCGTCACTGACACAATCTAGCTCAGGCCCGCCGCAGTGCGTATTTCCGCCGTATGTTCGCCGAGCGCCGGCACATGCAGATTGGGCTTCCCCGGTTCACGCTCGAAGCGGATCGGCGTGTCGAGATGCAGATTACCTTGCGGGTCGGCGAGCAACATGCCGCGTGCGCTGACGTGCTCGTGCCGCACCGCCTGCGCATAGCGCAATACCGGGACCGCACTGATCGCATGGGCGGCCAGCCATTCAAGCCACTCGGCAAGCGGCTTGCGCCTGAACACCTCAGCAAGAAAAACGCGCAGCGGGTCTTGCGCGGCGCCCGGCTTATCGAGCGCGACGGCAACCAGATCGGGTCGTTCGAGCGCAGTCAGCAGCGCACGGGCAAAGCGCGGTTCGCCAGCACCCAGGCATAGCCATCCACCGTCTCCGGTTTCGTACGGCTCCAGCATCGCGTAGCCGAGCGTGACGTCGGCTGCGGCGCTTTCCGCCAATGCGTTAAAGAGCGCGTTGGGGCGCGTGCTCAGCGCAACGTCATGCATCGAGATGTCGATATGGTCGCCCAGACCGGAGGTGCGTGCCGCGATCAGGGCCATCAGAATGCCGGCAAGCGCACTATGCGCGCTACACCACGACGCGATCGACACGGCCGGAATCACCGGCGCGCCGTTGCGATCGAGCGGCAAAATGCCTGCGAGGGCCTGCACGGCGGGATCGTGGCCCGCGGCATCGCGCAACGGACCGCTTTGACCGAATGCACTGATCGAACAGTAGACGAGCCGCGGGTTCAACTGCCGCACAACCTCCGCATCGATGCCCAGCCGCGTGGTGACGCCCGGGCTGAACGATTCGATCAGGACGTCCGCATTGCGAATCAGTTCGAGCGCGGCGTTACGGTCTGCTGGCTGCTTCAGATCGAGCACGATGCTGCGCTTGCCGCGATTGAGCGCCGAAAACGAATCGCCGGCATTTTGCGTGGCACGGGTGCGCCGGCCGGCGCGCGTCGGATCGCCGTCCGGCCCTTCGACCTTGACGACGTCGGCCCCGTGGTCGGCCATGATCGACGAGATGAGTGGACCCGCCATGAAGCGGGAGAAATCGAGTACGCGGATACCTGAGAGCTTCAAGTCGATACCTGCATCGAGTGGTGGAAAAGAAGACGCCCGCTTCACGCGGGCGCCAGATGCGCGGAATCAGCGCTTCGCTTAATGGCCGTGCCTAGCGGCCAAAATTAACAGCCAATTTAACGGCCAGTGAATTTCGGCGGACGTTTCTCGATGAAAGAGCGCACGCCTTCCGTCGAGTCGGCGGTGCCGACCAGCGACGATTGTGCGAGCCGCTCGAACAGACGTCCCGTTTCGGTATCGACGTTCTGGCACGTGTTGGTGACGTGCTTGCCGATGCCGACTGCTTGCGGCGCGCCCTTCATCAGCAGCTTCGCAAACGCGAATGCTTCGGCTTCCAGCTGATCGTGTTCGACCACGCGGCGCACGAAGCCCATGCTGCGGATTTCTTCCGCGTCGACGGTACGGCCCGTCATGACCAGGTCCTTCACGTTCTCGATGCCGATCATCTGGATCATGCGCGAGCATGCACCCGACGCTGGAATCACGCCGATGAAGATTTCCGGCAGCAGGAAGGTGGCCTGCTTCGACGCGAAACGGAAATCGCACGACGCGGCCAGTTCAATACCGCCGCCCGCGCAAATACCGTTGATCGCTGCGATCACGGGCTTTTCAATCGCTTCGAGATCGTCGAGCATATCGTGATTGGCGCGCACGTAGGCACGATAGTGCGGCAGCGGCATGCCGCGTTCGCCCTGCAATTCCTTCACGTCGCGGCCTGCGCTAAAGCCGCGGCCCTCGCCGGTGAGCACGATCACGCGCACGCTGTCGTCGTAATTGAGGCGCCACATCGCCGCGCGAATCTCGCCGATCATCGCGGAGTTGAAAGCGTTCAGCTTGTCGGGGCGTTTCAGCGTGAGTTTGGCGATGCCTTCTTCCGGCATCGTGATTTCGATCGTTTCAAACTCTTCTTTCTCGATCAGATAGCCGCGCGGGCCGGATGAGCGGTTCAATGTCCAATCCATGATGTCTCCTTAAGCGTAGTGAAAAATCGGGCGCCAGCTCTGTCGGCTCAGCCGCGTTTGCCTGGTGCGAGCTGGTCGCGAAGTTCGCGTTTGAGGATCTTCCCGACGCTGTTCATCGGGAAGGTCGAAATGAAATGTACCGCCTTGGGCGATTTGTAGCCGGCGAGTTGCTTGCGAGCAAAGCCGATGAGTTCGGCTTCCGATACCTCGAATCCATCGCGCAGCGAGACGACGGCGGTGACCTGTTCACCCCATTCTTCGCTCGGCAAGCCGATCACGGCGACGGTTCCTACCGCGGGGTGCTCTGACAGCACGGCCTCGACTTCCGCGGACGACACATTCATCCCGCCCGTCACGACCATGTCTTTCGCGCGGTCGACGGCAAACAGATAGCCGTCGTCGTCGAGGTATCCGACGTCGCCCGTATAGACCCATTCGCCGCGCAAGGTCCTGGCGGTTTCTTCAGGCCGATTCAGATAGCCGGAGAAGTTGCTGGGCGAGCGCACGGTGATTTCGCCCACCTCGTTCGCGGTGAGTAGCGGCGTGCCGTCCTTCAGGTCGCGAATGCAGATTTCCGCGTAGCGCGCGGGCTGTCCTGCCGACGCCAGCTTGGCAGGCGCACCGCCTTGCTCGCGCGCCGTGCGGTGATCTTCAGGCATCAGATACGAAACGAGCCCACCCATTTCCCCGCCGCCGAAACCCTGGTAGAAATCGCACTGCAAGACTTCAAGCGCGCGGCGGATCGTGTTGGGCGGCATTTTCGCGCCGGTATAGCCGAACAGACGCAGCGACTCGATCTGGTAGCTGGATTTCGATAGTTCATCGACCAGGCGGCTCATCATCGTCGGCACACCGCAAGTGTGCGTGACGCGATGGGTTTCGATCTGCCGCAGCGCGGTTTGCGGGTTGAAATCGGCCATCAGTACATTGCCGACACCGTGCCAGGCCGCCGCGATTGCCATCCAGATTCCCGCACCGGAGAACAGCGGCAGCATTTGCAGGAACGGGCCGTCTTTCGCCACGGGCAACTGCGTGAAGAAGTTATTGATGCTCGAGAGAATCTGCCGGTGCGTGCCGAGACATCCTTTCGGCGCGGCGGTCGTGCCGCTCGTATAGCGGATCGTGCGGATTTCGTCGGGATCGTTTTCAACAGGCGGGGTTGTATCGGCCGCGTTCGCACACAATTCGTGATGACTGATCCAGCCAGGCCGTGCCGCATTCTCTCCCCGCACGATCACGGATACGCCGGGACGGTCGAGCAGTGCACCGAATGCGTCGACGAATTCCGCGTCGATTACGATCGCGTTCGGCTTTGAATCGTCGAACAGCACCTTGATCTCGGCAGGGGTGAGGCCGTAGTTGATCGGTACGGCCAGCAGACCGCCCTTGGCCAGCGCGAAAATCATCTCGACTGACGCTGCGCCGTTACGCACGATCGTCGCCACGCGATCGCCTTTGACGAGTCCTGCCTGCAGCAGTCCGTTGGCGATACGATTGGTGGTCCGATCGAGCTCGTGCCAGCTTATAACGCGATTGCCTTCGATAAGCGCGGCCGCATCGGGTGAGCGCTCGGCATTGCGAACGACCAGGTCGCCGACTCGCAGATTGATCATTGTTTCTATCTCCTTCCATGGGGCGAGTATCAGGTAGCTAACCGAGGTACCTAAGTTCTGTATGTTAGCGCCGGGCGTATATAACGAGAATCAAATTATCCGCAACGATTCATAGAAATTGACGAACAATTGGACTGTCCCGCGCAGAGCGCCCGCGGGACGGTATCCGTTATTCGATTTACTCGATAGGTCCATCGCTTATTGATGATTCTCGCAACGATAGCGATTCATTACACTGGATGACGATGGGAATAACGCGGCCCGCGTAAAAAAATGAGCCTTGCAGGAGACAAACATGAATCGGGACAGACGGATTGGCGCCAGTCGTGGCGGCCTATACGGAGGGATGTCGAACGGGGGATTACATCGCACCGCGTTGCTTTGCCTTGACGTCGAATGGCGTGGGGGTTCCCGATGAACCGTGCGGATAGAGGAAGCGCGGTCATCGCGATCTCTGAGTTGATCGAGAATCACAAGCCCGGCCGTTTTGCTTTTGCACTGATTGCGTGGTGTTTTCTGATTGTGCTGATCGATGGCTACGATCAGGTGGCCGTCGCGTTTTCGGCCCCTGCGCTGATCAAGGCGTGGCATACGAATGCCGCCAGCTTCGGACACGTGTTCGGATACAGCCTGTTCGGCGTGTTGGTGGGTTCATTGCTGCTGGGATTTATCGGTGACCGTTTTGGCCGCCGCCCTGCGATCATCTACGGCTCGCTGTTCTTCGGTGCGTTGACGTACGCGTGTGCCTATGCAACCTCGCTGGAGCAGCTGAGCGTGCTGCGTTTTTTCGCGGGCATTGGAATGGGCGGGGTCGTGCCGAACACCGTTGCGCTCGTGTCCGAGTATGCGCCCAAGGCACGGCGCGCGACGTGGATCACGCTGATGTTTTCGGGCTTCTCGGTCGGCGCGGGCGGAGGCGGGGTGGTGGCCTCATGGCTGCTGCCGCATTTCGGCTGGCCCGTCGTCTTCCAGGTGGGCGGGGTCAGCGCGATCGCGGTGGGGCTCGCATCGTTCGCACTGTTGCCGGAGTCGATTCGCTTTCTGGTTCTCAACCAACGTGCGCCGCAGCGCATCGCGCGACTTGCACGGCATCTGCGCGCCGGCGTGGTAGTGAGCGATGACGCGACGTATGTTCTCGATGACGAGAAGCCGGCACAGCGGGCGAGCGTGGTCGCGCTATTCGGCAACGGCCTCGGCGTCGTGACACCGTTGCTTTGGATTCTGTTCATTCTCAATTCGCTCGCACTGCATTTTTTGCAGAACTGGCTGCCGATTCTGTTCAGCATGAGCGTGGTGGCGCCTGAACGCGCGGCGCAGCTGGCGATGATGTTTCCCGTCGGCGGCACGGTCGGTGCGTTGGCCCTGAGCCGCTTCGTTGACCGATATGGCATTGCCGTCATTGCAATGCTCGCGGTGCTTGGGTGTCCGATTACGGCTTCGCTCGGTATGCCGATGCCTGCCGCGCTGCTCTATGCCGCCGTGTTTGCAAGCGGCGTATGTGTGATCGGTGCGCAGTTTGCGCTGTATGGCGTGTCAGGGATGGTGTATCCAACCGCATTGCGCTCCGCAGGCGTGGGTTTTGCGATTGGCGTCGGCAAACTTGGCTCGGTCGTGGGGTCGCTGCTAGGTGGCATCCTGCTTGCAATGCATCTTGGCATAGCGAAATTGTTTTTCGAGGTGTCGACGGTGTTTGTGTTTATTTTTCTGTTCGCATCGCTTCTTGCATGGACTCAACGTGGCACGGCAGTTTGGCAACGAGAGACCACGAACGCGTCAGAATCGGACGGTTCTGATCTGCCGGCGTCGCGGCCCACCTTGGGCTCGAACGGCTGAGAGGGCATGCATGCCCGCGCCGCTGCACGGCTCAACGCGGCCAGTGCTTGCGCGAGACGATCGCGAAGCTCACTGCGATCGCGCCTGTTGTTGGGCGAATAGGCATGTCGGCTATCGCGTCGCCGAAGCGGCGGCGACGAGCGTGGCCATTGCGCGGATCGGGACTGGGGACCGAGCCCGTATCGGGTTCGCCGTCGGCGTTGTATTGGCGCGGGGTGGCGGATTCACGGGAACCCTGCGTCTGGTGGTTCAGCGGGCTTCGAAAGGACATGATGGATAACTCCGGGAAGGAATGCCCTTATTGAACGCTTCGCCTATCAATTAGTAAAATGAATGTTTTGACCAATCCGATAACTTCGTGGAATGGAACTGAAACTGCTGAAGACGTTTCTGACCGTTGTCGAACTGCGCCATTTCAGTCGCGCGGCGGATGCACCGCACATGAGCCAGCCGGCGCTCAGCAAGCAGGTCGGCGCGTTGGAGGCAAGCCTGGGTGGCAAGTTGTTCGAAAGAGGGCGGCACGGCGCGGAACTCACCCTGTTCGGCGAGAGTTTCCTGCCCGATGCGCAGGCGCTCGTCCGCGACGCGGATGAGATCCTGCTGCGTGCGCGAGAGGCAAGCAGCGGCCGGCGTGGTCATTTGCGCCTCGGTATATGTCTGTCCGTGCTGACGGTCGTGCCGCGGATTGTCGCCGATTTCCGCCTGCAGCATCCCGAGGTCGCTGTCACGTTATGCGACCTTTCGTCCGCCGAGCAAACGCGCCGCCTGCTGGCGGGCAAGCTGGATGCCGGCTTCATGCGCTTGCCGGCCACGGAGGGCCTTTCGTCGTTCCGTATGCTCGACGAAGCGCTTGCACTGGCATTGCCGCCCCACCTGGGATACGCGCGGCTCCCGGCTGATCTCGGCGTTCTCAATGAAATCGGCTTCGTCGCGTTGCAGCGCATGCGCGGCCCCGGGCTCGCTGCACAGATTGACCGGTGGTGCCTCGAACGCCGCTTTGTCCCGAACGTGACGCAATACGCTGAAGACGTGCAGTCCGTCCTCGCGTCAGTCGTCGCGGGAGTGGGCGTCGCGTTCATCCCTTCGCGTGCGCAGCATTTGCTGCGTGATGCGACGGTACTCAGGCTGCCCGGCAAAGAGGCGAAGTGGCGCGTGGGCCTCGCATGGCCGTCCGTGTGCGTAAATCCGGTTACGACGCGCTTTGTGTCGTTCGTGCGCTCGGCGATGAAAGGCGCGCTATCCGTGCAGGATTAACGCATGGTTAGCGCACGGCTATTGCGCGCATGCGTCGTGCGTGCCGGGTGAATTCACAGGGTTGCCCGGATTGTCGAGCCGGATCATCTGACCGTGATGCAGCACCGTGAACGCGTCGTCGGGCAGGCCGGCTTCACGTGCGGCTACGGCCAGTTTTTTCGGCGGTTCGTCGAGCGGCTCGTCGGCGAGTTCGAACGTTCCCCAGTGAATGCCGATGGCTTTTTTCGCATGCACGTCCTGGAAAATCTGCACGGCCTGTTGCGGGTCGACGTGCTGTGGGGCCATGAACCAGCGCGGCGCATATGCGCCGATCGGGATCAGCGCGAGATCGAAGCAGCCGAACGCCGCGCCGATCCGCTTCGCGTCGTCCGAATAGCCGGTGTCGCCCGCGAAATACAGCGAGAACGGATGCGCTGCGCGCGACGGTGTCTTCAGGACCCAGCCGCCCCATAGCGTCTCGTTGCGGTCGGTGAGACTGCGTGCGGACCAATGCGTCGCGGGCACGAACCAGAAGTCGAGCCCCGACGCTTGCGTCCGGTCGCCCCAGTCCAGTTCCTGCGCATGGGTGATGCCTTTCTGCGCGAGCCATTCCTTGATGCCGAGCGGCACGAGAAAGAGCGGCGGCCCGCCCGCTTGACCGTTCAATGCCTGCACGCTTGCCGCGTCGAGGTGATCGTAGTGGCTGTGTGAGATCAGCACGATGTCGATATGCGGCAATTCGGCGAGCGTCAAACCGGGTGGCACGCGCCGCTTCGGCCCGATGAAGGAGAACGGCGATGCACGTTCGGAAAACACCGGATCGGTCAGGATGTTCACGCCGTCGATCTGCAGCAACGCGCTAGCGTGGCCGATCCACGTCATCGTATTCTCGCTGCGGTTCGCCTTGATCCATTCGACGTCCGGATGATCCACGGGAAACGCGTAGCCGTTTTCGGGTGGCGGCGGCAGATGATGAATGAGACGGTTCCAGCGCCACTTCCAGACCGAGCCCCGCGCGAGTGGACCATCGTCGTTTTCGAAACCGTTATCCGTATGTGGCGCATGATGGATGCCGCTGGCGGAGAGGCGCTCGGGCGACGGATCGGATTCTTGCGCGCCGGCGGCACAGGTTGCCGTTGCGGCGCAGAGTGCGAAGACGGCATAAAGCACAGGCAGGCGTAATGGAGAGGGCATCGTGAATGGGACGAAGTGACTGAGCTTCCGTTGCATGAGGTTGCAAAGGCCACAGTGTAGACCGGCTGAAAAAGCGCAGCGCGCGCTGCTAGAATCGACAGGTCGTTTGCGTCTTGGGCAACATGCACGGCCAGGGAGCGGTTGCGGGCCGATCTCGACGGCGCGCGGATTCGAGCCATTCACGACCAGGCTGGCAAGTCGGTCAAAGGCGTGGAAGGCACGCTAACGGTACCCACAATGGCGCCGGCCGCGAAAAACGGCATTGACGGGAATACATCATGTCCACCGAGTGGAAGCGCAGATTCAGGCTGTTTATCCAGCGTTTCTGGCAGCCGACCAGTGCATGCATGACCTGCATGCCGGGAAGTTGGGGCAATGTGATGAGCCTTGCCCACTGGACGATTGCATTCCACACAGGTCTGCTCACGGGGCTCCTCGCGGTCTTGCTGACCTTCACGCCTGCGGCGAAACTCTACTCGCATCGATACGGCAATGCGCTGATCGTCGGCTGCCTGACAGCAATAGGCGATGCCTACGCGCACGTGAGTCACTACGGCATTCCCTACGTCGAGCACATTTTGACGGGCGCTATTTCTGCGCTTTTGACGCTGGCCGGCTCATATCTCTTCGAAGACCGTGCGCGGCGCCTTCGGGCGGCTTGGGCACGGGTTTTCGGATAACTTATCTGCTGGTTTGCTTTACGCCTTGGGTCAAACCGAAAGTGGCTTCCTGGCACGCACGAGGAATAGCGAACCCGCCTGAGTGGGCGCGACCCCATTCGCCGTGCGCTGGAACAACGCGAGGCCGGTCTGCGCCTCGACACGCTGAATGGCTTTCGTCAGCGCCGGCTGGCTCATGCCCAGCGCCTCCGCGGCCTTTCCGAAGCCGCCGTGCTCTTCTACCGCAAGCAGGTAATCCAGATCTCGCTTCGTCCGGCTCGACCGGCAAGATCAAGGCAGCCATGCAGACCTACGGTAACCGTCTCGCGTCGCTGCGCAAGATTCTGCAGGGCATGGATTGTCCTGCGAAACCCGGCGACCGGCTCGCGTTGATCGGTCCGGTCACCCACGCGTCCGGCATGCTGATGCGGCCGTACCTGTATTCGGGTGCCACGCTCGTCTTGTTCGACACGTTCGAGCCCGCTCACTTTCTGCGGGAAATCGAGCGGCTACGGATCACGCACGTGTTCATGGTACCCGCGATGATCAATATGCTTCTCAACGATCCCGCACTGGACACCGCCGATCTGCAGAGCCTGAAGATGCTCGGCTACGGTGCGGCGCCCATGGCGCCGGCGCGTATTCAGGAAGCGTGGGCGCGGATCGGGCCGGTGCTGTCGCAAGGTTACGGCGCGAGCGAGTCGACCTCGGGTGTCACGCGCCTCTCCATCGCCGATCATGCGGACGCGATTGCCAATCTGGAAAGATCGTCTACGAGGGCTATTTCAACTCCTATACGTCGCATCAGACTCACGCGTGGGCCTCCATGACCAAATCGTCAATGAGTGACCCACTTTCTTATCCAGGAGAAGCCAGCAGTATTTCCCTCGTTAATACGCGCGCGAGACACGCAAATACCGTGCTGCCTCCCACGCCAAAGAATGAAGTGGTTTGCGTAAATGCACTGATCAAGTTCAGAGCGGGCTCCCATACTGACGGCATCGGAGTGAGCGACGAGGTTGGCTGTCGCTACCATGTGCCGTGGGTATGGTGCGAACTCCTCCTGACCTATGATAAAGGGATGTTTAAATTGCTCGGCTGCGGATCTATTTTTCCAACGCATTATTTTTATATTGAAGGCACGAAGGTGCTCGCGCAGGAAGAGGTGGCGGATTTAAGTTTTCCGAAGAGCGGTGCACTGACCATTAACGAAAGTGCGCTGAACCTCTACCCGGTATTGTCGAAGGGCGCGCCTGCATCAGGACCGCAAACGAGTCTAGCCGCGGAGACGGGGCTTTCCGGCCCCGTTAGAAGGCATAGGTATACGGCCGACGGGAAGATAGATGGCTCCGGAAACATTGTTCCACTCGTACATCTCTTTACAATCTAGATCATGGAGCCATGTCACATGTCACATGGCGCGCACAGAGCCGGCCGCTGAGCTTCGCGGGGCCTGGCGGAGTTGCAGGCCACCGCGCCCGCACGCATTCACCCATGCCGCCCCGCAAGCCATCGCTCATTCGAGTTCCACGCCGCGCAACTCGGGAATCAGGAACAGCGTCGCCGCGATATCGATGACGTAGATACCGGCGAGCAGCGCGATTGCCGTACCGAACGAATAGTGTGCCGCCAGCGCACCAATGGCGAGCGGCCCGAAACCGCCAACCGCCCGGCCGATGCTCCACAGCACGTTTTGCGCGGTGCTGCGGGCATGAGTGGGGTACAACTCGGCCATCAGCGCGCCATAACCGCCCATCATGCCGTTGACGAACACCCCCATGAAAATGCCGCCGACCAGCAGCGCCTCAGGCGACCTGAGCGTCGAATAAATCAGAACCATGACCAGCGCGCCGATCTGATAGCCGATAAAGGCCGGTTTGCGTCCGACACGATCCGCAAGCTGGCCGAAGATCCAGATGCCCACCAACATGCCGACAATCGAACAGCCGGTCCAGACAGCGGATTTTCCCAGCGTGTAGCCGAACGTCTTCGACAGATACGCAGGCATCCAGACGATCATCGCGTAGTAACCGAAGTTCTGCACCGAGCACAGAATGATGACGCCGATGCTGCGGCGCGTGGCGGTGGCATCGCGAAACAGTGTCTTGACCGGGAACTCACGCTTGACCGTGGCCGCCTTACGCACGAACAGTTCCGATTCGCCGATGGCCTTGCGGATGATGAACGAGCCGACGGCAGGAAAGAGGCCGACCACGAACATGCCGCGCCAGCCGATATGCGGCAGCAACAGCGGCGTGACGACCGCCGCTGCCAGCACGCCGGCTTGCCAGCCCATGCCGACATACGACGAGACGCGGCCGCGCTTGTTAGCCGGCCACGCTTCGATGGCAAGCGCCATGCCGATACCGAACTCGCCACCCAGCCCCACGCCGGCAGCGAAGCGATAGGCGAGAAGATCCCAGTAGCTGGTGGCAAGCGCGCACAAACCGGTGAAGAGCGCGAACATCAGAATCGTATAGGTCAGAACCCGTACGCGGCCAAGATAATCGCTGAGAATGCCGAAGCCGATGCCACCCAGCACGCCGCCCACCAGCGTCCACGTGACGAGCGAGCCGGCTTGCGAACTCGTCAGCCCGAGGTCGGTGGAGATGAGGCTGAGCATGAAGCCGAGGATCAGCAGATCGAAGCCGTCCATCGCGTAGCCGGAGACCGCGGCGATGAGCGCGCGTGCGGGGCGTCGGGAGTCGGCGGACGAAAGCGACTCGCGTTCCGTGGCGATCGTGTCGGTCGAGTCGAGGGCGGCTGTGCCGTCTGATTTATAGCGAGTCATGATAGAGGTCCCCTGAGGTGGCGATGCCCGGCGCGTGTCCGATGTGCGACGCGTCAGTCCTTGTTGTAGGGCAGCGGCGCGCCGGCGCCGGTGCGTTCGACGATCAGGCCGTAGTGTTCCGGCCGGCGGTGTTTGGCAAAGTTGAAGACGTGTTCGCGGAACGTGTCACCCAATGCGAGGTCCACGTTCGCGAAGATCACTTCATCGCTTTCGCTTGCGCTCTGCGCCACGATCTCACCTGAGGGCGCCACGATCACCGATCCGCCGATCATGTGGAAGCCGTCTTCCGCACCGCACTTCGCGGCGGCGCCGATCCACATCGCGTTCTGATAGGCGCTGGCTTGCAGGGAAATCAGATGCGTGTGCATACGCAGGTGAGGCGGCTCGTTCCAATGAATGTTCCAGGACGGCGTGTTGTAGCCGAGCACGCCGAGTTCGGCGCTCTGCAACGACATCACGCGCCAGGTTTCCGGCCAACGGCGGTCGTTGCACAGGCACATGCCGACCTTGGTGCCGAATGCTTCGAAGACGGGAATGCCCCGGTCACCCACTTCGAAAAACTTCTTCTCGAGATGCTGAAATGGCGCGTCGGGCTTGTGGTCCGAGTGGCCGGGCAAATGGATCTTCCGGTATTTGCCGACCACATTCGCAGCCTTATCGACCAGCACCGCGGTATTGAAGCGGCGTCCCTCCGGCGTGATTTCCGCATAGCCGAGATAGAAGCCGATGCCGAGTTCGCGTGCCGCGTCGAACAGCGGTTGCACATGAACGTTCGGCATGGACCGTTCGAAGAAACGTTCGACGGCTTCTTCTTCGCTCATCCAGTAACGCGGGAAGAACGTGGTGAGCGCCATTTCGGGGAACACAACCAGGTCGGCGTTGCGGCTTTTCGCTTCGCGCAGCATATCGACGAGGCGCGCGACGACAGCGGCGCGACTGTCGGCCAGATGGACCGGTCCCATTTGTGCGACGGCGAGACCGAGTTTGCGAGCATGGCTCATGAGTACCTCTTGCTGAAAATGAATGGGGATGGGCGGTGTTTACTTCTGCTCGTGTGCGCCGTAGCTGAGCGAGCGGAAAAAGCGGGTCGAGGGCGTGAGCTCGCGTTCGGTCGCGCAGGGCATCGGCGTCGTGCGCGGGATGAAGCGTCCGCTGCCGCGCTCGGCATGTAGCTCGCCGCGTTCGACGATCACGCGTCCGGCACTGACCACCGTCTCCGGCCAGCCGGTCACGCGCATGCCTTCGTATGGCGTATAGCCGACGTTGTCGTGCAGCGTGGCGGCGCTCAGCGTGACTTCACGCAGCGGGTTCCAGATCGCGACGTCGGCGTCGGCGCCCGGCTGCAGCAGTCCCTTGCGCGGGAATAGCCCATACATGCGCGCGTGATTGGTCGCACTGAGCGCGACGAATTCGGGCAGCGTGAGCCGCTTCTTGCCGACGCCTTCGGAAAACAGCAGCGGCAAGCGCGTTTCGAGTCCGGGCATGCCGTTGGCGATCTCCTTGAAGGTGGTCGCATCGCCTTTCGGCAATTTGCCGCTGGCGTCGTAGCGATACGGCGCGTGATCCGACGAGAGAGTCTGCAAGGTGCCCTGTTTTAACGCTTCCCAGAGCGCTTGCTGCGCGTCGGCATCTCGCAGGGGCGGGCTGCAGCAATATTTGGCGCCCTCGGTGCCGGGCAGGTCCATGTCGTCTTCGGTGAGCACCAGATAGTGCGGACAGGTCTCGCCATACACCTGCGCGCCCATCTTCTGCGCGGCCTGGATGGTGGCGAGCGCCTCGCGCGCGGACACGTGCACGATCAGAATCGGCACATCGAACAGGCGCGACAACTGGATCACGCGATGCGTGGCTTCCGATTCCGCAAGCTGCACATGGCTCGCGCCGTGAAACTTCGGGGCGGTATAGCCCCGCTCCAGCAAGCGTTGCGATACCCATTTGATGACGTCGTTGTTCTCCGCATGCACCATTACGAGCGCGCGTTCGCGCGCGGCCACCGCGAGCACGTCGAGCATCTGGTAGTCGTCGATTTTCAACTGCTCGTAAGTCATGTAGACCTTGAACGACGTGATGCCCGAGCGGATCAGTTCCGGCAGATCCGTATTCAGTGTTTGCGAATCCGTCTCGGACAGGATCATGTGATAGCTGTAGTCGATCACCGATTTTTCGCGGGCGAGCTGGGCATAGTCCGCGGCCACCTGAGCGAGCGCCATGCCGCGATGCTGGGCGGCGAACGGCACGATCGTGGTTGTGCCACCGAAGGCGGCGCAAACGCTGGCCGTGTACCAGTCGTCCGCGCCCATGCGGCCCATGCCGGAGCGTTGTTCGACATGGCAGTGCGAGTCGATGCCGCCTGGCAGGACGTAGCAGCCGGCCGCGTCGATGTCGCGCCGGCCGGCGGGCAGGTCGTTTTCCACCGCGACGATGCGATCGCCGACTATGCCGATATCGGCCCGGAAAGTATCCACGTCGCTGGCGACCGTGCCGCCGCGTATCGTCAAATCAAAATCATTCATGTGCGGGAGTGATTGAAGGTGAGTGGGCTAGCGCGCGTTGCCACCAGGCGACGCATTCGCGCGCCAGCATGTCCGTCGCGTCGAGAACGGGCACGCCGAAGCTCTGGCCGGCGAGCGCAACGGGGATTTCAGTGCAGGCCAGCAGCAGGGCGTCGACCGGGCTGTCGGCGAGCGCTTCGGCCGCGCTGCGCAGCAGCAGGCGGCCCTGTTCAAGCTGGCCGGCTTTGACCGCATGAATACCGGCCATCACCTGCGTCTCCTGACGGCTCGCGCCAGGCATGACGACTTCAATGCCGGCGCGCTCGAGTTCGCTGTGATAGATACGCGCCTGCAAGGTGGCCGAGGTGGCGAGCAAGCCGACGCGGCGCACCGAATCGGCGCGGCGGCCAATGGCGTCGCAGGCCGCGTGGCCGATATGCAGCACGGGCACGCGCGTCGCTGCCGCGAGCCGGCCATGCCACAGATGGGCGGTATTGCATGGAATCGCGATGGCATCGGCCCCCGCGTTTTCCAGCACACGCAACCCGGCAAGCAGGTAGTCCCAGGGCGCGTCGGAGCCCGTCAGAAACGCGGTGCTGCGATCGGGTATCTGCGGAACGCTATGGACAATTACGGGGATATGGTCCTGATCGTGACGGGCCGGCGTGGCGTCGATCACCTTGTGCATGAAGTCGACCGTTGCCAGCGGACCCATGCCCCCCAGTACGCCGAGCGTCGGCAACGCGGATGCGGTGTGATTCATGCGCGCACCTGAGCGGTGTCCCGTACCCGGGCGATCGCGAAGCTCACCGCCGCCGTACACGGGTCGACCACGGGCAGGCCCGCAGCGGCTTCGATTTTGGCGCGCAACGCGGCCATGCCCGCGCAGCCGAGCACGATCACATCGGCGCCGTCCACATCGCGCAGCATCCGCGCCGTCTCGTTCATGCGCTCGAGGGCGAGCGTTTCATCGCCCGATTCCGCGACGGACAGGTCGATCGAGCGTTCGCCCGCGATCTTCCGTTCGAGGCCGAGCGCGCGGTAGTAGCGCCAATGGCGGGCGATGCCGGCCGCGCTAATCGCGATCACGCCGATCCTCTCGCCGAGCAGCGACGCCGTGGCGAGGCCGGCCTGGCCGATGCCGATCACCGGCTTGCGGGTGACCTCACGCGCCGCGAAAAGGCCCGGATCGCTATAGCAGGCGAGAACGAACGCGCTGAAGCGGGCTTCATGCTGTTCGATGAACGCCGAGACGAGCGGCGCGGCGCGGTCGGCATCGCGCTGCGACACGATGCCCGGTGGCGCCGCATCCAGCGTGACACATTGCAGCGAGCCGGGGCCGCCGTGGACGAGTGGCTCGACGGCCCGCGCAATGCTCGCCGTTACGTTCTGAAGCGAATTCGGATTGATGACGCAGATCGGCTGTGACAAGAGAAACCTTCCCGTGTGATATCCATGTCGATACCCGAACCGTATCAATCGCCCATCCGGACGTGAAATAGTCCAAAATTGGCAGGGTATAGACGCAATGCATACCCAGCGCGTTCAGATGCCACGCCATCATTGTGGCGACAACCGTCCCCAAGGAAGACATGCCAGTTGAAGAGTCCCCGCAGAGCAGGCTGAGCATGAGCCTGCGCCAGATCGAAGTGTTTCGCGCCATCATGATTACCGGCTCGGTCAGCGAGGCCGCGCGCATGCTGTTCGTCGCGCAGCCGTCAGTGAGCCGGGTCTTGTCGGTGACCGAGGAGCGGCTCGGCTTGCTGTTATTCGAGCGCGCACGTGGGCGTCTTTATCCGACACCGGAGGCGAAACAGATCTTCGAGGAAGTGGAGGCGGCTTATGCCGGGGTACAACGCGTTGACGACCTCGTGCGAGCGTTGGTGGAGGGCCGCAGCGGCAAACTGAACGTGGTCTGCAGTCCGAGCCTCGGCGTGCATCTGGTGCCGCGTGCGATCGCGCTATTCAATCGGCAATATCCCGAGTTGCCAGTGCATTTCGAACCGCTTACCCATAACAACCTCGTGCCGCGGGTGATGTTCGGAAAAAATTATGTGGGCGTGTCGATGTTCGAGGTCGCGCATCCGAATCTCGCAACGGAACCGTTGGTGACGGTGCCACTCGTGTGTGTGAGTCCGCGTGGCTGGCTGCCCGATAGCAAGACGGTGCGTCTGCGCGATCTCAAAGGCCGGCCGTGGATCGACTACGGCCACGAGACCCCGCTCGGACGCGTAGTCGGTAGCGCATTCGGTAGTGAAATCCGGCCGCGGCCCACTGTCGAAGTGCGCTCTGCCATGAGCGCGTGTTCGCTGGTGGAAGAGGGTGTCGGCGTTGCGCTGGTCGATCCGCTGTGCCTCGACGCCACGCGGCGCGAGCGTATCGACGTGCGGCCCTTGCGCCCCGAAATAGCGCTCAAGGTGCAGGCGGTGTATTCCATCTCGGAGCCGTTGTCGCATCAGGCAAAAGTTTTCCTGGAGGTGCTGCGCAAAGTGCTCGAAGAAGTGCCCGGGAATCGCTGAGCGAGGTTCCGGTCCAGGCGGCGCAGTACCGCCCGGTCCTTTTGAAGGACTTATCGCATCATCAGGCGTTCAGCGTCCTTAAAACGGCAACCCCGGCAAATCCGGCAGCTTCAACGCATGCACGCCGATCGCCGACGCGTCGAGTCTCTCCGCACCGCCGCTCGGTGTGTTGACGATGAAAGGCACCCCGAGTTGATCGGCGCGCACGAGTTCGGTCGAACCGCCGCCGTCGAGATTGATCGCATCATCCGCGCCGATTGCCTTCATCAGTTGCGCCGATTGTCCGTTGGTCGTGCCCGTCGAATATCCCGCAACGCGCCCATCGATCACGACGAAATAGAGGAAGCGCCCCTGTTGCGACAGGCCGACCAGCGTGCGCGGATTCGGATCGAGCGGATCGCCTTCGTTCGGGCTTTGCGCGCTGAGGTCCTGGCCATTTTTTAGCAGAATGGCCGAACCCGAGACCGCCGTATCGATCAGCTTCAGATCCTGCGGCGAGATTTGCGGCGCTTCGGCGATATAGGCGCGGCCCTGCCGTGTGATCGCGAGCACGGCTTCGCTTTGCGTCGGGTCAGTGGTCAGCGGGCTGACAACCTGGCCGTGCGACACCAGCAAGCCGATCAGCGTCTTCGGCTCGGGCGTCGTCGCGCAGCACGGCGCGAAGAAATTGGCGTTGATCGCGAGCCGCGTGTTGGTGCGCGCGGCGAATTGCGAAATCGTCTCCGAGGTCGTCATCAGCGGACCGCTTTGCCCGGTTGTCTCGACGCTCACGCCCGGCGCGCGCAGATCGATGCGCATCACGTAAGCACGGCTCACGGTCGGTTTGCCGCCGGTAGTCGCAGGGTTCGAGGGTACCGTCGCCGTTTCGGCATCGACACCGACATACACGGGCGAGTAGCCGCTTTGCGTAATCTGGGTAGTTGGATCGGGCACCTCGGCTTGCACGCTCGCCGAAGCGAGGCCGATGACCGCCGCGGCGGCGAGCGCCTTCAGAGTTGCCGAGGTGGGGTAAAGGGCACGCGTCATCTGTTTAATCTCCATTGACGGCGGCGACAAGATTGTCACCATTCACCGTGCCGCTGACCTTAGAGACGCGACATGACCGCCATGTTATTTTTTCTTTTCGTTCCGCTTTCGATGATGCGCAATGTGTGCGTCAATAAAAAACAAATGTCGAAAGAAATTCGGTTCGGTCTTTCGAGCTTTGCATTGAATGACGCTGTTAGCCCATTAGTCACCGTGACGTTGTCTGCCATGCAACAGGGCGGTTTGTTTTATTTATGCTCCGTCAATCAATTCGATGAGATGTTTGCCTATTTTCTGGCTCCTTGACTTCTCTCGTCGTACAACGTCACGGTCCCCCGCGACGCCGTTTGGTCTCGCCTTCTTCTCCAGAAAGTACAGCAATTGGAAGCGAGTTCGTCATCAATCCGCGCCATTGTATGTCAAATAACCGTCGGTACCGGCGGACCCCTCCCTCTCGCTCGGGTTTGCGTCACGGGTAAACACGGTATGTACATCTCCTGCCGTGTTTTATAGAATTTGTACGTTGTCGTACAACTAATTTGCGGGCTCAAGTCTCGGCATTCGCAATCCGTCGGATGATCTATTTTTAAAGAAATATCACGATGAAAAATAAATTCAACTTTTCCCCTGTCCCGGCGATTATTGCGGCCTCTTTGCTGGCATTCAGCGCCGGCTCCGCACAGGCGCGAGTCTTTCGCGTGGCGGATGTGCACGGCGACACCTATCCGACCAATATGGCCGTGAAATACATGGGTGAAGAGATCAGCAAGGCAACCGGTGGCAAGGATTCCGTGAAGGTCTTCGGCAACAGCGCGCTGGGTTCCGAAAACGACACGATCGACCAGGTTCGCATTGGCGCACTGGACATGACTCGCGCCAACGGTGCAGCGTTCAACGAGATCGTTCCCGAGTCGATGATTCCGTCGCTGCCGTTCCTGTTTCGCGACATCGACCACTTCCGCAAAGTGATGTACGGCCCGGAAGGCCAGAAGATTCTCGACGCCTTCAAGGCGAAGGGCATGATCGCGCTGACGTTCTATGAGAGCGGCGCGCGCTCGATGTACGCCAAACGGGCCATTCATTCGCCCGCTGATATGAAGGGCCTCAAGGTGCGCGTACAACCTTCGGATCTGATGGTCGATGAAATCAGGGCAATGGGCGGCACGCCGACGCCGATGCCGACCGCCGAGGTGTACACGGGCCTGAAGACGGGTCTGGTCGACGCCGCGGAAAACAACCTGCCGACGTATGAAGAGGGCAAGCACTTCGAGGTCGCGAACGTCTACTCCGAAACTCAGCATTCGATGACGCCGGAAGTGCTGGTGTTCTCCAAGAAGGTGTGGGACACACTGACGCCGCAAGAGCAGGACATCATCAAGAAGGCGGCGGCTGATTCGGTGCCTTACTACCAGAAGCTGTGGACCGCGCGCGAAAACGACGCGGCGAAGACGGTCACCAAGGGCGGCGCGAGCATCGTCGCCGCGTCGCAGATCGATCGTCCTGCTTTCGTGAAGGCGATGCAGCCGGTCTGGGCGAAGTACGAGAAGACCCCGCAAATGAAGCAGCTCGCCGACGAAATCCAGGCAGTCAAATAAGTCCGGCAGTCACGCGGTGGTGAAGCGCTCTGCAAGAAGATCCGCGGCTTTTACCTATACCTTTACCGCCGCGTCTTCCGACGACGCCGAGGTTTGCCCCTCGGCGTCGAGTTGCCCGCTCACTGCTTCAGATGCGGCTGCGTACTGAATGGAACCGCGCGACGTGTGGCCAGATTCTGCTGACGCAGCGCCTCGGTGGTTTCGCCGGCACCGTCCGCGCGCCAGCCCGGCGGCAGGATCACGTAGCTGATCGCAGTCCACACGCTACCCGCCGATGCAATATCGCGCGCGAGGCTGACCCAGTGCTCGAATTCGACGACGAGCGGATTGCGCGAGCGCGTCGGTGTCGTGAGACCGTAGCGGCATGGCTCGTCAGCGCGTTCTTCGACATACGTGCCGAACAGGCGGTCGAATATGACGAGCACGCCACCATAGTTCGCATCGAGATAATCGACGTTCGACGCGTGGTGCACGCGATGCGCAGAGGGCGTATTGAATACGTATTCGAGCCAGCCGAGTTTCGGCGTCCACGTGTTATGCAGCCAGAACTGATAAAGCAGATTGAAGCTCAGCGTCGCCAGCACGATTTCCGGACGCACGCCAAGCCACACGAGGGGCGTGAAAAATAGTGCTGAACCGGTCAGTTTGCCCGTCAGGCCAAGCCGGTAAGCAGACGAAAGCGTCAGCTGGTTCGGCGAGTGGTGAACCGCATGGGTCGCCCAGAAAAAGCGGATGCGGTGCGACGCGCGGTGGTACCAGTAGTAGCAGAACTCCTGGCCGATAAAGAGCAGGAACACCATCAACGCGCTGTTGAGCGTGACGGTAAAGATCCGGTGATCCCAGGCGAGCGCGAACACGGGCGCCGCGAGCGAAAGCGGCAGCAGGGCGAGCAGCTTGCGGCCGGCCACATCGGCTAGCGAAATCCCTACTTCATACCAATCAAAGGGCGTGGCGCTGTCGCGCTGTTTGCGGGTGAGCACGCACGCCTCGATCAGCGAGACGCCCACGACGAACAACGTAGTAAAAAGCGCGATTTTTTCAGTGGTCAACATGATGGGCGGGTGTCGGGTTGAGATGGGACGCCTGGTCTGCGGGACAAGGCCGCTCTCGCGTCGGGTGAAGCTAATGTAGTGGGCTGACCGGTTAAAAGCCATGCGCAAACTATGTCGCCCGATGTCGCGGAATTGCGGCTGCCGGACTTGCAATCGCGTTGGCAGACCGGCGACATGGAGCGACATAATTCGCGGATAGCGTGCCCACCCGCTTCCTCCCATACTTGCGTCTGCGTGTTGCGGCGCACCTCTCTCACAGACAGTGCGCACTCATGCAGACGTGATCTCCGATAGTTTGTGATCCTGTGGATCGAACGATTGTCGGTGACGCTCCCTCGACAATTTACGGCACGCCTGTGCCAATGACAGGATCGACATGCAAACCTCATTCAACTCCCTCGTTCGCCACGCAAAGCGCCTGGCAGGCACGGCACTCCTGGCGGGATCGCTGCTGATGAGCGGCTGCGCCATGGGCGCCACCCCCACCACTGTGGCCGACGCTGCGCTGCACGTGCGCGCCGACGTCATCTATGTGTATTCGTTCGATGCGACGCCCGACCAGGTGAAAATGGACAGCGGCATGGCACAGGAACTGAAGACGGCGATGAGCGGTGAATCGTCTGCGCAGAAGCAGTATCAGACGGCGATGGAGACACGTGAACAGGTCGCCGACGAAATCGTGCACAAACTGCAATCGATGGGACTGCGCGCAGTGCGCGTGGATGGTCCCGCACCGGCGAATCAGAACGCGCTGATCGTCGAGGGCAACTTCCAGACGATTGACGAAGGCAAGCGCCGCCGTCGCATGTTGATCGGTCTTGGCGCCGGCAAGAGCGAAGTGGGTGCGTCGGTCCAGATTCTGTACAAGCCCGCAGAAGGCGCACCGGTGCCGCTGCAAAGCTTCGCCGCTAACGCCGATAGTGGCCACATGCCGGGCGTCGCGGAAACAGCCGGTGTCGGCGCGGCGGCCGGCCATGTTGCAACGGCTGCGGCGACCGGTGTGTCGCTGCATGGCGTGTCCGAGGTGAAACGCGATAGCGTGGCCGGTGATGCGAAAAAGCTGGGCGATTTGATCGCGAAGCAGATTGCAGCGGCAAACGTCGCGAACGGCTGGATGTCGGCGGAACGGATGGACTGATGGATGCGCCCGCGCTGCCGATAGTCGCGGGGATACGGGGCTGTCGCTGCATTACTTCCCCGCTCCTTTCCCCATTATCCGTTTAGCTTCTAAGCATAGTTAAAACGCTCGCTTATCCGTGCGGTCCGGCATTGCTACGATCGCGGTTTGATCGTCTTTACCAGACCGGAATCCCGAGCCGTGACACTTTCCCTCTTTCGTTTGCTTGCGCGTGCGGCACTGACGTCGCTGCTCGTGATGAGTAGCGCCTATGCGCAAACCGCCACCCATTCTTCGACGCCGCTGAAGCTGCGGATTGGCTATCAGAAATCTTCAACGCTCATCACGATCCTGAAAGCGCGCGGCTCGCTCGAGCAGGCGCTGGCGCCACTGGGCGTGAGCATTACCTGGAACGAGTTTGCGAGCGGCTTGCCCCTGACCGAAGCGCTCAATGCCGACGCGGTCGACTTTAGCGCCGATGTCGCCGACACGGTCCCGGTGTTCGCTCAGGCGGCCCATGCACGTTTCGTGTATGTCGCGCAGGAAGCGCCGTCGCCCGGCGCCCAGGCAATCATCGTGAAGCGTGACGGGCCTCTGCATACGCTTGCCGACCTGAAAGGCCAGCGCATCGCGGTAACCAAGGCCGCAGGCAGCCACTATCTGCTGCTCGCGGCGCTTGCCAAAGCGGGCCTGGCACCCGCTGACGTGCGCATCAGCTATCTGACGCCCGCCGACGGCCGCGCTGCATTCGAGCGCGGCAGCGTGGATGCCTGGATCACCTGGGACCCGTACGTCGCGTCCGTCGACAAATCACCCGAAGTGCGCATCCTCGCCAATGGCGAGGGCCTCGCTTCCTATCAACGGTATTACCTTGCATCCAGCAGCTTCGCCGCCGCTCACCCTGACGTGATTGGCACCGTGTTCGCACAGCTGACGTCGGCGGGCGAGTGGGTGCGCTCGCATCCCGATGATGCGGCCAAGTTGCTGGCGCCCATCTGGGGTTTGGACGCAGCGACGATCGAGCGTGCGAATGGACGCCGCAGCTATGCGGTGCGCGCCGTGGATGCGCAGAACTTCGGCGAACAGCAAAAGATCGCCGACACCTTCTATCGTGCCGGTCTTCTGCCGGCGCCAGTGGATACGGCCACGGCGCTGCGCTGGAACTTCACCACGAAGCGGGCCGAAGTGGCGGCCCCTTCTTCGACCACGGCTTCCGGTGGCTAGTGTTCGGCCAGCGCCGCGAGCAATGGGTTCTTGACGATTGCCGTAGCCAAACAATTGGTGCAGCACCCGTTGCGCGGGCGAATGCCATCGGGAGCATTCCCCGGCGTCGACGTCACGGTACGAGCACGATCTTCCCCGGCGCGTGCTTGCGACCCTCCAGCATTTCGTGGGCGGCCTGTGCTTGCGACAACGGCAGAATCTCTCCAACACGTGTTCGGAGCGCTCCCGTCTCAAGCAGCGCCGAGAGCTCGACGAGCGTTGAAGTCGTGACGCCGACCAGCATGAAATTCGCGCTTATCCCAGCCGCCGCTGCGCGTTCGGCGTTCGGTTCAGCCACCGCCGACACCACTTTGCCTCCGCGCCTGACGGTCTCAAAGGAACGCTCGAGCGTTTCCCCGCCGACCAGGTCGACCACGACATCGAACGAATGCCGGTATGCGTCGAATGGTTGTTCGCGTGTGTCAATGACTTCATCGGCGCCCAGCAACGTGACGAAATCCGCATCCCGGTGCGATGCACTCGCTAAAACAAACGCGCCGGCGCGGTGGGCGAGCTGAACGGCAAACGCGCCGACGTTACCGGCGCCGCCCAATACGAGAACCCGATCGCCTTTCGTCACATGGGCCTGCTCGAAGAGCATTTGCCACGCCGTGACCGCTATCACAGGCACGGACGCCGCTTCCTCGAAGCTCAGCGCGGCAGGTTTACGCGCGACCATACCCGCGTCCGCGATCGCGTATTCAGCATACGCATCCGTGAATCTCGGGTTGGTCACGCCGAATACGTCGTCTCCCGAGGCAAGGCCGCTTACCCCTTCACCTGTGAGTACCACGGTTCCCGCAAGGTCCGAGCCCAAGGTCAGCGGGAGTGGTTGGGGTAAGACGCTGTTGCCCGAGCGGATCCACGCATCCCATGGCCCGACTCCGGCTGCGGCAACACGCACCAACACCTGGCCTGCCGCCGGATGCGCGAGCGGGACGTCACGATAATGCATTGAATCGATACCGCCGAACTTATCGATCTGGACGGCCTTACACGATGCGGGAAGTGTCGATGTTACCGGGTCCATGATTTACGGTTCCTAGGGAAAGGGTTTGAAATCTTCGGAAGGTTATCGGTCGCGGGTTGCCCGCCCATCCTTTCAGTTCGACGAGCGGCCGATTCAGAAACGGGCGCGGCTGTGTTGCCACAGGTCGCGCAGGTAGTATAGGTCGCCCGGATTCTTGCGTGACGAGTGGCCAATGACCGTTCGATCAAGCTGCATGCGTCTTCGGTGGCGGCTTCAGTCCCGCACGTCCCGTCTTGCGCCACCTGCACGTCAGCGCCCATACTTGACACAACATATTCGACCGATGAACATCCTGGCAGCGTTTCCTCGCTCCAGCCTCGCATATTCGAAGCGAGGCCCGGATGCCGGGCGCTGCGATCGCAACCTGAAGGAGATAACCGTTGACCAGCTTCCTCCTACGTAACGGCGCGCTGCTCGATCCCACCCGTCCTGATCTGCTGGAAGGCTTTGAAATCCTCATCGAGGACGGCTTCGTGCGCGAAGTTTCCGATAAGCCGATAACAAGCAGCAGCGCGCGCGTGATCGACGTCAAAGGCAAAACGATCATGCCGGGGCTGATCGATCTGCACGTGCACGTCGTCGCGATCGAGTTCAACCTGCCGCGCGTCGCGACGCTACCCAATGTGCTGGTCACGCTGCGTGCCGTGCCGATCATGCGCGCCATGCTGCGCCGCGGCTTCACCACCGTGCGTGATGCAGGTGGCGCCGGCTATCCATTCAAGCAGGCGCTCGAGTCAGGGCTGATTGAAGGTCCACGCCTGTTCGTCTCCGGCCGCGCGTTGAGCCAGACGGGCGGTCATGCCGATAGCCGCGCCCGCTCCGACTACATGCCGCCCGATTCACCCTGCGGATGCTGTGTGCGCGTGGGCGCGCTCGGCCGCGTGGCGGACGGCGTCGATGAAGTGCGCCGGGCCGTGCGCGAGGAACTGCAGATGGGCGCCGACCAGATCAAGATCATGGCCTCGGGCGGGGTGGCTTCACCCACCGATCCCGTCGGCGCGTTCGGTTACTCCGAGGATGAGATCCGCGCCATTGTCGCTGAAGCGGAGGGGCGAGGCACCTATGTGCTGGCGCATGCCTATACGCCCGCGGCCATCGCGCGCGCGGTGCGCTGCGGCGTGCGCACCATCGAACACGGCAATCTGATTGACGAGGAGACCGCCCGCCTCGTCGCGGAGCACGGCGCGTATGTCGTACCGACCCTCGTCACGTACGACGCCCTCGCAAGCGAAGGCGAGAAATATGGGCTGCCGCCGGCCAGCATTGCCAAGATCGCGGACGTGCACGGCGCCGGCATGCACTCGATTGAAATCATGAAGCGCGCCGGGGTCAAGATGGGCTTCGGCACGGACTTGCTCGGCGAGGCCCAGCGTCTGCAAAGCGATGAATTCCGGCTGCTCGCCGAAGTCCTGTCGCCGGCCGAGGTGATCGCGAGCGCGACCATCGTGGGCGCGGAAGTCCTCGGCATGCAGGACAAGCTCGGCAGAATCATGCCGGGCGCGCATGCCGATCTGCTGGTGGTCGATGGCAATCCGCTGAAGTCCGTCGATTGCCTGTTGGGGCAGGGCGAGCATATTCCGCTCGTGATGAAAGATGGCCGGCTCTTCGTCAACGAGCTCGAAAGCGCTTGATCGCACGACCCGCGTCACCCGCATGACCCTGCATCGGAACGCCCCGCAGTCCCTATCGGAGTCTGTCCATGTCGATGATTGCCGCCCGCATCGAGCGTCTGCCGTTTTCAGGTTTTCACCGCCGTTTGCTGTTGATGGGCGGCCTCGGCTACACCTTCGACGCAATGGACGCCGCCGTGCTCGCGTTCCTGCTGCCGGTACTGCGCGCGCAATGGGGTTTGACGAGTGTGCAGACGGGCGTGCTGGGAAGCGGCACGTTCATTGGCTATTTCGTCGGCGCGATGCTCGCGGGCATGCTCGGCGATGTCATCGGGCGGCGCAAGGTCATGATGTATGCGCTGGTGATTTACTGCATAGCGTCTCTGGCCAGCGCGCTAGCGAATGACTGGGGATTTTTTCTTGGGACGCGCATCGTCGCCGGGTTAGGGACGGGCGCGGAAAGCGCCATCGTCGCGCCGTTTCTCTCGGAGTTCGTCGCGCGACGGTATCGCGGCAGTTTCACGGGCAGCCTCGCGGGTTTTTTCTCTTTTGGCTTCGTGGCGGCGGCACTGCTCGGCTATCTGGTGATCCCGCTCGCCCCCAATGCATGGCGCGCGGTCATGGTCATCACTGCGCTGCCCATTGTGATGCTGCTCTGGTGGCGCCGTGCGTTGCCCGAATCGCCGCGCTGGCTCGAGGCGCGCGACCGGCACGCGGAAGCCGACGCGATCGTGTCGCGCATGGAAGCGGAGGTGATCAAAGCGGGCGTGCAGTTGGAGCCGCTGCCTCCGGTACGCGACGGATACGTTCCGCTCGCCGCCGGACGGGCCTCCATCCTCGCGAACGTGAAGGCGTTGTGGACGCCGAAGCTCGCGCGCATCACGGCCATGACGTGGCTGATGTGGCTATCCATCACGTTCAGCTACTACGCTTTTTTCACGTGGATTCCCGGCCTGCTGGTTCAGAACGGCATGACGATCACGCGGAGCTTTTCGTATTCGCTGGTGATTTATATCGCCCAGATCCCGGGATACTTTTCCGGCGCGTGGCTCAACGAGAAGATCGGCCGCCAGGCGACCATCGCGTCATACATGATCCTGGGGGGCATATCGGCGCTAGGGCTTGCGTTGACGGGTACGGATACCGGCATCATGGTGTCGGGCATCCTGCTGTCTTTCTTCATGAACGGCACCTATGCCGGCGTTTATGCTTACACGCCGGAAGTTTTCCCCACCGACGTGCGCGCGACGGGCACGGGGCTCGCGTCGTCGATTGGCCGGCTGGGCGCGATTGCCGCGCCTATCCTGGTCGGGTACGTCTATCCGCTGCTGGGTTTTGCCGGCGTGTTCGGTGCGACCACGCTGGTGCTGCTGATCGGCGCACTGGCCGTGCTGCTGATGGGCGTGCCGACGCGCGGCAGATCGCTCGAGGACATTGCGGCCGCGCAGGTCGAGCGTTAGAAAAAGCAACGCGGGCCCAACCGGCGGCTTACGCTTTCAGCCGGTATGGGTCTGCTCAATTCGCCTGCCGGCTGGCGCGGCATGCGAACCAGCGTCGCGACGTCACAGGCGCCTGCGCAGGCTCTTGAACCTCACGCCACCATTTCTCACCGCGATGCGGCGCGCTCAGGTCAAGCCGCTCGCCCATGCGGGGTGTCGCCAGCGCAATGCCGCGCACGGCCGTCAGCCCGATTACGCGCTCATACGGTTCTTGCCAGCGATGCATCGCCAGATCGAACGTGCCGTTGTGAACCGGCACCATCCAGCGGCCGCGCAGGTCGACATGCGCCTGGACGGTTTCCTCGGGCTGCATGTGGACGTACGGCCATTGCGCATCGTAGGCGCCCGTTTCGAGCAGCGTCACGTCGAATGGACCCAGCCGCTCGCCGATGGTTTTGAAGCCGTCGAAGTAGCCGGTGTCGCCACTGAAGAACACGCGCAGCGCGTCGTCGACGATGACCCACGAAGCCCACAAAGTACTGTTGCCGTCGAACAGACTGCGGCCGGAGAAATGCTGCGCCGGGGTTGCGGTGAACGCGAGACCGTCGATCTCCACGCTTTGCCACCAGTCGAACTGGCGTACCTTCGCCGCGTCGATACCCCACTCGATCAGACGGTCGCCGACGCCCAGCGGCGTCAGAAACACGCCCGTCCTGGCGGCGAGCGCCAGCACGGTTTCACGGTCCAGATGGTCATAGTGGTCGTGCGAGAGAATCACGGCGCGCAGCGGGGGCAAGTCTTCGAGCGCAATGGGCGGCGCATGGAAGCGCTTCGGACCAAACCGCCGGAACGGCGATGCGCGTTCCGCGAAGACCGGGTCGGTCAGCCAGAACTGGCCACGCAGCTTGAGCAGCATGGTGGAATGCCCGAGACGATAGAGGCTCCGGTCAGGCGCGGCATCGAGCTGTTCACGCGACAGCGCATCGACGGGCAGGGCGCCCGCCGGCGTCGTGTCGTCCGGCTTGTTGAACAACACATTCCACACGATGCTCAAGGTCTTGCCGATCCCTTCGACAGGACGCGGCTTGACGTTGCGAAAGCGTTCGCCGTCGTGCTGGGCCGACGCCTCGAACAATTCACGCCCGCGTCGCGCGGCCGTCAGGCCCAAGGCGCGGCGAATAGAACCGGTAAACGATGTCATGCAAACCGCCTCGATGCAGAAAGTAGACTGTTGAGTGTAGTTTATTTTTGAGAAAAGTAAACTACCCGGTGTAAAATTTAACGATGGACACCCGTGATACTCCTCTGCGCCTGACCGACCGCAAGCGCGCCGCCGTGATCGCCGCGGCCATTGAAGAATTTCTCGCGGCGGGCTTCGACGCGACCAGCATGGACCGCATCGCGGCGCGCGCGAGCGTCTCGAAGCGTACGGTCTACAACCATTTTCCAAGCAAGGAAGCGCTGTTTGCCGCGATCCTGCGGCAGTTGTGGGAGTCGAGCGACACGGGCGCGGCGCCGGTTTATTCCGCCGCGCATCCATTGCGTGCGCAATTGCTTCAGCTTCTGTTGAAAAAGCTGGGCCTGTTGAATGACGAGGCGTTCCTGTCCCTCGCGCGCGTGGCGATCGCGGCTGGCATTCATTCACCGGAGCGCGCGCGCGATATGGTGACCCGCATGGGTGAGCGGGAGGAAGACCTGACGGTATGGATTCGCGCAGCCGCTGCCGATGGCCGTCTCAAGACGCCGGACCCGATGTTCGCCTCGCAGCAGTTGCAAGGCCTCGTGAAAGCGTTCGCTTTCTGGCCGCAGGTGACGATGGGCCAGCCACCTCTCAGCGTGGATGAACAAAGGCAGGTCGCCGAGTCCGCTGCCGATATGTTTCTGGCGCGCTATGCGTGAAGTGCTGGTAGTGGGTACGCAAACGTAGCTGCAGGTCGTCGCACGACGATACCCACAACCGCTTGCTCACCAGTTGTCCCGCATCGGTATCGAATCAACCGACCCGGTCGCCAGCGCCAATGCCGCCGCTGCGGATAGCGCACTGCTGTAACTGTCCGCGTCCGCATTCTTTGCCGCGAGCAACTGGTTCTGCGCAAGTAGCGCGTCGGTGACTGAGCCGACGCCGTGCCGATACGCATCGAACGCGGCGTCATACGTGGTCTGCGCCGCAGCCAGTAACTCCCTGGCGGCCACTTGCGCGGCAAGGCTCGTCTGCAGCGTATTTTGCGCGGTAACGATTTGCCGGACCGCTTCTTCACGGCTTCGGGTAAGTCGGGTCGACGCGCTATCGGCGTCGTTGCGCGCCTGCGCGAGCACCGCCGATCTCAAGCCGCCGTCATACAGCGGAATCGTCACGCCGACGATCACGCTGCCGCCGTAATGGCCGCCACTCAGGTTCACTGTCGGCAATTGCTGACCGACTGCCGGCACCGCCGAAATCGACGAGCTGCCCGTGTTGTACGCGCCGGTCGCCGAGACGAATACTTTCGGCATGAAGTCCGATTCGGCCGCCTTTACTTTTGCCAGGTTGACCCGTTCGGCCGCGTAGGCGCTCAACACGTCCGGGCGCCGCGCGATCGCGCTCGACACGATCCGGTCGATCGAGTCGCTCGTCGGCGCCGGCAGCGTGCGCGCCGGTATCTCCGCGATTCTGGGCTTCGACAGCGGAGAAATGCCCATCGCGGCGATCAGCGCGAGATAGCTGTTGCTCTCGACGCCTTGGGCCTGGACGAGCGCGAGCCTGGCCTGCGCGCGATTCTGATTGGCCTGCGCGACTTCGATAACGGTGCCGACGCCATGCTTGTAGCGCGACTGTGCCGCGGCCAGGATCGCGTCGGCGTTGTCGAGGCCCTGGCGCGTGGTGGCGATGCGGGCACGCGCGGCCTGATACGCGTAGAACGCGACACTGGTGTCGAAGATCACCTGCTGGTGGACCGCGGTGAAGCCGATGTTCGCCATCACCGAAGCCTGCGACGCGGCTTCGACACGGGCGGCGCGTCCGCCGAAATCGAACAGCAGCCATTGCAGCGCGACCACGGAGGTGGTGCCGTGTCCGGTCGCGCTCGCCGACGAATCGCCGAGCACGGAGGTATTCGAATTATGAAAACCCGCGTACTGGCCCATCGCCGCGAGTGAGAGTTGCGGAAGATAGGCGCTCTTCGCGATGCCGGCGGCGAGCGCGACATTGCGCGCGTCGTTCCACGCGATGCGGGTCAGTGGGTTCGCCGACTCCGCCAGGTCGATCAGTTCGGCCAGACTGTAAGCGTGTTCCTGCTCTAGCGGCGGCGGAGGCGGCACGGCGGCGAGCGCGGGATTCGCGGGCAGTTGGTAGCTGCGTGCGGAGACTGTGGGGTTGGCTGGAGACGTTGTGTTGGCCGGGTTTGGGGAGCCAGCCGAACCAGTCGAAGCAGTAGAACCAGCCAAACCAGCCGGCCCCGGCACGATGGCGCCCGTCGCGTCCGTCCGCGGTTGCCACGGACGGTCGGGGTTGTCGGGCGCCATGTCGATGGATGACGTGGCGCATCCGGCCAAACCCGCCGTGACCAGGAACGCCACTGCGAATGGAGGCTTAAGCCGGCGCATGACGGGTGAATTCCTTCGCCGCGTCATTCGACACAGCGTGTTCAAGTTGAGTGAGACGGGCATCGCCGAGCTTGATCAAAGTGGTGCGTGTGCTGTCGTCAGCGGCTGAGTTTGGCCCAATCGTGTTTGGCCCGACGGGCAAGGCCGGGTCCCGCTTAAGCGGCAAAGGTGAGTCTTGCGTGACCGGTAGAGGAGACCCCGCCGCATCCGGCAATGGCGAGTCCTGCGCAACGGGCAAATCTGAATTCCCCGCGATTGCATCACCCCCAGTCGCGTTTTCAACAGGCGCGCGCCCTAGCGGCAACCCACCCACGACGCGCCCAAGCCAACCATCGATCACAGCATCCCCCGGGCGTCGTTCCGCGAGCAGAAACATCGGCCCTTCGAGCGCGTCGAGCCTCGCCAACGCGCCGCGGCGTTCGGCGATCCACGGCGAGTCAGGGCGAACCCACGACGGCTCGTAATGCATCAGCGCGAGGTCCTGTTCCAACGCGCCGCACTGCGCCATGGCGCTCGCGGCTTGCGCCCGCCGCGTGACGGCATCGGGCACGGCAGCCAGCCGCGCCCATTGCTGCCGTAGCGCGGCAAGCCCGCTGTCGACGCGCTCGGCGACGCTCACTGGCCACACGCGCGTGAAAACCAGATAAACGACCACATTGCCGATCAGGATCCCGATCGTGCGATCCCGCGCGATCGTCAGATCGTAGTCAGGCGCCGCGCCCTGCAACACGCACATGAAAAACACGAGCGCGATCTGGAAGCCGGCATAAGCAATCCGCGGCGAACCGAAAGCGACCCACGCCGACAGCCACGCACCTACCAGCACGAGCGCCATCAACCCGACGACGGACGACAGCACCGGCACCACGAACATGATCGCCGCGACACCGAGGAGCGCGCCGACCATGCACCCGGCGATCCGCAGCGTCATCTTCTCGACGGTCTCGGCGGTGGTGCCGAGCGACACCATGTAGACCGTGATGAAGCAGGTATGGATGCCGGGCCAGTCGATCTGCGAATAGAGCAGATAGCAGAACATCGCCGCCACGGTGGTCTTCAGTGCATAGCGGACGTGATCGGGACTGGTGAATGCATCGGGAAGGAAGAACCCGCCGTGCTTGGCGGTGGCCGGCGGCGCGGTATCGGCTTTAATACGTGCTTCGGCGTCGGCTTCGACGTGGGCTTCAGCACGGGCTCCGGCGTTCGCTTCGACGTGGGCTTCAGCACGGGTTGCGGCGTTGGCTTCGGCACGTGCTTCGACGTCGGCTTCGGCGCTGCCTTCGTTTCGAATCACGCCTTCCGCCTCCACCGCCACCGCGCTTTCGACCACAGCAAAGCGGACGATCGCATTGTGCAGTTTCTCGACGACGACGCGCGCGAGCGGCTTCAACCCTGTCACAGCAGGCAGCGTCAGTTCGATCTCCACCGGATAGCCACCGGCCTCGAGCATGCGTGCCATGTTCTCAAGCGTGTCGCCAAGCGCTCCGACGAACGACGCCGGCAGCCGTCCCGACGGTTCGTGCACCGAAAGATCGGCCGCGACCAGGATCGCCAGCGTCGACGACACGGCCTGTCGCAGCGGAGCAATATCGGCACGCCGCGACGATCCGTCGAGCGCCGAGAGATTCAGCCACGTGCCAATGTGCGCATCCCCTTCGCGCAGGCACGCGCTGAGCGCGTCGCCCGACGACTCGGGTTCGGCCAGGCTGCGCGCGGCGAGCCGCAGGCGCCTCGCCAGCTCGCGGCCGGCCAGCTTGCGCGGCGACGGCGCCATCAATAGGTTGACGCCGATCGAGATGCCGATCGGAATCGCGACCATCAACCACGCGTAGAGCAGGGCGCGCGTCGCCGCTTCGCCGAACGGCGCCATGCCGAGTTCGTCGAGTGCAAAGCCGACGATCATCGCGATGATCGCGCCGACCGGCCGCAGCTTGCTCGCCGATGTCACGAACAACAAACCGAACGACAGCACCGCTATGCACGACACCCGCCAGAGCGGCTCGTCGAGCGCGAACATGGCCACCACCATGACGAGCCCGACGACCAGCGTGACCAGCACCAGCAGCGCCGAGCCCAGCACCACGCTCAGCACCCGGTCGGGCCGGTTCAGGAAGAACACGACATAGGCGGAGATGGCTGCTTCCGGCGTGCCGTAGGCGCTCGTCACGAACGCCGTCAGCGCGCAGATCAGCGCGATGCGAGCCGCCATCGCCGCGCGCCCGGGATAGGGCGCAAGCAGCTTCAGGATGTCGGCGGGGCCCGGTCGGGCAAGATCACCGGCAGGCTGCGCCATGCCGGACCTCGACTATCGCGCTCGCACCGATCCGCACCAGCCGGGCGGCCGGTTCGTCGAGCCGCACACGCACAGGGAAGCGCTGGGCAACCCGTACCCAGTTCACGGACTGCTGAACGATCGGCAAGGTGCGCGGCAGATTGATGCGGTCCGAATCGGCAACGCCCGCCCCGATGCCGACCACTTTGCCGCGAATCGCCTGGTTCCGGTCGATCATCGAATAGACGGTCGCGCAATCACCTGGCTGGATCCGCGCGAGCGCCCCTTCGCGGAAGTTGGCGACGGCGAACCATTCGTCCGCGTGCACGAGCGTGAAGATCGACTGATGCGGCGCAACCGTCTCACCCGCCAGCACCGAGAGCCCCGTGACGAAACCATTTTGCGGCGCGCGCACGACGCTGTCGTCGAGGCTGTGCTGCGCGAGCGCGAGTGCGGCCTCGCGCGCATGGACGACGGCGATGGCGTCCGCCTCGTCGCCGATCGTCTTCGCGCTTGCCTGCTTCTGAGCCTGTGCCTGCTTGAGCGACAACGCGGCATCGCGCTCGGCGACCTGCGCCTGATCCAGCTGCTGGACCGGGACATAGCCCTTCGCCACGAGCGGCGTGAGCCGCTGCACGGTGCGCGATGCCAGTTCGTAGTTGTGGGCCGCCTTGCCGGTCTGGTCGTCCGCGATGGTCGCGTTGGCACGCTCACCGACGATCGTCCGGCGTCGTGTTTCGAGCGCTGCGCGGGCGAGTTCGAGGTCCGCCTGGGTCTGCGCGACCACGAGACGGAACGGAACGGGATCGATCTCGAAGAGCACCTCGCCTTTGGCGACCCGCTGGTTTTCCTGCACCGCCAGCCTGATGATCCGGCCGCCGACCGGCGACGCGACGTGCACGACGTCGGCATCGATCGTCGCGTCATCCGTTGACGGAAAGCGGGTGGTGCGGTCGTAGCCGTAAATCGCCGCCGCGATGCCAAGCAAAACAATGACGCCCGCGATCACGCGGCCTTTGACAGAAGCCTGGCGCTTGCCGGCGATTTTCATAAGAGCTGTCCTGTTCCCGCAAGCCAGAAGAGCACCGCGACCGTCATGCCGATGGCGACGCAGACGGACAGTTGAGCCGGCACGATCTGGGCCCACCCGGTGGAGACGAAGATTCGATGCGCGATGAGTGCGCCGACGAACCCGGCTACCGCGCTCACCAGCCAGAGCGGAAAATAGGCGCCGGAGATTTCATATGATGGCGCGCCGCGCAGCGTGCATCCCTGCAAGGACAGACTCAGGACAGCGATGGCCGGAAGGCGCCGCGTACGGAGTACGGTCGAGGCGCGGGCGCTGCTTTGATTTGGCTTAAACGGCATGGCAGCGTGGCGAGGGAGTGAATGGAAGCGGGAAAGTCACGGGCACTTTACCAGCGCAGCAGTTTCGTTTCGACGTTTTCCATTGGCAGCACGAAACTTTATCCGCGGAGCATCGTCTATCTGATCCGATCGTCAATGATCTCGGCTCGCCGACGCGTGGTTACGTTCATACTCGAGTCGAACGCTACTTGCCGGGGCCGGAGGTTCTGAGCGGGAAAACGAACATGGCGGCAAGCAGACCGAGGCATCCGCCGAGAAGCGTCTCCCAGGCGCGTGCTGCAAGCAGGGGGATTGAATGCACGCCGCTTGCCGCAAGCGTCACGATCAACGTAAAAGCGAATGCACCGCAAGCGATGTCGTAGCGCTCCGGCAATGCCATCGCATAGACGATCATCGCGAGCGCGGCTGCAATCCAGATCAGGAGCGGTGCATGTTCTGCAACCGGCAGACAGACGAGACCTAACGGAACGCCCACCAACGTCCCGAGAATCCGGCGCCGCACGCGCTGTATCGTGCCCGTCGCCGAGCCCGCGACGACGTAGGTACACGCGGTGATCGCCCACGCGGATTCCTCGAGACCAATCAAGCCGTTCAGGACGACGATGACCAACGCGCCGAGCGCTGCCTGCACCCCCATGAAGAATTCCGGCGACCATCGCCCGGCACCCGGTGCTACTCCGGCAGCGAGTGCCGCCAGGGAAACGGGCCGCTCCGCGGGGCCGCTCAGCACGCGTGGCACGATCGAGGCCAACGCGGCGATCAACGCGGCAATTGCGATGGCCCGCAAATCAGCGGTCGTTAGGTGGGCGCTGTAAGCCAACAACTCGCCGATATAGATTTGCGATCCGATGCCGGCGCCGAGGACGCCGAACCGTTTCAGATATCCGACCAGAAACGCGCCGGTCACGAGTATCAGTTCCGGGCCGCCCCGACCCGCAAGTTGCAATGGCTGGAAACAGATCGCGAACAGCACCGCGCCTAACGCGGCAGCCAGACTGAGTAGCAGGAGATCGCGGCTCGACTCGGCGCGTGTCGTTTTCCCCTCGGACACGCTCGCCCAGAGTGCGAAGCTTCCGGCAAGATAACCCAGCGATACGTTGCTTGGCACGCTGTGGGCAATGTCCTGCAGTGTCCCGAGTGCAGCCGCGATACCGTACGCGGTCACGAGCCGCAGTCCTTTGATCCGACGGTGCGTGCCGGGGTCGGCCTGGTCGAGCCAATCGCTGGCTGCTGCTATGGGCCGCAGCATGCTCCGGAGACATTTTCTGCCCTCGGTCGCGGCGCTTTGCGGGTCGTCATTCATGGGTTCTCCGCGTTGTTTCGCAAGGCAGATAATCGGGAGCGCAGACCGGTTCAAGGCCCCTAATTGCCGTCGCCGACAAGCCATCGGAAGTAAGCATTGTCCGGATCCTTGTGAAGCGCATCGCCGATGTCCTGCGCCCACGCATCCCGATCGCCTTGATAGGCGTCGAGCCCCGCTGCATAGAAGCTCTGCAATGCACCGCGCGAATTTTCCATGGCGGCGCGAAACGCGTCGTCCGCGCCTTGCAACGGCGGCTCGGAATGAAGCGCGAGCAGGTGGTTCAGCGTCGTCGGAAATGCGTCGCGGCGAACCCATGTGGCGTACTCGATGCGAGGCTGATCGTCCGTGACCGGTTGAGCGTCGGCGGCGTAATATTCGAGGCCGGCACGGTCGGTGATCCAGGTGGCCAGCAGCGCTGCCGGCGACGCAATACCGACTTCGCGCAGCGCCGCGGCAACCTGCGGTTGTGCGAAGCGCGCCTCGATCCGCGGCACGTCCAGTTCGAGCGGCTGCATCGAACCCACCAGCATCATCTCGTGCAACTCCGTGGTCCACAACGCGGCATACGGAAACGCCTGGATGAAGCTCTGGATCAGCGAGCGCGTGTCCTGCTCATTTTGCGTCGGCAACGGCAGCCATTGCGCGACGATGCCGCCTTGCTGCAAGCGCGACGCCGCCAGCCGATAGAAATCCGACGAGTACAGATTGACGACCCCCGCGGCCGACGGCGGCGGCGGTTCGAGCGTGATCAGATCGTAGCGTTCGGCGTTGCGCAAGAGTTCGCGCCGTCCGTCGCGCATCCGGATGTCCATGCGGGCATCGATGCTCATGCCGTAGTTGCCCTTGAACTGTGGGGCGGCGCGCACGACGGCCGGCAGCAGCTCGGCGACCGCGCGATGTTCCAGCCCCGGCCAGGTCAGCAGCGCACCGCCGGTAATGCCGGTGCCGAGGCCAATGACCAGCGCCGTGCGCGGCGTCTCGCGGTGGATCAGCAAAGGCAGCAGCGCTTGCAGGCGCATGTAGCGCAGCGAGGCCATCGTGTCGCCGGAGTTGGAGACACCCTGGATATAGAGCCGCCGGAATTGTCGCGGGCCGGCGTTTTGTTCGACGACCGCCACCGTGCCGCCCGCACTCTCTTCGTAGAACGTGAGATGACCGCCGCGCGATTCGGCGAGCAGCGTCGCGAGCCGGTCTGATGGCGTGACGAACACGGTGACGAGCGTCAGCACGGTCAGAACCGGCACGCTCCAGCGCGCCAACGGCCGCACGTTCGAGCCGCGCAACACGGCGATCAGACTCACGGCGCCCGCGAGGACGGCAAGCGCCGCGAGGGTGTGAATGAGGCCGAGCGTCGGCACGAGCACAAATCCGGTCAGCAGCGTCCCCGCGATCCCACCGGCGGTATTGAGCGCCACGACGGCACCCACATCGCGCCCTGTGTGCCGGTTTTCGACGTTCAACCGTAACGCGAAGGGGAACGCCGCGCCCAACAGCAAGGTAGGCACGAAGACGACGCACATGGCCGCGACCGCGAAGCCCGCGCACATGGCGCTCAGCAGGTTGCCGGTGGCGCCGAGCGCGGCTTCTCGCGCGAGGCTTTGCCAGTGCGGCAGCCAGCTGCCCAGCACGGCGATCTCCAGTAGCGCGACGAATCCTGCCGCGACGATCAGCGTCGCGAATGCGCCCCACGGATCGCGCGTCCGATCGGCGTAGCGCGCCGCCAGCGCGCTGCCGAGCGCGAGGCCCAGCAGATAGGTGGCCAGCACCACGGCGAAAGCAAAACTGCGCGTGCTGATGAATTGCACGATCACCTGCGACCACACCACCTCGTAGCCGAGCGCGACGCCGCCGGCAATCGCGTAGAGGACGAGTGCAAGGCGAGCCTGCGAGGCGGATGCGGATGCGGATTGAAAGAACATGTCGTGCGCGTTGCGTACCGTAGCCAGGGAGGACACGTCGCGTACGTTCGGCGCCTCAGGCTGCGGGCCGGCTGCGCCGTGCGCGTTCCGCTCCGCAGCGACGGGGGAAGGTCTGTCATGCGCGATGCCCGCCACGGATTGCGCTGAAACGACGGCCGGTGAAGATGACGAAACAACCGGCACAAGGGCCGGCTGCGTACGTCCGATCAAAACAGCGACAAGCGCCGCGCCCGCATTCAGCAACGCAGCGGCGCATGCGCTGCCGAGCACGCCGAGCCACGGAATCAGCACAAAACTCGCCGCCAATGTGCCGGCAATCGCACCGGCCGTATTGGCCGCATAGAGCCGGGCGCCGGCGCGGCCCATATGGATCGCGGCGGGGCACAGCGCGCGCATCAGCACCGGCAGCGTGCCGCCCATCAGCACGGCAGGCAGGCCGACCAGAACGAAGGGCAATGCCCAGGCCAACGGTCCGATCCGATCTTGCAGCGACGCAAACGGCGCCGCGGCATGCGGCAGCATCCACGTGCTGGCGACGGCCAGCACCAGCACGCCGGCTTCGAGCCGCGCATACAGGCGCAAGGGCCGTGCAAGGCGGTCGGCGAGTCTGCCGAAGACCCAGCCGCCGATGGCGAGGCCCGCGAAAAAAGCACTGACGCCGGCGGTGACGGCTTGCACTTCGACACCCACTACCAGCGCGAGCTGCTTGATCCATAGCACCTGGTAAATCAGCGAGGCACCGCCCGAGGCGAACAGAAGCAGCATCGGCCACGCAATCGGCAAGCTTGGGCTGACAGCTTCTTTCTGCGGTGCGTGCAAGTGAGCATCGTCGCGACGCTGTGCGCGTTCATGTGCACGGCGCTCACGGCGTGAGCTTTTAGCACGGTTGGCCAGCGTTTGCGTCATGGAATGAATGGCGAGGGGAGGGTGTTGGTAGATCTGAACCAAATAGACCTGGACCGGCTTGACGGGATAGGCAACGGCATCGAGAAGTTGCGCCCGCCGGTCCAGGCCGGCAGGCGCAACCGCGTGAGGTATTACTCGAGGCCGCGCTTCTTGAAGGACTCGTCGATCTTCTTGTCGACCTGGCGGCGCACACCGTCCACGCTGAAGCTTGCAGGACGTTGGCTCGGCGGATAGTTGACGAAGGTCTGCAGGAACACCGACGCTTTCATCGTCGCGATGCCGTTCAGGTAGACGTTCTTCGTCACCCAGTCGTTGTATTGATCCGAGGTGATGTCCGCCCGTTCATAAGGATCCATGCGCAGGTTGAACAGTTTGGGCAGCCGCAGGCAGACGAGCGGGTCCTGCCAGATATTCAGATTGCCCTTCGCGCGCTGCTCGCAGAACACCGCTTTCCACGCGTTGCCGTCCTGATCCCAGCGCATGGCCACCAGATCGCCGTCGTCGTCGAAATAGTAGAACTCCGTGCGCGGGTCCTTGGTGGTCTGCCCGGTCAGGAAAGGCAGCTGGTTGTAGCCGTCGAGGTGATTCTTGAAGCTCGCGCCGCCGGCTTTAGGCGCCCAGCCCTTCAGGAGCCGGTCTTTCACACCGGTGTCACCGGCTGCGGCGACCAGCGTGGGGAACCAGTCGAGCCCCGAGATCATCTCGTTCGACGTTTCACCCGCCTTGATATGGCCGGGCCAGCGAATCATCGCGGGCACCCGGAACGCGCCTTCCCAGTTGGAGTCCTTTTCGCTGCGGAACGGTGTGGTTGCCGCGTCCGGCCACGAGAACTGATTCGGTCCGTTGTCGGTCGTGTAGATCACGATGGTGTTGTTGGTGATCTTCAGGTCGTCCAGCAGCTTGAGCAGTTTGCCGACGTCCTGGTCGTGCTCCCACATGCCGTCGGCGTATTCGTTGCCGGGCATGCCGCTCTTGCCTCTGAACTCGGGACGAACGTGAGTGAACACATGCATGCGCGTGTAGTTCATCCAGACGAAGAACGGTGTGCCGTTCTTGACCTGCTTGCGGATGAATTCTTCCGCGTGCGCGCCGGTTTCGTCGTCGATGGTTTCCATGCGCTTGGCCGTGAGCGGGCCGGTGTCCTGAATCTTGCCGTCCGAGGTGCTATGAATCACGCCGCGCGGCGAGAAGTTCTTCACATACGGGTCGTTCTTGTCCTTCGGCCAGTAGGGGCGCTCGGGCTCTTCCTCGGCGTTCAGATGGTACAGGTTGCCGTAGAACTCGTCGAAGCCGTGATTGGTCGGCAGGTATTCGTTCTTGTCGCCAAGGTGATTCTTGCCGAACTGACCAGTCGCGTAGCCGAGCGGCTTGAGCGCCTGGGCGATCGTCATGTCGGTCTTTTGCAGGCCGACCGGTGCACCGGGCGCGCCGACTTTGGAGAGCCCCGTGCGCAACGGCACCTGGCCGGTGATGAACGACGAGCGCCCTGCCGTGCAACTGTTCTCCGCGTAGTAGTCCGTGAAGATCATGCCTTCGTTGGCCACACGGTCGATGTTCGGCGTCTTGTAGCCCACCACGCCGCGTGTGTAGGCGCTGATATTGGCCTGGCCGATGTCATCGCCGAAGATCACGAGGATGTTCGGTTTCGCCGAATTTTTAGCGGCGGGCTGTTGCTGCGGCGCGCTGGTGGCCGGCGCAGCCGCCGGTTTGGCCGGCGCTTGAGTCTGCGCGGGCGCGTTGATGGAGGGAAGAATCAATGCAGCGAACGCGGCCATCGCGACGACTGTCGCTCCGGCTGCGTAGCGCCCCTTGCGCAGGAACATTCTCATCGTGTCGCTCCAATGGAGTTGACTTCAGTTCACCCGTTACGCGTTCCCTGCGCGCGGGGTTGTCTCGTAGCGGCCGCATCCCACGCGCGGCTCGCGCTCGCACCGCTTACTGCGTCGGCGCGGGATAGATGGTTTGCCAGTCGTCCTTCATGCTGACCACGGTCCAGCCGTCGGCGATCGCTTCGTCCCACGCCTTGTCGAGCTTGCCGATCTTCGAGGCGCGGTCGTACGCGAATTCGCGCACGGCGTCGTCGTGATGCACCAGCAAGGCGAGGTGCGGGCCGTTGCCGGACGTGGTGTACTGCAGCATCTGCAGATCGCCGTCCGAATTGCCGAACGCGAGAATCGGTTTGCGGCCGATGTTCCGATAGATGCCGACCGGTTTGCCAGCGCCGTCGTCGACGAAATCGATTTTCGGCAGGCGCACCAGCGCGCCCTGACCGTCATGCATCTGGTATTGCACCAGCTGGCTCGAGCCGATTACCTGCTCGGGAGGAATGCCATACGCTTTCTCCGCCCACGGCCGCATGAATTCGATGGTGCCGCCCGACACGATGAAGGTCTTGAAGCCGTTGGCGCGCAGGTAGGCGAGCAATTCGAGTTGCGGCTGATAGACGAGCTCGGTGTAGGGGCGATTGAATTTCGGATGCCGCGCGCTGGCCAGCCAGTCGCGGATGGTCTTGTCGTAGGCGTCCACGGTCATGCCGCTATTGGCGACGGCGACCAGTTGCAGCAGCTGTTTCTGCTGGCTTGCCAGCGCGCCGTAGTCTTTGGCAACCAGCGCCTTGAAGGCCGGATTCGTTTTCCACTCGGGATGCTTCGGCGCCGCCGCTTTCACCTGGTCGAGCATGAAGACGAACTGAAAGTACAGCGGCTGCTCGCTCCACAGCGTGCCGTCGTTGTCGAACACGGCGATCCGCTCGGCCGGCGGTACGAAGTTCGGCGAGCCTTCACGGGTGACGTCGGCGACGAATTTCTCGATCGTTTGTTTGGCCGCGCCGTCGCGCCAGGACGGCAGCGCGGCGCTCGAACTGACGGCAGCCGGCGGGGGTGCGTTCGTGTTACCAGGTGCAGTGCCACCAGGTGCGGTGCAACCGGCGGCGCCGAGCGCGACACTGAGCGCGACCAGGGTAACACCGAGCGCCGACCCGAATGTCGAGCGGAATGCGGACCCGAATGCGGACCCGAAGCTTGACTCACCCGCAGCGCGGATCGAGCCCGCGGCACGCACCGACCATTTTGGCTCACAGCTCGAACGCATCCAGCCTCCATTCCGATTGCACAATTCCATGACCCGCGAGCGACAAGCGCGCGGAAGAAACAGATACAGCTCGAAAGGGCAGTGCGCCCTAGCTTCCGTCGGCGTCTGCGGCGCGGGCCGACGCCTGACGTGCAAGCGGTTGCTTCCAGGTGTCTTCGTCCATTACGAGGCGAAAGCCGAGATGCGACATGCTGTTGTAGGGGTCGGTGCCACGCCGCGCGCTGGGACGGTAGCTCAGGCAGTAATCCTCATTGCAGAGGAACGAACCGCCGCGTGTCACGCGCTTGGGGGCGCCTACAGGCACACCCTGGTCGGCCGGATCCCACGATTCGCGCGGGCCGACCGGGTTGTCGATCGTGCTGGTGCTCACCGCTTCACGCCGGAACTGGTCGGCGCGATACCAGTCGGCCACCCACTGCCACGCGTTGCCGGTCATGTCCGACAGCCCATACCCGTTCGCCGGAAAGGTGCCGACCGGACTCGTACCGAGCGCACCGCCCGCCTTCGGGCTGACCACCGGGAATGACTGCACCTGCTGGCCCTGCCAGACGTTGGCCATCTGCTTGCCGTTCGGCGCGAATTGATTGCCCCAGGCGTAAGTGGCCTGTTCGAGCCCGCCGCGCGCGGCAAACTCCCATTCGGCTTCGGTCGGCAAGCGCTTGCCGGCCCATTTCGCATAAGCCTGCGCATCTTCGTAGGAAACCTGAACGACCGGATGATCGTCCTTACCGATAATGTTGCTGTCAGGTCCCGTGGGATGACGCCAGTTCGCACCAGGCACATAGCGCCACCACTGCGAATAGTCTTCCAGCGGCACCGGGTGGTTCGTGCCGACGAACACCATCGCCCCCGCGACCATTGCGCTATCAGGCGGACGCGGCGTACCGGGCGGTAGTTGCACCTTCAAGGTATCCCAATCCGGTTTCTTCTCGGCAGTCGTGACGTAACCGGTTGCTTCGACGAATTTGCGGAATTCGGCATTGGTGACGTGATGACGGTCCATCCAGAAACCGTGCACACGCACCTTGTGGGCGGGGCGTTCATTGGGCTGCGCCTGCTTCGAGTCGCTGCCCATCAGGAATTGACCACCGGGAACCCATGCCATGCCAAGCGGGCCATGCGTTCCGTCGCCATAGACAACTTGCTGATGAGGTTGATTATGTGAGGTGACAGCCCAACTGACAGCGGCACCGACGCATGCGGGGAGCATGACGAGAAGTCCGCCCCACAGGAGTAGCTTGCGATAGCGCGCGGCGGGTGTGCCTTTGGCGCGAGCATCCGTTGCCGTGCTACGTTTTCCTGAACTCATCATCCCTTCTCTCACACGTTTGAAACGGCAGACCTTTAGCAGGCGGCCCGGCTCTCTTTTGCACGGAAGAAGCTTAGCGATGCGGAATAACGATTTATGCCCAATAGAAATGTGTCGCGTGCTGTTTAGCAAACATGACACGCAGGCTATCAATTTTTCTAACACATTTCACGCTTTTTTTACTCATGGGAGAAACTTTGACGAAAGACCGCCCGTGCATTAACGTATCTGGCGATCGTTGGCATTCAAGTTGTCCCACCGGCAACAAAATGGGGAATCGAGAACTATGCGCGAAACGATCCTGCGCTTCGAATCGAGTGTCAATGAAGCGATAGTCGGCCAGCAAGCCATTGTCCGGCAGGTACTCATTGCGCTGCTGGCAGACGGACACGTGCTGCTGGAAAGCCTGCCAGGACTCGCCAAAACCCGTACCGTCAAAGCCATTGCCACGCGTCTCGCGGCAACCATGAGCCGCATTCAATTCACGCCCGATCTGTTGCCGTCCGACATCACCGGCGCCGAAACGCTGCTGCAAAGCGGTACGGAACGCACGCTCAGTTTTCAGCCCGGCCCGATTTTCGGCAATCTGATTCTTGCCGATGAAATTAACCGCGCGCCCGCCAAAGTTCAGTCGGCGTTATTGGAAGCAATGGAAGAGCGGCAGATTTCCGTGGCGGGTAAAACGCATAGGATGCCGGATCTGTTTCTTGTTATGGCAACCCAAAATCCGATCGAACAGGAGGGCACCTATCCATTGCCTGAAGCGCAAATGGACCGGTTTCTTCTGAAGGTACTGATTAGTTATCCGTCGCCACAAAGCGAGGTGGAGATGTTGCGGCTGCTGCGGCGCGAAAGCGGCCAGCCGGACAACCCACCCAATGTGCTCGCCCAGGACGTCATTTTCGCGGTGCGCGAAGAAATCAGGCACATCACGGTTGCTCCGGCGGTGGATGACTACATTGTGTCGCTCGTCAATGCGACCCGGCATGCTAGCGAACTCGACGCCGACCTCGGCAAATGGATTGAAATTGGCGCGAGCCCGCGCGGTTCGATTGGCCTCGACCGCGCGAGCCGCGTGCAGGCCTGGTTGCAGGACCGCAAATTCGTCACGCCCGACGACGTGCGCGCGGTGGTTCATCCGGTCCTGCGGCATCGGTTGATACTGTCTTATGACGCCAATGCGGAGAATGTCAGTGCCGACGCCGTGGTCGACCGGCTGATCGAAAAGGTGGCCGTGCCGGCCTGAGGCACGGCGCAGAGCGCATGGCGTCTCACGCAGAGCGCATGGCGCAATGACGTATAACGCAGAGCGCATGGCGCAATCAGCATCGTCGCATCGACGCGGGGGATCGCCGTGGTCTTGATGTCCGAATCCGCAAGCTCCGCAACATCCGCCGATGGCCGCGTGTATGTCGACGCCGCGCATCTGGCGAAGCTCGAGTTTCATGCCCGCGGGCTGAGCTTTATCGCGCCGGCGCCGGTATCGAGCGTGCTGTCGGGCAGTCACGCGTCGCGCTTGCGGGGGCGCGGGCTCAATTTCGAAGAGATTCGCGCCTACCTGCCCGGCGACGATATCCGCCACATCGACTGGAAGGTCTCGCTGCGTCTGGGCAAGCCGCAGATTCGTGCCTATACCGAGGAGCGTGACCGGCCGCTGCTGGTGGTCGTCGATCAGCGCATGAGTATGTTTTTCGGCTCGCGCCGGGCGTTCAAATCGGTGGTGGCCGCCGAAGTGGCCGCGCTTGCCGTATGGATGGGCTTCACGGCCGGCGACCGGGTAGGTGGCGTGCTGTTCAATGACAACCGGATCGTGCGGGTGAGGCCGCTGCGCAGCCGCAGCCGGATCAAAGTCCTGTTCGGCGCGCTCGCCGCGATGAACCGCGCGCTGCATGCCGATAGCGACGCACGCACCGACTACGCGCAACTGAACGCGGCGCTCGAAGGCGTGCTTCAGTTGGCCGGTCACGATTACCTGATCTGCATCGTCAGCGATTTTGCCGGCGCGGACGAACGCACGCAGCGGCTGTTGCGGCAGTTGTCGGCCCACAACGACGTCGTCGCGGCCATGGTCTTCGATCCCTTGTGGCAGCACATGCCGGAACATCGCGCGCTGGTGGTCAGCGAAGGGCATCTGCAGGTGGAATTGCGGATCGAGCAGGAGCGCGTCCGTGCGCCGCTGTCGAGCCTGTTCAGCGGCCGCACCGCCGAGGTAGCGGAGTTGCTGCGCTCCAGCGGCGTACCGTTGATGGCGCTGTCAACAGCGGAGCCGACGGTCGAGCAGGTGCGGCGCTTGTTCGGCCAGCGCGCGCGACCGGCCACCGGGAGTGGTCTATGAGCGATGCATCGCTCGTCCCACCTGATTCTTCGGGGCAACTCAAGGCGTTGCAGGAGCTGCCGTTGCCGGAAGCGGTGTCGTACGCGCCGCATACCATTGGCTGGGTGTTCGTTGCTGTCGTGCTGCTGGCGGCGCTCGGCGTCGCGCTCTGGTTTGCCCGGCGGCGTCGCGCGAAGCAGCGCTACCGGCGAGCCGCGCTCACGGAACTCGCGAGCATTGAGGCCAGTCTTGCATCCGCCCACGCGGACCGTGAACAGCGCGCGAACGCGCTTGCCGCCATACCGCGCCTGATCAAGCGCACCGCGCTCGTCGTCGTGCCGCGCGAGCAGGTTGCGGCGTTGACCGGCGGTGAATGGCTCGCGTTCTTGCAGCGCACACGCGGCCGCTTCGACGCGAGAAGCGGCGCGCTCCTCGCACTCGCGAGCTATGCGCCGCCCGAGGTAGTGGCCGGCATTTCCGACGGTGACGCGGCAGCGCTCATCGGCCATACACGCGACTGGATCGAGCGTCACCATGTGGAAATTTGATTTTCCGTGGATGTTCGCCCTGCTGCCGCTGCCGCTTTTCGTGTGGTGGCTGGTGCCGGCCTATCGCACCCGAGCCTCCGCAGTGCGCGTGCCGTTCTTTCATGAAATGGCGGAGGCCGCCGGCGAAAAGCCGGCACCCGGCGGCGTGCGCCTGCGCCGCAACTGGCTGCAACGTCTGCTGCTGCCGTTGCTGTGGACGTTGCTCGTGATCGCAGCCGCCAAACCGGTCTATGTCGAAGCGCCGATCGTGCGCGAAGAACCCGCGCGCGATCTGATGCTAGCCATCGATCTGTCGGGTTCGATGGCGACGCGTGATTTCGTCGACGCCGCCGGCGTCCGGATGGACCGCTTGAGCGCGGTCAAAAGTGTAGTGGCCGATTTCATCGCGAAGCGCAAGGGCGATCGCCTCGGTCTCGTGGTATTCGGCGACGCCGCCTATCCGCAGGCGCCGCTCACGCTCGATCACGACGCTGTGCAGGTTCTGCTCGACCAGATGCAGATCGGCATGGCCGGGCCGCGTACCGCCATTGGCGACGCAATCGGCCTGACGGTGAAGCTGATGGCGAATTCACCGGCGCCCGAGAAGGTGCTGATCCTGCTGACCGACGGCAACGACACCAGCAGCGCCATTCCGCCCGAGCGTGCCGCCGAGATCGCCAAAGACCACAAACTGGTGATCCACACCATCGGCATTGGCGATCCGGATACGACCGGCGAGGACAAGGTCGATCTCGATGCGCTCGCCCGCATTTCGAGCATTACCGGCGGCCGGGCGTTTCGCGCACTCGGCCGGCAGCAGGACCTCGCCGACGTCTATGCCACGCTCGACAAACTCACGCCCGAGAAAGTGAAGCGCGAAATTTACCGGCCGCAGCGCGATTTCTACTGGGTGCCGGCCGGCCTGGCGGTGGCGATTTTCGCGCTCTACCACGTGCTGGCGCTGCTGATCGCGATACTGCGCGGGCCACGTCGCGAGCCCGCTCCGGAACGTGTGGCCATTGCGGAGGCGCGTCGTGGAAATTGATCTGACGGCGTTCCATTTTCTGCGCCCGGGATGGTTGCTGCTGTTGATTCCCGCCGTGCTGTTACCGCTCGTCTGGTTTCGTCGCAACAGCGTGCGTGCGCGCTGGCGCAATGTCATCGATCCGGTGTTGCTGGAACACCTGATCGTCGGCGACACGAAACGCCGCGTGATCCAGCCGGTTCACACGCTGGCTCTGCTGCTCGGTATCGGCGCGCTCGCCGCCGCGGGGCCGACCTGGCAGCAGGAGCGCCCGCCATTCAATCAGGACAAGGCGCCGCTCGTCGTCGTTCTCGAACTGGCGCATTCGATGGACGCGACCGATGTCGCGCCCACGCGGCTCGAACGTGCCAAACAGAAGGTGCTCGATCTCGCGAGGGCGCGCAAAGGCGCGCGCACCGGGCTGGTGGTGTTCGCCTCGACGGGCCACCTCGTCGTGCCGCCCACCGAGGACCCGGCCATGCTCGAACTGTATGTGCCGGCGCTGTCGCCCGCGCTGATGCCGCGCGACGGCAAGAACGCCACCGCCGGGCTTGATGCGGCCGAGCGGCTTCTGGCGAAGGACCCCGCCGCGGGCACGATCGTCTTTATGAGCGACGGCTTCGATACGAACCAGACCGACGCATTCGTGCGGAAGGCCAGAACACTCCGGCATCAACTGCTTTGGCTCGCGGTCGGTACGGAAAATGGCGGCCCGATACGCGGCCCCGACGGCATGATCGCGATGGACCCCGAAGGCCACCCGCTGATGGGCACCTTCGATGCCGACGCGATCCGCAAGGTGGCGCACGACGCCGACATTCCGCTCGCCAGCATGCGCGTGGATGACGACGACGTGGTGTGGGTCCAGCACCGTGCGCAGGCGTACCTGGCGCAGGAGGAAGAGTCGAAGATCGTGCCGCGCTGGAAAGAGACCGGCTACTGGCTCGTCGTGCCTTTGCTGCTGCTCGCGTTGTGGAGTTTCCGGCGCGGCTGGACCGTCAAGTGGCTGCCTGTGGTGCTGATTTCGCTCGCCTTCAGTGCCATTCCGCGTCATGCACAGGCTGCCGAATGGCACTGGATCGATCTGTTCGCGACACACGATCAGCAAGGCCGCTGGCACTTCGAGCACGGTGATTACAAGGTAGCCGCGCAACGCTTCGACGATCCGATGTGGAAGGGACGCGCGCAATATCTCGCGGGCGACTATGCCGGCGCCCTCGAAAGTTTTTCGCGTCTGAAGACGGCGCAGGCGTATTTCTACATGGGCAATACGCTCGCGCATCTGGATGATTACGCCGCCGCAATCAAAGCCTACGACAACGCGCTCAAACTCCAGCCTGCGCTGCGCGAGGCGGCGACCAATCGCGCGTTCTTGCAGCGCCTGCTCGCGAAAGACCAGCAGGATCAGATGGACCCGGAAGAGGAGGCGCCGGATCAGGTGCAGACCGACAAAAAGAAAGGGCGGGGCACGTCGACCGTGATCGAGGGAGCGCCGCGGCCGAGCGAGGAGGTCTGGATGCGCAGTCTGAATACGTCGCCCGCCGTTTTTCTGCAGCAGCGCTTTGAAGCGGAGTCCGCGGCCAAGGGAGCGGGCGCGCCATGACAGCCACTTTGCTGCGGTTACTGCTCGTCATCGTGTGGCTTGGCGCGGCTTGCCCATCGCTGCCGGCCTTCGCCGACCCTGCGCCGCGGACCCTGGTTCGCGCGCATCTCGAACCCGCCGGCCCGGTCGTCGCGGGCAGTGAGGTCAAGCTCGTCGTCGATCTGCTGACGACCACCTGGTTTACCGAGGCGCCGAACTGGCCGCTCTTCAGCGTCGCCGATGCGATCGTGAGTCTGCCGGACGAGCAGGCCGACAACCTTTCCGAGGACATCGACGGCGTGCGCTGGTTCGGCGTGAGCCGCGCCTATCGCATTGCGCCTCAGACAGGCAAGACCTACGACATCCCGCCGTTTGCGATCACCGTCTATCCGGGTGGCACGAACACGCCAGTGCAAGTGATGACGCCCGCGCTCAAACTCGTGGCGACCGTGCCGCCGGGCGCGCAGGACATGGCCGTATTCTTTCCGACCACGAAGCTCACCGCGACGCAAAAAATCGAACCGTCGAAGCAGCAGCTTCGGGTAGGCGATTCGATCACGCGCACCATCACGCAAAGTGCAGAGGGCACCGAGTCGATGCTGATTCCGCCGGCCAATCTCGGCGAAGTCGACGGATTGAAACGTTACGCCAAACCGTCCACGACCCGCAACATCGTGCAGGACCGGGAGGGATTGGTCGCCGGAGAGCGGACCGACAGCGTGACCTACATTGCCGATCACAATGGCCGGTTCAAGCTGCCGCCAGTGACGATTGAATGGTGGAACACGAAGACGCAAAAGAAAGAGACGATCGCGTTGCCGGGGATGACGTTTTCCGCGTCAACCGCGCGCGAGAAACCCCTCTTCGAAATCCCCGCCGATGTGATGAGTCAGGGCCTTCCCCACAGAATCATCGTGATTCACAGCAGGCAGTTGATCGCCGGCTGCGCGATCGTGCTGGGCCTGCTGGTGGTGGCGTGGGCACGAGGGCGCATCGTCATGTTCTTGCGCCGCGCAAAACATCGGCTGGGCGACGCGCGCAAGCGGTGGCTCGAAAGCGACACGGTAGCGTGGCGCACGCTATGCGCGGTTGCGCGCAAGGGCGAATGGCGGCAGACCATTCCGGCTTTGTATCGCTGGATGGATCGGAGCGGAGAGTTCGGACATCCGGCGCGGCTAGAGAATCTCCCTCGCAAGGACGAACCGGAAGTAGCGGAGCTGGCCGATGCCGTAACCGCGCATTTTGCCGAAGGTGTGGCGCGCGAGTTTCATTGGAAGGATACGGAAACTGCGCTGTCACGTGTTTGGAAAAGGAAGCAGGTGCAGCGGCGGGAAAGGGCGCCGCTTCCGCCCCTTAATGAGTATCAGGAATACAGAGATGGATAAAAAGTGAAACTTTTCCTCTCGGCATGTCGATCTTGATGCTATTGCTTCGTCGTCTCAGTAGCGGCATGCGACTTGCCTGCACATTTAGCCATCCCTGACAGGAGATTTGCCATGACGATTCAAAAGATCACGCCTTTCCTTTGGTACGCCACTGAAGCTGAAGAGGTCGCAGCGTTCTATACGGCTATCTTTCCCGACTCGCGCATCACTCGGGTCACCGCGGTGCCGAGCGCCGGTTCCACGAAGGTTGTGGATTTCGTTCTGTTTGGGCAGCCCTTCATCGCCATGAGCTCCGGGGGAGGCGATTCGTTCAACCATGCGATATCCCTGCTGGTCAACTGTGAGGATCAGGCAGAAGTCGACCGCTATTGGAACGCCCTGCTCGAGGGCGGCGGTTCAACTGATGCGTGCGGCTGGCTGAAAGACCGCTTCGGCGTCTCTTGGCAGATCTGTCCGACCGAGCTACTCCGGATGATGGCCGACCCCGATCGCGTGAAGGCCACGCGGGTGGCCGAAGCCATGATGAAAATGGTGAAGCTTGACCTCGCCACGCTCAGAGCCGCCTATGCGGGGACGACCGGCTAACCAGGGCCATGCGGAGTTCGAGGCGCTTCGAGGACGGATACTGAAGAACGGCTGCGCGTGCGCCGGCGTTCAGATATTGCCGTGCAATACCAAACGGGCATCCGCCGCAGCTCGCAACTCAGCCAGCAGTGCTTCGCCTGACCATGCAGGGCGCGCGTCGGCGCGTTCCGCTTGCCGCACGAGTTCGCATAGCCGCGCGTTGACCGGTGCCGTTTGCCCGAGGCGTTGCGCGAGGCGCACGACCTCGCCGTTGATCCAGTCGATTTCCGTGGCGCGCCCTGCCGCCAGGTCGTCGGACATCGACGAGCGCGCGAGCGGATCGATCGTCAGCATCGTGCGGCCCAGCCGTTCGAACACCGCATCGGGTACGGCGAGCACATGCGGTATCCAGCTTGACGGAAGCGGCGTCACCTTGGCCGGCCGTATGCCGGCCCGTTTCAGCAGCGCGAGCGCTTCTTTTTGCGCCATCGCGAGACAGCGCCGGTAGGCGCGTTGCGAGAGCTCCTCTTTCAATGGACGGTTCGCCAACGCGTTGATCGCATTGTTGAGGTTGAGCAACAGCTTCGCCCATTGCACCGGCAACATATCGACGTGCTGGATCAGCGGCAGACCGGCTTGCCTGAACGCGTCGACGAACGGCTGCATGGCCGGCGTATGTCTGATTTCCAGTTCGCCCGCTGAACCTTGATGAAACGCGCCAGGGCCGCGCTCGACGACATTGAACGGCACCATCCCCTCTAGCACGATGTGATGTGGCAGCGCGGCACGCAATACGTCCGCGTTGCCCACGCCGTTCTGGAAGCTCACGACAATCGTGCCAGGCCGCAGCACGCTGGCCAATTCCGCGGCGGCCGTGGGCGTCGCGGCAGACTTGACGGTGACCAGCACGAGGTCGGCGGTGGCGGCGCTGGCTGCGTCCGTCGACACGTCGGTCTGCTCCGGTGGCACATGCCAGCGACTATTGTCGTGCCGCGACAGCGTGATGCCTTGACTGCGCAACTGATCGGCCATGCGTGCACGCCCGATGAAACTCACGTCGCTGCCGCCGGCCAGAAGCCGTCCGCCAACATAGCAGCCAATCGAGCCGGCGCCGTAGATAAAGATTTTTGCCATATTAGTTCTCACGTGACTTGGCCACCCAGCCGCGATGCCTTGAATCAGCAGGCACGGGCGATGACGCTTACGCCGTTCGCTCAGCACCTGTCATCGTGCGTAGCGCATGGCGCGAATGGACCGCGTTAGTCCGCATATCCGGGGTTGCGGCGATCGAGCCGGCGCAGCAGCCCGGGCCATGCCAGCGCACCCAGCGTGACGCCCCTCGTCACCAATCCGATCTGTTCCTTGATGCCGTCGAGAATCGGTTGGGGAATGGACGTGAGCTTCCCGCCACCGGCCTGAGCACGCACCTGAATCATGCAGGACGCTTCAAAGAAGTACATGGCGACGAAGGCGTCCGCCGCCGTCGCGCCGACCGTCAGCAAGCCGTGATTGCGCAGCATCAGATAATTGTTGCTGCCGAGGTCCTGAACGAGACGTGGCTTCTCGGCGTCATTGAGCGCGATGCCCTCGTAGTCGTGGTAGCCGAGCGACGCCAGCACACCGAGCGATTGCTGGGAGAGCGGCAGCAAGCCCGCCTCCTGCGCCGATACCGCAACGCCGTTGATCGAGTGAGTGTGCATCACGCAATGCGCATCTTCGCGTGCCGCATGCACGGCGCTATGGATCGTGAAGCCGGCCGGATTCACGTCATACGGCGATTCGACAACCTTGCGGCCGTCGAGACCGATCTTGACCAGCGAGGACGCGGTGATTTCATCGAACATCATGCCGTACGGGTTGATCAGGAAATGATGGTCGGGGCCGGGCACGCGCGCCGAGATGTGGGTAAACACCAGATCGTCCCAGCCAAACAACGCCGTGAGACGGTACGCGGCCGCGAGGTTGACTCGCGCTTCCCATTCGGCGGGTGACACGTCGTTCTTCAGACTGACAATAGATGAGGCCACGTCGACACTCCTTATTCGATGATTCAAGCAATGGAACAACCTGGTGGCATAGCGCCCGGCGAAATCGCGCATTCGGTCCGTGCGCTGCCGCAGGTGCAGCAGGTGCGGCATGGACCAAAGTCATTGCGTCGTCGTCCGATGCAAGTCCACATGATGTTCTCGAACCCGCCTAAAATCTGTCAGATACACGACAGGTCGACGCGCCCATGGAATCCAGCCTGCACCGCTACCGGTCGCAACTCGAAACGACACCGTGGTTCCGGGGCCTGGCCCTGGAGTTGCGGGACTACCTCGTCAGCCGTGCCAGCCTGCTCACGCTGGAGAAGGGCCAAATCCTGTATCGCCGCGGCGACCAGTCTTATGGACTGTACGCCGTCCTGGGCGGCGCGCTCGCTATCGGCACCGTCGGCGTGGATGGGAAAGAGGCGTTGCTCGCGGTGCTCGGACCGACTGCATGGGTGGGAGAAATCTCGATGTTCGACGGGCTGCCACGTCCGAATGACGCCACTGCCGTCGGCAGGACGCTGTTGCTGCACGTGCCCGAAGCCGCGTTGCAGAGCCTGCTCGATTCCACGCCCGGCTATTGGCGCGATTTTGCGTTGTTGATGGCGCAAAGACTGCGGGTTTCGTTCGAGAACGCCGAAGCGGTGACCCTATTGCCCGCGGCACAGCGCGTGGCGAACCGTTTGTTGATGATCGCGGGCGGCTATGGCGGTCTCAACGCCTCACACAGCAGGATCAGGGTCTCGCAAGACAGCCTGGCTTCAATGGTGTCGTTGTCGCGACAGACCACGAATCAGTTGCTCAGGAACCTCGAAAGCCAACATATTTTGAGCCTGAAATCGGGAGAAATCGCCATTCTGGATTTCGACCGGTTGCGCGCGGCCAGTCTCGGCGATCCAGCTCCGTGACGATGACGATGACTGCCGCGCCGTTTCGTCAGGCGGTGCCCGCCGCACTCCGATGTGAGCTCGACAACGGCGAGAAGCCGTAGACCGCTTCGGGATTGCCGACAAGAATCTTTTCCACGGTGTTTTCATTGCCCGCACAACGGATGAGCCAATCCAGCAGCAGCGCATCGACGGGACGCGGCTGGGCGTTAGGGTGCGGCCAGTTGCTTGCCCATAGGCAGCGCTCCGGATAGCGCGCGGCGAGCGTGCGCGCGAGCAGCGCCACGTCGTCGTAGTCCGGTGCGCCAAGCCGGGAAGTTTCATACGGTGCGGAAAGCTTGACCCAGCATTGTCCGCGATCGAGCAGGCGACACAACGAGCGGAACGCTTCGCTGTCCGGTTGCACCGGCTCGATGAACTTGCCGGTGTGATCGATGACGAGCTTGCAGGGCAAGTTCTTCAGCGCGGACTCGTGGGTGGGCAGGTCGCGTCCGTCGAGTTGCAGATTGATGTGCCAGCCGAGCGAGGCGATGTGGGCGGCGTCGGCCTCGAGGTTGCTCCATGAGGTGAGACCACCGGCGAGCATCATGTAACGCAGACCGCGAATGCCCGCCTCGTGCAGACGCGCGAGTTCACTGTCGCCGTGCTGTGTCTGTGCGTGTGCCTGCGGCGGGAGCATTGCAATGCCGCGTGCCGCGTCGCCGAACCTTTCCAATGCCGACAAGGTGCAACTGTTGTCGAAGCCATAGCCGGTGGGTTGCACCACGACGACCCGCGTCAAGCCCAACTCCTTTTGCATCCGCTGGTATGCGCTCACGGGCGCGGGCGGCGGGACAAACGTGGCGTGAGGCGCGAGAGGATAGCCCGCTTCATAGATATGGATGTGGCAATCACATGCGCCCGGGTACATCGTGGCCAAAGTCGAATTCATGAGGTGTCAGTTGCGCGCTGCTATGAATGACGGGGCGTTTGCGTATCCAGCGCGGCCTGCGCCTGCTTCCCGCCATGCGCGAATCTGCTCAATCGGCTCGCGTGCGAAGCGTTCACCGCGCCTTCCGGTATTGCTCCGCTGAAGATCGCCTCGACCTGCGAGACTGTCTGAAGCGCCTGATGTTCGATCGCCTCCGGCGTGAGACCGCCGATATGCGGGGTCGCAATCACCCTGGGATGCCGTGCGAGGATCAGGGAGGGCATCTGGTCCGCTTCGCTGCCGACGTCGAGTGCACAGCCGGCCAGAAGACCGGAATCCAGTGCGGATAGCAGCGCGGCTTCATCGACCAGTTCGCCGCGTGCGGCATTGATGAAGTACGCCCCGCGTTTCATTGAGGCAAACGCCTGGGCATTCATCAGGCCGGCGGTTTCGGCGGTGGCAGGCGCGAGGCACACAACGAAGTCGGATAGAGCCAGCAGCGTGGGCAGCGGCACCTGCTGCAAGGTGGGCTGTTCTACCTCGGTGTACGGATCCGTGACGATCACACGCATGCCCAACGCGCACGCCGCGTCGCATAGATAGCGCGATATCTGGCCATAACCGATGACACCCAGGGTGGCGCCACGCAGCTGGCGTCCCATCACAGGCTCGGTGGGCGTGCCGCGATGGTAGGCCGTCGCGTAGGTAGGGATGCCGCGCGCCATGGCGAGTATCACGCCGATCACCCATTCCGAAACCGACGGCACGAATCCGGCGCTCGCCTGGGTGACCAGCACGCCGTGCTCGCTTGCGGCGTCGACATCGATGGTCCGGATATCGACCGCGCACCGCACGAGCGCCGCCAGCTCAGGCAGCGCGGCGAACAGGCTGCGCGGCGCGGGCGTCTGGCGATAGGCAATGATCACGTCGCAGTCACGCGCCGCGGCGGCCAGTTCATCGGTGCTGAGTTCCCGGCGCCCGGTGTTCAGTTTCACCTCGGCGAACGCGCGTAACCCGGCGAGCGCCTTGTCGCCGAAGTAACGTTCCAGCATGTTGCTAGGATGACTAACAAAAACCGTATTCATTTCCTGGTATTCCGCTTTCTGGCATGGATAGACGGAATCTGCGCGGGAGGTGCCGCCACGGATTCGCGTTCGATGAGCAACGTAGTGCTGAAAACCAGATCATTGGCATCCGCGTTCGCGTCCGGCGCCCCCTGAGGAGTCATGGCCCGCTCGACCATCGCGCGAGCCATCTCGGTCACCGGCAGCTGTACGGTCGTCAATCTGGGATTGGAAAGCGCGGACAGAAACAGGCCGTCCAGTCCGACGATAGAGACATCCGAAGGCACGCTCAGCCCCGTTTCACGCAGGCCGGACATCAAACCCAGCGCCATCAGGTCATTGACCGCCACGATTCCCGTGGGGCGGCAGGCATTCCTGACGATTTGCCGCGCAAGCTCGTGTCCCACTTCACCGATGACGGAGTCGCCATATTCGTTCGACGGGCCGCCTTCAATAACACGCGCCTGGTCGCGCAAGCCGGCCTCGCTTGCCGCCGCGTAGAAGCCATCGATCTTGTCGCTGCGACTCACGGTCATCCCCGCAACCGTCGCGAACGCGAGCTGCGTATGGCCATGCGCGATCAGATGACGGGTGGCGATCCGCGCCGCCTCGAAGTTATCCGGCGCGACGTGGTTGACTTGAGATTGCTCGCCGGGGGTTGCGCGCCGGTCGTAGCTGACGACCACCATGCCGCGCTGTACCGCCTGCGTAAGGTGGCTCTCGTCAGCCAGCGAAGAGATCACGATGACGCGCCGGACACCATGGGCGAGGAGGTCCTCAAAAAAAGACGCTTCTTTTTCCTTGTCGCGATAGGTGTTGCCAATCAACACGCGGTGTCCGTACTGCTCCTGCGCGAAGGTCTCGACCTCGCGGGCAATGTAGCCGTACATCGGGTTGGCGATGGACGGCACCAGCAGGCCAATCAACGGTGTCTGGCCGGTTTTCAGCTGACGTGCGAGGGTGCTTGGCCGGTATTTCAGCGCTTCTATCGCTTCCTCCACGCGGGCGAGCGTCTCCTGACGCATCCTTTCCGTGCGGCCGTTCAGTACATTCGACACGGTGCTCACCGAGACGGCGGCATGTTTAGCGACGTCTTGTATCGTGCTCACGAGATCCTCGGTAAAGTGACTTACATCCCAAAGCGGGATGGTAGCCAGAGAGAGAAGCCGGGCACAAGCACCAGCAGGACGAGGACGATAGCAAGTACCGCAAGGTATTTGAGCATGGGCCGCGCAACGCGTTCGACCTTGGTGCCCGTGATGGCGCAGGTGGCGAACAGGCCGAGCCCCACAGGTGGTGCGAACAGGCCGAGTCCCATCGCCACCACGGCCACCGTTCCGAAGTGCAGTGGGTTGATGCCAAGCTGCTGGGCGATCGGCGTCAGCAGAGGCCCGAAGATGATCAACGCCGGCGCGCCTTCCAGTATCGCGCCAAAGACGATCATGATGAGCACGGACAGCAGCATGAACCCGGTCGCACCGTAGTGACTGCCGAAAGAGACCATCACGCCGGACACGAGCGCCGGAATCTGCTCGATGGTGAGCGCGAACGAGACGCTCGACGCCGCGGCGACGATGAACAGAATGCTGCCGGCCATCGACGCGGAGCGCACGAACAGCCGCGCGACCACTCGCGGCGTCAGTTCACGGAATGCAAGCCATCCCGCCACCAGCGCATAGACCACGGCGAACGCCGATACCTCGGTCGAGGTCGCCACCCCGGACGTCACGCCTTTGCCGATCATGCCGATCATGATGAAGGCAACGAGCGCGCCGCCGAGCAGGGGCACCAGCGGCCGGCGCACACTGAAGGCCTTGCTGGGATCGATGCGCCGGCCAAAAATCACGGCCATGATGCCGAGCGACACCGCCAGCACCGCGGCCGGCACGATCCCGGCGAGAAACAGGCCGGCAATCGAAATGTTGGCGACAAAGCCCATGATGATCATGTTCACGCAGGGCGGGATGGTTTCCGCCATGACTGCGCTGCTGGCGAGGATCGCGGCAATCTCGTCCGGATCCTCCCCGCTTTGACGCACGGCCGGCATCACGACGCCGCCTACTGCCGCGATATCGGCCAGCTTCGAGCCGGACACACCCGAAAAGAAGGCGGTTGCCGTAATGGAGATCAAGCCGAGGCCGCCGCGCACGCGTCCGAAGATACGCAGCAGCAGCTCGACCAGACGGGACGACATGCCGTTGGATTCCATCAGCAGGCCGGCCAGCACGAAGAACGGTACCGCGAGCAGGACAAAATGATTGGCGCCTGCCATCACCTGCTGCGAGTACACGAGCATGGGCAGGCTCGGTTCCGCGAGGAAAAACAGCAGGGCGGAAAAGGCGAGGACGAAACAGATCGGGATGCCGAGGAACAGGCCGCCGAAAAATCCCGCGGCGAGCAACAGCCCGGGCTCGATCGGATGGGCCGGGACGAACGTGCTCCAGGCGAGCAGCGCGAGCGCAATCACCGCGCATCCGGCGAGGCTCCCCAGCACGATGCGCCGCGTGCCGTTGATGGCATTCGCCACGGCGAACAGCGTCATGAACAGACTTCCGATCACGAGCGGATAGACGTTGATCCAGCCGGGCATGCCGCTCGCGGTCGTCTGCCCGTACGAATCGACGAGCAACAGGCAGGACGAAAAAAACAGGCTCGCCGACACCCCGGCGATGATCCAGTGCCCGGCGTGAATCATCGCGGTTTGCCAGCGCCCCGGCAAAAGGCCGCGAAACAACTCGATGCCGACGTGCTGGCTACGGGCCAGTACCGTCGCCGCACCGAAGAAGACCAGCACGATCATCAGCGCCGAGGCGATTTCCTCGGCCCAATCCACCGGGTCGTGCAGGAAGTAGCGGTAGATGACCGACACGAATACCACGGCCACATCGGCCGCCAGCACGGCTGCCGAGAGGTATTCGGTCCATCGCACCAAGCGTTCGAGGCCCGGTCCCCAAGGTGTTCCACGATCGAAAGCCAGCGCTGTGGCGGCGTGGCCGGTCTCGTTCGGCGTGTGCGGGGTGGGGAGCGCGCTCATCGATCAGGCCCTTGCCGCGGCGATTTCCGCAAAGAGCGGTGCCGTCGCCGGATATTGTTTTGCGAAGCTTTGATAGAGCGTGCTCTGCAATTGATGGCGCACGGTATCGCGCTCTGCCGGCGCCATCGGGTAGAAAGTCATGCCGTGCTGCTTGAGCACCTGCTCGGCCTGCGCGACTTTTTCGTCGGCGATGGGGCGCTGTTTCAAACTGGCTTCCTGAACGGCCTTGAGAAATCCCGGGCGCAGCTCCGCGGGGATCTTGTCCATGGATCGTTTGCCAATCGCGACGGTGAGCGGACTGAAGTTATGCTGGGTTTTCCAGCATGACTTCACGACCTCGTAAAACTTGCCTGACAGCACCGTCGCGGAATCGTGTTCGAGCCCATCGACGACGCCGGTTTGCGCGGCCATATAGAGTTCGCCGAACGGGATCGGCGTGGGGACCGCACCCATGGCCTTGAAGGTCTGGATGAAGGCGGGTGTCGGCAATACCCGCAGTTTGGTGCCCTTGAATTCGGCCAGCGACTGAACGGGCTTTTTGGTGAAGACATTGCGCGCGCCGAATTGGGACGTCCACGTGAGAATCTGGCAACCCGAGCGGTCTTGCAGGAACTTGCCCAAGGTGGCACCCACGTGGCCATCAAGAACCTTCTCCGCATGCGCGAAGCTGTCGAACAGATAGCCCATATCCAGCATGCCGATTTCCGGCGCGAGCGTGGCCCATATCGAGGCGCCCGTCACCATCATGTCGATCGAGCCGATCTTGACCTGCTGCACGACGTCGCTTTCATTACCAAGCTGGTTGTTGGGAAAGAAGTCGACACGGATGGCGTCGCCTACGTTCTTTTTCAGACTCGCCGCGAAGTTCTGATACCAGACATAGTGCGAGGCGTTCTGGTCCGCCACCATCGTGGATGAAAAACGCAGGGCGATCGGCGCCGATGCGCGCGCCAGGGTGGGGAGGGAACCGGCCGCTGCGGCGACCGAGGCGGCGGAAGTGATTTGTAAGAATTTTCGCCGGGAAATCGAAGCCATGGTGTCTCCTGAAGTCCGTGGTGTTCGGACGATTTAGTGTATCGATATAGTAAATCGATACACCAACGGAGTATCCTAGGGTTTTTACGGGGTCGCTTGCCGCTGCTCCACCGCGGTCCGCACGACCAGGCTATCTGACAAGATCGTCCAGCCGCTCGTCCTTGATGCCGGCAGGCTCGAGGTGGGCCGTGGCATCGGTCGAAGGGAACAATCGCTGCACCGCTTTTTCGGCGTTGTCGCCGATTGCATGACCTTCTTCGACAGTGAGCGCCCCGTCGACTTCCACATGAAACTCGACAAAAATCCTGTCCCCGCTGTCGCGCGTACGGATATCGTGAACGCCTTGCACGCGGTCGCAGGCCAGTACCGCGGCTTCAATGCGTGCCCGATCTGCTTCATCCAACTCACGGTCCAGCAGTTGAACCAACGCATGGACCGTCATGCCGCGCGCGTTCCACAGCATGTAGACGGCGATCGCCAGGGCGCCGATCGCATCGGCCCGCGACCAGCCAAGAAAGCGGTCGAGCAGAAGCGCAATCAGCACGGCGATGTTGACCGCCACGTCCGTCACGTAGTGGGCACGATCCGCGGCGATGGCTGTGGAACCCGTGCGCCTGACCACGACGGTTTGCATAGCGACGAGCCCGGCCGCAGCCAGTGAGCTGCCCACGATCACCCAGATGCCGAACCCTGTCTGATTCAGCGCTTGAGGAACGAACAGACGTTGCACCGACTCGATGGCGAGTCCGATCGCCGCACCGGCGAGCAGCAAGGCCTGAACGAACGCGGCGACAGCCTCGGCCTTGCCATGCCCGTAGCGATGGCCGCGATCGGCAGGCATGGCTGCATAACGGACCCCGGCGAAGGTCACGGTAGACGCGACGACGTCCACCAGACCATCGGCAGCGGATGTCAGCAGGGAAATCGAGCCGGTGGTAAGCCATGCCCAGACTTTGACAACGACCAGCGCAAGTGCGACCACGAGTGCAACAATCGAGGCCATGCGCCGCAGCGCTCCGTTGGACATGCTTTCAGACATCGATTCGACCTCGGTATCGATAGGTTAATTGGCCTGTGCTGCGGATTATAGGGCTGGTGGCGCAACAGGCCATGCATCGGGCCGCGCCGGGCTTTTGCGTGAACCGACCTCGAATTCGCAGGACTGGCACAATCGGAAGATATTCGATCCGCTCGGGAATCCCCATGCCAGATGCCGTTACGTCTTCGCCTCCTTCACGTTCATCACCACGTATCGGCCCCCTGTTTGCGCTGTTGCCCTTTCTGCGCCCCTATGCCGGCCGTTGGGTGCTCGCCTTCCTCGCGCTGGTGACCTCGGCGGGCGCCACGCTGGTGTTGCCGGTGGCGTTCAAATACCTGATCGATCGAGGCTTCGCCGGGGGCGACCGGGCGCACATCGACCGCTATTTCTTCGCGCTATTCGTCGTTTCGCTGGTACTGGCCGGCGCCACGGCGTTGCGCTTCTATCTCGTGTCGTGGCTGGGCGAGCGCGTCACGGCCGACCTGCGGCGCGCGGTCTACGATCACGTGCTGGGAATGAGTCCGCAGTTCTTCGAAACCACCCAGACCGGCGAGGTGCTGTCACGCCTCACTGCCGACACCACCTTGATTCAGGCGGTGGTGGGCACCAGCCTGTCGCTGGGATTGCGCAACTTCTTTCTGTTGACCGGTGGCGTGGCGATGCTGGCGGTGACGAGCCCGGTGCTGTCCGGCTACATCATCGCGACGCTGGTCGTGGTGGTCGCGCCTATCGTGATCTTCGGCCGGCGCGTGCGGCGGCTCTCGCGTGCAAGCCAGGACAAGATCGCGAACACCAGCGCGCTGGCGGGCGAGGTACTCAATGCGATGCCGACCGTCCAGTCGTATACGCAGGAGCCATTCGAGGCGCGACGCTTTGCCGGCGCGGTGGAGGCGGCCTTCGAGACCGCGCTCACGCGCATTCGCGCGCGCGCCTGGTTGACCGCCGTGGTGATCGTGCTGGTGTTCAGCGCCATCGTGTTCGTGCTGTGGCTCGGGGCGCAGGCGGTGCTGGCCGGGCGGATGACGGCGGGGCAGTTGTCCCAGTTCATCCTTTACGCAGTGTTCACGGCAGGCGCCGTGGGTGCGGTCGCCGAGGTGTGGGGCGATCTGCAGCGCGCTGCCGGCGCCACCGAACGTTTGCTGCAATTGCTGGCGGCGCGCTCGCCGGTGGTGGAAGCTGAGTCCACGGTCACGTTGCCTGTGCGAGGCGAGGGCATCCGCTTCGACAACGTCAGTTTCTCGTATCCATCGCGTCCTGGCATTGCCGCGCTATCCGCACTCTCGCTCGATGTCCGTCCGGGCGAACATGTCGCATTGGTCGGTCCGTCCGGCGCGGGCAAGACCACGCTGTTCCAGTTGCTGCTGCGCTTTTACGATCCGCAATCCGGCCGCATTCTGATCAACGGCGTGCCGACGCGTGACGTGCCGCTCGTCGAATTGCGCAAGGAAATCGGCGTGGTGCTGCAGGAATCGGTGATCTTTTCAGGGAGCGTGCTGGACAACATCCGCTATGGCGCGCCGGAAGCCACGCTGGCGCAAGTACAACGCGCTGCCGACATGGCCGCCGCGGCCGGCTTTATCGAAGAACTGCCGCAAGGCTACGACACCTTTCTCGGCGAGCGCGGCGTGCGCCTGTCCGGCGGACAGCGCCAGCGCATTGCGATCGCTCGCGCGATCCTGAAGAATCCGCCCATCCTGCTGCTCGACGAAGCCACCAGCGCGCTCGACGCCGCCAGCGAACGGCTGGTGCAAAAGGCGCTCGACAATGCCGCGCAGAATCGCACCACACTGGTCATCGCACACCGCCTCGCGACCGTCCAGCAGGCCGACCGCATTGTCGTGCTGGAACAGGGGCGCATTGTCGCGCAGGGCCGTCACGCGGAGCTTCTTTTGAGTTCGCCGCTCTATGCCCAGCTGGCTGCGTTGCAGTTCGGCGAGCAGTTGGGGCCGGCGGTGCAACGCGGTGCGGTGAGTGATCCGGCCGTGAGCGATCCTGTCGGGTCAGCGTGAAGGGCGCAAAACTGGCCGCACGGGTGGCCTGCTTGAACAAGCCTTTCGCGAGTCATGCGGCGTTCGCGTCGACGATAAGGACAGGCCATGCCGTGGCAGGGAGCGGCGCCTGCAATATGGCGTAAGCTGAACGCTTGACCGGTGGGTGACGTCGGCAGCAGATCCGCGAACCGGGTTTGGTCAGCTCGCGTTCGTCTCTTTCATCAGGAGGTAAGCGATGCGGACGATGAAGGCAATGCAGGTCGCGCGGGCGGGCGGCCCTCTCGAGCTCGTCGAACGGGACGTGCCGGAACCGGGTGCCGGGCAGGTGCTGATCAGGATCCAGGCGTGCGGCGTTTGTCACAGTGACGTGTTGACGAAGGAAGGGCAGTGGCCTGGCCTGAAATATCCCAGGGTGCCCGGGCACGAGATCGCAGGCGTCATCGATACAGTCGGCGCGGGCATAGAAGGATGGCAGGCGGGGCAGCGCGTAGGCGTCGGCTGGCACGGCGGACATTGCGGACGGTGCGAGAATTGCCGTCGAGGCGATTTTGTTCTGTGTGAGCGCGCCCTCGTCCCGGGTATCAGCTACGACGGCGGCTACGCCGAATTCATGGTGGCGCCGGTCGAAGCGCTGGCGCGCATTCCCGATGATCTTTCCGATGTCGATGCCGCGCCGCTGCTATGCGCGGGCATCACGACATTCAACGCACTGCGCAACAGCGGCGCGCGGGCCGGCGATGTGGTCGCCATTCTGGGCATTGGCGGACTCGGTCATCTCGGCGTGCAGTTCGCGAGAAAGATGGGATTCGTCACGGTAGCCATCGCGCGCGGAGAGGACAAGGCCAGTCTTGCGAAACAACTTGGCGCCCATCACTACATCGACAGCACCGCGGGCAACGTCGCTGAAGCATTGCAGGCGCTGGGCGGCGCGCGCGTCATTCTCGCCACCGTCACGAGCGGCAAGGCGATGAGCGCGGTAATAGGTGGCCTCGGGGCGAACGGCAAGCTGATCATGGTCGGGCTCTCCGATGAGCCCGTCGAAGTGCCTATCGCGCAGTTCATCATGGGGCGCAATTCGGTGCAAGGCTGGCCGTCGGGTACGTCGGCGGATTCTCAGGACACGCTCGCTTTCAGCGCGCTATCGGGAATCAAACCGATGATCGAAGAGTTCCCACTGACAAAGGCAGCCGAGGCCTTCGACCGGATGATGAGCGGTGCCGCCCGCTTCAGGGTTGTGCTCAAGACGGGGCAATAAGCGCGCGATTGGCCGACGCCTGTCGCATCATGCCGGCGTCGGCTGATTGCGCACTGCCTGACCGAGCGCGGCGCAAGCAATCAACAGCGAACCTGTGACGAAGAACACGGCGTGCAGACCGAGATGGACGCCGATCAATCCGCCGTGCCGGCAGAATGGGCAACACGCGATAGTGCGCATAAGGCGTCGGCATGCTGATGCGCAACACGCCGGCAGCGGCGGACTGCTGGCCGGTCGCTTCGCGCTCCGCGTCGACGAGTTGCCCGAGCGCTTCGCGGCAACGCTCGTAATAGGTCCTGCCCGCGTCGGTCAGCCGGATACGGCGCGTGGTTCTGACAAAGAGCCGCACCTCCATGCGCTCCTCGAGCCGCGACACCGAACGGCTCACCGCCGCAGGCGTGACGCCGGCAGCGGTGGCGGCGTCTGTAAAGCTCTCCCGTTCCGCCGCCAGACAGAACAGTTCGATGCTGCCGAGCATCAAGTCGTCGAACTGCCGTTTATTGTTGCGTTCAATGATCCGAGGATTATTCATTACGCGATGTATCAAATTAATTCGATATGGAGGTGTTTATCAACGCGGGGGCACAAGTATAGTCAGTTGCGTGGGAGCGGGACAGACTTGCGCGCGCGGCAATGCTGAACGCGTGAGACTCAATGAGGGACGAAAATGAAGGACGCTGGAAATCTACTCGCCCGGTTGGGCATAGGCTTGCCGATCATCCAGGCGCCAATGGCGGCCGTGAGCACGCCGGCGCTCGCGGCGGCGGTATCGAACGCCGGCGCATTGGGCTCGCTCGGTTTCGGTGCGATGAACGCGCAGAGCGCGCGGGCCGCGATCCACGAAACGCGCGCGTTGAGCAGCAAGCCGTTTAACGTCAATCTGTTTGCCCATGCGCCAGCCCACGCCGATCCGCTTCGGGAGGCGCGCTGGCTCGACTATCTGGCGCCGCACTTCGCGCGCTTCGGTGCTCAACCGCCTGTGGCGTTGCGTGAGATCTATACGAGTTTTGTCGAAGACGACGCGATGCTCGCGATGTTGCTCGAGGAGCGTCCGGCTGTGGTCAGTTTTCACTTCGGCTTGCCGTCGGCCGCGAAACTCGCGGCGTTGCGCGAAGCTGGGATCATGCTGCTGGCGAGCGCCACCAACCTCGACGAAGCCGCTGAGATCCAGGCAGCGGGACTGGACGGCGTCATTGCACAGGGCGCCGAGGCCGGCGGTCATCGGGGCAATTTCGATCCATCGGTCCCGGACGAATTGCTTGGCACGCTGGCGCTCGTGCGACTGCTGGTTCATGAGATTCCGCTGCCGGTGATCGCGGCTGGCGGCATCATGGATGGCGCGGGCATCGCGGCGGCGCTGGCACTTGGCGCACAGGCCGCCCAACTGGGCACTGCCTTCGTCGCATCGCCGGAATCTGCTGCCGACGCGGCATACCGGGCCGCGCTGCTGAATCCCCACAGCCGCACCACCTTCATTAGCGCGATTTCCGGACGTGCGGCGCGCGGCATCGTGAATCAGTTCAGTGAGTTGGGCGATGACCCGCAGCGTCCCGCGCTGCCTGACTACCCGATTGCTTACGACGCCGGCAAGGCGTTGCATGCGGCCGCGAAAGCGCGGGGAAGCGCTGCGTATGCGGCGCAATGGGCAGGCCAGGCCGTGCGGCTTTCGCGTGCGATGCCGGCGGCGGAACTGGTTGAGACGCTCGTTCGCGAGACTCGCGAAGCGCAAGCCGCGACGACCCGGTGAGCACCCGCGTGAGATGCGGGTCGCCGTTATTTCGCGGTTTTCCGTTTGCGGTTGTATCGCGACCGGTAGCGGCAGGTCAGGCCGCGCCGGTTGTCACTTCACACCGTGCTTCGCCTGCCAGCGCTGCATGAACGCGATCTCTTCGTGTTGCGCCTGGATGATGTTGCGGGCCAACCGTTTCAACTCGGGATCTTTACCGTATTTCAGTTCCACCTGCGCCATTTCGACCGCGCCTCGATGATGCGGGATCATGTGGGCCACGAAGTCCTTGTCGGCATCGCCCGTATAGGCGGGCGATTCCATGTCCTGCATCATTTTCTCGTCGACATCTTTGAAGGCCTGCGTCGAGGCGCTCGACCCGGCGTCCGCCGATGCTGACATGTCCATGCCGGGCATCGACGCACTCTGCTGCGCATAGACAGGCGCCGCAGCGACAGCAAACGCAACGCCGCTGAAAAGACACAGGGCACGGAATGTGTGAAGGTTTTTCATGTTGGATTTTCCGTTGGAGAAAAAGTGATATCGGGCGGCCATGATGCCGCGCCGTGATGCGGTGATGTCGCGGTGCCGTGCTGCCGTGAACAGGGAGGCAAGCTTAATCGATTTATATGACTTGACGCGATCCGCCTAGCCCCTGAGCAAAGGATGAAAACCCACCGCCTCCATGGCTTCGATGATGCGTGCCGTCGGCAACCTCGATGTGACCGCAACGATTTTGGCGGGGACATCGACGTCGAGCTTCGCCGCGGGGTCGAGACTTGTCACTGCACGAGTAATCGCGTTGGCGCAGCCGCCGCATGACATATCCGGGATGTTGAATTCCATTTTCGTGGCTCCGATGAGAGATCAGAGCCGAAGCGTGGACCTTCCCACCGGGGGAAGGTCAAGCGTCTACGCACATTGCGATCCCGTCTGGCTGCTCAATCGCCTCGCGAGTTGCTGACGCTGGCTGCATGATCGGGATGACTGCCCCTGGTATCCCCGCATGCGAATCTTCACGCAATCACCGCGAGGCAATTGAATGACGCGCTGGAGCAGCTCGCCGCGGCTTTGCCTATCCAGGGAAAACCTTACCGAACCTTTGTGCGTTAGCTCACGAATACAAGCCAAACTTACTTGGCCGGATTTGTTTAACTGTTATGCTGAGTGTTCCATTCCTTCGCAGCAAACAGGTGCGTGCCATTTCAAAGAATACCTAATTCATTAGGAGTTGGGCATGTTGAGAAAGGTAGTCGATCGGGCGAAACAGATCCGACGCAGCGAAGGGTTCAAGCATTCCGTGGCCACGCCGCGCCGGCTTTCGCTTCACGCTACACAGCGTTTGAACAGGGGCGTCTTTTCCATCGAGATTCAGGAGAACTCCGGGTTCTTCTCCGTGATGCAGATGGTCCTGTTTATTCTGATGTATTGCGACGAGAAATGCCTCACGCCGAGCATTAGCGCCCGCGGTGGGTTGTATGGCGACGCCGAGGGAAAACTGGACTGGTTCTCCGCGTTCTTCGAACCCGTGCACGCTACTTCGAGAAACGCGGTCACTCACAAGGTGAGAACGTCGACGGTCCGCGACCTGGTTCAGCTCGGATTTCGTCAGCGCTATGAAGCCCGGCTTCGACTCAGTAGTGCAAGCGAACTCTTCTTCGCGCACTATCGGCCGGCTACCCATATCTATGAAGAAGTCGACTCGATCTGCCAGAAGCTCGGACTCGGCACCTCGACCCTTGGTGCGCATTTCAGAGGTACCGATAAGGCACTGGAAGCCGTGCCGGTTTCGTGGGGAAGCTTTTGCCGGCAGGTGGAATTGGCGCTCGCGGAAAATCCGCAGCTCACCCATATTTTCATCTCGAGCGACGAACAGGCGTTTATCGATTTCTTTGTCGCGTGGCCATTCGGCAAGCCGGTTAAAGTAGCGCCGGCAAAACTACTCGCATGTGGCAATACGCCGATTCACTTTAGCGGCTATCCGGGACTCGAGATCGGCCGCGAAGCGCTGGTTTCGAGCCTGCTTCTGGCCAATTGCGGGTTCCTCGTGAAGACGCCGTCCTATCTGTCCGCATGGTCGAAGATATTCAATCCCTCCCTTCCTGTGAGGCTCGTCTCGCCTCCGCGCCCGGACGCATTCTGGTTCCCCGATAGCCGGCTCTGGCTCGAACAGGCCGCGCTCGAAAAAGCGACTCAAACGGCTGAAGCGGCTCAGGCAGCATAAGCCGGGTAGACGGCATAAACACCGGTCGTTTTCAGATGGCGGCTCGAACCGCCTGAAAGTATTCCAGCTGCGCCAGCCCGGCGCTCTCCCGCATCCTGCACACCGTCTTTACGAAATCGCGCGAAGTCTTGACGCTGCGTTTACGTAGCGTCTTCTACATTGCATGGTGCAAGAGTCCGTTGTGGAAGGCGCGGCCATCGATCTGCTTTACCTCATCGACATCATCGTGTTCAGCGGTCTCGTCGCGGCCTTCGTGATTGGCGTGCGGCACGCTTCGCCGCGCGCCTCGCGGCCGTCCATAAAGGAGCTTGGCCCCGTCGTTGAACATCTGATCGTGGTCGCGGAACATTGACTGAGAGGAAAGCATGAATAACGGATTCCAACCGCCGTTTCATCAGCCTGGCAACGTCGGTCAGGCACGCAACGCCGCGCGCTCGATGTTCGACCCGGCCATTGCGCGGCCGGCGCTCGTCGATTCGTTCAGGAAGCTCGCGCCGCGTCATCAGTTGAGTAACCCGGTGATGTTCTGCGTGTACGTCGGCAGCATTCTGACGACCATTCTGTGGATCGCCGCGCTCGGCGGTCAGGCTGAAGCACCCGCCGGTTTCATTCTCGCGATTGCGCTCTGGCTCTGGTTTACCGTGCTGTTCGCCAACTTCGCGGAGGCGCTTGCCGAGGGCCGCTCGAAGGCGCAGGCGGCTTCACTGCGTGGCGCGAAGCGCGACGTGATGGCGAAGAAGTTGCAGGAAGCGCATTCCAGGTCGCCGATCGTTATCACGACAGCGACCGATCTACGCAAAGGCGATGTCGTGCTGGTCGAAACCGGCGACGTGATTCCCGCCGACGGCGAGGTGATCGAAGGGGTTGCCTCGGTCGACGAGTCGGCGATCACGGGGGAGTCCGCGCCGGTGATCCGCGAGTCGGGTGGCGATTTTTCGTCGGTGACGGGTGGCACGCGTTTGCTGTCGGACTGGATCGTCGTGCGGGTCAGTGTGAATCCCGGCGAGGCTTTCCTCGACCGGATGATTGCGATGGTGGAAGGCGCCAAGCGTCAGAAGACGCCGAATGAAATTGCGCTGACGATCCTGCTGGTCGCGCTGACGCTCGTTCTGCTGTTCGCTACGGCAACGCTGCTGCCGTTCTCGATGTTCTCGGTCGAAGCCGCGAAAGCAGGGCACGTCGTCACGATTACGGCATTGGTCGCGCTGCTGGTTTGCCTGATCCCGACCACCATTGGCGGCCTGTTGTCGGCGATCGGCGTGGCGGGTATGAGCCGGATGATGCAGGCGAACGTGATCGCCACCTCGGGCCGCGCGGTGGAAGCGGCCGGCGACGTCGACGTGTTGCTGCTCGACAAGACCGGCACGATCACGCTCGGCAATCGCCAGGCGTCGCAGTTCGTGCCGGCGCCGGGTATCACTGAGGAACTGCTCGCCGATGCCGCGCAGTTGTCTTCACTTGCCGACGAAACACCGGAAGGCCGCAGCATCGTCGTGCTTGCGAAGCAGCGCTTCAATATCCGCGAACGCGACATGCATTCGTTGCAGGCCACCTTTCTCGCCTTTAGCGCGCAGTCGCGCATGAGCGGTGTCGATCTGCCCGATCGCGAGATTCGCAAAGGCGCATCCGACGCGATCAAACATTATGTCGAGGCACGCGGCGGGCGCTTCCCCGCGGAGCTGACGGCCGCGGTGACGGAGATCGCCCGGCGCGGCAGCACCCCGCTGGTTGTCGCGCAGCACGGCCGCGGCGAAAGCGCAGCACGCTGCATGGGCGTGATCGAGCTGAAGGACATCGTCAAGGGCGGCATCAAGGAGCGCTTTGCCGAACTGCGCAAGATGGGCATCAAGACCATCATGGTGACCGGCGACAACCGGCTGACGGCGGCGGCGATCGCCGCCGAGGCAGGTGTGGACGATTTCCTCGCCGAGGTGACACCGGAAGCGAAGCTAACGGCGATCCGCTCGCACCAGGCCGAAGGGCGCCTCGTGGCGATGACCGGCGACGGTACCAACGACGCGCCGGCGCTCGCGCAAGCGGATGTAGCGGTGGCGATGAACACCGGCACCCAGGCGGCGAAAGAAGCCGGCAACATGGTCGACCTCGATTCGAATCCGACCAAGCTGATCGAGATCGTCGAGATCGGCAAGCAGATGCTGATGACGCGCGGCTCGCTCACGACGTTCTCGATTGCCAACGACGTCGCCAAGTACTTCGCGATCATCCCGGCGGCTTTCGCGACGACCTATCCGCAACTGCGTGTGCTCGATGTGATGCATCTGAGCTCGCCGTCGTCGGCCATTCTGTCGGCGGTGATTTTCAACGCGTTGATTATCGTGGCGCTGATCCCGCTGGCACTCAAGGGCGTGAAGTACCGGCCGCTCGGCGCGGCGTCGCTATTGCGCCGCAATCTGCTGATCTACGGGTTAGGCGGCATTCTGCTGCCGTTTCCGTTCATCAAGCTGATCGACATTGTGCTGAACCTGTTCGGCTGGGTCTGACTTCTGTCGCCGCTGCTTTACCGGCGTGCACATGCGCGCTCTTCCAATAATTAATGGAGACCTCGCCTTGACGTCGGCCGCCGCCTGATCGGCGAGCTGTCGACGTGGCACATTCATGAGCGATCCCACCGTTACAGTTGTTGTGATCGATACCGACAAAGCCATTCGCCGCTTCATTCGCACGAGCCTCGAAGCGGGCGGCATGAGTGTCTTCGAAGCGCAGACTGGCGCACAAGGCCTGGCGCACGCTGCGACGCGGCTGGCGGACCTCGTCATCATCGATCTGAGTTTGCCGGACGTGGACGGCATCGAAGTGATCCGCGAATTGCGTAGCTGGTCGACCATGCCGGTCATCGTGCTGTCGGCGCGAAGCCGCGAGGAAGACAAGGTCGCCGCGCTCGATGCCGGCGCCGACGATTACCTCACCAAGCCATTCGGCTTGCCCGAGCTCAGCGCGCGGATCCGCGCGCGCTTGCGCAGACAGGCCGGCTGCGCCAGGGCCGGGCCGCCACAGATTCAGTTCGGCCTCGTCACGGTCGATCTCGGCGAGCGCAGAGTGCTGCGCGGCAGCCGGACCGTCCATCTCAGTCCCACCGAGTATCGCCTTCTCTCCGCGCTGATGCGCCATCCTGGGCAGGTATTGACGCATGAACAACTGCTCGGCGAGGTATGGGGCCCCTTGCAAACCGACAACCACCATTACGTGCGAATCTACATGGGACATCTGCGCCATAAGCTCGAACGCGATCCGGCGCATCCTGAACACATTGTCACCGAGTCCGGCGTGGGTTACCGGCTGGTCGGCGTGCGGTGAATTTCACAAAATTTTTATGCTGACGGCAGCTATCCTTTCGCGGCGTTTATGGTGTCGTCCGTATAGTTTGAGTCCGGCGTTCCGCCGCGAAAAATCCGCGATTGGCTGGAGAGTGTATGGCGTTCAAACAAACCAGGGGCTACGTGACCGTCGAGGCTTGCGTATGCGCCGCTCCGGGCTCTGCCACATCATGACCCCGTCAAGACCCGCCATGATGCTCAGAGGGATGTGCAAGGTTGTTGCCATCGCCTTCGTCACCAATCAGGTTCTCACGACTATTTTTACCTACGTCGCGCAGCAGCTCGATGCAGACTTGCCCCACGAAACGATCTGGCTGTTCAGTTGCGTGACCTGCGGGCTGCTCACGTTGTGGCTGCAGGCCGATGCCCGGCGCGCGTTCGGCTTCGCGCGTGCCAAGGGTTTCGTGAAGACGGCTGGCGACAAAAAGCAGGATTTGCAGATCGCCCAGGATTGCCCGAAACGGTGGCTCGTGATTCTGCATATCGAGTTGAATCCCGCTGCGATACAGGCGCAGTGAGGCGGCTTTACGCTGCTGCCTGATTGATTGTGAAGAGATAACGAAGCACCGCGCCACTGCGGCGTCGGCCATCAGGCCGGGACGCCGCACGATGAACCCGCGCAACCGTCCCCCGTATCCTCCTTCTGGCGCCTGAGCGTTTGCTCAGGCCGCGTCCGCTTGTCAAATGCCGCCGATTTGACATTGCTTAAAATTTTTTGCATCCAGCCTGACATTGGTTGACTGTTCCTTTTGAGTGTCGTCCCGATAATTAGCCCCGGCGCGGTTGGTTTGAGCGCAACGCCATCGCCGAACCCGCCACACACACGGCCTTTCAATACGACGCATCACTCACTAATGGGGATCACCATGAATTTCACGCGCTCAGGCGTTTTCGCCGCAGCGATCGCGGTCGCTGCCGCCATGCCGGCAGTTTCGCAAGCCGCGGACGGCACCATCACGTTCACCGGTCAGATTACGAGCCAGACCTGCACGATCAGCGGCAACGGCGCCGGCAAGAACTTTACCGTCACGCTTCCGACTGTCTCGACCTCGGCGCTCGCAACGGCCGGCACGACCGCGGGCCGCACGCCGTTCAACATCGCGCTGTCGAACTGCACGCCGAACTCGGGCAATGTGTCGACCTATTTCGAGCCGGGCGCTACCGTCGATACGACGACGGGCCAACTGGTCAACGCCTCGGGCACGGCGACCAATGTCGAAATCGGCCTCCTCAACGGCGACAGCAGTGTCATCACGCTGGGCGCCGCTCAGGCCTCGCAGAACTCGAAGGCCGTTGCGCTGGCAAGCGGCGCGGCCACGCTCAAGTACTTCGCGCAATACGTGGCGACGAACGGCGCGTCGACGGCGGGTACCGTCAATACGACCGTCATGTATTCGATCGTCTATCAGTAAAAGTAAAACGCTACGGGGCGGTAGCCGGCGCCCGGGAGAGGCGCCGGCTGTCGAGAAGATCTGAGCGAACCCCGAGTTCGCCATGTAATCAGGATCACGAAATGGTAATGCGAAAAAAATTATTAAAGGCGATGACGGTTTTCGCATTGTCATGGTTGGCGGGCAGCGCGCATGCGGGTGTCGTCATCAGCGGTACGCGCGTGATCTATCAGGCAAAAGAGCGTGAAGTGACGGTCAAGCTCAGCAACGAAGGCGACGCCCCCGCACTGGTGCAGGTGTGGCTCGACACGGGCAATCCCAACGCGATGCCGGACGAATCGAAGGTGCCGTTCACCCTGTCGCCGCCGCTGTTTCGCCTCGATCCGAAGAAAGGGCAGAGCCTGCGTCTGATTTATACGCAGGAGCCTTTGCCGCAAGACAAGGAGTCGCTGTTCTGGCTCAACGTGCTTGAAGTGCCGCCGCGCGCGGCCGCCAGCGCAGCAGCGGACGATCCGAATTCACTGCAACTGGCGTTCCGTTCGCGCATCAAGCTGTTTTTCCGGCCGACGGGCTTGCCGGGCAATGCGGACGAAGCGGCCGCGAAAGTGAGCTGGAAATTCGTGCGCAAGGACAACGGCGCTTACGCGCTGGAGGCGACCAATCCGACGCCCTATCACGTCACGTTCAGCAAGATCGTCGCGAGCGAGAGCACGACGAATTGGACCAGTGACAAGGGCGGCATGGTCGACCCGGGCGCGAGCGCGGACTTCGACGTCGGCAATGTCGCGCCGCTCGCCGACGTGCCCGCGCAAGTCGACTACACGTTCATCAACGACTACGGCGCCGGCGTCAACGGCAAAACGCTGCGCGACGAGACCCGCAAGTAATCATGCGCACCCGGTCACACTCTCCACGGCCGCGAGCCGGAAGCCGGTTCGCGCTCAGGCGCAGCCATGCCCTGATGCTCGGCGCGCTGGCCGCCTGGGGCACGGTGCCGGCGTTCGCCGACTCGACGCTGCTCGCCGACGTGCAGTTCAACAGCGAGTTCCTGATGAAGCCGAAAGGCCAAAGCGTCGACGTGTCGCGTTTCGAGCGCGGCAATCCGGTGCAACCGGGCGAATACACGGTCGATCTTTATGTGAACGGAAATTGGGTTGGCCACGACGCGCTTCGCTTCGTGGCACGCGAAGGCGCGGGGAACGCCGCGCCGTGTTTCAGCAAAGCGCTGATCGAGCGCCTCGGTCTGGACTTTTCGGCATTGTCGGGCAAGGGTCGTGGCGAACTCGCGAAAGCCCAGGCGGGTGAGTGCGCGAATCTCGCCGATCTGGTCGACGGTGCGTCGCAATCCTTCGACTTGTCCGATCTGCGGCTCGATCTGAGCATTCCGCAGGTGGCGCTGCTGCGCAATCCGCAAGGTTACGTGAGCCCCGAGTTCTGGGACGAAGGCGTGAGCTCGGCCACCCTGGGCTATAGCCTGAATTCGTTTCGCGTGAGCGGGTCGGGAGCGGCGGGGTCCTCGAACACGCAGACGTATCTCGGCCTGAATAGCGGCGTCAACGTCGGCAGTTGGCACTTCCGGCAGAATTCCGCGCTGACGTGGCAATCGAACGGGCCACGCACGTATCAGAATATCGCGACCTACGTGCAGCACGATCTGCCGTCGATTCGCAGCCAGTTGACGCTCGGCGATGCCTTTACCGATGGCGCCGTGTTCGACAGCATCGGCATTCGCGGCGCCGAGCTCGCGAGCGACGACCGCATGCTGCCCGATTCGCTGCGCGGCTATGCGCCGCTGATTCGCGGCGTGGCGATGACCAATGCGCGCGTGAGCGTCACGCAGAACGGCAACAAGCTGTACGAAACCACGGTCGCGCCGGGCGCATTCGAGATCAACGACCTTTACGCCACCGGTTACGGTGGCAACCTGCTCGTCACGGTCACGGAAGCCGACGGCAGTCAGCATAGTTTCTCGGTGCCCTATGCATCGGTCGCGCAGTTGCTGCGTCCGGGCATCACGCGTTTCAATGTCGCCGCGGGGCAGCTTCGCGATGCGCAGGTCGATCAGCACGACAGCCTTCTTCAGGCGACGGTGCAGCACGGTTTCAACAACGTCATCACCGGCTACGCGGGGACGATCGTTGCAGAAGGCTATCTCGCCGGCCTGCTCGGTGCGGCGGTCAATACGCCGTTGGGCGCGCTCGCGCTCGACGTAACCGAAGCGCGCGCCAACATTCGCGGTGTGACCAATACCACCGGGCAGAGCGTGCGAATCAGCTACAGCAAGCTGGTGCCGGCTACCGACACCAACTTCACCGTCGCCGCTTATCGCTATTCGTCGAGCGGCTTCTGGGCGTTGCGCGACGCCATGCTGGCGCGCAGCGCGGTCGCCACGGGGGAGGACCCGAGTTCGGTGGATCGCCAGCGCAATCAGATCCAGCTGACGATGAATCAGAGTTTCGGCAACGGCTGGGGGAACGCGTACGTGGTTGGCTCGACGCTCGATTACTGGAATCGCGGTGGCACCACCACGCAATTCCAGGTCGGTTACAACAACGTGTTGCGCGCGCTCAGCACCAACTTCAGCTACAACGTGTCCCTGTCGAGGCAGCGCGACGGCCTGACCGGACAGATGAATAACCAGCTCTTCGCGAGCGTCTCGATTCCGCTCGGCGCCGGTCAGCATGCACCGACCCTGTCGACCAGTTTCACGCACAACAGTCAGAGCGGTTCGTCAGAGCAGGCGATGCTGAACGGCTCGGCCGGTGTGGACAACGAATTCACCTACGGCGTGACCGCGAACCATGCGCCGGGCTCGAGCTCGGGCGGCGTGAATGGCCAGTACCGCAGCCCGTACGCAACGCTCGCAGCGAGCGCGAGCGGCGGTTCCGGCTACTCGCAGGTGTCGGCAGGCGTGACCGGCGCGATCGTCGCGCATCCGGGCGGCGTGACTTTCGCCAACGATCTGGGCGACACGATCGGTGTGGTCGAGGCGAAAGACGCGAAGGGGGCTCGCATCACCAATTCGTCCGGCGTGCGGATCGACAACTTCGGCTACGCGGTGATTCCGTATCTGACGCCGTATAGCCTGAACACAGTCGAAATCGATCCGAAGGGAATCCCGCTCGACGTCGAATTCAAGTCGACCAGCCAGCAGGTGGCGCCGCGTGCCAACTCGGTGGTGATGATTCATTTCGGCACGGTGACCGGCAGGGCGGCGGTGATTTCGGCTCGCTTGCCGAACGGCGCACCGCTGCCATTCGGTGCGACGGTGTTCGACACGAAGGGGCAGGGTGTCGGCGCGATCGGCCAGAACAGCCGGATCTTCGTGCGGGGTGTGGCTGACGAGGGCGCGCTTACGGTGAAGTGGGGCGACGCCGCCGATGAGCAGTGTGCATTCGGCTATCACCTGCCGCCGAAGGGCGAAGACCGCGGCGCGTATGCCCATATCGATGCTGTGTGCGGTGCGACGGCCGGCGCGGCGGCTAGTGTGCCAGGTAGTGCGGCGAACCAGACCGCGGCGGGTTCGTCCGCTGGAGGAAATGCGCAATGAAGATGTTTCTCTCATGCCGGGCCGTGCGGAAATGCTTCGGCATCCTGATGCTAGGCGCGGCGGGTTGTGCCGGACTGATTGCCAGCGCGCCCGCTCACGCGGCATTGCAATGCACGATTACCGGCTCGGCGGCGATCAGCTTTGGCACGCTCACCGTGCCGCGCGATGCGCCGGTCGGCGCGGCGATCGGTCCGCTGCAGTCGTCGACCGTATCCGTGAACTGTCCGTCGAATCCCGGCACGGTGGCGCCGTTCAACAACGGCTGGTATATGCAGTACTTTCCGCAGTTGACGAGCAGCCCGGTAGCAGGCGTGTGGAATACCGGCATCGCGGGGATCGGCATCAAGGTCGTGGACGTGACCTACGGCAACAAGACGATGTCCAGCCTGCCCGTCCCCAAGTGGGATGATTTCGGCGCGCCGATCACAACGACGGCTGCCTTCCAGGGTAGCTTCACGTTGACCTACCAGTTGGTGAAAACTGCCGCGCAAGTGACCGCGGGTGGCGCGCTCAACATTGCGCAGATGTTCACGCTGGTCAGCCACAACGTTCCGGCCAACGTTACGTCGCCGGCTCTCGTGACGATTTCGGTCAACAACACGTCGATCGTCGCGACCACGTGCACAGTGACCACGCCGTCAGTCAACGTCACGCTGCCAACCGTCAATGCCAGTGCCTTGAGCCCCGTTGGCACGACAGTCGGCAACACGAATCTCAGCATCGGGCTGTCTTGCCAGGCGGGTGCGAATGTTTACGTGACTCTGACCGACGCCACGAATCCAGGCAACACGACCAGCAATCTGACGCTCGCGAGCGGGTCGACCGCGACGGGCGTCAAGCTGCGAATGTTGAACAGCGGCGGATCGCCGGTCAGCTACGGGCCGGACTCGGCTGTAGCGGGCAATCCCAATCAGTGGCTGGTCGGTGCATCGGCGAGCACGACCCGCATCCCGTTGACCGCGCAGTACATCTCGACGGGTACGGTAGGGCCAGGTACGGTGAAGGGGCTCGCCACCTTTACGATGAGCTATCAGTGAAGGCTCAGGACACGGCGGGTTGACTCGCCACGCGCGCGGTGTTGCCGCCGTTCGCACGTCCCGGCGGAGCGAAGGCGCCTAGTCTTGCGTGCCCAGGTCCGCAAAACTGATGGTTTTCGCCTCGCAAGCTTGCGCGAAGGCCGCGTCGTAGCTTGAGAAAAACACCGTGCGGTTTTGCGCCAGCGTTCTGAATAGATCGATCAGCACGCCGCGCGCCGAGGCGTCGAGTCCGCCGACCGGTTCGTCCGCGATCACGACTTTCGTCTCGCCAAGCACGGCCCCGGTCAGGAAGATTTTCTTGCGCGTGCCAAACGACATCTGCTCGAAGCGCTTGTCGAGATGCGGTTCGAGTCCAAAGCGCCCGGCAAGCTCGAGCGTGTGGGTGTCGACTGTTGTGTCTCTGTGCGCCGCTACGCGCTCCAGGTACTCACGGCCGGTCTGGTCGGGATACGTCATGCAGTCTTCGGGCACATACGTGAGCGCCGATTGCGCTTCCTGCCGCGCGCTGCGCAGCGCATGGCCGCCAAGCCACACCTCGCCGGCGTCGAGCTCGATCGTGCCGGCGAGGATGCCGAGCAAGGTCGACTTGCCACTGCCGGATTCATCATTGAGCGCGACACATCCTGCAATGCTGTTGTAATGCAGTCCCTGAAAGATGAGGCGTTCGCTATAGCGCTTGCTGAGGTTGTCGAATCGAAGCATGGAGTACGGAGTGTGTCGGCGGAAGAACGTGCCGTGACGCGGAGGGTGATCGCGATCGGCGTGATGCCGGGCGGTGCGAATGCTTCGGCGGGGTTGGTGTGGCGCAAGTGTAGCAGCGCGGTCGGCGTGGGTTCCAGGTTGCGCCTGCCCGCGATGTTGAAGAAGGAAATACAATGCGTCTTTTGTCATCCTTCTGAATCCGCCGGCAAGAATACGCCGGCGAGAATTCGTCGATCGCAATCCATGCAAACTGCTGTGCACAAAGCGGCTCAACCGTCCCGCGCCGAACTCATGCGTATCGTCACGGCGATTATTATCGGTAACGGCTTTGTAGCGTACGACTTCACCGTCTACAGCTTTTCCGCGGTCATCATCGGTGATCTGTTCTTTCCATCGAGTAATCCTGCGTCATCGCTGCTGCTCTCGCTCGCCACCTTCGGCGCGGGCTTCGTGATGCGCCCGCTCGGCGCGCTGATGATCGGCCACATTGCCGACAGCCGCGGCCGCAAAGCGGGCCTCACGGTATCGCTCGCACTCATGACGCTCGGCACATGGCTGATTGCGTGTTTGCCGGGCTATGCTTCGATCGGCCCTGCCGCGCCGGTGTTGATGGTGCTCGCGCGCCTGATGCAAGGGCTCGCGGCAGGCGGTGAAATCGGGCCGGCGTCGGCTTCACTGATGGAGACGGTCCCGTACCGGAATCGTTGTTTCATGGTGAGCTGGCGCGGCGCGAGCCAGGGTGCAGCCGCCTTCGCCGCCGCGCTGATCGGGGCCAGCGCCACGGCGCTGCTGTCGCCCGCCGCCATGCACGACTGGGGATGGCGCATTCCATTCGTGCTGGGTGGGCTGATCGGACCGGTCGGCTGGTACCTGCGGCGCCGGATGCCGGCCGCCGCGCCGCAGCATCGAGCGCGGCTCAGCCCGACGCGCATGTTCGCGGCGCACCCGCGTGCCATCGTCTGCGGCCTGTTGATGATGGCGGCGCCTTCGGTGGGCATCTACCTCACGGTCTTTTATATGCCGGCCTATCTGGTTCGTACGCTGCATCGGCCGGCAGCGATCAGCCTGCTGACGGCCTGCCTGTCGGGCCTCGTGATCCTCGTGGTGACGCCGCTCGTGGCGCGCGCGGCCGACCGCTTCGCGAGCCGCAAGACGCTGCAGTACGCGGCGCTCGTGGCGTCGCTGGCGGCCGCGTGGCCGGCATTCCGGGCGCTGACGCATGGCGCGGGCGATGTCGCCGCGCTCGTCATCATTACGGCCTACGTGGCGCTGGCGGTCAACAATGCCGGGCCGAGTTCCGTGCTGATGATGGAAGCGTTTCCGGCCCATCGGCGAGCGGCCGGACTTGGGATGATCTACAGTTTCGGCGTTGTCCTGTTCGGCGGATTTTCGCCGTTCCTCGTGACGTGGCTGATCAGACGCACAGGTGATCCGATGATGCCGGCGTGGTATCTGATGGCCGCGACCCTGGTCACGCTGGCCGCGTTGAAGGCATTTCCCGAGCCGGAAGCGAAGGGTGCGTGCGTTGCCTGCGCTTCGCCGCCGCCGGCCTGAACGCTGCTCGGCCAGGCGTTACCAGGCCAACGTTACCAGGCCAACGTTACCAGGCCAGACCTAACAGACCTGTGTTACCAAGCCCGCATTACCAGGCGTTATCAGGAATTACCCGGCGCTCCCTGGCGCTAGCCCGTACTGCTGCAGGTTCAACGCGCGCGCCCGCATATCCTGCGGGCTCATGTCGAAGGCGCGGCGAAACGCACGGGTGAAATCGGACGCGCTCCGGAAACCGAGTCCGAAGGCGATTTCCGCCACCTGCAGATGCGGGAACCGAACCAGCTCGTCCGCCGCCTCCCGTAACCGGCGATTGCGGATATACGCACCGAGCCCGCCGTCGTGCTCGAACCAGCGATAGACGGTGGCGCGTTTCAGTTGTAATGCCTGGACCACGCTGGTCGGCGTGAGGTCAGCCTCGTGCAGATTGGCTTCGACGTAGCGCCGCACCTGGCCCATCACGGCAGACTGGAGCGCCGCCCGGCTCGCGCCTGTCAGGCGCGCTTCCTTCTGGAAGGCGGCGACCAGCAATTGGGCGCCGGCATGTAATGCTTGCGCCGCGGCGCCGGGGTCGAGCGTGGGAATTTCCCGGGCGACTGCCGACAGGTGGTCCAGCACGAGGCCGGTCAGCGGCGAACCCTGCTGGACAATGCGACCGTGAATCGCCGCGCCGTCGCGCAGTTCCTCGTCTACGATCGCGGACGGTATGAACAGACTCAGAAGCCTGCAGGTGGGCCGTTCGGCCCGAAACGGCTGGTTCAGGTCGAACGCGACGATGCCCCGCGCCGAGCTCGGCGCACTGCGTTTCTTACGCATGCCGCTCACGTGGCCGATTTCACCTTCCACGAACAGTTGAAAGACGTAATCGCGCCGCGAGTCCGTGGACACGCGCGCGACCGACCGTTCCAGGCGCATCGAATCCGTGCTGCAGTCGGTAAACACGATTCCGCCGACCGCATATAAATCGATCTCGCCGCGAAATCCGTGGACGATCTGATCGTTGGAGGGCGGTGCGTCGACCACATGGCCCACGCGCTGGCGCCAGGCCAGAAATTGTTCGCCGGCGGCGAGCGCCTGCGTGCTGAAGCGGCTCGTGAAAATGGCGGCGCGCGATTCGGCTGCGGCTGCAGTAGCCAGGTGTTGCGGCAAGGTGCGCTGGTTCATGAATCCGTTACTGCGGGCAAGGGATGCGGTTCCGGTGGGCCAGCGATGGTAACCAGATATTTAACCCGCTGTCGTCCAGAATTGAGACGGAGGGTAAAGCCTATCAAAAAAACTGCGATATTGTCGGATGTTTAGGGACGAACCGCTTTCATCGACGGTGCAGACGAAGCTTGAGGTGGCACCCAGGCGCCTGAGTCTGAATTTGTCGAAGGGAAGGGCTCCGAGAAGCGGGGGTAGGTGCGGGAGCAGTAGACCGGTGCCATCAGGTGCCGGCAATAAAAAAGAAGAACCTGAGAGTGCGCCAAAATACGAATGGGTCCACAGAGGCCCGCCGTTCAGTTGCGCAACCGTTGGGTACCTTGCCCAACGGACGTTTTGGGGGTGTCGTTGCAGGCGCCTCCGGACTTGGCCGAGCGACCGGCCGAGGATCGCCACGCAAGTGCGGTCCTCGCCGGGCGCTCGCTCGGCGAATCCCCTCCGTCATACTTCATATCAACTGATGGTCACCAGGCTGCCTGGATCCGCGTCGACCATATTCCGCATTTTTGCTGCAATTTTGACCGCTTTTTAATAGGGCTCGGTGAATTGCACGCACGCAGAATACGCATTGAATATAGGGCTGATAAACTGTGCCCGGAGCAGCGGCCCATTGTTTTAAAAGCCATGGATCGCTCCCTCAAATCCGACGTTGCAAACCGCCGGATAGACGGTAGAAATGGGCCTTTTCTGCAATCTGGAAAGAGCGGCCGACCAGCATACTGGCTGGTGTCAGAGCGGCTAAAAGGGACGTATGGTTGGGTGTCCTTCTTTCCATGCATGCATGGTGTCGCGTCAGCCGATTCCCTCCCAGCAATCTCTGCCACCTGATTTTGACCAGTACTCAGGGCCCCCTTTGGCCCGTTTTTGGAAGTGACTCATGAAGCCGGGAAAGAACTCGCTTGGGAAAAGACGTGCACGCAAGATTGCTTTTGGCGTCGGCGCCGCATTTATCGCGCTATTGCTCGCTTTGGGCGTCTGGCAGTACCAGCAGCGCGGTGCGCCGACAACGCCAGCGCTTACCGGCATTGCAAGTCAGATGCGCCACGATCCCTCGGCGTGGACCCGCGAGGAGAAAGACGCGTCGCAAATGTTGCGTGATATTCACGATGCCAAGGTGGCCGCGATCGGCGTGAGCCCTAACGCGATTCTGGTGTCGAAGCGCGACGGCTCGAAATACTTCGTCACCGACCATAACGCAACGTTCTCGCATGCGTTGCTGCTCGGCGAGCCCACAGCGGGAGAGGCCGCGCCCTATCAGCTCGTATGGCTGCCCAATGCGGACATCCGCACTGGCGCGTCGCGCTGGGTTCCGCTGTTCGGCCAGGTGCGCGACGTGATCAGCCTGCTGTTGCCCCTGTTGCTGATCGGCGGCATGGTGTGGTTCATGCGCCGCGAGATGAGAGGTGGCGCGTCGTTGCTCAACAAGGCACCCACGCTGTGTTTCGACGACGTGATCGGCGCCGGTGAAGCAAAGGCGGCACTCGCGGACATTCGCGGCTATCTGTCCAATCCGAAGCAATTCTCCTCGATGGGCGTGCGCGCACCGTGCGGCATCCTGATGGTCGGCGGCCCAGGCGTCGGCAAGACACGGCTCGCGCAGGCGCTCGCCGGCGAATGCGGCGCGAACTTCATTTCGATCACGGGTAGTTATTTCAGTGCGAAGTACTACGGCGTCGGCATCCAGAAGGTCAAGCACCTGTTCGAACTCGCGCGCAAGAATGCGCCCACGGTCATCTTCATCGACGAGGCCGACGGCCTCGCCAAACGCACGGATACCGGCGGCGGCCCCGTCGAAGCCGAGAGCAATCGCATCATCAACCAGTTGCTCGCGGAAATGGATGGTTTCGCGTCCAATGAAGGCGTCATCATCGTCGCGGCCACCAACCATCCCGACAATCTGGACGAGGCGTTGCGCCGCCCGGGCCGTTTCGATCGCACGGTGCAGGTCCGCTTGCCCGACCGCGAAGACCGCGCGAAAATTTTCCGCTTCTATGCGGAGAAGCTGAAGTCGAAGGCCGCCGACATCGACTATGACCAACTCGCTCGCCTGACCACGGGTCTTTCGCCGGCTACGGTCGCGATGGTCGTGAATCAGGCGGGGCTGGTCGCGCGCAAGGCCGGCGAGACGGAAATCGCCGCCAAGCATTTCATGGAGGCGATCAAGATCGCGCGCATCGGCGACGTGAGCGGCGCCGAGCGGGCACTGAGCGAGGACGAACGCACGCGCATCGCGGTGCACGAAGCGGGGCATGGTCTCGTGGCCGCGGTGCTCGGCACCGGCGTGCTGGAAGAGGTCACCATTCTGCCGCGTGGCGGCGCGTTGGGTGTCGCGCTCATCACCAAGGCGCAAGACAAGCACCTGTACCGCGAAACCGAGATTCGCAACGAAATTCAGGTCTTGCTCGGCGGGCGTAACGCCGAAATTCTCATGTTCTCCGAAGCATCGAGCGGCGCTGCGTCGGATCTGCAGGAAGCCTCGCGCATCAGCCTCGACATGGTGTCGAAGTTCGGCTTCAACCGCGACGGCGATCTGTTTAGCCTCGCTGCGCTGCCCTCGCAGTATGCGGGCTTGCAAATGAAGAGCGCCATCGAGCACGCCAACGTGCTGCTCAAGGAACTCAACGAACTGTGCTACGGGCTGCTGCATGCATATGAGCCCGTGCTGCGTGCAATCGCCGATGAACTGCTCGAACGGGAAACGGTGCCTGGCGAAACCGTTTACCGATTGATCAAAGAGCACACGAGCGCGCTGAAGATCGTCCACGAGCCCGCTGCGGCTTGATCCGCATTGGGTGGGCGCGTAGCGAATCAGCGGATCGCCGACGCCTATGCGAAGTCCGACGGTCCGGGCGACGGCACACCGGGGGGCGTCTCGGTTTCGCCTAAAGGCTCATCGTCGGCCTTCTTCGCGGGCAGCGCTGGTTCACCTTTGTGTGGCAACGGCTGATCGAGACCCGGTTCGACAGGCGTGGGAATGGCGTCGCCAATCGGCTTGGAGACCTCGGTGGGCTGGCTGCCAGGATCTTCTTCCGGCTTGTTTTCGGGCTCGTTTGGGGAATTGGGCATATTTGCCTCCATGGCTTCCGGTGGGTTGCTATCAGCCATGATCAGCAATGCGCGTTCCACGGCCCGAATTCACCGGCAAGCGCGATACCAGACCCTATAGAACCCCGGATTTCCAAACCATCTGCGCGGCGGCTGCCAGAACGAACACCAGCACCAGCACGCGAAACGCGCCCGGCGGCAACCGGTCTCTGAGCGGTCGCACGAGGAGTATTCCCGCGATCACCGGCACACTCGCGCAGACCGAAATAACCAGATCGCTCCAGCTGGCATGCGCGCCGCCGCTAAAAGTGGCAACTAGCGTGATAATCGAAACCACCAGAATAATCGCGATCTGCTTCGTAAAGACTTTGCCCGTGGCGCCCGTGGCGATCAGGTACATCGCCAGCAACGGCCCCGGCACCGAAGCGATGCTCTCCATCACCGCCGCGCCGAATCCCAATACGAAGCCTGCGGGTTTCGCCCACGCCGGCGACAACGTCAGCCGCGGCGAAAGCAGCAGGAGCAGCGCCGCGACAATCAGCAATAAGCCGGCGGCCGCCTGCGCGCGATGAGGCGCTAGCGAAATCAACACGCTCACACCGACGATGTTGCCGATCACGGTACCGATCAACGGCGCGCCAATCCGCTTGAGCGTCGGCAGCATATCGCCGCCCTCCAATGCCTGGGGAATATTGCCGAGAATGATCGGCATCGACAGAAGTAGAACAGCCTCCTTGATCGGCAGGAACTGGCTGAGAATCGGCATGGCAACCAGCGGCACGCCGATACTGACCACGCCCTTGACCATCCCCCCCAGCAACAGCGCCGCAACGATGCCAAGCAGCGCGGCAACGCTGAGTGCCTGCAGGCTCGGCCCAAGTACCCCGTTGGCAAAACTGAAATGAAACATGGTTGAAGTCCCCGAGCCGGGCGCGCTGATCGGACGGAGCAGATTTCGCGCGGACAGTGGCTTGTTTTTATCGTTCGGTCTGTTCAGTGCCCGCGTGTCGCGCAAGGGTGGAGCAGCCGGCTAAGTGAGGCAGCATGATACCGTGCCCTTACTCAAATCACATGAAAGTGGAACGTAAGGCCCGGCTGCTTTAAACGGGATCTGAAGCGGCGGCATCTGAAGCGGCGCCTTCATTTCTCGACGCACGCCTGGTGCTGGCGGCGAACATGGCCGGCGTTTGCGCAGCCCCGGGACTTGCGCGGTCCACCGCCGCCGGCGTGCGCCGTGTCTTCAGGCGCAGGATCGGTGCTTCGATCAACCGCCAGGACAGCACGGCCATCGTCAGCGAAATCAGGAACGACGCGACAATCCCGGTGACATGTGCCCACATCGGCACGGTCCCGCCGAAGAATGCCGTGGCGCGATGGTTGCGGGTCAGGTCCGGAATCAGATTGTGATAGAGATAAAAGCCGTAACTGATGCGGCCAAAGTTCACCAGCCAGCCGGTTTCAAGCAGGCCGATCACTGCCGCGTTCCGGCAACACGCAATCGAACACACCAGCGCCGCGATAGAGACGCCATACAAGGCGCTGACCGTCGTGAAGGCGAATGAGTTGTTCAACTGACTCCACACCGGCTCAGTGGCGCAAAACCCCACCAGGCAAACACTCAAAACGAACAGCGTCACGCCGTGTCCGAGCATGACACGCAAACGGCTCTCTTTCCCAGCGATCATCAAGCCGCCAAGGCCGCCCAATGCCAGCAGCCAGAAGTTGGTTAGCGGATGCGTATAGATCGTGATGTCCTGCCACTGTGCCGCACGCATCGCCTGCAACGAAACCAGTCCGACGGCGACGATCGTCAGACAGACCGCGCGATGACGCCGCACCGCAACCACCAGCAGTAACGGCGCAAACACGAGATAGAACTGCTCTTCGATCGCGAGACTCCAGAGATGCGAATAACGCCCCGGCCAGTAATGCAGCACGGAGCCGATCCAGACGTTCGACAGATAAGCGAAATGAAACGGCATGCCGCTCGCCAGTTCGGGACTCGCCATGCCGAACGCCATCAGCACGCACATCACCACGAGCATCAGGTAGTAGATCGGAAAGATGCGCAACGTACGCCGAAAGAGGAAGCGCTTCAGCTCAGCGCCGAACCGGCTGCTGTTCGTTTCGATGCGCCCGCGTTGCGCGGACAGAATGCCGATGATCAGAAAGCCGCTCAGCGCGAAGAAGATCCACACGCCGAGGTGGCCGATCTCGCCAATGTCGCCGAATAGACGGTGTTGAAAAAAGACCATCAGGACTGCAATCGCTCGCAATCCGTCGAAGCCGGCAATCCTGTTGTTCATGTGGTCGTCTTCCAATGCGAAGGCGGCGCGCAAGGTGCCGCGTTCAAGGCGATAGTGGAAGGACCGGAGCACATTGGCGACGGCAACGTCAGCCGCGCAAATAGAAAGCGTCGTCAGGACGCTCGGCAGGCCGGCCGGGCGAAGATCAGCCGGGCAGCGTGTCCGGTCCACATGAGTGGCCGCCGTCGACAGGTGGCATCGCGCGAAAACGCGGGATGCCCGACGGTCGTGCATGAAGCCATCCTACGATGAAAAAAAGCGAAAAAAATCGCGCACGGCAATTGATGATTTTTTTCCGTGACCCTTACCGACGCGCCCGTGCCTGATCCATTAAAAGCCGCAAAACTTGCCGCAAATTTTGCCGCGCAGGAGCAGACGTGACGACTCAGTATTACCGCACGCCGACAACTGAATTTCAGATTGCTGCCACTGCGCATGTATCTAGAGGGTGCTTGTCAGCGCGTGTCGACGAGGTGCACGGCATCGCTGGGAACGTTTTATTCTGATGGAGTTCCTACCGGAAACAGCGGTACACAACCGCTTGTCACGGCGCATCAGATGCATGCGCCATCTTGCGAGAACCTGAATGGACACCCGCCGCGGACGCTCGATCGAAGTGGATTTTTTCCGCGGCGTCGTGTTGATCGTCATCGTGCTGGATCACATTCCGGGCAGCGCGCTGTCGCATCTGATGTTGCACGCGTATGCGTTGTGCGACTCGGCCGAAGTGTTCGTGTTCCTCGGCGGCTATGCGTCGGCGGCGGCGTATACGGCAGTGCTCGCGGGCCGCGGCGAGAGTGCCGCGAAGCTGCGTTTCGTCAGACGCTGCTGGGAGATCTATCGCGCCTATCTGCTCACGGCCGTACTGACGCTGTTGTCCGGCGCCGTGCTCGCACTATTGCACCTGAACCAGCCGATGGTGGACCTGACCGGCTGGCCGCCGTTCGTGGTTCAGCCGTTGCGCGAGGCGTTCGATATTGCCGTGCTGCGGCGCCAGCCGTATCTCTCCAGTGTGCTCCCCATGTACGTGATCTTTGCGCTATGCGTACCGTTCATGGTGCCGCTGGCGCGCCGCTCGTCACTCGCGGCGCTGGGTTTGAGCGTGACGATCTGGGTGTTCGCCCGGCCACTGGCCGCGTTATTCAGCATTGACGACGTGGCCAGCTGGGCTTTTAATCCGTTTGCATGGCAGCTGATGTTCGTGCTCGGCATGCTGTGCCGGGTGCGGCCCATCAGCGAGCGCTTTCACGCCACCCGCACGGCGCGCTGGTTCACGCGCGCCGCGGTGGTCGCGGTGCTGGCGTTTGCCATCGTCAAACTCTTCGTGCTCACGCAGCCGCTGCCCGGCACGCTTAAACAGAACCTTTCCGTGGACCGTGTGATCAACTTCATCGTCATCGCCTGGCTCGCCGCGCAGTTCGTGCGCAGGGGCAGCATCGCGTGGCTCGCGGAGCGCTTGCCGGCCGTGGTGACGGTGGGCCGTACCGGGCTCGTGTGTTTCGTCGGCGGCACGCTGGTGTCATTGATCGTCGATACGGCGACGCCGCATACCTTTCACGGTTTTCGCGGCACGTTGATCGGACTCGGCGGCGACCTCGTCGCGATCGGCGCGCTGCTGATGATCGCGCGCGGCTGGAACGACTGGAAAGGGCAGCAATCGCGCACGGCTGCCAAGGGCGCGGGTTTCGGATGAGGGCGCGGGTGCGTCGCGCGGGTTTCAAGCTGGGTTCACGCACGCTCGTCGCGGTTGCCGGCGCAGTGCTATGGCTGATGAGCACCCCAGAAGCGTTTGCTGCAGCGAACGAAGCGCCGCTCGCCATGCGTTGCGCGGAATTCGCGGGGGCGGTGCTGCCGCCCGAACTGATCGCGTTGCCCACTGCCGGCGTGCAGATTGAAAGCGCGGCGATGGTGGCCGCCACGGCACCCGGCAATCAGCAAGGCGGCGAATATTGCCGCATCACCGGCCGTATCAAGGCGCTCAAGGCCAGCACGCCCGATATCCGCTTCGACCTGAATCTGCCGCGCCGCTGGAACGGTCGTGCGTTGCAGATCGGCGGCGGGGGCTATAACGGCGTGGTGGTGAGCGGCACGGGCGTGATGCCGTTCTCTCCGGATCGCGCGCCGCTCGCGCAAGGCTATGCGACTTTCGGCGACGACTCGGGGCATGTGGGCGATTCATCGCTTGCGGTGTTCGGCCTCGTCGATGAAGCGGTGACGAATTTCGGCTACGCGCATCTGAAGAAAACGCACGACGCCGCGCTCGCCCTCATTGCGCGCGCTTACGGCCGGCCGCCGCAACGGATGTATTTTGCCGGCGGCTCGACGGGCGGGCGCGAAGGCTACACGGTGATCCAACGCTATCCCGACGACTACGACGGCGTGATCGCCAATTCGCCGGCGCTGAATTTTTCCGGCGTGCGGCTGATGGGCGTCAAGCTCGGTCAGGCGGAATACGCCACGCCCGGGGGCTTCATTCCGCCTCTGTTGCTCGAACACGTGTATCAACGCACGCTCGCGATGTGCGACCGGCTCGACGGCGCGCCGGACGGCATTGTCAGCGACGTGGCCGGCTGCCGGGAGCAGGAAGCGGACATCATCGCTTCGTTGCGCTGCGCCGGACGCACGCCCTCGCACGACGAGTGCCTCACTGACGCGCAACTTGCCACCTTGCTGGCAATGCGTGACGGCCTGTCGTTGCCCTACAGGCTGGCGTGGGACGTGACCGGCTATCGCGGCTACAACGTCTTTCAAGGTACGCGTCTGACGGGCCTGCTTGGGCTCGCGCATCAAGCCGGGCGCTTGCAGGTGCCGACCTTTTTCGCCAACGGTTACCTGTTCGCGCAGGGCGACGGTTACGTCCGCTATTTCGTGACGCGAGACGCGGCGTTCGACTCGCTCAAGTTCGACCCACAGCATCCGGGCCAATATCGCGCGCAACTCGTCACGCTTTCACAGACGATCGGTTCGATGAACCCCGACCTCTCGCGTTACATCGCGCACGGCGGCAAGCTCATCACGCTGCAAGGCCTCGCCGACGAAGTCATCAGCCCGAACCAGACGATCGCCTACTACGAGGCGCTGATCGATCGCTTCGGCGCCGACCAGGTCAATGCGTTCATGCGACTCTATATGGTGCCGGGTTTTCAGCACGGCAGCGGGGCGTTCATCCCATCGGTGGATCTGTTGGGTGTGCTCGACAACTGGGTGACGCGTGGCACATCGCCCGAAACGTTGACTGCCACGGATATCGCGGCAGCAACCAACGGCCGCTCGCGTCCGTTGTGCCGTTACCCGCTGTTTCCACGCTACACCGGGAAGGGCAATGTGAATCTCGCCAGCAGTTTCGCGTGCGCCGAACCCTGATGCTGACGTCTGCGCGTTTTCATCCAAATCTTCTAGAAGAAAGGGGGCGGCGGCGCATTATCCGAGCGCCGCCGCCCCGTTTGAGGCGACTTCTCTCAATACAGTTGCAAGGCTTCTACTGACCGTTTTGCATCGTGCCGTTGTTCATGCCGTTGCCCGTGCCGCTACGCGTACCGTTGCTCATGCCATTGCTCGTACCGTTGCTCATGCCGCTATTCGACCGGTTCATCGAAGGGCTGTTGGGCGACGCACCCGTCCCCGTGCCCATGCCCCCACCGGTGCCGGTTACACCCGGCGAGCCGTAGCCCGACTCGCTCGGGCTCTTCATCGTGCCCGTGCCGGCTCCCGGTGTCGCGACACCGCCTGCGCCGCCGGTATTGCCGCCGCCCGCGCCGATGCCATTCCCGCCACCCGCGCCGCCGCCGGCACCACCGCCACCGCCTGCTCCGCCGCCTGCCTGGGCATAAACTCCGCCCGACAGGGCCATCACGAGAGCCGAAGCAAAAATCGTCCTGGTAATGTGTTTCATGATCCACCTCCATAGAGTTCGATTAACGTCACGCAAGCGCATGTCGCTCACATGAAGAGACTGCCGCAAGCGGTGTGCCTCGCGCGCGCCGGAGCATCGAGATGAAATGCAGCGACGTGTTCCAGGACGCACCGCCATTCCGGGTTCCAATCGAGCGCTGGACTCCGCAGCAGGTTGGTGAAAATCGAGCATGACGCGTTCCCGCCACCGCACTGCAAGACGGGGCGTAACGGTAGTTATCCGAAGTAATGACGACCGATCCCGCGGAAGGAATCGGGAGGCAAATCAAAATCGGGCAAACGTTTGGCTCAAGTGCGGCAGCCGGCCTCGCATCAATGAGGATGCCGACATCGAACGCCGGGAATGTCCATAGCGACAAGCAATAGTTACCTGACTCCATGCCGCGCGATCACCGTATCATGTAAAAGCAGCCGATTCAAAGCGCTCATCCAGCGCCTCCGCGACGCGGCCGATAGTGCTTGCATACGAATCGGGGCGGTAGCATTGTTAAGGCGTTCCACCCCATGCTAGAGTCCAAGGCGCTCAATCGGCAGCACGTTTGAACACGAGTAAAAGTACACGGCCCGGCGCCTGCGCCGCCTGCTGGTAAACGACTGGGGAAACTTGTATGGAAACACTCGGCGGAACGCGTCTCGCCCAACTATTCAATGATCGGCAAAGCGAGTTACTGGGCGAATGGGTCGCCCAGCAATACGCGATCGCTGCGCGCCGCGGCGGTGTCACCGAAGCGCAATTGCGCAACCAGTTCGGGCAGTTCGTCGCGTTGACCTGCGCCGCGCTGGGTGCGTCCGACCGTGTCGACTTCAGGGCCCCGGCGTGGGACGACGTGCGCGGCCTGCTCGCGGAAGTCTCCACGCAACGCGCGCGGCAGGGTTTCACGCCGGTTGAAACCGCCATGTTCGTGTTTTCGTTGAAGGAACCGCTCTTTGCACGCTTGCGCAGCGAGTTGGCGAACGATCCCGCCACGCTGGCGGAACTGACCTGGACCATCGGCAGCCTGTTCGACGCGCTCGGGCTCTACACCACGGAAGTTTTCCAGACGAGCCGTGAACAGGTCATCGTGCGCCAGCAGCAGGAACTGCTGGAACTGTCCACGCCGGTCGTGCAGCTGTGGGAAGGCATTCTCGCGCTGCCGCTGATCGGCACGCTAGACTCGGCACGCACTCAGGTGGTGATGGAAAGCCTGCTGCAGAAGATCGTCGAGACCGGCGCCGCGATCGCGATCATCGACATCACGGGCGTGCCGACTGTCGATACCCTCGTCGCACAACATCTGCTCAAGACCGTCGCAGCCGCGCGGCTGATGGGCGCCGATTGCATCATCAGCGGGATCCGGCCGCAAATCGCGCAGACCATCGTTCATCTGGGTGTGAATCTGTCGAACGTGATCACCAAGGCCACGCTTGCCGATGCGTTCGTCATCGCGCTGCAACGCACTGGCAGGTCACTCTCGAACGGCGATCGTCATGCCTCGGCCCCGAGTATCTCCGGTTCGCCAGGCGCATTGCGCGGCAACCCGTTCACCGGCGACTGACGCCGGCTCACGCGACCACCAACCGGACCCGGCGATGGAACGCATTCCAATTTTGCGGATGGGCAAGCTGCTGCTTGTCACCATCCAGGTAGACATGCACGACGGGCTTGCGATGACCTTGCAGGACGATCTGACCAGCCGCATCGTCAAAGACCGCGCCAAAGGCGTGCTGATCGATATTTCATCGCTCGACGTGGTGGATTCGTTCATTGGCCGGATGATCGGCGACACGGCGGCGATGGCGCGCGTGCTTGACGCCGAAACCGTGGTGGTCGGCATGCAGCCGTCCGTCGCGATCACGCTGGTCGAACTCGGTCTGGCGCTGCCCGGTGTACGCACCGCGCTGAACGTCGAGAAGGGCATGGCGTTGCTGACCGGTACGGAACCGCTTTGAGCGCCATTCCCGGCCGGCCGCGCGACAGCGTGCCTCTCTCCTCCATGACGGGTAACGGCGACGCGTCCGCCCCGAGTGGCCCGGCTGGTCCTGACGGCCAGCCTCCCGAGGAGATCCTGCCGATCCGCTCGGACGAGCAGATCGTGCGCTTACGCCGTCTCGTACGCGAAAAAGCCGTTGCGCTAGGCATGTCGTTAATCGATCAGACGAAATTCGTCACCGCGGCGAGTGAACTTGCCCGCAACACGCTCACGTACGGCGGGGGCGGCGACGTACACTTTTATATCGTTCAGCGTAATGGGCGCACCGGCTTGCGCCTCGAATTCGTCGACAACGGGCCGGGCATCGCCGATATTCAAAAAGCGCTGACCGACGGCTATACCAGCGGCAATGGTCTGGGCCTCGGGCTCGGCGGCGCGAAACGGCTGTGCGACGAGTTTGAAATCCGCTCGGCGCCAGGCGAGGGTACTCATATTTCAGTGACCAAATGGAAGCCGTTCTGAACGGGTTGAGCGCGACCCAACAGCGTTTCGAAATCGGCGATCCGAGCCAGGTTTCGTACGCGCGCCGCGGTATCAGTCAATTGGCGCATCGCACCGGCTGCAGCGAAACGGTGATCGGCAGGCTGGCGATCATCGTGACCGAATGCGCGACCAATCAGCTCAAGCACGCGCAGCGTGGCGAATTGCTGGTGCGGCCGATCAGCGAGGCGCCGTCGCGTTACGGCATCGAGCTGCTCGCGATCGACAGCGGTCCGGGGATTCACGATCTGCATATGTGTTTCGTCGACGGCTATACGACCGCCGGCAGTCCGGGCAACGGCATGGGCGCGATTCAACGCCTCGCCGACGAGCTCGACATCTGGAGCGCCCCGGGCCTGGGCACGGTGCTGCGCCTCGTGGTCTGGGCCGAGGCCGGCCCGGCGGCTGCGGAGCCTCGCGGGCCGATTGAATACGGCGCGATCAATCTGCCGTTGCAGGGCGAGACGTTTTGCGGCGACGCATGGACGTGCGGCTACACGGAGGACGAATTCACGGTGATGGTCGCCGACGGACTTGGCCACGGCGCATTGGCGAATACCGCGGCCGTGGCCGCGACCGCCACGTTTGCCCGGCTCGGGCCGTCGAGCGTCGAGGAGATCGTCGTGGCCTCGCATGAAGCGCTGCGGCCCACCCGCGGCGCGGCGCTCGGCGTCGCGCGTATCCCGACGCAGGCCGCCGCGCATGGCGCGCCCAGCGTCGCGCGCTTTTGCGGCGTGGGCAACATCGCCGCGAGCGTCTGGACGCCCTACGGTCACCGTCATCTGGTGTCGCACGCCGGTATCGTCGGCCATCAATTGCGCAAGGCGCAGGAGTTTCAGGTCGACTGGCCGCAAGACGCTCTGCTGATCCTGCACTCGGACGGTCTCGCCACGCGTTGGGATTTGAGCCGCTATCCGGGGCTCACGCTGCGCCACCCGACCCTGGTCGCCGCTACACTGTATCGCGACTTCACGCGCGGCAGCGACGACGTCACGGTGTTCGTCGCGCGTGCCCTTCAAGCAGAGTCTCTGTGATGGCCGAAACACTCCATGCGATGCCGATCGACAGCGAGTTCGCCGTGGTTGCCGCGCGCCGGCGCGCGCGCGAACTTGGCGAAGCGCTTGCCTTCACCGCCCACGATCAAACCCGCATTGCCACCTCGGTGCTCGAAGTCGCGCGTAGTGTGCTGAGCGCCACGTCGCACGGGCACGCCGAATTTCTGCTCGACGAAGCGAGCCGCCCGCAAGGCTTGCTGATCCGTTTCGTTGCGCCCGCAACCACGCTCGATCACCTCCGCGGAGGGGCCGCCGGCGCCGCTCGTCCCGCCGATGCTGAAGAGCCGGCCGGCGTCATGGGCGTGCTCGCGGCTCAGCGTCTGATGGATGCGTGCCTGTTCGAAGACGCCGCGGGCGACGCCGTCGTGACCTTGATCAAGCACTTGCCGGAGCAGGCGTCGCGTCCCACCGCCGCCGCCGTGGCTACCGCAGCCGCGCTTGCCGAAGGGGCGGCCGCGTCGGGCGCGCAAGGTTCGTTCGATGAAGTCCAGCGGCAAAACCGCGAGCTGGTCAACGCGCTGAGCGATTTGCGGGAACGTCAGGAAGAGCTGGTCCGGCTCACGCGCGAGCTTGAGGACACCAATCGCGGCGTAGTCGCGCTTTATGCCGAACTGGACGAGCGCGCCGACCACCTGCGGCGGGCCGACGAAGCGAAATCGCGCTTCCTGTCGAACATGAGCCACGAATTCCGCTCGCCGCTGTATTCGATTCGCGCGTTGTCGAAGCTGCTGATGGACCGTGCGGATGGCGAGTTGACCGACGAGCAGGCCAAGCAGGTGCGCTTCATCCGCAAAGCCGCCGAGGAACTGTCCGAAACCGTCGACGACCTGCTCGATATCGCGAAGATCGAGGCGGGCAAGATCGAACTGCGGCCCGTCGAATTCGAAGTCGCCAATCTGTTTTCGGCATTGCGCGGCATGTTGCGTCCGCTCTTGCCGGCGAGCGATGTCGAATTGCTGTTCGATCCTTGCGACGACATCCCGCCGGTTTGCGCCGACGAAGGCAAGGTCTCGCAGATTCTCCGCAATTTCATATCCAATGCGCTAAAGTTCACCGAACGGGGTGAGGTACGGGTGCGGGCCGAATATGACGCCGCTCAACAGCGCCTGACCTTCTCGGTGAGCGATACCGGCATCGGCATTGCGCCCGAGCATCAGCAAAGCGTATTCGAGGAATTCGAGCAGGTGGAAAACCGCCTGCAGACCTATGTGAAGGGCACGGGGCTGGGACTGCCGCTGTGCAGCAAGCTCTGCAAGTTGCTGGGCGGCTCGGTCGGGCTGCAAAGCGAATTGGGCAAAGGCTCCACTTTTACCGCGACCATCCAGGCGTATGTGCCGACGGAAAACGATCTCCCATGAGCGACCCGACCCACACCCTCATATTGAACGTCGACGACAACGACGGTGCCCGGTACGCCAAGAGTCGCATTCTGTCGCGTGCGGGCTTTGTCGTGATCGAGGCCGCCAACGGCACCGAGGCGATCGAACGGGCGCGGCTCTCGTTGCCCGACCTCGTGCTGCTCGACGTCAAACTGCCGGACATCAACGGCTTCGAAGTGTGTCGCCAGATCAAGGCGGCGCCAGAGACGGCCGGCATTCTCGTGCTGCAGACCTCGGCGGCGGCCGTGCAGAGCATCGACAAGATTCGCGGTCTCGACGGGGGCGCCGACAGCTACCTCATCGAGCCAATCGAACCGGCCGAGCTGATCGCGCATGTGCGCGCGCTGTTGCGGGTGCGTCGCGCGGAAGGCGCGTTGCGTGAAAGCGAAGAGCGCTTTCGGCAGATGGCAGAAAATATCGACGACGTGTTCTGGATGCTCGACCCGTCAACCGACCAGTTGCTGTACGTGAGCCCCGCGTATCGGCGGCTATGGGGCGACGAGGCGTTCGCGCCGCGTCCTGGCGCGGGCCACTGGGCGGGCCGGATTCATCCGCACGACGAAGCCGCGGTCGGCAGCGCGTATTGCGCGCTGGCAACCGGCGTTCCGTATGAGATCGAATACCGCATCGTGCGCGCCGATGGCGAAATCCGTTGGGTCGCCGAGCGCGGTTTTCCGGTGCGCGATGGGCGCGACCGTATCTACCGTCTGGCCGGTATCGTCAACGATATCTCGGAGCGCAAGGCCAATGAAATGGTGCTGCGCGACGCCGATCGCCGCAAGGACGAGTTCCTTGCGATGCTCGCGCACGAACTGCGCAACCCGTTGGCGCCGATCCGCAATGCCATCGAATTGCTCGATCCGAACCGCTTGCCTTCGCCGCAGAACTTCGATGCGATGCGCGCGGTGATCGGCCGCCAGGTCAAGCATTTGAGCCGCCTCGTCGACGATCTGCTCGACGTGGCGCGGATTACGCAAGGCAAGATCACGCTGCGCCAGGAGATCGTCGGCCTTGCCGCCGCCATCGAGGCGGCGATTGAAACGGCCGCGCCCACGCTCACGAGGAAGGGCCACACGCTCAGGACCGAGATGCCTGACGAGCCGCTTTTTATCGTCGGCGACGGCGTGCGGATCGCGCAGGTGCTCGGCAATATCCTCTCGAACGCGGCCAAGTACACGCCGCAAGACGGCGAGATTCTGATCGACGTTCGCGAGTCGAGCGACAACGTGCAGATCACCGTGCGCGACAACGGCGTCGGCATTGCGGCCGACACCCTTCCGCATATCTTCGACCTGTTCGTGCAGTCCGAGAGTTCGCTCGAACGTTCCGAGGGCGGCCTCGGCATCGGCTTGCCGTTGGCGCGCACGCTGGTCGAGCTGCATGGCGGCACGATCGAGGCATTTTCTGCGGGCCCGGGAAAGGGCAGTGAATTCATCGTGTGCCTGCCGTTGACGCGCCTCGCGCAAACCGACCATCCGCTCGTCACGGCGCCTGTGACCGTGCCGCAAGGCGCGGGTCCGGCGCTGCGCCTGCTGCTGGTGGACGATAGCGTCGATGCCGCGACAGCCATGTCGCTCCTGCTCGAATCGGACGGCTATGACGTGCGCATCGCGCACGAAGCCGTGCATGCGCTCGAGATCGCCGCACAATTCGAACCTGAGATCGTCCTGCTCGATCTCGGCCTGCCCGGCATGGACGGGTTTCAACTCGCGCAGGAAATGCGCAGGCGCGCGGCAACGGCCAATGCGCTGCTGATTGCGGTCACCGGTTATGGACAGGCGGCCGACCGTCAGCGTTCGCATGAAGCGGGCTTCGATCATCATCTGGTGAAGCCGGTGTCGTCCGATGAAATTCAGCGCGTGATTTCCAGCCGTTTCCCCGGCGGGCGTAGTTAAGCCGTAGTCGCACGGCGCCCGGCATGAACAGGTTCGCGGCAGGGAGCCGGCCTTCACTGAATCAATACGGAAGCCGAACTATTTTGCACTGCAGCGAAATAGCCGGCTTACCGTTTCTGCGCTGCGCGTGGGATTCAGCCAAGGACCCTGTCGGGCGTCCCTGTTCGCCGTAATTCGAAGCCGTGCTGCACGCTTTCGCACTTTCCTTTACATTGCGGGTGCGGTCGCGCATTCGCGCTGCTTCCTCCCAATCAAATAACGGTGTCTGCCATCGTCGAATCCATGCAGCCAATCGTCTCGGTTACGAATCTGTCGAAAACCTATGCCACGGGTTTTCATGCACTCAAAAACATCAATCTGGCAATCAACCGCGGAGAAATCTTCGCCTTGCTTGGCCCCAACGGCGCCGGCAAGACCACCCTTATCAGCATCATCTGCGGCATCGTCAAGGCGAGCGCGGGCAGCGTGATGGTGGACGGCCGCGACATCGCGGTGGACTATCGTGGTGCTCGCTCGCTGATCGGCCTCGTGCCGCAGGAACTCACCACCGATTCGTTCGAAACCGTCTGGGCAACCGTCTCGTTCAGCCGCGGGCTGTTCGGCAAACCGAAAAACCCTGCTTACGTCGAAAAGGTGCTGCGGGATCTGTCGTTGTGGGAGAAGCGCGATAGCAAGATCATTACGCTGTCGGGCGGCATGAAGCGCCGCGTGTTGATTGCCAAGGCGCTCTCGCACGAACCGCGCGTGCTGTTTCTCGACGAACCCACGGCGGGTGTGGACGTCGAATTGCGTCGCGACATGTGGAAGCTGGTGCGCTCGCTCGCCGCGAGCGGCGTGACGATCATCCTCACCACGCACTACATCGACGAAGCCGAGGAGATGGCGGACCGCATCGGCGTGATCAATGCGGGCGAGATCATGCTAGTGGAAGAGAAGACGGAGTTGATGCGCAAACTCGGCAAGAAGCAGTTGACGCTGCAACTGGAGAGTCCGCTCGCCCAGGTGCCGCCCGCGCTGGGTGCTTATGGGCTGGATGTCGCCAAGGGCGGCAACGAGTTGATCTATACGTATGAGGGCGACGGCGGGCGCACCGACATCATCGCGCTGCTCAAGGCGCTCGACGACGCCGGCATCCGCTTCAAGGATCTGCATACGACGCAAAGTTCGCTCGAAGACATCTTCGTCAGTCTGCTCCGGGGTAACCAATGAATATCTACGCAATTCGCGCGATCTACAAGTTCGAGATGGCGCGCACCTGGCGCACGCTGATGCAGAGCATCATCGCGCCGGTCATCTCGACATCGCTTTACTTTGTCGTGTTCGGCGCGGCCATCGGTTCGCGTATCAAGGAAGTGGACGGCATCAGTTATGGCGCGTTCATCGTACCGGGCTTGATCATGCTGTCACTGCTGTCGCAAAGCATTTCGAATGCATCGTTCGGGATTTACTTTCCGCGTTTTACCGGCACGATCTACGAGCTGCTGTCGGCCCCGGTGTCGTATCTCGAGATCGTCGTGAGCTATGTGGGCGCAGCGGCCACCAAGTCGATTCTGCTCGGCCTGATCATTCTGGCTACCGCCGGCCTGTTCGTGCCGCTGCAAGTGCAGCACCCGTTCTGGATGATTCTGTTTCTGGTGCTGACCGCGGTCACGTTCAGTCTGCTCGGTTTCATTATCGGCATCTGGGCGGATAGCTTCGAGAAACTGCAACTCGTGCCGCTCCTGATCATCACGCCGCTTACGTTCCTCGGCGGCAGTTTCTATGCGGTCAATATGCTGCCGCCGTTCTGGAAGGTCGTCACGCTGTTCAATCCGATCGTTTATCTGGTGAGCGGATTTCGCTGGAGTTTTTATGGCCTGGCCGACGTCGACGTCGGCGTCAGCCTCGGAATGACCGCGCTGTTTCTGGCGGTGTTTCTGGTGATCGTCGCGTGGATCTTCAAGACCGGGTATCGGCTCAAGAGCTAATGGTTTTGCGCAAACCCGTTGGCGCTCGCCGTCTCGGCTATCGTCTGGCACGGCGCGATCATTCAAGACGCGATACCTGAGCTGAATTCGAGGGTCGGCGTGTCCGCGGCCGGCGCATGCGTCGAGCCGGTCGCGGACACGCTTTCATCCCGCGCCTACGTCACATACCCCTGCGCCACGTTGATCAACTGCACGCGATTGCGCACGTTGAACAATTGCCGCAAACGCCGCAAATGATAGTCGACGTTATGCGGCGACAGCCCGAGGAAGTAAGCGATCTCCTTGTCGCGCTGTCCCTGCACGACCGCCTTCAACACCGCATGCTGCAGTTCGCTCAGCGTGACGCGCTGCTGCTGCGCGGGGGCAATGCCGATCACGCTCTTCGCGTGGGTCCAGATGAATTCGTGGATCGTGTGCGCGAACATCAGCGTTTCGGCCACGATCGATTCGGTCATCCAGCGCGGGTTGCCGATCTCCGAGTTGAAGCACAGGCTCGCGCTCAACTCCGGCTCGGGCAGCGGCATCTGCGTGAGAATCCCGCTCTTGCGGCCGGTGGCCTCGAGCATGTCGATCAGGCCGCCGAGCCGCTCGCTGCGCATCTGCGCGCGTGGCAGGTCGGCGCGCATGTCGGCGATGTTCCAGAGGAACGGCATGCCGGTCGGCGAGGCCAGCGCGACGCGCGGGTCGAGCTCGAAATAACGCTCGCGGAAATAGCGCGTGAGCCATGTCTGCGACTCGTAGCTGGTCAGCACGAACATCGTCTTGTGATGCGCCGTGGTGCGCGTGGCTGAATAGCTGAACGAGTCGAAGCCGAGTTGTTTGATGCGCTGCCGCACGAACTCGATGCGGTCTTGCGCACTGCCAAATCGCACCAGCGGACTGATCACCGGCATGGCGCGGCGCGCGGCGGGCGAGGGCGTGCCGATCTCCTCCTCGGTAAACAGTGTGAGGAAACCTGCGGGCGCGATGCCTGATGCGGGACGGGTGGATGCCCTGGATGCTTCAGCCGCGTGGGCTGAATTCCCGGTTTGCCGCGTGCCGGCCGGGTAAGCCGGTGATGCGGTAACCGCGGAGTTGTAAGCCGCCGACACGTGGCTGGCTTCGCCTTGCGGCGAACCGGTCAGCCAATGCGGCAGCGTATCGCATTCGTGTTCCATGAAACGGTAGCTCCGGCGTTCGAAACGCGTGAAAGACGACAACCTGAATGATTAGCTATTTCCAAAAATTACGGTAGCCGGTTCCTTGCTATCATTTTTGAGATCTTGCTCTGACCTCGGCCTTTGACCTCTTAACCGGCGACGCGGGTGCGGCAGGGTTTGCTCATGTGCATACGGGAACCTCCCAGGAAGTGACGTGATGGCAAGAATTCCAAAGCTGACAACGACGCTAGCCTACGACCGCTATATGGCGGGCCAGAAACTGGTCTCGAGCGTGGATCGCCCGTGGCGGCACCTGGTGCTGCGCTCGTACCTCGAACCGGCCGAGCAGGAACTGCTGGAGGCGCCCGGGCTGCAGGACGTCACGCTGATGACGCTCGGCAGCGGCGCCGAACACCTCGAGCGCAATCTGAATGGGCGCTGGGAGAGCGCCGACCTGCGCGCGGGCGACCTCTGGTTCGTACCGCCTGTGCCGATCTCGTGGCGCTGGCGGTCGATCGGCGACGAGCCGCTGTCGACCGTCCATTTGCACCTGCAACACAGCCTGCTCGACAGCGTCGCCGACCAGATGGAGCTGGGCGCCTCACGCGAACTGTCGCTGGGCGATGCGATGCAGTTCCACGATCCATTGATCGCCGCGACGCTTGGCGCCTTGCATCGCGCCGCGGGCGATCCTGCAGACTCGCGGCTCTATGTCGACGCGCTGGTTCACGCGCTCGCCGCTCATCTGTTGCAACATTATTCGCGCGGCCGTCACGCTGAGGCCGGCCTGCCGCCACAACCCGAGCGCCTGGTGCCACGTCGCATCCGCCGTGTAACCGATTACATTCGCGCCAATCTTGCCCCCGATCTCGCCATCGGCGAACTGGCCGCGCTGGCCGGGTTAAGCAGTTTTCATTTTGCTCGGGTGTTCCGCCGCGAGACCGGTGAAACGCCTCATCAGTTCGTCACGCGCTTGCGGCTCGAGGAAGCCGCGAGGCTGCTGCGGGCCACCGATCAGCCCGTGTTGCAAATCGCCATTGAAGTTGGGTTCGAGACTGCCAGTCATTTCTCCGTGCAGTTCAAGCGGGACTACGGCGTGACGCCGCTTGCCTACCGGCTGCGCGGCTGAGAGCCGGGTTGCGCGGCTGGGTCGGGCGGCCGGTTTGCCGGCGTACGGGCTGCCGGCGTACGGGCTGCCGGCATACGGGCTACCGGCATACGGGCTACCGGCTTGCAAGGTCCAAGTGGCTTGGTGGGCAGTGGGCCACATGCGGGCACGCGATCATTCGCCGACATCCATGCTGTGCAGCGCGGGGATGCCTGGCAGCCGCGTGGCACAGAAATATTGAGGCCGGCCGCGGTGGGTTATCGAGCGCAAAGCTTAATGAATCGCCGAAACGGGATCATGCACTTTTCGCAGTTTGCTGTGCATTGCGCGGCTTGCAAACTACGAACTTTCGTGGCGCAGTTTGTGATGGACCTGGCATGCACAGGCCTGCTGCTGTTCCGACCGCTTTTCTGACCGTCGTGTTCAATATATGGTGCAGTATGAATGCGTGTACCCGTTGCGCCTGCTGGGTTGCGGTATTTGACAGCAGATCGCATGAGGCAGGCGGCAGTCTGTGCAACGCGCGCTCCCTACTGCCACTGGTTTAACTGGCCTGACCAGATGCGCGGCAATTGTATCTGTCGAAGCATTGCACCGGCCGACAGAATGTTTCGCCTACGGCTTGGCCCCAGCCGGCGTCCGACCGACCATTCCACTCAACCCGTCACACCGGATATCTAGCGATGACCCGACTTCGAATCACCTCCTGCGGCCACGTTTTTACCGCCGAAACCCATCCCGACGCGCCGCAAACAGTGGCCGCCTTCCTGAAGCTGTTGCCGTACCGTCAAAAGATCATCCACGTGCGTTGGAGCGGCGAGGGCTGCTGGGTGCCGCTTGGCGACTTCAAACTGGAAAACGACGGCGCCGCGGTCGGCTTCGAAAATCATACGAGCCACCCGTCGGTTGGCGACATCCTGTTCTATCCGGGCGGTTACAGCGAAACGGAGATCATCCTCGCCTACGGTTCGTGCTGCTTCGCGAGCAAGCTGGGCCAGTTGGCCGGCAATCACTTTCTGACCATCGTCGAAGGTCGCGAAAAGCTGCGCGAACTCGGCACCAAGGTGCTGTGGGAAGGCGCACAAGAGGTGCTGTTCGAGAAGATCTGAAGCGGCTCAAACCCTGGTTAATTTTTGTTGCTCAAATCGAGCATACTGGAGGCGCCGTGGCGGCTTGCCCAAGTCCCACGATCTGCCTCCTGGGCGCGATTCGCGGTCTACTCCAGTCGCGTTCGGTAGGGCACGAAACATTTACTTCGCCGCCAGACGGCGCCAGGTTCCCTACATGACGGATTCGCGCGTACTTCCGTTGGCTGCTTTTGCCGCGCATTTGCGCCAGCAACAGGTCGATTTGACCGAGCGCTGGATGAAGGCGGTGTTCAACGACGTCGAGTTGACCGAATCCGGCCGGCTGACCTACGAACAACTCGCCGATCACATCCCGAACATTCTCGACGAAATCTGCAGCGTGCTGGAGCACCAGGATCTCGACGAACTGGAGCCCGCGATCAAGCGCGACGCGCGCCTGCACGGCAAACTTCGCTGGAAGCAGGGTTACCAGATCGACGAACTGGTGCGCGAACTCGATCTGTTCCGGCAGATGCTGACCGGCGCGATCGTCGAGTTCAGCGAGGCGCGGCCGTCGTTCACGCGGCGTCATGAGGAGCGGGCCCGGCATTTCATCGATGAAGCCGTGAGTTTTGTCACGCTGACGTCGATCCGGGAGGTTGTCAACGAGCGTGACAGGAAGATCGACGATTACACCGGGCACATCGAGCGCGCCAATCACGAACTGACGCTCAAACAAAAGCTGGTCGGCGATCTGTACGAATCGCGTATGCAGATCACGCGCAGTGTCGTGCACGATCTGCGCAACTTCCTCAATGTGTTTTCGATGGCGCTGCAACTGATCGGTCGCGCGCCGGCGAAGATCGACACCGCGCTCGCACTGGCGAACCGCCAGGCGGCTGACATGAAAACGCTGGTCGACGAGCTGGTCGAATACTCGGTGGTGCTTGGCGATACCAACCCGGTGACGACCGAGCGCGTTGTGTTGCGCGAACTATTCGATGAACTGGTGGCCTCGTGCGGACCGGCGATCGAAGCAAAGGGCTTGCGCCTCGAGACCACCTTCGGCGGCGAACCGGACACCGTGGTTTCCAACCGGCTGAAGCTCAAGCAGGTCGCGCTCAACCTGCTGACCAACGCCGCGAAATATACCAGGGCGGGCCAGGTCGAACTGGCCATCTCCGCCGCGGAGCACGACCACTGGCGTTTGCGGGTGTCGGATACGGGCGTGGGGATTCGCGCGTCGGATCGTGAGCGTGTGTTCAAGGAATTCGAGCGCGCCACCGCGGACGACATTCCCGGCGCGGGTCTCGGTCTGGCCATCGTCAAGGAACTGTGCCGGGTGTTGGGCGGAGAGATCCGCTTCGACTCGCAGGAGGGCGAGGGGACGATCTTCGAGATTACGTTTCCGGTGCGCCTCGACAGTTAGTCCTGTCTATTCCGGCGAGCGGCATCAAGCCGCCCGCTGATCTTTCCCGCTCGATCTCCCCTTCGACGGGCGGTGTCACGTTGTTCGCTCAATGTCGACTCTCCTGGTTTAAGAAGCATTAAGAGTGCTTCCTAATATCGCCTAAAAATATCTCGGTTGATTTAAGACGTTTGGCACTTTGCGTCCTAAACGGAGTATGTCGTTTGTACTTATTCAAGCTAAAAAATAACTTTTAGGAGTTTTCGTATTTCGCCATCCAGTGAGCGAGCGGCAAACTATGGACGTCGCGTCTGTCGACCAGGTGAAGGCGCGATGCATCCTTAAGTTTGTCGGCCTGAGTTACATATGTATGGCAGCCCTCTCGTCGGTTGGCGGCACACTGGCGGCGTCGCGTTTGTCGGTTGACCGAAAGCGCTGCGTTCTTAAGTTTCTCTGCGTTTGAGCTAGATATTTAGGATGTCGTAAGAAAAATCTTGGTAAATCGGTTCGATAAAAGATTGGGAGGAATGTTGAATAAGACTTACAAGACTGTTTGGAATAGAACGACCCGCACGTACGTCGCGGCATCGGAGGTGGCGAAGCGCCGTGGCGCCAAAAGTGCATCGGCCAGTGGCGTGCTGCTGGCAGCGGGGGCGGGGTTGCTCGGCGGATTGGCGTTTGTGCTGCCGGCGAGTGCGGCGGAGTGCGGGGAGAGCAGTGCGGATTGTGCTGCGGTGGAGAGATCATCGGATCTGAATGGCAGCGCGTCTACGCAGCCCCTCAATGCGATGATGAACGCTCCTACGGGGACGGCTGCTGGTCTCCTGGTGAAAGTCTCCCAGTTATCTGCGACTACGGCGAACAGTTCCAGAATGCTGGGAGCGAACGCCGTGACTGCAGCAGACGACGTACCGGTCACCCAGTATATCGCTGTCAGTCCCGTGATTACACCGGCTTTGACAACCACAGCGCTATATGGAGAGAACGCCATGGCGGTCGGTGTGGGAGCGACTGCCTTAGGTGATGGCTCACTGGCGGTTGGTGCGAGTTCGGGGGCGGCGCTGAATGGTGCCACCGCAGTGGGCTCAGGGGCAGGAGCGCTCGCGTTGAATTCAACGGTCGTGGGCGCCGGCGCCACGACCAGTTCCTTTGCGGAAAACGGCGTGGCGATCGGCTATCTCGCGAAGGTACAGAATGCCAACGCGTTGGCCCTCGGCACAAACGTTCAGACGAACGCGGAAGATTCCATTGCCGCGGGTAGCAATGCGTTTATTGCAACGGCCGCCACAAAGGCGATTGCGTTCGGCTCCGGCGCGAGCGCCAGCGCCGCTGGTTCCGTGGCGCTGGGCGCCGATTCCGCAGCCGACCGCGCTGATGTGGTTTCCGTCGGGAGCACCACCGCGCAGCGCCAGATCATCAATGTCGCGGCCGGTACCCAGAACAATGATGTCGTCAATATCTCGCAGCTGAAAGGTGCGCTGGCTACGGTGGGTGGCGGAGCGGCCGTTGCCGCGGACGGTACGGTCACGAAGCCAACGTACAAGATCGGCGGCGGGACCTATAACGACGTCGGCGCGGCGTTGTCCGCTCTGGCCGTCACCGGCGAGGCCGCGAGCGCCGACTCGGTTCAGTACGACTCCACTTCGCATGACACGGTGACATTGGGCAACACCGGCACGCCGGTGAGGATCACCAACGTGCGCGCCGGCGCACTCTCCGCCGACAGCCTGGACGCCGTGAACGGTTCGCAACTGTTCGCAACGAACGCGACCGTGACGCAGAACACCAGCGACATTGCCGCCAACACCACCAGCATCACCAACCTCGATCAGCGTGTTACCGACAACACCACCACCATCACCAACCTCGACGCGCGCACCACGACGATAGAAGGAGACGTAAGCAATATCACCAATCAGATCACGAACGGCGAGCTCGGCCTCGTCCAGCAGGATCAGACCTCGCGCAATCTCACTGTAGCGAAAGACACCGACGGCACCAGCGTCGATTTCACCGGCACCGCAGGCGCACGCGAGCTGATGGGTGTAGCGGCGGGCACCGCGGATACGTCCGCAGCCAACGTCGGCCAGCTCAAGCCGATGGTGGCCGCGCTCGGCGGCGGCGCGCAGATCAACGCCGACGGTTCGGTCAGCGGTCCCACGTATCACGTGCAAGGCGGCACGCAAACTACGGTCGGCGATGCGCTCGGTTCGCTCGACAGTGGGCTTACCACCTTGCAGCAGAACATGGAGACCGGCGGCATCGGCATCGTCACGCAAGATCCTGTGTCACGCATCATCAACGTCGGCGCGACGACGGACGGGGCTCTCATCAACATGGCGGGTCTGGCGGGCAATCGGGTGGTGACCGGCGTCGCGTCCGGCGCGGTCAACGCCGCGAGCACCGATGCGATCAACGGTGCGCAACTCTATACGCACGCGGCGAGCACGGCGGTGGCGCTCGGCGGCGGCTCGACGGTCAATCCGGACGGCTCGGTGAGCGCGCCGTCGTACAGCGTGGGCGGCACGGTCGTGAACAACGTCGGCAGCGCAATCACCAATCTTGATGGCCGCGTGACGCAGAACAGCAGCGATATTGCCGGACTGCAAACCACGATCAACAACATCAGCGGTTCGGTGGCGAATGCGGTCCAGTACGACAATTCCGCGCACGACAAGGTCACGCTCGGCGGCACGGCAGCCAATGCGCCGAAGGTCACGCTCACCAACCTGCAGGACGGTGACCTATCGGCCACCAGCACCGACGCCGTCACCGGCGCGCAACTCTGGAACACCAATCAGCAGCTCGGCAGCCTCGGTCAGCAGCTTGTCAATATCAATCAGGTGGTCCAGAACAACGCAGTCACCGGCAACGCCTTCGTCGCCGTCAACAGCACGGGCAACGCGGCGCAGGCAATCGGCAACGGGTCGGTGGCGATCGGCGGCGGCGCCAAGGCGAGTGCGCCGAACTCGGTGGCGATCGGCGAGGGCTCGGTTGCCGATCTGTCGAACACGGTATCGGTCGGTTCGGCGGGCAACGAACGCCGCATCACTAACGTCGCAGCGGGACAGGCGCCCAGCGACGCCGTCAACATGCAGCAGTTCCAGGGCGGCATGAGCGAGATGGCGCGCAACGCCTATTCGGGCACGGCGTCAGCTATCGCGCTGACCATGGTTCCGGAGGTCGATACCGGCAAGAACCTCGCGATCGGTGTCGGAACAGCCGGCTATAAGGGCTATCAGGCGGTGGCGGTGGGCTTGTCGGCGCGCGTTACACAGAGCCTCAAGGTGAAGCTCGGCGCGGGCATCAGTTCTGCCACGACGACAGTCGGCGCCGGTGCGGCGTACCAGTGGTAGCCGGCAAAGAAGGGTGAGAGAACGCGCGCGGTTTGTGCGCGCGTCGCCAAGCTTTTCTCACACCCCGCACGTTCGATCGTGCGGGGTGCGGTGCAACGCTTATTTGAACAGCTTCATCGCCTGCGAGAGCGTATTGACTACACCCCATGCCAGCGGCAGCGTCACATACAGCCAGAAGACGGCGAGTTTGACCTTGTTGGTCGGATGAACGGCTTGAATCGTCGGCATACGGGTCTCCTTAGGCGCCTTTGGCGAGTTGTGCGTCGTTCATGTGGTGCTTGTCGTCGACACGCTTGACGAGCAGGTTGCAGACAAAGCCGATCACCAGCAGCACCACCATGATGTGGATCGTCATCGTGTAGGCATCTGCCTTGGCAACGCCGTGCGCCACTTGATAGGCACGGATGTAATTCACCAGCACGGGACCCGCGACACCCGCGGCGGCCCAGGCAGTCAGCAAGCGGCCGTGAATGCCGCCGACGAACGCTGTACCGAACATGTCCGCGAGATACGCGGGCACCGTCGCGAAGCCGCCGCCGTACATCGACAGGATCACGCAGTACGCGAGCACGAACAGGGCGATCTGGCCGGATGCGGCGAAGCCGGGCACGAGGTAGTACAGCACGGCGCCGAGCGCGAAGAAGATGAAGTAGGTGTTCTTGCGGCCGACCCAGTCCGAAGCCGAGGCCCACACAAAACGGCCACCCATGTTGAACAGCGACAGCAGACCGACGAAACCGGCCGCCGCGGCAGCCGTCACGGTGTCCTTGAAGCTCTCCTGAATCATCACCGAAGCCTGGCCGAGAATGCCGATGCCGGCCGTCACGTTCAGGAACAGCACCAGCCAGATCAGATAGAACTGCGGTGTCTTCAACGCCTGGTCGATATGCACGTGGTTGCGCGAAATCATTTTCTTCTGGTTGGTCGCGGGCGGCGTCCAGCCGGCCGGCTTCCAGTCTGCCGGCGGCACGCGGATCGCGAGTGCGCCGATCGACATCGAGATGAAGTACGCAATGCCGAGCACGATGAAGGTCTCGGCCACGCCGATGCTGGTCGCGCTGCGGAAGTGGTTCATCAGCGCCACCGACAAAGGCGCGGCAATCATCGCGCCGCCGCCGAAGCCCATGATCGCCATGCCGGTTGCCATGCCGCGGCGGTCCGGGAACCAGCGGATCAAGGTCGACACCGGCGACACATACCCCAGGCCGAGTCCGATCCCGCCGATGACGCCATAGCCGAGATAGAGCAGCGCGATCTGATGCAGGTACACGCCGAGCGCTGAGACCAGGAAGCCGCCGCCGAAGCAGCATGCCGCAGTGAACATCGTGCGGCGCGGGCCGACATGCTCGAGCCACTTGCCGGCAAATGCCGCCGACAAACCGAGGAACACGATCGCCAGCGAAAAGATCCAGCCGAGTGAGGTCAACGACCAGTCGTCAGCGGCGGATTGCGTAATGCCGATGACTTTGGTCAGCGGACCGTTGAACACGGAGAAGGCGTACGCCTGGCCGATACAGAGGTGAACGGCCAGGGCTGCGGGCGGGACCATCCAGCGGGAAAAACCCGGCTTCGCAAAGGTGGCCTGTTTGGAAAAGAATGGGGCAGAGCCTGAATTTTCGTTCGGCTCGGTGATACTGCTCATGGTCGGTCTCCGTGACGAATGCTTTTGTTATCGGCGCCTTATGCACAAGGCTTTAATGTCGCGGCGTAAAGAATGTCGCTGCGTGTGCCGTTGATATATGCATTCATGTTTCATATGGCGTGTGCGAATTCGATATAAAACTCGCTGCGACAAACGATAGGGTGCGAACTTGGCCTTTGCAATATGAGATGCAAATACATAAGGTATTAGCCTGGTGAAATACGACCGTAATTTGCCGAATTGCGGCGATGCAGCGTGGCTGTCGGGAATGAACTACCGGAGTCAGACGCAAGAAAGGACCCGCCTCGGTAAGAAGGCGTGCCCCGAAGGTTGGGAATGCGAAACCATGGGAGAAGCTGAGGGGAATGCCGGCAGTAGCGATTCGCCACGCCGACCCACCCGCAATGACGATTCGCCCTATCAGGCAACGGTTCGTCCGGTCTTCATCTTCGCCGCGACCACCACCGAGATCAGACAGCCGATCGCCAGATAAGCCGCCACCGGATGCCACGAGCCGCCGGCAAAACTGACCAGCGCCACCGCGATAAACGGTGTGAAGCCGCCGCCGACCACGCTCGCCACCTGATAACCGACGCCCGCGCCGCTGTAGCGGTACTCGGTGCCGAACAGTTCGGTGAACATCGGCTGCTGCACGCTCACCACCATGTCGTGGGCCACATTGGCGAGCATGACCGCGAAGATCACGATCCACACGGTCGAGCGTGCTTCGAGCGCAAGAAAGAACGGCACCGCGCTAAACATGCCGACCAGCGCGCCGACGATATACACGCGCCGGCGGCCGAATCGGTCAGCGAGTGCCGCAAAGCAGGGAATCGTCACGCAGCTCACCGCACCGACCAGCAGACCGATCGTCAGAAAGAACTCGCGCGGCATGTGCAGATTCGCGGTCGAGTAGTTCAGGGCGAACGCGGTCACGATATACATCGTGAACAACTCGGCCAGCCGCAGCGCGATGATCAGGAGGAACGCCTTGGGATGCTTCAGCAATGCCTCGACGATCGGCAGCCGCACGCTGCGTTCACCGTGTTCGCCGACTTTCTCGACGAACTCCTTCGATTCTTCCATGCTCGAGCGGATCCACAGCGCGATCAGCACCAGCACCACACTGAACAGGAAGGGCAGGCGCCAACCCCAGCTCAGGAACGACGCGTTGTCCATCGAACGGCTGATGATCGCGACCAACCCGGTCGAGAGCACGAGACCCACGCCATAGCCGACCTGCACGCCGCTGCTATAGAACGCCTTCTTCTTCTCCGGCGCGCTTTCGACCGCCATCAAGGCCGCGCCGCCCCATTCGCCGCCCACCGCGAAGCCCTGGATCGCGCGCAACGTCACGAGCAGCACGGGCGCCCACCAGCCGATGCTGGAGAAGGCCGGCAGCAGGCCGATCGCGGCGGTGGAGAGGCCCATCATCATCACCGTGAGGACGAGCATGCGTTTGCGTCCTAGCCGGTCGCCGTAGTGGCCGAATACGAAGCCGCCGAGCGGCCGGAACAGAAAACCGACGCCGAAGGTTGCGAAGGCGGCGAGCGTGCCCATCGCCGGACTGACCTTCGGGAAGAACTCGGCGTTGAAGACGAGCGCGGCGACGATGCCGTACAGCAAGAAGTCGTACCAGTCGACCACGGCGCCGACAAAGCTGCCAAGCGCCGCTTTGCGTGCCCGGCTGCGCGCCGTGCGGTTGTCGGCAATGGCGCTCGGGATGGTGGTACTCATGACGGTGTCTCCTTCGTATTCGCTAGGGCTGTCCGGACGCGCACGGCAGAGGCGGCTAGCGGCCGCGGCTGGTTCAGGACAGGATTCCCCGAAGGTTAATGATGCGTAGCGGTTCCCACAATCCGCATTAGGGCGAAATTGCGCGATCATCGAACGCAACTGCGCGCTTAGCGCGCGTTTTGCGCGTTTACACGGAGCGCTGCACGTGTGGAGCAGCAGAAAAACCGCCCGCAGCCTGCGCGTGCTACCTTCGGTTGATCATCCTGAAAACAGGTTTGACTGATATACTACATACGGAATATTGATTTCTGTGGCGTTGCAGCATATGATTGGGGTCTTCCCTTACTCGATCATCCGGAGTTGCAAAATGGAATTTGTTCCTCTCTCGCTGCTTGCCGTTGCTGTCGTGGGTTTAGGCTCTGCCGCCACAGTCATCCTGACCGGCTGGATTTCGCAGCCGATTGCACAGCTCGCTGCGCAACATGGCCGATTCGTCGGTCTGGGCGAAGCTGGCGGCGTGACTGCGGCGGCGCCCTACCGTGCGCGTGTTCAACAAGAGGCGATGAATGTCGTCAGAACTTCAAACTGAAGCAGTGGCCACACCTTTAACGTTGTCGCTGCAACCCATCGGCGCGAGCGCGAGCTTGCGCGACCAGGCGTATGTCATGCTCCGCCAGGCCATTGCCGACGCGGATATTTACCAGACGCGCGAGGAAATCCGTCTCGACGAACGCGTGCTGAGCGAATCGCTGGGCGTGAGCCGCACGCCGGTTCGCGAGGCAATGACGCTCCTCGAACAGGAGGGTTTTCTGCGCATGGTGCCGCGGCGCGGTATCTATATCGTCCGTAAGAGCAAGCGCGAGATCGTCGAAATGATCCAGATGTGGGCCGCGCTCGAAAGCATGGCGGCGCGTCTTGCCACGCTGCATGCCACGGACGGGGAAATCGCCGGCTTGCGCCACATGTTCGACCATTTTCGCGACGCCACGCCGGCCGAGCATATCGCCGAGTATTCGGACGCCAACATCGCGTTTCACCAGGCGATCGTCGAGTTGTCGAAGTCGCAGATCATTCTCGACACGATCAAAAACATCTTTATCCACGTGCGGGCGATTCGCCGCATGACCATTTCGCAAAGCGACCGCGCGTCGCGTTCGATCGTCGATCACCTGCGCATCATCGAGGCGTTGGAGCAGCGCGATACCGAGCTTGCCGAGCGGCTTACACGCCAGCATTCGCTTGACCTGGCGGCGTTTGTCGAAGCGAATTGCGATTTTCTGGATTGAGGACCTGAGCGCCGGGTTGGCGCCACGCTACGGATCGAAAAAAGCCTGCAGTGACGTTGTCACTGCAGGCTTTTTTACGTGTTCAATCCAGGGCGTGGACGGGTGGCAGGGTTAAGCCTCGCTTGACGATCTCTAAAATATGGTATGTGATATATCAAACGAGTTCGGACACCATCCATCCGCGCGAGCGGGCGTTATCGAAGCGGGCGCACCGGTCGATAACCGTTGCACACAATACTGACTGATCAGGAGACTTGGACATGAGCAAAGCACTCGACGGTGTGCGCATTCTCGATTTCACCCATGTGCAATCGGGCCCGACCTGCACGCAATTGCTCGCGTGGTTTGGTGCGGACGTGATCAAGGTGGAGCGGGCCGGTGCCGGCGACATCACGCGTGAGCAACTGCGCGACATCCCCGACGTAGACAGTTTGTACTTCACCATGCTCAATCACAACAAGCGTTCGATCACGATCGATACGAAGAACCCGGAAGGCAAGCAGGTTCTCGAGACGCTGATCCAGCAGTGCGACGTACTGGTGGAGAATTTCGCGCCCGGCGCGCTGGACCGGATGGGCTTCACATGGGAGCGGATTCAGGAATTGAATCCGCGCATGATCGTCGCCTCGGTGAAGGGTTTCGGCCCTGGCCCCTACGAGGACTGCAAGGTCTATGAGAACGTCGCGCAATGCGCGGGCGGCGCGGCGTCGACCACCGGTTTCGACGATGGTCCGCCGGTAGTGAGCGGCGCGCAGATCGGCGACAGCGGCACGGGCCTGCATCTGGCGCTCGGGATTGTCACGGCGCTGTATCAGCGCACGCAAACCGGCCGTGGCCAGAAGGTGCTCGCCGCGATGCAGGACGGCGTGCTCAACCTGTGCCGCGTAAAGTTGCGTGACCAGCAGCGGCTCGAACGCACCGGCACGATGAAAGAGTATCCGCAATATCCGAACGGGACGTTCGGTGAAGCGGTGCCGCGCGCGGGCAATGCTTCGGGCGGTGGCCAGCCAGGCTGGATTCTGAAGTGCAAGGGCTGGGAGACCGATCCGAATGCCTATATCTACTTCATCACGCAGGCGCCGGTGTGGGCGAAGATCTGCAACGTGATCGGGAAAGAAGAGTGGGCCACCCATCCGGACTACGCGACGCCTGCCGCGCGCCTGCCGCATCTGAAGGACATCTTCGCCGAGATCGAGCGCTGGACCATGACCAAGACCAAGTTCGAGGCCATGCAGATCCTCAATAAATACGACATTCCTTGCGGGCCGATTCTGTCGATGAAGGAAATCGCCGAAGAGCCGTCGCTGCGCAAAACCGGCACGATTGTCGAAGTGGATCATCCGACCCGCGGCAAGTATCTGACCGTTGGTAATCCTATCAAACTGTCGGACAGCCCGACCGAAGTCAAACGCTCGCCGCTGCTGGGTGAGCACACCGACGAGGTCATGGCGGAACTCGGCTATTCGCCCGAGCAGATCAGCGCCTTGCGCACTGCCGGCGCGATTTGAACGCGTAGACGTGTCGGCACGCGCCTGGCGCGGGGCTGATCCAATGCATTGGTGATGACGGCGCGGTCTTCCTCGCAGTACGCGATCTGGAAGAGCGAGGAGTATTGCGCCGGTTTGCTCAAGGAGTGACGAATGGATACGTGGATGCGTTTCATGTCGAGCGGCGGTGGCGTCGTGTTCGGCCGGGTGGAAGGCGGTTATCTGCACGAGTACGAAAGTCTCGATCAACCGGTGCCGACCGGCGCTGTATTGTCGACTCGCGCACTCACGCCGCTCGCGCCTTGTGCGCCCGGCAAGGTCGTCGCGCTGTGGAATAACTATCACGCGCTCGCCGCGAAGCTCGACAAGCCCGTGCCGTCACATCCGCTATTTCTGCTGAAGCCGGCGGGATCGGTGATCGGCTCGGGTGAACCGATCCGGCGGCCGCCCAGCTACGCGGGCAAGATTGTCTACGAAGGCGAACTCGGCATTGTGATCGGGCGGCGCTGCCGCGATGCGAGTGCTGAGGAGGCTGCTGAATCGATCTTCGGCTATACGCTCATCAACGACGTGACCGCCGCCGATCTGCTGAACGAGAATCCGCACTTCCCGCAATGGTGCCGGGCAAAAGGTTTTGATACGTTCTGCTGTATCGGCCCCTCGATCGTGTCCGGTTTCGACTGGCGCTCAGCGCGACTCGTCACGATGGTCGACGGTGTGGAGCGGCAGAACTATCCGCTCGACGACATGGTGTTTTCTCCGGCCGAGCAAGTGCGTCTGATTTCGCAGGACCTGACGCTCGAGCCCGGCGATGTGATCGCGTGCGGCACGTCGGTGGGTGTCGGCTCGATCAAGGACGGCGCGACGGTGACGGTCTCGATCGACGGAATCGGTACCTTGAGCAATACCTTGGCTGCTGTGCGCGAGGTCGCGCTATGACGCGACGGCCGCGGCTCGTCGCGTTACTCGGCAGCGCCGCAGGGCTCGCTGTCATGTTGGGCGGATTTGCGCGCTATCTGTCGGCGGCGTCGCAGGCGAATCTCGAACGTATCGAGCTGTACGCCGCGGTCTTCATCGGTGCGCTGGTCTTCGCCACGTCAGCTATCGCATTCTGCAAGATGCGCGGTACGTTGGACCTGAGCGCGGCGGCGCTTCCGGGCCATGGCATTGTCAATGTGTCAGCGCTGCTGCTGTGTGGATGGCTGGGCTACGGCTTTGTCACTGAACAGGCGCAGCCGTTCGGGCTCGCGGCGCTGCTTGCAATGAGTGTGCTGGCCGCCGCCCTGGGCACGCATCTGATGCTCAGCCGCGAGTACTCGAAAGATCGCGGTTCACGCACTCATGCGTTCGCCGGACATTGCGAGGGATTGGCGCTCGAGCGGCATGGATTATTGGCGCGCATCGAATGGCACGGTGGCGAAGAGCAAGCTTGGGCACTGCGCGAGATAACGCCAGAAAGAGTGCGCGCGGCCGCATACCGGCATCGCCACAGCTGGCATAACACGGGGAACATGCGCACCGGGAACATGCGCGCGCAAAAGCGCGGGTCTGTCCGCCAACGCATCAGTCACCGTGCGATGTACCGTCAAGAATGAATACACCAACGCGTCGAGCGGCAAACGGAGCGCATGGCGGGGTCGTCCCGCCGCAACGCTCAATCGCCGGTCGCCGCGAATTCGTTGTAGTAGCGGGCCTTCTTGCTCAGGATCATCTGGGCAAGAAACTCGGCGTCGTATGCACTGTGAAGATGGGCGTGAAACCGCTCGATGTAGGCAGTGATGCGCGCCGCTTCACTGGTGAATTCCTTCAACACGTCGAGTGTGGCCTGGTCCCAGCGGAACCGCAGGCCAAGATCGCTAAAGGCTGCGTTGAATGCACTCAGATGGGCGTCATCAGGACTAGCCAGGCTGACGCTCGTTGTACGCGTGCTGGCATGGGACTCAACCGAAGCGTGGTTCATGATCGCCCTCCTGGGCTGACAAGTGGAAGAACTCAAGCGGGAAGAACCCAAGCGAGAGCTCACTTGCAGCATAGGGATGCTGATCAATTTGCAATAATTAAAGTTTTATTGGCTTTGCATAGCCTACTGCTTATAGACGCTCAATTCCCTGACGCGCGTGATTTTCTCGATGAGACTCGCGCCTTCCTCCATCAGGAAACGTTTGAAGGCGACGGCAACCGGCGGCAGGCGTTTGTTCTTCCGATGCACGACGTACCAGTTGAGCATGACGGGAAAGCTCTCGACGTCGAGCACGACCAGATGGCCAAGCTGCAACTCGAGACTGATCGTATGCGCGGACAGGAACGCAATGCCCATGCCGGCAATGACGGCCTGCTTGATCGTCTCGGTGCTCTTGATCTCCATCGCGATCTTGAGATTGGCGAGACGGCCGGCGAAGCCTTCTTCCATCGAATTCCATGTGTCCGAGCCGCGCTCGCGGACGATAAAGGCCTCGCTCGCCAACTGGCTCATCTTGATGTTGCGTTTGTTCGCGAGCGGGTGCGTGGGCGCCGCCACGATCACATAAGGGTGCGGCGCGAATGGTTCGTTGGTGGCGTCGGTTTCGTGCGGCGGGCGCACCATTACCGCGAGATCGGTCTGATTGGTTGCGAGCTGATGCAACAGCTCCTCGCGATTGTGCACGGAGAGATTGAGCACGACGCCCGAGTAGCGCCGCGTGAACTCGGCCAGCACGCGCGGAAAGAAGTAGTCGCCGGCACTGATCACCGCGACATTCAGCTTGCCGCCGGAGACGCCCTTGAGTTGACTCATCGCCTCGTCGACTTCGTGGAACTGCTGAATGATCGCGCGACTGTAGTGCAGCATCTCGGTGCCGGCCGGTGTCAGATAGATTTTTTTGCCGAGTTGCTCGAACAGCGGCAGCCCTGCGTGTTCCTCGAGTTGCCGGACCTGGGTGGAGACGGCGGGCTGCGTCAGATGCAATTCTTCCGCGGCACGCGAGAAGCTCAGGTGGCGCGCTACCGTTTCAAAGACCTTTAGTTGCCGCAGAGTCGCATTGCGCATCGTCATGACCGATGTATAAACAAACGTGAATCAACATAATAACAAACTTTAATTATTAGTAATTCAGCAATGACCCTAGCATGGGTCTGTAAAGAAGCTAACAAGCGGAATTGTCGGAGCAGTACTCGGCGCAGTACTCGGGTTAACGCTTGGATTGAGGCGTGGCGGGGGCGGCAGCGAAAGTTCATGCACTGCCATTGCCTGATTGATCGGAATAAAGAACTGACCTGTTAAAGCAATCGCTCTGGCAAAACGGCTTTTAAATAATGAGAATTGAAGGAAGACGAAAATATTAAATATTCCCGGATGGCAAGGCTGTTCGGGTCATAACGAAAAGATGAAACGCACACAGTACGGCGAGACAGTCTGTCGTACTGAATAAATAGCGGAGACAAGGCGCATGGACGATATTACTCAGCAGACCACTGCTCGCGTATTCTGGGCGAACCGTTGGTGGCAGCTCGTCATCGGCATGATGTGCATGGCGTTGGTGGCCAATCTGCAATACGCATGGACGTTGTTCGTCACACCGATGAATGCGCGGCATCACTGGGGCGAAGCATCCATTCAACTCGCCTTCGCTATCTTCATCCTCACTGAAACATGGCTCGTGCCGGTGGAGGGCTGGCTGGTCGACAAGTTCGGGCCGCGCCCGGTGGTCGCCGGCGGCGCGGTATGCGCCGGTATCGCGTGGGTCATGAATTCATATGCGACCACCTTGCCGATGTTGTATGTGTCGGCGGTGATTGCCGGGATCGGCGCGGGCGGCGTGTACGGGACCTGTGTGGGCAATGCGTTGAAGTGGTTTCCGGATCGCCGCGGTCTCGCAGCCGGGTTGACCGCGGCGGGTTTTGGCGCCGGCGCGGCCGTGACCGTCATTCCGATTGCCAACATGATCACGCGCTCGGGCTACGAGCACACCTTCTTTTTCTTCGGCATTCTGCAGGGCGTATCCATACTTTTGCTCGCGTTATTGTTGAAGAAGCCGAACCTGCGTCTGCAAGCTGCACCCAGGAAGAAGTTCGCGGTGACCAAGGTCGATTACACGCCAGGCCAGATGATCAAGACGCCGGTGTTCTGGGTGATGTATGTGTCGTTCGTCGCGGTGGCCGCGGGCGGCTTGATGGCGACCGCGCAAATCGGCCCGATCGCGAAAGACTGGGGCCTCGCGCGCATCCCCATGACGATGTTTGGCATGACCTTGCCGCTGCTCACCGCCACGCTTTCCATCGACAACATCTGCAACGGTTTTACTCGTCCGCTGTGCGGTTTCATCTCCGACAAACTCGGCCGTGAAAACACGATGTTCGTGATCTTCATCGGCGAGGGCCTTGCGTTGCTCGGCCTCATGCAGTACGGCAGCAACCCGTATGCGTTCATGACGTTCGCCGCGTTGATCTTCCTGTTCTGGGGGGAAATCTTCTCGATCTTCCCCGCGATTTGCGCCGACACCTTCGGCAGCAAATATGCGGCGGCCAATGCGGGTACGCTCTATACCGCGAAGGGCACGGCCTCACTGATCGTGCCGATCGCTTCGGTGCTGTCGGCCACAGGCGGCTGGAGCCTGGTGTTTGTCGTCTCCGCCGTGGTCACGATCGCCGCGGGCATCTCCGCGAAGTTCATTCTTGCGCCAATGCGTTCACGCTGGATCGAATCGCACAACGAGCCCCAGGGCGTGCTGGCGGTTGCCGGCAGCAAGTCCTCGCGGATGAGCCACTGGCCTGAGCAGACAGGGGAATAGGGTGACCGGTCTACGCCCGGCAGTGACGTTATGAATGTTTCGTTGCAGCAGCTCAAGGTGTTTGTCGCCGTCGCGCGTGAAAGGAGTTTTACGCGCGCGGCGCGCGAGTTCGATTTGACGCAGTCGGCGGTGAGCCGCTGTGTGCGCGAACTTGAAGACGCGGTCGAATTGAAACTGTTCGACCGTACGACGCGTCAGGTAGAACTGACGAATGCGGGCGCGAGTCTGGAGCGCAGAATCGGCCGCCTGCTCGATGAAATCGAGCTGACGCTGCGCGAAGAACGCGCCGCTTATGACGGACACACCGGTGTAGTTGTGCTGGCAAGCAATCCTGTGCTCTCGTCGAGCTGGGTGGCGCAGGGGCTTGCTCATTGTGCGTCGGCATTTCCCGAGCTGATCGTGTCCGTCAAGGATCAACCGCAAAGCGGTGTGATCGCGAGTGTCGAGCAGGGGGAAGTGGACTTCGGCGTGGTCTCGGTGGCCGAGCCCCTTGGCGGAGATCAGTTGCATGCGCAAGTGGTTTTCACGACGCCGCTGCATGTCGTGATGCCGCCCGCGCATCCGCTGGCGCGGCAAGCGAGCGTTGCATGGCCTGCGTTGCAGGACTGGGCGCTCGTCACGTTGAATGCCGACGCCGGCGTGCGCGCCGCGCTCGAACTCGCGTTCAACGCACATGGCCTGAAACGGCGGCCGGTGCAGGAACTGGGACATATTGCAGCGGTCCTGCGCATGGTCGAATTGGGCCTCGGTGTCGGCGTTTTACCTGTCGATGCACATTGGCCCGCACCAGGCGCGTCACTCGTGAGCCGGCCGCTGGTTCCCGAAATGTATCTGACGACACTGCTCGTGCATCGTCGCAATCGTTCCCTCAGACCCAACGCCGCGGCGGCATGGGCGCAGCTCGCCTCGCTTGCCGGTACGCCTTCGGCTGCGGCTGCAGCAGGCACGGCATCGTTCCCTTCGCATACCTTCACGTCTCAGGCAGCGGCGCCCGGCGGAGCGGTCCTGCACGAACCCTAAGGCTCCTCTCTAGCCACTGGCCTCGGCCAATCCGCTGCCAGTCGGTTCATCCAACATTCCACACAAGGAGCTTCATGATGGAAACTGAAACCGACCTCAGACGCCATGATCTGCTGATTGACGGCAAGCGTTTGCCGCCCGGCACCGGCGAATATTCCGTCGACATCAACCCGGCGAGCGAAGAGCCGATTGCGCTGGTCGCACAAGGCAGCGCCGCCGATGTCGATACCGCCGTCCACGCGGCGCGGGCCGCATTGAAAGTGTGGAACGCGATACGGGCGGCCGAGCGGGGCCGCATCCTGGCGCGTCTCGCCGGTCTGATGCGCGCGAATCTGGAAGAGCTCGCCGCGCTCGAAAGCCTCGATGCCGGCAAGCCGATCTCGGCGGTGATGCGCCAGGATATTCCGGCAGCGATCGATACGCTCGAATACTACGCAGGCTGGTGTGACAAGATCAACGGGCAGGTGGTGCCGGTGCGCCCCGATGCGTTGACGTACACGCTGCGTGAGCCGGTCGGCGTGGTCGCCGCAATCGTGCCGTGGAATTTCCCGCTGATGATCGGCATGTGGAAAATCGCGCCCGCGCTGGCCTGTGGTTGCACCGTGATCGTCAAGCCCGCGGAGATCACGCCGCTGTCCGCGTTGCGCATCGGCGAACTCGCGCTCGAAGCGGGCGTGCCGCCGGGAGTCCTGAATATCGTCACCGGCAAGGGGCGGGTGGTAGGCGATGCGCTGGTGGCGCATCCGGGCATCGACAAAGTGACTTTCACGGGCTCGCCTTCCGTGGGACGTGGCATTCTGCAGGGCGCGGCCAGCAACTTCAAGCGCGTCACGCTTGAGCTCGGCGGCAAGTCGGCCAATCTGATCTTCCCGGATGCAAACCTCGACAATGCGGTGCGCGCCGCGGCGTCGGGCATTTTCTTCAACTCCGGCCAGGTCTGTTCGGCGGGCTCGCGCATTCTTGCTCATCGCGACGTCTACGACGAAGTGGTCGAGCGTCTCGCGGCGCGAGCGAAGGCGATCAAGGTTGGCGATCCGGCGGCGCGCGAAACGTCGATGGGGCCGCTCATCTCCGCGGCGCAGATGAAGACTGTGCTTGGTTATGTCGAGACAGGGCGTGCCGAAGGCGCGTCGCTTGTGACCGGCGGCGCGCGCGTGGGCGAGCGCGGCTTTTTCGTCGAGCCGACGGTATTCGCCAACGTCGAGCATGAAATGCGCATTTCGCAGGAGGAGATCTTCGGGCCGGTGGCGACTGTGATTCGTTTCAACGACGAAGCCGATGCGATCCGTATCGCCAATGGCACGTTGTATAGCCTCGCGGCCGGCGTATGGAGCGCGGATATTGGCCGCGTGCATCGGGTTGCGCGTGACCTGAGAGCGGGCACCGTATGGATCAATACCTACGGCTACACCGACGTGCGTTTGCCTTGGGGCGGTTCCGGCGATTCCGGCTTTGGCCGCGAGCATGGTGACGTGGCGATTGAAAACTTCACCGAACCGAAGTCGGTGTGGCTGGCGATCGATCAGTAGCGATGTAAAAAAAGGATCGAACGCGCGTGGCGTTCGATCCTTTTCTGAAGCTTATAAAGCGTTGATCGCTGCGTGAATGAGCGTTCAATCGCCTTGCAAGGCCATCCGCTCACGCAGTTTGATCAGGGCGAGCACGACGTCGATAGTCGGCGTGGGCTCGGCAACGAGACGGCCCATTTCCTGCACCACCGTCAGGAGCGGATCGATCTCCATAGGACGGCGGTTCTCCAGATCGACCAGCGTCGAGGTCTTATGTGCGCCGACCGCGCCCGCGCCGTCGATACGTTTTTCCACATCGACACGAAAATGCACGCCGAACTGGTCAGCAATGCGCTTGGCTTCCAGCATCATGGTGCGCGATACCGCACGTGTGCCGGGGTCGCTGGTGAGGATGTCGAGCGTGGCGTGCGTCAATGCGCTGATCGGATTGAAGCACAGGTTGCCCCACAGCTTGAGCCAGATTTCGTCGCGGATATTGTCGCGGATCGGTGCATCGAAACCGGCCGCCTGCATGATCTCGTGCAATTGCTGAATGCGCGGCGTGCGTTCGCCATTCGGCTCGCCGATCGGGAATTTCTTGCCGTACACGTGCTTGATCACACCCGGTTCGACAATCTCCGCGGCGGGAAAAAGCACACAGCCGATCGCGCGTTCGGGACCGAGCTTGGTCCATTGGCTGCCGTCCGGGTCGATGCTGGCGAGGCGCGTACCGGCGAACTTTCCGCCGTGCTGGTAAAAGTACCAATAGGGAATCCCATTGACGCCAGTGACGATCGACGTGTGCTTGCCGAGGAGCGGCTGCATGGCGTCGACCACGCCGGGCAAGGAGTGCGCCTTTAGCGTGACGATCACGACATCCTGCACGCCGAGTTCGGCTGGGTCGGACGTGCAGCGTACCGGCGCGCTGAACGTCTCGCCGTCCATGATCAGGCGCGCGCCGTGTTCGCGCATCGCCGCGAGATGCGCGCCGCGCGCGATGAAACTCACGTCGGCGCCGGCACGCGCCAATTGCACGCCCATCAAACCGCCAATCGCTCCTGCTCCGAAGATACAGATCTTCATGATGCCGCCCCTGTGACTATGAGAAGTCGCTTGCCCGATGCCGCATATTAGCCTTGCCGCGGCGGCGGGTCACTCTTTGAGCATACGGGCGCAGGACGATTACTGCTAGTTAAAGTTTCTGCGCTATTGCATTAGCTATCGTTTATATATACGCGGACGGACCCGTTGCCGTGCCGGTTTAAATCGTCTCGAGAGAGAAGGCTGTGTGTGGCTGAAGCGTCGGCAGCGGGATGGTTCGGTAAGCCTGGTATTGCGTTTCCGGCAATGACGTTTACGTTCGCCGAACCAGCAGAAAGCTCGCGCCGATTACAGCCAAAAATGCCCCGCAGCACCGGTTGAACCAGCGGCGAACCCTGGCGCGAACCAGCCACTTGCCAAGATGCATGCCCGCCCACGAATAAAGCGCGATCGCCACCCATTCGAGTACCAGAAAGCTCGCGCCGAGCACCGCGAATTGCGGCAGCATCGGTTTGGCGATATCGACGAACTGCGGCAAAAATGCGGTGAAAACCAGAATCGCTTTCGGGTTGCCAGCAGCCACGAGGCATTCTTGCCGCGCGATTCGCCAGAGCGACCCGTCGTCCTGCCGGGTCGTATCGATGGCCGGAGCGTCACTGCGCCACAACTGGATCGCAAGCCAGATCAGATAGCCGGCGCCGGCCAGTTTGATCGCCAGAAAGAACCACTCGGATGCGTGCAGCACGACGGCGAGTCCGGTCGCGGCCAGTACCAGCATCAACGCGAACGCGACCAGCCGGCCGGTGCCACCGACGAACGCCGTCATGAAGCCGTGACGCGCGGCGACGTTGATCGATAGAAGATTGTTCGGGCCGGGCGCGAGGTTGATCGCGAAGCAGGTGGGCAGGAAAAACAGCCAGGCGGTGAGGGACATGACAGCTCGCACGGAGAAGTAAACGTGAGTGCAATGCGTGAGTGCAATGCGTGAGTGCAATGAATCGGGCGCGCGAAATGGTGAAGTGAGCACCAGTGACGACCTGATTCCGCGTTTCCCGATAGGTGCCAATTGTAGCGAATCGGCGAACGCACCGATTCAGTCCGTCCGTTTCAATTCACCGATTTGACGAAGCCTGGGTCGTTGATCAACGCATCGACGCTCAGCTTGACCGTGTCTTCAATGGCGATGATGTTGCTGGTGAATTTAGGCGACTTCTGACGGACCGTCTTGATGGTGGAGAACACGACTTTCTGGGTCGTGGCGTCAGTCACGACGTAACGCATTTTCAGTGTCCAGAAGGCGGGAGAGCGCTCATCGTCTACGGTGAACTTTTCGATGCTGCCGCTCAGAACCTTTCTACCCTCGGTGAGATGAAAGCCGGCAACCTGCAAGCTGCTGGCAACGCTGTTGCGCACGTTTTCGTTGATATCGTTTTTTAACACGATGCCGGTCATCGCCGTGTTTTCGATCCGGTTCGGCGACACCTGGCCGTTGCGAGCCGGCATGTAGGCAAAATCGCGGGCGGGAGCGACGCTGAGCCAGCCGGTTGCATGCGTGGCCGCGCGCGGTGGGCGCGGTGGACTATTCAGGCCGAACCATGACCAGGAGCAGGCGGACAGCATCAACGGCAGTGCGACGACGCCGCAACCCTTGAGCACAGCGGATCTCAGGGCCGGGCGCGGAGGGCCGAGCGATTGCCGCAGAGTCTGACTCTGTTGCGGCGACTCGGACGCTGTGCTGGAAAAAGCGGCAGTCGAGGTCAGAGGAGTTGCCTTTTAGGTTGAATCATCCCGGTACAGAGCAGCATGGTAACAGCGCGCCGTTCCCGTGATCCTCTTAACTGGATCAGGGCCGCGCTGCTCGAACGTTTGAAACCGCCACGCTCATGATAACGATCAGAAAAACCCGGCTTTCCCTTGCGTCATATCCACGAGGGCCAGCCGGGCATCGTCCACCGCGTTGACCGGCAGCCGGACGGTCATCCTCACCAGCATCCCGTAGACGCTGTCCACGAGTCCGTAAGCTTCGGCCTCGATCCATCTGCGCACCTTCGCTTCATCGGCATAGCTCACTTCGACGATCAGCGTCACCTGAGCAATCCTCTCCACGCGCGGTGCGTCCAATAGCGCCGAAGCAATCGCGTCGGTATAGGCGCGCACCAGTCCGCCGGCGCCCAGCTTCACGCCGCCGTAATAGCGCACGACGGCCGCCAGCACGCCGTCCAGATCGTGATGCCGCAGCACTTCGAGAATGGGCCGGCCGGCGGTTCCGGACGGCTCGCCGTCGTCCGACATGCCTGACTGGCCGCCCGCCAGCAGCGCCCAGCACACGTGCGTCGCGCCCGGATGCGCGTCGCGCAGACGCCGCAACTCGACCATCGCGGCGTCGCGGTCGGCGACGGGAATCGCATGCGCGATGAAACGGCTCTTACGAATCTCCAGTTCGGCGGAGAGCGGCGCGGGCAAGGTATAAGTGGGCAAGGCAAAGACTTCATTGGATGAAAAAATGCGGGCCTCATGCATGGCCACATGCGGATCACATGCGTGGATCTCATGCGTGGATCTCATGCGGCCCGGTGCCCGCCATGGTAACGGATCGTGAATCGGTGATCAGCATTCGTCTACAATCGTGCGTTGAACGCGCTCCCGGCCGCACCGGGCGCGCCACCAAGGAGACAACATGCTTGATTTTTCCACGCTAGGAACGTTCGTCGCCGTTGTATTAGGGCTCTTTCTGATTCCCGGTCCGGCCGTGCTGCTGGTTTTGACGCGTACGGTGCATGGGGGACGCAAGGCGGGCATACTCACCGGTCTCGGCATCGCGGTTGGCGATTTCATTCACACCCTGGGTGCGGCGGTCGGGCTGTCGGCGCTGCTGATGACGTCGGCGCTTGCTTTCAATGCCGTGAAATTCGTCGGTGCCGCCTATCTCGTCTATCTGGGCGTTCGCGCCTTGCGCGAGAAGCAGGCGAGCGCGCATTTGCCGGCGGTGGCGCCGGTATCCGCTTCCAAAGCCTTCTTTCAGGCGATTCCCGCCGAAGTGCTGAACCCCAAGACCGCGCTGTTTTTCCTCGCGTTCCTGCCGCAGTTCGTTCGTCCTGAACACGGCTCCACCTTCCTGCAGTTCACGACGCTGGGACTTATCTTCGTCGGCATGAGCGCGCTTTATACAACGCTAATCGTGCTGACCATTCGTCCGCTGGGCAAACTCGTCAAACGCCTGACATGGCTTAGCCGCTGGCAAAACAAGATCATCGGCGTGCTGTTCATTTCGCTCGGCCTGCGCGTCGCCACGCAAACGCGCTGACGAGTCCGAAGGCCGCTGCGCGCTTTTTCTGGTTCGGCGCGCGGAAGTACGCTGTCACGCTCGCGCCTGAGAGCTAGATATTCCGGCGCTGCCGTCTCAGGCGGCCTTCGCGCGCGTATTCCATCTGGCCCTCGGTACGCACGGCGAGCCGTTCCTGTTCGGCCCGGCTCATCTGCCGCGTATCGTCGATGTCGCCGACCCGCAGCACTTCCTGCGCGATCCGTATGCGTAACGTCATCAAGGGCTCGCCCCGCTCGACCAGCGTGCGATCGGCGGCGCGCGCTTGCTGGACGCCGCTGTCAATCAGGTTGCGCAGCTCCAGCAACGTGAGCCGCTGGCGCTGGATCTCGAGAATGAGCCGCTGGATGGCCTGTTCGTCGCGCGTGCGCCACCAGGCGCGCAGTTCGGCAAGCGTGGGAGGTTCGAAGGGAGGAAGACGCATTGCTCAGACGAAAAGTACTGTATATGCGTACAGTATATCCCGTCTTTTTGCGGAACCGCCTGGCTAGCGCCCACGTGCTTTCGCTGTGGCTTTGCCCGTTGCCGGTCCGGGTGACGCGCTCGCACTGCCGCATATCAATGCCACCCCCGCGACCGCTGTCGCCCGTAACGACGCACGCGAATCGCCCGCACGGGCGCGCAACGCGAGGCTGTGCAAAATCGCCGACGCGATCCTCGCGAGGAGGGGCGGTTGCGCATCGGCCGCCAGTTCGCCGGCGGCCTGCGCCAGCTTGAAGCGTTTCTCGAAGGTCTTGTCGTAGGTGCGCAGTCCCTCGGCAAGCGCCGCGCGGACCTCGGCGTCTTCCACCGCTTCGACCACGGCGGTGCCGATCATGAAGCAGCCGAGCGGATCGCCGTCGGCAGGCAGGTACCACGCGAGTGCGCCGTCATAAACGCGCAGCAGTGCCTGCGGCAACGGCAGGTCCTCACCGAGCGCATGAACCATCGCGAGCCGGCCCGCCTCGATATAACGTTCGAGCGTGGCCAGATACAACGCATGTTTGTCGCCGAATGCGCCGTACAGGCTCGGGCGGTTCATGCCGGTCGCGGCGCTCAACTGATCCAGCGAGGTGCCCGCATAGCCGCTACGCCAGAACACGTCTCTTGCATCGGCGAGCGCCTGGTCGGAATCATAGGCACGCGGGCGGCCACGTGGGCGGGTTTCTTTTTTTGTACTGGTCTGCATAAAAATATGGCGGAAGAGATTTCTATGCAATATAGTACAAAAACATCAACGATAGGGGATGCCTCATGGATCTGTACTTCTCGCCGCTCGCGTGCTCGCTGGCCACCCGAATCGCGTTGTACGAAGCGGGAGCGCAAGCTGGGTTCATTCAGGTCGACACGAAGTCAAAACAGTTGTCGGACGGCTCGGACTTTTATCCCATCAGTCCGCTCGGGCAGGTGCCGGTGTTGCGTACGGACGAAGGTTGGCTGCTGAGCGAAAACACCGCGATCCTGCCTTATGTGGCCGATCGTTATCCGGCCGCACGGCTCGCGCCCGCCGCGGGCACGGCGCAGCGCGCGCGGCTGCAACAATGGTTGGGTTTTATCAGCACGGAGTTGCACAAGACGGTGTTCGTGCCGCTACTCGATGCGCTGGCGCCTGAAGACGTGAAGCGCTACGCGCGCGACAAGGCCTCGTTGCGGCTGGGCGTTCTGCAAGAGCATCTGGCGCAAAGCGAGTATCTGCTCGACGCGTTCAGCGTGGGCGACGCTTATCTGGTCACCGTGCTGAACTGGGCGTCGTATGGCGGCATCGATCTGTCGCAATGGCCCGCAGTTGCTGAGTACTACAAGCGATTGATGCGGCGCCCGAGCGTCGCCAAAGCCGCTGCGGAAGAAATCGCCCTGTTTGAGGAAGAAGTGGCGACGCGCGCGAAAAGTTGAGGACAGGTTGCCGGCTGTGCGATTAGTCGTCGCCGTGCTGGCAGAAGCGGCGCCCCGGAATGTGGGACACGACTGCCTGGGCGATTTCGAGTGGTGTGCTTTCCGCGGGTACCACGCGACGGCTCGGTTCAGGGGTGTGCTTCATGGTCCATTCGACGAGTCTGTACGAGCGTCCCCATGGAGGCTGCAAAGGATCCGAGACCTTGCACGAGTGGATCTGGCGCACCCATTCGTTACCGGGCATCGTGCGCAAATGCTCGAATACCGTGTCTTCCACCATCGTTTGACTCCTTCTTCGCAGGCATGCTAACCATCTATCGGCGCGTCGGCGACACCCCTTCGATAAAAAAGCGCCGCCGATGTTCTGGCGGCTCAACAGGGGATGTTGTGCGTCATAGTTACAGGTAAGAATTAAGCCAAACTTAAGATCGCGCTCAAAATCCCCGCGCTTGATTCTTTCGCCTGATTCTCTTGCAGGATGATCACGGTGGACGCATCGCATTGACCGTGTCGAGTGGCGTGGCCGCGCGCCGGCCGACGCGGTCGCGCAAGGCCGCACGGTGATGGACGAAGCCAATCGGGCGATGTATCGGGCCAAACACGGTGGCCGCAATCGCATCGCGGCGTGATGTGATTAAGGACCGCGATAATGCGGCGTGCTGAGCGTCGCTACGGACTTTTCATTTCACGCATCCGGCGGTACGCCCAGCAGTTGCAAAGCACCGCCGGTGACCCCGCTAAACACGGGTCCGGCCACCGTCCCGCCATAGAATGCCTTGCCGGCGGGGTCGTCGATCATCACTGCGACGATCAGCCGCGGATCGCTCATCGGCGCCATGCCGACAAACAGCGCGCGGTAACGGTTTTTCGCGTAAGTCGCGCCGACCTGTTTGCGCGCCGTGCCGGTTTTGCCGCCGATCCGGTAGCCTTCCACCGCTGCGGCGCGTCCCGTGCCGCCAGGTCCGGTGGCCATTTCGAGCATCGAGCGGATCGCGCGCGCGGTGGCGGGTGTGGTGACCGCGCGACCCTTGTCGCCGGCCTGCGCCGCAGTGCCAATGTCCGCGGCTTTGGCCGCGCTTGTGGACGCGCTTGTGGCCCCGTTCGTAGCCGCGCCTGTGTCCGAGCTACCGTCCGCGTTTGTGTTTTTTCGCAGCAGACTGACCTGATGCAAGGTGCCGTCTCCCGCATAGGCGGTGTAGACCTGCGCGATCTGCAGCAACGAAGTGGACAGGCCATAGCCATACGCCATGGTCGCCTGTTCGATCGGGCGCCAGCGTTTGTATGGGCGCACCTTGCCCGACGCGACACCCGGAAAGGTCAGCTCGGGCCTCAACCCAAGTCCATATTCCTGATACTTGTTCCAGATCGTTTCGGCGGGCAGGTTCAGTGCGAGTTTGGCGAGCGCGATATTGCTCGACTTCTGCACGGCTTCGGCGACGGTCATTGCGCCATGATTCGATGTGTCGTGAATCACGGCCGGGCCGATCTTGTACCAGCCCGGCGCGGTATCGATGACGCTTTGCGGCCGGACCTTGCCTTCGTCGATCGAGAGGGCGACGACGACCGGCTTGATCGTCGAGCCCGGCTCGAAGGTATCGACCACCGCGCGATTGCGCAGCTGCCGTCCGGTGAGACGGGCGCGGTCGTTGGGATCGAAGCTCGGATAGTTGGCGAGCGCGAGAATCTCGCCGTTGCGCGCATCGAGCACGACCACGCTGCCTGCTTCGGCGTGATGTTTGGCAATCGCGTCCTTCAGTTGTGCGTAGGCGAGCTGCTGAATGCGCCGGTCGATCGTCAGGTGGATCGTGTCGCCGTTTTGCGCGGGCACGAGCGGCCGGGTCTCGGACACGACCCGGCCCAGCCGGTCGCGGATCACTTCGCGCTGGCCCGGCACGCCGAGCAGCTGCTCGTTGGCGGCGAGCTCAACGCCTTCCTGGCCGTTGTCCTCGATATCCGTGAAGCCGACCACGTGCGCCGCCGATTCGCCCTCCGGGTAAAAGCGCTTCGAATCCGCGATCTGCGTGATGCCGGCGAGGCCCAGTTTGTTGAGGTGAGCGGCGGTGTCGGCATCCACCTGGCGCTTGAGCAGCACGAAGGTCTTGTCGCCGTTCAGACGCCGGCGCAGTTCCGCCCGCGGCAGGTCGAGCAGCCTGGCAAGCGGCGCGAACGCGGCTTCGTCGAGCAGCCTGGGCGAGGCCCAGATCTCATAGGTGGCAAGGCTGACGGCGAGCATCGAACCATTGCGATCGACGATGCGCCCGCGCGTCGCATCGAGTTCGATGGTGCGCTGATAGCGTTTTTGCCCCTGATCGACGTAGAAGTCCTGATTGACCACCTGCACCCAGAACGCGCGCCCCGCCAGCGACGCGAACGCGCCGAACACCAGCAGGACGACGAGTTTCGAGCGCCACATGGGCAGGCGCGCGGCCAGCAGCTGGTTCTTCGCGACGGGCGCGTACGGATCGTGCGACTGCGACTTCTTCTTTTGGATCATGAGTGCGATGAGCGAACAGCGTTGCGTGGCGAGCTCGAACCGGCGATGCCGGCGGCTGGTTGCGCGTGACTGTCGAGCGTGCTCCTCGAGTGAAGGCCACACGCGCGTGGCGTGCGGCGGGATTAGTTTGCGCCGCCCGAATCGGCGGCGGTGAACACCTTGAATTGCCAACCAAACCGCACGGCCAGCATGCGTATCGCGAAGCCGCCGGCCAATACCACGATGGAGGCCGGCCCCGGCGCCACGTCCCAGGCTTGCAGCGCGACGTACAGCGCGCCCGCGCCGAGCGCGATGCTCGCGTACAGCTCCTCACGCAGCACGAGCGGCATCTGGTTGCACAGCAGGTCGCGCAGCATGCCGCCGCACACGCCGGTGATTGCGCCGGCCAGCACGACAATCATCGGACTCACGTCGAGCGTCGCGGCGACATCGCAACCGATGATCGTGAACGCGATCAGGCCGAGTGCGTCGACCGTGACGAACATCCGTTGCCAGTTGCGCAGCCATTTCGCGCTGGCCGCGGCAATCGACGCCGCCCCGATTGTAATCAGAACGCAATCTGGATGCGAGATCCATGCAAGGGGATAGTGGCCCAGCAATACGTCGCGCACCGTGCCGCCGCCGAGCGCGGTGACGGTGCCGACGAGGCACAGGCCGAAGCGGTCCATGCCGCGGCGCATGCCCATCAGCGCGCCGGACATGGCTTCGGCGACGATCGCAAGCAGGTAGATGAGGTGGAGCAACATGGCAGCGGGTTCTCGATGGCGGCGCTCGCGAAAGGAAGGGCTTTGCCTCGCGCTTGCCGCGAGGCACGCGTTTGAAAGCGGCCATTATCGGAAGCGGCGCGTGCTGATGAAAATGCCTTAAGCCGAATTCGGCGATGCCAAATTCGGCTTAATCTGGTTGCGGGATTGCGCGTGGTAAGCGTTCGCTGATCACAAAAAAGCCGCGCGGACTTGAAAAATCCGTGCGGCTGTTTCGTTCGATTAATGCGTCGACTCCGACGCGGCGTGTTAAAGAGGCGCTCTCTGCCTGTAGAGCGCCTTCTTTTTTTGCCGCTAGCGGCCTCAGGCCGGCAGAGCGAAGCTCGAGATCGCCTCGCGCAGCACGCCCACCTGGTCCTTCAGCGAATGGGCCGCGGCGGCGGCTTGTTCGACGAGCGCGGCATTCTGCTGCGTGACCTGATCCATTTCGCCGACTGCGCGATTGACCTGTTCGATGCCCGCGCTCTGTTCGCGCGACGCGTGGCTGATCTCCTCGAGAATTTCGTTGACGCGACGTACCGACTGCACGATCTCGCCCATGGTCGAGCCGGCATTGGCGACCAGCGACGCGCCGGCGTCGACGGTATGGGTCGAGGTCTCGATCAACGCCTTGATTTCCTTCGCGGCCGTGGCGGAGCGCTGCGCGAGGCTGCGCACTTCCGAGGCGACCACCGCGAAGCCGCGTCCCTGTTCGCCCGCGCGCGCCGCTTCGACGGCGGCGTTGAGCGCGAGGATGTTGGTCTGGAACGCGATGCCGTCGATCACGCCGATGATGTCGCCGATCTGCCGCGAGCTGCTGGTGATTTCGCCCATCGTGCGGACCACGTCGTCGACGACGCGGCTGCCGCGGGTGGCCACATCCGCGGCCTGACCGGCGAGTTGTGCCGCTTGCAGTGCGCTGTCCGCGTTCTGCTTCACGTTGACCGTCATCTGATCCATGCTCGATGCCGTTTCGACGAGCGCCGCGGCCTGTTCTTCGGTGCGCTGTGAGAGATCCGTGTTGCCGGCGGCGATTTCGGTTGCACCGATATTGATGTTTTCGGTGCCGAGACGCACGCGCGAAACCGTATCGACCAGACCGGCCTGCATGGTGTGGAGCGCGTGCAGCAGACTGCCGGTGTCGTTAGCTTGCACCGGCACGCGCGTGGCGAGGTTGCCGCGCGCCATCAGTTGGGCTGCTTCGACCGCGACTTCGAGATCGCCGCCGAGCGTGCGACGGATGCTGCGCAATACCAGCAGCATGACGATAGTGGCGATTGTGCCGAGCGTCACGGTGATGACGAGCCAGCGCAGCAGATTGGCGTAGAACGCGTGCTGCACGTCGTCCATGTACATGCCGGTGACGATATACCAGTCCCACGGCGCGAAGTGGACCGCGAAGCTCGTTTTTGCGACGGGTGTGTCGCTGTCCGGCTTGGCCCACAGATAGTCGACGAAGCCGCCGCCGTCGTGATTGCCTGCGTTGACTATGTCGACGAACAGATGGTTGCCGGCCGGGTCGGTGAACTGCGCCAGGTTCTTGCCGACCATATCCTGCTTGATCGGATGCATTAGCATGACCGGCTGCGAATCGTTGACGGAGATGTAGCCGTCTTTGCCGTAGCGCATGGCGGCAAGCGATTCCAGCGCCTGCTTTTTGGCTTCGTCTTCGGTGATCGTGTGTTGTTGCGCTAGCGTGTAGTAGCGGTTGACGAGGTGGTTGGCCTGGTCGATCAGCGAGGTGAGTTGATCGCGGCGGTCCGAGATCATCGACGCGCGGTTTTGCCATGCGCCGAAGCCGCCGATCAGGATCAGGCCGGCCCAGAGGACCGCGATCATTGAGGCTAGTTTTTTGTTCAGGGTCATAGTAGGGCTTTTTTTGCTTTCGCAAGGGGGCGGTCAGGGTGTGCTCGGTTTTGCTTTTTCGCTTGCAGCGGTGGCTTGCTGATTACTGTGTGCTGCTTTCCGTGTTTACGGCGCTGGTTCTTTGCTCCGCAGGGGAGGGGAAACCCGTTGTTTATTTGTCTGATTAAATAAGGTTTTTTTTGCCTGTGCGGCGCTTGTCTGTATGACTGCGGCGTTGGCCTTTCCTGGGTCTGGCTTTTTGGCCTTTCCTTGATTTGTTATTGGTGTATTAGCGTCGCCCCTGTGCGGGGCGGGCACTTACTTCTCTTTGCCGCCGCAAAGAGAAGTAAGCAAGAGAAAGCGGCTCAAACCGCTAACTCTTAAGCGGGGCCCCCGCACAGTTGCGGTAGTGGTGCATCTGGAATCTGTGGTCTCGCACATTCCACGTGAGTGACACAGCAGTCATTCTTCCGGCGGCGCTGCGCGCGCCGAAAAGTACCTCTTAAAACAGTTTGCTACGTTTCGCACACACACTTGATGTGACGCGGTAGCACGGCGTGTTTCCTTTTTGCAGCTTGCAGCTTTGCGGCGATTCGCTTTTTCGCCGCAGTTGTGAGTACGCATCGCCGAGGCGAAGCCGACGGCGCCACCGCGCCAAAGAATCCGCGGTTTTTGATGAACCCTTCCGGCGAGCACGCAGTGCGAGGCGGGAAGTATGAGTGCCTGGTCACCAAGGTTGAATGCGCGAGGGCGCGGATTCCAGATGCACCACTGCCCCCTCCAGGCCAGGGGACCCGCTTAAGAATTAGCGGTTTGAGCCGCTTTCTTTTGCCTACTTTTCTTTGCGGCAGGCAAAGAAAAGTAGGTGCCTGCCCCGCACAGGGGCGACGCTAATAAACCAATAACGTAATTAATGAAAAACCCGCTTAAACCCATAAAAAAATATAAAAAACCAAATAATCCAAACCAATAAAAAAACCAAAAAGACAATCAAACAAAGATAAAAACAAAACCACCATCAACCGCTCGCCCCGCGGGGCCCCACTCACATTTCTCCACACAACGCCAAAAAACCACAAAATAGAATGATCCGCATGAAATGCAAAAAACAACACATTTCCCCACTTAACAACAACATCAGAAAAACCCCAAACAAACCCCTAACCACCAATAAAAACATTTTCCGCTATAGTCGCCATTTTCCAGTCGCCCGCCGGGCAAAAAAGAGTCTTTTTTCCAGTCGTCCGCAGGGCAAAAAAGACCCCTGATAAGCCCGCCACCAGGAGTAAACAAAATGAACGCCCGCGAACCCGCATTCAGCTCCGCTTCGCGCAGCGCACGCCTGCGCCAGATGCTCGTCAGCAACGAACTCGAATTCATGATGGAGGCCCACAACGGTCTCTCCGCCCGTATCGTCCGCGAAGCCGGCTTCAAGGCGATCTGGGGCTCGGGCCTCGCGATCTCCGCCCAATTCGGCGTGCGCGACAACAACGAAGCCAGCTGGACGCAAGTCGTCGATAACCTCGAATTCATGGCCGACGCCAGCGATCTGCCCATCCTCCTCGATGGCGATACCGGCTACGGTAACTTCAACAACGTGCGCCGCCTCGTGCGCAAACTCGAACAACGCGGCATCGCCGGCGTCTGTATCGAAGATAAACAGTTCCCGAAAACGAATAGCTTCATCAACGGCGAAGCCCAGCCACTCGCCGATATGGACGAGTTCTGCGGCAAGATCAAAGCCGGTAAAGACTCGCAGTCGGATGAAAACTTCTCGATCGTCGCGCGCGTCGAAGCACTCATCGCCGGCTGGGGCATGGACGAAGCGCTGCGTCGCGCGGAAGCCTATCGGCAAGCCGGCGCCGACGCGATCCTGATTCACAGCAAGCTCTCGCGTCCCGACGAAATCCTCGAGTTCGCGCGCGAATGGGCCGGCCGCGGTCCGCTCGTCATCGTGCCGACCAAGTACTACAGCACACCTACCGAAGTGTTCCGCGAGGCCGGCATCAGCACGGTCATCTGGGCCAATCATCTGATCCGCGCGGCAACCTCGGCCATGCAGGCCGTCGCCAAGGAAATTCACTCGAGCGAAACGCTCGTCAACGTCGAAGACAGCATTGCCGCGGTCAACGAAATCTTCCGTCTGCAAGACGCCGACGAATACTCGGAAGCCGAAGACCGCTATCTGTCGAGCGGACGCGCGGCCGGTGCGGCCATCGTGCTCGCGGCCAGCCGCGGCAAGGGGCTCGAAGCCGTCACCGAAGATCGTCCAAAAGTCATGCTGCCGATCGCCGGCAAGCCGCTGTTGCGCTGGCTCGTCGATGCGTTCAAGAAGCAGAGCGTCAATGACATCACCGTGGTCGGCGGTTATCGCGCCGATGCGATCGATACGGCCGGTATCAAGCTCGTCGTCAATGAACGTCACGCGCAAACCGGCGAGCTGGCGTCGCTAGCGTGCGCGGTCGACAAGCTTGCCGGCGACACCGTCATTTCGTACGGCGATCTGCTGTTCCGCAGCTACATCCTGCGCGATCTGGTCGAGAGCGAAGCCGCGTTCAGCGTGGTGGTCGATTCGTCGCTGACCGACGCGGAAAACGCCAGTGTGCGTGACTTCGCATGGTGTTCGGCAGCCGACGATCGCGGTCTGTTCGGCAATAAGGTCACGCTGCGTCATGTGTCGAGCGGGCCGCAGGCGAGCTCCGCGATTGCTTCGCAAACGCCGCATGGCCGCTGGGTGGGTCTGCTGAATGTTCGTGGCGAAGGGCGTGAGCGTCTGCAAGCGGTCATCGCCAGACTGCAGGCGCGCCCGGATTTCGATTCGCTCGATATGCCCGCGCTGCTGAATGCGCTGATCGAGGCGGGCGAAGCGATCGAGGTGCAATACGTGCACGGTCACTGGCGCGGGGTGAACGATCTGGAAGACTTCCGTCGCGCCGGCGATTTCGCGCATGCGCAGGCGCCGTTCGCGGCAGCGGTCGGCAACCGCGCAGGAACGACGGACGCTGTCAGCGGAGCCGCGCAATGATCGAGGCAGCACAGTTTGTCGAGGCGGCGCGCGAGCGCGGCTTCGACTGGTACGCAGGCGTGCCGTGCTCGTATCTGACGCCGTTCATCAACTACGTATTGCAGGACGAATCGCTGCATTACGTGTCGGCCGCCAATGAAGGCGATGCGGTCGCGTTGATCGCGGGCGTCACGCTCGGCGCAAAGAACGGCCGGCGCGGCATCACGATGATGCAGAACTCCGGCCTCGGCAATGCCGTAAGTCCGTTGACCTCGCTCACGTGGACCTTCCGTTTGCCGCAATTGCTGATCGTCACGTGGCGCGGGCAACCCGGCGTCGCGGACGAACCGCAGCATGCGCTGATGGGCCCGGTCACGCCCGCCATGCTCGATACGATGGAAATTCCGTGGGAGACGTTCCCGACCGAAGCCGACGCGATCGGCCCGGCGTTGGATCGCGCGCTTGCTCACATGGATGAAACCGGCCGTCCGTACGCGCTCGTGATGCAAAAGGGCAGCGTGGCGCCGTATGAGTTGAAAGAGCGCTCCGCAGGTACGCGCCGTGTGCCGGTGGCGCCGCATTCGCAATTCAAAAACGTTGCGGCGAATGAGCTGGCTTCGCGTCACGACGCGTTGCGGAAAGTCATCGCGCACACACCGCTCGATTCGACGGTGGTGCTCGCGTCGACTGGATTTTGCGGCCGCGAACTCTATGCAATCGATGACCGTGCCAACCAGTTGTACATGGTCGGCTCGATGGGTTGCGTGACGCCGTTCGCGTTGGGTCTTGCGTTAGCGCGTCCTGACCTGCACGTGGTCGCGCTCGACGGCGACGGCGCCGCGCTGATGCGCATGGGCGCATTCGCGACGCTCGGCGCGTACGGTCCATCGAATCTCACGCACGTGCTGCTCGATAACGGCGCACACGATTCGACCGGCGGTCAGGCGACGGTGTCGTCGCAAGTCTCGTTTGCGGGTGTCGCCGCGGCGTGCGGTTATGCGTCGGCGGTTGAAAGCGACGACGTCAGCGTAATCGACGAATTGTTCGACGCTGCGCCGTCGCCCCATGGTCCGCGTTTCGCGCGGCTGGCGATTCGCCGCGGTACGCCCGATGGCCTGCCGCGTCCCACTATCACCCCGCCCGATGTGAAGACGCGCCTGATGCGTCACATCGGCGCTGCTTAAGGAGTGCGCTCATGTTGCTGCTCAATCCCGGCCCGGTGACGCTCACCGAACGCGTTCGCAACAGCCTGTTGCAGACGGATCTGTGCCATCGCGAAAGCGAATTTTTCGACTTGCAGGAAGAGGCGCGTACCCGCCTGGTCGATCTGTACGGCCTCGACGCAAACGAATGGCAAGCGGTCTTGATGACCGGCTCCGGCACCGCGGCCGTCGAAAGCATGACCGCCGCGCTGGTGCCGCAGAACGGCAAGCTGCTGGTGGTCGAAAACGGCGTGTACGGCGAGCGGATTTCGCAGATCGCCACGCAATACGGTATCGCGCATGAGTCGCTGAAACACGACTGGATGCAGGCGCCGGATCTCGCGAAGCTCGCCGAACGCCTCGACGCGGACCAGGCGTTCACCCATGTCGCCGTGATTCATCACGAAACCACCACGGGACGCCTGAACGATCTGGCGGCGCTCGGCGCGCTGTGCCGCGAACGCGGTCTGCGTCTGCTGGTGGATGGCGTCAGCAGCTTCGGCGCCGAAGCGATCGATTTCGCCGACGCCAGTCTCGACGCCGTCGCGGCGACCGCGAACAAGTGTCTGCACGGCGTGCCAGGCGCGTCGTTCGTGCTGGTGCGGCGCGCCGCGCTCGCGCAGGCGGCGAGCCGCACGTATTACCTGGACCTCGGGCGCCTCGCGCGCTTGCAGGACCAGCGCAATACGCCGTTCACGCCGTCGGTTCATGCGTACTACGCGCTGGTCGAAGCGCTGCGCGAACTCGCCGACGAAGGCGGTTGGCAAGCGCGCCATGCGCGTTATGCCGCGCTCGCCGAGCAGGCTCGCGCGGGCCTGGCCGAGCGAGGCATCGGCAGCGTGTTGCCGCCGCAGCAGTCGTCGGTGGTGCTGCGCGCGTATCGCTTGCCGGACGGCGTGGCGTATCCGCAACTGCACGACGCGCTGAAGGCGCGCGGTTTCGTCATCTATGCCGGTCAAGGCGGTTTGTCGGCCGAATTGTTCCGCATCTCGACGATGGGCAACATTCACGCCGCCGACATCGAGCGTCTTTTGCAAGGCTTTACCGAACTGACGCGCTAAGCCGCGTGTCGTCCCGGTTTGCTACGGGGCTTTTTAGCGAGCCAATGCGCTTGTCCAGGCACGTCGCCGCCTTACCTTAACTCACGGGCGGCCGGCGTTCCGGATGGATTGGATGCGTTCCACTTGCCACGCCGCTCGCGTTTACACCGGGTCTTTGTCCGGCGGCCCATCGGGCCGCTGCGGCTCCTCGGTGTGATGACCCGGCGACGGCGGCACCAGGGGATCGGCTTCCGGGTCGCGGTTCGGATCGGCGTTCGGATCGGGAATCGGACTGGTATGCATGTCGTAGCTCATTGCATCACCTTCAGGTTGAGAAGCGGGCTGAATCAAGCGTAGCCGATCCAGCGCATTACGCGGCCCTTACTTTTTCGCGCGGCGGCCCACGCGCAATTGCCAGTAACGTTCGGCGGCGAAAATGTCGTCGTAATTGCCCGCGCCGAACGCGCGCAGCTGGCTTGCGTAGGCGTTGACCGCCTCGCGTTTGAGCTGCGCGCGGCGCGGCAGATCGATCGTGTGGCCTGCGCTCGGGTAGTCGGGTGTCGCCACGACGCCGCGATGCACGAGGTCGGCAAGCCGCGCCTGCACGACACCGGGCGTGCGGCGATGAATTGCGTCCTCGTAAGCGAACCACGTCAGATGCGACAGGCGCGGCAGGATTTCGCAGCAGGCTTCGAACACCAGCGCGTGGTCGTCGTGGTGCAGTCCGAGCGGCATCAGCAGCGTATTGGCCGTGGTGCGGTAGATGGTCTCTTCGAGCGCCGCCGCCAGTTTGCTGATCGACGGCGAGTCGAAGTACTGGCCGTCGCGAAACGGCATACGTAGCGGGATCGCGTCGAGCACCTCGAGGGCGAGGTTGTCTTCGAGCGTGCGGGCGTGGATGGCCTGATGGGCGCTCGTGAAACCTGATCTTTCATCCCATTCGGTATGCATTTCCTGCTCGGGCGGCGCGGCGAACACCGTGCAGACCGCGGCGTCGGGGTGCGCGGCGAGTAAGGCGCCGCAACTGAAGACGGCGTCGTCGAAATGGGGCGACACGATGAAAAGGCGGGGACTGGTTTCGCTCATGGGACGGGTGATGGTTTCGAAACGCGCGGGCCGCATTCAACGCTTCGATGTTGCGCGCGACAGGCTTGCTGGATTTGCGGCGTCACATCAGCTTAGGCGGAATTGACGCGGCTTGCGCGGCCGGTGTGAGGTGCGCAAGCGGTATGCCTGAGCGGATGGGTTTTGCTTCGGCTTCCCGTAGAGGCTCACCGTTGCGTATTCGGCATGTCCCGAATATGCTCACCTTTCGTCAGCCCGCCAGCGCCGCCGCGCGGCTGAACGCCTTCACCATGGCCGTCACGACGTCTTCGCGCAACGTGGCGTCGGCCATTCCCAGCGCATACGAGGGATGCCAAGCCGGCACGATCAGACGCCCCTCGTGGGCGATGGTTTGACCGAGGTACTCGGACAGATTGACGTGCGCGCCGGTCAGCGCTCTCAGCGCGGTCGCGCCGAGGGTGACGACCACGCGTGGCGCGATTCGCGTCAGTTCTTTTTCCAGCCAGTACTGGCAAGCCTCCACTTCGCGCCGCACGGGTATGCGGTGGACGCGCTTGCCGTCGAGCGTTTCCCATTTGTAATGCTTGACGGCATAGGTCAGATACAGTGCCTGCCGCTCCAGACCGGCACGCGCCAGCACGGCGTCGAGCAATTCACCGGCCGGCCCGGTGAAGGGTTTGCCGTGCTGGTTCTCGTGCTCGCCAGGCTGTTCACCGACCACCATGATCGCCGCATGGGCGGGTCCGGTGCCCGCAACCGCGTGTTTCGCATTGCGCCATAACGCGCAGCGCCTGCAAGTGGCGAGCGGGCCAGTGGGTTCCCGCAAGGGCGGCGTCATCGCGGAATACTCGAGCGGCGGCGTGGGCGGGACGGTGACCGCGGCGCTTTGCGCGCCGAGACGGCTGCGCTCGCGAGCCAGGTGCGCGGGCAGCGGGGGACCCGCGGGCGGCATTCTCCAGTGGCGCAACGGCACGGGCGACGGCTGGGCATTGAAGGCGCTGGCGTAATACGCGAGCCAGAGCGCCTCGGTGGGGGTGCTGGTGACAGCTTCGCCGGTCATCGCGCTGACCGTTGACGTCTGCGTGGTCTGCTCGTATTCCTCCACTAACGGCCGGTCGATGCGCAGCAGCATGCCGTTCCAGAACACCGCGCCGTGTGGCGTGGCCAGCATCCACGTGGATTCGCCCATGCGGTTGGCGAATCGCGCGGCGGCGCGCTCCAGCAGGTCATGATGCGGCTCGTACCAGCCGACAAACTCGGGTGGCCCCATCGACGGATCGCGACGTCTGAACAACGTGAGTGTCAGCAAAGCGTCGGTTTCGTGTTCGACCGTGCGGATGCGTTGATCGAGCAGCGCGCCGTCAGGGTCGCCGAGATCGAGGACGTTGCGCTCGCCGTGGGTCCAGCGCCATAGGACGCGGTACACCAGCGACCAGCGGTCCGGCGCGCGAAAACATGCAGCCGTTCTGAGCCACGAGAGCAGCTCGCGCGGAATGGCGAGTACGCCGCCAGTGTTGATGTCGACGCAGCCCGCAGCGGTGCGGGTGAACTCTGCGTCTGGCTCGCCCGTGGTGCTCGCGCTGGAGAGACTGCTGGCGAGACTCTCAACCACGGCCGTTGCCGAAGATTGCACAGCGTGGCCGCCACCCGAATCATCGCCCCTCACCGGGTTTTCAGCCGCTGCGTCACTTCCGGACTCAGCCCATTCGATCTGCGATGGCTCGACACCTTGCCGCAGCAGCGCCCGCGCGACGCGCCGCCAGACGGCGAAAGACGGTTCGATCGAAATATGTTTCATGCTGACGCGCCGTGGATGCACGCAGCGGGATGCGCCAACCCATGCGGCCAAAATACTGTATGGATATACAGTATGCACCCAGGTGCGGACCTGGATCAAGCGCGGCGGTCATGCCGGTACGCCCGATTCGTCGGGCGGTGATGGCCGGCGCCGCGGCGGACTGGCTAGCGAAACTGCGCGAGATAGGTTCCGAGGCACCTGACGATGCGCTAAAGCTAAATATTGCGCAGATCTTCCGGCGTATCCACATCGCGCAGAATCCCGGAGTCGTCGACATCGAGCCGCGCCACACGCTGCGACATCAGCAAGGCGCGCGCGCCGGTATCGCCGTCGAGCGCCATGAGTGCGTCCCGATGCTCGATGCCGAAACCGACCGGATGGCCACGCTGCCCTTGGTAAAACGGCGCGACGATTGAAGCGCCGCCGTCGAGCGCTTGCGCCACGGCTTCGATCGTGGAGGTGGCGATGCGCGGCATGTCGGCGAGCGCGACGATCCAGCCTCCGGCGTCGTCGCTGGCTCCGATACCGACGGCGAGGCTCGCGCCCATGCCACGCTCAGCGGCGGCGGCGAATACCACGTCGCAGCCGGCGTCGTTCAGGAGGCGTGCGAGCGTTTCCGCGCCCGGCCGCACCACGGCTAGCACGCGGGTGACGACCTTCAGCAGCCGGTGGGCGGCCTCGTGCGCGACCGGCGTGCCATCCGGCATGCGTGCGAGCAGTTTGTTCTGCACGCCTTCGGGGTCGAAGCGTGAACCGAGGCCGGCGGCGAGCAAGATGCCAGTGGCGAGCGAGGCGTAAGCCATGGACGGGCACCGGTAGAAAGGATAAGGCCGATTGTGCGGTGCAACGCATCCACAGGCAAGCGCGAATATTTACACCTGCATCACCCCATCACCTTATCGAGCGTCACTGGCAGATCGCGTACACGTACGCCGGTCGCGTGATACACGGCGTTCACGATCGCCGCCGGCACGCCGGTGATGCCGATCTCGCCGATGCCGCGCACGCCGAGCGAGTTGATGTGCGGATCAGGCACATCGATGAACGTGATGTCGAGCGAATTGATATCGGCATTCACCGGCACGTGGTACTCGGCGAGATTGGCGTTAGTGAAACGTCCGTAGCGCGTATCCAGCAAGGTCTCTTCCTGCAGCGCCGCGCCCACGCCCCACACCATGCCGCCCATCAACTGGCTCTGCGCGGTCTTCTGGTTCAGCACGCGCCCAATGTCGTACACGCCGACGATGCGCGCCACGCGAATCGTGCCGAGGTCGGCATCGACATGTACTTCGACGAATACCGCGCCAAACGAGTGAAACGAGTACTTCTGTTTCTCGTCGCCGGGCTTGACCGTCGAGGTGGCTTCGATCGGTTTGCCGCCTGAGCGCGCGATGATCGCCGCCGCCGGATCGCGCTTCGCCGGTTGCGAGCGGCTCATGACCCAGCCGTTTTCGACCGTGATGTCCTCGAGTGCGATGCCATGCACGGGCGACGCTGGATCGGCGAGCGCCAACGCGATCAACTGGTTGCGCACCTGGGTCGAGGCATCGCGCACGGCGGGTGAGACGCTCGCCGCCGATTGCGAGCCGCCCGAGCCCGGCGCTTTCGGCAGCGAGGAATCGCCGAGCGCGAAGTGGATGTTGTCCGGCGCGAAGCCGAGGGCGTCGGCGGCAACCTGAGTCATCACCGTATAGGTGCCGGTGCCGAGATCCTGCGTGCCGGAGGCGACCATGGCGCTGCCGTCCGGCAGAATCCGCGCGATGGCCGCGGCCTCGCTGCGGTTGGCCGGATAGGTTGCGGTGGCCATGCCCATGCCGATCAGTGTGTTGCCGTTGCGCATCGACCGTGGCGTGCCGGTGCGCCGCGACCAGCCGAATTTGTCCGCGCCGATCTGATAGCACTCGCGCAAGGATTTGCCCGACCACGGTTTGTTTTCCTGCGGATCGGCATCGGCATAATTCTTCAGACGCAGTGCGAGCGGGTCCATCTTCAGCGCCACCGCGAGTTCGTCCATCGCCGATTCGAGCGCGAACGAGCCAGTCGTTTCACCGGGCGCGCGCATGAAGGTCGGGGTGCCGAGATTCATCGGCACGATCCGGTGCGTGGTCACCTGATTGGGCACCGCGTACAGCATGCGCGTGACCATGCAGCAGGTCTCGGTCCAGTCTTCGATCGTCGACGTATGCGAGGTGCTGTCGTGACGCATCGCGGTCAGCGTGCCGTCGTGCCGCGCGGCCAGGATGAAATGCTGCTCGGTATGCGGACGCGAGCCGACCGGCCCGAACATCTGCGGCCGTTCCAACGCGAGGCGCACTGGACGCCCGGTCTGTTTCGCCGCCATCGCGCACAGCGACACATGCGACCACGACGAGCCCTTGCAACCGAAACCACCGCCGATAAACGGCGAAATCACGCGCACGTCGCCGGGTGAGATGCCGAGTGTTTTGGCGACCGCCAGCGCCGCGCCGCTGACGCCTTGCGTCGAGTCGTAGAGGATGAGTTGCGGGCCGTCCCAATGCGCCATCGTGGCGTGCGGTTCCATCGGGTTGTGATGCTCGATCGGCGTGGTGTAGACGGCGTCGACGTGGACCGTGCCGCTGCGCATACCGTCGTCGAAATCGCCACGTTGCGTGTCGGTGGTGCGGCCTTGCGGTTTGTCAGGCGCATGTCCGTTCGGCTTGGCCTGCGCGAAGTCGAGCGTCGCGGCCATGCTCTGATAGGTGATGCGTAACTGGCGCGCCGCGTCGCTTGCATGTTCCAGCGTATCGGCGACCACCACCGCGACCGGCTCGTTGTTGTAGTGAACCTGGTTGTCCTGCAGCAGCGACAGGCGGCGGCCGGCCGGCGGCGCCAACGGGGATTTGCCGCCGTTCGGCAGACGCGGCGCGTTCTGATACGTCATCACCAGCAGCACCCCGGGCAGCGCTTGCGCACGGCTCGCATCGATCGACGCAATCGTGCCGCGTGCAATGGTGCTGGTGACAAGTACCGCATGCGCGAGCCGCGCCTCGGGGAACTCGGCGGCGTAGCGCGCTTCGCCGGTGACTTTCAGCAGACCGTCGATGCGCTCGAGCGGTTGACCGATCAGAGTCATGCGACACCTCCGCTGCGGCCCGCGGCCTGGTTGACTGCGCGCACGATCGCGCGTTGCGCGAGCTGCACCTTGAAACGATTGTCATGCTGCGGCCGCGCATCGCGTAGCGCGGCGGCAGCGGCGTCGTGCAGTCTTGCCTGCGTGAGCGGCTGGCCGTTGAGCATCTGCTCGGCGGCGCTCGCACGCCATGGCTTGTGCGCGACGCCGCCGAGCGCGATGCGCGCCGTTGTCACGTGCTCGCCGTCCATCTGCAAGGCGGCGGCCACTGAGACCAGTGCAAATGCGTAACTGGCCCGGTCACGCACTTTCAGATAGTGAGCGTTCGCGCTGAACAACGGTGGTGGCAAGTCGACGGCGGTAATCAACTCGCCCGCTTGCAAGGTCGTATCGACGTCGGGCCGGTCACCCGGGAGCCGATGAAAATCGGCGAATGCAATCGTCCGTTCGCCCGCGGGGCCATTGACGCGCACCACGGCATCGAGCGCGGCAAGCGCCACGTTCATATCCGACGGGTTCACGGCGATGCACTGCGGACTCGTACCGAGAATCGCGTGCGTGCGATTGTGGCCGTCGAGCGCCGCGCAGCCGCTGCCGGGCATGCGCTTATTGCACTGCGTGAAGGCGGTGTCGTAAAAGTAACCGCAGCGGGTGCGCTGCAACAGATTGCCGCCCACCGTCGCCATATTGCGCAGTTGCGATGACGCACCCGCCAGAAATGCTTGCGACAGCAACGGGTATTGTTCACGCACCAGCGCATGATTGGCCGCATCGCTGTTGCGCACGAGGGCGCCGATGCGGATGCCGCCATTCGGCAATGTGGTGACCGTGTCGAGCCCGCTGATGTGCGTGATATCGATGAGCCGCATCGGCCGCGCCACGCCGCCCTTCATCAGGTCGAGCAGATTGGTGCCGCCGCCGATGAATACCGCGCCCGGCTGCTGCGCCGCGCGCACGGCGCCGGCGACATCGCCGGCGCGTTCGTAAGAGATCGCATCCATGCTGGTCGCTCCGTCAGGCGTTGCCGTCGTTGCGGCGGGGGCTGCCACTGTCGCTGCCGCTGCTGCTTGCGCTGGTTTGGCCGCCGCCCTCATGCACGGCGCGCACCGCCGCGACGATATTCGCGTACGCGCCGCAGCGGCAGATGTTGCCGCTCATGCGTTCGCGGATCTCGTCGTCGGACAGTTGCGGCGGGCGGCTGCGGACATCGGCGGTCACGGTGCTGGCCGTGCCGTTGCGGAATTCGTTCAGAAGGGCAGTCGCGGAACACAACTGCCCGGGCGTACAGTAGCCGCACTGGAATGCATCGTGTTCGATGAAGGCCCGTTGTATGGGACTCAGTACGCCATTGCTGGCGAGTCCTTCAACCGTCGTGATGTTCTCGCCTTCGTGCATCACGGCGAGCGTCAGGCAGGCATTGATGCGACGGCCGTCGGCGATCACCGTGCATGCGCCGCATTGTCCGCGGTCACAGCCTTTCTTCGTGCCCATCAGGCCCGCGTATTCGCGCAATGCATCGAGCAAGGTCACGCGTGGTTCGAGTTGCAGCGTATAAGCGCGGCCGTTGACGGTCAGCGTGACCGGGCGGCCCGGCACCGGCGCGCGAACCTCCGCGGAAGGCGGTGCGGCTGGGGTTTGGGTCTGGGCGCGCAGATGCGGCGCCGCGCCGACCGTGGCGGCAGCGGCAGCCGATTGCAGAAAGCGGCGGCGCGAGGGTTGGGGTGGCGCGGTGGCGGGCGCGTCGCCCCCATCGTCAAGTTCGTTCTTCGTGGACATGGCGGTCTGCTCGCTCCATTGAAAGGTCAATGCAGGCTTGCGACATACAGGTACCCCGACGTGCGCGTATCCGACGTGCGGATACTCGATGCTTTGGCATCTGGAACGTCGCGGTCGAACTCATCACTCAGCAATTTCGGTGCCGTTGCGAACGCAACGGCATGTCGACGCGGCGCGCCCGAAGCAACCGTGAGCCAGCCGTAAGCCAACGGTGAATCACGGTGAACGGGATCGAATCGTGGAGAGCGCAACTAAATGCCGCAGCGCGCGTCAACCATGGACGTTGCGCTTAACGAACAGGAAAGTAAATACGTGAAAGCGTCTTCTTTCCCAGTGCAAAAAGAAAGACTGTTTTGTGTGGGACGAGGAGTCCGCTCGATCAGGCGTCAGCCCAGCGGCGCAGCAGATTGTGATAAATGCCGGTGAGACTTACCACGGTTGCATCGTTCGTGCCTTTGTCGGCTGCCAAACGTTGCACGTCGTTGTCGAGCTGGAACAGCATGGCGCGTTCGCCGTCGTCGCGCACCATGCTCTGGATCCAGAAGAAGGACGCGAGCCGCACGCCACGTGTCACCGGGCTCACGTGATGCAGGCTCGAAGCGGGGTAGAGCACCATGTCGCCGGCCGGCAGCTTCGCGCGATGCACGCCGTAGGTGTCTTCGATGCAGAGTTCACCGCCGTCGTAAGTATCCGGCTCGGCGAGAAAGAGCGTGGCCGACAGATCGCTGCGGATGCGAAAGTCGGTGCCGCGCAACTGGCGGATCGCGTTGTCCACATGGGTGCCGAAACCATCACCACCGGCATAGCGGTTAAAGAGCGGTGGAAAGACTTTCAGCGGCAACGCGGCGGAAAAGAAGCGTGGATTGCGGCCGAGCGCGTCCTGAATCGCGTCGCCCACCGCGCGCGCTGCGGGCGAGCCTTCGGGCAATTGCTGGTTGCGCTTGGCCTGCGCCGACTGTTCGCCGGAAGTCGCATTGCCGTCGATCCAGTGCGCCGCGTCGAGGACTTCGCGACATTGCGCGACCTGTTGTTTGCTGAGCACGCCTTGCAGATGCAGCATCATGCGCGTGACTCCTGGGCGCGGGGCGTCGTTGCGGCTGCGGCCGTACCTGCATTCGTGCCTCGGCCCATGTGTTGATCCGTGTCTGTGTTCGTGCCTCGGCCCATGCCTGAATCCGCGTTCATGTCCAACGCTAGCGGCGCACGTAAGTCAACATTCAGCTGTTTAACCAGCGCACGAAATGCGTCAACCGGCGATACGGCCAGCCATGCCTGCATCTTCGCGACGAACGCTGTTGTCGCCGATTGCGGTACGCGCCGCAACCACGCCAGCGCGGCGTCGATCTCGCCGCGCTCGGCCAGCAGCCGCGCATAGTTGAACTGGCCGCGAAAATCGCCGCCTACCGCGGCGCGCCGGTAATAGTCGAGCGCGATGCTTGCGTTTGCATCGACTTCCCAGCCGTCCTCGTAAAAGCTGCCGACAAAATTGATCGATTTCAAGTGACCCATTTCGGCTGCGCGCCGGAACCACTGCAGCGCCTGCGCGCGATCGCGCTCCACACCATTGCCGAGCGCCAATGCCGACGCATAGTTGTACATGCCCCAGTCGAGTCCGGCCTGCGCCGCGAGGCGATACCAGTAGACCGCGACCGGCGCGCACGCAGCGGTGCCCCAACCGTGTTCGTAGCATCGGCCCAGCATGTTCATCGCCATCGGATGATCCTGCCGGGCCGCATGCTTGAACCAGGTCAATGCTTCTTCGGCGTGGCGTTCCACACCGTGGCCGTCGAGCAGATACTGCCCGTACACCGCCTGCGCTTCGACGATGCCGTTATGCGCGGCCGCCGCTACCCACGCGGCGGCTTTGGCGGGCGGCCCGGCGAGAATCGCGGCGAGCTCGTCACGCGACACGCTCGCCAGCGCCTTCAGCGTCACCTGTTCCATGGTGCCGTGCCTAGTAGTGCGCGTTGAGCGTCAGGAAGGCGGAACGGCCGGCTGCGATCGACGCGTAGTGCGCCGGATACGCCTGGTCGTAGTATGTGCGGTTGAAGATGTTCTGCACGTTCAGTTGCAGATCGACATGTTTGTTGATCCGGTACGCCGCCATGCCGTCGAAGCGCCAGTACGACGGCACCGCGCGCAGATTGGCCGGGTCGCCATACACCTGCGACATGTAGAACGCGCCGCCGCCGATCGTGAACTTCGGCAGCACGTCGTAGTTGGTCCACAGGCTGATGCTGTTCTTCGGCGTATTCGGGAACTGATGGCCGTTATCCGACGTGGTCTTGCCGTTGTCGCGCAACTCGCTCTTCATGTACGTGTAGCCGCCGAACACCTGCCACTTGTTCGTCAACTGACCGGCCACGCCGAATTCGAAACCTTGCACACGCTTGTTGCCGACCATCGCGTATTCGTTGTTCGGCAGCGTGACGCGGGCGTTGGTCGTGTCGATCTGGAACAGCGCGCCCGTCAGCGAGAGCGTGTTGCTCAGCACGTTCCACTTGGTGCCGAGTTCGACGCTGCGATTCTTTTCCGGCGAAAGCTGGTCCGCGTTCGCGCCGACTCCGCCGCGTCCCGGGATCAGCGATTGCGTTTCGCTGCCCTGGCCGAGCAGGGCACCGGCCGGCGTCGACGAAGTCGCGATCGACGCATAGATGCTGCCGTTCGAGGCCGGCTTGAAGACGAGGCCGAGCTGGTAATTGAACAGCGTGTCGTCGCGCGACACGCCCTTGCCGCCGTTGGCCACCGTGTTGCGGAAATCGGTCGAATAATCGTCGACGCGCAAGCCGACGTTGGCCTGCCAGCGTTTGGTGAATTCGATCGTATCGAACGCGTAGAGCGATTTGGTGGTGGTGCGCTGTTGGCTCGGATCGTGGGCGAGTTTCACCGAACCGGCCCACGGGTCGTTCGGATTCGGCGACCACAGGCTCGTGCAGTTATAGCCCGACGCCGCGCCGATGCCCTTGGTGTTGCAGATCGCGCCCGTCGCCGCGGCCACGGCGTACGAATCGTTCACGCTGGTTTCGCGCGACAGTTCGAGACCGGTGGTGAAGCTGTGCTTCAGGAAGCCCGTCCTGAACTCGCCGAACAGTTCGGTCTGGTTCGCGAGGCTATAGACGTCGCTCGCACGCGTATTCGCGCGGCGCCACACCATGCCGTTGACGACATTGCCCTGGCTGTCGTCCGGCTGCGTCCAGATGTAGTCCTGAGTGGACTTCGTATAGCGCGTGGTGTTGCGAATCGTCAGGTCGCGGTTGATGTCGTGCTCGATGCGCACCGTGCCGACGTCCGAGGTCGTTTTGCGAAAATCGCGGTCGATCAGGCCGTAAAAATTGTGGCGGTCCACCTTGGCCGGATAGATGGTGTCGACGTTGGCTGGCCTGTTGGTGGTCGTGTAGAAGTACGGAATACCGCTGTCGGGCAGGTCGTCGGTCGAGAGGTGGTAGTAGCTCGCCGTGACGCGGGTCGGCGTGCCGAGGCCGTACGTGAACGACGGCGCGATGCCCCAGCGCTCGTTGTTGACCGCATCGCGGCCGGGCGCGTCGTTGTTATGGCTCATCACGTTCAGGCGGAACGCCGCGTGATCGGCCATCTGCCAGTTGCCGTCGGCGGTGAAGCGGCGGTAGCGGTCGGTGCCGAGGCCCGCGCTGCCGTCCGCGGAATTGCCCAGATGCGGGGTCCTGGTGATCAGGTTGATGCTGCCGCCCGCGCCGCCGCGCCCGCCGTAGGCGCCGTCCGACCCCTTGGTCACTTCCACGCTTTCGATGTTGAACACTTCGCGGGTGGTCGCGCCGATGTCGCGCATGCCGTCGACGAAGGTGCTGCCCTGCGCGTCATAGCCGCGAATGAACGGCCGGTCGCCGAGCGGATTGCCGCCTTCGCCGGCACCGAAGGTGATGCCGGGCACGGTGCGCAGCGCTTCGGTCAGCGTCGAGGCACCCGTACTCCGAATCAACTCCTGCGGAATCACGGTCACCGACTTCGGCGTATCGACCAGCGGTGCGGTGAATTTGACCGACGCCGAGTGGTCGGTCTTGAAGCCGTCGTCTCCCTGGCCTTGCACGGCGATCGGCGCGAACTGGTTTTCCCTGTCCGGCGGCGCGGTGCCGGCCGTGCCCTGCGCGAGGGCAGGGCCGGCCGCCAGCATGCTGCATAGCGTGGTGCTGATTTTGCCGAGCTTCGGTTCGTCGGACCGCAACTTCATTTTTATCCCCGTCGTTGAGTGTTGGTCTTCCGGGACGGTGGCTAACGCATTCCTTACCCGGACATTCCATGTTTATTACAAAACGTTTTCGGCGTGCATTCTATGCAATCTGGTTGTAATTGAGAAGCGTTCTCATCACAAAATCTCAACGCATGGAATCGAGGGAGTAAGCCGGCGCATGGAATTTGCGAGGAAATCGACGAAGATGGGAAAAGAAGGCGTGGATTTGGCTGCCGCATGAGCGCACTGGTGGTTTTGCATTGCGCCGCTCAAGCGGCTTTTTCGAGGCGTGAGATGCGCTCGCTCTGATCGAAAGGCGGATCAGCTCCAGCTTTGATTTTTACTGTTCAGCCAATTCAGCTACCGTGTCGCGCAGCCACACAAGCGCCGGATCGGCCTGGTTGCGCGGATGCCATCCCGCGTACAAGGTGAAGCCGCGCGCCTCGAACGGCAGCGCAAAGGTATCGAGCCGATCGATGTAGCGTGCCGCGAAGCGCGACGGCAGCGTCGACACGTAGTCGGTTTTCGACAGCAACTCCGGCACCAGCGTGAAGTGCTGGACCGACAACGCGACCCGCCGCGCGCGGCCGAGTTCATCGAGATGCTCGTCCATGAAGCCGTGAAAACTGCCGCCGCTGGTCGACACCAGGATGTGATCGAGCGTGCAGTAAGTGTCGAGGTCGAGTGGCGCCGTGCCGCGCGGGTGGCCCTTGCGTTGCACGAACACGAAATGCTCATCGTAGAGTTTGCGGGCTTTCATCGACGGCGGAATCATCCGGTCGGAACCGAGCAGCAGGTCGATCTCGCCGCTTTCGAGTCGCGACGCGGCAGTGGGCTGATCGCCGATCACGAACGCCACACGTACACCGGGTCCTGCCGAGGTCGGCAGGCGTTCCATCAGGCGCATGCCGAGCACCGCAGTGGCGTTGTCGTGCGCGGCGATCACAAAGCGCCGCGTGTCGGTCAGTGGATCGAAGGCCGGCTGGTGGCGTACCACCGCTTCGAGATTTTTCAACGCGGCATGCAGCGGCGTCATCAACTCGAGCGCCCGGGCCGTGGGTGTCATGCCGCGGCCAGTTTCGGCGGGCAGCAGCAGCGGATCGCCGAAGATCTGCCGCAAGCGCGCGAGTTGCGTGGAGACGGCCGGTTGCGTCAGATGCAGGCGCTCGGCCGCGCGCGTGACGTTCGATTCGGCAAGCAGCGCGTCGAGCGAAACCAGCAGATTCAAATCAATGCCGCGCAGATCAATCATGTTGATAGGTCGCATATGAGTAATTGATTTCTAGAATACGTACGACGCTTCTACAGTTCAACCACCGAAACGGACTGAAGGAACCTCAACATGAAAGCCTGGATGCTCGATCAACCCGGCAAGCCGCTGGCCCTGCGCGACGTGATGCAACCGCAGCCGCGCCGCCACGCCGTGCTGGTGCGGACGGAGGCGGTGCCGCTGCTCAGCTACACGCGCGACTATGTGGAAGGGAAGTTACCGTACGCCTTTCCGCCGGGGCCGTTTTCGCCGGGCACGAATGGCATCGGCCGGATCGTCGAAGTCGGGGAGGGCGTAGTGGCGTTTCGAGCCGGTCAACGCGTGGCGGTGAATCCGTACTGGAGCGCCGACGAAACCGTGCGCGAGCCGGCGCAAGCGCTGCTGGGGCTCACCGCCATCAGCGCCGATAGCGGCGCGTTGCTGGCGGAGTTCCCGCACGGCACGTGGCGCGAGGTGGCCGAATTCCCGGCCGCGACGCTAATCGCATTGGATGGTCTGGACGAGCTCGATGCCGCCCGTCTCGCGGTGTTGGCCAAATTCGCGGTGCCGTTTGGCGGATTGCGACGCGGCCGTCTCGCGGCGGGCGAAACGGTGGTGGTCAACGGCGCGAGTGGTTACTTCGGTTCGGCGGCCGTGCTTGCGGCGCTGGCGCTCGGCGCGAGCAAGGTCATCGCGCTCGGCCGGCGCCCGGAACCGCTGCGGGTTTTGGCCGAGCAGGGCCGCGGGCGGGTGGCCCCGGTCGTGCTGAGCGGCGATGCCACGCAAGACGCGGCGGCGATTCGCACCGCAAGCGGTGGCGGCGCGGACCTCGCGTTCGACATGGTCGGGCAGGCCGCCGACGCGAACGCTACTCTCGCCGCGTTACGCAGCCTGCGCCGCGGCGGGCGCCTCGTGCTGATGGGCAGCATGCAAGTGGATTTGCCGATTCCCTATGGCGAAATGTTGCTGAACAACTGGGCGGTGATTGGCCACTTCATGTACACGCGCGCCGACTACCTCGCGCTGGTTTCGCTCGCGGCGTCCGGGCAGATTCCGCTCGAGGCGGTCGAGTTGAAGTCCTGGCCGTTCGCCCAGCTCGAAGCGGCAATCGACGCTGCAGGCCGCATGTCGGGCCTGCAATGCACGGTCGTGGAAGGCCAGTCGCGCGAAGCGTGGCGTTGAGCGCGACGCGCTGCGCTGCGCGCTCAGTCGCGAACCCGCTCCGGATGGCGAAGACGCGAATGATTGCGGCCGTAGAGCACGTAGATGACGAGCCCGATCACGAGCCAGACGAACAGCCGTAACCAGGTGACAAGCGGCAGCCCTGCCATCAGCAGCAGGCAAAACAGAATCCCGAGGATCGGTATCACCGGCACGCCCGGCGCGCGGAACGGCCGGGAGGCTCCCGCGTCGCTGCGGCGCAGATAGATCACAGCGCCGCAGACGAGAATGAACGCGAACAGGGTGCCGATACTGACCATCTCGCCCAGCACGTTGATCGGCGTGAATGCTGCCACGATCGCCACGATCGCCCCGATCATCATCTGGCTCAGATGGGGTGTTTGCAGGCGCGGGTGGACGCGCGCGAACAGGTGCGGCAGGAGGCCATCCTGTGACATGGTGAAGAAGATGCGGCTCTGGCCATATAGCAGCACCAGTATCACGGTCGTCAAGCCAGTCAGCGCACCGATCTTGATGAGCACGGAAAACCACGTGACGCCGATCGCATCGACACCTTTCGCGATCGGATCCGGAACGTTGAGCTGGGCGTAGGGAACGAGTCCGGTCAGCACGCCCGCTACTGCAATGTAGAGGATCGTGCAGATCACCAGCGAACCGAGAATACCGATCGGCATGTCGATTTGCGGCTTGCGTGCTTCCTGGGCCGCAGTGGACACCGCATCGAAGCCAATGAAGGCAAAGAATACGACAGCCGATCCGCGGAGAATGCCGCTTGCACCGAAATTGCCGAATTCGCCGGTATTTTGCGGGATGAACGGATGCCAGTTGGCAGGATGCACAAAGAAGGCGCCGATGACGATGAACGCGAACACCACGGTCAGTTTGATCGCCACCATGATGTTATTGAGCCGCGCTGACTCCTTGGTGCCGAGCACGAGCATGATGGTCAGCAAGGCGATGATGAAGACCGCCGGCAAATTGACGACGCCGGCCACGGTGCTGCCATCGGCGAGCGTCACCGTGGTGCCCGGCGCGGCCGCCATAGTGGGCGGAATGTTGATGCCGACGTTATGCAACAGGCTGACGATGTAGCCTGACCAGCCGACCGCAACGGTCGCGGCGCCCATCGCATACTCGAGGATCAGATCCCAGCCGATGATCCATGCGAACACTTCGCCGAGCGTGGCATAGGTGTAGGTATAACTGCTGCCGCAGACCGGCAGCATGGCGGCCAGCTCCGAGTAGCAGAGTCCGACAAACGCGCAGGCAATCCCGCCGAGGACAAACGAAAGAATGATGCTCGGCCCCGCATAATGGGCTGCGGCCGTGCCGGTTAAAACAAAGATGCCGGCGCCGATGATCGCGCCGATACCCATCGCCGTAATGCTGAGCGCGCCCAGCGACTTCGACAGTTGGCGTTCCCCGCCCTCCGCGCTTGCGACAATATCCGCGACGGATTTGCGCGCCATATAACTCGTGTCGGCCATGATAAGTCGTCCTGTTCGTATGTTGGTGAATCCGGGATCGAATCGATCCGTGACGCACTGCAATAAGCGACTTCTTTAAAGACGACCGACACGGTTGATGCTGCGGTTGAAGAGGGAGTGACGAATTCAGTCTAGTCCGGATTTAATCGACCGGGCACTGAAGATGGATAGGTGAATACCAAAGCGGCCTTGCGTGTGAATCGCAAGGCCGCGTTTTTCAATTATCAGAATCCTGATCAATCGATGCCGTGAAACACCGCATCGTCCGGACCGAGATAGACGGGCGGGCGCCACGCGGCGTCGCGCATCGAATGCTGGACCAGTTTTTCGACACCCAGCAGCACGGCGAAAATCGCCATCCGCACCGGAATGCCGTTATCGGTTTGCCGGAAAATCGCGAGACGCGAATCATGGTTCAGATCGACGCTCAGATCGTTCGCGCCCGGCCGGCTGTCGCGCGGCAGCGGGTGCATGATCAACGTGTCGGCGCCGCATACGCTGTCCATCAGCGCCTGATTGATCTGGAAGTCCGGCGTATAGCCTTCGAACGACTCGTCGGTGAAGCGCTCTTTCTGGATGCGTGTGGCGTACACCACGTCGGCACCGCGCAGCCCGGCGGGCAGATCGTGGGTCTGCTCGATCACGTGATCGTTGCGCGAGATCTGCTCGATGATATAGCTTGGCATTTCGAGCATGGGTGGCGAGATCAGCGTGAACTTGATGCCGCGATACAGCGCCAGCAGCTTGACCAGCGAATGCACCGTGCGGCCATATTTCAGATCGCCGACCAGCGCGATATGCGCACCGTCGACGATCTTGCCGAGCCGCGAAAACTCGCGCTGGATCGTGTACAGGTCGAGGAGCGCCTGGCTCGGATGCTCACCCGGACCGTCGCCGCCGTTGATCACCGGCACGTTGGTGGCGCGCGCGAATTCGGCCACCGAGCCTTGCTCCGGATGGCGGATCACCAGTGCGTCCACGTAGCCGCTCATCACGCGGCTGGTGTCGTAGATCGACTCGCCCTTTGCCATCGACGAAAACGTGAAGCCGGTGGTGTCGCACACCGAGCCGCCGAGCCGGCAGAACGCCGCGCCGAAGCTTACGCGGGTGCGGGTGCTGGCTTCGAAAAACAGATTGCCGAGCACCGCGCCTTCGAGAACGCGGGAAATTTTCCGGCGCCGTGCGATCGGCTGCATGATGTCGGCGACGCGAAACAGTGCCTCGACGGAGTCGCGCGAGAACTGATCGACCGACAGCAGTTGCGGCTTGCCTTCGAATAACATGTGGCTTGCCAGCGATTGTGAGTCTACGCTTTGCGTATACTTCTCGCCAGGCTCCCCGTGGACGGCGATTTCCGACACGAAACGCTCGACAATCTCGGGCATGGCCCGTGATTCCTGCGAATCGTCCGGCAGCAGCCACGTGTCGAGCGCCCGGCGCGATACACCGATGCGGCTCGCGAATGTGTCGCGGGTCATGTTCATGCGACGCATCGCATCGCGTAGGAAAGCTTGTTGCGGGACGCTCATGCAGGCACCTTTGGGAAGTGGGTCGCGCACTCGTCATGTACGCGGTGCGTATATTAGTTTCCCTGTCGCAGAAGTCAAGTAATTTTGCGCGGGTTTTGCAAACCCGCTTTGCAAACCTGCGCCACACGCGGGTACACTGCGATTCATGCATCCCGGCCAACCGCTCCGACTCCGCCCGTCACGCACCGCACGTTTCGCTTTTGCGAGCGCCGTGGTCGCACGCGCGAATCTCGCAAGCCTTAGCGCCAAAACCAAAAAACAGCCGCTCATCTGACCGGAGCTGCTGTTCCGTCAGATGTGCGACGGAACAGCCGGTCAACGCCCGCCTGCGGCATTCCCTGTTTTTCCTCCCTCGCACCGCTGATCGGAATCGATACGGTCGCCATCGAGGTAAAGACATGTCCATTTTTTCGGGTATCTGGGTTCCGCTCATCACGCCATTCGCCGACGGCGCGGTGGATCACGCCGCGCTGCGCACACTGGTGCGGCGCTATGCCGGCGCGAGCATCGCCGGGCTGGTCGCGCTCGGCACGACCGGCGAGCCGGCCACGCTCGACGCCGCCGAGCAGGACGCCGTGCTCGCAACGATTCTCGACGAAGCGCAAATGCAAACGCAAACGGAGGCGCAAACGCAAACGGAGGCGCAGATCGCCGCCCGCTGCGCGGCGCACGCTCAGGCGCTGCCGGTGCTGGTGGGTGTGGCGGGCAATCACACGGCGAGCATGCGCGAGCGCATCGGGCAACTGAACGCACTGCCGATCGCCGGTGTGCTGATGGCCGCGCCGTACTACATCCGGCCTTCACAAGCGGGCATCGTCGGGCATTTCACGGAGCTTGCCGATGCGAGCGACAAGCCCGTCGTGCTATATGACATTCCCTATCGAACCGGCGTGCGGCTCGAACTCGACACGCTCCTGACGCTCGCCGCGCATCCGCGGATTCAGGCAGTGAAGGACTGCGCCGGTTCCCTCGACACCACGCTCGCGCTGATTCGCGACGGTCGCTTGCAGGTGCTCGCCGGCGAAGACATCAATATTTTCAACACCTTGTGTCTGGGTGGGAGCGGGGCGATCGCGGCCTCGGCGCATGTGCGGCCCGAGCAGTTCGTCGCGCTGTATCGCGCGCTATCGGCGGGGCGGCTCGACGAAGGACGGCGCATTTTTCATGAACTCGCGCCGCTGATCCAGGCGCTGTTCGCCGAACCGAATCCGGCGCCGGTGAAGGCCTTGCTCGCTGCGCATGGTCTGATACGCGACGAGTTGCGCATGCCGATGACGCGCGCCGGCGATGCGCTGGTCGCGCGGCTCAGAGCGCTGGAGGGGCTCGATCGGAAAGAGGCTTGCGTGACTGCATAGCCGGTGAAGGCGGATTCGCCGAGGGCGGCCGTTGCCTGTTTCGGCAAGCGGCGCATCCGGCTTGCGTGACCTGGTATCTCGCACCGTCCTTTGTATTTGAGATGATGGTTCGTGATGCCAGGCGATAATCGGCGCCCTTTGTCCACTATCACCACCGGTATGTTGTCCGGTTGATGCCGCATGCAGTTAGTCTCGTCCGCCGATCTCCCGTCCCGCTTTAGCGCACTCAACACGCCTGGCACGTTCAGCGCGTTCAGTGCGTCGAACATGTCGAACACGCTGATCGTACCGAACGTACCTCGTGCCGCGTCTGTGAAACCGCGCACCTGCCGCCTGACACGCGCCGGGAGCTGCTGATGTCTTCCGTGTTTCGCGCCGGGCGTCAACTTTCCAGCGGCTCGATCAGCTTCGTCACGCGTCATACCGCGCTAACTATCGCGCTAAGCACCGCCTGCGGCGCGGCGGCGGTGGCGCTCGCCGCGGGCATCGCGATCGGCATGCACTGGCCCGCGCACAGTGGCTCCAACGATCAGGCGGCGAGCCGTGTCGAGCACGACTATGCAATCGATCAACTTGGCAAGCTGAACGCGTCCGTGGCGCAGATCGAACCGCGCATCGCGCGTCTGACGATGCAGGTCGGTGCGTTGAGCAACTTCGAAGCACGTCTGAATACACCGCGGCCAGCGCCACGCGCACCCGCCACGCCGGCTGCAACCGCCACGCCGGGCGCCGCCTCCGAACCCGACACGTCCGCTACCGACAGCGAAGGCGAGGGCGGTCCCTCCTTGCCGCCGCGTCGCTGTACAGATGTCATGCCGCAAGCCCTCGAATACATAAAACCTGAAAACCGGAAGGAGTCGTCGGCCGGACAGCCGGAACCATCGCGCGCTTCGGCCGTTTATGCCGATGCCGAGCGCACCAGGCAACAACTGGATTGCATCGCCACGACGCTGTCCGCGCTCGAGCAGCAAGCCGCCGATCACGCAGTCGCGTACGCCGCCTTTCCCGGCCGCATGCCCGCCGACGGCGCCCGCTTCGGCTCGCCGTTCGGCAACCGCACCGATCCGTTCACGCATCGGTTGAGTTTCCATCCGGGCATCGATTTGGTCGCCAGAACCGGTACACCGATTCTGGCGGCGGCAGGCGGCCGGGTGATTTTCGCGGGTGAGAAATCGGGCTATGGCAATGCGGTTGAAATCGATCACGGCAATGGTCTCGTGACCCGTTACGGCCACGCGTCGCGCATTGTCGTGCATGTCGGCGATCTGGTGCTGCCGCGCCAGTATGTCGCCGACGTCGGCTCGACCGGACGCTCCACCGGCCCGCACCTTCATTTCGAAGTGCTGGTCAACGGCGCGCCGGTCGATCCGGCCGCCTACCTCGCGCTATTCGCGCCCACGCCCCATGGTTGAACGACGTTTTCCCCGCGATGCGGGCAGTCTGAGCCAGCGCGTCTATACCTTGCAGCCGGCGCGGCCGCTCGTTGCTCGCGTGATCCAGTGGGCTGTGGTATGCGCGCTCGGCGCGGCAGGCGGCACGGCGGCCACTGTGGCATGGCACGCGCAGCGCTCCGGCACAGCGGTTGATCAATGCAACGCGGCGCCTGTGGATGAGGGTAGCGAACAGACCGAACTCGCCCGTACGCGGCTCGCGCTCGCGCAGGAATCGGCGGCGCGGGCCGCGGTGCAAAAAACCGCGGACGGCGCCGCTGCCGACGTCGCGCGCCTGAACGCCGAATTGCAGTTTCTGCGCGGCCAGAGCAAGACGAAGCCGCCGGCCTCGCGCCGCTGAGCGCCACTCCGGAGCGTCGCCCGAATCGCCTCACGCGACGAATATTTTCATTTCCCAAGAGATACTTATGTTTAGCAAGAAAAAAACCGCGGGCATCCAGCAGACCAAGCTCGCCACTCTTATCGCACACGACGTGCGGATCACGGGCGACCTCCTGTTCAGCGACGGCCTGCGCATGGATGGTCACGTGAAGGGCAACGTGAGCGGCGAGCCGGGTGCCCAGACCCTGCTGGTCCTGAGCGACCGCGGCTCGATCGAGGGCAACGTGCATGGCTATGACGTGGTGGTCAACGGCAGGATTGTCGGCGACGTGATCGCCGATCACTTCGTCGAGTTGCAGAGCAATGCGCATGTGACCGGCAACATCTACTATCAGCAGTTGCGGATGGATTGCGGCGCCTCGGTCGACGGCAAGCTCACCAAGCGTGAGGCCACGCAGGCGGTGACGCCGATTCTCGTATCGGTGGCCGACACGGCACATGGGGAGCGCAAGGCCGGTTAAGCGGCCTTGTGGCTAGCCGGCCCAGTGCCAGGTGGCCAAAGGGCTAACCCGCCGCGTGCCTCATCAAACCGGCCCCGGCAGCGTCTGGCCCTGCGCGGGGGTGTGGTGGCCTAAGGCATCGCGGCGCGCCGATCGTGCATCGATCATCGCGCGCATTTCCCGCGTTTCGGCGAGACGCTCCAGCGCACCGCGCTCGAGCGTGGCGAGCATGTCGCGTTCGACGATCAGATGGTGCAAGGCCAGCACGATCAGGCCGATGGTCAGCAGCAGATCACCCGCAAATACCACTGCGTAAAGCGCCGAGGTGGTGCGCGGGTTGCCGTACAGCAGCGTCATATTGGCGCGATCGAGCAGCACGAGCACGAGCGGCACGATGGCATTGAGCGTCGCGATACCGCTGCCCACCGCCACCAGCACGCGTGCCGCGCCGAGTTGCGGACGGCGCCGGCGGACCACTTCATACAGCGTCCCCGCGCGGCACGGCACGAAAAACAGCGCCAGCAGGCCGGCGCGGACCGCCAGCGGCGCGTTCCATGCGAGCGAACACACATACAGCAGGCAGAACACGGCAGTGACGACGAGGCCGGCCCGCCACGGCGCCGATGCACCGAACAGGTCGCGCGTGCCCCACCAGATCAGCATGCGGCTTTGCAATGCCAGCGTCGCGGTGGCCACCAGCAGCAGATCGCTGTTCCAGATCGCATGCAACGCAAAGCATGCGGTGGCGGTGGCAAGCAGATAAAAGGCAACGGCCCAGAAGCGGAATGCGCCGACCTGCCCAAACATTCGCGAAAGCGCCGTCGTGATTAGCGCGCTGCACAGAAAGGTGATCAGCCATACCGTTGTGAACGTCGCTACGTCAAATTTCATGAAGTCTCCAGCAGCCAATCGGTTGGTTCCTGCTTATCGGTAAAACGAGGCCACGCAGCGGGAGGCGTCATGAAGGCTAACTGACGCGTATAGCCATACGGGTTTCAAACGGATCGGAGGCTCATCCGGCCACCATTCTGTCGCGGAGCAACGCGCTGAAATCGTCGGCGGCGAGGGGCTTGCCGAGCAGAAAGCCTTGCATCTCGTCGCACCTCATCGACCTGAGCATGTCGAGCTGCGACTCGGTTTCGACGCCTTCGGCTACCACGTCCATTTCCAGCGAGTGCGCGAGCGCAATGATCGCGGAGACGATCGCGCTGCCTTCGGGTCCGTGCGCGTCGAGCCCGTTGGTGAAGAAGCGGTCGATCTTCAACTGCTTGACGCGAAAGCGTTGCAGATAGGCGAGGCTGGAGTAGCCGGTGCCGAAATCGTCGATTGCGATTTCAAAGCCGCTCGACTGGAACTCGCGAATCATTTCGATGGTTCTCGGCGCATCCTGCATCGCGACGGTCTCGGTGATCTCGAACATGATCTGCTCGCATTGCACGCCTTCGGCTTTCACGATCTCGAGCATCGTCGCGACGAGGTTGGGTTGCGACAACTGGCGCGGCGACAGATTGATCGCGACTCTCATCGGCGGCAGGTTTTGCTCGGTCCAGCGGCGAATCTGCTGGCAGGTTTCGCGCAACACCCAGTAGCCGATCTGCACGATCTGGCCCGAGCGCTCGGCAATCGGAATGAATTCGAGCGGCGCCAGCGTGCCGAGCTGCGGATGGTGCAGGCGGATCAGCGCTTCGGCGCCCGCCAGCGCGCCGCCGCTGCCGTGGAACTTCGGCTGGAAATGCAGCGAGAAATGGCCGGCGACGAGCGCTTCGTGTAGCGCGCTTTGAATTTGCAGCGTGCGCGTCGCGGCTTCGTTCATGCTGGGTTCGAAGAAGCGATAGGTGCTGCGGCCGCCGCGCTTGGCTTCGTACATGGCCGCGTCGGCGTGTTTGAGCAGCGTGTCGACGGTATCGCCGTCGTGCGGATAGAGCGCGATGCCGATGCTCGGCATCACCTGGAGCGGTTGCGAATCGGTCCATACGCCCTGGCGCATCCGGTCGAGCACGCCTTCGGCCATCGTGCCGGCATCTTCGCGTGAAGCCAGGTTCTCGGACAACACGACGAATTCGTCGCCGCCCAGACGCGCGACAGTGTCGCTCGCGCGCACGCACAGCAGAAGGCGTTGGGCGAAGGCGGACAGCACCTCGTCGCCGGCCGAGTGGCCGAGTGAATCATTGATGGTCTTGAAGCCGTCGAGATCCATGAACAGAATCGCGAACAGCGAGCGCTGCCGGCGCGCGCCAAGGATCGCGCGTTCGATGCGTTCGGTGAGCGTGCTGCGGTTGGGCAGGCCCGTCAGCGTATCGAGCGTGGCGAGCCGCACGACCTGACCATTCAATGTCGATACCGCGCCGGCCAGAAAACTGGTGCGCGCGTCGAAACGCGACAGCAACAGCGTGACGATCAGAATCGCGAAGGTGAATAGGATCACCGAGGTGGCGAGCCACGCTGCGTTCACGCCTCTCGCCGCGCCGCACACGGCGCCGGTCGGAAACTCGGCGGCCGCCATGCCGGCGTAATGCATGCCGCTGATCGCGACGCCCATCACCAGCGCCGCGATGAAACGTTTGCGCATCACGTAGCGTTCGTCGCCGTTACTGAGTGCGCGCGCCAGCCACAACGCGGCGGTCGACGCGCCGATCGCGATCGCTAGCGACCCTGCCAGCCAGGCCGGCTGATAGTGGATGTCCGGCGCCATTTGCAGCGCTGCCATGCCGGTGTAGTGCATGCCGGCGATGCCGAAACCCATCAGCACGCCGCCCGCCACGAGCCGAAGCGGCGTGAGTTGCGCCTGAGTCGTCATGACCAGCGCCAGATACGACGCGCCGATGGCGAGTCCAAGGGAATAAGCGGTCGTCGCGAAATCGTAGCCGAGCGGAATCGGCAGGGAGAAGGCGAGCATCGCGATGAAGTGCATCGACCAGATGCCGACACCAAGCGCGGCGGCGCCGCCCAGCCGCCACGCGTGCCGCAGACGTGCCGAGGCCAGCAGGAAGATGCGGCCGGTCAAATCGAGCGCCGTGTACGACGCCAGCGCCGCGACGACAAACGAGATTGCAACCAGCCAAAAATTGTATGAGCTCTGCATGTTTAGTCCAACCGCGACGGGAAAGCGGCTGAACTTGTTATCGACAGTTGGCGGCGTTTATTTAATCGATTTGCGATATATCAGTCATATGGGTTGAGCGTTCCGCGGCTGGACGACTGGACTAGTCGCCATAAACCTCGATCCGGTTGCGGCCGCGCTCCTTCGCTCGATACATTGCCTTGTCGCCACGAGACAGCGACTGATAGGCGCCGACATCGGCCGCGCGCATCGTGTCGACGCCGATACTGACGGTCAGCACGATGTGCTCGGCACGGCACAGCAAGGGGGTTCGCGAGGTACGCTGCTGGACGCGTCGCGCGAGCGCGATGGCCGCGTCGGTATCGGTGTCCGGCAGCACCATCGCGAATTCCTCGCCGCCAAGCCGGCCGACGATGTCGCTGGCCCGCACTTCGGCGCGTAACAGCTCGGCGAAATGACTGAGCGCGCGGTCGCCGACCTCGTGTCCCCAGCGGTCGTTGAGCGCCTTGAAGTTGTCCAGATCGAACATCAGCACGGCGGCGACGCGACTGTCAGCGCGCCGGACGCGCGACAATTCCGCCTCGCTTTGCATCATGAAGTGGCGGCGATTGGGCAACTGGGTCAGGAAATCGATGGTTGCCGATTCCTGCAACTCGGCCTCGATGTGCTTGCGCTCGGTCACGTCCGTGATGAAGCCGTGCCACAGCGTGCTGCCGTCGGCCAGCAGTTGGGGCCGGGCATCGCCCTGTCGCCAGCGCAAGCCTTGGCGCGGCAGTTGCACGCGATATTCGAGGTGCCACGGCGACAGGCTGGTCGCCGATTCCGCAATCGACTGCCGGTACGCGGCCAGATCGCGTGCATCAATCAGCGCGTCCACAGTCTGCGCGCTCGTTGTGGCCTGCTGCGGCGTCAGCTCGTAAATATCGCGGATTCCGTCGCTCGCATAAGGGAAGAACGCGCGTCCATCCGTCATCAGCCGGTATTGGAAGACCAGGCCCGGCACCTCGTCCGTCAGGTTCGTGATCAGTTCAACGGACTGCTGTAGCCGCGCGGCCATCTCCCGCAATGCCGTAATGTCGGTCGTCGTACCTACCATGCGTAGCGCACGACCCTCGCTGTCGCGGTTGACCACCTTGCCCCGGCTGCTGATCCATTTGTAGCTGCCGTCCTTGCAGCGGATCCGATGCTCGACCGCGTAGCTGTCGGTTCTGGTTTCGAAGTGGGCCTGCATCGCTGCCGCGACGTCCGCGAGGTCGTCCGGATGCAAGCGCAGATAGGCTTCTTCGATCCGGTTGCTGAGCTCGTGCTCCTCGTAGCCGAGCATCGCCTTCCAGGCAGGCGAATAGTGGATTTCGCCGGTGACGACATTGCGGTCCCAGACGCCCGTCCCGCTGCCGGCAAGGGCCAGCGTCATGAGTTCCGCGCCGGCCTCCAGTTCTTTCACGCGGTCCTGCAGCGTCGAGAGCGCATGCGCGTGTTCGAGGCGCTGCGCGATCAGCCCGGCCAATTCGCGAAGGAACGCCCGTTGTGCGTCATCGAGGGCGCGGGGCAAGTCATCCAGCAGACACAGCGCGCCCAGATGGAGGCCGTCGGCGCCTGTCAGGGCACAGGCGGTGTAGAAGCGCGGCCACCGCACCGAGACGCCGCGCGCGTTCCCGCCAAAGCGTTCGTCGGCCCATGTGTCCGGCACGACGACCAGCCCGTCGGTCGCCGTGCCTGCTTGCAACGACGGACCCGATAGGTCCGGAGGCAGGACGTCGGGCAAAACGCCGTCGACCGCCTTGAGCCGCAGCCCATGAGCTTCGGATAACGTGACCAGAGCGGTTGCGACGCCGAAATGAGTCCGCGCGAGCCTCGTCACCGCCTGGCATTCCGGGTCAGCGGACGGCGGAGCGACATCGCCGCCCGCGGCGGCGGCAGACGGAACGCCGTCCTGGTCGGAATAGGTGCAAACCAGCATAGGGATTAAGACGTTTCCGTGACGGGTCGCATGTCGCACTAGGCCTCTGTATAACGGCACCAAATTCCATGAGTTTAGGGGAGATGGCTTACTGCGGACGCTTTCCTGCGTGTTTTCGCGCAGGATTGACCGGGCGCTGGAGCCTGGCCAATACGATTAGTGGCGGGCGCAGGCCCGGACGGACCTCAGCCAGAAGGCACGGCAGGATATCCCGCACGCTTGGCAGACTTCAGCGCTTCGTTCCCGTTGTCGGACACCGGTTGTTTGCCCAATATTGATTCCCATGGACACGCCGCTGAATACCCTCCGATCGGAGGCATTGCACTCCGTAAATTGTGTTTCGCGGACGGGCAGTTGAGCGGATGTCTACATCGATCGCTTCGAAAGGTGTCAGGAATTCAGCGACGATTGCCGAAGCCTGGAAGCATGCATATGCGCCACCCACTTGCCAACTGAGGAACCGGAAATGAGCACTACGATTGCAGGCATCAAGATACCCGACAGCGCAATTGCGCGCGCGGCCACCCAACTGGTACGCGATACCGAAACCGATCTGCTGTACAACCACTCGCGACGGGTTTTCCTGTTCGGCGCCCTCAGCGGCGAACGCAAGGGCCTCAAGTACGATCCGGAACTGCTGTACCTCGGCGCCATGTTCCACGACATGGGCCTGATGCCGGCATATAGCAGCGAAGGCTACCGTTTCGAAGTGGATGGTGCCAATGCCGCGCGTGATTTCATGACGCAGCACGGCATGAATGACTACGACATCGAGCAGGTGTGGTTGTCGATTGCGTTGCATACCACACCGGGCGTGCCTGAACATCTGAAGCCGGTCGTCGCGCTCGTGACCGCCGGGGTCGAGATGGACGTGCTCGGCATGGCCTATCACGAGTTCAGCGACGAACAACGGATTCAGGTGGTGGCCGCGCATCCGCGTGAGGAGACGTTCAAGAACGGCATCATCGATGCCTTCGCGCAAGGCACGATCAAGAAGCCCGAGACGACCTTCGGCAACGTCAAGGCGGACGTGCTCGAACTGCGCGATCCGTCGTATAAGCGCCTGAATTTCTGCCAGATCATCCTGGGTTCCGCATGGGACGACAGCAAGGCTGGTCATGCTCACCATCAAGGCTGCGGCTGCGGGACCGATTCGGCGGCTAAGGGCAACTGAACGACTGCCGTTGCATATTGCGTAGATAGAGGATCTTTCATGAAAAAGTTGACTACTGCTTTCGGCGCACCTGTCGTCGACAATCAGAACATTCGGACAGCCGGCCCACGTGGTCCGGCGTTGCTCGAAGACGTATGGTTTCTGGAGAAACTGGCCCACTTCGACCGTGAAGTGATTCCCGAACGCCGTATGCACGCGAAAGGTTCTGGCGCATTCGGCACCTTCACGGTGACGAATGACATCACGCAATACACACGCGCCGCGATCTTTTCCGAGGTCGGCAAGAAGACCGAGATGTTCGCGCGCTTTTCGACCGTGGCGGGCGAGCGCGGCGCGGCGGACGCCGAGCGCGACATTCGCGGCTTCGCGTTGAAGTTCTATACCGACGAAGGCAACTGGGATCTGGTGGGCAACAACACGCCGGTGTTCTTCCTGCGTGATCCGCTTAAATTCCCCGACCTGAACCATGCGATCAAGCGCGATCCGCGCACGGGCCTGCGCAGCGCTGAGAGCAATTGGGACTTCTGGACGCAGCTGCCCGAAGCACTGCATCAAGTCACAATCGTCATGAGCGATCGTGGTATTCCGAAGACGTTCCGCCACATGCACGGGTTCGGCAGCCACACGTTCAGCTTCATCAATGCCGCACACGAACGCTTCTGGGTGAAGTTCCATTTCCGCTCGCAACAGGGCATCGAAAACCTGACGGACGCAGAAGCGGAAGCGCTCGTCGGCCGTGATCGCGAGACGCATCATCGCGACCTGTACGAAGCGATTGAACGCCAGGAGTTTCCGCGCTGGACGATGTATGTGCAGGTCATGCCGGAGAAAGAGGCGGGCAGCTATCCGATCAATCCGTTCGATCTGACGAAAGTCTGGCCGAAGCGCGACTACCCGTTGATCGAAGTCGGCGTAGTGGAGCTGAACCGCAACGCAAACAATCATTTCGCCGACGTCGAACAGGCCGCTTTTGCTCCCGCCAACGTGGTGCCGGGCATCAGCTTCTCACCCGACAAGATGTTGCAAGGCCGGTTGTTCTCATACGGAGATGCGCAACGCTACCGCCTGAGCGTCAACTACCACCAGATTCCGGTGAATGCGCCGCGCGGTGCGAAGTACGTGCATAGCTATCACCGTGACGGGTTGATGCGCGTCGATGCGAATATGGGTGGCGCCACGCCGTATGAGCCGAATACGCGCGGTGAATGGCAGGAGCAGCCGGACTTTCGCGAGCCGCCATTGTCGATCGAAGGCTCGGCGGATCACTGGAACCACCGTGTCGACGACGACTATTACTCGCAGCCAGGGGCGTTGTTCCGTCAGATGACGGCAGCGCAGCAGCAGACGCTGTTCGATAATACGGCGCGCGCGCTGAACGGCGTATCGAAGCCGGTCCAGCAATTGCATATCGAACACTGCACGCTGGCGGACCCGGCATACGGCGCGGGTGTGGCGAAGGCTATCGCTGCGCTGGAAGAAGCGTCGGCATAGCCGTTCTGCCTCTCCTGGGAGAGTTTGATCCCTTAAGCGGTGGTGATCGTCGCGGCGACGCTCGCCAACCGCCTGATCCGGCGGGAAAGTTACGGGTGGGTCATTCTGCTCAGGAGAGGTGCGAACGTGGCAGTGGTCGACTTCGACGCACAGGGACTTGATGTCGACTGTTGTGGGCGGGCGTAGTAACACGTTTTCACGCGAATATGGCCGTGGCGTGATGTTACTGGAATCTGTCATTTGCGACACTGGTTGACCGTGCAGGAGAACGGGACAATGCGATGCAATGATCCACGCACAAGGAGCTTTTATGTCCCCTGTCTCATCCGTACCGCCTGCCGACAGTGCCGTCGCGCTCGCCCATTTCAGCGCCTCGCTGTCATTCGAAACCGATTGCGCCGACGTCCATGCGGCACTCGGGAGCGACGACCCGCGATCGATCGATTTTGTGCTGCTTGATGTACGCAGTGCCGCGCATTTTTCGCGTGGTCATGTGCCCGGCGCAACAAATATGCTGCACGGCAAGATCGTGGCGTCCAGGCTCGCCGAGTATCCGCTCGACACGCTCTTCGTCACCTATTGTGCGGGTCCTCACTGCAACGGAGCAACGCGTGCCGCAATCAGGCTCGCCAAACTCGGCCGCCCCGTTAAGGTCATGATTGGCGGCATTACTGGCTGGCTCGACGAGGGTTTTCAGCTAGCTTGCGCCGATGAGGCGTTATCTCGGAGCGATTGTCCGTGAACAAAGGAACAGTAAAAGAGCGCGATGCAGTTTGCTATACGACAGCTCGTCGACTTGGCGAAGAGCTGGGTCTGCGCGAGAAGTCTGCGTGGTTTCCAGCTGGATCTGATGATCTCGCGTCATGCCAACCAGGGCTCAGCGGCGAAGTGGTCCTTTTCGAACGCTTTGATTCGCTCGCTGTAGCTAGCCAATATCTGCCCAATTTCGTCAAGGCCTGACAGCAGAGCATCCTTGCGGGAGGCATCCAGGTCAAACCGATAACTCTTCCCGCCCTGGCAAACCACTCGCTGCCGCGGTAGGTCGATCGTGATGGGTGTCGGTTCGTCTGTCCCGGCCAGATCGTTGAACAACTCCTCGACAACATGGGCCGGCAGCCTTATCGGGAGGATGCCGTTTTTGAAGCAGTTGCCATAGAAAATATCACCGTAACTGGGTGCGATGATGGCTTTGATCCCCCAGTCGGCCAACGCCCAAACGGCATGCTCGCGGCTCGATCCGCATCCGAAGTTGGCGCGGCACAACATGATTTGCGCGCCGTGATAGCGAGGCTGATTAAGTGGAAAGTCCGGCCGCTTCGTCCGTTTTGTGACGTCGTCGCCAGGCTCGCCCGCTTCGGCATAGCGCCAGTTGTCGAACAGGTAATCGCCGAATCCGACGCGGCTCGTCAACGCCATGTACTGCTTCGGCAGGATCGCATCGGTATCGACGTCGGTACGGTCAATCGGCACCGGGTGGGTCTTCAGAATAAGGAATGGTTTCATTCAAAGCTCCGCTGGGTCGATGAAATGTCCGGCGATAGCTGCCGCGGCCGCCATAGCCGGGCTCACCAGATGGCTGCGGCCACCACGCCCTTGCCTTCCTTCGAAATTTCGATTCGAGGTCGACGCGCAGCGTTCACCTTCACCAAGACTGTCGTTGTTCATCCCAAGGCACATCGAGCAACCCGGCTCGCGCCACTCGAAACCTGCCTCGACAAAAATCTGGTCCAGACCTTCTTCTTCCGCCTGGTACTTGACGTTCCCGGAACCGGGCACGACCAACGCCTGCCGGATCGTGGACGCGACCTTCCTGCCCTTCACGACATCGGCGGCAATGCGCAGATCCTCGATGCGCGCATTGGTGCACGAGCCGATAAAAATCTTATCCAGTCCGATTTCCCGAATCCGCGTTCCTGCATCCAGCCCCATGTAATCGAGCGCGCGCATTGCCGCTTCGCGCTGTTCGTGAGTCGACCCGGCAGCGGGGTTCGGTACCTGTGCGTCGATACTCGTGACCATGGCCGGCGTCGTTCCCCACGTCACCTGGGGTCGCAGATCGCTCACGTCGAACACGGCCGTCTCGTCGAATTCCGCCGAGGGATCGCTATGCAACGTCGACCACAGCCGCTTTGCGTCTTCCCACTCTGTCCCAACCGGGCTTGACGGGCGTCCGTCGAGATAGTCGATCACCGTCTTGTCGACACCAATCAGCGCACAGCGAGCGCCTGCTTCCACTGCCATGTTGCACAATGTCATGCGGCTTTCCATGCTGAAACCGGACACCGTCTCGCCTGAAAATTCCAATGCAAACCCGGTCGCAAAGTCGCTTTTATAGCGGCCGATAAACGCCAGCGCGACGTCTTTCGCGTAGGTGCCGCGCGGTAGTTCGCCGGTGATTTGCACGTTCAGCGTCTTGGGCCGACGCATAACCAGACATTGCGTTGCGAGAATCTGTTCCACGTCCGAGGTGCCGATGCCCAGTGCTAGCGCGCCGAATGCACCGTGCGTCGTGGTGTGCGAATCGCCGCACGCTATCGTCATGCCAGGCAGGGTCTCACCCAGCTCGGGCGCGACGACGTGCAGAATTCCTTGCCTGCGGTCCGTCAGCTCGAAGAAGCGCAGCGCGTATTCGCTGCAATTCTGCTGTAGCGCCGCGAACTGTCGCCTGGCAGATTCGTTGTGCATGCCCGCAAGGCGATTGGTTGTGGGAATATTATGGTCTGCGGTCGCCAATACCGATGAAGCGCGCCACGGTTGGCGCGAGGCGGCACGTAAGCCGTCGAATGCCTGAGGACTCGTCACCTCATTCAACAAGTGCCGGTCGACATACAGCAGGAAATAATCGTCATCCAGTTGTGAAACGACGTGTCGCTGCCAAATCTTTTCAAGCAGGGTTTGGGGGTAAGCCATGGTTATCCGTCATGGAAAGCGTAGGAGATGCTTGCCAATGAGGATAACAAGCCGGGGAGGGGACTGAATTGACCGTTCGCGACACCTGCTGTCACGAGCCGGCAAAGCGCTTCGGCCCGAGTTTATGTGAAGGATTGGTTAGACCATGCGCTTCGATATTGAGACTTTAAGGCTCTTTATTTTTACGATTGAAGGAGGCAGTATTTCCGCCGCTTCCGAGCGGGGGAATGTCGTGGTGTCCGCTGTCAGTCGCCGCATCTCGGACCTGGAGCGGGCCGCCGGTACGCCGTTACTGCATCGCCGTAGCCGTGGCGTCGAGCCGACGCCCGCGGGCGTCGCGCTATATCGGCGGGCGAAGATCGTCATGGGCCATTTGCAGGAAATCGAAAATGAAATGGGCCAGCATAGAGACGGAGTGCGAGGGTTGGTGCGGCTGTCCGTCAACCTCACGGCGATGGCGCATTACTTGCCGAAGGCGCTCAAATCGTTTGTCGATCGCTTTCCCGAGGTTCAGATCGGGCTAGTGGAGCGTCTCAGCGACCAGGTATCGCGGGATGTACTCAGCGGTGATGCGGATGTAGGCATATGCGCAGCATCAGGCATCGACGAAAGCCTGTCGGAACGGCCTTTTCGTACTGATCGACTCGTGTTGATCACGCCTGCGGACCATCCCTTGGGTCGACGCGAAAGCGTGAAATTCGCCGAGACCCTCGACTACGAGCACGTAGGCATGCAGGACGGTGCTTCCATTCTTGCTCTTGCTACCCAGGCGGCCAAAGCGGCGGGGTGTCCAATGCGTCTGGCTATTCAGGTCACAAACTTCGAGGCGATTCGCAACATGGTCATTGCCGGGCTGGGAATTGCCATCATCCCGGAAATCGCACTTGCCGAACGGGATCATACCGACTACGTGAAAGTGAGGCTCGACGAACAGTGGGCCGGGCGGCAACTCAAGCTGTTATTCAAACCAGCCACGCCCTTGCCGATAGCGGCCATGCACCTTCTCGATCACCTCAGTACGAAAGGCGGCAAGCCAGAGACAGGCTCGGATGCAATGGAGTGAACGCCCGCCACCAAGCCTCAAGACTCATGGCGGTCCGCGCCAGCTGAGTTGGCCAGCTTAACGACCTGGTTGCCGATCGCGCTATTCCGCGCGCTAGGACGGGCGGATCGAATGGACCAGAGCAGGCGCGCGGCGAATCGCCCATTCGATATGGGCCCGTGCCGCCTTCAGGGCAGGCAGGCGCGTGGCAATCAGATCCGCGATCGTGATGCGATCTGTCTCCGAGGAGCAGTTGATCGCGGCGATCACGTTTCCTTGGGGATCGCAGACCGGCAACGCGATCGATACGACGCCCAGTTCGATCTCG
>NZ_JAQQEF010000060.1:0-5722 GCF_046027605.1 Paraburkholderia fungorum
CATAATCTCGTTTCTCTGCTGCTGATGCAGCGACGCAGAACGAAGCGGTGCCGGGTGGTTGTGATGGCGTGCAACACGGTGCGGTTTTGGTAGTGAATGCGGACTCGATCTTTAAAAATTAACAGCCGATAAGTGTGGGCGCTTGATGCGCGACGCGCGGTGGACTCTTCGGGGTCTGCCGAAAAGCGAAAGTATCAAGTCTCACACTAGTATTAAAGGAAGGTTTTCCTGCTGGGGTGGCAACACGCCGGCAGGATGATCATTCGTCAGTACGTTGAGTGAGCGACCGGTTCGTAACAGAACCGAAAAACAGTAACAGGTTTGAACTGAAGAGTTTGATCCTGGCTCAGATTGAACGCTGGCGGCATGCCTTACACATGCAAGTCGAACGGCAGCACGGGGGCAACCCTGGTGGCGAGTGGCGAACGGGTGAGTAATACATCGGAACGTGTCCTGTAGTGGGGGATAGCCCGGCGAAAGCCGGATTAATACCGCATACGCTCTACGGAGGAAAGGGGGGGATCTTAGGACCTCCCGCTACAGGGGCGGCCGATGGCAGATTAGCTAGTTGGTGGGGTAAAGGCCTACCAAGGCGACGATCTGTAGCTGGTCTGAGAGGACGACCAGCCACACTGGGACTGAGACACGGCCCAGACTCCTACGGGAGGCAGCAGTGGGGAATTTTGGACAATGGGGGAAACCCTGATCCAGCAATGCCGCGTGTGTGAAGAAGGCCTTCGGGTTGTAAAGCACTTTTGTCCGGAAAGAAAACCTCCGAGTTAATACCTTGGGGGGATGACGGTACCGGAAGAATAAGCACCGGCTAACTACGTGCCAGCAGCCGCGGTAATACGTAGGGTGCAAGCGTTAATCGGAATTACTGGGCGTAAAGCGTGCGCAGGCGGTCCGCTAAGACAGATGTGAAATCCCCGGGCTTAACCTGGGAACTGCATTTGTGACTGGCGGGCTAGAGTATGGCAGAGGGGGGTAGAATTCCACGTGTAGCAGTGAAATGCGTAGAGATGTGGAGGAATACCGATGGCGAAGGCAGCCCCCTGGGCCAATACTGACGCTCATGCACGAAAGCGTGGGGAGCAAACAGGATTAGATACCCTGGTAGTCCACGCCCTAAACGATGTCAACTAGTTGTCGGGTCTTCATTGACTTGGTAACGAAGCTAACGCGTGAAGTTGACCGCCTGGGGAGTACGGTCGCAAGATTAAAACTCAAAGGAATTGACGGGGACCCGCACAAGCGGTGGATGATGTGGATTAATTCGATGCAACGCGAAAAACCTTACCTACCCTTGACATGTATGGAACCTGGCCGAGAGGTCGGGGTGCCCGAAAGGGAGCCATAACACAGGTGCTGCATGGCTGTCGTCAGCTCGTGTCGTGAGATGTTGGGTTAAGTCCCGCAACGAGCGCAACCCTTGTCCCTAGTTGCTACGCAAGAGCACTCTAGGGAGACTGCCGGTGACAAACCGGAGGAAGGTGGGGATGACGTCAAGTCCTCATGGCCCTTATGGGTAGGGCTTCACACGTCATACAATGGTCGGAACAGAGGGTCGCCAACCCGCGAGGGGGAGCCAATCCCAGAAAACCGATCGTAGTCCGGATCGCACTCTGCAACTCGAGTGCGTGAAGCTGGAATCGCTAGTAATCGCGGATCAGCATGCCGCGGTGAATACGTTCCCGGGTCTTGTACACACCGCCCGTCACACCATGGGAGTGGGTTTTACCAGAAGTGGCTAGTCTAACCGCAAGGAGGACGGTCACCACGGTAGGATTCATGACTGGGGTGAAGTCGTAACAAGGTAGCCGTATCGGAAGGTGCGGCTGGATCACCTCCTTTCTCGAGCTAACGTGTCGAACGTTGAGCGCTCACGCTTATCGGCTGTGAACAAGACAGACTCAGGGGTCTGTAGCTCAGTTGGTTAGAGCACCGTCTTGATAAGGCGGGGGTCGATGGTTCGAATCCATCCAGACCCACCACTGTTTCTGCGGTGGCTGCGCTAATCACTGAAACCCCTGGGGCTATCAGTACAGATAGCAATATCTGTGTGTGACTGGGGGATTAGCTCAGCTGGGAGAGCACCTGCTTTGCAAGCAGGGGGTCGTCGGTTCGATCCCGTCATCCTCCACCAATCTTCAATGCGCAGTGTTCTGTGTAAAAAACACAGAGCGTTTCGCATTGGCGATTGAGCCAGTCAGAGTGATACGCGGTTATAGCAACTGCGATATCGGCTGTCGTTCTTTAACAATCAGGAAGAAGTAGTAAAGAGATTCACGAAAGGACATCTAGAGATGGGTGTGTGAGTAGGTGAATCAGGGTTGTGATTGTATCAATGTATGAAAAGGTAATCGAAAGATTGCCTTGGAATACGGCGCAACACGAATACTCAACCTGTAGCGATTGTGGCGCACGTTGCATTCCCAGTGGATGCGACAGAGACACACCCGTTATAGGGTCAAGCGAACAAGTGCATGTGGTGGATGCCTTGGCGATCACAGGCGATGAAGGACGCGGTAGCCTGCGAAAAGCGGTGGGGAGCTGGCAAACGAGCTTTGATCCACCGATATCCGAATGGGGAAACCCGGCCCGTATGGGTCATCCGTAGCTGAATACATAGGCTACGAGAAGCGAACGCGGTGAACTGAAACATCTAAGTAACCGCAGGAAAAGAAATCAACCGAGATTCCCAGAGTAGTGGCGAGCGAAATGGGACCAGCCTGTACTCTTTATCTTCATTGTTAGTCGAAGGCTCTGGAAAGTGCCGCCATAGCAGGTGATAGCCCTGTAGACGAAAACAGCGAGGAAGAACTAGGTGTACGACAAGTAGGGCGGGACACGTGAAATCCTGTCTGAAGATGGGGGGACCATCCTCCAAGGCTAAATACTCGTGATCGACCGATAGTGAACCAGTACCGTGAGGGAAAGGCGAAAAGAACCCCGGGAGGGGAGTGAAATAGATCCTGAAACCGCATGCATACAAACAGTCGGAGCCTTTGAAAGAGGGTGACGGCGTACCTTTTGTATAATGGGTCAGCGACTTACATTCAGTGGCAAGCTTAACCGATTAGGGCAGGCGTAGCGAAAGCGAGTCCGAACAGGGCGTTCAGTCGCTGGGTGTAGACCCGAAACCAGGTGATCTATCCATGGCCAGGATGAAGGTGCGGTAACACGTACTGGAGGTCCGAACCCACTAACGTTGAAAAGTTAGGGGATGAGCTGTGGATAGGGGTGAAAGGCTAAACAAACCTGGAAATAGCTGGTTCTCTCCGAAAACTATTTAGGTAGTGCCTCGTGTATCACCTTCGGGGGTAGAGCACTGTCATGGTTGTGGGGTCCATTGCGGATTACTACGCCATAGCAAACTCCGAATACCGAAGAGTGCAATCACGGGAGACAGACATCGGGTGCTAACGTCCGGTGTCAAGAGGGAAACAACCCAGACCGCCAGCTAAGGTCCCCAAATATTGCTAAGTGGGAAACGAAGTGGGAAGGCTAAAACAGTCAGGAGGTTGGCTTAGAAGCAGCCATCCTTTAAAGAAAGCGTAATAGCTCACTGATCGAGTCGTCCTGCGCGGAAGATGTAACGGGGCTAAGCAATATACCGAAGCTGCGGATGCACATTTATGTGCATGGTAGGAGAGCGTTCCGTAAGCCTGCGAAGGTGCATTGAAAAGTGCGCTGGAGGTATCGGAAGTGCGAATGCTGACATGAGTAGCGATAAAGGGGGTGAAAGGCCCCCTCGCCGTAAGCCCAAGGTTTCCTACGCAACGTTCATCGGCGTAGGGTGAGTCGGCCCCTAAGGCGAGGCAGAAATGCGTAGCTGATGGGAAGCAGGTTAATATTCCTGCACCATTGTTAAATGCGATGGGGGGACGGATCGCGGAAGGTTGTCCGGGTGTTGGAAGTCCCGGTTTCTGTGTTGGAGAAGGCACTCAGGCAAATCCGGGTGCGTAATTCAAGGGCATGGGACGAGCCGCTTAGGCGGTGAAGCAACTGGAAGTGGTTCCAAGAAAAGCCTCTAAGCTTCAGTTTAACAAGACCGTACCGCAAACCGACACAGGTGGGCGAGATGAGTATTCTAAGGCGCTTGAGAGAACTCGGGAGAAGGAACTCGGCAAATTGGTACCGTAACTTCGGGATAAGGTACGCCCCTGTAGCTTGACTGGCCTGCGCCAGAAGGGTGAAGGGGTTGCAATAAACTGGTGGCTGCGACTGTTTAATAAAAACACAGCACTCTGCAAACACGAAAGTGGACGTATAGGGTGTGACGCCTGCCCGGTGCCGGAAGATTAAATGATGGGGTGCAAGCTCTTGATTGAAGTCCCGGTAAACGGCGGCCGTAACTATAACGGTCCTAAGGTAGCGAAATTCCTTGTCGGGTAAGTTCCGACCTGCACGAATGGCGTAACGATGGCCACACTGTCTCCTCCCGAGACTCAGCGAAGTTGAAGTGTTTGTGATGATGCAATCTCCCCGCGGCTAGACGGAAAGACCCCATGAACCTTTACTGTAGCTTTGCATTGGACTTTGAACCGGTCTGTGTAGGATAGGTGGGAGGCTTTGAAGCGTGGACGCCAGTCTGCGTGGAGCCGACCTTGAAATACCACCCTGGTTTGTTTGAGGTTCTAACCTTGGTCCGTAATCCGGATCGGGGACAGTGCATGGTAGGCAGTTTGACTGGGGCGGTCTCCTCCCAAAGTGTAACGGAGGAGTACGAAGGTACGCTAGGTACGGTCGGAAATCGTGCTGATAGTGCAATGGCATAAGCGTGCTTAACTGCGAGACCGACAAGTCGAGCAGGTGCGAAAGCAGGTCATAGTGATCCGGTGGTTCTGTATGGAAGGGCCATCGCTCAACGGATAAAAGGTACTCTGGGGATAACAGGCTGATACCGCCCAAGAGTTCATATCGACGGCGGTGTTTGGCACCTCGATGTCGGCTCATCTCATCCTGGGGCTGTAGCCGGTCCCAAGGGTATGGCTGTTCGCCATTTAAAGAGGTACGTGAGCTGGGTTTAAAACGTCGTGAGACAGTTTGGTCCCTATCTGCCGTGGGCGCTGGATATTTGAAGGGGGCTGCTCCTAGTACGAGAGGACCGGAGTGGACGAACCTCTGGTGTACCGGTTGTCACGCCAGTGGCATCGCCGGGTAGCTATGTTCGGAAGAGATAACCGCTGAAAGCATCTAAGCGGGAAACTCGCCTTAAGATGAGATATCCCCGGGGCTTCGAGCCCCTTGAAGGGTCGTTCAAGACCAGGACGTTGATAGGTCAGGTGTGGAAGCGCAGTAATGCGTTAAGCTAACTGATACTAATTGCCCGTAAGGCTTGATCCTATAACAGGTGTGTCTCGACCAGCGTTGGCGCTTTAGCGCTGACACGGGTCCGATCCCCGAAGGGGATGGTGGACACGCACGGTTGAGTGATCAGTGTTGTGCCTCGAACAACACAACCCCAACAGCTTTACCTCTGGTGAGCATCACCAGAAACTACTTCTTCCAGATTGGTTGTATTGCCCGGAGGCAGTACAGCAACAAGTCATGCCTGATGACCATAGCGAGTCGGTCCCACCCCTTCCCATCCCGAACAGGACCGTGAAACGACTCCACGCCGATGATAGTGCGGATTCCCGTGTGAAAGTAGGTAATCGTCAGGCTCCCCAGCAGCAACAGAAACCCCACCCCGAAAAGGTGGGGTTTCTGCGTTTAC
>NZ_JAQQEF010000061.1:0-5612 GCF_046027605.1 Paraburkholderia fungorum
GCCGATACGTTCGATGAGACGACAGAACGCGTAGTCTTCCGAAAGGTACATCCGCGTGTCGGGATCGACCATGGTGTCGAAGAACGCGTAGAGGAATGCCGCGGGTGCACCCTCGTCGAGCTCCGGACGGCCCGCGAGTGTCGACCGGCAGTGGAGCTCGGGAAAGCGCTCCATTAGCGCGACAAATACCTCTCGCTTGATCAGCATGAATCCGGTCGGCGCATAGAGCACGTCGAGAAAACCATCGGCGTCCGGCTCAAGCGCGTCATCGCCGCGCACCACGGCGGGATACATCGCATGGCGCGCGCGGAAATCGGCTTTTGTCGAACCGGCAGGCAATGCCTCCTCGAGACCTGCCGCGGGCCAGCCGTCGGTTTTCAGCGGATAGACACCGGCCACCACAGGACGGTTGGCCTGCAGCAGGCGTACCACGTCCGCGCCTTTGAAGCCGATATCACCGTCGATCCACATCAGATGCGTGAAGCGGGCGTCGGCGAGAAATTCCGCCACCATGGTGTTGCGCGCGCGAGTGATCAGACTGTCGAAGCTGTTGAAGCTGACCCGCACGCCGAAGCCACGTTGAGCCGCCTCGTCGTAGAGGTCGAGAAGTCCGAGCGTGTAATCCGTCGTCACGACGGCGCCGTAGCTGGGGGTGGCAACATACACATTGGCAACGGAATCTTTGTGGGTCATCGTTTTGTCACTCACAGGCAGAGAACTAGGATTGAGTAGGCAAGCGTGGGGCTGCGCGCCGCCGTCGGGCTGGCGCGATTTTCGACGGGCGTAACGTACCCGACACCGCACGGTGAACGTCTCAATATCGGTCTGAAGCGAGGATGCGAAATTTCCCCAACGAGTAGTCGGATAGTTGACCGAGGGGATCGGGAATTTGCAGTTGATATGGATGCGGTTTGAATGCTGCAAAACAAAAACCCCGGCCGCCTCACGGCGCCGGGGTTTTGAATTCGAGCTGAAGAACCCAGCGCGAAATCGCCTACATGTTCGATCATTCTATGTAAATTACTCGTTATCGCCTGTCAGGCATGGATCATTGAATTACACACTTTCAATTCCCCTCAAAATCCCCCTCACTATTTCCCTTCGACGCCCATTCGGCACCCAAAGACGTACGGAAACAGGATGCGGCGTAGCGTCTTCGTGATCGTCGGTGCGGCACCGACCATTCCGTGGACGGAAGCACACTCCGTCGCGTATCACCGGCCGTCCACAGTCTCGATCAAAAATTTCAGCGTCCTTGCGTACCGGCCGTCGGCATATTGCCCCTGCCCTTCCCGATCTCCGCCACACTTCATTTTCGCGCGAACGCGTGGGCCCTGCTGCGTCGACGACTTCTCTTGTTCGATTCGTTCGATTCAACGATCCCAACTTTCTTACCCCCGCGAACTAACGTCGACATCCCAAACGCCGGAACCTAGAACCCTTCAACTCGCGAACAGCACCGCACAAATTTGCGACCGAGGAGCAAATAACTGTTCCGCCTAGGGCGCCGCAACTGTACGTCAACGTTACGCACAGCCCCAGCAACGATGAGCCAACCGCCGCAGTCGAGCAAAGCACCCGTTAATCGCGCGCGTATACCGACGCGCGCGAAGTTAGCAAAACGACTGGTCGTGCTCGCCGATGTCACCGCGCGCGGGCACGCAAGGGGTACACCCTAAAAAAATTTTTGACTCGTCCCGCGTGAATCTGGTCGGCGGCAGTAAATACCAAGTGAAGGTGCCTCTCTCACTGCGCCCAAACTTGACCTCCTGGACACGCCGATGAACGACCGTACAACCAATACGCCCCCGGGCGTGCAAACCATCCTGCGCCTCCGCGATGTATCTCGGATGACGGGACTCTCTCGCTCGACAATTTATGCCGCGATGGCGGCAGGACATTTTCCGCGCCAAATCCGCTTGACTGAACGCTGCGTAGGCTGGTCCGACTCCGAAATATCGGATTGGCTCAACGAGCGCATTCAGGGGAGGCAATAACCATGCGAAACGACAGACGAGACACGGACGATGCAGACGGCCGTCACGTGCGCACCGACAAGCCCGAACTGATCCGGGTATGCTCGCCGCTCAATCGTATCGGATACGTAACGAATGTCGATGGCGGCGCGCCAGCGCATCTTGTGGAAATCGAAACGCTAGTGGGAAGTAGGCGCATCGAAATTTTGGAGACTGACCTAGCCCAACCGCGTGAGCTGAAGCTGAAACTGCTCGATAGCGGCGCACGACTTAAAGACGACGACCAAGCCACTACGACTGTTGTCCAGTATTTGAAATCGTTCGCACCGCGCCCGCTTTTCAAGCGCGTCATTGCAAACGGGTGGCTCTATTCTGGTGGCTGTGGGTACGTCTTCGGCGATAAGTTGTTCGGCCCGACATCTACTGAAATGGTGCAGCGTCCCTCGGATGCCAATTCGAAATTTGACCATTCTGGCGATATCGAAGCGTGGCGAGCATGCACGCAATTGCTCGAAAACAATCCGCTCTTGGTCGCGCCACTTTGCTTTGCGCTCGCAGCTCCGCTGCTTCGACCACTCGGGCAGTCTACGTTCGCCGTGTCTCTTGTCGGTCATTCAAGCACCGGCAAGACGACTGCCTTGCGTCTCGCCCAGGCACTGCTCGGCTCACCGTACCCATTGGCAACCTGGTCTGGCACACTCAACGGCCTGCGCGCCAGCGCGGTTGCGCGAAACGATCTACCGTTGATTCTTGACGAAATCGGCCAGGCGAATCCGCGTGACATTGCGCCGCTCACCTATGATTTGACGAACGGCGTCGACAAGCATCGCGCAAATCCCACAGGAACTCAGGCGCAATTGCCTTCATTCGCAACAACCATTTTGTCGGCAGGCGAAGAGAGCTTGGCGGACCGCATGGGGCGCGCGGGCCAGACGCCGACAGGCGGTCATGCTGCGCGCTTCATCACCTTGCAGGTAGACGGCCCGTGGGGTGTCGTTTCCGATCCCCATGGCAGTCCCGACAGCGCGACATTTATTCGAAATCTGAATGCAACGCTGCGAAAAACTTACGGTATTGCATGGCCTATTTTCGTCGAACACGTCGCAAAACATGTTGATCAACTGAAATCCGATTACAGAAAACGTCGCTCGAAAATCATCGATGGCCTCACTGCTGACCTGGCATTCGATGATTCCGACAATATCGCCCTCCGCGTCATGGATCATTTTTTGATTTCCGCCTTCGCCGGTTACGTTGCCGTGGATGCAGGTGTAATCGATTTGCCGAAAAAAGTAATTGGTCAATCTATACGCGCTTGTTTCTCGAACTGGTTTTCCGAATATTCCGCGTCGCAAGCTTCGGCGGGTTCGTTGATCATCAAACGTGTTCTCGAAATTATTCAAAAACGACAGAAGAAAATTTTCCCGTTTGACGAATACAACAAGCGCGAAGCACATGCGCCGTTCGCTTATCGGTATATGCCGACAAAAGACGGGGAAGCCCTCCTTCTGGTTAGACCTGAAGCATTCGACTTGCTCAAGGAAAAGTACGGCGTGCGCGAATTTCACGAAGCTTTGCAGGAATCAGGATGGATTGAACAAGGCTCTGGTGGGAAGCCGTCCAAGCAGTTCAAGGTGCCCGGTGGTAGTGGCGCGCGGTTCAGGGCATATGCATTTCGAGAGTCTTTTCTCAACAAAACCGTCTGATTGCCTGTGGTCTACCGGACTACGTAGACCACAGGGAACAGACACAAAGACGCAACAACAGCGGAAACGGCTACCAAACACATACTAGCCGAACTCCACCCATTTTCGGCCACCATCTGTTTTCGCTGTGTTTTTCCTTGATTTTTTGCGTCCGCCTTCAACCTTGCCCTCTCATTTTCAGTAATGATCGATCTCCTCGACCTTCTGGTCTACATCAAACACAAACCATTCGGCAATACTCGGGTAAAAGAGTTCGAGAACGGCTCCGACGACAAGAAAAATCAGTATTCGAAAACGGTTATACTGAATTCGTGTGGAAGTCCGGTGCATGTAATTTCTTTAAACGACCGAGATGCGGTGTCAATTCGCTGCTCACCTCTAAAGGTGTTGCAGGGTCACAATATGTTTGGCTCAAACAATGTTTGCGCTATCGCAAGTTCTATTATCTGCGGAACCTTGGATTGCTTAAACATCCCCTATGCTCAAGAGCAACGTGAAGCGTGGTCCGCCGGTGAATTCACCATCCGAGCGATCGACATCACCCACCGATTCAAACTTTCTGATGGGCTCACTTCCTTTGATATTTGCAGTCATCTGCTGCGCACGTCGCCCATGAAATTATGCAAACCGCAATGGCTTGATCAAGGAATAGGCGTTCGCTTATGTACTGAGAACTCCGGCTTGAAATGGCTCCTCTATGATAAAGAGCAGGAATTGCTAGATAAGCGGACGAAGGCTTTTCCGTATCTGAAGGCAGTGGTTGGCTCTGATGCGAGAAATATTTGGCGCTCACTCGTGGAAATCGCTGCTTCAACAATCCGTGCGGAATTGAAGCTATCGAAGACTTACCTGAAGCGACATCACCTGACGAACGGACGGATGTGGACAGCCAAGCGTGCACAAGAGATTTACCTTTCGGAACTGAATGCGCTATCGATGGACGCACCGATTTCAATAAATCGTGCGGTTGCGCGTGTCCGGTCCAGGCCGCTCCTGACGACCCTGCTGCTTTGGTCAAACGGTCACGACCTTCACGCGATCCTCCCGAAATCGACGTTTAACTCTCATCGACAGGCCATTGTGAAGCAAGCCAGTATCGATATCGAGAAACACATTCCGGCAGCGCGAAGTCTCAAGCTTTCTCAGATTTTCTGCCGTGAGAATGCCCACATCTTGCCCGACAAGCGCGTTTTTGGAAAAGCCGCCTTCCTACCTATTGGCTAGGCAGCGATTAACGCGGTAGCGCGGCAACGGGGCGAAGTGCGAATTAGACCGATGACCTGGCGTGGCTCGAAGTCTAAAGCCCGAAGAATATTGAGCAACTCAACCAGGCTATTTACGACGCTTCTTGCCGTCCGAAAGGCGAGCGCACATCGCAGCGACCCAGCTCCTTACGAATTCGCGATCCTCTTCGGAGAGATCGTTGATGAGAAGCGACACGTCAAGACCCGGATCAAGGGAGCGCCCTGCCCCGCCAGCCACCAGGGTTTCCGGCAACACACCATACAGCGACGCTAACTCAAAGAGACGCCCGAGCGGTGGCAGCGTGTGACCACGCTCGAAGCGACTGATCGTCTCGGTATTGACATCCAATGCGGCCGAAACCTGTTCTTGAGTCAATGAAGCCGCGTTGCGCGCTGCCGCCAGCGCTTGACCAATCCGTTTGGCAAAGATTTCTTCCCGAGCTGCGGCTCGTTCCATACGACACCTTATGTCGAACACCACAAAAAAATCAGTGTCGATACTGGCCTGGTGTGGTCTGTCTGGTAACAGCTCAAAATGTTGTTATCAACACTAAATGTTGCCTTTAATTTGCCGATAAACAGGAAGAGTTACTGGGTGTTCGGGGTGCACACGCGCCTAACCAATCCCTCACTAAGCTTTCAAAAAATAAAGGAAATCAAACAATGCGCACTATCGGAAACGTAAT
>NZ_JAQQEF010000062.1:0-5012 GCF_046027605.1 Paraburkholderia fungorum
AGGAAAGCAGTCAATATGAAGGGAAGAAGCTCAAATCCGCGATGGATGAGTGCCGACTGCCTGACTCCTTCGGCGCTCTCGCAGGCGAGGTAAAGCACCGGAATAAACGTATAGCTGCCGAGTGAACGCAGTTCGCTCCCTCGTGCCGTCACCAGAATCGACCCCATTGCCAGCAGCGCAGTGGCTCCGACAAACAATGGAGGATACGCAAGCGAGGCTATTAATACCAGGAAGCCTGTTCCGATGGTTGTTCCGTGAGCGAGTACCCCGAGCGGGGCGAGATGCGACCGGTCCACCGCGATAGCGGTCGACGCCGTTACCAGCGAAACGAGCAGCCACTTTGTCTGACCGGAAACCAGCGTGAGTACTATTAACGGGAAAAGAGCAGTCAACGCGCGAACAAGCGCCTTGCTATCGATAGCAGCCCCGATGTGCGACAGGACCGACTCGACGACCTGGTAACGGCTTTTTTGCGCCGGCGAAGCGGCGGTTATACGGTCAACTGATTGTCCATCGGACCTTGATTTGAACATCTCGGCGACTCCTGCACTAAATCATCGCACTCTGCTGCCGCCCTTCTCGAATACACGGATAGGTCGGTGCACAAATGGAGCAGCCGCGGGTTGACTCGATCCGATGAGTCGGTCGTACCAGATGAGATGGTATGCCGACCGACGCCCCTTCCGTGCCGTCAATGGCTACGCAGTGGAGTGGCTCATGGCCTTTCGTAGGCCGGTGTCAGTCCGCGAGCGCCTTGATCACATCCTCGGACTGTCGCACCAGGCCGAGCCGCGGGAAAATGTAATTAACCGAAGCGTGATGATGCTCGGCCGAAGCGCAGCTCATCGCATCCTCGGCGAGCACGAGTGTATAGCCAAGTTCATAGCCGGCTCGCGCCGTCGACTCGACACCGATATTCGTCGAAATTCCGCCGAGCACAATGGTCTTGATGCCCCGGCGACGCAATTGCAGATCGAGTTCGGTGCCGTGAAATGCGTTCCACTGCCGCTTCGTGATCTTGAGATCATGCTCGCCTGCTTCGAGCGCCGCGGGGAAATCCCACCACGTCGGGGGAAGTCCACCGGCTGGAGGCGTCGCGGGTTGGTCGACGGGTTGCTTCAGCGCGTCGCCGAAATCGTGGCTCCAGCCCACGCGCACTAGCACGACTGGCGCGCCGATGTCCCGGAAACGCTTTGCGAGATTCGCCGAAGCCGTAAGCACGGACTCGGCAGTGCGAGGGGCCTTCGCGAAACCGAGGATGCCCTGCTGGAGGTCGATCAGAACGAGTGCGGTAGTTTTTGGGTCGAGTTTCTGCAACATGTTTGCCTTCCGTTGAACTTAGCAAGCCAAAGGTGTATTGTGAGGCTTGTCTCACATTTCAAGTATATGAGGATGACCTCACAAAAGTCAAACGGAACATTGAGTGCCAGTAGCGGGCATGCGAAAGCGCCTCAGCGTACACGCGGTCACGCGCGGGTCGCGGCGCTGCTGGAGGCCGCGGGCACCGAGTTTGCCGAGAAAGGATACGACGCAGCAACGATGACGGCGATTGCCGCCCGCGCGGGTGCATCGATTGGCTCGCTGTATCAATTCTTTCCCACCAAGGATCAGATCGCGGCTGCATTGCTTGAAAGCTATCTGAACATGCTCACAGAGACCTTCCGTAAGCTGCGTGAGGCTGCGCCGTCTCTGGACTTATCGCTGCTTGCGAGCCGGTTGACGAGAACGTTCGTGAAGTTCCGCTCAATCCATCCGGCGTTTGCGGTTCTGGTCGAGACCTACAGTTATGCCCTGCCGGGCACGAGTGGCATCCGCGAAAGTCTGCGTGGCGAGATCGGATCTGTGCTGGCTGCGGTGGCACCGCATCTAGCGGCGGCAGAGATCGCCGTCCGCGCCGCCGTGATCCAGCAGATCATGAAGGCGGCCGTCGCGATCAATGGCGATACCTCCATAGCCAGTCGTAAAGGTGTGATGGACGAACTGGAAGGCCTCATGCGGCACTACCTGCACGACGCGATCACTGTCGCCGGATAGCGCGTCGAGAACACGACCTCTCCTTCGGTGTAACGACGCGTTTCAGACTAACGAGAAGAGAACGTAAGCGATGAGCCGGTTTTAATTTAAAAGGCAAGATTGACAATGGAATGGATTCACTACGTGTCTTACTTCTTCGGCGGCGCTTTTCTTATGAACGCCCTCCCGCACCTGCTCAGCGGAATAATGGGGCGACCGTTTCAGAGTCCCTTTGCCAGACCGCCGGGACAAGGACTCTCCTCTTCAACCGTTAACGTGCTGTGGGGATTTCTCAACATCGTCGCCGGATATGTTCTTGTATTACGTGTTGGGAATTTTGATCTGCGTTCGACGGAACATGTTGTTGCCGCCGGGCTAGGCGCCCTTCTCACCGGCATGATGCTAGCGCGCATGTTCGGGCGGTTCAACGGTGGTAGTTCGCCCAGCGCCTCGTAAGCTGGCCGGCGAAAGGCACTCCCCGTTGGCCCCGCGGTTTCAACTACCGGGTTTGAGCAAGCGGGGCGCTAGTATCCAACGCGTGAACCTGGACAGCCTCACTTCTTCAGTAGCCTCCAAAGCGTGGTACGTCCGATCCCGAGCGCACGGCTCGCCGCGGCACGGTTGTTGCCGTTTCTTTCCAGAGCACGTACTACGTCTTCGCGGGTCACGGCCGCGGGCGGCGAGCCGACGACCTTGCCATTGGCCGCTGGGGCGGGTGGCGCATGCATGCGTCCGAACTCCGGAAAAACGTCCCGCAGATCCTGCCACCCGCTGCTCGCCGCATCGCCCAGATAAATCGCCGCGCGCGCTAGCAGGTTTTCGAGCTCCCGCACGTTGCCGGGCCACGCGTAGTGTTCAAACAGCGGCGCCAGGAATTCCAGCACGCGCTCCGCGGTGGTGGCGGGCAGCCCGTATTTTGTTGCGCTGCGCCTGAGCAGATGCCGCGCAAGTTCCGGTATATCGCCGCGGCGCTCGCGCAATGGCGGCAGTTCGATCTGCAACAGATTGAGCCGGAAATACAGATCGGCGCGAAACACACCTTGCTCAACGAGTGCATGCAGGTCGCGATGCGTCGCGGCGATCACGCGAACGTCGATCGGCGTCGCGCGCCCCGAACCGAGTTTCATCACTTCGCGCTCCTGCAGCACACGCAGCAACCGGCTTTGCGACGCCGCCGGCATTTCGCCGATTTCATCGAGAAAGATCGTCCCCGTATGCGCGATTTCGAAGAGCCCCGGGCTGCCGCCGCGCCGCGCGCCGGTGAACGCACCCTCCTCGTGTCCGAACAGTTCACTTTCGATCAACCCTTCCGGCAACGCCGCGCAATTGAACGCGACGAATGGATTGCCGCGCCGGCGGCTCGCGTTATGAATGCCCTGCGCGACCAGCTCTTTGCCAGTGCCGCTTTCACCAGTGAGCATCACGGTCGCGTCGTGTGCAGCCCCGGCCCGCGCAAGGCGCCGCACACGCTCGAGCGCTGGCGACGCGCCAGTCAGATCGGACAGACTATGCCGCGCCACCAGATGTTTCGGCCGCTGACTGGTGCGCAACGAGCGGTCGATGCGCTGGGCGACCAGTGCATCTTGCACCGTGACCACCGACCCGGAACGCAAGCCATGCTCGACGATCGGCACGCAATTGACGATCAGCGCACGGCCGTCGATCTGCTCGATGCGCTCGTCGATCGGCGCGTCGGTGTCGAGCGTTTCGCGCAGCAGCGGGCCGACCGCACTCGCAATTTGCGACGGCAGATCGCGCGTACGGTCGAGTCCGAGCAGATCGAGCATCGCCGGATTGACCGCCTCGAGCTGGCCGGCGTCATCGAATGCGGCGACGCCGTCGCGCAGATGCGCGACGATTGTATTGAGCCGCACACGCTTCGACTCCTTCTGGCGGCTCACGCGCGCCAATTCGATGGAGCGCTCGAACGCTTCCTCGACGGCTCCGAGCGAGTAGAGAAACACGCTATGCAGCCCGGCCTGCTGCGCGAGATCGCACGCCAGTCCCGGGCCGATGATGACCGTGCAGCCCTCGGCTGCGAGGGTATCGACGGCCACCCGGACTTCGTCAATCGAGCGGTATGCGCGCTGTTTCAATGCAACGTTCAACCACGCGCTGAGGTCGATTAGTTCCTTCGACACCGTTTCGTGCAGAACGAGGCCGATCGGCGTGCCCGGCCACGTCGTGATTGCCTGGGTGATACCGCTCAGTACGTCGAAGCCGTTCACCTTGACCATCACGACCGGCACGCTAAGGTTGTCGCGCAGATACGCGCCGTTTGAGCCGGCGGCGAGTACGACGTCGACCGTGCCGGCATCGACATACGCCTGCAGCGCGGTCACGGCAGCGCCGTAGCCCTCGCGTACCGAAAAGAACTTTGCGCGCTCCGCATAGCGGGGCGCGACGGTCTCGCACAGCGCTCTCAGCCGGCTGATGCTTACCAGCGCGATGCCCGGGCGGCTGTGGTTCGGGTTCGAGATAAGCGTTGACACGATGGAGTCTCCGGAAACGATGGAACAATTATGAAACGTTCCGCGGAACAAGTGGAACATTTTCGCACGACCGCCTCTCAACACACTGCTTTCGATAAGTCCATGTTTTTTCAAACGAAACAGAAAGAGGCTCACGACCGGCACGTTTCCTGCGTAAGCCGGCCACCTCAAGCCAATTATCCGGAGACACGAGCTATGACTACCTCTTCCACTGCTCGCCGCGCGGCGTTCCGCGCCAAGGTCAACCAACGCCAGGGCCTGCTCGTGCCGGGCGCCTTCAACGCAATGAGCGCGCGCGTGATTGAAGACGCCGGCTTCGAAGCGATCTACATCACGGGCGCGGGCGTCACCAACATGTCGCTTGGGCTGCCCGATCTCGGCTTCATCGGCCTCGCCGAAGTCGCCGAGCATTGCGCGCGGATTCGCGACGCGGTCGCGCTGCCGCTGATCGTCGATGCCGACACGGGCTTCGGCAACGCGCTGAACGTGCGTCAGACCGTGCGCGTG
>NZ_JAQQEF010000063.1:0-4924 GCF_046027605.1 Paraburkholderia fungorum
GTTGCCCCTGTGCGGGGCGGCACTTACTTTCTTTGCCGCCGCAAAGAAAGATAAGCAAAGAAAGCGGCTCACACCGCCAGCTCATAAGCGGGGCCCTCGCACAGTCGCAGTAGTGGTGCATCTGGAATCCGTGTTGTCGCGTATCCGTCGCAAGTGACAAAGGACTCGTTAGCTCCCACTCCGCACTGCGTGCGTCGCGGATGGGTTTGCAGGGGAAACAAACGGCTTTGTCTGGGGACGGTGGGGTTGTCGGCTTCGCCTCGGCGCGCCGAAAAGCGGGTGGATTAAGCCCGTTGTTACAGTTCATGCATATATCTCCTTGCGACTCAAAGCCACGCGCCGTGCTATCCGATCGGACGCTACACTGGAACAGCCAGATCAGAGCTGGCCAAGATCGTCAGCGCAAGCTTTTAAAACGTGTTTGACTCAACGGTGTTTCGCAATCCCACGACCGTTCTGATCGAGAATGCGCTCGGCTAAACATTCAAAGTCCGATTTTTCATAACGACAATTATTGGTAGCTACTTTATTAAGTAATACATATCGTCTTTCGAAAAATGTACGGGACGGGAAAGAAAGATACGCTGCTTTTAAGTCGTAGTGAGAATAGCTGTGCCGCGGTGACGCCATGTCTTCGAGATGATGTGGCGCGAGTCGCTGCGCGGGCGATTTTTTTTAAATTTCAGGAGTGTGTCGTGCTCGGTCTGATTAATAGTTTTGCAGACGGATTCGTGGCAACGCCCGTGATCGAGGCCTGTCGTCGGCACTTCCTGTTTGGGAGTCTGGATGGTCATGCCGATCTGACCATCGGGAAATTGGCTTTAGCGACGGGGGCAAATGACGGGCACCTACGCGTAGCCATGCGGCTGTTACTGGAGTTGGACTGGGTGGAATCGATTGGGGAGGATTCCTACCGGGCCACGCCTGCGATGAAATCGGCAGCGCGGTTGCCCGCTGACATTGACGAGTTGATGCGTTTGTCGACTAGTGCTGCATTCCAGGATCCGGCGAGCGTGGCATTGCGAAAATGGTTGGAACGTGCAATGAGCAATTGGGGCGACGTAGGGGAGCCTATGGCCGGATTGTTGACTGGAGCGTTACTGTGCCCGTTGCTAGTACAGATCGATCGGTTGGGTGGCGCGGCGGTATTGGAAGCAAAGGCACATCCGGAAGTCTCGCCCACTTCTCAGGCGATGCTGCGTCGTTATTTCGAAGTGCGAGGCTGGGGAAGTATGGAGGGTTCAGTGTTCAAGCTGAACAGTGCCGGTCAGTACCTGATCAGGAACGGAGCGGCGCTCGGGACGGTGGTGTCCTATCAGCCCATGCTGGCACGCACGGAAGCGTTGCTATTTGGAAATGCCGTAGAGGTGTTCGGTCGGGATGCGGAAGGGCACGAGCGCCATATCGAGCGCCAGCTGAACGTGACGTGCAGCGGCTTTCAGCATCGGTTGTATTTCGAGGCATTCAGCGATCTCATCGTGGATCTGTTCGATCGAGAGGCGCTCGATGTGCAACCACGTTATATCGCCGACATGGGATGCGGCGACGGGACGTTGCTGCGCCAACTCTACGAAGTGATCCAGACGAGAACAAAGCGTGGTAAGGCGTTGGAGAGTTATCCGTTGTTGTTAATCGGTGCGGATTTCAATGAACGTGCGCTGGAGGTGGCCTCACGAACTCTGGCGGGCCTGCCGCACGTCCTTGTGGTCGGCGATATCGGCGATCCGCACGGATTCATCGAATCCTTGAGCGAGTGCGGGATAACGGACCCAGAGAAGATCTTGCATATCCGTTCCTTTCTTGACCACGACAGAGACTTACGCTCTCCGCTAGACGAAGCGGCAGTCGTGCGAAGAGGCAATTTTCCCTTCACGGGCGTGTACGTCGACCAGGATGGCAAGAGTATCGAGCCGGCATCCGCGTTGCAGAGCCTGGTGGAGCATCTGGAGCGTTGGCGAGAGGTGACCTCGCGGTATGGGTTGGCAATGCTGGAAGTGCACTGCCTGAGTCCGCAAATAGTGCGCAGGCTGGGGAGTCGAACCGGAGCCCTCCACTTCGACGCTTACCACGGTATGTCACGGCAGCACCTGTTCGAGGCTCCCGTGTTTTTGATGGCCGCGGCCGAAGCGGGACTCTATCCCGAACGAGTATCTTTTCGGCGGTTTCCGCGCGCGGCGCCTTTTACCCGTATCACGCTGAATCGGTGGCTCGCACGTCCCTATCGGATACGGCATCCGGTTGAGGCTGATATCGCACGTTTGCGAGAGTTGGACCGGATCTGCTGGTCAGAAGACCTGGCCGTGTCCGAGATCGAATTGCGCCGTCGCATCAGTGTTTTCCCACAAGGGCAAATGCTGGTGGAACAGGATGGTCGGCTTGTCGCGGCCTTGTATTCGCAGAGAGTGGAGGCGTTGGCGCAATTGCGTGATACCCCATTCGCGGATTTTGCGCGCGTCCACAAACCGGACGGTGTGGTTGCTCATCTGCTCGGAACCTGCGTCTTACCGGAAATGCAAGGCACTGGAATAGCGGACGAACTGCTCGACTTCGCCCTTGTTTACTTTGCCTGCTGTGAAGACATCGAGACGGTTGCCGGCGTTACGCGCTGTCGCGCTTATGCGCGGTCGAATCCGACCATTGCCTCAATGGACCAGTACATCCAGCAGCGTGATCACACCGGGTGGCCCGTGGATCCGATGCTGCGCTTTCATGAGTCGCACGGCGCGACGGTTCGTGAAGTCGTGTGCTCGTTTCGGCCGGAAGACAAGGCGAATGGTGGCGCTGGGGTGTTGATTGAATACCAGAACTTCCGGGATTTCCCGCCAGTGATGCAAGCGCGGGCGCCGGCGGGCTCGAGACGCGTGCTCGCGCGGAGTGCGGCAGCGGTGGAGTTGGCGACGCAGGTGCGACACACGATAGAACAGGTACTAGGCAAGCGGCGAGTCGGCGCGTATGAACCGCAGGCGCCCCTAATGGAAATGGGCTTGAGTTCGCTCGACTTGCTGGAGTTGCGTCATCGGCTCGGCGAACGCGTCGGGATCACGCTGCATCCAACTTTTTTCTTTCAATGTGGAACACCCGCAGCGATTGTCGAATACCTTCGGGCCCACGATCTGACCCATGGATGTGCAGGGGAAGGTGAACCGGCGCGTGCTCAGTCGAGCGACGCAACAATTCAGCAGCAGAACATGCCGGCGACAAGCTCCTCGCACGAGGCGTGCTCAAGATGGGTACGCAACACCATAGAGCAGGCGCTAGGCCCGGAGCGATCGGCAGCGTATGGGCCGCACGTGCCGTTGATGGAAATGGGACTAAGTTCACTCGATTTGCTGGAATTGCGTCATCGCCTTGGCGAACAAATCGGCATCGAGCTTGAGGTGACGTTTTTCTTTCAGTATGGCACGCCGGCGGCGATCGATGAATATCTGCAGGTGCAAGGCGTGGCATTTGAAGTGCGCTCGCCCGAAAACACGGATGAAGCCAGCGAAGCAAAGGCGCACACGAACGTCGCGGCGGATTCTGCCGACGACTTGCAGAGGCAGGCAACCCGTGGTGTTTCAGAAAGAGACGACATCGCCGTGATTAGTGTGGGTTGTCGCTTTCCAGGCGAAGCGTCGAGTCCGGAGCAATTCTGGGCGTTACTGGAAGGCGGGATCGATGCTATCAAGCAGCGATCAACGCCTGGCACTTGTCGAAAGAATGATCGGGATGACCAGACTGTTTGTAGCGAGGGTCAATTCGGTGGGTTCCTCGAAGATGTCTCCCGCTTCGATGCATCATTTTTCCGGATTTCGCCACGCGAAGCGGAATTGATCGATCCGCAACATCGCTTCCTGCTGGAAGTCGTGTGGGAGGCTCTTGAACGAGCCGGGATCGACCCCACCCGATTGGCGGGGTCGAACACCGGCGTATTTGTTGGCGTGATGGGCCACGACTACGAAACCTTGCTGAACCAGCAGGGCGCCGGCCATGCTGCCGATCCTCACTTCGCCACCGGCAACGCAGCGTCGATCGCAGCCGGCAGGATCGCGTATTACTTCGACTTGCATGGCCCTGCCTTGTCGGTTGATACGGCCTGTAGTTCGTCGTTGGTAGCCACGCACCTGGCGTGCGAAAGCCTGCTCGCAGGGGAATGCGACTTGGCCGTGGCGGGTGGCGTAAACATCTTGCTGAACGATGCGACATTCGTCGCCTTCGCACGGGCTGGAATGCTGTCGCCGGATGGCCGCTGCAAGACCTTCGACGCGTCCGCAAACGGCTATGTGCGTGGCGAAGGCTGCGGAATACTGATCTTGAAGCGCCTCGCCGATGCACAGCGGGATGGAGATCCTGTATGGGCAGTGATTCGAGGCAGCGCGATCAATCAGGATGGGGCGAGCGCGGGGCTGACCGCTCCGAATCAGAAGGCGCAGCAGGCGGTCATTGAAGCGGCGCTCAAGCGCAGTGGGATCGCCGCGCATGAGGTGAAATATCTGGAGGCACACGGGACGGGGACCCCGCTTGGGGATCCGATCGAGGTGGAAGCCGCGGCAGCGGCGCTCGGTGTCGGTCGCGGCGTCGATTCGCCGCTGCTGTTAGGGTCGGTGAAAACCAATGTGGGGCACCTGGAAGCGGCGGCGGCGGTGGCGGGATTGATTAAAGTCATTCTGTCCATGCGGCATGGTGTTATTCCGAAGCACTTGCATTTCGAAACGCCGAATCGACACATTCAATGGGCGCGACTGCCAGTGAAAGTGACGGCTGAAGCGCAGCCGTGGCCTGACGGCAAGAAGGTGGCCAGCGTGAGCAGCTTTGGCTTCAGCGGCACGAACGCGCATGTGGTGCTGGAGGAATACGTGGCGCCGCCGGAGGCTCAGCGGGCATGGGTGGGGCCAGTGGCGGTGGTGCTGTCGGCGAGAAACGAGGAGCGTCTGCAGGTACAGGT
>NZ_JAQQEF010000064.1:0-4840 GCF_046027605.1 Paraburkholderia fungorum
AAACGACAGGGCGACGGCAGAGCCGGATGTGTCGGGATCATCAAGCGATACCGTCGGGCCGACGTTGCCGGGGCGACGTCTTTACCTGCCATTCTCGCGTGAGATCCGTTTCGAACTGCCGCTGAGCCGACTGACTCCCGCCTATCTGGCGGAACACTGTTTGTTCGGTGCGACTGTCGTTCCCGCAGCGTTCCATCTATCCCTCGTGCTTGCCGCTCTGCAGGCATTGGCACCATGTCAGGCTTGTGAGCTTGCGGACATCCTTTTTCCGGAGGCGCTGAGACTGGACGATGAGTCCACCGTCGTGCAGTTGATTCTGGATACGGAAAACGGGCGACCCAACCGATTCACCATCACCAGCCAATCCTCGAGCGGCTGGACGGTACACGCGTCCGGCCGAATTTCCCGATTGACGGCTGAAGCAGCGCCCGCTACCACGCCGCGGTTGCCGCCCGGTGGAGGTTCTCCGATTTCCGGCGATGATTTCTATGGCCGCCATGCAAGCTCCGGTTATAGCTGGGGCCGAGCGTTTCCATGGTTGGAGCAGATCTGGCCCGGGGTGGACGAAGCCTGGGGGCGGATTCCCATGACACGGCGGGAACAGGCCGCGGGCGACAGTCCGCTGTTTGCCGGGCTTGTCGACTCCTGGTTTCACCTGATGATGCATACGGCGCAATGGCGGGCATTGCCGGAAGACATCCTGCGCATTCCATTCAGTATCGAGAAATTCAGTTTCTGGGGAACCGCATCGAACAGTGAGCCGCTATGGGCGAATGCGGGTGGCAAAGCCCTGGCGCTGTTCGATGACACGGGCCGGATCGTGGCGCGGGTTGAAGGATTTGAGTTTCGTGAGCTCCATCGCGCCGATCTACAGTCCGCCCTTAAGGGGGACGTGTCCAGCCGTCTCTACGAAATCACCTGGCAGCCGGATGATCGGGTCGCGCAGGCGGCGATTCCCGGCGTGATCGTGCTCGCCGCGGACGGCGCCGACAGGCTCGCCGAAAAGCTGATGCCGCCGGGTGTCACCGTTGTCGTGCTTGACCAGGACGTGATGTTGAGCCGCCGTTGCGAGACGTTGGCGCAAATTTTTGCCTCCGCTTCTGGACCGCTGTGGCTTGTTACGCGCGGCGCGATCGACACTGACCCGGCACAGTCGGCATTGTGGGGGTTAGCCCGCGCGGCTGCGCACGAGCACGCCACCGTTGCATTGCAACTGATCGATCTCGATCCCTCAGCGGACGATGCAACCGACCTTGCCGCGCTGACGGATATGCTGGCGCATGGCGCCGACCGGGAGCAGGCCGCGTATCGCGACGGCAGGCGGCTGGTTGCGCGTCTGGCCCGGCTTCCCCGCGTGCGCAACGAGACTCGTCCGGTGCCGGCTCTGCATGCCGACGCTACCTACCTCGTGACCGGTGGGCTGGGTGCGCTTGGCCGCCATGTAGCCAGGTGGCTTGTGGCGCGCGGCGCGAAACATGTCGTCCTCGCCGGTCGGCGTGTGCCGGGCGAAAATGCCGGCGGCGCCAATGACAATAGCCAGATCCGCATCGTCGAAACCGACGTTGCGGACCCAAGTCGTGTACAGGCATTGATCGCCCTGATTGCTGATGAAATGCCGCCGCTGAGGGGGGTGATTCACGCCGCGGGTCTGCTGGACGATGCACCGCTGGCAGCGCAGAGCCGCGACAGATTCGAGACCGTGCTGGCGCCCAAAGCGACCGGCGCGCTGAATCTGGATAGCGCCATTGCAAATTTGCCACTGGACTTCTTTGTCTGTTTCTCGTCGGTGGCTTCGGTGCTGGGCGCACAAGGTCAAGCCAATTACGCCGCTGCCAATGCGTTCGTCGACGCTCTCATGCAACAGCGCCGCGCGCGGGGCTATCACGGTCTGAGCGTGAACTGGGGACCATGGGCGGGAAGCGGAATGGCGGCGAGGCTCGATCCGGAATTGCAGCGGCGCATAACGGAGCAAGGATACGACTTCCTTGCACCCGATCTGGGCATCGAAGCGCTTGAGCGTCTGTTGAATGCCGATGTCACGCAAGCTTGCGTTGTGTCCATGAACTGGACACAACATGCCGGGAGTCTGGTCAATCGCGTCACACTGCCTCTGCTGTCCCGATTACTGCCCCAACAATGGAACAGGGTCGGCGAAACGACCCAGAAGCTACGGCATGAAATTGCCACCGCAACTGCGCCTGAACGCGTGTGTCTGGTTGCCGATTATTTGTCGAAAAATTTGATAGAAGTCCTCGGTATTGGCGAAAACCATTCCATCGATCCGCAGCAAGGATTCAGCGAACTGGGGCTCGACTCGCTGATGTCGATCGAATTGAGAAATCGTGTGTCGCGGGATCTTGAAATGCCGTTGTCCGCTACGGCGATATTCGAATATCCCACGTTGCATTCGATGACTGAATTCCTGGTTAAGCGAATCGCGGCGGCCGATGCATCGGCCGCTCCCACCGTATCGCCGGCACAGGACCACGCTATCGAATCCGATGCGATCGAGACCGCTGTCGGGGCACTTTCCGACGCAGAACTTGCTGCGCTCATCGAGCGTGAATGGATTGGCCTGGAGGGGCAATGAGCGAACTCACTCCCGAACTTACTCCGCTACAGCGCGCTGTTCTGGTCACGCAAAAACTGCGCGCCCGTGTCGATGAACTGGAGGCAGCCCGCAACGAGTCAATCGCAATCGTCGGTATGGCTTGCCGTTTCCCCGGCAGGGCCGACAACCCGGAAGCGTATTGGCAGCTACTGCGCGAGGGTGTCGATGCGGTAGGTGAAGTGCCGCCGGATCGTTGGGACTGGCGCGAACACTACTCGGAGAACGCTGCGGCGCCTGGCAAGACCTATGCGCGCTACGGGGCGTTTCTGCAAAACATCGACGAATTCGACGCCGCTTTTTTCGGTATCGCGCCGCGCGAAGCACGCGCCCTGGATCCCCAGCAGCGGTTGGTGCTTGAGTTGGGATGGGAGGCGATGGAGCGCGCGGGCTATGCGTCCGGGAAGATGCGCGGCAGCATCACCGGCGTGTACCTGGGCGTCACGATGGCGGACTATGCGCACAAGACGCTGAGTTCGGGCCACCTGGAGAGGGTCGACGCCTACAATCTGCTCGGCAACGCGCGTGCCATGGCGGCGGGGCGGCTGGCCTACGTGTGCGGATTTCAGGGGCCGGTCATGCAGTTGGACACGACATGCTCGTCGTCTCTTCTGGCGGTTCATCTGGCCATCCAGGGTTTGCGCCAGAAGGAATGCGAGATCGCGCTGGCCGGCGGTGTAAATGTGATGCTGTGGCCTGGCGCAGCGATTGGCTTCAGCCGGTTGAATGCGCTCGCGCGCGACGGTCGCTGCAAGGCCTTCGACGCCGGCGCCGATGGCTACGGGCGTGGCGAGGGCGGCGGCATCGTCGTGCTGCGGCGCCTCAGCGATGCGCTGCGGGACGGCGATCACATCGTGGCGGTGCTGCGCGGCTCGGCGGTCAATCACGACGGTCGCAGCAGTGGCTTGACCGTACCGAACGGTTTGGCGCAAGAAGCCGTGATACGGCAAGCGCTCAAGAATGCGCAGCTCGACCCCGAGCAGATTGGTTATGTCGAAATGCATGGCACCGGTACATCGCTGGGCGACCCCATCGAGGTGAATGCGCTGGCGAGAGCGTTGCAGACAGGGCACGCGGCGCGACAGCCGGTTCGCATCGGGTCGGCCAAGAGCAACATCGGGCATCTTGAGGCGGCCGCCGGCATCGCCAGCCTGATCAAGGCGGCGCTCGTGGTGGAGCAGGGTGAGATTCCACCGCATCTGCATTTTCGTACACCCAATCCTGAGATCTTATGGGACGAAATCCCAATCGAAGTGCCACTGACGCTGACGCCCTGGCGTTCGCAGGATGCGCCGCGCCGTGCCGGTGTCAGCGCTTTCGGGATGAGCGGCACCAACGTGCATGTGGTAGTCGAACAGCCGCCGGCGCTCAAGGCGAGGGCCGGCGAGCGTACAGGTTCGCACGTGCTGCATCTGTCGGCGAGGAGCGACACCGCACTGCGAGCGCTGAGCGGACGGCTTGGCCATTTCCTCATGACGCATCCCGATACTTCGTTGCATGACCTATGTTTTACAGTCAATACCGGGCGATCCCGCTTCGAAAAGCAAATTGCGATTCACGCGCAAAACATCACCGGGTTGAAAGCGCAGCTCGAATCGTTCGCCGACGGAGGCAGTATTGCGTTGCCGTTGCCGGAGACTTCAAACGTTCAGGATTCTTCAAAAGGCCGCAAACTCGTTCTGCCGACCTACCCGTTCGAGCGAAAACGATATTGGATCGATGCGCCGAAGCCATCTTCCGTCCCGCATCAGGTGCGGGACGACGAGGTACGCGCCTGGTTGTATGGAATAGCATGGCGCGAACAGGCATTGATTCATACGGCTGCAGAGAATTTTCCGTCGATCCCGACACTCGACCCGGGCATTTGCCAGGTCAGACGTACCGCGCTGGCCGAACCCGACGCACTGGCGTTCCCCGCCGTTTTGGCCGCACTGGAGGCGCGTAGCCTCGGATATGTGCGAGCGGCATTTGACAGCCTGGGCTGGAGCGCCGATCAGCAGCCCGGATTGGTTCCCTGTTACCGGCGTCTGGTAACAAGAATGTGGGCGATGCTGGCCGAAAGTGCAGAAGATACACAGGTCGACACGCAACCGCCGACGTGTGCCGAAGCGAATTTGCTGGCGGTGTGCGGGCCTCGCCTGGCTGACGTGCTATGTGGAGCGTGCAACCCGCTGGATTTGCTTTTCCCGGCGGGAGACGACAGCGCTGTCCGCGCGCTCTACGAATACTCGC
>NZ_JAQQEF010000065.1:0-4410 GCF_046027605.1 Paraburkholderia fungorum
CAGATCAAGAAAAAGCCCAAACCCAGATAGAGAAAACCCAAAACCATCCGCCCCCCGGCGGCTCCCCCCCGCCTGCTGTAGAATTTGACCTCTCCCCGGCGTCGCGCAAACGACGCCCCATCCCGAAGGTCATCGTCGATGCAAATTCAGATTCACAAGGAAGTCGATGCGCGCGGGCTGATGTGCCCGCTGCCCATTTTGCGCGCCAAAAAGGCGCTCGCCGACATGGAAAGCGGCCAGATTCTCAAGGTACTGGCTACCGATCCGGGCTCCCAGCGCGATTTCGCCGCGTTTGCAAAACAAACCGGCAATGAAATCGTCGAAAGCTCGGCCCACGACAAAGTTTTCACGTTTTTGATGAAGCGCCGCTAAGCCAGGACGCCCCAAAACAAAAGGCGCCATACCCGCATTCGCAGGCACAGCGCCTTTCTTACGTTCGGCCGTTGCTATCGAAAAACTATCGAAAGCCTTGCAGCGCGAAGCTGCCGTTCAGCCTTCCAGCACCGGCGAACGGGTCCGCAAATACTCTTCGAAATCGGCTGCCACTTCCGGGTGACGCAGCGCGAACTCAACCGTCGCCTTCAGATAACCCAGCTTGCTGCCGCAATCGAAACGCGTGCCGTGATACTTGTACGCCAGTACCTGTTCATCGGCGAGCAACGATTGAATCGCGTCCGTCAGCTGCAATTCGCCGCCCGCGCCCGGCTTGATCGAGCGGATGTGATCGAAAATCCGCGGCTTCAGCACATAGCGGCCAACCACGCCAAGGTTCGACGGCGCCGCACTCGGCTCCGGCTTTTCGACGATGCCCGACATCTTGATGATCGAGTCTTCCCACTCCTTGCCGTCCACAATCCCGTACGACTTGGTTTCCTTCGCCGGGATCTCCTCAACGCCAATCACCGAGCTGTGATAGTGGTCGAACACCTCGATCATCTGCGTCATGACAGGCGGCGTGCCGTACAGCAGGTCGTCCGCGAGAATCACGGCGAAGGGGTTGTCGCCCACCAGCTTTTCCGCGCACAGCACGGCGTGGCCAAGGCCGAGCGCTTCCGGTTGACGCACATAGAAGCAGTCCACGTGGCTCGGCTTGATGCTGCGCACCAGTTCGAGCAGCTTGTCCTTGCCACGCGCCTCGAGCTCAGCCTCGATTTCGTATGACTTGTCGAAATGGTCCTCGATCGCGCGCTTGCTGCGGCCCGTGACGAAGATCATTTCGGTGATGCCGGCCGCCATCGCCTCTTCCACCGCATATTGAATCAGCGGCTTGTCGACGATCGGCAGCATTTCCTTCGGACTCGCCTTGGTGGCGGGGAGAAACCGGGTGCCCAGACCTGCTACCGGAAATACCGCTTTTGTAACTTTTAGCATGTGATTACCCTGAATCCTCTGGTTTAGCCTGTTCCGTGTCCGCCTTCAAGAGGTGGGCACGGAGCGTCGATCAGGCCGGCAAACGAGCCAATTGGGCCTTCAGCTTGCCGATAGTGATTTCGAATTCTGCCAGCCTTTTCTGCTCCTGCTCAACGACTGCCGGCGGCGCCTTTGCAACAAAGCTTTCATTCTGCAATTTGGCATTGCACTTGCTGACTTCCGTGCTAAGCCGCGCAATCTCCTTCGACAGACGCTCGCGCTCCACCGCTACGTCGATTTCCACCTTCAGCACAAGCTTGTCATTCCCAACGATAGCAATTGGCGCGCCATCTGCCTGCGCATCCAGCGTTGCCTCGTCGGCAATGATCTGCACCTCCGACAAACGGGCCAATGCCTGAGCGTACGGAGCGAACGTACGCAAGCGCTCCGCGTTGCCGGCAGCGAGCAACGGCACCTTGACCGCCGGCGACAGATTCATTTCGCCGCGCAGATTCCGGCACGCGTCGATCATGGCTTTCAGATCCGCCGCCCATTGCTCCGCGTCTTCGTCGATCTTCGACGGCTCCGCGACAGGGTAAGGCTGCACCATGATGGACGCTTCACCCTCCGCTTTGCCTTCGGGATAGCGGCCCGCCAACGGTGCAACTTTTTGCCACAGCGCTTCGGTAATGAAAGGAATCACCGGATGCGCGAGGCGCAACACTGTCTCGAGTACCCGCAGCAGCGTGCGGCGCGTTGCGCGCTGCTGGTTCGGCTGACCCGTCTGGATCTGAACCTTGGCGAGTTCGAGATACCAGTCACAGTATTCGTCCCATACGAACTTGTATAGGGCGTTGGCCACATTGTCAAAACGATAGTCGGCAAAACCCTTGGCGACTTCCGCTTCGACACGCTGCAGGCGCGAGACGATCCAGCGGTCGGCCGCGGAGAAATTCAGGTGGCCGTCCGGGCCGCATTCACCGCATTGCTCCGGCTTGCCGAAACCGCAATCATGGCCTTCGCAGTTCATCAGCACGAAACGGGTGGCATTCCACAGCTTGTTGCAGAAGTTGCGATAGCCTTCGCAGCGCGCGAGATCAAAGTTGACATTGCGGCCGAGCGTGGCCATCGACGCCATCGTGAAGCGCAATGCGTCGGTGCCGAATGCTGGAATGCCGTCCGGGAACTCCTTGCGGGTTTTCTTTTCGATCGACGCAGCCTGCTTCGGATTCATCAGACCGGTGGTGCGCTTGGCGACCAGCGCGTCGAGGTCGATGCCGTCGACGATATCGATCGGGTCGAGCGTATTGCCCTTGCTCTTCGACATCTTCTGGCCTTCGGCGTCGCGCACGAGACCGTGCACGTAGACCGTGTCGAACGGCACCTTGCCGGTGAAGTGCGTGGTCATCATGACCATGCGCGCGACCCAGAAGAAGATGATGTCGAAACCGGTAACCAGCACCGACGACGGCATGAAGTGCTTCAACTCCGGCGTCTCGGCCGGCCAGCCGAGCGACGAAAACGGCACTAGCGCAGAGGAGAACCACGTGTCGAGCACGTCTTCGTCGCGCTTGAGCGGGCCCGTGTATCCGGCCTCGGCGGCTTTCTCGCGCGCGCCTTCTTCGGTCTTGGCGACGAAGATTTCACCGTTCTCGCCGTACCATGCCGGGATCTGATGGCCCCACCAGAGTTGGCGCGAGATACACCAGTCCTGGATGTTTTCGAGCCACTGGTAGTACGTGGTGGACCAGTTTTCCGGCACGAACCTGATTTCGCCGCTGCGAACCACGTCGAGAGCGGTTTCCGCGATCGATTTGCCCGGATTGAAAGTGCCTTCCGGCGCCGGCTTGCTCATCGCGACGAACCATTGGTCCGTGAGCATCGGCTCGATCACCACGCCCGTGCGGTCGCCGCGCGGCACCATCAGCTTGTGCGGCTTGACCGATTCGAGCGCGCCGAGCGCTTCGAGGTCGGCCACAACCTGCTTGCGGGCTTCGAAACGGTCCAGGCCGCGGTATTTTTCCGGTGCGTTGTCGTTGATCTTCGCGTCGAGCGTGAGGATTTCGATCATTGGCAGCTTGTGGCGCAAGCTGACCTGATAGTCGTTGAAATCGTGCGCGGGCGTGACCTTGACCACGCCGGTGCCGAATTCGCGGTCGACGTAGTCGTCGGCGATGATCGGGACTTCGCGGCCGGAGAGCGGCAGCGTGACTGTTTTGCCGATCAGGTGCGCATAGCGCTCGTCCTCCGGATGGACCATCACGGCGGTATCGCCGAGCATGGTTTCCGGGCGCGTGGTGGCGACCGTCAGATGGCCCGAGCCATCAGTGAGCGGGTACTGGATGTGCCAGAGGTGGCCGTTTTCTTCTTCGCTGACCACTTCGAGATCGGAGACGGCGGTGAGCAGGACCGGGTCCCAGTTGACGAGGCGCTTGCCGCGATAGATCAGGCCTTGTTCATACAGGCGTACGAAGACGTCGCGCACGGCGGCCGACATTTTGTCGTCCATCGTGAAGTATTCGCGCGACCAGTCGATCGACGCGCCCAGGCGGCGCACCTGATTCGTGATGGTGGAGCCGGATTCCTGCTTCCATTCCCAGACGCGTTCGGTGAATTTTTCGCGGCCGAGGTCGTGACGGGAGACGCCTTTCGCGTCCAGTTGCCGTTCGACGACGATTTGTGTGGCGATGCCCGCGTGGTCCGTGCCCGGCACCCAGAGGGTGTTTTCACCGAGCATGCGGTGATAGCGGGTGAGGCCGTCCATGATCGTCTGGTTGAAGGCATGGCCCATGTGCAGGGTGCCTGTGACGTTCGGCGGCGGCAACTGGATCGAGAAGTCTTTCTTATTCTCGTCGAAGGAGGGCGCCGCGTAGGCGCGTTTTTCCCATTCGGGGCCCCAATGGGCTTCGATGGTGTGGGGCTCGAAGCTTTTGGCAAGCGTGGAGGTCGGGTCGCTCGGGGTCTCGCTCATTTCGTCGGTCTGCTGGTGGATGCAAAGAATGCTCGATTATAAGCGGCGCTGCGCGCGGTGGGCTTGAGGGGCGGTTCTGGGTTGGATTT
>NZ_JAQQEF010000066.1:0-3959 GCF_046027605.1 Paraburkholderia fungorum
TGAGATCGAAATGGGCGTCGTATCGATCGCGTTGCCGGTCTGCGATCCCCAAGGAAACGTGATCGCTGCGATCAACTGCTCCTCCGAGACAGACCGCACCACGATCGAGGATTTGATTGCCACGCGCCCGCCGGCCTTGAGGGAGGCGCGGGCCCATATCGAATGGGCGCTTCGCAGGGCGCCTGCTCTTGTCCATTCGATCCGCTCATCCTGGCGCGCGACGTAGTTCCATTGCCAACCAGGACGTTAAGCTAGTCAGCTCAGCTGGCGCTGATGCGGCAACTCCCTCTCCCTGGATTACCGGTTGGCGAAGCGTGAGCTTGGCCTGTGGTAGGGTGGTTGCACATTTCAGTATATCTATTTCATGGACCTCGAACTCTGGTCGTCGGACCCGGAAACCGCATACCTGGAGCGGCAACGCGCTGAGGCGACTGGCGCGGATCGGCGCGTGTTCGCTGAAAAGTCTGTCGGGTGTTGTCAACTTGCCGAGCATGAGACGGAAAGGCTGCAAGTGTGGTGATCATTTAGAATCCAGTCGACGGATTTTGGGCGAGTTGAGTGAATTCGCGCCAGTCAGCGAACCTTGCTGCAAGCTGTTTGCGATACAGTGAAGCGCGCAGCAGATGTCGCTTGAGCGCGAAATGTTGCCGGATCGGCCCGAAGCACGAAAGAAATTCCTGCGTACGTTTTGGGTCTCGAAAACCATGCATGCGACGCTCACGTTCACGCGTTGGTTGGTGGCTGTTCTCAACCCGGTTGTTCACCCGGGCTGCCGCCTTGACGAACACATGCTTCACGCTAGCAAGTTCCGGAATTTCCGCCTTTGCCGCTGAATAGCTGCGCAGCTGATCGATGACGATCTTGCGAGGCGTCGGGCATGCACGTATCACACGCTTGAAGAAGCGTCTGGCCGTGGCTTTGTCGCGCCGCTTTTGTAGCAGGATGTCGAGTTCGGCGCCGTGCTCGTCGACCGCACGCCACAGCAAGTACGGTTCGCCACGCAGCGTGACGAACATCTTGTCAAGGTGCCACGTGCTACCCGGCTTGCGTCGCGCCGCTTTTACCCGGTGAGCAACGCCTTCACCAAACCTGGCGCACCAGCATCGGATCGTCTCGTACGTGACGGTCACACCGCGCAGCCGGAGCCGGGCACGACCAGCGCCTGGAGGATGCGCCGGGCGACCTTGCGACCGCGCACCACGCAGGCGGCGTTGCGCAGATCCTCGATTCGCGCATTGGTACACGAGCCAGGTATGGGCCTGGCTTTGGTCCGTACCTACAAAAAAAGCCGTCCAACCGCTCTTTAAGCTCCGGTGACTATCCGCAGCTGACGCTTGCGATTGTTTCGCTAGACGAAAAACTATGCGCCAGGGGAAATACTGATTGGCGCGGTTGGGCGTTGGCTATATATTTCGACTAGCGCATAAAAATGCACATAGCGAATAAATGAGCCGTCTGCAACGTCCTTAGACCGGAGTTGCTGGCCACATATTCGCGCGCCGAATACTCGACGAAAATCGATTAGCATGGAGAGGAAGATTGAAGTCTGCTGAGCGCCCTACGACGGCCATTGCATGGGCCTTTCCCGAGCGTGTCATCGTCCGTGATGAGGATCTTTGCTCCTCGCTGATCGGGCATCTCTCCCTCACCGAATATTTCCACTTCCTTCTTCTCGGATGTCAATTCCCATGAATGAGTTCTCGGATTTCGCTCCACTTCTCGTCGACTCGCCCACTGTCTCCGGTTTCGCCACCACTTCGTGGGGCGAGCACGCACGCGTGCGCCTCCGCGGCGCCCAGACCGATGGGCGCTTATCGATGCTCGTTTATGAATGTCCCGCAGGCTTCGGACCAGTGCGCCATCTGCATCGTGAGGACGATGAGATCATCCTGATGGAGCGAGGCACTATCGCGGTGTGGACGCCGCGCGAATGCCGCACAGCCGGGCCAGGCGATGTGGTCATGCTGCCCAAGGGCGTGCCGCACGCCTGGCGCTCATACGGCGACGAGCGGGTCCGGTTTCAGGTGATCGTGACGCCCGGAGAGTTCGAGCCGTTCTTCGAGCACATTGTTGAGCGGAACCTTACTCTCGCGGATCAGGCTGAGCTCGTCACGGTCGCATCCGAGGCTGGGATGGATATCATTGGCCCACCGTTGAACGATGAAGAAGTCGCGGTGATCCGCGCCGGCGGGCGCGTCTGAAAGCAGCGCTCTTCCGCCTTGAGATTCTCGAAAGCCGCGCCGTCGCCACGGCGCTGGCAAGCCCGACGGAGGCCGGCAATGGCCTCGTTCATGGAAGCATACCTCGGCGCAGCGTGCGTTCCGGTGCAACCTCGGCGGCGTCATCGCCGGCTGCATCAAGCCTTTGAATAAGCGGCTGAAGTGCCGCGACAATGTGTGAATTGGAGATACATTAGTGACCGAGAGCCTCAAACAAGCCTGCGACGCCGCACTGTCCCGCGTCGTTGCTGGCCAGCCGCGTCTGCCGGGCGTGGTGGCAATGGTGACTGACCGCGCCGGCACGCTGTATGCCGGTGCGGCTGGAGAGCGGATCCTCGGCGGCGGCGTGCCGATGACGACCGACACGGTCTTCGCGATGTATTCGGCCACCAAGGCGATCGCCGCCACCGCAGTGCTTCAGCTCGCGGAGGCGGGCCGGCTCGATCTCGACGCACCGGCGAAAGCCTACGTGCCGGAGCTCGGCCAGCTTGAGGTGCTCGAGGGATTTGACGCCGACGGCAAGCCGGTTCTGCGCGCGCCGAAGCGAGACATCACAACCCGCATGCTCCTTCTTCACACCGCCGGGTTTGCCAACGACGTTTTCAACGAGACCTATCTGCGGTTGCGACAGAGCCTCGGCCTGCCGTCAACGGGCACGGCCAGGAAGGCGTCCCTGATGATGCCGCTCCTCTTCGATCCCGGCGAGCGCTGGGAATACGGCAGTGGGGTCGACTGGGCGGGGCAGGTCGTCGAGGCGATTGCCGGAAAGCGTCTCGGCGAGGTGATGCAGGAGCGGATCTTCGCGCCGCTCGGTATGACGAGTACGGCATTTACTCTCACGCCATCAATGCGCGAGCGGCTCGCACGTGTGCACCAGCGCGGCGCCGACGCATCGCTGGAGCCGCTGATGAATTTTGGGCCTACGGCGAACCCCGAGGTGGATATGGGCGGCTCCGGGCTCTACGGGACCGTCGAAGACTACATCAGGTTCATCCGCATGTGGTTGAATCACGGGATGGGCGATCACGGCCGCGTGCTGAAGCCGGAAACCGTCGCCATGGCCGTGCAGAACGGTCTTGGCGATAAGAAGATCAAAGCCTTGCCCGGCGTGATCCCGTCGCTTTCCAACAACGCTGAATTCTTTCCCGGCATGTCAAAATCCTGGGCTCTCAGCTTCATGCTCAACGACGAGCCCGCGCCGACCGGGCGCCCTGCGGGAACACTCGCATGGGCGGGGCTCGCCAATTGCTATTTCTGGATCGACCACACGACGCAGGTCGGCGGCTTCTGGGCGACCCAGATCTTTCCCTTTGTCGACGCGACCGCCATCGGCGGATATCTCGATTTCGAAACGGTGGTCTATGAGGTTGTGTCTCGATAAGGCGGCAGGACGAGCAAGTCCCAATATGATTACTACTTACATAGTAAGCGAATAGAACTGCGCGGCAACCGTTCGGTCGACGCCGTCGTCGTTCATCTGCCCCTTGCGGATCATGTGCATGAGTTCGATGCCGGCGAGGTTGATGGGCGCACGCCGGAAATCTTTGAAGCCACATCATCGGCTTGGCGATTCGTTTGATGGCGCGGTGATCCTGCTCGACGATGTTACTCAGGTACTTGTTCTACCGTTCTTGATCGGCGTTGACCGTTCGGCGTTGAGCGATTCGAGCGCGGCCCAGTTGGCGCTGCTCTTGTCCACGGTAATCATCTCGGGCTCGCCGTTCTTGTCAATGGCCTTTT
>NZ_JAQQEF010000067.1:0-3951 GCF_046027605.1 Paraburkholderia fungorum
GCCTGTACCTGCAGACGCTCTTCGTTTCTCGCCGACAGCACCACCGCCACTGGCCCCACCCATGCCCGCTGAACCTCCGGCGGCGCCACGTATTCCTCCAGCACCACATGTGCGTTCACCCCCCCGAAGCCAAACGAACTGACTCCCGCTCGCCGCGGTAGCTCGCGCCCCGTTTCATCCACCGGTGCTTCCCATGTCCTCAGCTCGTTCACAACGTAGAACGGACTGTCCTTCAAGTCGATCTGCGGATTAGGCGGCTCGCTGTACAGGCTCTTGACCAACTGCCCGTGCCGCATCTGCAGCAGCACCTTGATCAGCCCCGCCACGCCTGCGGCCAGTTCGAGGTGCCCAATGTTGCTCTTCACTGTCCCGAGACCGATGCTCGCCGCCGGTAGACTCCCGGCTTTCGTCAAATTCCGGAAGGCGCGTTTAAGCCCCTGCACCTCGACCGGATCACCCAGCGCCGTGCCGGTGCCATGGGCCTCGATATATCCCACCGTGCTCGGGTCTACCCCGGCCTGCCGGAACGCCGTCTCAACCAGCCGCGCCTGCGCCAATGGATTCGGTGCGCTCAGCGAATTGGCCCGTCCGCCGTGGTTTTGCGCACTGCCCAGAATCAGGCCGTAGATATGGTCGCCGTCACGCTGTGCCGCCGACAGCGGCTTCAGGAACAGCATCCCAACGCCTTCAGCACGCACATAACCATCGGCCTGCGCCGAGAAAGCCTTACAGCGTCCGTCAAGACTCAACATGCCCGCCTGCGTAAAGCTCTCGTGCACCTCGCTTGACAGCAGCGTATTCACCCCGCCCACCACTGCCTGCGCGCACTGGCCGCTGCGCAACAGCGTCACGGCCCGGTGCACCGCCACCAGTGAACTCGAGCACGCTGTCTCTACCGGCTCGCTCGGTCCGTGCCAGTTCAGCCAGTAGCTCATCCTGTTGGGCCCCATCGAACCTACCAGTCCTGCCACGCTCGAGCCCGTCACAGCCTCGCCGGCTTGCGCAAGCATTTGCCCGTAGCCGCTCGTGACGGTGCCCATCAGTAACGCGGTGGCACTGCCCGCCAGGCTCTGCACCGAGTACCCCGCATCCTCGATTGCCTTGTGGACATAGGTCATCACCAGCCGCTGCTGCGGATCTATCCTCCGTGCCTCGCGCGGCGAAATACCGAAGAACAGCGGATCGAACTCGTCCAGCCCGTCGAGTACCCCCGCGTGGCGAATCGCTGGTGCCGACGCCTCTCCAAAGCGGCTCGCCGGCAGCTCACCAATGCAGTCACGTCCGGCCCGAAGGTTCGTCCACAGCGTGTCGATATCCGGCGCCTGCGGAAAACTCCCGCTCATGCCAATCACCGCGATCGGCTCCAGGGTAGACGGTACGGGCGCACCATGTGCTGTCGATGGACGCGCTATTGAACGGCGCGCCCGACGACGCCCGGTCACATCTCGCGGCATGAGCGGGGACGGTTCGACGGTCTCCCGGCGCGTACTCGTTGGCGCAAACGCGGGCGTCAGCATCCTGCCGTGCTCGCGCGCGAGATATCGTGCCAACGCCGCAATCGTCGGCGCCTCGAAGAACACTGTGGGGCTCAGCATCAGCCCATAACGTTCATTCAACACATGGCTGAAGGACGTCAGTGTTATCGAATCGAGGCCGAATTCGTTCAGCGGCGTATCCCGCTCCAGGTTCTCCTGCCCGATCTTCAGGTGCATCGAGATCAAGCCCGTCAGCACACGCTCCACTCGTGCAGCCAGCTCTCCGTCCTCCGGCAGGTCCGGTGCCGGCATCGCCGCCTCAACCGGTGCCTGCAACGCAGGCACTACCCCAGCCGCCTGCGTGCGTGCCAGCAAGCGTGCCCGCTCGCCATACAGCACCATCACATGGGCCGACGTTTGCGTCCGGGCCAGCGCCTGCCTCAAGGCCTTGACCCCGGCCTCATCAGGCATGGCCTGCATGCCAGTCACCCGCCGCAGTTGAGCCGCGACACCGACATCGACCTTCATTCCTCCTTGAGCCCACAGCGGCCAGCTCACCGACACCATGCGGCCATATCGCCGGCCTTGCGCCACCAGGCTCTCCCGGAAGAGCGCATAGCTGTCCATGAAGCCATTGGCCGCCGCATAGCCGGCCTGTCCCACATTGCCCCATGAACTCGCCACCGACGAGCACAACACCAGCCAGTCCAGCGCAATCGTCCGGGTCGCCGCATCCAGCGCAACAAGCCCAGTCACCTTCGCCTCCAGCACTTGCTGGAGATCGTCGCCTGTGCCGTTCACCAGCAAACCGTCGCGCAACACCCCGGCGCAGTGGATTACCCCATTCAGTTGTCCGTACCGGGCCACGATGTCTTGTGCCAGTACCGCCATTCCTCGACCATCACTGACATCTACCGCCCGATATTCGACCCGTGCCCCCTGCGCGCGCATTCCCTGCAGGATGACTTCATGCTCCGCCGTCAACGCACTACGGCCACTCAGCACCAGCGTCGGCCCCCGCGCGCCGTGCACCAGCGCGCGAGCAAATATTTGGCCCAATCCACCCAGGCCGCCAGTGATCCAGTACACCCCGCCATCGCGCCAGGGCACATCCGCCTCAAACGTATGCTGTTCCGTGAAGTCGAGCAATTCACGCCCTCTCGGTCCGTAGCGCACTGCCGGTGCCGGCGACATGGCCTCCGCACGCAGCCTGGGGACCAGTTCGCCTGAATCTTCCACGGCCACCGTCTGAATGACCAACGTCGGGAATTCCGCCCGCGCGCCCAGCAAAAGCGCGCTCAATCCCTGCAGTACCGCCCCGTCACCACTCAACGGCACCACCAGTTGCAACAGCACGGGATCGATGGGCTTGTCTGCTGTGATCTGCCGCACCTGAGCCAGCAGTTGCTCCGCATACGCGCAATAGCGTTCGGCCAACGTGCCGGCCGCGCTCAACCGCACACATTGCGCCGGGGCCAGTTCCGCCTCGAATCCATCCGGTACCCGGGTCTCGCACACCACCACCCGGTGTATGCCGTACTCCGGACCTTGCGCCGCCCGGGGAATCGCCTGCGCTGTCCACCGCGGGACCAGTAACAGCGTCTGCTCCTGCTGCTCCAGCATCCGGGTACTGAAGCCGGACAGGCGCACCGCCACCTGGCCAGCCTCATCCACGATCTCGACGTCGAGCTTGCGCATCGCCGCGCTGTCGCCCGCTCCCGGCCTCACGACTGCCCACGCAGAGCTCGGCACCGCCCCCCACTGCTCGATCGCCTGCAGCGCGAACGGCAGCGCCAGCCCGCCATCGGTCGTAGCCAACTCCATGCTTGCCTGCAACGCCCCATCCATCAAACTCGGCGGCAAGCCATAGCCCTCTTCGAACGTATCGGTCGCTCGCTGCAACGCCCCTACCACGACTCCGTCACCGACCTCCAGCGCCGTCAACACGATGAAGCTCGGCCCATAGCTCAAGCCGGCCGCCGCCAACCGGGCATAGCATTCGGCCCGCCCGATCGTGCGCCCACACTGTGCCCGCAAGCCCATTAGATCCACCTGGGGCGCCGCACCCGCCGACACGACCTGCGCCCAGCCCTGGCTGTAGACCACCGCGTCGTCGCACTCCCCGCTGTAGATCTCATAGCCAGCCCGACCGTCTTCCTCCTGTGTCAAGCCGACATGGACCTCCAGTAGCTCGTTCACCACCAACGGTCGCATCCAGTTCACCTGCGTCAGTCGGATCGCAAACTCCGATAACGAGCGCCCGAGAGCCATGCTTGCCGCCGCCCGTGCCCACTCCAGTTGCACCACCCCCGGCACCACCCGCTGTCCCCGCACCACATGTTCGCTGACGAAGAACTCATCGCCAATGAGCGTTGTGCTATAGCGCTGTTCGCTCAGATCCGACGTGTTGCGATGAACCAACGGGTGAAGTCGATGCTTGTCAAGCGAACCCGGCTGCGGCGTTGCGCTGTCATCC
>NZ_JAQQEF010000068.1:0-2791 GCF_046027605.1 Paraburkholderia fungorum
GCTCGCGCCCGTAATTTGCACCACAGCCGTAATAGTGGCGATATCCATACGATTGCTTACCCGTGCGTGACGGCGGACGCCGCGCATCGAGCTGGTTGCAGCCAGCTCCGGTGTTTGCGGTTGAAGATGTCCGCGATGGGGCACCCGCATACCTATTGGCTCGACGTCCGATGTGCAGCGCGGTATTTAACATGAAGCTGCGAGCGTCCCAACTAGCTGCACGGCTCGTTTTAAGCGCGTTCGGCGTCCTCGCATGCAGGGTAGACCTCGCGTAAGACGTCCGCTATTGGACTTTGGTCTCATATGCTGCACCAGGCAGCGGGATCATGCGTTGACCTTTACCCGTGCGCTAATGCTCGCATGTCGGCCTCGACCAGCCTGCGACGTAGTTTTGGTTCGGCTTCGGCTATGGCCGACACGTTTTTGAATGCACCTGAGCTAGCGAAGCTGACCATCGAGCTGTTTTTTTTATCGCACGGCATGTTGGCCGTCGGCAACACGCTGCCCATTGAGTTGTTCATTGGATTTGCAAAGCGGCAATAATCGACTTCATGTTGGAATGACTGAGCGGTGAGCAGGTGGACAGACGAATTTCCTAAATTATTTGGGGTGCGAATCTATATGCGCATGAGTTTCGGGGAATGAATTGCACAGCTATTTACTGGAGCTATGTCATGAAAAAATCCCTTATCGCAGTTGCATTGTCGGGCGTGGTTGCAAGCACCGCACACGCGCAAAGCAGCGTCACGTTATACGGCCTGATCGATGTCGGCATTACCTACACGAACAGCCAGCTCACAAGCAGCGGCGGTCACAGCAACGTGCAGCAAACGAGCGGCTCGGTGGATGGCAGCCGCTGGGGCTTGCGCGGAGCAGAAGACCTCGGTGGCGGCATCAAGGCAATCTTCACGTTGGAAAACGGCTTTAACGTGAACAATGGAACGCTGGGGCAGGGTGGTCGTGAGTTTGGCCGTCAGGCCTTCGTCGGCCTGTCGAGCGTCGACTTTGGTACTGTCACACTAGGCCGGCAGTACGACAGCATGGTGGATTATGTAGGGCCGCTCGCGCTGACTGGCACGCAATATGGCGGGACTCACTTCGCGCACCCGTTCAACAACGACAATCTGAACAACAACTCTTACTCGATCAACAACTCGATCAAGTATCAAAGCGTGAACTACGCCGGGTTCCAATTCGGAGGCCTGTACGGTTTCTCGAATGACGCAGGCGCATTCGCGAATAACCGCGCGTACAGCGTGGGCGCTTCCTACAACTGGGGCCCCCTGAAATTCGCCGCCGGGTACCTGCATCTTAACAACAGCGCGGTTTCGCCCTTGTCGCCCAGCTTCAATACCAATGGAGCCGTGACGGATGGCCAGGCGCTGGTCGCCGCCCGGCAACAAACGTGGGGAGGCGGTGTGAACTATGCGTTCGGCCCGGCAGTCGTCGGTTTCGTGTACACGCAGACCAACCTCACGCAGGTGTTCCAGACTGGGCTCGGCACTCATTTCCAGAATTTTGAAGGCAACGCACGTTATGCATTGACTCCGGCCCTCACTTTGGCTGGCGCATACACGTACTCGCGCGGGGGTGGTAATGCTGGCAGTGGCAGTCCACACTGGAACCAGGTTAACCTGGGAGCCGATTACAACCTGTCCAAACGCACTGACGTCTATCTGCAAGGTGTTTATCAGAGTGTCAGTACGAGCCAGAACTCCGTTCTCGGGGTGGCTTTCATTAACGGACTTAGCGCGCCGTCATCCACCAGTAACCAGGTCGAAGTAACGGCGGGGTTGCGACATCGCTTCTAGGGCAGGCGCGTGCGCTTGGCGCGCTCACGTGACGCGTAGATCGCCTCGCCGGCGCATGCTGGGTGATGTGCCGACTTTTCACCTCTTCCTTGCCGTCACGCAGCATCGCGCTGACCGCCGTCCTTCCTTGCCAGATGCCGCAGACGCCGATTCGTCTACGATCTATTTAGAAGAAGTTCGGATCGACCGGAATTCGCACTTGCCGCGAACGCCGGTTTTCGGCGTGTTGCGGTTCTCGGACCGCTACGCAAATTGCCCCATGAGCATGTCGGGAGTCCGATGGCCTCGCGTTGCCTTCAACAGGGATTATTCGGCCACGCCACGGTCAGACGAAGAACCTTTCGAAGAGAGCCCGGCCAGCTCATATCTCGCACGAGTAAGCCAAGGCGCCTTCGCCCACGTCCGGTCAGCGAGGGCAGCGATCCTTTCATCAAGCAGATCTCGCGGTCAGTCTGGCTTGCCCCGATAGATGATCGCGGCAGCCCTCGTGACGCTACCCGTGTTCGGGCTATAGCCGCCGGCCGTCTGTCCGTTGTTGCATTCGGTCATGCCGCGCGCGTTAGTGATGCAGTTCGCGAATGCGCTCGAAGACAGCATTACACATGCCAACATAACAAGAATTCTCATAGCCTCCTCCCGTTGCGGCCGGTATAAAATCGTTGCCCCGGGGCGTGCCTTATTGAAGGGTAGGTGATTTCTACCAGTCTCGTGCCCGTCGGAGCGCCGCAAGTTTGTTGAGTTCTGTTGCAACTGATGCCCTCTGTCTTTGTGGTCAACGCGGTCGTTGAGGCGATACACGCTTGTCGCCGGGAAGTTTGCCGTTCGAAAAGCTCTCGGCGCATTAACAGCTTGGTTTGGCATCCCAGACAAACACCGGGCCACAATGGGCATTCCGTATCTCGCCGAGCTTACGACTGATCGAAGCTCGCGACACTGCACAGAGCTTCGGGCGGCTGTGGTGCAAATTACGGGCGCGAGCA
>NZ_JAQQEF010000069.1:0-2546 GCF_046027605.1 Paraburkholderia fungorum
GGGTCGAAGAACGAAACCGCTCGCGCGGTAGGGGGCTCCGGCTAGGCGCGGTGGTTCGTGAGGGGTCGGCTGCGCGGTTCCGTATGTTGGCGAATGAGGCGATCCGCCTCGTTCTCCAGCAGGAGCCGAATCATGACCTCCCAACCGAACGTCAGCCCGCTGCGTCAGCGCATGATCGACGACATGCGCATGCGCCAGCTTTCCCCCAAGACGCAGGCCAACTATCTGCGCATCGTGCGCGAGTTCTCCCGATACCTAGGGCGCTCGCCTGATACTGCCACCGTCGAGGACCTGCGAGGCTACCAGCTGCATCTGGTCGATCACGGCACTTCACCGGTGTCGCTGAACGCCGCGATCACCGGGCTGAAGTTCTTCTTCGATATCACGCTCCACGAACCGGAACTGATGGCCCGGATGCAACCCGTGCGTGTGCCCCGTACACTGCCCGTTGTGCTCAGCCCAGATGAAGTGCGGCGGCTGATCGCCGCAACGGGCAACCTCAAGCACCAGACGGCCCTCTCGGTCGCCTATGGCACCGGGCTGCGTGTCAGTGAAGTGGTGGGGCTGAAGGTCACGGACGTTGACAGCCAGCGTATGACCCTGCGCATCGAACAGGGCAAGGGCCGCAAGGACCGCTACGCGATGCTTTCTCCCGTACTGCTCGAACGCCTGCGGGTCTGGTGGCGCGTGGCCCGAGCCCAGGGCAAGATGCCCGACGGCGGGTGGCTATTTCCCGGGCTCGATCCCATCGACCCGCTCAGCACCCGGCAACTGAACCGCGCCATTCATGCTGCCGCCGAGGCAGCCCAGATCGACAAGCGCGTGTCCATGCACACGCTGCGCCACAGCTTCGCGACGCACCTGCTCGAACAGAAGGTCGACATCCGCGTGATCCAGGTGCTGCTCGGCCACAAGAAGCTCGAGACCACCGCGCTTTACGCACAGGTGGCCACCGACCTGCTGCGCGAAGTCACCAGTCCGCTGGAGCGCCTGCCCGCAGAATGACCCCGCGCGGTGCCTCATGCTGGAGGTCGCGGACATCTTCCGCGCCCACGGGCCAACGTGGCGACGCACAGTCTCCCTGAGCCTCGGGCAGCTGAAGGTGATGTCGGCCATCGAACAGTGCCGCAGCGCGGCGCTGGGTTGGCATGTGCTGCGCTGTTCCGGCTGCGAACAGATCGAGGTCGCCTATAACTCGTGCCGTAACCGCCATTGCCCGAAGTGTCAGGCGAGCGCCGCGCACCGGTGGCTCGAGGCACGTCAGGCCGATCTGCTACCGGTCGAGTACTACCACGTCGTCTTTACGCTGCCCGCCGCGATCAGCGCGATCGCCTGGTACAACAAGGCGGTGATCTACGGCCTGCTGTTCGATGTTGCCGCCGAAACCCTGCGCACCATCGCCGCCGATCCGAAGCATCTGGGCGCGCACATCGGCGCGACGCTGGTGCTGCATACGTGGGGCTCGGCACTGACGCACCATCCGCACGTGCACAGCATCGTCCCTGGTGGTGGCCTGTCGCCTGATGGCGAGCGGTGGGTCGCATGCCGGCCCGGCTTCTTCCTGCCGGTGCGCGTGCTCTCGCGCCTGTTCCGGCGCCGTTTCCTGGAAGAACTCGCGGCAATGCATGGTCGCGGCCAGCTACGCTTCTTCGGCGGGTATGCCGCGCTCGCCGATCGGGCTACCTTCGCCCAGTGGCTCGCGCCGTTGCGCGCGTGTGAATGGGTGGTGTATGCGAAGCGCCCGTTCGCCGGACCCGGGGCCGTACTCGCGTATCTGTCGCGCTATACGCATCGCGTGGCCATCTCCAACCGGCGACTCATCGCGCTCGATGAACGGGGCGTGACCTTCCACTGGAAGGATTACCGCGCCAGGGGGCGCACCCGTTACAAGACCATGACGCTCGAGGCCGGTGAGTTCATGCGTCGATTCCTGCTGCACGTGCTACCAGGTGGGTTCCACCGCATCCGTCACTATGGGCTGCTTGCCAATCCGGTGCGACGGCAGAACCTGGCGAGCATACGTGCGTTGCTGCACGCCCCAGCAGTCACTGACGCCAGCGATGACACACCTGCGGATACCAGAGCGCCGACCTTTGTCTGCAAACACTGCGGCGCCCCGATGATCATCATCGAGATCCTGCCGCGCACCCATCCGATTCGCGCGCCGCCGACATTCCGGGGCAGCGTATGAGCGTAAATGACCAGGATCTTCATTCCGACTGTCGGCTCTTCGGCAACGAGCGCCAACAGGAGACACTCGCGTCTGCCGCTCCAAGGCAGACCCTGGCGCCGCTCGCGGCATCATCACATGATGGCGGGCGACACCTTCGAAACCGCCTTCGACACCATCCCGACCCAGGTTCGCTTCAGCATCCGGCGGCAAGGCTGACGGTGAGCTCGCTTTATTCCCCATAGCCCTCAAGGTTCCGGCCGCGTCGGTTCACTCCGCGGTTTCCTCCCTCGAGCCTTGTCCAACGCCTGCCCGCATGCGTCGTCGTGCACTCATGCGCTGCGGACAAGGGCAGGCATCGAACAACGCTTAACGA
>NZ_JAQQEF010000007.1:0-318443 GCF_046027605.1 Paraburkholderia fungorum
AGGCCTCTTTTTCGTTTCGTCAACAACATTTTTTGCTTTCGCTTAAAACTTGTTGGCGCTACGGCCGCTGGTTCCTACCGCGGCGCTCGTTCACAAACGAGGAGGCGAACTATAGGTGAACATCAGCCACGTGACAAGGGTTTGACCAAAATCTTTTTTGGACGACTTACTTCCGGGTTGATTTCACCAAGGCAACCACCGGAATCGCTGCGGCCATAGCGGTATATCCGGCGTCGCTCGGATGGATATGATCACCACTGTCAAAAGCACGCTGCAGACGACTCGGTTGCGCCGGGTCACGGAGCGCAGCATCGAAATCTACAACGCCGTCGAAAGCGTGGCTGGCTCGAATCCACTGGTTGACCGCAAGCCGGATCGTCTCCCGCGGTGCCGGCAGCGATGCGGGCGTCAAGGTTGCGCCGAACACCTTCACGCCGCGGTGCCGTGCAGCCGCAATCACCCGCTGGTAGCCGCCAATCAGGTCGGCGGCCGTCACCGAGGTATGCGGGGAGTCGCAGTCAAGGCCATTACGAGCCGGCATCTCCGCAAAGTTGATATCGTTGATACCGATCAGCAGAATCGCCGTCTTGACGCCCGGGCGTTCCAGCACGTCCCGGTCGAAACGCCGCACGAGCGCGTCGCCGTAGCAGAGTGAGTCGCTCAGTAAGCGATTGCCGCTGATGCCCAGATTCACGATCGCCGTCGAATGGTCGCCGCTGCTGGCGAACCGACGCGCCAGCGCGTCCGGCCACCGTCGATTCTGGTTCAGGCTGGAGCGCATGCCGTCGGTGATCGAGTCGCCGATCGCGGCGACCGCAGCCGACGACGGCGCGTCCACCGACAACCCAGTCACCCACACATATTGCGTGAACCGGCCGCGGAATGATTCAGCAGAAGCGTCGGCGGTGTGATTTCCCGGTGCGGAAACGAAGTTCAGCTGGCTCGAGACTCGATGCCACGCCACGATCCGTTGTTCCGGCCCCATGAACGCACTAATCGCATAAGGCGCACCTTCGGCAATGTCGACAGGAGCCGGGTCGCTGTCCAACTCCGCACCCGGCGGTATGCTCACCGAGCTCTTGCCGCCAAACGTCACGCGCGCCTCGCCATTGCCTAGTGTCGCCGCGCCGCCCGCGGAGCGCGCGATGCGGAGTTCCTCGATCACGAGCGCTGTTTTGCCGTACTCATTGCTGAGATGGACTCGTGCGGATTTGCCCGACAGCGTCGGATAAATAATCTGCCGCACCGTGCGCCCTGCTACCTCTGGGGCACGATATAACGGCGGCAAATCCGACCGTTGCGGGATCGGCTGCAACGCCGTCGCCCATGCGGAGACCCAGTGTGTCGGGGCATCGGCGGCAAAAACAGTTGAGGAAACGGCAAATTGGCAAAGCAGCGCCGCGCCACATGCGGCGGCCAGGGTGCGAATGGTCATTCAGATGGTCGGTTCGAGGCGAAACGTGCATTGTGCCCGATCGCCATAACTATCGCGGCGGACCGTGCCAGCCCGATTCGGGCGATCACCGCCCTGGCAGTGGCGTTGCGGGCCGCATCGGAGCGCGAGAGCGATAAGGGTATTCAGTAGAGCACCTGGAGCCAGACGCCTTCGGGCCGTCCGGCACTAGAGCTCGAGGGACCACGGCGTAGCCCCTGCAAAGCAGCCGACCGGCGCCGACGCACAATCTCAGCCGAAATCAAGTCGCCCGCGCCGCAGCTTTCGATGCAAGCACAAAGGTATTCCAGATCAACCTGCTCCCGACGTTCCAATCATTTTCAGCGCAAGCGCTTCGGCCACTTCGATCCCGTCGATGGCTGCCGAGTAAATTCCGCCGGCATACCCGGCGCCCTCACCGGCCGGATACAAGCCCTCGACATTCATACTTTGATAGTCATCCCGGCGCCGCACGCGAATCGGCGACGACGTTCTCGTCTCGACACCTGTCAGCACGGCGTCATGCATGGCAAACCCGGCGATCTTCTTGTCCATCTCGGGCAAGGCTTCGCGGATGGCATCGATCACGTAGTCGGGCAGCGCCGTGCTGAGATCGGTCGGATGCACGCCCGGCTTGTAGGACGGCACGACCGAACCCAGCGACGTAGACGGCCGACCGGCGATGAAATCGCCCACCAGCTGCCCCGGCGCCATATAGTTGCCGCCGCCCAGTTCGAACGCCCGCTCTTCCCACTTGCGCTGGAAGGCGATGCCCGCGAGCGGGCCGCCCGGATAATCGTCCGGCGTGATGCCGACGACGATTCCGGCATTCGCATTGCGCTCCGCCCGTGAGTACTGGCTCATGCCGTTAGTGACCACGCGGCCCGGCTCGGACGTCGCCGCGACCACCGTGCCGCCAGGACACATACAGAAGCTATAAACCGCGCGCCCGTTGCTGCAATGATGCACGACCTTATAGTCGGCGGCGCCCAGCTGCTTGTGGCCGGCGAACTTGCCGAAACGGCTGCGATCGATCAAGCCTTGCGGATGTTCGATCCGAAAACCGAGAGAAAACGGTTTCGCTTCGATATAGACGCCGCGGTCGCTCAGCATCTGAAAGGTATCGCGCGCGCTATGGCCAACCGCCAGCACCACATGCTCACAGCGTAAATCCTCGCCTGTCGACAGTTTGAGTCCGCGGACCTTGCCCTGATCGATGTCGATATCGTCGACTCGCGCCTCGAAACGCACCTCGCCGCCCAGCTCGTGAATGGTCGCGCGCATCTTTTCGACCATGCTGACGAGCCGGAACGTGCCGATATGGGGCCGGCTCAGATAAAGAATGTCCTCAGGCGCGCCCGCGCGGACGAATTCATCGAGCACCTTGCGGCCATAGTGCTTCGGATCCTTGATCTGGCTATAAAGCTTGCCGTCCGAAAAGGTCCCCGCGCCGCCTTCGCCGAACTGCACGTTCGATTCAGGGTTGAGCACCGACTTGCGCCACAGCCCGAAAGTATCCTTGGTGCGCTCGCGCACGGCCTTGCCGCGCTCGAGAATGATCGGACGGAAGCCCATTTGGGCGAGAATCAGCCCGGCAAACAGGCCGCAAGGGCCCATGCCAATCACGACTGGACGCGGCGAAGTTAGCTGCGCCGGCGCTTTGGCGACAAAACGGTACGTCATGTCCGGCGTCACGCCGCAGTGCGGCACATCGGCGAGCCGCTTCAGCGCGGCTGCTTCATCCTTTACTTCGACGTCGACGATGTAAGTGAGCTTGATGTCGGCGCGCTTGCGCGCGTCGTGCGCGCGGCGGAACACGGTGTATCGGATGAGCCCGTCGTCGTCCACGCCGAGTTCAGCGAGGCGCGCGCGGACGGCGGCTTCGAGAACGCTTTCGGGATGATCGAGCGGGAGTTTGATTTCGCTTAGACGTAACATGTGTACCGGGGGCTGCAGGAAGGCCGCAAATCGCGGCCAATTCGCAATTTTATAGGTTAAGCGTCGGCGCGGGGCGACAGCGCAAGCGAAACGCCTCCGCCGCTGCCGCCTCGTCCCCCTATCGACAATCACGGTCCATCTTAAAAAATTTATTAACCGACCGGTCGGTTGGTTTATACTGCGCAGACACAGACAACTTCCGCTGAGAGCGTCCCCATGTACACGCAATCCCTGGATATCCCCGGCAACGTTGCCCCGCTCGATACGGCAGCGAGTTCGCCCGAGCAGGCGCAATTCGACGCGGTCATGGCCGCGGACGGCAAGATCGAGCCGCAAGACTGGATGCCTGACGCCTACCGCAAGACGCTGGTGCGGCAAATCTCGCAGCACGCGCATTCGGAAATCGTCGGCATGTTGCCGGAAGGCAACTGGATCACGCGCGCACCTAGCCTGAAGCGCAAGGCGATCCTGCTGGCCAAAGTGCAGGACGAAGCCGGCCACGGCCTCTATTTATATAGTTCGGCGGAAACGCTCGGCGTGTCGCGCGATCAGTTGATCGCAGCGCTGCACTCGGGCAAGGCCAAATATTCGAGCATTTTCAATTACCCAACGCCGACCTGGGCGGACGTGGGCGTGATCGGCTGGCTGGTGGACGGCGCGGCGATCATGAATCAGATTCCGCTGTGCCGCTGCACGTACGGCCCGTACGCGCGCGCAATGATCCGTATCTGCAAGGAGGAGTCGTTCCACCAGCGTCAAGGCTTCGACGCGCTGATGTCAATGATGAGCGGCACTGATGCGCAACGAGAGTTGGTACAGCAAGCCGTGAACCGCTGGTGGTGGCCGGTGCTGATGATGTTCGGCCCGAGCGACAAAGACTCGATCCACAGCAACCAGTCGTCGAAATGGGGCATCAAGCGCATCTCCAATGACGATCTGCGGCAGAAATTCGTCGACGCTACCGTCGATCAGGCCAAGGTGCTCGGCGTCACGCTGCCGGACCCGGACCTGAAGTGGAACGAAGCCCGCGGGCACCACGACTACGGCGACATCGACTGGGATGAATTCTGGCGCGTCGTGAATGGCGACGGCCCGTGCAATCGCGAGCGCCTTGCGACTCGCGTGAAGGCACACGACGACGGCGCCTGGGTGCGCGAAGCCGCCCTCGCCCACGCCGAAAAGCAGCGCCAGCGCGCACAACAGCAAGCTGCCTGACCGCAGCCGCGACAAGCCCGACAAAGTATCAGGAGATCTGCAATGAACAAGGAATGGCCGATTTGGGAAGTCTTCGTGCGCAGCAAGCAGGGACTCGACCATAAACACTGCGGCAGCCTGCACGCCGCCGACGCGCCGATGGCGCTGCGCATGGCGCGCGACGTCTACACGCGCCGCCAGGAAGGCGTGAGCATCTGGGTGGTGCCGTCGTCGGCGATTACGGCGTCTGCGCCGGAAGACAAAGCGGAGCTGTTCGAACCGGCTGGCGACAAGATTTACCGCCACCCGACGTTCTACACGCTCCCCGACGAAGTCAACCACATGTAAGCGCGGCCATGAATATCACGCCCCAACATCTGCAGTACGTGCTGCGCCTTGCGGACACCGCGCTGATCCTCGGTCAGCGCAATGCCGAGTGGTGCGGCCACGGCCCGATCCTCGAAGAGGACATCGCGCTGTCGAATATGAGTCTCGACCTGATCGGCCAGGCGCGCCTGCTGTACACGCACGCAGCCTCGCTGGAACAGCAGCTCACCGGCAAGAGCCGCACGGAAGACGATTACGCGTATTTTCGCGCCGAACGCGAGTTCGCCAACTACACGCTGGCCGAGTTGCCGCACTACGGCCCGCTCGCCGGCACCGCGCAAGCCGAGAAGGACTACGCGGTCACGATCGTGCGCAATTTCCTCTACTCGACGCTGATGGCCCATGTGTGGACCGCGCTCACGGCGTCCAAAGATGAACAGCTCGCCGCGATCGCCTCGAAGTCGATCAAGGAAACCAGCTATCACGTGCATCACGCGCGGGAATGGCTAATCCGTTTCGGCGACGGCACGGACGAGTCGCATCGCCGCGCCCAGGCCGCGCTCGACTATCTGCTGCCGTACACGCGTGAGTTTTTCAGCGCGGATGCCGTGGAAGACGCAATCGCCGCCGCCGGCATCGGACCGCTGACGCCGGAGCTCGAAGCTGCATGGCTCGAAGACGTCCGGGCCACGCTCGACGAAGCCACGCTCAGCCTGCCGGAACAGGTCAAACACATCACGACCGGCAAGCATGGCGAGCACTCGGAACACATGGGCTTCGTGCTGGCCGAAATGCAAAGCCTCGCACGCCAGCATCCCGGCGCCACCTGGTAAGCGCGTCAGCGCAACCCAACGGAACTCGACGATGACGACCTCGACTGCGACTGTCACGCCCACCGCCGACGCCACGCTCGAACGCGCATGGGCGGTGCTCGAAGCGGTGCCCGACCCGGAAATTCCGGTGGTGTCGATTCGTGAACTCGGCATTCTGCGCGACGTGCGCCGCGCCGGCGACGGCGCGCTCGAAGTCGTGATCACGCCAACCTATTCCGGTTGTCCGGCGATGTCGCAGATCGCCGAGGACGTTGCCCATGCGCTCGATGTGGCCGAGCTAAAGCCCTATCGGATCGCCACGGTGCTCGCGCCGGCCTGGACCACCGACTGGATGACTGCCGAAGCGCGCGAGAAACTGCGCGCCTACGGCATTGCGCCGCCCACGGGCAATTGCGGCAGCGCGGCGCCTTTGTCGCAGGAAAAAGTGATGCGCTTCGTGCCGCGCGCGCTGCCTGCGCCTTCGTGTCCCCGTTGCGGCTCAGCGCATACCGAGCGTCTCGCCCAATTCGGCTCGACGGCCTGCAAGGCCTTGTACCGCTGTCTCGACTGCCGCGAACCCTTCGACTACTTCAAACCATACTGATATGGCTACCCCGCAATTTCATCCGCTGCGTATCCGCGAAGTGCGGCCCGAAACCGCCGACGCGGTCTCGGTCGCCTTCGAAGTCCCTGTCGAACTGCGCGATCACTATCGCTTCACGCAGGGCCAGTTCGTCACGCTGAAGACGCACATCGACGGTGAGGAAACGCGCCGTTCGTATTCGATCTGCGTCGGCGTCACCGATTACGACCGTGACGGCGAACTGCGCATCGGCATCAAGCGCGTGCGCGGCGGGCGTTTCTCGAACTTCGCGTTCGACACGCTGCAACCCGGCCACACCATCGACGTGATGACGCCGGACGGCCGCTTCTTCACCCATCTGAACGCCGACCAGGGCCAGCAGTACATCGCGTTTTCCGGTGGCTCGGGCATCACGCCGGTGCTTGCGATCATCAAGACCACGCTGGAAGTCGAGCCGCGCAGCACCTTCACACTGGTGTACGGCAACCGCAGCGTCGATCAGATCATGTTCGCGGAAGAGCTCGAGGATCTGAAGAACCGCTTCATGAATCGCTTCGTGCTCTATCACGTGCTGTCCGACGATCTGCAGGACGTCGAGCTGTTCAACGGCGTGCTCGACCAGCAGAAGTGCGCGGACTTCATCGAGAACCTGCTGCCGGCCGATGCAATCGACGAAGCCTTCATCTGCGGCCCCGGCCCGATGATGGATGCCGCCGAAGCTGCGTTGAAAGCCGCGGGCGTGCCTTCGGAAAAGGTCCATGTGGAGCGCTTCGGTTCGCCGCTGCCGCAAGCGGGCGTGCCGCCGGTCGAAATCACCGACGACACACCAGCCGCCGACCTCGAAATCGTCCTCGACGGCAAACGGCGCAAGCTGCGTCTGCCGTATCAGGGCGTGAGCGTGCTCGACGTCGGCTTGCGCGCCGGCCTCGCGCTGCCTTATGCGTGCAAGGGCGGCGTCTGCTGCACCTGCCGCGCAAAGGTGCTCGAAGGTGAGGTCAAGATGGAAAAGAACTACACGCTGGAAGAACACGAAATCCGCGACGGTTTCGTGCTGACCTGCCAATGCCATCCGATCAGCGACCGCGTGGTAGTGAGTTACGACGAACGTTGAGTCGAGCGCCGCGGGTGACCCTGCGACGTCCGCGACGCTTTCAGCAGGTCCGCGATCCGCTTACACTAGGGGCCGCTCGTGATCGGACATCTGTTCCGATCGACGAGCGGCCTCTTTTGTCGTTTGCGTTCTTATTGCGTTTTTGCCAGCCCAAGCCACTGCCGATGAGCACGATCCATCTCACCAACGGCGACGTCGCCGCCGAATCACTCCGCGCCGCGCTAGCCGAGGCGGGCCGCGACGATCGCGTGCATGCGTTGCGCGACGATCTGGCGGTCGGTCCGCTGCGCGGTATCGATGATGGACCCTACGTGCGGGCGGAATTCTGGGACCGTGTCAGCGCGGACACCAGGCGCGACTTTCTTCGGGAATTCCGCGAACAGGCGGCAGCGCTGGAGAACATCGCGCGGGGCGACGCGAATCTGGTGGTCTGGCACGGCGAAAGCGCAGCCGATCAACTTATGCTGCGCCGCGTCTGCTACCACCTGCGCAACAGTCCGCAACGGCTGAATGAAGTGCGTCTGTCGATTCGCGACCTCACCGATCCGGGCGCATGGGCGCACAGCCGCAAAGATCGTGCGACCTCCGTCGGCATGTTCGCGCCGGCTGTATTGCAGGGGCGTCTGTCGGATGCGGCGCCGATTTCAGTTCTGCGCATCAGCCGGCTCGCGCTCGAATGGCAGGAAGCCAAACACGCAAACGGCGAGACGCGGCGCTGGCGCGACAACACATTCACGAGCGGCAGCTTCGCCGATCTGGACGCGCTGATTCTCGAACACGTCACCGGCGACTGGCAACCCGCCGCGCGTGTTGCCGCCGAACTGATGATTGCCGAACTCTGGTATCTGGTAAGCGACAGCATCGTGCTGTGGCGCTTCCGCGAACTGGCCGCGACGCGCCGTATCAAGCTGCGTGGCGACGCGAGCGCGTGGCGCACGCTGGACCTGTGCGCTGCGCTTGCCCCCTGTCCACACTAATAAAATAGACAACTATGGCCCGCACCCGAGCCCCCGACCACGAAACCCAGCGCGATCAGATTCTCGAACTAGCCGCGGCGAAATTCGCGCAGACCAGCTACCCCAGCACCTCGATGGCCGACCTCGCCGCCGCGAGCGGCACCTCGAAAGCGCGCCTGTACCACTACTACGCCAGCAAGGAAGCGATCCTGTTCGATCTGCTGGACCGGTACACGAAGCGGCTGATGCTGATCATCGCCGAGGTGGAGGGCGCGAGCCAACGTCGCGGACTGTCCGAGCGGGAAACCTTCGCGGAGCTGATCCGCGCGTTTCTGTCCGAGTACGAGACGTCGCACAGCCGCCACGTCGCTCTGCTGAACGACGTGAAGTATCTGGTCGACACCCAGCGAGAAGTTATCCTGAATCGCCAGCGCGACGTGGTCGCGGCGTTTGCGCGACAGTTGGCGCGCGCCTACCCGGAACGCGCCACGCGCGAAAACCAGACCGCCCTCACGATGATGGTGTTCGGCATGATCAATTGGACATTCACCTGGCTCAAGCCGGACGGCCCCATGGGCTACCGGGAATTTGCCGAGCAGGTAATCAATATGGTGGACCATGGACTCAGCGCCGCCGAAGTCTGATTGCGCATGGCAGCATCACCAACAGGGACAATTGCCGCGAGTTGTCCATCTGCGACAACTTGCCACGAACGCTCGTTCAATTTATTTTTCCTTAAAAATCAATAACCTAAAAATAGGTTACCGATTTTTTAGGCACTCGCTTCAGTTTTTATACGGGTTTTCCCTAGTGATGAGCCAGGGTTTCCGCTAAAATCGTTTTTGCGGTGCAGCACACCGCTCGATTAAAAGGAGAACCTGACCATGAACATGATTACACCCCGCGCCGCTGAGCCGATCGTCGCGCACGGTCGCCTGTCGCAGCCAGCCGGTCGTGCACCTGCTCTGGTCCGCGAACTCACCGCCGTCGACCGTGAACGACTGCTGACACACTTCCTTTCGCTCAACGAGGACGACCGCCTTTTGCGCTTCGGCCAGATCGTGCCGAACCACGTCATTGAAAACTACGTCCGCGCGATCGATTTCACGCGCGACACGGTTTTCGGCGTCTTCAATAGTCAGTTGAAACTCACCGGCGTCGGCCATCTCGCGTATCTGCCTGCCGAAGGCGACAAGCGCACCGCCGAGTTCGGCGTGTCGGTGCTGGAAAGCGTCCGCGGGCAAGGTATTGGCTCGAAGCTCTTCGAACGCGCCGCCATCCGCAGCCGCAATACCCATGTCACTACGCTTTACATGCATTGCCTGTCACGCAATTCGACCATGATGCATATCGCAAAAAAGGCCGGCATGAAAATCGAATATGCGTATGGCGAAGCAGACGCCTATCTGACGCTGCCGCCGGCGGATCAATCGAGCATCATCGCTGAGATGCTGCAGGAACAGGCCGCTGTGTTCGACTATGCACTCAAGCGCCAGGCGCGTCACGCGTCGGTATTGTTCGAATCGTTCTTGCCTGCAGCCGAGGCCGCTTAACCGGTCTGCGCTTCGGCAAAAAAAGGGCGGCCTTATGGTCGCCCTTTTTGTTTGTGACTCGCACCGCCCGCTGTAGCCCCACGCTCACAAAATCGGCAGCGCCGTCGTCTCCTTGAATTTCTCGAGCGAAAAGCTCGTCTTCACGTCGATGACAGATGGATGGTGCAGCAACTGGTCCTGCACGAAACGTGAAAAGTGCGCCATATCCTCGACCTGCACCCGCAACAGGTAATCCATGTCACCGGTCATGGCGTGACATGCGACCACTTCCGGCCATGTTTGCACCGCTGCGCGGAACAGATCGGCATGAGTGGTGCCGCCACGCGGACGGAGCGCCGGATCGCTACGCTTTTCCAGCCGCACGTTGACGTATGCCAGCAGATCGAGTCCAAGCTTTTGCGCATCGAGCAGCGCGACATAGCCGCGAATCACCCCGCTCTCCTCCAGCCTGCGGATACGCCGTAGACACGGACTCGGCGACAGATTGATGCGTTCGGCGATCTCCTGATTCGACAGCCGGCCATTTTCCTGAAGAATCGCCAGTATGCGTCTGTCGATGGCATCTATCTCTATATTGGCCATTTCCTGCCGTCCATGTAATAGATTGAGCTAGAAAATAGCGCAAGCGTAGCGTTGAGCGATTAAGTTCGCAAGTTTTCGCCGCTCACCGGCCATTACACTTGCGTCATTCAGTTCAGTCGCGCTCAATTGCGCACCCCGCGCCAGCGGTTAGCTTTGGATGGAAGGAGACAGACAATGCAGGTTTCAACTTGGGAAAACCCGGTCGGCACCGACGGCTTCGAGTTCATCGAATACACCGCGCCGGACCCGAAAGCGCTCGGCAAGCTGTTCGAACAGATGGGCTTCACCGCCGTCGCCCGGCATCGCCATAAAGACGTGACGCTGTACCGCCAGGGCGAAATCAATTTCATCGTCAACGGTGAACAGGATTCGTTCGCGCAACGTTTCACGCGCCTGCATGGTCCGTCGATCTGTGCGATCGCTTTCCGTGTGCAAGACGCAGCGAAGGCCTACCAGCAGGCTTTGGAAAAAGGCGCGTGGGGTTTCGATAACAAGACCGGCCCGATGGAACTGAACATCCCGGCAATCAAGGGCATCGGCGACTCGCTGATCTATTTCGTCGACCGCTGGCGCGGCAAGAACGGCGCTGAGCCGAACAGCATTGGCAACATCGATATTTACGACGTCGATTTCGAGCCGATTCCCGGCGCGAATCCGAATCCCGTCGGCCACGGCCTGACCTACATCGATCACCTTACACACAACGTCCATCGCGGACGCATGCAGGAATGGGCGGAATTCTACGAGCGTCTGTTCAACTTCCGGGAAGTGCGTTACTTCGACATCGAAGGCAAGGTGACCGGCGTCAAATCGAAGGCGATGACCTCGCCGTGTGGCAAGATCCGCATTCCGATCAATGAGGAAGGTTCCGACGTGGCGGGTCAGATTCAGGAGTATCTGGACGAGTACCATGGCGAAGGCATCCAGCACATCGCACTGGGCAGCAACGACATCTACCGCACCGTGGACGGTTTGCGCGCGTCGAACATCTCGCTGCTCGATACGATCGACACGTACTATGAACTGGTCGATCGCCGCGTGCCGAACCACGGCGAGCCGCTCGACGAATTGCGTAAGCGCAAGATCCTGATCGACGGCGCACCCGACGACTTGCTGCTGCAGATCTTCACCGAAAACCAGATCGGGCCGATCTTCTTCGAGATCATCCAGCGCAAGGGCAATCAGGGCTTCGGCGAGGGCAATTTCAAGGCGCTATTCGAATCGATCGAGCTGGACCAGATTCGCCGTGGAGTGGTTCAGGACAAGGCCTAAAGGCTGAAGACCGGCGCGGAATCTGAGAGATATAAAAAAGGCGAGGATCTTGCGATCCTCGCCCTTCGTCGTTTGTGCCGTTCTCCAAAGCCCGGAAAACGGCCGATTTTCAACCGACGCACCGCATCAGCGACGCATCACGAATTCTGGTCTTCCTCGTCTGCCTTGGTGGATCGCGCAAGGCGCTCCACCGCAATACGCGCGGGCGCGACTTGCGCCGTACTGGTGATCGCGTTCGACAACGTCCCTGCACTGCTCGAATTCGAGCGCACGGGCGCGCTCATGGCAAAGAATGCGGCCGAAACCATCAGGAAGGTCTGGATGTTTCTAGTGTTCATGCGTACTCCTTTTCTAACTGCCCTGCTGTCCTGAAGCCCCGCCGAATGCGGAGCGTTGCGCAGACATTGCTCGCAGGTGGGGTGTTAGACAGGCATTTCCACTGCGGTTCCGCAGATTTGTAGTTTTTACAGCTTGTTACAGTGGCATTGCGGCGCTGGATGCAATTCGGTGAAGCTCGATGCCAGGACCTTCCCCGGCGCGCTGCGGCGGGTTTTTACCAGTGCTACCATCACTTAAAACACGTCAATATGGCGACCCCGGCCCCAAGCATTCACAAGATGCCGCGGCCCCAAAAAAGCTTTGGTGATCCCAAACTGGTTGGAGGAGTACACATAATGAATGCCCCGCTAGACGCAGGTCAGCGAGCCTCGCTCGAAGCCGCGCTATCTTCCGTCACGCTCGACGACAAATACACTCTGGAGCGCGGCCGCGCGTACATGAGCGGCATCCAGGCGCTGGTGCGTCTGCCGATGCTGCAGCAGCAACGCGACGAGGCCGCAGGGCTCAATACCGCCGGCTTTATTTCCGGTTACCGCGGATCGCCGCTCGGCGGACTCGACCAATCCTTGTGGAAGGCGAAACAACATCTCGCCGCGCATCGCGTCGTGTTCCAGCCCGGCGTCAACGAAGACCTCGCGGCGACCGCCGTATGGGGTTCGCAGCAGGTCAATCTGTACCCGAGCGCCAAATACGATGGCGTGTTCTCGATGTGGTACGGCAAGGGCCCAGGCGTCGACCGTTCCAGTGACGTCTTCAAGCACGGCAATTCGGCCGGTTCGGCGCAACACGGCGGCGTTCTCGTGCTCGCCGGCGACGATCACGCCGCCAAATCCTCGACGCTCGCGCACCAGTCGGAACACATCTTCAAGGCGTGTGGGCTGCCGGTGCTCTTTCCGTCGAACGTGCAGGAATATCTGGACTTCGGCCTGCACGGCTGGGCGATGAGCCGCTATTCCGGCCTGTGGGTAGCCATGAAGTGTGTGACCGACGTGGTCGAATCGTCGGCTTCGGTCGATATCGATCCGCATCGCACGAAAATCATTCTGCCCGACGACTTCGCCATGCCCGAAGGCGGCCTGAATATTCGCTGGCCCGATGCGCCACTGGTGCAGGAAGCGCGTCTGCTCGACTACAAGTGGTACGCGGCGCTCGCCTATGTGCGTGCGAACAAGCTGGATCGCGTCGAAATCGATTCACCGCATGCGCGCTTCGGCATCATGACCGGCGGCAAGGCGTATCTCGATGTGCGTCAAGCACTCACCGATCTCGGTCTCGACGACGAAACCTGTTCGCGCATCGGCATCCGTCTGTATAAGGTCGGCTGTGTGTGGCCGCTCGAGGCGCAAGGCGCGCAAGCGTTCGCGCGCGGTCTCAAGGAAATTCTGGTCGTTGAAGAAAAACGTCAGATCCTCGAATACGCGATCAAGGAAGAGCTGTACAACTGGCCCGATGCGCAGCGTCCGCGCGTGTTCGGCAAGTTCGACGAAAAAGACGGAGCGGGCGGCGAATGGTCGGTGCCGATGGGCAACTGGCTGCTGCCGGCGCACTACGAGCTGTCGCCCGCGATCATCGCCAAGGCAATTGCCACGCGGCTCGACAAGTTCGACCTGCCGTCCGACGTACGCGCGCGCATTGCGACGCGCATCGCGGTAATCGAGGCGAAGGAAAAAGCCTTGGCGCGTCCGCGCGTCGAAGCTGAGCGCAAGCCGTGGTTTTGCTCGGGCTGCCCGCACAACACGTCGACCAATGTGCCGGAGGGTTCACGTGCGATGGCCGGTATCGGCTGCCACTACATGACCGTGTGGATGGACCGCAGCACCAGCACCTTCAGCCAGATGGGCGGCGAAGGCGTCGCATGGATCGGCCAGGCGCCGTTCAGCAACGACAAGCACGTCTTCGCCAATCTCGGCGACGGTACCTACTTCCACTCGGGCCTGCTCGCGATTCGCGCGGCAATCGCGTCGAAGGCCAACATCACCTACAAGATTCTCTATAACGACGCGGTCGCGATGACGGGCGGCCAGCCCGTCGACGGCGTGCTGACCGTCCCGCAGATCACGCATCAACTCGCCGCCGAAGGCGCGACGAAGATCGTGATCGTCACCGACGAACCGGAGAAGTATTCGGCGAACGTCGGCCTCGCACCCGGCATCGACATTCACCATCGCGACAAGCTCGACGAAGTTCAGCGCCAGCTTCGCGAGATTCCCGGCACCACGATCCTGATCTATGACCAGACCTGCGCGACCGAGAAGCGCCGCCGCAGGAAGCGCGGCACGTATCCGGATCCGGCGCGCCGTGTCGTGATCAACGAAGCGGTGTGCGAACGCTGCGGCGATTGTTCGGTGAAGTCGAATTGCCTGTCCGTGGAGCCGCTCGATACCGAATACGGCACCAAGCGCCAGATTAATCAGTCGACCTGCAACAAGGACTTCTCGTGCGTGAACGGGTTCTGCCCAAGCTTCGTGTCCGTCGAAGGAGGTCAGTTGCGCAAGCCGAAGGCGGCGTCGGGCATCGTCGGTGACGCGATGCCCCCAGTGCCGGAGCCCGAACTACCGTCGATCGCGCGCCCTTATGGTGTGTTGGTGACGGGCGTCGGCGGCACGGGCGTCGTAACGATCGGCGCATTGCTCGGCATGGCCGCGCACCTGGAAAACAAGGGCGTCACGGTACTCGACGTCACCGGCCTCGCGCAAAAGGGGGGCGCCGTGATGAGTCATGTACAGATCGCCCAGAACCCAACCGACATTCACGCAACCCGCATCGCAATGGGCGAAGCAAGTCTCGTGATCGGCTGCGACGCGATCGTCACTGCCAGCGACGAATGCGTCTCGCGGATGCAGGTGGGCCGTACCCGTGTCGTACTCAATAGCGCGCACACGCCGACCGCCGAACTCATCAAGAACCCGAACTGGCGCTTCCCGGGCAGCAGCACTGAAGCGGATGTGCGTGCCGGTGCGGGCGATGACGGCGTCGATATGGTCGACGCGAATCACTTCGCCGTCGCGCTGCTCGGCGATGCGATCTACACGAACCCGTTCGTGCTCGGCTACGCATGGCAACGCGGCTGGGTGCCGCTGACCTATCAATCGTTGATGCGCGCGATCGAGCTGAACAACGTCCAGATCGAGAAGAACCGTGCGGCATTCGAATGGGGCCGCCGCGCCGCGCATGATCTGGCTGCGGTGCGCAAGTTCGCGCAGTCACAAGGACGGGGTGCCGCAGCAGAGACGGTGAGCAGCAAGATCATCTCGCTGCACACGCCGAAGGCGCTCGATACGCTGATCGATAAGCGCGCGAACTATCTGGCCGCATGGCAAAACGACGCGTATGCACGGCGGTATCGGGATCTGGTGTCGCAAGTGCGGGTGGCGGAATCGGCGCTCGCTTCGGTCGACGACCAGTTGCCGTTGACCGAAGCGGTCGCGAAAAATCTGCACAAGCTGATGGCTTACAAGGACGAGTACGAGGTCGCGCGACTCTACAGCGACCCGGCGTTTATCGAAAAGCTAAAGGCGAATTTCGAAGGCGACTGGAAGCTGCACATCCACCTCGCGCCGCCGACGTTCTCGAAAAAAGACGCACACGGTCATCTGGTGAAGAAGAAGTACGGACCTTGGGTGTTCAGCGCCATGCACGTGCTCGCAAAACTTAAATTCCTGCGCGGGACCGCGCTCGACGTGTTCGGCAAAACGGAAGAGCGTCGCACGGAGCGTGCGCTGATCGTCGAATACGAAGCACTGGTGCGCGAGCTGATTAGCGGCCTGAGCGCGCAGAAGCGTGAACTGGCGGTCGAACTCGCGAATCTGCCGGACGGTATTCGCGGCTACGGGCACGTGAAGGAAAATAATCTGAAGGGTGTGCGGGTCAAGTGGAACGATTTGCTGACGCGCTGGCGTTCGCCGGAAACGGGAAAGACGCAGCACGCGGCATGATCTTGCCGGCTTGACCGGCTGGTTTGGCCTGAAATGGAAAAGGCGACTGTCCTCGCGGACAGTCGCCTTTTTTTGCCTGTTTCGACACGTGATGCGTGTGTACAAGAACAAGCGGTACTGCTCCTTTCAACAACACAACAACAACCAACCAAAAACAAACAACTACCAAACAGCAAATAAAACTACGAACTGCTACTTCGACTACCAACTGCTACTTCAACCACCAACTGCTACTTCAACCACCAACTACAACCACACACACTTACTGCCTTCACTGCAACCCATCGGTACCACTGTCTTCACCATCAGAACTACTACTGCCGCTACGAACTTCTCAACACCAGAGGAAGCGCAACACGTGGCGCGATGCAAGGATTGACCAGCCGACTGTTCCGTTGCCATCGCGGTGTGCCGCGCTTCAGAAGTAACTTTACAAAAGTGTCACAGCGAATCGAATAGGAGCATTCTTAAAACTTGCCTAGCTCACTAAGAATCTCTTAGACCAACGACCACCAAAATAAGAATGCACAAATAAAAAAACGCCACGGAATCAACTTCCGTGGCGTTCTCTCAGCTTTCCAGCGAACGCCGCAATGCAGCGCCGCTTCAACCATCAATCCAGCATTACTGCGCGTTCACCCGCTTGCGTGCGTTTGCCGAAGCCACCGCCGTCATGTTGATGATCCGGCGCACGGTCGCAGCCGGTGTCAGGATGTGCACCGGCTTTTCGGCACCCAGCAGGAACGGACCCACTGTCACGCCTTCGCCGCCGATCATTTTCAGCAGGTTGTACGTGATGTTCGCCGCTTCGACGTTCGGCATGATCAGCAGATTTGCCTCGCCGGTCAGCGTCGTGCCCGGGAACGCAGCCTTGCGGACTGCTTCCGACAACGCCGCGTCGCCATGCATCTCACCGTCGATCTCAAGCGTTGGCGCACGCTCGGCGATGAGCTTGCGCGCCGCGGCCATGCGTTGCGACGACGACGACGGCGCGCTGCCGAAGTTCGAATTCGACAGCAACGCAACCTTGGGCGTAATGCCGAACTTTTCGATTTCACGCGAAGCGAGCATCGTCATGTCAGCGAGCTGTTCAGCGGTCGGTGTTTCGTTCACGTACGTGTCGCAAATGAACAGATTGCGGCCCGGCAGCATCAGCAGGTTCATTGCAGCGAAGTTCTGCACGTTGTCCGCCTTGCCCAGCACCTGCTCGATGAACTTCAGATGCGTGTGGTACTGGCCGATCATCCCGCAGATCATGCCGTCCGCTTCGCCGAGGCGCACGAGGATCGCGCCGATCAGCGTGTTGAACTTGCGCATCGCAGCCTTCGCGACGTCCGGCGTCACGCCTTCGCGCGCGCCGAGTTCGTGGTACGCCTGCCAGCATTGCTGATAGCGCGGATCGTCTTCCGGATCGACGACTTCAAAGTCTTCACCGCACTTCAGCTTCGAGCCCATCTTTTTCAGACGCATCTCGATCACCGACGGACGGCCAACCAGAATCGGCCTGGCGATCTTTTCCAGCAGCACGAATTGCGCGGCGCGCAGCACGCGCTCGTCCTCACCTTCGGCGAACACGATGCGCGCCGGCTCCGACTTCGCAGCGGCGAACACCGGACGCATCACCATGCCGGTGCGGTACACCGTCGTGCCGAGTTCTTCGCGGTAGGCGTCCATATCCTTGATCGGACGGGTCGCGACGCCCGAATCCATCGCGGCCTGCGCGACAGCCGGCGCGATCTTGATGATCAGACGCGGATCGAACGGCTTCGGAATCAGATATTCCGGACCGAATTCGAGGGAGTGGCCTTCGTACGCCTTCGCGACCTCATCGCCCTGATCGGTTTCTTCGGCCAGCTCGGCGATTGCGCGCACGCATGCAAGCTTCATTTCTTCCGTGATCGTGGTTGCGCCGACATCCAGCGCGCCGCGGAAGATGAACGGGAAGCACAGCACGTTGTTGACCTGGTTCGGGTAGTCCGAACGACCCGTCGCGACGATGCAGTCCGGGCGCACCTTCTTCGCTTCTTCCGGGCGGATTTCCGGTTCCGGATTCGCCAGCGCCAGGATCAGCGGCTGCGAGCCCATTTCGGCGACCATTTCCGGCTTCAGCACGCCGGCGCTCGAGCAGCCGAGGAACACATCGGCGCCGCGGATCGCGTCGGCCAACGTGCGTGCATCGGTGTTCGCCGCGTAACGTTCTTTCGACGGATCAAGATTGCCGCGGCCTTCGTAGATCACGCCCTTCGAATCCGTGACGAGAATGTTCTTCTTCGACAGGCCAAGGTTCACCAGCAGATCCAGACACGCGATTGCCGCCGCGCCCGCGCCCGAACACACCAGCTTCACTTCGTCGAGCTTCTTGCCGACCACCTTAAGGCCGTTCAGGATCGCGGCCGAAGCGATGATCGCGGTGCCGTGCTGATCGTCGTGGAAGACGGGAATCTTCATGCGCTCGCGCAGCTTCTTTTCAATGTAGAAGCATTCCGGGGCCTTGATGTCTTCAAGGTTGATGCCGCCCAGGGTCGGCTCGAGCATCGCGATCGCTTCGACCAGCTTGTCCGGATCCGACTCGTTCAGTTCGATGTCGAACACGTCGATGCCGGCGAACTTCTTGAACAGACAACCCTTGCCCTCCATCACCGGCTTGGCGGCGAGCGGACCGATATTGCCGAGACCGAGCACGGCCGTACCGTTCGTAATCACGCCGACCAGATTGCCGCGCGAGGTGTACTTCTGCGCGTCGAGCGGGTCGTCGTAGATCGCCATGCAGGCCGCGGCGACACCCGGCGAGTACGCAAGCGACAGGTCGAGCTGGTTCGACAGCGGCTTGGTGGGGGTGACCGAAATCTTGCCGGGTTTCGGAAACTGGTGATATGCGAGAGCGCTTTGCTTAAGTTGTTCGTCCATTTTTTGGCCTGCGAGACGTAAGTAATCGGGCCCGGCACACCGCACCGTTGACGGCGCTTCGCGTCTATCGAACGGATAATCGACTGCGGCGGTTTTCGCATGCGCCGGTTAGGCGCGGCGTCGAACCTCGGCGGAGGGCAAGACGGTGCGGAGTGCTACGCGGGTCGGTTAGTGTACACCCCGGACGTGTCGATGCACTGAGTGGTTAACACGCCTCGACATCGGCGAAACAGGGCCCAGCAATGCTGCAGCGCGGCATCCGGCGGCCAGTTTGCTCACCGCCGTGCGTGCGTCATGCGCAGGTTAAGGAGGGAACAGAAGCGCGGGTCACGCGTGTGTCATTCGAGTTCGGCGCCGCGTCGTTCGGGGATCAGAAAGAGCGTCGCGAAGATGTCGAGCAGATAGATCGACGCGAGCAAAGCGAGCGCCGCGCCAAACGAATAGCGTGCGGCCAATGCGCCTACGACCACTGGCCCGAAACCGCCGACCGCCCGCCCGATATTGAACAGGACGTTCTGCGCGGTGGCCCGCGCAGCAGTCGGGTAAAGCTCGGAGATCAGCGCGCCGTAGCCGCCGATCATCCCGTTGACGAACACGCCCATCGCCACGCCGCCGATGAGCAGCGCCATTGGCGTGGTCAGATGGGCATAGATGAAGACCATCACCACCGCGCCCACCTGGTAGAACAGGAAGGTCGGCTTGCGGCCGAAACGGTCCGCGGCCACACCGAACAGCCAGATGCCGCACGCCATGCCGAGAACCGTCACCGCAGTCCACACGCCGGACTTGGTCAGCGAATAGCCGAAGGTCTTCGATAAATAGCTCGGAAGCCAGATCATCAGACCGTAATAGCCGAAGTTCTGCACGGAACAGAGAATCACGATGCCGATGCTGGCGCGCGCGGTGCGGCCATCGGCCACCAGCAATTTGACCGGCAGCTTGCGCATCCCGCGCGCGACGCGCTCGGTGAACAGCGCTGGCTCCTCGACGTGGCGTCGCACGAAAAACGACACCACGGCAGGCAGCAATCCAATCGCGAACATGCCGCGCCAGCCGATCACCGGCAGCAGAAGCGGCGTGAGCAACGCCGCCGCCAACACTCCGAGTTGCCATCCCAATCCAACATACGACGATACCCGCGCCCGCTGCGACGCCGGCCACGCCTCGGCGACCAGCGTCATGCCGATACCGAACTCGCCGCCCAGCCCAATGCCTGCGATGGTCCGATACGCCAGCAGGTCGGTATAACCCTGCGCCAGCGCGCACAGTCCGGTAAAGACAGCGAAGATCAGAATGGTCCACGTCAGCATCCGCACGCGGCCGAAATAATCGCTCAAGACGCCGAAAATCAGACCGCCCGCTACCGCGCCAATCAGCGTCCACGTGACGAGCGAACCGGCCTGCGCTGAACTCAGATGCAGATCCACGGCAATGGCCGGCAACATGAATCCGAGGATCAGCAGATCGAAGCCGTCCATCGCATAACCGAGCACCGAAGCGAGCAGCGCGCGGCCAGCATAGCCGCTTTGGGCAGGTTCACGCGTCTCGGTGGCAGAAGAAGCGGCAGTCATTGAAAGCATTCCGTAGGGCATGAGGGCGGCAAACATGCAAGCCGCCCGGGAAATTCGCGTGAGTGTAAAGGCGCCCCAAGCCACTCACAAGCAAGCCAAAAAACAGACCGGCAATCCGCGCGGAAAGCAATCGCAATGCGGCCCGGGGCAGAAACCCTGCAAGCCTCTTTCAGTGATGCCGTGATAACCGTCGCTCGCCTCCGACACCCACGACGGCCTCCTCGGGAAGGCCATTTCGGGTAAAATGTCGGCCTACGCGCGTAGCAAAACCGGGCTGTACTCCACTGACCGGTTGTGTATTTGCCTACCAAGGCGCCGCCCATCATGGCGCGGCATACCCCGCTTGCTGCGCCACCGGGCCTCGCGCCCGCTTCTCCCCGCTCACACCCAAGGATCTGCCCATGACAGGCTTCGATCGCCAGACGATCTCCGACACCACCGCCAAGATGCTGCTGGAAGTACAAGCAGTGCACTTTAACGCGGAGAAACCGTACATCTTTACGTCCGGCTGGGCGAGCCCGGTTTATATCGACTGCCGCAAGCTGATCTCGTATCCGCGCGTGCGTCGTGGCCTGATGGAAATGGCGGAAGCCACGATTCTGCGCGACGTCGGCTATGAACAGATCGACGCGGTGGCTGGCGGCGAAACCGCCGGCATCCCGTTCGCGGCGTGGCTGTCCGACCGCCTGATGGTGCCGATGCAATACGTGCGCAAGAAGCCGAAGGGCTTTGGCCGTAACGCGCAGATCGAAGGTCTGCTGACTGAAGGGCAACGTGTACTGCTGGTCGAAGATCTGACCACGGACAGCCGCAGCAAGATCAACTTCATCAATGCACTGCGCACCGCCGGCGCCACGGTGAACCACTGCTTCGTGCTGTTCCACTACAACATCTTCAAGGAAAGCGTGTCGGTGCTGAAAGACATCGACGTCGATCTGCACGCGCTTGCTACGTGGTGGGATGTGTTGCGCGTCGCCAAGGCAAACAACTACTTCGACAGCAAGACGCTCGACGAAGTGGAAAAATTCCTGCACGCGCCGGCCGAATGGTCTGCGGCACACGGCGGCGCCAACGCAACGCAGCAGTAAGCGCAGCCGCCCAATGCGGATGGAATAAAAAAGGCTGCCTGTCGATGAGACAGGCGGCCTTTTTTCATTGAGCTCGTCGAGCCGGACGAACAGACGGCCGCGGCTAGGACGGCGTGCCGGTATCGTCGACCGAATACGACGACAGATTCAGCAAGCCGTTGCTCTGCGCGTACTGGAACAACTCGGAATCGCGATCGATGCCGAGCTTGCGCATTGCCGTGTTCTTCTGCGTGCTGATCGTTTTGATGCTGCGATTGAGCTGCTCCGCGATCTCCTTGATCGTCATGCCGGACACGAACAGGCGCACAACTTCGAGTTCGCGCCGGGACAGCATCACTTCTTCGTTCTTGCCGCCGGCATTCATGCGCAGCGTATCGAGCGACGCCTTAACGGACGGGCTCATATATTCGAGGTTGCGACTGACGTGCTGCACCGCCAGCCCGATGTGGCTCAGATCGTCCGATTTGTTGACGACCGAGGTCACGCCGAGTTCACTCAGCCGCTTGAGCAACGCGGCGTTCTCCAGCATCGTTAGCACGACGATGGGAAGGTCGGGAAAATTGCGCCGCAGATAACCGATCAACGGCAAGCCATCGCCGTATTGACCGCCTGGCATGGCCAGATCCGTGACGAGCACGTCGCACGCCACCGTTTGCAGCACCTTGACCAGTTCGGTTGACTGTCGCGCGCGCGCGACGACCTGCAGACCTGGAAACTTGAGCAAGGCCTGTTCGGCGCCGAACAGAATCACCGGATGGTCGTCAGCGACCACGACCCTGACTGGAGCTTGCATTGCCCTCCCCTCGACGGATAAACCACTCTCCAAAACTTCTGACATGCCTTTCTATTCTTGGTACTTGGACTGATCGGGCACGCGTCTGTGTTCGTGCGGACAATTCCTCCGACTATAGCCGATTTCACGTCCGCCCAGCCCGCTGTCAGCAACAATGATCCGCCGCTAAGCGAATGTTAGACTTGATTCGACCTTGGGGCACAAAATAGGGACAATAATCTTCGCGAGGTCGACTGCCTCGCGCCCTGACAGGAGAACCGGCACATGCGCGCGCGTTGCCTGGTTGTTTCGCTTGCTTTGCTGTTCCGCCGTCTGCCGTTCCTCGCCTGCGCGATGCTGGGTCTCGCGCTATTGGCCACCTATAGCCCTGACGGGCTCGCCGAGGACGCGTTCACGCTAACCAGCGCCAGTTTCCATGCGGGCGGTACAGTGAGTACCGCTCAGGTTTTCGATCAGGACGACTGCAAAGGCGGCAATCGCTCACCGCAATTAACCTGGCACGGTGCGCCGCCCGGCACGCGCAGCTTCGCCATCACCGTGTTCGATCAGGATGCGCCCGGCCGCGGCTGGTGGCACTGGGCCGTTGCGGCCATTCCGGCCACCGTCGACAGCTTGCCGGAGAATGCCAGCTCGTCCGGTATCCTGAAGAAACTCGGCGCGGTCGAAGCGCGCAACGACTTCGATATCGACGGCTACGGTGGCCCCTGTCCGCCGCCAGGCAAACCTCACCGCTACGTCATCACGGTCTATGCGCTAAGCAGCGCGGATCTGCGCCTCGCGCAGGGACGCCCGGCACTTATGTTCGATCACGAAATCGGCACCGCCGCACTCGGCAGCGCGCGAATGGTGGTCAACTACGGACGGTAACGGCGTTCGTCAAAACCTGTCTCGAACGACATCGGCTGCGTGCCTGAGCGCGACTCACACCTTGGCGTGTGCAGAGCCGCGGCGAGTTCCGCCGGCTCCACACTCGGCACGCCAGTTGGCGCACGGCTTGCGTCACCTTGCGTCCGCAGCGGAACTGCTGTCATCCGCGCGCGCTAATGTGCAACGGCTGGGCGTAGGCGATGCTTGTCGAGGCGCGTCGCCGCGTGCGCGCACCGTTGTCGTGCTTAACCCCGCTTTTTAATTTCGCCGGAGAGTGCCATGTCGAAGATCGTCATCGTTTATCACAGCGGCTACGGCCACACGAAGAAAGTCGCCGAGGCTGTGCTGGCCGGCACGCTAGAAGCAGGCGCTGACGCCAAGCTCATGCCGGTCGGCGAAATCGACGACGCGGCCTGGGCAGAGCTGGCGGCTGCCGACGCCATCATCTTCGGCGCACCGACCTACATGGGCGGGCCATCCGCCGACTTCAAGAAATTCGCCGACGCGAGTTCGAAACCGTGGTTCAGCCAGGCTTGGAAGGACAAGATCGCCGCCGGCTTCACCAATTCGGCGACCATGAACGGCGACAAGTTCTCGACAATTCAGTACTTCGTCACACTGGCGATGCAACACAGCATGATCTGGGCTGGCACCGGCATGATGCCGTCGAACACCAAGGCGGCGACCCGCAACGACCTGAACTACGTGGGCGGCTTTACCGGCCTCCTGACGCAGTCCCCCGCGGATGCGTCGCCGGAAGAAGCGCCGCCCGCGGGCGATCTGGAAACGGCTCGCATGTTCGGTGTGCGCATTGCCGGCGTGACGGCGCGCTGGAACGCGGCGCCTCGATAACGCACCGTCTCCGAAGGTTCGCGTCGGACAGCGGCCACGGCCCGCAGCCGCGTGCGCTCACAGCAGATGGAGCGCACTTTACAAGGCGCGTCGGTGTGCTTGCCAAGCGCAGCTAATCTCCTCGGAACTTGATCGCATCGGCTCGCATCTGTCGTGTACAGGTCATGCCAATGTCACTTTCGGCGCGCATCGTCGTTTTTTCACGTTGTTTTGCGCACCCGCCGCCGTCAGGTCTTAAAATAGCGTTCCGGCGCGGTGTCGCGCCCCGTTTCCAGCAAGTCAGTGAGATCGAGATGAGCACGAAAGTTTTTGTCGACGGACAGGAAGGCACGACCGGCCTGAAGATTTTTGAATACCTGTCGCAACGCGCCGACGTGGAGATCCTGCGTATCGAAGAAGCGAAGCGCAAGGACCTCGAGGAGCGCCGTCGTCTCATCAATGCGTCGGACGTCACGTTCCTATGCCTGCCGGACGTCGCCTCGCGCGAGTCGGCCTCGCTGGTCGAAAACGATCACACCGTGCTGATCGATGCCAGCACAGCCTTCCGCACCTCCGCCGAGTGGGCCTACGGCCTGCCCGAACTGGCGCGCTCGCAACGCGAGCGTCTGCGCACCGCGAAGCGCATCGCCGTGCCAGGCTGCCATGCGTCGGCCTTCGTGCTCGCCATGCGTCCGCTCGTCGAAGCGGGCGTCGTAGCGCCGGAGTTCGCGGCGCACGCTTATTCGATCACCGGTTATAGCGGCGGCGGCAAGAAGATGATTGCCGACTACGAAGCCGGTGGTAATGACAAGCTCAAGAGCCCGCGCCCGTATGCACTCGGCCTCACGCACAAGCATCTGCCGGAAATGGCTGCGCATACGGGCCTGAAATCGGCACCGGTGTTCACGCCGATCGTCGGCGACTTCTATAAGGGCCTCGCGGTCACCACGTTCTTCTCGCCGAATCAGCTGGCCAAGAAAGCCACGCCGCAAGACGTCCAGGCGCTGTTCGCCGAGTACTACGCGGGCGAGGCCTTCGTGCACGTCGCGCCGTTCGATGCAGAAGCGAATCTCGACAGCGGCTTCTTCGACGTGCAAGCGAACAACGACACCAACCGTGTCGACCTGTTCGTGTTCGGCAACGAAGAGCGCTTCGTGACCGTCGCGCGCCTCGACAACCTGGGCAAGGGCGCGTCGGGCGCCGCGATCCAGTGTATGAACCTCGCAATCGGCGCCCCCGAGGAAAGCGGCTTGAAACGCTGAGCTCGTTCCAGACGCAGACGGCAATTCGCCGTCAGTTTTCCGAAAGCCGGTCTTTGCAGACCGGCTTTTTTGTTTTAAAAACCTGCCATCAGAATTCCCGTATTCACGTTTAATCAGTAGTAGCCCGCATTACTTAAAAAAGAAAAATCGGACTACCCATTAACCGACGGTAATTCATTCCTGAAATCGACGCGCCCCGCATAGTTTTCCGCATAGGGAAACTCCGGATTTTTTCGCGAACGGTCGTTCGAAGATGATAGAGCCATTTTGCCGCAACGCTTGCCTGGCAAGGGTGTGCGGCGAAGCAACGATGCCGCCGCCGAACCCAAATTTACTTTTTTGTTTAAAAGGCATCGCCGGCTCCGCCTAGAGCGCGTGCGGCAAAAAATCGTGCTGTTTGAATCGGTCTTTTTAGACGGCTCATTCAATTGACAGGCATTAAACGCGCAGCGAAATTAGCTCGCACAAATACATGAAGGGAGACAGCAGCATGTCGCACGCCATTACACGAGGCTTGGCAATAGCCATTGCCTCGGCCCCATTCCTCATCGCTTGCGGCGGCGGCAAGGCCGACAATCCAGGCGCGATCAGTGCACCGCAATGCTCGGGATCGAGCTGTGGCGTGCAAGGTCCGCCGCCCACGGGTTCGAATCCGACAGCGCTGTGTCCCGCTACCGCCGACATTGTGAAGACCACCTTCCTGGGCGGAGCAGGCAGTGGCGAAGTGGTACAGGTCAACATCGACGCGACGGCGATGACGTACACGCTGAAGTGGCTCGAGTCCCCGATTCCATTGACGAGTGCCAGCGTCGAGGTGACGCGAGCCGGCACGCAGATCACAGGCGCGGTGATCCACCCGCCGACCGGCGCGTTGCCGACCGCGGAACAAATCCGTTGCGCATTCATCCTCGGCAAAGGCACCGGCACCGCGTCTGACGGCACCACTTACACAACGCCCGACTTCGTCGGCAATCCCAATCCGCCGACGATCCTCGTGGGCCAAGGCGTAGCCGGCGGCGGCATTCCGGGCGCGACAGTGGAATATGCCGGTGCCTTGGGATTAGGTATCGGTGCGGTGAACAAGCGCCACTTCGACTTTTATCCGTTCCTCGGCTTCGCCACTACCACGACCGACCTCACCAAACTGGTGGGCACTTACAACGGCTTGCTCTATCACCTCTCACCCACGGCGAATTACGAAACTGTCGCCACCAATTCGGTCGAGACATTCGACGCCAGCGGTAACTGCACGTCCTCGAGTCCCAGTGGATGCTTGACGACCGGCGCAGCACTCACACCGAACAGCAACGGTTATTTCGATAGCGCGAACCCGCCGCAGATCGTCAATGGCGGCACTCCCCCTCCACTCCGTACGGATAAATCCGGCACGGCTCACATGATCATCGGCCAGATCAACGGCGCCACCGTACCGCTCGTGGTCCGCACCGGGCACGTCAAGATCCTCTCATTGTCGGTCGACGACGAATCCGGTATCGCCATGCTCGCGGCAGCCACGCCCCTCGCATCCGGCGGTTTCGACGGCGGCTATGTCGGCGCGGATTCGAACTTCAAGTCCACCGCGACGTTGATCCAGGGCGGCGTTGGCACCTTCATCAATCCGTCGACTTCGGCCGCGGAAGACGGGTTCGGGCTGGGTTACGGTCTGCCGAGCCCCGGACTGGTCGGCGTCCAGCAAGCGAACGGCCAGACCGGTCTCGCCATCGCCTCCGGCGGCCTGTACGCGATCGAGATCCAGGGCACGGTCAACCAGGGCATCACGCCGACGTCGGCCAATTCGGACACGCCGAACGCCCCTTACTTCGGCATCGGTGCGCAAATCAGCAAGTAACCAGGCAAGAAAGCGAAGCAACAGCAGTTCGCACTACGAGACATAAATAGAGCAAATGGTGGCCGGACTGGGAGCCGGCCACACACAACGAGAAAATTCTGGAGGCGGTATGAAATGGAGAATCCTTTCGGTGCTCGCTCTTGCAGCCCCGTTGCTGGGGGCGTGCGGTGGTGGTGGCGGCGGCGATGGACCGGTGACGGAGGTTCGCCTGTGTCCTTCGTCGCTCGACTTCGGCACGGTGTTCACGGGTGGAGGCGGTGACGGCGAGCTAGTCAAACTGCAGATGGACACCACCAAGATGACGTGGCAAATCAGCTATATCGAATCGCCGATCCCGGCAACCACCGGCACCGTCGCACCGACGCGCGCCGGCCAGACTGCAAGCGGCACGCTGACCCAGGAAACACAGCTGCCGACCAACAAGCTGAACCAGTGCGCCTTCCGGCTGAACGGTGCAAGCCTCGACCCGAGTCGTCCGGCGCGGATTTTCGTCGGTGAAGGCGTGGCGGGCGGCACGATTCCGGGCGCGGAAATCTCCTTTGGTGGGGTTCTCGGCGTGGGCGCCGTGCCCGACACCAAGTTCCCCTACTACCCGTTCATCGGTTTCTCGTCGATTGAAACGAATCTCGCGAATGTGGTCGGCACCTACAACCAGCTCGGCTATCACCAGGTTCCGTCGCAGAGCTTCGCGCCGGTCGCGGTCGATTCGAAGATCACGATCAATGCCGACGGGACGTGGAGCGAGTGCGACAACTCCGGTGTGAACGCGGGCAAGTGCCAGCAGCCGGGCACGAACTTCGTCGCATCGAGCGACGGCAGCGGCGCGTTCGAAACCGACAAGTTCCTGGGCCAGGCCAAACCGACCCTCGCCACGACGCCGAAAGCTCGCGGCTACATGATCGTCGGCAAGCTGCGCAACCAGGTCGTGCCGATCCTGGTGCGGACCGGCGCGGCGAACTCGTCAGTGACGACGCTGGTGAATGGCGAACCCGGCCCGTATGCGGACGACGAATCGGGCATCTCGATTCTGGCGCCCCAGACCTCGATCGCGGTGAACTCGCAAAACGGTGAGTACATCGGCGTGGATAGCCAGTTCGACTATCGCTCCACCGCGCTCGAAGGCGCGCAGGCCACGCTGCTGGATCCGTTCAACGCGTCGCAGGCATCGCTCGCGACCGCGCTGAATCTGGACTTCACGCAGACCGTGCCGGGCGTTGTGACGACGACACAAGTAGGCGCGTCGACGGGCACCAAGCCGACCGGAAAGATGATCTTCACCGGTGGCGTGTTCGGCTACCTCGATCTGACCAACGCGGCCTCGCCGTACTTCACGATCGGCGCCTTCGTCCAGTAATGGACGCAACACGCGCCGCCGACACGCAACTAGGCGTTCGCGTGCCGGCTGCTGCGCGCAGTCATCGCGCAGCAGCCGGCGTCCACCGGGTATTCAGCGCATCGGCCGGGCAGCCAACCCGCCGTCGCTCGCCGCGCGCGCTCAACGCAACGCGCGCCTCAGGAGGAACAACATGAAAAAACTCTATCTGGCGATACTGGCCGCCTGCCTGTCAGTCAGTGCGCATGCACAACACGCGGGCGATAACGTCGCCGTGCTCGGCTGGTTCCACGTCATGCCGCAGGATTCAAGCACGCCGCTGACCACCAACGTCGCCCCGACGCCGATCAATACGCCACTGCGTCTGCCGAACTCGTTCACGTCCAGCGGCACGGGCTTGTCGACCAATAGCGCCGATACGGTCGGCCTCGTATTCAGCCATTACCTCACCGATCACATCGCCGTGACGACGGTGGCGGGCGTGCCGCCGGTCTTCAAGATCTACGGCCACGGCACCATCAAGCCGCCGGGACCGGCAGGGGCGCTCGGCCAGCAGGACCTCGGCGATCCGCAGGCCAATCCGATTGTGAAGAGCGTGCGCCAGTGGAGCCCGGCGCTGCTGTTCCAGTACTACTTCAATGAGCCCACGGCAAAGTTCAGGCCGTTCGTTGGTATCGGCGTGTCGTATAACTGGTTCTCCGACGTTCAGCTGAGTCCGAACTTCGTCACGTCCACCCAGAACAATCTCGGCGCGGTGCTGGCTGCCGGTGCGGGCAAGCCTGGGCAGACGCAGGTGTCGGCGAAGGCTTCTTCGTCGTGGCAACCCGTGTTCAATGCGGGTCTTGCGTACAACATCACCGACCACTGGGGCCTGGTGGCATCGGTCACGTACATCCCGTTGAAGACGACCTCGTCGGTCATCATCAAGGCGGCGGACGGCACGGAACTGGGTGTCTCGAAGGCAGAACTGAAGGCCGACCCGATCATTTCCTTCCTGGCCGTCTCGTATAAGTTCTGAGTTCGGTGCGGACGCGACCAAGCCGGCTGGTCCCGCGGGGGCCAGCCGGCTTGGTTTTCTTGCACGGGCGGCGAGCGACCCTGGATCGGCGGCCCGACCGGTGAGCTGAATACTCGGTGGATGCGGGCTGCTGCGCGATGACTGTGCGAAGCAGCCGGAGCGAACGGGAGGACGCCGGAAATTCAGGCAAAAAAAAGCCCGCCTAAGTTGGCGGGCTGAATCCATATCAGAGGAGACATGGAGGAGACAAGACGAACTATAGCAAATGCTTTGGTGCGTCGCAACATTCAAATTAGGGTTGACCCTCGTCGTTGTATAAAAGCAACAATTTTGCGTGGCGCTTTGCGGATGGCGGCGACCGTAGCCGGCCGCCAGCATTCGCAGCCGCTCAGCGCCCCGCCCGCCGCGCCGCCACCTGTCCCAGCACAGCAAAATCTTTCTCGCCGTCGCCATGCGCCACCGCTTCGATCAGGCTGTCGCGCACTACGCTTGCGATCGGCAACGGCGTCGTGACCGCATCAGCGGCCGCCAGCGCGAGACGCAGGTCCTTCAATCCGAGACGCGCCTTGAACAGCGCCGGCTCGTAACGCTGTTCCGCGATCATCTTGCCGTAGCCCGCATAGACCGGCCCCGGAAACAGGCCGCTCGTGATGACGTCGAGGAAGTCCTGCATCGCAAGACCGTGGCCGGTCACCAGGGTGGCCGCCTCGCCAAGTGTCTCGACGGCTGCGCCCAGCATGAAGTTGGCCGCAAGCTTCATCACGTTGGCCTGCTGCGGCAGCGAACCGATACGCCACGTTTTCTGGCCGATGGCGTCGAAAATCGGTTGTACTCGATCGATCGACTCGGCCGGCCCGCCCGCCACGATCGTCAGCTTGCCGGCAGCGGCGACGTCAGGCCGCCCCATCACCGGTGCGGCGACATAATGGACGCCGCGCGAGGCATGGGCCGTCGCCAGTTCCTCGGCCAGCGCCACCGAGATTGTCGCCATGTTCACGTGGATCAAGCCGCGCGGGGCGTGTTCCAGCAGCGACGCGGTGATGACTTCGCGCAGCGCGGTATCGTCGGCGAGCATCGAGAACACGGCGTCGCCCGCAAACGCTTCAGCCGGCGTCGCCACGACGCGTGCGCCTGCGTCGACGAGCGGCTGCGCGCGTTCCGGTGAGCGGTTCCACACGCGCACCTGATGCCCGGCTTTCAATATGTTTGCAACCATCGCGGCACCCATCTCGCCGAGACCGATAAAACCGATGTCCATCTGTCACTCCGTCTTCTAAAGAACTGGAAGTAAAGCACACCCATGCGACACGTGCAGGACAGCGCGCAATTAAGCCCGGTGCGATACTGTTGCGATGGTCACCGCGACATTCCGCTTCTACGAGGAGCTGAACGATTTTCTCGCCCGGCCCTTGCGCCGGCGCGCGTTCAGTTACGCCTGTGCGCCCGGCGCAAGCGCGAAACATATGATCGAAGTCCTTGGCGTGCCGCATACCGAAGTCGAACTGATCCTGGTGAATGGTGAATCGGTCGGTTTCAATCATCTGCTATCCGACGGCGACCGCATCGCCGTTTATCCGAAGTTTGAAGCGCTCGACATCCAGCCGCTCTTGCGCGTGCGCGAACATCCGCTGCGCGCGGTGCGCTTCATTGCCGATGCGCATCTAGGCGGTCTGGCCCCGCTGCTGCGGCTGGCCGGCTTCGACACACTCTACGACAACCACTATCCCGACGCCGACATCGAAGCACTCGCCGCCGCACAGCAGCGCATCGTATTGACGCGCGATCGTGAGCTATTGAAACGGCGCTCCATCACGCATGGCTGCTATGTGCGTACGCTGCGTCCGCATGAGCAACTGCGCGAAGTGTTTGAACGGCTCGATCTGGCCGGCAGCGCGCAGCCGTTCCGTTTGTGTCTGATGTGCAATGCGCCGCTGCGACGCATTGCCAAAGCGGAAGTCGGTGATCGGGCGCCCGATGGCGTGCTGGAACGACACCACCAGTTCGTCACCTGCGACGTGTGCCGGCGCGTGTTCTGGGAAGGCACGCACTGGCAACGAATGCGTGCGCTGATGGACAGCGTGGCCGGCGCGCCGGAACGTCACGCTTGAGCAGCCAGACCTCGCGCGCCCCGAACGCCGCGCCAACGCCCTTCGAGTGCGGAATCGCCGCGGCTCGCTCGACCCGCGGCGCGATGCGTACAATGCGGGATCACTTATCTGGCAGAGGCCTTCCGTATGGCGATGAAAAAAACCGACCTTGAAAAAAACAAGGCACTCAAGCTGAACAACGCAATGAAACTGTCTACCGCAGACCGCTTCGGCAAGGCCGCAGCCGCCGAGCCGAAGCTCGATCGCCGCGAACAGCGCAAACTCGACCAGGCGCACGGCCTCGTCGCGTTCGCCTGCAAGCTGAATGGCGACCTGGTCACTGAACTGAAAGAACGGGCCGCCACGCATCCGGACGGCATGACCGGACTGCTGAACGAGGTCATCAAGCGCGGCCTCGCGGGCTAAACGCCGCAGAACCCGCTGCTCAACGCAAAAAGGCCAGAGCATGAGCTCTGGCCTTTTTGCTGGCGACTTTAACAGACCCTACATTGCACTCGCCGGCTAGCGGCGCGCCGAAGAGAGCCGGCCGGATTCGCCCGACGCAACCAAGCGTGAGCTTAGTTCTGCGTGCCCTTGTCGTTCGTGCCTGCAGCCGAAGCAGCCGACGAAACCGGAGCGCGCTTGCCGTGCGTCTTCAGCTTCTTGATGTGGTGCTTCTTCGGCGTGCTAGCTGCAGCGGCCGGCGCTGCTGCGTCCGATGCCTGTGCGAAAGCTTGAACGGAGACCAGCGCGATCGAAGCGGCTGCGAGCGAGACGATAAATTTTTTCATGTGTTGTTCCCCAAACCTGGACGACTGAGTCAGTGTGAATGAAATAGCTGCGCGGTGAAGCAGACAGGGCCTGAGGCGCCTTACCGCTCCCCGCGGGAGAGTATTACGCAGTGTAGGCGGTTTGTCATGCCCAAAACTCGATATGTATTTTCCGGGAGACAGCTTGCTTTCGTGATGCTTTCACTCATTAAATAGGGCGTATTAGGGAGATTACCTAGTCGCGCTTTCAGAGCAGATTTCGCAGCAAACTGGCGGTCTCCTGGAGAGTCGGCAGTACCCGATGCAGCGCGGCATTCGCCGACTCCTGGCCGATCGGCATGCTCACGCTGATCGCCGCCACGACCGCGCCATGCCGGTCACGCAATGGCACCGCGACACCGCGCATGCCCAATTCCAGTTGTTGGTCGGTTACGACATAACCATCGCCGCGGATTTCGCCCAGCACTTCGCGCAGGCGTTCGACGGTTGAATAGGTGTGCGGCGTGAATACCTTGATCGGATAGGACGCCAGCCATTGTTCGATGCTTTCCGGCGCCTGGAAGGCCAGCAGGACCAAACCCGCGGACGACAACGGCGCGCTGGCTCGCGATCCGAGCACGAAGCCCACCGCCATCGCCCGGTTGACGCCATTGCGCGCGACGTAGACCACGTCGTGTTCGTCGAGGATCGCCACCAGCGCGGTTTCCTGAATAGTTGCGGTGATGCGCTGAAGAAACGGCTGCACGGTGCGCGGCAAGCGCGCCGAATCCAGATACGATTGACCAAGCCGCAATACGCGCGGCGCAAGCCAGAACAGCTTGCCGTCGGTATCCACATAGCCGAGCTCGCGCAGCGTCAGCAAATAGCGGCGCGCCGCCGTGCGCGACAGTCCGGTGCGGGCGGCCACCATGGACGGTGTCATGCGCGCGTGCTCTTCGTCGAATGCTTCGATGATCGCCAGCGCCTTCGCGGCGCCGGCGATCCAGTCTTTCTCGTCCATAGCGTCTGCCTGAAAGTCGGGCCGCCCGGTGGGTCAGTCGTGTCTTGAGCCGTCCGGCCATTGCGCGATTATCGCGCGAGTGGCTCGCCGTGCGACCGGCCGGGTTGTTGCGGCGTATCCTGCGCGCGTGCGCGCGGATAAAATCGGCGCCTCGCCCTGCACGCCTTGTTAGAACAACCGAATTCAAAAAACCGCCTTTGAAACCTGATACACGCCAACACCTGCGCGCCAATCTGCTAATGCTGATCGCAGCCATGATCTGGGGCTCCGCGTTCGTCGCGCAACGCCTGAGCCTCGATGCGATCGGGCCATTCCTGTTTACCGGACTGCGTTTTCTACTCGGCGCGCTGGTCGTGCTGGCCATGATCGTCTGCGTGCGGCGCTCCGCGCTTGCGGAATTGTCGAAGCGAGAACCCGGCGGCGCACGCGAACTGTTCGGTGCGGGTGTGCTGCTGGGCCTCGTGCTGGCTGCGTCGATTTCGTTACAGCAGATCGGCCTGCAATACACGAAAGTCGCCAACGCCGGCTTCATCAGTTCGTTGTACGTGGTGATCGTGCCGCTGTTGGGCGTGCTGTTTCGGCATCGAACCGGATTCGGCACGTGGCTCGGTGCGACGCTCGCTGCGCTCGGCATGTACTTTCTGAGCGTCAACGAGCACTTCTCGATTCTGTACGGCGACTGGTATCAACTTGCCGGCGCGTTGGTGATTTCCGTACAGATGATGCTGGTTGGACGCTTCGCGCTACGGCATGACCCACTCATGCTGGCGCTCGTGCAGTTTGTGACTTGCGGGCTCGCATGTCTGGTCGTCGGCCTCGCGATCGAGCCGGTCAGTCTCGCGGTGATCGAACGTGCCGCGCCGACGATCCTGTATGGCGGGGCATTGTCGGTGGGCATCGCTTATACGATCCAGGTGGTCGCGCAAAAGCATGCGACGCCGTCCCATGCCGCCGTGATCTTCAGTATGGAAGGCGTTTTCGCCGCGCTCGCCGGCTGGCTCGTGCTCGGCGAAACGCTGTCGGCGCGCTCGCTATTCGGCTGCACGCTGATGCTCGCGGGTTTGATCGTGTGTCAGGTGATGCCCGCCTGGCGACGCGCAAGCGAGCGTTCGCCTCACGCCTCGTGAGGTTTCAGCCAATCGCCCCATTCCGCGCCGAAACGCGTGAGATATTTGCGCAAGCGGTCGGCATCGTTCGGTTGCTTCCTGGCTTGCCGCGACACGGCAAATAATGTGCGGCCCGCTTGCGACAGACTCGCCGACGCCTTGCATACCTCAAGCACACGCGGCAGTTGGAAGCGCTCGAACAGGTCGTAGTCGTCGGCACGCGACCGCTTGACGGCGGCGTCTGCCGTCAAGCGGCGCGCGGATACGCAAAGAGCTTGGGAGTATCGGCAGTGGGTGGAAACACACACCAGCAGCCGTCGTCATGACGAAAGAAAAAGAGACCGCGGGACCCGCCTTCGAGAGAAGTCTCCACGCGCACATAGCGCCTGCCGCCCAGGCGGGTGCGACTGAATTCAGTGACGTGAACCGGAACCGAAGGGCCCGGCGCCAGCCATTTCTCAACCAGGAAACGCAGCGACTGTTCACTTGCTGCTCTCATGATCCGCTCCGGACTGGCTTGTCGTGACGCGTGTCGCGTGCGGCTTCGTTGCTTTCGTCGCTCTCGTGACCCTCCTCGTCATGCTCGGAGGAAGCCAGCGATATGGCCCGGTTAGTAGCCGCCGCCCGTAACGTCGTGCAGTGGCTGGCATGCCTGATATCGGAGAGAAGACGGACTAGCTGTCGTGCTGTTCTGCGTTTCATTACTCACCCCCGCACTGCACAAATAACTTCAGAAAACACTTTAACTCTATGCCTGGATAGGGCGTTGCTGAAATGGTTTTGACTAAATAGCAACAGTTGCGCTTGCAAAAAACAGAGACGCAATCTTTGTACCTTCCGACTTCAATGTGCGCGCCTCGAGACGTCCCGGTCTGTACGGTGGCGAGCGAATGGCGTCGACGAAAAGGTTCGCCGCCGCTGGGCGCAATATGGGCAGCTACGCAAGTTATCCACAATGACCTATGAATAACTTCGGGATAGCGCATCGGAGAGCCTGTGCGCGGATTCTTGATAAGGCGCGGCGGCGGACAAGCCCCGTCAAAGTTATCCCAGCTTTGCAGTTTTTCTACAGTGATGTTCCGCTGGGTTGTGGTTTTCCCATCACCTTGATGTAACGGCGAATTTGAGAGTTATCCACAGACGGGGTTAACCCTTGTTAACTACTACTACATATATATATGTATGAAGTAAAAGACATAGGATAAGTACCGCAGCGTGATGAGATCAAAGGCTGATCAGGTCTTGATCGGCCCGGATCCGCAGTCTCAAGAAGGCGTCAAGGTGCGACGCCGGCTCCGCTTGCAGGTTGCACGGAAGCAGCCTTGTCGATTGCATCCGGCATCTCGGGAACTGGCGTGGGAATCGACGCTTCGACCGGCACGGGCAACATGCGGGTCTCAATGCGGCTGTTTGCAACCGGCTGCGTGCGCACCACGGTTTGTAAATAATGATCGACGAGACCGAAAAAGCGGTCGTAGAACTTGCCTGATGGGATGGTCTCGCTCGAAATCTTGACCATCGCATCGCTGTTCGAGCGGATCGGCAGTGACAGTGAACCGAGCACGCTCAGTCCCACACTTGCCGAGGTATCGCTTTTCTTCAGCGCAAAGCCGTTCTGGACAGCGTTGACGTAAACGATGCTCGTATCGCTCGCCTCTTCCCCGGGCGTACACACCACATGAAACTCGACGACGATGTGCGAATCGCCGGTCGGCTGAAAATTTTTCGTTCCGTCTACCGTATCGGTGCGCGTCATCGTCGTCAGATAGCCTTGGCTCAGCAGCGCGCGGCGCGCGGCCTCGCAGGTATCCGTAGTGTTTGAGTTGAAATTTCGAGCGTAAGGGCTTGCGCCTGTTTCGAATAATTCCTGCTGGAATTTCGGCTGTGGGGCGCTGCTACAGGCGGCAAGTGTCAACAGGCCGAGCAGCGCAGCGGCAGTGGCCCTGGAAAACGAGATAAGCATGGTCGATCGGAAAAGGCGCAGCGTGAGCTCGAATGGGAATGCATTGTAGAGCGGTTGCCAACTGCGCGTAAAAGGCGCGCAGCGCACGCCCCGCGCCGCCTTATGCGGCGTAACAACTCATCTCCGCGGGCTTCAGTCAGCAAGCGCTACAGAGACTCAGCTACAGAGACTCAACAAGAGGAAGGAAGCTTCAGTTCAGTGCGGCGTCGCAGGCGAGGCGTTTTGCAGCGCCGCGACGCCCTTCACGCCGGGGCCATTGGTGGCAGGTATCGTGAAAGCGTCGGCCCAGTTATCCGGGGCCGCACAGCGGTCGGCCTCGCACAGAGTGCCTAGCTCGTCCGGACGCGATGCGACGTCCTGTGGCGCAGCGACGCCGGCAAAATCTTCGACGCGCAAGCTGACCTTCTGCGCGTAGGCCTGCGATCCGCCATAACTCTTGAGTGCGGCGTTCATGTCGCCATTTGCAGAGCGCATGTAGCCGTACAGGATTGCTGAGCCCACCTCGATGTTAGTGGTCGGCTCCGTGAGGTCCTTGACGTTCCTCAGCAGCCCGCGATGGGCGCCCGGCACCACCTGCATGAGCCCGGTCGCGCCATTGGCGCCCTTGGCTTTTTCCTTGAAACGGGATTCGATCGAAATGATCGCCAGCAGCAGTGCCGGCGGAAGTGAATATTTCGAAGCGGCGGACTGCACCGCGTCAGAAATCTTTTGAGCTTTTTCCTTCGCCAGACCGAATTTCTGCGTCAGATACGCGGACATGCGGTCATTGTTTTCGTCGGCCGACGCGGCTTGCATCAGGCCGAGCGAAAGCACGATCAGGCAAAGTAACCGGCTCATAACGAAGGACAGGGAAGGAAAAAGGATTGAACCATTATAGCTCTGCCCCCAAAAGAGACACGAAACCGCCAAAATCCTCAGAGGAAAGCCCGCAAGATGGTGATTTCTGAGTGTGTGAACATGGGTGTTGCGGAAGATTTGCGTGCAAACACTGACTTTGCACGACAAGCCGAACGCCTGGAAGTTGAAGTCGTTGAGTCAGCAGATGAGAACCCTCGAAGCACAATTGATCGATATAGCGGGGAGGCGCAATTGCCGGCCACCGGATTGCCGGCCGGTTCTGTGTTTCCGAACCATAATCCGTTAGTTGCAATTCACACGGAGGCTTTAATCGAAGTTTGCTGAGCCATCACCGTCATTGCGCGTAGCGACGATGCAAGGCTGTCGCCACCTCCGCGAAACGTGCGCGCAACTCCGGTGGTGCCAGCACGTCGGCCTCGGTGCCGAAACGCAGCAACTCCGCGCACGCCTGCCTGACCGAACCAACCGGCAAAGTGACCGTGCGCCAACCGTCGGCGGGATCCGGCTCACCGATTTTTGCCCCAGAGCGTGCGAACGGCGAGACGAAAACTTCGAGCATCTGCATGCCCCATGGCGAGAGGCGCAACGTTGCCTCGCTCGTGTGCATCTCTTCGGACAAACGCCGCGTGCTGTCTTGCCAGTAAGCCGCCAGATCGAAAACGGCCGGACGCTCGAATGTTTCGTTCAGCATGCTTAATTCGAGAATGCGCGAAATACGGTAGATGCGGAGATCCGTGCCGACGCGGCCAACCACATACCAGGCCCCGCTTTTCAGCACGATGCCGAGCGGTTCGATGCAGCGAAACTTTTCGGCTTTCCAACTCTGATAACGAATCTGCAGCGGGTGCTGTTCCCACACAGCTTTGGCGATCAAGGGCAGATTCGCGGGCTGATCCGCTTCGGAAAACCAGGCCGGGGCATCGAGGTGAAAGCGCGAGCGCATGCGCTCCGCGGTCGAGCGCAATTCGGCCGGCAACGCTGCGAGCAACTTGATCTGCGCGCCAGCCATCACGGCGCCGAGTCCGAGTGCTTGCACCGGTCCGGGCAAGCCGGCGAGGAACAGCGCCTCCGCTTCCTGCGAAGACAGCCCGTTCAGACGCGTACGGTATCCATCGAGCAGACGATAGCCGCCCTCCGCCCCACGGTCGCTCTGGACGGGAACGCCTGCGGCGCTCAAGGCGTCGATGTCGCGATAGATCGTGCGCAGCGAGACGGCGCATTCGTCGGCAAGCGACTGGGCGGTCACACGTCCACGCGCTTGCAGTGTCATCAGGATGGACAGGAGGCGGCTGGCTCTCATATGGGCAAAGTGTAGGCATACCTGACACAAACTGACAGGTATGAAGGCCTAGTATGGCGGCATCCGGCGCCGGATAGATGGCGGCGTTCCCCACCGATATTCATTGACCAGGAAAGCTCCTGCCATGACCACAGATCGTACGATCACGCTGTTCCACTCGCCGCAATGCCGCTCTGTCAGCGCACTCACGCTGCTCGAGGAGCTCGGCGCCCCGTATCAGCTGAAGGTGCTGAACATGAAGGCAGGCGAGCAGCGCAACGCGCCCTATCTCGCGATCAATCCGCTCGGCAAAGTGCCGGCGATCCTTCACGGCGACGCGCTGGTCACCGAACAGGTCGCCATTTTTATCTATCTGGCCGACCTGTTTCCCGAAGCGGGTCTCGCGCCGGCGCTCGACGATCCATCGCGCGGACCGTATCTGCGCTGGCTGGTGTACTACGCGGCATGTTACGAACCGGCGCTCGTCGACAAGGCGATGAAGCGCGACCCGGCGCCGCTTGCCACCTCGCCTTACGGCGACTTCGATTCGATGCTCGGCACGCTGACGAGCCAGTTGCAGGCAACGCCCTATTTGCTCGGTGACACGATGTCCGCGGCGGATATCTTGTGGGGCATCGCGTTGCACTGGGGGATGATGTTCAAGCTGGTGCCCGAAACGCCGGTCGTGCGCGAGTATGCCCAGCGTATCTGCTCGCGGCCGAGCTTCATGAAGGTGAGCGAGCGGGACGCCGCGTTGGCGGCCGAGCATGAGGCGGCGGTCAAAGCCGCCGGATGACGCTGCTTACGGCGAGGCCCGTCGCGATGATCCGGGACGCAATGCACGCGGCCGCCAGCTCACTGACCGGGCTTCCGGTTGAATGCGCCGGGATTTGAGACAATGAAGGCCGCCGGTGAATGTCTTGCCGGGACAACTGGGCGCCACCTCGGCCTTGCATGCCGGTGCCGCCCCATTGAACAAGAGATGTTTTCAGGTATGAGCAAGACCTCATTCATTCCCAGCGTCCCCGCGACGTCGGAGGAAGATTTTGAAGTTTCGGCCACGTCGAAGCTGGCGGGCTACCGGCGTTTCTTCGGCGTGTTGAAAGTGGTGCGCACCACCGACGGCCGCGTGCTGTTTCCGTTCGACGGCGCGCCGGAGCTCGGCCCTTACGCGACCAAGCTGGAGGCCGTCGCGGCGGCGCAGGTATATGGCGAGCACATCGTCACTAGCGACCTCGCGCGTCCAGAGCTGTGAGCGGGGCAGCGTGGCTGAGGTTTTGTGGCCATTCAGATTGATTGCTTAGCCGGGTCGTTTGGGATTGTCATTTTGAGGTGGTCACTTCGGGAGCAATGGATGTCTCGTCCGCACAAAGTGCGCTCGTCGGCCGCGGTCGTGTGGACAGCGGCCGCGCTGATGGCCGCTTGCTGTCAATCCGGCTTCGCTCAGGACGCTGATGGCCATGCTGGTCAGACGGCGCTCGGAGAAGCCGAGGTCATTCACGCCCAGGTCCACATCGTCGCGATCTATGCGGCGACCAACAGCATCACGCTGCGTGGTCCGCACGGCAATCTGGCTGATGTCGACGTCGACCCCCGGTTGGCCGACGTCAGGAAACTGCGGGTCGGCGACACGCTGAATGTCGCATACCAGCAGGCGCTCCTGCTTCAAGTCGACAAGGTGACAACCAGGGGTGTTCGTGAACGCATCGAGACGACAGCGGCGATACCGGCTTCAGCGGGATACGCGTCGTCGGCGCATCGGGTGCAGGTTGTCGCGACGGTGCTGAAGATCGACCGCAAGAGCCGGATGGTGACGCTGCGTGGGCCGAAACATCGGCAGGTGCTGAGGGCGGCGGAGCGCATTCCGCTCGACGAGTTGAAAGTCGGGGATAGCGTGCGGGCGGAGTTTATTTCGGCGGCTGCGGTGGAGCTGGTGAGGGAGTGAGCGGTGGGCGCTCCCGTATGCGGTTGCCGAACGTAACGCCGCACTACATTGTTGAGCGGCTTTTGCGTACGCACGGAGAATCTGGTGCCCAGTCGGCGAGCAGCAATAGCCTGATCTAGTTCATACGGAAGGACATGAAGCTTTGCAACATGCCTTCCCAGGCGCCCCACCTCGTTTGAGGCGGAGCGCCGACCTTCTCAGAACAGGTACATACCGGCCACGAAAATCACGCCGGAAAACAGAAGCGCGGTCACGCAGTAGCCCATGATGTCCCGAACGCCCAAACCGGCGATTGCAAGTGCAGGCAGTGCCCAGAACGGCTGAGCCATATTCGTCCACGCTTCGCCGTAGGCAATTGCCATCGCGGACTTGCCGAGGTCCGCGCCAAGTGCCTGCGCTGCCGGCATAACAAAGGGACCTTGCACCACCCAATGACCACCGCCAGACGGCACCGCGAAATTGATAAGCGCCGAACTCAGGAACGCCAGAAGCGGAAATGTGTGGACGTTCGCGATGTCGACGAACCACTTCGTAATTACGCCAGCCAGCCCCGAATGGTCCATGAGGGCCTGAATGCCGGCGTAGAACGGGAACTGGATCATGATGGCGGAAGCACCTTTCGCTGCACCGGCTACAGCGCGCGCGTATGCCATCGGCGTCTTGTGAAGCACGATACCTGCTGCGAGGAACACGAGGTTCACGGTATCGATATCAAGAACGAAGCCTTTCTTGATGAATCGGATCACCAGAAACACGGCGCACAACGCCGCCACCAGCAGCGCCAGAATCCGGCTTTCTTCCATTCTCTCCGCGAACGTTGCGTTAGGCGGAAGTTTGCGTTCAACGCTTGGCGGGTCCTGCAAAAGCGCCGGGTCCACCGTGACGACGTCCTCCGGCTTCGGCATCATGAGTCGCGCCAGAATCGGCAACAGAATGATGAGGCCAAAGGTGATAAATGCGTTGTAGCCGGTGAATATGGTGTGCGATACCGGGATCAGACCTACTGTCTTCTCCATCGGATTGCCTTGGGTCGCGGCCACTAGCGGCACAGAGCCAGACAAACCACCATGCCACGTCAGGAACCCCATGTAGGCGCTTGCAACGAGGAGGCGGTAGTCCGTTCCCGGGACACGTCTCGCGACCTCACGCGCAAGCATCGCACCAAGGACCAGACCGAAGCCCCAGTTAATGGCACAGGCGACTCCGCCCACAAACGCCACCAGCATCACGCCTTGGCCGGGTGTACGCGCGGAGCTCGCCAACGCGACCAACATCCGTTTGACAGGGCCAGAGCTCGCCAATGCATGGCCGGTCACAAGTATCATCGCCATCTGCATCGAGAACGCGAGCAGATTCCAGAAGCCGGAACCCCATAGCATCACAAGGTCCGCAGGTGCCTTCGGCGTCAAACCAAGCGCGAGCGCGAAGGTCACGATGGTCAGGAGGATGGCAAAAATCAGGGGGTCCGGCAAAAACCGATGCACCACCTGAGTAAAGAAGGCGGAAATTCGCTGAATCAAGTGTCTACTCCTCGTCACCAAGATGAACTCGGCCTACTGTCATTGTTACGGGCGGTAAGCAGAGCGCGGCGATTCTTGCACACAACGAAAGATTCTGCAGCGACGAATGCCACGACTGTTGCCGTGGCTAAAGACAGCATCGATTGAGAGAGCCGCCCTTGGTGAAGCAAGCTGGCCACGGGTTTAGAACTTCTCGGCCGCGCACTTCGGAATTGCTCCGCCAGGTCGACGAAGTTAGCGATTCCCGCGCACGTGACTGGGTCCGCTTCCGCACACCATAACTTTTTAGCGTGGTGAGTTGCGGGATGGTCGCTTCGTCATGTGGTCCGCCGGTAGCATGCCCGGCAATGCATCCACAAAGAAATCTGCCTGTAGGGCGGCACCAGCCAGCACGTCGTACTGCGCGAAATCGCGCACACCGGCTGCCAACAGAATTTCGTCGTCGAGGAAGAAGTTTCCAGAACACTCTTTGGCTGGGCGCGTCAGAATATAGTGAGCCGCGTCGGCGACTATCTCAGGCCTGCGGCATGCGGCCATCATTTCTTTACCGCCAATCTCGTTTTGCACAGCAGCCGTCGCGATAGCGGTTCGAGGCCATAACGAATTGACCGCAACGCCTCGGTCTTTGAACTCTTCGGCAAGAGCCAGCGTGAATAGGCTCATCGTGTATTTTGCAATGCTGTATGCCGGAAAATCCTTGAACCACTTCGCGTCGCTGACCAGTGGTGGCGACAGCGTCAGGATGTGCGGGTTCGACGAATTGAGCAGGTGAGGCAGACATGCTTGCGCGCACACGAAGGTTCCTCTGCCATTGACCCCATGCATCAAATCGTACCGTTTGACGGGTGTGTCAAGCGTGCCGGTTAGTCGAATGGCGCTGGCATTGTTGACGAGGATATCGATACCACCGAACAACGCAGCGGTCTCGGCAACCGCCGCCTTCACGCGTTCTTCGTCGCGAATATCCACCACCAGCGGGAGTGCCTTGCCGCCAGCAGCTTCAACAGCAGCCGCCGCAGTATGAATCGTCCCCTCGAGACGCGGATCTGGGTCGGCGGTCTTTGCACAAATCACGATATTCGCGCCGTCGCGTGCCGCTCTGAGCGCAATCGCAAGTCCGATGCCGCGACTGCCACCAGACATGAATAATGTCTTGCCAGCAAGGGTCATTGTCGTCTCCGGAAGTTTTACAGAAGTATGCGCTTCCGGCGTCGTCGGCGCGCAGCGGCGGTACGCAGACCTCCTCCACCATAGAAATACGCGCGAACCCGTAATGGGCGGCAGGCAGCGCAATTGGATTGCCTTTTGCAATTGTGATTTGACGCTATCGGCATAGAAAAAAGATAGGCCACGTCTAAACTGAGTTTGTCAGCGGCGTGCGTCCCACCGGACTCGCGGCGTTCCTCGAATCCTGCTGGAGATTGCATCATGAAAACCAAACTTGTTGCGGCCTTACTCATTGCTGCTACCACTGCCATCGCTTCACCTGCGTTTGCCAGCGGTTATGGTCCGGCGCCTTCTTACCGGCCTTCGGTGGGCGCTCCTGCGTCACAGCGAGGCCAAAGTGCTCAAACCGTCGCGGCTGAACGCAATGATGCAGTTGGCTCTGTCAATGACTCGTATGGTGGCGTGGTGGCTTCAACCTCTGAGTCTGGCAGTCGTGAGCCGGCCGAGTCTGTTGGCCGTGTGTACAACGGCCACTAATCGAAGAACTGTTTGCTGACCGCGGCTGCAAAGAGGTAATCAAAATGTTGAAGATTTTCGAAGCTGCTGTGGAAGTGGGAGCGGTGATCCTGTATCTGACTCCCGCAATGATTGCGGACGCGAGGGAGCGCGAAGACGCCTTCGCTGTGACCATGGTGAATATCCTGCTCGGCTGGACGGTCGTCGGTTGGTTCGCAGCGCTGTTGTGGGCTCGACATCCGGTGGGCAAGCACAGTCTGAAGCACTTCACGAGGCGGGCGCAACGCAAGGTCGCAAAGGTGACGATTGATGCACTTGTTGCCCGAGTGGAAGGTCGCGCGGGTGCAATTCCTGTGTTGAACCGTCGGCTGGTGCCAATCGTCGCGCGTATTGATCTAAGCAACCGCCACCGGCACAAAGTTTAAGTGTGTTCACGGACCAGAGTTGAGCGTAGGCCGTGACATTTGAGGGAATGGGACCGTACAGAGCCCTTCATTCGAACTGTTGACGATGGAGAGAGTTTCAGACCATCCGATGCGTTTTGCTGGAGATTGAAAATGGATGTGCCAGTTACCGAAGAGCAAATTCAAACGCTCGCGTTTTATCTTTGGGAGAAGGACGGAAGTCCCGACGGACGTTCCCAGGAGTATTGGGGAAAAGCACGGCAGCAGCTAGGCGCAAACGGCTCGCTGGCAGAGTTGGAGTCAGATACCAGCCCGGTGTGAGTAGACCTCCCCAGCGGAGGTTCCGCGTAACTATCCAGGTGACGGCTGCCCGGCCGTGAGTGTTCTGGAAGCCATTGGCCGATGTCGATGGGCTATCCTGTTGCTCTACTACAACCTGGATAGGCCCCCGCGCGCCATGGCTCTCTCTCCGTTGCCTCCACTCGCATGTCTACAGGCATTCGACGCGAGCGCCCGTTATTTGAGCTTAACTCGCGCGGGACGGGAACTGCATCTGTCGACCAGCGCTGTAAGCCGCCAGATATCTCAACTCGCGATGCAAATCCCGATGTGGGACCTGCGCATCATCGTGCGGGACCATTTTGGAGCCGTCTCGCCAGCTGAGTACGACGTGGGCATTTTCTATCTGCGCAACCGCGAGGTTCCCGGAACACACATCCGGAAGCATGATTCCCGATAGCATTGACGTCGTCGTCACGTTGACAACCAGCAAGTCTCCGGTCTACACGCAACCGGCGCGACCTGGGCGTCTCGTCGTCGGTGTCGGCGCTTTCACAGCCGACGCCGCCGAAATCAGCAAGGAAACTGTGGACGGAAATTCTTTGGTCGTCGACGACCCGGTTGGCGCAAAGCATGAAGCGGCCGACCTGATCCAGGCCAAGGTCGATTGGACCTCAGTTCATTCGCTTGCCGGAGGCGTCCACCTGGTCGCTCGCGGTTCCGAATGGCGGATAGCAGCAATGTGCTCACCGATTTCATCGAAGCAAATATGAAAATGACACGCACCATTTCGACTGTTGAAGTCCACACCGGCGGTGAAGCGTTCCGCATCGTTACAAGCGGTCTGCCGCGTCTTCCAGGCGAAACGATCGTCCAGCGGCGCGCTTGGCTGAAGGAGAACGCAGACGAAATTCGCACGGCCCTGATGTTTGAGCCTCGCGGTCACGCGGATATGTACGGTGGTTACCTGACGGAACCGGTTAGTGCGAACGCGGATTTCGGCATCATCTTCATGCACAACGAAGGCTATAGCGACCACTGCGGGCACGGGGTCATCGCGCTTTCCACAGCAGCGGTCGAACTGGGCTGGGTGCAACGTCAGGTACCGGAGACACGCATCGGTATCGATGCACCGTGTGGCTTCATCGAAGCGTTCGTTGAATGGGACGGCGAGCACGCGGGCAATGTTCGCTTCGTCAACGTGCCGTCCTTCATCTGGAAGAAAGACGTTACGGTTGAGACGCCATCCTTCGGTCCGGTGACAGGCGACATCGCGTTCGGCGGTGCATTCTATTTCTATACCGACGGTCAGCCTCACGGGCTCGAAGTGCGCGAATCGTCGGTAGAGGAACTCATCCGTTTCGGCGCGGAGGTTAAGGCCGCTGCCAACAAGGCGTTCCCTGTCGAACATCCTCATATACCCGAAATCAACCATATCTACGGGACCATCATTGCAAACTCGCCTCGGCACACGAGCTCGACGCAAGCGAATTGTTGTGTATTCGCCGACCGTGAGGTCGACCGGTCGCCGACAGGCTCGGGCACGGGTGGCCGGGTCGCTCAACTCTATCTACGTGGGGAACTGAGAAAAGGTGAGACGTTGGTGAACGAGTCCATCATCGGCACGGTGTTCAAGGGACGTGTGTTGAGTGAAACGACCGTGGGTGACTTTAAGGCTGTCATCCCCGAAGTTGAAGGCAATGCATTCGTCTGCGGCTTCGCCAACTGGATAGTGGATGAACGAGATCCGTTGACATACGGGTTCCTCGTTCGATAGAGCAGCGAAGTAGTGATTGCTTCGACCAGGATGGATACACAATAGGCGAGCCAGTTGTGGCCAGCAAAGCCGCCGGCGGCGAAAAGGTCAGATAAACTCTCTGTGGACAGCATTCAACGCGACGGAGATAGGCATGACAAACGCATCCGGGGCGAATACCGGCCAGCACGCACCTCCTTCGGAGGCACTGCGGGTTCTGGCCGAATATCTTGAGCTGTCGCTCGATGCAGGCGCCAGCCTGATTGTCATGCGTCACACAAGCGATACTGCGACCATCTATATAGGCGACGCAGCGGGGCCACGGGAGGATTTGAAGCGGCGCGGAACGATTACAGCGTCGATTGCTAACGACATACAGGACGTGACGCGGGCGGGGGCGAACCTGATTGAAGTCGAAGGCAGAACGTACCGATTCTTTCGCAGCTTTGCGCACCTGGACGAAGATGCCGCGGTCGTATTCTCTTTGACCTAAGGGAATAGGTTTGGGGCGGCATGTGAGGCGTCAGCTCGAGAGTGCAGTCCCGCCCGCCGGGCCACCGCCGTTGGCAACGTTGGAAAGACTCGCGATCAACTCGCCAACAATCGGCGATGATGTCCTATGGAGCCATAGTGTCATGGACCGCTCTGAATTCCTCCTGAGCACGCGGCAACTGGCAGCGGCAGCCGAGATTCTTGCCAAGGCTGGTCCGCTGGATTCACGATTCGATGCGCTCCAGATGCTCGAGTTCTTTCGCCGGTACGACCACCCGGGTCTCAGCTTGAACGTCGTTGCAACCTCCAATGACGAGCTCTTCGCGAGCACAGGCCACGCTGCCCTGACAATGGCCGGCCGCGATGAGTTTGCCGCCGCGCATGAGCTTCTCAAGCAGGCTCGGTCGTTGTTGCCCGCGGTATGAAATGAGTTGCTGGGAGCCGAAGTCGCTATGTGGTCAGAGCGCGTCGTGGCAAAGCGCCATCATCCGCTGGACCATGGTGCTTGACCCGTTGAGTTCCATTTCGCTGGTGAAGAGCGCATTCACGCTAGACAGTCGGACTGCGACGCCAGCCTCGAGCAAGTCCTTCCTGGCAATCTTCAGAGCAAGTTGGCCGATACGAACCCTGTCCAGCCAGTCCATCTTTAGTTCATTTTTCTCTAGCCATTGGCGGCAGCACCCAACAACGTGGTCGACTCGCCATTCATTCGTCAGTGCGTACGACGCAGCGGCAATCGCCACCAGGAAACATAGCAAATCGGGACGCGCACTTTCGTGCTCTTTAAATTCAGGTTTGGTCATGTCTATCGGCCTGCCCGCTGCGGTTAAGCAAACCCAACACATGTGGGCGAGAACGCGCGAATCAATGTAGTTGTAATTGGCCCTTTTTTAATTGCAACCACATCGCTGGCGACAGGCGACAGATTAGCTCAAGAATCGCGTCTCAAGGGAGCGCGGCCCGTTTCGTCATGTCGCGCATGAGACTGGTGTTGCCGTTCGACAGCATGGAGGATGATAACGAGCGTGAGCCGATCGGTGCCGGCACTCGGCAGGAGCAATTCTCGCTCCCCCGCAACGAGCTTTCCGTCCTCTCGGCCACTCAGGAACTCCTGGTCAGTCAACGTGAGGGTTTGCAAAGGGATAGGAGTCAACTTGCATGTCAATTAACGGTGTCACAGTTACTGCGGCGGCTACATTACCTGAGGCGGGCAATAAGCCAGCGAATGCTGCGATGCCAGTCCCGCAGCCCACCGCAACACAGATAGCAGCGACGGCGACAAGTGAAGACACACGCGTTGGAATGGAATTAACGAAATCCTGCAAGACGCTCATGATGACGACCTCCCGTTGGCGCAGCCCTAGTTGCAACGACCGTGCCGACGGAGAGAGTAGTTTCTGTGCTGCCATTCGTGCCGGGCTGCCTGCCTTGTTGATGCCCGGCATGAGCGGGCGAAAGGACGACCCGGTGTTGGGTTCAGACGAACGTTTCAGCTTGTATGTTGCGTCTAAAGCCAACACGTACGCGAAGCGCGGGGCTAGGTCAGGTCACTAGTCGTCGCTCCAGCGGGGTGAACGTGGCGGCCGTCCCTACCTGGCGGGCCATGTGGTACGGCTGTAAGTTACCGATGGTGGCGGATAGCTCCCGACATCCATTCTGTGCGTGCAGCGTGGAATTGCGATTTCGGGGACGCATGCAGGCCAGGTGGGACGCAAGGTTCGCGACGAGCGATTCCATCAACGGGCGACCTACACAGCCATGTTATGGGAATCGACGCGAAGCACATTTCCCTCAGGCGCTATTTGCCGCGAAATCTCCGGCAAATCTGCCTGAGTTGGTGTCTCCGGATAGCGCGCATGAAGTCGATTTTCTATTACCTATCGCGGGAGCAGAGTAATGCAGTTGGCAAGCGGAGCGATGACACCAGCGCCACTATGGGACGTATCAGGGTTGGGACTCCGACGTTTGGGGCACAATGAGCTTGCATCTGCGCTGGAACTTCCTTGATTCAACAACCAATGAGACTTAAAACCGTTGTCGTTGTCATCGCAGTGCTAATCCTGTGCTACGTTGGGGCGGTTTTTTTGAAGCAAGTGTTGGCAAGAGGTCGCAGCGGCTGGTCTCGACCGCTGCATCGTTGCTATCGAGCCTAAAATATAGACGCTTGGCTCAACCCGGATGTGTCGGACCTGGAGGCGATGTACGCGATACTTGATGACAGAGACCCGCCGTACTACGAGCACAGACTTGCAGCATAGCGATTGGCTACCACCGATCGCTACGCCCGCCTCACTCCACCGTCACAGACTTCGCCAGATTCCGCGGCTTATCGACATCCGTTCCACGCGCACAAGCCGTGTGATACGCCAGCAGTTGCAGCGGTACGACGTGCAGAATCGGTGACAACAAGCCATAGTGCTCCGGCATCCGGATCACATGCAGCCCTTCATCATTCACGATCTTCGTATCCGCGTCCGCGAACACATAGAGCTCACCGCCGCGCGCGCGCACTTCCTGAATATTCGACTTCAGCTTCTCCAGCAGCGCGTCATTCGGCGCCACCGTCACCACCGGCATCGCTTCAGTCACGAGCGCCAGTGGCCCATGCTTCAACTCGCCTGCCGGATACGCTTCCGCGTGAATATAGGAGATCTCCTTGAGCTTCAACGCACCCTCGAGCGCGATCGGGTAATGCAAGCCGCGACCGAGGAACAACGCATGCTCTTTGCGCGAAAACTCTTCCGACCACGCAATGATCTGCGGCTCCAGCGCCAGCACGCTATTCAACGCCGCCGGCAAGTGGCGTAGTTGCTTCAGATACCCGGCTTCCTGCTCCGCGCTCACCTGCCCACGCAGCTTCCCAAGCGTCGCGGCCAGCACGAACAGGGCAACCAGTTGCGTCGTGAATGCCTTGGTCGACGCCACGCCGATCTCGCGACCCGCATGTGTCAGGAACGACAATTCCGTCTGGCGCACCATCGCGCTCGTGCCGACGTTGCACACCGCCAGCGTATGCTTGTGCCCCAGAGACTGCGCATGCTTGAGCGCCGCCAGCGTGTCGGCGGTTTCGCCCGACTGCGAAATCACCACCACCAGCGACTTCGGATTCGGCACCGACTCACGGTAGCGATACTCGCTGGCAATTTCCACCTGGGTCGGGATCTTCGCAATCGACTCGAGCCAGTACTTCGCGGTCAGACCTGAGTAGTAGCTCGTGCCACATGCCAGAATCAGCAGGTTGTCGATATCCGCGAACACCTTGTCGGCGCCTTCGCCAAATATCGACGCGTCGAACGAATCGGTTTGCGGGATCGTGTCGGTAATCGCGCGCGGCTGCTCGAAGATTTCCTTCTGCATGAAGTGACGATACGGGCCGAGTTCGACCGCGCCGCCATATGCCGCGACCTGGCGCACCTCGCGCTGCGCTTCGTTACCGTCACGATCGGCGATACGCACGCTTTCGAGCGACAGTTCACAAACGTCGCCTTCTTCAAGGAAGATGAAGCGCTCGGTACTGCCGGCAAGCGCCAGCGCATCCGAAGCAAGGAAGTTCTCGCCGTTGCCGAGTCCCACCACCAGCGGCGAGCCTTGCCGCGCGCCGACCACCGTATGCGGCTGATCCTTGTGCAACACCGCGATCGCGTACGCGCCGTGCAATTGCGCAACGGCTTCACGCACCGCCGCGAACAGGTCGCCGCGATACAGGCTGTGAATCAGATGCGCGATAACCTCTGTATCGGTCTGCGAGACAAACGTGTAACCCTTGCCTCGCAACATTTCACGCAGTGACTCATAGTTCTCGATGATGCCGTTGTGTACCAACGCGAGCTCATCTCTCGAGAAGATCGGGTGCGCGTTGTCGGTCACCGGCGCGCCGTGCGTCGCCCAGCGCGTATGCGCAATGCCCGTGATGCCTTCGAGATGACTCTCACGCACCTGCTCGTCCAGATCCGCGACGCGCGCGACGCTGCGAGCACGGCGCGGCCCGTCGTTACCGAGTACCGCGACGCCGCACGAGTCGTAGCCGCGATATTCGAGACGACGCAGTCCTTCGATCAGGATAGGAACGATATTACGTTGCGCAACTGCGCCGACAATCCCACACATGGCTTATTCCTTTTCAGTGCTGGGTTTCAGGGAGCGCACTTCGCGCGCGCGTCACGCCCATCAACTTTTCTTCTTGGTCGGGCGTACATAGCCCGGCTTGCTTGTTTGAGTCTTCTCGTTCAGAACCAGCATGTCTTCTTCGACATCCTTCCAGACCGTCGTACCCGCGGCGATCGTCACGCCACGCTTCACGCGCACGGGCGCAACGAGCTGTGTGTCCGAACCGACGAACACGTCGTCTTCGATGATCGTGCGGGATTTGTTCGCGCCATCGTAGTTACAGGTGATGGTACCCGCGCCGATATTCACACGCGCACCGATATCCGCGTCGCCGATATACGTCAAATGATTCGCCTTCGAGCCATGACCGAGCACCGCGTTTTTCACCTCGACGAAGTTGCCGACGTGCGACTCGTCCTGCAATGACGCACCTTGACGCAGCCGTGCATAGGGGCCGAGCACGACTTTCGCGCCGACCTCGGCGCCTTCGATGTGCGTGAAAGCGTCGACGCGCGTACCGGCACCGATCGTCGCGTTGCGGATCACGCAGTTCGGGCCGACCGTCACGTTGTCGGCCAGGCTGACGCGGCCCTCGAACACACAGTTCACGTCGATCGAGACATCGCGGCCGCATTCGAGTGTGCCGCGCACATCGAGGCGAGCCGGATCGGCAAGGGTGACGCCGGCCGTCAGCAGCGCCTCGGCGACGTTGTGCTGGTAGATCCGTTCGAGTTCGGCAAGCTGCTGCTTGCTATTCACGCCGAGCGTTTCCCACTCTTCGTCCGGCTGCGTGGTGACGACTTCGAGCCCTGCTTCGATCGCCATCTCGACCGCGTCGGTCAGGTAAAACTCGCCTTGCGCGTTGTCGTTCTTCAACGCCGCGAGCCAGCCGCCAAGGCGCTCGGTCGGCGCGACGATGATGCCGGTGTTGATCTCGGCGATCTTGAGCTGCTCGGGCGTTGCGTCTTTCTGTTCGACGATTCGCGACACCTTGCCGTGCTGATCGCGCACGATGCGGCCATAGCCGCTGGGGTCGTTGAGCGTGACAGTGAGAACGCCGTAGCCGCCTTGGCCCGCGCGATCGGTCAGCGCCCGCAGCGTGCTGGCACGTGTGAGCGGCACATCGCCGTACAGCACGAGCGTGGGTTCGGACGGATCGAGCAGCGGCAGCGCCTGTTGCACCGCGTGGCCCGTGCCGAGTTGTTGCTCCTGCGCGGCGAACTGAACGTCTGGCGCCGCTACCGCTTGACGCACGGCGTCAGCACCATGTCCGACCACCACGACGAGCCGCGTGGGCTTGAGCGTGCGGGCAGTGTCGATGACATGAGCGAGGAGCGGCCGGCCAGCCAGAGGATGGAGCACCTTGGGAAGCGCGGACCGCATGCGCTTGCCGGTGCCTGCCGCCAAAATCACGATGTTCATGGCGTCGGCAAATAGACAAGTTTGGAGGCGACGATTCTATCATGCAGCCTATGACGACAAAGGCCGCTCGCGCGGCCCTCGCAGTGGGCGGAAATGCCGAAATCCCACATTTCCCGCACGTTTCCCGTGGGTTTCCCGCCTGTCTCTGAGACTCTCACATATCGTCGAACTGGACGATCGAGATCGTCTTCGAGGCGCTGAGCAGCGCACCGTCGCCGGTATCGGTCGAACACGGCTCTTCGTCGAAGGCGATATCGCCTTGTGGATCGGCCTCGCCCGTTGCGCGCAAACCGGCGAACGGAAACAGCTTATGGTCCATCAGGTGCGACGGCACGATGTTCGACAACGCATTGAACATGTTCTCGATGCGACCCGGGAAGCGCTTCTCCCAATCGCGGATCAGCGCCTTCATCTCCGCACGTTTCAGGTTCGGCTGGCTGCCGCACAAGTTGCACGGAATGATCGGGAATTCGCGCAGCTCCGCGTACTTCTCCAGATCGGTTTCCTTCACGTAGGCGAGCGGGCGGATCACGATGTTCTTGCCGTCGTCCGATTGCAGCTTGGGTGGCATGCCCTTCAGCTTGCCGCCGTAGAACATGTTCAGCAGCAACGTTTGCAGGATGTCGTCGCGATGATGGCCGAGCGCGATCTTGGTCGCGCCGAGCTCGCCCGCGACACGATACAGAATGCCGCGACGCAGCCGCGAGCACAGCGAGCAGGTGGTCTTGCCTTCAGGCACCAACCGCTTGACGATGCTGTAGGTATCCTGATTCTCGATGTGAAACGGAATGTCGAGTTGCTTCAGGTACTCGGGCAGTACGTGCTCCGGAAAGCCCGGCTGTTTCTGGTCGAGATTCACCGCGACGATGTCGAAGTTGATCGGCGCGCGTTCGCGCAACCGCATCAGGATTTCGAGCATTGCGTAGCTGTCTTTGCCGCCCGACAGGCAGACCATCACCTTGTCGCCTTCCTCGATCATGTTGAAGTCGCCGATCGCCTCACCGACCTGACGCGCAAGCCGCTTGAACAGCTTGTTGTTCTCGTAGGCTTCTTTCTGCTCGCGGCGCGTGAGCGGCGCTTTGACCGCTGAGGCGTGCGCGGCCTGGGCCGCTTCGGGGGCCGCGCCGCCGTTCAGGGTTTCCTGAGCATTCATGGCTCAATCCTCTTTGATGCGGAAGACTTCGACGCCCACCGCGTCGCAGTCAGGATAAACGTCCGGCTTTTCGGTCGACACACACACGGCACGCACCTGTGGATGCGCGAGCAATGCCTTGACGAGGTCGTCGCAGAGCGTTTCCTGCAAGTGAATATGACCTTGTTCGACGCGACGCGCGATGGTCGAGCGCATGAAGTCGTAATCGACGACTTCATTCAATTTGTCCTGAACCGGCGTGGACAGCGCGAGCGGCACGAACAGTTCGACGTTGATCACGACGCGCTGTTCGCCACGCTTTTCGAAGTCGTGCACGCCAATGTTGATGTGCACTTCGTAATTGCGCAGAAAGAGCCGGCGGCAATCGGCGAGCCGGGGATGCGAAAGAGCGGCAAACATGTTCGTTCCAGTCGAAAAAAGCGTGCGGGGCACGCAAGGGGACGCTTCAGCGCACGGGCGGTTGCCGGTTCGACCCGGCAACAGGCGCGCGCTGTTCAGGCGCCCGTCAAAAACATCACGTCGCGCGGCAGCGGCACCAGGTGCTGCCCGCCGTCGACCACCAGCGTCGTTCCGGTGACGCCCGCTGCATCGGCGAGATACAGCGCGGCGGCGACGATATCCTCCGGCCGCGAGGCGCGGCCCAAAGGCGTGGCACGGTGAGCTTCATCAAAACCCGCCGGCGTTTGATCGCCGGATTGCATTGTCAGACCGGGCGCGAGGCCTACCACGCGCACTTTTGGCGCCAACGCCTGCGCCAATGCAACCGTCGCTGTCTGCAACGCTGCTTTCGACAGCGTGTACGACAGGTAATCCGGATTCATGTTGTACAGCTTCTGATCCAGCACGTTGATGACGACGCCGCGCTGGCTCTCGTCGGTGCGCGCGGCCTCCGGCGTGGCCTCGAACAGCATACGCGCCAATACGAGCGGCGCGCCGAGATTCATCGCGGTCAGCTTTAGCAGCAGGTCGTAACCGACGTTGTGCGCGGTGTCTTCTTCGAAGCGCGACGCGTTGTTGACGATACAGGCCGGACGACCCAGCGCGGCGGTACAGGCGGGCAATAACTGCTCGACCTGGGCTTCGTCGCCCAATTCCGCGTGCAAAGCCACCGCCCGGCGGCCCAAGGCGACGATTTCCGCGACCAGCTCATCCGCTTCGGCCCGCGACGCCCCGTAATGGACCGCGACGTCCCAACCCCGCGCGGCAAAGCCGAGCGCGAGCGCGCGCCCAATACGGCGGGCGGCGCCGGTAATCAGCACGATGCGCGGCGTTTCAGGCGCGCGGGCGGCGGCGGTATCCAGAGAGACGGTCATTTACAATGCGGGGATGAATCCGAAAGCTCACCAACCCGACAGTTTACCTGCTCCCGGCCCGAGCGCGCTTGCGCAGTCCGAAGCGCTGGTCGCACAGATCCGCTCGGAGCTCGACGTGGCCGGCGGCTGGCTGCCGTTCGACCGCTATATGGAGCGCGCGCTGTACGCGCCGGGACTCGGCTATTACAGCGGCGGCGCCCGCAAATTCGGCCTGCGCGGCGACGACGGCAGCGACTTCGTGACGGCGCCGGAAATGTCACCGCTATTCGCCACGACGCTGGCGCGCCCGCTTGCCGAAGCCTTGCAGGCGAGCGGTACGCGCGACGTCATGGAATTCGGCGCCGGCACGGGCAAACTGGCTGCCGGATTGCTGAATGCGCTCGACGCGCTGGGCGTCGAATTCGATAGTTACTCGATCGTGGATTTGTCGGGTGAATTGCGTGAGCGCCAGCGCGAGACGATCGAAGCCGCTGCGCCGACGCTGGCCGCGAAGGTGCGCTGGCTGGACGCGTTACCGGAGCGTTTCGAGGGCGTGGTGATCGGCAACGAGGTGTTGGACGCGATGCCCGTGCGGCTCTTTGCTTTTACCGGCGGCGCCTGGCATGAGCGCGGCGTGGTGTGGCGCGATGAGGCCTTTGCGTTCGACGACCGTCCGGTGTCGGCCGTAGCGGACATTGCGTTTCTGGCCGAGATAGAAACTGGCGGCGACGACTACGTGACCGAGACGCACGACGCCGGTCGGGCGTTCACCCGGACCATCTGCACGATGCTCACGCGCGGTGCGGCATTCTTTATCGATTATGGTTTTCCGCGTCACGAGTACTACCATGAGCAGCGCGCACAGGGTACGTTGATGTGTCATTACCGGCATCGGGCGCATGGCGATCCGTTTGTTTATCCGGGCTTGCAGGACATTACCGCGCACGTGGAATTTACCGGCATCGCCGAAGCTGGGGTTGAGGCTGGCGCGGATTTGTTGGGGTTCACATCGCAGGCGCGGTTCTTGTTGAATGCGGGGATTACTGAGGCGTTATCGGCGCTCGATCCTTCGGACACGATGAAGTTTTTGCCTGCGGCAAATGCGGTGCAGAAGTTGTTGTCGGAGGCGGAGATGGGTGAGCTATTCAAGGTGATCGCGTTTTCGCGCGGGCTGGATGACACGCTGCAAGCGTTTTCCAGTGGCGACCGGTCACATACGTTGTGATTTCTTGCGTTGGGGATTTGCGATGATCCGCTGGCTGTTAACTACGTTTGTTGCGGTGGCGGTGTTGTCGGCCTGCTGGCCGTGGCTTCGGAAGATTGGGATTGGGCGGATGCCTGGTGATGTGACGTTGCGACTCTTTGGGCGCGAGTATCCGTTTCCGTTTATGTCGACGCTTGTGCTTTCTATGGTGTTGTCGATTGTTGCCAGGGTTTTGTGAAAGTTGGGTTTTTTTGCCTTTGGCGGTGGTTGTTGGCTGTTTGCCTGTGGCGTTGGCCTTTCCTTGATTTTTTATTGGTCTATTAGTGTTGCCCCTGTGCGGGGCGGCACTTACTTTCTTTGCCGCGGCAAAGAAAGATAAGCAAAGAAAGCCGCTCAAACCGCTAATTCTTAAGCGGGTCCCCCGCACAGTTGCAGTAGTGGTCCATCTGGAATCCGTGCTCTCGCACATTCCGCGTCAGTGACACAGCCGTCATACTTCCGGCGGCGCTCCGCGCGCCGAAACGCATTTCTCAACACCAATTGCTACGTTTCGCGCTCGCGCTCCATTCACGCTCATCAGCTTAATCGATTCATTGGCTCATTTGGCTCTCGGCTCACTCGGCTCACTCGGCTCATTCGGCTCATTCGGCTCATTCGGCATTCGGCATTCGGCATTCGGCATTCGGCATTCGGCATTCGGCATTCGGCATTCGGCATTCGCATTCGCATTCGGGTCGTTCGGCATTCGAGTCATTCAGTTAATTTAGTTAATTCGGCTAATCCGACTAATTCGCTCATTCAATTCATTTTCAGATCATTCGGCACTTCGCCGAGGCGAAGCCGATGGCCCGCACTGCGTCCAGACAGAGCCACTGGTTTACATGATCATCCCTTCCGGCGAGCACGCGGTGCGAGGCGGGAAGTATGACTGCCTGGTCACTGACGCCAAATGTGCGAGAACCCAGATTCCAGATGCACCACTACCGAGACTGTGCGGGGGACCCGCTTAAGAACTAGCGGTGTGAGCCGCTTTCTTTGCTTATCTTTCTTTGCGGCGGCAAAGAAAGTAAGTGCCCGCCCCGCACAGGGGCGACGCTAATACACCAATATCAATTCAAGGAAAGGCCAACGCCATAGGCAGACAGACAACCAATCGCCGCGCAGCCAACCAGATCAAGAAAAGCCCAACGCCGCAGGCAAACAACCAACAAGCATCGCGCAGCCAAAAACCCATATTTAAGAAATCACCCCTTCAACAGCGCGAACGCGCTCCAGGTGCACAGCATCCTTAATCCCCCCAGGCGAGTCAGCGAGCCTCTTAGCCACAGCACCCGCATCCACGCCCCGCGCGGCAACCAGCGCAACCCGCAGCCGCTCGGCCTGCGGATACTCCCGCATCTCAAACCCTAGCCGCCCACGCGCATCCGCCTCGCAAGCCTGCAAGGCTTCAGCAAACCGCGCAGGTTTCCGAATCGCATCGCTGCGCTCGAGCAGCCTCACCAACGCGGCAGCCCCCATCTCCATCACGCGATGAATATTTCCATGCTCCCGCGCCACCAGTAATGCCAGATCGCGACAATCATTCGGTACCCGCAACCGCTCGCATAAAGGCTTCAGCAAATCCACGCTGCGCCCCTCATGCCCGATGTGCCGCGGCAAGATATCGTCCGGTGTCGTCGCCTTGCCCAAGTCGTGCGTCAACGCAGCAAACCGCACCGGCAACGCATACCCCTGCTGCGCAGCATGGTCGATCACCATCATCACATGCACGCCCGTATCCACCTCGGGGTGATAGTCAGCCCGCTGCGGCACGCCGAACAACGCGTCGATCTCCGGCAGAATCCGCGCCAACGCACCGCATTCCCGCAGCACCTCGAACATCCGGGACGGCTTCTTCTCCATCAACCCGCGTGATACTTCCTGCCACACGCGCTCGGCCACCAGCGCATTCACCTCGCCGTCGGCCACCATCTTGCGCATCAGCGCCATCGTCTCCGGCGCAACCGTGAAATCGACGAAGCGCGCCGCGAACCGTGCAATCCGCAATATCCGCACAGGGTCCTCGAGAAACGCATCGCTGACGTGACGAAACAGCCGCGCCTGCAAATCGCCCTGGCCGTTAAACGGGTCGATCACCGGGCCGGTCAGCTCGCCGTCCGGACGCATCTCGCGCGCCATCGCGTTGATCGTCAGGTCGCGGCGAGCGAGATCCTCTTCGAGCGTCACGTCCGGTGCGTAGAAGAACTGGAAACCGTGATAGCCGGCCGCCGTCTTGCGCTCCGTGCGCGCGAGTGCGTACTCCTCGTGCGTCTGCGGATGCAGGAACACGGGGAAGTCCTTGCCCACCGGCCGATAGCCCTGCGCCACCATCTGCTCGGGCGTCGCGCCAACCACCACGTAGTCACGGTCCTGCACCGGCACGCCCAATAGCTCGTCGCGAATCGCCCCGCCTACCGCGTAGATATTCATGGGCATACGTCTTGTTCAGGAAGTCTGTGCGTTTCACGCAGCGCGTCGTCGATCCATGCCTTCACCGCAGGCGCAGCCGTCACGCGACGAACATAAGCCGCGGCCGCCTCGGACAACGCCGGCTGCCACGTGTTGCAGCGCATCACTACCGGCGCGTACATCGCGTCGGCAATGCCGAACGCGCCGAACAGGAAAGGGCCACCGTATGTATCCAGGCACTTGCGCCAGATCGCGTCGATGCGCGCAATATCGTCCAGCGCCTCCGGCGTCGCGTTCTTGCCTGGAAACGACGCGCGAATATTCATCCACATGTTCGAACGCAACGCACCAAAACCCGAATGCATCTCGGCGCTGACGCTGCGCGCGAGCCCGCGCGCCACAGGATCGCGTGGCCACAGCGCATGCTGCGGGAAGCGCTCAGCCAGCGTCTCGGCAATCGCGAGTGAATCCCACACGACAAGCCCGTCGTCGGCAACCAGAGTCGGCATCTTGCCCGCGCTCGTGGGCGCGTGAGACAGAATCGCGGCCTTCGTGCCGGGCTCACGCAAGTGGATCAGCACTTCCTCAAAGGGAATGCCGAAATGTTTGAACAGCAGCCACGGACGCATCGACCATGACGAATAGTTCTTGTCACCGATAAGCAGCTTCATGCTTCGTATAGGAGGAAGGATAAAAAGGTTCAGCGCCCCGCGCTGGCGCGAAACGTGTCGAAGCGCGAACGCGTCGACGCGCCGGTCAGGTACACGGGCGCGATCGTTTCGATGCTGGCGGGCTCGATGCCGAGTTCAGGCGCGAGCGGCCCGCTCAGCACGTTGTCGACTTTCATCGAATCGAGATTGTCGCGCGAGATCACCGGTTCGCCGGGCGCCATTTCGAACGTCAGCGCCTGCAGGCGCGCCAGTGCTTCCGGCAGGCGAACGATCCGCGCATGCCGGCCAATCACATCGCCACAATACGTGACGAGGTCTTCGAGTGTATAGACGGTCGGGCCGCCCAGTTCATAGGTATGACCGCTAGCGGCATCGAGATCGAGTACGTTGCAGATCGCTTTCGCTACATCGCCTACGTACACCGGCTGGAATTTCGCGTCCGGCATGGCAAGCGGGATCACCGGGAACATCCGCTGCAGGAACGCGAACTTGTTGAGCAGCTGATCTTCGGGACCGAACACCACGGATGGCCGGAAAACTGTCCACGCCAGATTCGCAGCATGCACGGCTTTTTCGCCGTCACCCTTCGAGCGCGAATACATGCTCGGACCGTTCGAATCGGCACCGAGCGCACTGATATGAATCAACCGATGCACACCCTTGCCTTCGCAAGCCGCCACGATTCTGGTCGGCAATTCGACGTGCATGCGCGCGAACTCCGGGCCGTAGGGCTTGCCGCGCTTGCCATGCAGCGTGGCCACGAGGTTGATCACGCAATCGGCGCCTTCGACAAAACGCGCGAGTTGCACCGGATCGAACACGTCGGTTTCGATCACGTCGATGGGTAGCAGGGTGAGATGGCGGGCGTTGTAACGCCGCCGGGTGGCGATGCGCACGTCTTTGCCCATTTCAACAAGGGCGTTGACGAGATGGCTGCCGATAAAACCGGACCCGCCGATGACCGCAATGGCTTGATGTCGCATTTTTCGACTCCCTGGTGGAAGCCGCGGCAACGGCTGGCGTGGCGCACCGCCGCGTCAGAAGTGACGCGGCGGCGGCACGGCGCTTACGGCGCGATATAACCCAGACGCGCCTTCAGCGATTGCGGACGGCCTTCGAACAATGCCGCGTAGTAGACCGTGTTGGACAACACATTCTTAACGTAGTCGCGCGTTTCCTGGAATGGAATCGCCTCGGCAAAGATCGCGCCTTCTACCGGATGTTGCAACTGCTGCCGCCAGTTGCGCGGGCGGCCGGGACCGGCGTTATAGCCGGCGGTGGCCAGCACGGCGGACCCGTCGAACTGATTGTAGATCATCGACAGGTAGTTCGTGCCCAGCAGGATGTTGGTGTTGATGTCGTTCATCTGCTCGCGCGAAATCGGGCCTAGGCCGATCTTTTTCGCCACCAGTTGCGCGGTGCCCGGCATCAACTGCATCAAACCGCTCGCCCCGACTTCCGAACGGGCGTTCATGATGAAGCGCGACTCCTGGCGAATCAGCCCGTACGCCCATTCCACATCCAGCCCATTCGACTGCGCGTCGCGTTCGACGATGTCCTTGAATGGCGACAGGTAACGCAACGAGAAATCGTGCTCGCTCTTCGTGCGGTCCGCCGTGTTGACAGTGCGGTCATACAACTGGATACGGCGCGCGTATTCCGCGGCGGCGAGCAGTTGCCGGTCGCTCATGGTGCGCAGCGGCCAGTTCCATTCGCGATTGCCCTCGAGCCGCAGATTCAGCGCGTAGAAACGCTGCGCCAGATCGAAGCCCGGCGTGTTGCCGGCCTGTTGAACTTCGGCGTCGCTCACCATCGTTTTAGGCGGCACGGTGATCTTCTGGCCGAGTTCTTCCGCAGCCAGTTGGCCGTAGAAGTTGAAGCCCTGCGAGATCGATTCGAATTCCTGGTTGGCCGTGGTCGTGTCGCCCGCTTGTTTCAATGCACGCGCATGCCAGTACACCCACGACGGCTGATTGCGCAGCACCGCCGGCATCTGTTCGATCGACCAGCGCACCATCGTCCAGTCGCCCGCGAGCAGCGCGGTGCGGGTGCGCCATTCGTACGCGGGGTTCGACAGCGGGGCATTCACCGACAGCCGGTACCAGTCGACCGCGCCCGGCATCTGCTTGGCGGCGGCCTGATAGGCAATCGTGCCCCAGCCGATGGCGCGCTCGGGCGAACTCAACGACGGCGCCACCGAGGCGAATGTGGCCGCGGCCATGGCCGGATCGTTGCGCGCCATGCGCGTGATCGCAAGCAACGCGAGTTGGTGCGACTGCGTATCCGGACCGACGCCGCGCGCCAGCAACAACGGCGGCGTGCTCGTGGCCTGGCCGAACAGCACCGGATCGGGCGGCTGGTTGCTGAGTGCATCGACCAGCTTGCTGCCGGTGCTGGTGTAGTTCTGCTCGTACGCGAGACGGATCTGTTGCCAGACGTCGTCCGAACTGAATTGCTGGTTGACCGCCAGCGAAGTGATCAGATCGACGCAGCCGTCGCCGTACCACTTCGGATCGATCAGCAGCGCACGCGCCGCGTCGGCGACATTTTCGCCGCGCGCGGCGCGCGATTCGAGCGCGTAGCACTTCACCTGCGTATCGTCGTTCAGCACGAAGCGCGCGTATTGCTGATCGAAATTGCGCCAGTCGTGACGCGCGCCGAGTACGGTGAGGTAGTCGTTGCGCAGACGGTCGGCGATCGCCTGGCCGTCGTACTTCTGCAGGAATGCCAGCACCGGCGCGTCCGGCGCGTCGATGCGCGCGTGGCCGCTGGAATCGAACAACTGCGGCTTGATCTGGAAGTACTCGAGATACGACGGCGCCGGGTAGTTCGGGATCATGCTCGCCAGTTGCGCGGCGCGCCCCGCGTCGTTATTGCGGGCGGCCTCGCGAAGCTGGATGAAGGTCTGGTCGTCGTTCGTGAGTTGCGAAAGAGGAATGGGCTTGACGGCGGAGGCCGTGCTGCATGCGACGAGTGCCGCGGCGGCAAGCGCCAGACCGGCCGCGCGATATACTCGATAGAGGCGTTTTGACATCGTTGTTTCTGGAGCGCGAATTGAACCCAAGCATAGCATGCAACCCCGGCGCGGAATCGAAAAAGGCACTGCGTCGAATGCTATTGGAAACAAGGCTACAAGCGGCTTCCGAGCCGGCGCACAACGCTGCGCTCAAGCGTCGCATGCTCGATGCGTTGAAGCACTACGGCGTGAGCAGCGTCGGGTTCTATTGGCCGCTGGCGGGCGAATTCGACGCACGCGCCACGATCGCGATCTGGCTTGCCGCCGACACGCAACGCGAGGCGAGTTTGCCGATCATCAAGGAACGCGGCGTGCCGCTCGAATTCCACGCATGGGCGCCGGATACGCCGATGAAGATCGGTCATCACAAGATCGCTGAGCCCACCTCAGGGCGCGTGATGGTACCCGCCCTGTTGTTCGTGCCGTGCGTCGGTTTCGACGCCGACGGCTTCCGGCTTGGCTACGGCGGGGGGTATTACGACCGCACGCTGGCTGCGTGGCCAGCTGCGCAGAAACCGCTCACGGTCGGCATCGCCTATGAAGCGTGCCGCACGGACGCGTTGCAGCGCGAGGTCCACGACATCCCGCTCGATCTGATCGTGACGGAAGCCGGCCTCTATCCGCGAGCGGCGCAATAAGCAATCGGGCGCTCGGTGAGCGTCGCGCGCGCCGCGGCCGCGGCTGTGGTTGCGACCCGATTGCGGTTCAGTTGCAGCTCAGTTGCCGCCCGGATGTGACCGGGCACCCAGCGACGACCCGCTATAAAGACGCCGCCGCCCGCGCGGCCGTGTCATACAGTCCGGACGCGTTGCGCATCAGTTGCGCCGCCTCGCCGATCTGCTCGTTGGTCAGGCCGCTTTCCTTCAGCGTCGAGATCAGGCAGCTCTCGCGCACCTCGCGATACTTCAGACAGAGCGCACGGCCCGCATCGGTCGCCGAGAAGAACACTTCCTTGCCGGTCTTTTCGCTTTTTACATACCCTCTAGCTACGAGCTTCTTCAACGCGTAGGTGGCGACGTGCGTGTCTTCGATGTTCAGCACGAAGCAGATGTCCGCCAGCTTCTTGCGCCGCTCGCGATGGCTGACGTGGTGCAGCAGCGAGACTTCGATGGCGGTCATGTCCTTTTCGCCGGCCGCCGACATGCAGCGCACCATCCATCGGTTGAACGCGTTGCCCGCCATGATGAGCGCGTACTCCAGCTCGGACAGTTCCGCGCTTGTGTCAGACACGAGGTGTTCCGAGGAGACGATCTTGGTGGGATGGCGCGACATGGGGAAAATTCTCGGGAAACAGGTTAGGAAGGTGTCGGGAGTGTACGACGAGCGGCCCCTTCCGGGGAGCCTGGCGAAAACGCTTATTGATAAATTGTTGATATTTTATTGATAATGTACGCTTCAAGCATCGTGCACGCTATGCCGATAAATATCCATAGGGTTCGATATGCTCGACACTTCCGACTTGACCTGGGCCCGTAACCGATGAGCCAACCAAGAATCTTTCCGCTCGGCGACGCCGCGCTCGTCTGTGAGGCGCCGCCGCCTGCCACGCTGGATTGCCAGCGGCGCGTGTGGGCCGCGGCCGAGGCCGCGCGCGACTGGCCGCATGTGCTGGAAGTCGTGCCGGGCATGAACAATCTGACGCTCGTATTCGATCCGCTCGAAGCCGACCGCGAAGCGCTGGAGAGCCAGTTGCAAGCGGCCTGGAGCGCGTCGAGCGAGGTGCCCGCACTCGGCCGTGAAGTCGAAATCCCCGTGCAGTACGGCGGCGAATTCGGCCCGGACCTGCAAGTGGTCGCCAATCACACCGGCCTGAGCGTGCGCGAAGTCGTGCAACGTCATGCAGGCGGCGAATATGTGGTGTTTTTCCTCGGCTTCCAGCCGGGCTTTGCCTATATGGGTGGGCTTGACCAGACGCTGCACACGCCGCGCCGTTCAACGCCGCGGCTCGAAGTGCCGGCCGGCTCGGTCGGCATCGGCGGTGAGCAGACCGGCATTTATCCAGCGACCTCGCCCGGTGGCTGGCAGTTGATCGGCCGCACCGAGCTGCCGCTGTTCGATCCGGCGCGCCGCCCGCCCACGCTGTTGCAACCGGGCGACCGGGTGCGTTTTACCGTCGCGGGGATACACGCATGATCGATGTGATTCGCGCGGGTCTGCTGACCACGATTCAGGATCTCGGCCGCCACGGCTACCGCCACCTCGGCGTCGCGATGGGTGGCGCGCTCGACCGTCTGTCGCTCGAAGTCGGCAACCGGCTGGTCGGCAACCGGCCCGATGCGGCCGGCCTCGAAATTACCTTCGGCCCAACCGTGCTGCGCTTTCTGCGCGCCACACGCGTGGCCATCACCGGCACCGAATTCGGCGCGACGCTCGACGGCAAGCCGGTCTATTCATGGTGGAGCCTGCCGGTGCAGGCAGGTCAGGAACTGGTGCTGAACGCGGCCAAACGCGGCATGCGCGGCTATGTGTGCATCGCGGGCGGCATCGACGTGTTGCCGATGCTCGGCTCGCGCAGCACCGATCTCGCCGGCCAGTTCGGCGGACTCGGCGGCCGCGCGCTGCGCGACGGCGACCGTTTGCCGGTCGGCGCGCCGCCGCAACGCGGCCACTTGGGCTTTACCCCCGAAGCGCCGGAGTTCGGCGTGAAGGCGCCCGCCTGGTGCAAGTTCGTGCTGGTTCACGAGCCGCTGCGGCGCGGCCGGCATCCGTCCGGCGTACCGTGGGCCGTGCCGATCCGCGTGTTGCAAGGCCCTGAATACGGCAGTTTCACTGACGCAGCGCACGAATCGTTCTGGTCCGATGAGTGGCTGGTCACGCCAAACAGCAACCGCATGGGCTACCGGCTTTCCGGCGCTGAACTGAAGCGCACCCAGAAAAGTGACCTGCTGTCGCACGCGGTGTTGCCCGGCACGATTCAGGTGCCGCCGAACGGCCAGCCGATCGTGCTGATGAGCGATGGGCAAACCACCGGCGGCTATCCAAAGATCGGCGCTGTGATTCAGGCCGACATGTGGAAGCTCGCGCAGGTTCGCCTGAATGCCGCCATCCGCTTCATCCCGACAACGCCCTATGAGGCGCGTCAGGCCTTGCTGGAAGAACGCACGTATTTGCGGCAGATCGACGCCGCGATCGCCATGCATGAAGAACGCTGCGCGCGCCAGTTGGCGGTCGCAGCGCAGTAATTAACGAGCGCCTCCAAACCAGGCGCTTCGCACCAGGCCCCCCGAGTGGGCGCGCTCCCAAGGGACCTCCTGCGGAGCGGAAAACTTGGGGCGGTCCGGCGCTTTCTTGAGCGTAGAGGAACACTATGGAAATCGATTTGAACGCCGACCTCGGCGAAGGCTGCGGCTCCGACGAGGCGCTGCTCGATCTCGTCAGCTCGGCAAACATTGCGTGCGGCTGGCATGCGGGCGGCGCCAACGCCATGCGCGATTGCGTGCGCTGGGCGGTGCAGAAAGGCGTGTCGATCGGCGCGCATCCGAGCTTTAACGATCCGGAAAATTTCGGCCGCAAGGAAATGGACTTGCCCGCCAGCGACATTTACGCAGGCGTGCTCTATCAGCTCGGCGCACTGTCGGCGATCGCTCAGGCGGAGGGCGGGCGCATCGCGCACGTCAAGCCGCACGGCGCGCTCTACAACCAGGCTGCGCGCGACGCGAAAATCGCCGAAGCAATCGTCTCGGCGGTCCATGATTTCGACCCCTCGGTGGCGGTGTTCGCGCTCGCCAATAGCGGACTCGTGACGGCGGCTCGCGAAGCGGGCCTGACTGCCGTCGAAGAAGTATTCGCCGACCGCGGCTATCGGGCCGATGGCTCGCTGGTGCCGCGCAAGGAGCCGGGTGCGCTACTCGATGACGAAGACGTGGTGCTGGAACGCACGCTCGCTATGGTGCGCGAGCGCCGCGTCCAGGCAGTCGATGGTCAATGGGTACCGCTCAATGCGCAAACCATCTGCCTGCACGGCGACGGCCCGCACGCGCTGGCGTTCGCACGACGTATTCGCGGCGCGCTACAGGATGCCGGCATTGAAGTTCACGCGGCCGGCGCCGCGCGCGTCTGATCCGCGCGTCGACCAACGCGAGCCAGCCAGAACGATTCAGTCGTTGCCAGCCCCCCACGCCCCGCTCCATGCGGGGCGTGGCGTTTGCCAGGTACAGGATGGATTGCCGTACCCGCGGTTACAAGAAGAAGCAGTTGCAGTTGTAGTTGTAGTCGAAGCAACGCGGCCAGCTAGAGCCGTGACAGCAAGACGGCGCGGGCTCGCTCGCGCCGGCCCACGTTAGCCGCCATAAGCGGCAAGGTTGCAACCCTGTTTGGAGATCCAGATGCAGACAACAGTCAGTCTATGGCCGCTCATTGGCGTGGCCGTCATCATCGTCGGCTTTTTATTACGCTTCAATCCGATGCTGATCGTGGCGGTTGCCGCGATCATCACCGGTCTGGCCGCGCACTTCCCGCCGGAAAAGATCCTCGCTGAAATCGGCACCGGCTTCATCAAGACCCGCAATATTCCGTTGATCATTCTGCTGCCGTTGGCCGTGATCGGTCTGTTGGAAAGGCATGGTCTGCGCGAGCGCGCGCAAGCGTGGATCGGCGGCATCAAGGCCGCGACCGCGGGGCGTTTGCTGATCGTCTATCTGCTGGTGCGCGAGTTGACCGCGGCTGTCGGCCTGACCGGTCTCGGTGGTCATCCGCAGATGGTGCGTCCGCTGATCGCGCCGATGGCCGAAGGCGCGACTGAAACGCGTTTCGGCAAAATCAGCGACGCGGTGCGTTTCAAGCTGCGCGCCTTCTCTGCGGCAACCGACAACGTCGGTCTGTTCTTCGGTGAAGACATCTTCGTCGCGTTCGGCGCCATCGTGCTGATGACGACCTTCCTCAAGGAAGCCGGCATCATCGTCGAACCGATCCACGTGGCCGTCTGGGGTATCCCCACCGCGATTTGCGCGTTCCTCGTTCACGGCTTCCGCCTGTATCTGCTCGACCGCAGGCTCGAGCGCGAACTGCGCGGCAATGCCACTGCGAACACCGCCTCCGTGTCGCCGACGCAACCCGCCGCGGGAGATAAAGCATGACGCTCACGATTACCTATCTGTTCTGGCTGCTGGGCGTGGTGCTGCTCATCATCGGCGGCATGATCGTCACGGACAAGGAGCACCCGCGCCGTTTCACCGCCGGCGGTTTCTGGATTCTTTACGCGCTGATCTTCCTGATCGGCGACAAAATCCCGGCTTCGGTGGTTGGCGTGCTGGTCATCGTGATGGCGCTGATTGCGGGCTTCGGCGGCGTGACCGCGGCCAAGCCGAAGCTGCTGTCGCTCGAAGCACGCAAGGCAAGCGCCGTGCGTCTGGGCAATAAACTGTTCGTGCCCGCGCTGACGATTCCGGTCGTCACCGTGATCACTACACTGTTAGCGAGCTACCTGGTTTTCGGCGGCGCACCGTTGATCGAGAAAGCCAACGTGACGCTGATCGGCTTCGGCATCGGTTGCGTGATCGCACTCGCGATTGCCTGCGTGCTGACGCGCGATACCGTCGGCCAGTCGATGAAAGAGGCACGCCGCCTCGTCGATGCGTTGTCGTGGGCCGCGGTGCTGCCGCAGATGCTCGGCATGCTCGGCCTCGTGTTCTCGGACGCGGGCGTCGGCAAGGCGGTCGCTCACGTCACCACCGCGTACATCAGTCTCGACTACCGCTTTGTGGCGGTGGCCGTGTATTGCATCGGCATGGCGCTCTTCACGATGGTGATGGGCAACGGCTTCGCCGCGTTCCCCGTGATGACCGGCGGCGTCGGCGTGCCGATTCTGGTCGGCGTGTTTCACGGCAATCCGGCGGTGATGGTCGCGATCGGTATGTTCTGCGGCTACTGCGGCACGCTGATGACGCCGATGGCCGCGAACTTCAACATGGTGCCGGTTGCATTGCTCGAACTGCCGGATAAGAACGCGGTGATCAAGGTCCAGGTGCCCACCGCGCTGACCTTGCTGGTCGTGAACATCTTCCTGTTGAATTTCCTGATGTTTCTGTAGGAATCTCGACTCACCGCTTCAGCAAACATAGACGGACAACACGTTTGACTGTGGGGGCTGAAGCGGAGGTGTGCGCCTCTAGCCTCTATAAAACAATGGGGCGGATCAAGGCGCGCGATTCACCGGCAAAAGGAGACTGCGCGGATCATCCCGCCCACCATGCGAGTGGAAGGTCTGCTGCAAGGCCGCGGCAATCCGCTCGAGGACATCCGCCCAGTCACCTTGCTGCGACTGGGTGAAGATTCGCACACTCGAATACCAGGGACTATCTTCCCGATCGAGCAACCAGCGCCAGCAACCAGCAAAGCGATTGAGAAGCCAGACCGGCTTACCCATGGCGGCGGCCAGATGCGCGACCGAGGTATCGACCGAGATTACCAGGTCGAGGTTCTCAATCAGCGCGGCGGTGTCCGCAAAGTCGGCGACCTCGTCCATCCAGTTTATCAAGCATGCCTCCATTGCCGGGGCGGGATGCTTTGCCGGATCGTCGGTCTTTTGCAGACTGATCCAACGTATGTGCGGCATGGCGAGGAGCGGCGCCATTAGCGCGGGTTCCATGCTGCGCACCCTATCCTCGGCGAAGCCCGAATGGCCGCCCGCCCATACCACGCCTATGCGCGGCAGATCGGGATTCGGTAATGCAACCAGGCGGGCACGCCACCAGTCAGCGCGCACGGTATCGGCATACAGATAGGTAAACTCCGGAATGTTGTCGAGCCGCGTGCCGAACGCCATTGGTAATGACATCAGGGGGCAATACCAGTCCCATTCGTCGAATTTGGGTTCGACGTTATCGAGCACCACGACGCCCGGCCAGCGCTGACAGAACGACTGCTCGTAAAGCGGCTGCAAGGGCTGCGGACAGATGTAGCCGACCTGCGAAAAATGTGCGAGCGCCAATGGCAGATAGCGCACGAACTGCAGGCTGTCGCCAAAACCCTGCTCATGGAAGACCAGCAGGCGCGGGCCGCGAACCGGCGTTCCGTCCGCGCGACGCGCGGCGCCCGGATTCTCACCGCGCCATTGCGGCAGCGGCACGTACGGGCGCTCGGGAGCGGGACGTCCTTGCCCATCGACCATATTGGCCCAGCGGTCTTCGAAATAAGGCCAGGCCTCTTCATATTTGCCCACGGCCAGCAAGACGGTGCCAAGACTGGCGCGAGCACCCAGAGCAGTCGGATTGAGTGCAATGGCGCGCCGGAGATGCCGCTCGGCATCTTCCATTGCACCGAGACTCCTGACCACGACACCCAGGCTCCCGTGCGCCAACTGATGGTTTGGTTCGAGTTCGAGCACCCTGCGATAGGCAAGCGCTGCGTCCTTGAAATGTCCCTGCAACTGCAGTGCTAGCGCCAGGAAGTAATTGAGCGATGGTAAGTCGGGTTGGAGCGCAAGACCCCGTTGGGCAGTGTGTATAGCGTTGGGGATGGCACCCAATCTGATCTGGATCAGGCACAGCAAGTTGTATGAGGCCGGATTGGGTTGAGCCTCGATCGCGCGCTCGATCCAGTTTTGAGCCGACTCCATCTGCTTCGACTCGAACGCCAACACTCCGTATGAGTGTAGGGCTCCGACGTGCCGCGGATTTCGCGCAAGGATTCGGTCGAACAGTCTCTGCGCTTCGTCAACATTACCCGCCCGACGGGCTTCATCTGCCACGTTGTGCAAAGTTTCAGTCTCGGCGGGCGACAAGGAGAAGGGAGTTGGCATGATGGGTGGCCGGTTGTACATTGCGTGGTCATTCCGGAGACCACCACGGTTGACGTCAAGTCGACGACTTCTCACCTGGATGAGAGGTAGATACTGCGCGGAATGCAAAGAGGGCTCGAGTTAAATCGAGACGATAATTGTCGGTATCGCGTGGTAACCGGTCTCTAGGACCACTCCGAAACGCGAGATGCAAGAAGATCTGTAACGTTTCACGCAATTGCCCTGCTGTGGCAAATCGACGCCGCCGAATTCGGATGCGTCCGATCGTCAGGAAGCGAGCCGAAACATAAGCTGGCAGATGGTCTTCCCCATCCACATGCGCTGGCGGTGCATGCAACACGCGCCACCAGGGCTACCCAGCAGGCCCCCGTCATGGAACATCAATCCCACCCTCACACCGCGTACACCAACGCGCCGCCCTCCGCTTACCTCACCTCGCTGATTGAGGCCGCGCTCGAAGCACACCAGGCCGGCCGCCTCGATGCCGCCGAACCTTTCTACCGTGAAGCCCTTGCACTCGACCCAACGCATGCCAAAGCACTCCATTACTTCGGCGTGTTGCGGCATCAGCGCGGCGACCATGGGTTCGCCGCCGAACTGATGAGCGAAGCGCTCAAACTCGATCGCACCGACGCCGCGTGCTGGAGCAACCGCGGCCTCGTCGCCGCCGCACTCGGCCATCTCGACGAAGCGATGATCTGCTATGACCAGGCGCTGCAGCTGCAGCCGGATTTCGCCGACGCACGCAACAACTTCGGCATCGCGCTACAAGCGCAAGGCGCATTCGAAGAAGCGATCGGACAATACCGGCTGGCGTTGACGGTGAATCCTTCGTTGGTCGACACGCATCTGAACCTTGGCACGGCGCTGAGCAAGCTCGGGCGTTACGACGAGGCGCTGGACTGCTATCAAACCGTCATCGGACTAGATCCTCAATCGGCGGAAGCGCACTTCAACGCGGGTAACGCGCACAACGCGAGGGGCGATCACGATGCCGCCATCGCGAGTTTGGAACGGGCACTGGCACTGCGCGGCAATTACGCCGAAGCGCGCGTCAACCTGGGAAGCCTGATCGGCAAGCTAGGTGATTACGCCGGTGCAGAAACGCATTACCGACACGCGGTGGCGCTCAAGCCTAATCCCACGAATCTGGTTTGCCTCGGGGGATCGCTCGGCGCGCAGGGCCGTCTGGATGAAGAAGAGGGTTTCTACCGTCACGCATTGGCGCTCGACCCCAACTACGCGGACGCACATCAGAACCTCGCGTGGCTGCTGCTCAAGCGCGGCGATTACAAGCAGGGTTGGGCCGAATTTGCAAAGCGCTGGCGCAAGAATGACTATGAGGCGCTCGCCGTGCCGGGTTTGGCCGAATGGCACGGCGAGCCGCTCGACGGGCGGCGTCTGTTACTGGTCGGCGAGCAGGGTTTCGGCGACCACTTCCAGTTTCTGCGTTACGTGCGCGTGCTTGAGCGACTCGGCGCGACGGTCGATATCCGCGTGCGCGAACCGCTGCTGCCACTGGTTGAGCGCATCCCGGGCGTGCGCCGCGCGTTCAGCGGCACGCCTGACGGCCAGTATGATTTCTGGGTGCCGATGATGAGCGTGCCGTCTTGCGTCGGCACTGAATTGTCGACCATTCCCGCGGACGTGCCGTATATGTTCGCCGACAAGGCAAAGATCAAAACATGGCGCAAGCGGGTCGACGCAGCCGGCAAATCGAAACGCAAAGTAGGTCTGGTGTGGTCCGGCAGCCCGACGTTCGGCAATGATCGTTATCGCTCGATTGCATTGGCTGACCTGAGCACGCTAAGCGAGTTGAAAGAGGTCGCGTGGTACGCGCTGCAGAAAGGGCCCGCGCACAATCAGTTAGCCGATGCGCCTGAAGTTTTCCGCGCCCACGATTTCACCGCCGATCTGCACAACTTCGACGACACCGCCGCACTCGTGATGAATCTCGACCTGGTGATCGCCGTGGACACCGGCGTGGCGCACCTGGCCGCCGCGCTGGGCAAGCCGGTGTGGGTGCTGCTGCCTGCCAACTCGGACTGGCGCTGGCTCGAAGCGCGCAACGATTCACCGTGGTATCCGGCGATGAAATTGTTCCGGCAAACGATGTTGGGCGATTGGACAGCGGTCGTGAAACGCGTGTCGGAAGAATTACGCGACAGCAGTCTATAAACCTGACGCTGCGCGGATTTCGAGCGTTTCTGTGCAGCGCCTTTGCAACCGATCATACGCAGGCAAAATGCGCTGGCACCGTGCCTTAAGGACGCCGACGCTGCTGCGCCAGCATGTAAGCGCGCAACAGCTTGTTGATGCGCGTCTGATAGCCCGCCCCCTGTTCCTTGAACCAGCTCAGCACGTCCGCATCCAGGCGCATCGTGACAGCCTGTTTCGGCGGAACGTGCAGCTCAGCGCGCGCAAAGAAGTCGTCGCCCAATTCTGGCACGTCGCTCGTGTCGATTTGGGCCTCGTCCGTTTTTGCGAGTCGTTTCCAGTCGGTTCCTGTTGGTTTGCTCATCATTTCACCCGTGCTCATTTCTACCATTCGCCAAGATTCCCCCGTCAATGCCAGACGCTGTACTTGTAGTGTTTGACCTCGTGCTTCGTCGCTTTGCGAGCCGAAATGATGCGGATCACATCCGCATCACGTTCGACATACACCACCACACCTACGATGGCGGCCATCCAGCCTAGCGCGATCCAGCGTTCCTCACCGTCATCTTCACGTTCGTCTATCGCCGTCAGCACAGGATGATCGAACACGTCGAGTGCATCTCTGAAGTCGATCCCATGCTTACGGATGTTGATTTGATTCTTAATTTCGTCCCACTCAAAACGTACATACCACCTGTATTGACGTCTGTACATACATCCTAGCATGCAATAGACAGCTATGGCCGCGTGCGCCGCGAGCATGTTGCGGCGCACGTCAGCATCGGACTGGGTGTGCAAACAGCGGTTCCTATTTTGGCCGGAAGGCCTACCCCGGGTAAGACGGGGGTCAGCGGCTATAAAAATCTCGCGCAAGGCTGAGACGAATCCTCACCCCGGCTCCACCACGAACCCATGCTGCCTTAAAAGTTGCAACACGCCCTTGCGACCACCCAGATGCAACGCGCCAATCGCCACGAACACCGGTTTGTTCGGCGCGGCGATCAGCAGCATCCGCGAGACGAAGCGCCGGTTGCGTTCGTACATGATCCTGTTGTCGATCGAATCGGAGATCCGCTTGTCGCGCGCCAGCTTTTCGGACTTCGCGGCCTGCCAGGCCGCAATCGCATCGGCATCGCCCACTCGCCACAGACGGCGCAACGTCTTCACATCCTCGACGTTTTCCGCGGGCGTCTGTACCAGGTCCTGCGCCAGCATTTCGCGCTGCTGCGCGAGCGTGAGTCCGGTGAACGCGCGCATCTGCTGGGGCAAGGTCTCGAGGCCGACGATCTTGCCACGCGTCCTGATATACACGTTCTGCAATTGCGCTTCCGTGCCGTACTCGGTTTGCAAGCCGGCACTCAACGAATCGTAGGTTTCGACTACCAACGACGCGAGCCACGGCCGCATCTTCTTGATCTCATCCAGTGCCGCGGGATTGCCTCGCAGGCGAAAGGCCAGCTTGCGCCACAACGGCTCGGGCAGCAGCCCTGGCAGACAGTCGCGGCGACAGATGCCGTACTTCGACACGTCGTCTTGCGAGACCAGCAGTTCGTCGGGTGAGAGTTCGAGCGCCAGCGTCGGCGAGGCAGCCAGTGCACCGAGGATCGGCGCGCGGAACGGCTGCCTGGGCGGATAGTCGGCGGGGTCGCCGACGTGCAACGTGCCGAGCACGTAGATGGTCGTGGTGCCGCGTGTCGCGACATAGAACGGCATGCGCGCCGGTTGCGTTTGCACCGGGCCGCTTGCCGTGGTGCCAGGCGCGGCGGGCGGCGGATTGAAGCCCGGCAGCGTGGCGCGCGGCGGCGCCGGCAGATTGGGCACCGGCATGGCCGGCCGTCCCGCCTGGGCCGGCGTATTGGCGGCCGCCCCGGCGGCATGCGCGAGCCCGACCGGCCCCACGCTCAAATGAAAAACACAACACGCGCCGAGAAGCGCAGCACTGGTCAGTGCACGCGCTCCCCAGCGCCGCGCGAAAGCAGCGTTGCGGACGCCATCACGCGAGCGGCGCGTAAGACGACGCGCCGCCACTCCATCAGGCATCCACGTCCCCCACCTCCTCGGCGCGGTGACACGATACCTGACGGCCATCCACTTCACGCAACTTCGGTTCTTCGCTGCGGCACCGCTCGATCACGTACGGGCAGCGCTGGTGGAACGTGCAGCCCGACGGCGGATTCAGCGGCGACGGCATTTCGCCCTGCAGCTTGATCTTGATCGTGCGATCCGCTTCGAAGATGGAAGGTGTGGCCGACATCAGCGCACGCGTGTACGGATGCCGCGGCTTCGAGAAGATCCGTTTCTTGTCGCCGAGTTCCGCCACGCCGCCGAAGTACATCACCATCACGTCGTCGGCGATGTGCTCCACCACCGAGAGGTTGTGCGAGATGAACACGTAGCTGGTCTTGAACTGCTCCTGCAGATCCATGAACAGATTGAGAATCTGCGCCTGGATCGACACGTCGAGTGCGGACACCGGTTCATCGGCGACCACGATCTGCGGATCGAGGATCATTGCGCGCGCAATCGCTACACGCTGTCGCTGACCGCCGGAGAACATATGCGGATAGCGCTTGGCATGCTCCGGACGCAGGCCGACCGTGCGCATCATCTGCGCAATCCGTTCGGCGCGTTCGGACGTGCTCAGTTGCGTGTTGATCGCGAGCGGTTCACCGAGCGTCTGCTCGACGGTCTTGCGCGGATTCAGCGAAGCAAACGGATTCTGAAACACCATCTGCACGCGCCGCCGCAGCGCGGCGATTTTGGCGTGATCGGCGCCGGCCACGTCTTCACCGTCAATCAACAGACGGCCCGCGCTGGGCGCCTCGATCATGGTGAGCTGACGGGCAAGCGTCGATTTTCCGCAGCCGGATTCACCGACCACCGCCAGCGTCTTGCCGCGTTCGAGCGCGAACGACACGCCGTTCAACGCCTTCACCGTGCCCTGGCTGAACATGCCGCGCTTGACCGTGTAGTAACGCGCAAGCTTATCGGCCACCAGCACGTGATCGCCCGCATGGTCCGACTGGCGCCGCGTTTCGAGTACTGCGTTCATCGTGCGCCTCCATGGGTGTGAACGTTGGCGTCGCCGCTCAGGTTCAGGGGTTTGATGCAGCGCACGCGCGCGACTTCCGCGTGACCTTGCAGCGGCGCCAGTGCGGGCCGCGCCTTCGTGCAATCGTCGACCACGTATTTGCAGCGCGGCGCGAACAGGCACCCTTTGGGCCGGTCGTCGCGGCCCGGCACCATGCCAGGCAGTGCGGCAAGGCGTACCGCGCCGACATTGTGCTCGGGAATCGCCGCCAGCAACGCTTCCGTGTACGGATGATGCGGCGCGGCGAAGATGTCCGGCACCTTGTTGGTTTCGATCACTTCGCCAGCGTACATGACCGCGACGCGCTGCGCGACCTCGGACACCACCGCGAGATCGTGCGAGATCAGCACGAGCGCCATACCGCGTTCCTTCTGCAGCTTGATCAGCAACTCCATGATTTGCGCCTGGATGGTCACGTCGAGCGCGGTGGTCGGCTCGTCGGCGATCAGCAGCTTCGGGTTGCAGGCGATCGCCATCGCGATCATCACGCGCTGGTTCATGCCGCCCGACATCTGATGCGGGAACGAAGTGATGCGGCTCTTCGCGTCAGGAATGCCGACCTGGTCGAGCAATTCCAGTGCGCGTTTGTCCAGCGCGCTGCCGCGCAGGCCTTCGTGCAGCTTCAGTACTTCCTTGATCTGATAGCCGACCGTGTAGCTCGGATTCAGGCTGGTGAGCGCGTCCTGAAACACCATCGCGATGTCTTTGCCGATGATCTTGCGGCGCTCTCTCGCCGAAGCCTTCAGCAAATTCTTGCCGTTGAAGGTGATTTCATCCGCGGTGACTTTGCCCGGTGCGTCGATCAGGCCCATCAGCGCCATCATCGTGACGCTCTTGCCCGAGCCCGATTCGCCGACCACGCCGACCACTTCGCCCGGCGCGACGTCGAGGTTAATGCGATCGACTGCGGGCAGTCCGTTGAAGTTCACCGCGAGGTTGCGGATGGTTAATAGCTGGGTCATGTCAGGCCATCCGTTTCAGTTTGGGATCGAGTGCGTCGCGCAGCCCGTCGCCGAGCAGATTGATCGCGAGCACCGAGATCAGGATGGAAAGACCCGGCATCGTGACGATCCACCATGCACTGTCGATATAGTCGCGCGCCGAGGCCAGCATCGCGCCCCACTCCGCCGACGGCGGTTGCACGCCCAAGCCGAGAAAACCGAGTGCGGCGGCATCGAGAATCGCCGACGAAAAGCCCAAGGTCGCCTGCACGATCAGCGGTGCGGTGCAGTTCGGCAGTACTTGCGAGAACATCAAACGCAGCGTGCTCGCGCCTGCGACGCGCGAAGCCGTCACATACTCTTTCTGCAATTCGCCTTGTGCCGAAGCACGCGTCAAACGCACATAGCCAGGCAATGCGACGATTGCAATCGCGAGCATCGTGTTGACGAGACCCGGACCGATGATCGCGACCACCGCAACGGCCAGCAGCAGCGACGGCAGCGCGAGCAGCACGTCCATGATGCGCATGATCGGCGTATCGGCCCATCTCTCGAAGAACGCCGCGATCAGGCCGAGCACGATGCCCGGAATCAGCGCGAGCACCACCGAGACGAAGCCGATCCAGAACGACAACCGCGCGCCGTACATCAGACGCGAGAGGATGTCGCGGCCCGCTTCGTCAGTGCCGAGAATGAACTTCCAGTTGCCGCCGTCGAGCCACGCGGGTGGGATCTTCACGAAGTCGCGATACTGCTCGATCGGGCTATGCGGCGCGATCAACGGCGCGAAGATCGCGATGAAGATCAACGCCAGCACGACGATGCCGGCAGCAACCGCGCCACGGTTACGTGAGAAATTCGCCCAGAATTCACGGGCGGCTATTGCGCGGCCACTGGGTGGCGTGACCGACTGGGGGACTGTGTTTTGTATGTCTGCCATGATGTCGTGTTACCTCGTATGGCGAATGCGCGGATTCAGCACGCCGTACAACAGATCGACGACGAGGTTCACGACGATCACCAGCGTAGCGATCATCAGGATACCGCCCTGCACCACCGGATAGTCGCGCCGGCCGATCGCGTCGATCAGCCACTTGCCGATACCCGGCCAGGAAAACAGTGTCTCGGTCAGCACCGCGCCCGCGAGCAACGTGCCGACCTGCAAGCCGATCACGGTCACCACCGGAATCAGCGCATTACGCAACGCATGCACGACGATCACCCGCGCAGGCGACAAGCCCTTCGCGCGTGCAGTGCGAATGTAATCCTCGCGCAACACTTCGAGCATCGACGAACGCGTCATCCGCGCGACCACCGCAAGCGGAATCGTGCCGAGCACGATGGCCGGCAAAATCAGATGGCTCAGCGCGGATTTGAACGCGCCTTCGTCGGTGGACATCATCGCGTCGATCAGCATGAAGCCCGTGACGTGCGGAATGTCGTATTCGACCGCGATGCGGCCCGACACCGGCGTCCAGCCGAGCTTCACGGAGAACACCATGATGAGGATCAAACCCCACCAGAAGATCGGCATCGAGTAGCCGGTCAGCGCCGTGCCCATCACGCCATGATCGACCACCGTGCCGCGCCTCAAGGCCGCGAACACGCCCGCCGGCAAGCCGACGATCAGCGCGAACAACATCGCGCAGATGGAGAGTTCAACGGTGGCGGGAAAGCGGGCGAGGAATTCGCCCATCACGCTGGTGTTGGTGATGATCGAGGTGCCGAGGTCCCCATGCATCGCGCGGCCGATGTAGTGGACGTATTGCATCGGCAAGGACTCATCGAGCCCGAGGCGGTGCATCGCGGCGGCATGCATGGCGGGATCGACACCGCGCTCGCCCATCATCACTTCGATGGGGTCGCCCGGTATCAGGTGAATCAGCGCGAACGCAAGGATCGTAATGCCGATGAAGGTCGGTATCACCATGCCAATGCGGCGCAAAACAAAGCGGAACATGGTTCGTCCCTATGGTCTTGATGAAGAAAAAACGCAACCGGCGACGAGGGCTTGTGACCCCGGTCGCCGGACCATTTCGACCAGTTTTCTAACCGTGCGAAAAGCTACTGCGTAAGCTTGACTGCCTCTACTCTATTACTTCACGCTGACGCCGTCGAAGCGCGCATAACCGAGCGGCTCGATACGCATGTCGACCACCTTCTTGCTGACAGGTTGGTACACGGTCGAGTGAGCGATCGGCGAGAACGGCAGCTGTTGCGCGAAAATCTGTTGCGCTTGCGTGTATGCCGTCGTGCGCGCGGCTTGATCGGACGTGACGCGACCCTTCTGGATCAGATCGTCGAACGGCTTGTAGCACCACTTCGAGAAGTTGTTGCCGTTCACCGCTTCACAACCGAGCAACGTGCCGAGCCAGTTATCCGGATCGCCGTTGTCGCCGGTCCAGCCGATCAGCATCGTGTCGTCTTCGCCTGCGTGAGCGCGCTTGATGTACTCGCCCCATTCGTAGGTGACGATCTTCGCCTTCACACCGATCTTGGCCCAGTCGGCCTGGATCATTTCCGCCATCAGACGGGCGTTCGGGTTGTATGCGCGTTGCACCGGCATCGCCCACAGCGTGATGTCGAAGCCGTTCGGATAGCCCGCCTTGGCCAGCAACGCCTTGGCTTTGTCCGTATCGTAAGACGCGCTCTTCAGGTTCTTGTCATACGACCATTGAGTCGGCGGCATCGGGTTGGTCGCGGCCTGGCCTGCGCCTTGATACACCGATTCGATGATCGCCTTCTTGTTGATCGCCATGTCGAGTGCCTGACGCACTTCGACCTTGTCGACCGGCTTGTGCGTCACGTTGTACGCGAGGTAGCCGAGGTTGAAGCCCGGCTGCGACGGCATGTCGATGTTCGCTTCAGCCTTCAGCGGCGCGATGTCGGCCGGACGCGGATAGCTCATCACCTGGCATTCGTCGCGCTTGATCTTCTGCACGCGCACGCCGGCGTCCGGCGTGATCGAGAAGATCAGCTTGGAGATCTTCACCGCGTTCGGCTTCCAGTAATCCGGATTGCCGTCGAAGCGGATCGTCGCGTCTTTCGTATAGCTGCGGAAGATGAACGGGCCCGTGCCGACCGGGTATTGGTTGATGTCGGCGGCCTTGCCGGCCTTCAGCAGCTGGTCCGCATATTCGCCCGAGAGAATCGACGCGTATTCCATCGCCAGATTCTGGATGAACGGCGCGTTGACTTCCTTCAGCGTGAACTTGACCGTATACGGGTCGACCTTTTCGACGCTGGTAATCAGCTTGTCGAGGCCCATGTCCGTGAAGTACGGGAACTGGACCGGGTAGGCCTTGCGGAATGGCTGGTTCGTGTCCAGCATGCGCTGGAACGTGAACACGACGTCGTCCGCGTTGAATTCGCGCGTCGGCTTGAAGAACGACGTGGTCTGGAACTTCACACCGTGGCGCAGATGGAAAGTGTAGGTCTTGCCGTCCGGCGAGACATCCCACTTTTCTGCCAGGCCCGGCTCGACTTTCGTGCCGCCGCGTTCGAATTCGACGAGGCGGTTATAAACGGTGAACGTGTTGGCCGTGAAGTCGACACCGGTCGTGTACTGGGCCGGATCGAAACCCGCAGGGCTGCCTTCTGAGCAGTAAACGAGTGTTTTGTTCGGAATCTCCGCATGCGCGCTCGTAGCGCCCAGCATCGATGCCGCTGCAGCGGCGACGAGCGTGGTAACACGCGCGGCGCGCAACAGGTTGTTTTGCTTCATGTTTCCTCCAGGTTCGGGGCCGGCTTCCGCCGGCGTAGCGCGATCTTACTTGAGCTTGGCTCGCACCAACAAGCGGAGGAAAATACTCCCGTTGACGATCGGAAACAGATGGGCATACGGACAGCCGCACGCCGGCGCTCACCGGAACGTGCGGCACTGGAGCAGAGGCAGCAAAAAGGCGGCCCGCGAGTGCTTGCTGATGGCTATTTCAGGCCGACGTTCATGAATTGTGTCGGACCGAACGGGTCGATCTTGAAGCCCGTGACGTCTTTGCTGATCGGTTGGTACACCGTTGAGTGGGCAATCGGCGTGAACGGGACCTGCTGCTTGAAGATTTCCTGCGCCTCCATATAGGCCTTGGTTCGCTCGCCGAGATCGGTGGTGCCACGGCCTTTCCTGATCAGGTCGTCGAAAGGTTTGTAGCACCATTTTGAAAAGTTGCTGCCCTTCACCGCATCGCAGCCGAGCAACACTCCAAGCCAATTGTCAGGATCGCCGTAGTCGCCGGTCCAGCCGATCAGGATCGCCTCGTGTTCGCCGGCGTGAGCGCGGCGGATGTACTCGCCCCACTCGTACGTGGCGATCGTCACCTTGACGCCAATCTTCGCCCAATCGGACTGCAGCATTTCGGCCATCAGCCGGGCGTTGGGGTTGTAGGGCCGCTGTACGGGCATGGCCCACAGGGTCAGGTCAAAGCCGTCCGGGTAGCCAGCCTCCTTCAGTAGCGCCTTGGCCTTATCAACGTCGTAAGGTGCGTCTTTCAGGTTCTTGTCATAGCCCCATTGGGTCGGCGGCATGGGATTCGTCGCGATTTGACCGGCGCCCTGATACACCGACTCGATGATCGCTTTCTTGTTGACCGACATATCCAGCGCGCGTCGCACCAGCACATTGTCGAGCGGCTTTTTCGTCGTGTTGTAGCCGAGGATGCCCAGATTGAAGCCGACCTCGCTCGGCAGAGCCAGCGACGAGTCGGCCTTGATCTGCGGAATATCCGCGGGCCGCGGGTAGCTCATCACCTGACATTCCCCACGTTTCAGTTTCTGCAGCCGCACCGCGGGATCGGTGGTGATCGCGAAGATTAGCTTGCCGACCTTCACGACGCCCGGCTTCCAATAATCAGGATTGCCGTCGAAGCGGATCGTGTCGTCCTTCGTATAGCTGCGGAAAATGAACGGCCCGGTGCCGACCGGGTATTGGTTGATATCGGAAGCCTTGCCCGCTTTCAGCAGTTGATCCGTGTATTCCGCCGACAGAATCGACGCAAACGGCATTGCGATCTGCTGCAGGAACGGTGCATCGACCTCTTTTAGCGTGAAACGCACCGTGTACGGATCCAGCTTCTCGATTTTGGCGATGTTCTTCGCAAGGCCAAGATCGGCGAAATAGGGGAACGGCACCGAGTACGCCTTGCGGAACGGCTGCTCCGGATCGAGCATCCGCTGATAGGTGAAAACGACGTCGTCGGCGTTGAATTCGCGGGTCGGCTTGAAAAACGAGGTGGTCTGGAATTTCACGCCATGGCGTAGATGGAACGTGTACTGGAGACCGTCTTGCGACACATCCCATTTCTCGGCGAGACCCGGCTCGATATCGGTGCTGCCGCGCGCGAACTCCACGAGCCGGTTGTAGACCGTGTACGAGGCCGCGGTGAATTCCACGCTAGTGGTGTACTGCGCACTGTCGAAGCCCGCCGGACTGCCTTCGGAGCAGAACACGAGGGTTTTGTCAGGCAAGGTGGCCGCGCCGGCGCCGACGGGCGCGAGGCCGGCAGCGAGGACCGCGCAGGCGCTCAGGATTGGCAGACAGGTATGGCGAGCTGCAAACAGCAATCGGGATACTGTCATCACGTTCTCCGCACAGCAGCCAAGTCAGCTGCGCTTCGATCATAGACAGCACAAAAATCGGGTTCAATGCGGGCTTACGCGTCGCAAGGAAAAGATTTTCACGCGAATTGCCGCGCCGCAGCAACCGTTTGAATGGGGATTGCCAACCGAGGCACGAGATTTTCGGCGTAAAAAAAACCGCGCGGCTAAATAAGCCGCGCGGTTTTGTACAACGACTATTCAAACCTCAGGCGCCCAGCCGTTCGCAGATCGCCTTGGTCGCCGCCGCGCCATTGAGCGTGTAGAAGTGCAAACCCGGCACCTTCGCGTCGACGAGACGCCCGCACAGGTCCGTCACCACATCCAGCCCGAACGCGCGAATCGACTCGCGGTCGTCGCCGAAGCTTTCCAGACGGCGCGCGACCCAGCGCGGCACTTCCGCGCCGCACATCTCCGAGAAACGCGTCAGCTGGGAGAAGTTCGTGATCGGCATGATGCCCGGCACGATCGGCACGTCCACACCGAGCTTTCTCACATCGTCGACGAAACGGAAGTACGCATCCGCGTTGAAGAAATACTGAGTAATGGCGGAATTGGCGCCGGCCTTCACCTTGTTGGCGAAGTTTTCCAGATCGTGACGCGGCGAGCGCGACTGCGGGTGGTACTCCGGGTAGCCGGCCACCTCGATCCAGAACCAGTCGCCGAACTCGGCGCGGATAAAGCTCACCAGTTCCGACGCGTAGCGCAGCTCGCCGACTTCGCCCATGCCGGACGGCAGATCGCCGCGCAGCGCGACAATATGGCGAATGCCATGCGCGCGGTACTCGTTGAGGATCGCGCGCAGGCTCGCTTTCGACGAGCCGATGCACGACACGTGCGGCGCCGCTTCGAGCCCTTCCTTCGCCATATCGACGACGGTATCGAGCGTGCCCTGCTGCGTCGAGCCGCCGGCGCCAAACGTCACGGAGACGAACTTGGGCTTGAGCGAGGCGAGCTGCGCGCGGGTGGCACGCAGCTTGTCGACGCCTTCCTGCGTTTTAGGCGGGAAGAATTCGAATGAAAGTTCGATCGGGTTCATGATTCAGTAGTCAACCGAGACTGCGGTTGCCGAAAATAAGCGCGGACAGCAGCCACGAAACGATGCTGTACAGAATCGAGCCGAAGAACGCCGACCAGAAACCCGACACTTCGAAACCCTTCAGCAGCGACGCGCACAGCCAGAAGCACAGCGCATTGACCACCAGAATGAAGAGTCCGAGCGTGAGGATCGTCACGGGCAGCGTCAACAGGATCAGCACCGGTCGCAGGATCGTATTGATCAATCCGAGCACGACCGCAACGATCAGCGCGGTACCGAAACTTCGGATATGAATCGACGGGACGAGGTAGGTGATGATCAGGAGCGCAAGCGCGTTGATCAGCCAGGTCAGCAGCACGGTCATGTAGAGCTCCTTTGGGCAGGATGTCCGGTTGAACGGAAAGAGGCGGGCATGGCGAACAAAGCGGCGCATTGCGCGCCGCCCTGTCGTCAGACTGTCATGCTTTTAAACCGCCCGCGTGCTTGATGCTACGTAACAGCGGCTGATTAACAGCGGCCACTTAGTAGCGGTAGTGGTTCGGCTTGAACGGACCGTTCTTGTCGACGCTGATGTAATTCGCCTGATAGTCCGACAGCACCGTCAGCTCCGCGCCGATACGACCCAGATGCAGGCGCGCGACCTTTTCATCAAGGTGCTTCGGCAACACGTAGACCTTGTTTTCATACTTGTCGCCGTGAACGAACAGTTCGATCTGCGCGATCGTCTGGTTCGTGAACGATGCCGACATCACGAACGACGGGTGACCCGTCGCGCAACCCAGATTCACCAGACGCCCTTCAGCCAGCAGGATGATGCGCTTGCCATCCGGGAAAATGATGTGGTCGACTTGCGGCTTGATGTTTTCCCACGTGTACTGGCGCGTGGAAGCAACGTCGATTTCCGAATCGAAGTGACCGATATTGCAGACAATCGCGTTGTTGCGCATGGCAGCCATGTGATCGTGGCCGATCACATGGAAATTGCCAGTTGCCGTCACGAAGATGTCGGCCTTGTCGGCGGCGTACTCCATCGTCACGACGCGGTAGCCTTCCATGGCCGCCTGCAGCGCGCAGATTGGATCGATTTCGGTGACCCACACCGTGGCGCCCAGACCGCGCAGCGATTGCGCGCAACCCTTGCCCACGTCGCCATAACCTGCCACGACCGCGATCTTGCCGGCGATCATCACGTCGGTTGCGCGCTTGATACCGTCGACCAGCGACTCGCGGCAGCCATACAGGTTGTCGAATTTCGACTTGGTGACCGAGTCGTTGACGTTGATGGCCGGGAACGGCAGGCGGCCTTCCTTTTCCATCTGGTACAGACGATGCACGCCAGTCGTGGTTTCTTCGGTCACGCCCTTGATGTGCGCGAGACGTGTGGAGTACCACACCGGATCGGCGTCGAGGTGCTTGGCGATCGACTTGTACAGCGCGACTTCTTCTTCGTTTTCCGGCTTCGAAATGACCGCGCGGTCTTTCTCAGCCTTCGAGCCGAGGATCAGCAGCAACGTGGCGTCGCCGCCGTCGTCGAGGATCATGTTGGCGAATTCGCCGTTCGGCCATTCGAAAATGCGGTGCGAGAATTCCCAGTATTCGTCGAGCGATTCGCCCTTGAATGCGAACACCGGCACGCCGCCTTTCGCGATCGCGGCGGCTGCATGATCCTGCGTCGAGAAAATATTGCACGATGCCCAGCGCACGTCCGCGCCAAGTGCCGTCAAGGTTTCGATCAGCACGCCGGTTTGAATCGTCATGTGGAGCGAACCCGCGACGCGCGCGCCCTTCAAAGGCTGCGAGGTCTTGTATTCCTCGCGCGTTTGCATCAGGCCCGGCATTTCGGTTTCAGCGATATTCAGTTCCTTGCGGCCCCAGGCGGCAAGTGACAGATCGGCGACGACGAAATCTTGCTTGGAATTTGAATCGAGAACTGCGGCGTTCATCACGCCCTCCTTTCTAAAAAATTGACTAGAAATTTGACGTGAGCGCGGTTCGATGCGGTGGCCGGGAAAGCGCTATGCGCATCCGAGCCCTCCGATTGAAGCCTTCGAGCCTGGCGGGCGGCCGGCGAATATGCTGATTCGCGGTACCCGTCGCAACGCTCCTCGAAGACGAACGGCGATTGTAGCAAATCGAGATGGCTTCGGGGCGTGGAACTGGTTGGAGTGGTTGGCGCTTTGGCTGGAGTCTGGCGCGCCTTGTCCTGTTGGCGGGCTGCTCCGGTGTCTGAAACCTACGCGGCCTGATTCGGAAGAATAGCCGCGGCGGCTTCGCCCGCGACGCTTGCCACGCGCAATTGCTCGATACCCGCGCGCGCGGTTTCGAGGAACTGCCTGGAAAAACGAAATGCGTCATCCAGATCGACGGGATCCGGCTCCCGCATGCCGAGTGCGATGCGGAAATAGCGTTCGGCGTGAATGCCGGCATGGTAATGCATGCGCACGCGCTTCACGTCGTCGAGGCGCCGGTTGCCGAAAATCTCGCGCAGCGCCCACGACAGCGCGCCATCTTCTCCACCGATGCGGCGGAACGCGTCATCCATCGGGAAGCCGCCGAGCGCGGCATACACCGCGCGGCGGATGATCAGACTGCTCGGCACCGTATTGCTGAGCGTCGCGGCATGCTTGTCGAAATTGGCGTGGCTGACGATATCGGCCGGGAAATCCGTGTACTCGACGTCGAGCCGCACGGACACTTCCCTGGGATTTTGCACGAGGAACGTGCTTGCGGCGGCCAGGGCGCCGGGCAGGTATTCGTCATCGGCATCGAGGAAGGCCAGCAGGCTGTGCGACGCATGCATCGCGCCCCAGTTGCGCGCGCGAGCCGCGCCGCCGTTGACCGGCATCCGCAGCAGGCCCACGCGTTCGTCGAGGCTTCCGCAATACGCAACGAGGTCGGCGGAGGCGTCGGTCGAACCGTCGTCCACTACGATGATCTGCGCTGCTTCGGGCTGAATCAGGCAACTTTGGAGGGCGCGGGCGAGCGTCGCCGCGCCGTTATAGCAGGGAATGATGATCGAGATGGGCGTCATGAATTGAAGCGGGCGCTGCAGGCCGAACGGTAGAGAACCGCCGATGGTAGCCCGTTTCCGCCGGCGTCCATCCTGGAAAAGCGATGTGCGCGACTGCGCCGAATCACGTGCCGCGCGTGCGCAGGGGTCGATACGAACGCACCAACAACTTGGGCCGCAACATAAATACGATGACTTACAATCATCCAGATCATTCCAAATTGGAATTCTGGAGCCCGAGATCGTGGAACTACGCGCGCTGCGGTATTTCGTCGAAGTGGTCCGCCAACAGAGCTTCACCGTCGCCGCCGAGCAGATGTTCGTCACGCAGCCGACCATCAGCAAGATGGTCAAGTCGCTGGAAGACGAAATCGGTTCGCCGCTGCTGTTGCGTGACGGACGTCAGATGGTGCTCACCGACGCCGGCCGGATCGTCTACCAGCGCGGTCAGGACGTGCTGGCGGCACACGCGCAGTTGCAGGCCGAACTGACCGATCTCGACAAGCTCGGCCGCGGCGAACTGACCATCGGCATTCCGCCAATGGGCGGCTCACTCTTCACGCCGGCCATTGCCGCCTTCCGCCAGCGGTACCCGAAAATCGAACTGAAGCTGTTCGAGCAGGGGTCGCGCGCGATCGAAACCGCGCTGATCCACGGTGAACTGGAGCTAGGCGGCGTGCTGCAGCCGGTCGACCCGGAAAATATCGAGGTGCTGCCGATGACGCGCCAATTGCTGTGGCTCGTCGCGCGCACGGGTTCGCGCTGGGACGATCTGCACGAAGTGCCGCTCGCCGAGCTCGCCCACGAGCCGTTCGTGTTTTACGGCGAGAGCCTCGCGCTCAACGATGTCGTGCTGAATGCGTGCCGCACCGCCGGGTTTGCGCCGACCATCGTCGGGCGCAGCGGGCACTGGGATTTCATGGCGGCGCTGGTGCTGGCCGGCGTCGGCATCGCGCTGTTGCCGGCGCCGTATTGCCGGCGGCTCGACGCCGCGCAGTTCACCTGCCGCCCGGTGGTGGAACCGGAGATTCCGTGGGAAATGGCGATTGGCTGGCGTCGTAACGGCTATCTGTCGCACGCGGCGCGCGCGTGGCTAGAGGTGGCCCGACAGACGCTCCCGGGCCAGGCTGGCGACGATTTCATGGTGGGGCCGGGTATCGGTATCACCGGCATCACGGCGCCGGTTCAGACACCGCCGCCACAAACGCCACCACCAACACCACCACAAACGCCGCCGGCCAAATGACACCATGCCGCCCGGCGCAAACCGGGTGACATGCTGTTTTTGAGGCTCGCCTCAAGGGCGCTATTACTATTGCGCGACAAACTCGATGCGACGGTTGGCAAAGCGGCCGCTCGCCGTGTCGTTGCTCGCCACCGGGTGCGCGTCGCCGTACCCTTGCGCGACCAGCGAATCCGCCGGCACGCCTGTCTTCACGAGATACGCGCGAACCGCTTCAGCGCGCTTCTTCGACAGTTGCAGATTGGCTTGTGCGCCGCCGACATTGTCTGAATAGCCGGCCACTTCGAGCCTGGCCGTCTTGCCGTTGTGCGCACATGCGTTCAGCACTTGCGCCGACTGGTTCAGATCTTCAATCGCCGAAGCCGGCACGCGGGCGCTGGCGCTCGTAAAGTTGATCACCTGCAGGTTCAGCACCTTGACCACGTCCGCTGCCGCGCACGAGCTGTCCGGCGTGAGCAGGCCCTTGATCGCGCCGCGGAAGGTCTCGGTTGCGTTGGCGACCGCCTGCTCGACGTTGAACGAACCGATCTGATACGACGCGCCGAACAGCGACTTCAGCTTGTCGAGCCAGCCGAGCCTGGCATTCGCCGCGCTGCCGCTCAATTCGATGTGCGCGCCGTCCATTTTCACTTCCGCACCCGGGAGTGCCATCAGCGGCAGCAGGCCGTCCAGATGAGCGAGCCAGTCGGCCGGCTTGGTGTCTTGATCGACCGTGACGTCCGCGACGAACCGGTCTGCGCCGAAGCGCCTGGTCAGCGCGTCGATCAGCTGGCTCTTTTCGGCTTCGCTGCCGACTGTCGCGGTGAGCGTCGGCTTGCCGCCGACGTCGACTGTGAAGCTCAGCACGCTGTCTTTGGTCGGCGCGGGTGCGGCTGCGGGTTGCTGCGCTTCGCTGGCGGCGCTTGCCGCAGCGGCGCCGACGGCAGGCGTGGAAGCCGCGACATCGCTGGCCGCGGGCGTTGCCGCCGCGGCGGCCGAGGCCTCACCCGGTGCGGACGCGGCTTGCGCAGTCACCGCAGCCTCCGCGCTGCTGCGTTCCGCCGATTGCTCGCTCTGGCAACCGCGCAGGAACAGGAAAGCCAGCACGGCGGCGATCGCCGCGAGCAGCCACCACAGCCACGTGCGCGGACGGCGCTCCTCGCGCACCACCGCGTCGGCAGGCACACGGATGCTCGACAGCGCTTCGGCTACCGGCTTCGCGGCAGGCGTCGGATGGTCGATATGCGCCGAGACCGCTTTCAACTGCGACAGGATATTGCCAGTGAACGCGCCGAGTCCGCTCAGACCGAGGCCGGTCATCAACCGGTCGTTCAGGTGCGGTGCAACGGCCGGCAGTTGGTGGCCCAGCAGTGTCGGCAACTGACCGACGTTGCCCTGACCTTCGAGAAAATAGCGTTTCAGCAGGCCCAGCAGCGTTGCGCCGACGATACCCGTCATGGCATGCGTGGCATGCGCCGGTACGCCGGTTTGGGTCGCGACTTCGTCGCTGAGCGTATCGACGCGGCGATCGAGCGCGCGCTCGAGCAACTGCCGCCCGACGCCTTCCAACTGGCTCATGCCCGTGGTGGTGCCGAGCAGTTGCGGCAACTGTTCGGCGATGTGCCCGTTCACCTCGGGCGAAAGGATCGTGGCGAACAGCGAGCGCGCGCCGTCGAGCGTCGCGCCCTTCTGCATCAGGCCGGCGACGAGCGCCGGGCCGGTTGTTGCCAGCACCTTCTGGGTCGCGTCCGGCGGCAGCCCGCAGCGGGCCGCCAGTTGTCGCACGACGCTGTCCGTCAACGCGGACTGAACCAGCTGAATCACATTGATACTCATCGCTTCGCTTCCTTGATTTCCCGAACGCGTCACCTGACGCGCTCTTTTTCGCGGCGCGATTATAGGTTTGGGGAAATCTCATAAACGGAACGGCACAATTTATGACGAATTAACCGACGTTCGCCTAGATATTCTTACATTTGCGAGCCGAATTAGGAAAGATTGATGGGCCGCCGTGGCTGGCGTATGGCAAGCGACGGCTGATGGATTTGCACGCGCTCGTACCTGCCGGTGGGCGCACGCGCTCAACGCGCGAAGAGCAACATAAAGCGCCGCCCGACTCGGGCGACGCTCGCCGTCAGGCCGGTCGGACGGTCAAACCGCCACGCCTGCCGTTCCCGCCGCCGCCGACGCCGCCGCCGCCGCCATCGCTATCACCGGCGCCGTTTGCCCGTCGCGCCGGCTCGCCGCGATCAATTCGGCCGCGCGCTCGCCGATCATCACCGTCGGCGAATTCGTATTGCCGCCGATCAAGGTCGGCATCACGGAGGCGTCGACGATCCGCAGTCCCGTCACGCCGCGCACCCGCAACTGCGGATCGACCACCGACTGCGCATCGCCGCCCATCCGGCAAGTGGCCACCGGGTGATAGATCGTGTCGGCATGCTCGGCGATGGTCCGGCGCAATTCCGCCTCGCTCTGGCCAGGATGCGTGTACAGCTCCTTGCCGCCATGCAACGCCAGCGAGGGCGCGTCGAGAATGCGCCGCGCCATCCGCGCGCCTTCCACCAGCAGGTCGAGATCGCGCGCGTCGCTGAAAAAACGCGGGTCGATCACCGGTGCGATGCGGGCGTCGGCGCTCGCCAGCGTCACCGTGCCGCGGCTATGCGGCCGCAGCACGCACACGTGTAGCGAATACCCATGGCCCCAGTGCATATGGCGGTTGTGATCGTCGACGAGCGCCGCGCAGAAGTGCAGTTGCAGGTCCGGGCGCGCGAGCGTGGGCCGGCTCTTCAGAAAGCCGCCCGCTTCGGCGACATTGCTCGACAGCATGCCCTGCCCATGCCGCATGAAGCTCACGAACTGCGGCAGCATCCGCGCGATGCCGCGAATCGAAAAGCCGGTCGGCTCGATCGACGACACCCGTTTGTTGATCGTGAAGTCGACGTGGTCGATCAGGTTCTGGCCGACCTCGGGCGCATCGTGCAGCACCGTCATGCCGAGCGACTGCAGATGCGCCGCCGGCCCGATGCCCGAGCACATCAGCAGTTGCGGCGAATTGAACGCGCCCGCGGCCAGCACCACCTCGGCGCGCGCTTCGAGCGTTTCGGTACGGCCGCCGCGCACGATTTCGACGCCGCTCGCGCGCTTGCCGTCGAAGCGCACGCGCAGCACCGTCGCATCGGCGATCGGATGCAGATTGGGGCGCTCGCGGTCGTAGATATAGGCGCGAGCGACGCTGCAGCGCCGTCCGTCACGCTGCGTCACCTGATAGAAGCCGATGCCTTCCTGATCCGCACCGTTGAAGTCGCTGTTGGGCTTGTAACCGGCTTCGGTCGCGGCCTGCACGAAGCGCTTCGAAAACGGATTGCGATAGCGCAGATCGGACACCGTCAGCGGCCCGTTGGCGCCGTGCCATGCATCAGCGCCGCGCTCGTTGCCTTCGGCGCGGCGGAAATACGGCAGCACGTCGTCCCACGACCAGCCTTCGCAGCCAAGCTGCGCCCATTCGTCGTAATCGAGCGGATGGCCGCGCGTGTAAATCATTGCGTTGATCGCGCTCGAGCCGCCAAAGCCCCGCCCGCGCGGCTGATAGCCCTGGCGTCCCGCGAGCCCCGGCTGGGGCGTCGTCAGATAACCGTAGTTGGTCTTGAGTTTGTGCGGCACGACGGCCGCCACGCCGACCGGCATGTTCACGAACAGATTGCGGTCCGTATGCGGACCGGCTTCGATCAGGGCGATCGTGGCATCGGGGCAGCTATCCGCCAGACGGCTCGCGAGCGAGCAACCGCCCGAGCCCGCACCGACGATAATGTAGTCGTATTGCATCCGCTCCTCCTGGTGGGGCCGCGTTGCTCGCGAACCCTGTCTCGTGTCGGTCGGAGTTAGCGTTTTAGCGGTTCTCCGATCCCATGCAAGCGATTGCAGCACACTTGTCTATGTCTGTTTTATCGGCATTGTAGGGAGCGTTGGCGTGCCACGGCGGGTTCATGTCAGAGCGATCCCTCTAAACGAAAGCGTCCCTGCGACCCTATGATGAAAGACGCGCATCCGCCCGCCGGGCGGCTTCGCAAGGCATTCAAACACGGCCCTTCGCGCGCCGTCCTCTGAGCGTGCGGCATGACACGCAGCGATAAAACAGCACGCCGTCGAGCAGCGACGGCGCGCATCCGGTGAACGGAGACAGCAGATGAAAGTGCACAGCTTCGGCCACACCCACGACGTGACCAATCAGGCGCCGCCGCTCGCGGACTACAACCTGTTTTCGAGCGACGTGGCTTTGTCCGCCGCGCTCGAACGCGAAGGGGCCGCGTGGCATCGCGAGGCACTGCAGCGGCACGGCGCGGCGCTCACCACGCCGGAAACGCTCGCACTGGCCGAACTGGCGAACCGCCATACCCCTGAACTTTTCACCCACAGCGCGCGTGGCGAACGCATCGACACGCTGGAGTTTCATCCTTCGTGGCATACGCTGCTGTCGCTGTTGCGCCGCGAAGGCCTGCACGCGTTGCCGTTCTCGGATCCGCAGCGCGGCGCCATGGTCGCGCGTTGCGCCGGCTACTTCCTGCACGCGCAACTCGAATCCGGTTCCCTCTGTCCGCTGACGATGACCTTCGCCAGCATCCCGGTGTTGCAACGCGAACCTGCGTTGTTCGACACACTGCGCGACAAGCTCTATACCCGCGAACACGATCCACGCGACCTGCCGCTCACGCAAAAAAACTCGGCCATGATCGGCATGGGAATGACCGAGAAACAAGGCGGCTCGGATGTGCGCAGCAACCAGACCCGTGCTTATGCCACGCGCGGCAGTGGCCGCGGCGCGGAATATCGGCTGGTCGGTCACAAATGGTTTTTTTCCGCGCCGCAATGCGATGCGCATCTGGTGCTTGCCCGCACCGACGATCAAGAAGGCCTCTCATGCTTTTTCGTCCCGCGTTTCGCGCCGGACGGCAGCAAGAACGCCGTGCAGATCCAGCGTCTGAAAGACAAGCTCGGCAATCGCTCGAATGCCAGCAGCGAAGTCGAGTTCCTCGACGCGTTCGGCATCATGATCGGCGACGAAGGCCGCGGCGTGCCGACCATCATCGAAATGGCGAACTACACGCGGCTCGACTGCGTGATCGGCAGCGCGGCCCTGATGCGCGCGGCGCTGGTGCAGGCGATTCACCATGCGCGGCACCGCAGTGCCTTCGGCCGGCAGCTGGCCGATCAGCCGCTGATGCGCAACGTGCTGGCCGACCTGGCGTTGGAATCGGAAGCCGCGACGGTCCTGTTCATGCGACTCGCCCGCGCTTTCGAAGCGTCCGCGGATGCATCGTCGTCCGCGCCGGCCGAACGCGCATGGCGCCGGATCGTCACCCCCGCGGCGAAGTACTGGGTCTGCAAGCGCACGCTCGAATTCACCGGCGAGGCAATGGAAGTGTGGGGCGGCAACGGTTATGTCGAGACGGGTCCCATGGCGCGCTTCTATCGGGAAGCGCCCGTGAATTCGATCTGGGAAGGCTCGGGCAATGTGATGTGCCTCGACGTGTTGCGCGCGATGGAGCGCGAGCCCGAAGCGGCGCAGGCCTTGTTCGCCGCGTGGCAAGCGGATGCGCAAGGGCACCCGGCGTTGAGCGCCGCGCTCGGCAAGCTCGCCGTCACGCTGAACGGCGCACCCGACACGCGTGAAGCCTCCGCGCGGCGGATCGCGCAACAGATCGTGCTGATCGCGCAAGCCACCTTGCTGGTGAAGCACGCGCCGCCGGAAGTCGCTGCGGCCTTCATCGCCACGCGTCTCGCCGACGGCTGCGGCGAGAGCGGCCGCGTGTACGGCACGCTGCCGGTCACGTTCAACCACGCGGCGATCATCGAGCGGGCGTTTCCGGCCTGACGCCAAATGGATGAATCGACCGGAATCCCGCATTTCAGGTTTGAAGCGGGCGAACCCGCCCGTGCTTTTGCAAAGCCTTTCGCAAGACCGTTGCGATACAGGACAACACACCAATAAGCGCGACTCGACGCGCACCGCTATCCATCAGGGAGTGGACACCTATGAAGAACGATCTGCCGGAAATCGCCGCGCTCGAAGCGCTGCTGCGCGAGCAACGCCATGCTTATTTGCGTGCGCCGTATCCGTCGTGGGAAAACCGCGCCGCGCATCTGAAAGCGTTGCGCAAAGTCATGCTCGACAACCGCGACGCACTCGCCGACGCGATGAACGCCGACTTCGGCAATCGCGCGAAACAGGAAGTGCTGCTCGCCGAATTCCTGCTGATCAAGGGTGAAATCGACGCCGCGCTCCGGCACGGCAAACGCTGGATGAAAGCGCAACGCCGCAGCACCAACAAATGGCTCCTGCCGGCGCGCGCGAAAGTCGTGCCGCAGCCGCTCGGCGTGGTCGGCATCATCGTGCCGTGGAATTATCCGGTGCTGCTCGCCGTCGGTCCGCTGATCAGCGCGCTGACGGCCGGCAATCGCGCCATCATCAAGATGTCCGAACTGACGCCGCGCACCGCGGCGCTCTTCGAGCAATTGATCGGCCAAACCTTCGCGCGCGATCACGTCGCGGTGGTGAACGGCGACGCCGCATTGGCCGCCGCGTTCAGCGCGCAACCGTTCGACCATCTGCTGTTCACCGGTTCGACCAGGGTCGGCCATGAAGTGATGCGCGCCGCCGCCGAACATCTGACGCCGCTCACACTGGAGCTTGGCGGCAAGTCGCCGGCCATCATCGGTCAGCATGCGCGCTTCGACAACGCGGTGGATAACCTCATCGCCGGCAAGACGCTCAACGCGGGCCAGACCTGTGTCGCACCGGACTACGTGCTGGTGCCGCGCGGCAAGGAGCAGGCGTTCATCGAACGGGCGCGCGCGCGGATGGCGAAGATGTACCCGGACTTTGCACACAACCTCGATTACACGTCGATCATCTCGGCGCGGCACTTCGCGCGGCTGCAACGTCTTGCCGACGAAGCGCAGGCCGTCGGCGCACAACTGCACAGGCTCACCGACAGCACGCCGAACGAGGCAAGCCGTCGCTTCCCGCTGATCGCCGTCACGAATGCGCCGGATGAAAGCGCGCTGATGCAGGAGGAGATCTTCGGCCCGCTGCTGCCGATCGTCTCCTACGACACGCTCGACGACGCGATCGCGTGGGTCAACGCGCGTCCGCGTCCGCTTGCGCTGTATCTCTACGCCGACGACACCGCCACCATCGAGCGTGTCACGCGCGAAACCATCGCGGGCGGCATGGCGGTCAACGAGACGTTGATGCACCTCGCGTGCGAAAGTCTGCCGTTCGGCGGCGTCGGGGCGAGCGGGATGGGCGGGTATCACGGCTACGAAGGCTTCGTCACCTTCTCGAAGATGAAGCCGGTGCTGATGCAGGCGCGCCTGAACGCGCGTGGATGGATTTCGCCGCCATACGGCAAACGGGTGAATGCGCTGCTGAAGCTGATGATGCGGTTTTGATGCGGCGGGCATCCGTGCGGCGGGCATCCGTGGGGCGGCCGGCCGTGCGGCGGGCATCCGCGCGGCAACCAACGCGCGGCGGCAAACCGCGCGACAGACACACTCAACGCCCGGCCGCGCCGCCAGAAACGTCCGTTATATCCGTCGCGACCACATCGATGACGTCCTCAACACCGGCCGCACCACCTTCCGGCTCATGCTCGGCGCCGCTTTCCAGCCGATGCAGCCAGGCGAGCAACTCCGCCACCGCCTGATAAAGCTGCGGCGGAATCCGCGTATCGAGATCGACCTGCATCAGCAGCGAGACCATTTCCGGCGCCTCGTGAACATACAGGCCTGCCTCCTTGGCGCGTTGCACGATCATCTCGGCCAGCATGCCGTAGCCTTTGGCGATCACGCGCGGTGCGGGATCGCTGCCTTGTGCGTCGTAGACGAGCGCGGCCGCGCTGCGGCGGTGTTTGCGGCTCATCACATATCCCAGTCGAAATTGTCGAGCGGCGCGGCGCCCGGGCTGCCGGCACGCGTATCGCGGCGCCCCGCCGGCACCTTGTCAGCGGCCGCAGCCGCCGCCGAGCGCGCATAGGCCGACGCCGCCGCTTGCGCAGTCGCCGCTGCCCCGGCAGCGCTCGCCCCGGTAGCCGGCGCGCCGCCGCCGATTTCACGAATCGTCAAGCCGTTCAATTCGATGCCCGCAGCCGCGAGCCGTTGCCGGAAGCTCTCACCCTGCATCGCCAGCCGCGCCGCGCCGGCCGGACTCGCCTGGACGCGCGCGACCAGCCGCGAGCCGGTCAGCGTCAGGTCCGCATCGACGGTACCGAGCGTCGGCAGCGAAAGCGTGAGGCGCGTACGCCAGGGTTGATCCTCCTCGCTTGCCGTGCCGCCGCCGCTGCGGTCCCACTCGTCGCCTTCCTGCTCAATGGTCCAGTCGAGCTTGGCGCCCGGCCATGCTTCGCCGGTCCAGCGAAACTGCCCGGTGGCGAGCAGATCGAGTTGCTGACGCACCAGGGGAACCGTCACGGGATGAACCGCCGCCATCGATTGCGAGTTTTGCGACGACCCGTCCTCGGCCAGTTGCGCCGCGGCGCTGTGCGCGTTCGAGTGCGCCGGCTGGCCGTTCAGGTCAGGCAGAGAACTCGCCAGCAGCTCGCCCGCGACGAACCGCGCGGCCTGCGCGGTTTGGATGGACGGCATCGCACGGGCTGCCGCGTTGCCGTCCGGCGCGGCGTTGGCCGGGCCGTTGGGGCCCCCGCCTGTACCCGTGCCCTGACGAGGCGCCGCGTTGGACGAAGAAGCCTGGTCGGCGTCACCCGCCCAGTCGAGCGGCAATTGCGTCGCAGCTGCCACCAGCTTGTTTTGCGCTTCGTCAGCGAGCGCGACAGGCGGCCGCTCTCCCGCCAGCCATTGTGCAAGATGGGATTCGTAGAACAGACCGCTAGTGCCCACCGTCTGTTCGAGCGCGGCCGCGAGCGCCGCGACCGGCACCTGCGCCGCCGCCACATTGGCGGTGGCCGTCGTCGCGGCGGCATTCGGATTCGTGGATGAAGTGGACGTATCGAACAGCGGCAAGCCGCCGGCCTCGACATCGAGCGCCGGCGCGGCCGGCCAGATGGGCACCTGGCCGAGCACCGCAGGGGTTGCCTCGCCGCCCGAGTTGATGATCGCGTTGAGCACCAGCGCGACGGCGGACAGCGCGGTTTGCGCGGAAGCAGGCGGAGTGGCGGGTGGCGTGAGGGGCGTGACGGTGACAGGCGCGCTATCGACGCCCGCCGCACCGGTCTGCGAGGCGGTCGCGCTGCCCGGCGCGAGATTGAGCAGACTGTCGACCCGGTTCGCGAGCAACGAACTGACGACCGTGTCGATTCCGTTCATACCCATTCCTTCGTCACAATGGCGGCAACGCGCTTACATACCCTCGGGCAGACTCACGCCAACGCGCGTTCCGTCGATAAACTCAGCGCGCCCCGTACAGTTCCTTGAGCACACGAGTCGGCCGTCCGGCGAACAGCGCCGACAGATTGGCCATGCGCGGATTCGCCAGATCGCGGATCGCGGCGTCGTCGGCCAGGATCTGACAGATCAGTGCGTATTTGCGCAAGCGCTCCGCATCGTCCAGCTTGACGCCGGTTTCGGCGTCTTTCAACGCTTCCACCAGATGCCGATATTCCTCCTGCAATTCGACCAGATCGTTCCACAGGGCACGCCGGGCAGCCGTCAGCATGCGGCGGGAAATCGCTGCAATCGCCTCGTAGCGGGCGAAATATTCTGCGTTCGATGTCATCTCATGCTTTCCGCGGCCGGCTGGGTTGCCATCCGCGCGATCTCGGGGGCAATGCCGATCCATGCTTCTTCGAGCGTTGCCAGCAGGCCGTCTACTTCGACCAGCATCGCCTCGCTCTGTTTTATGTTGGCTTCGAGCAGCCGGCGCGTCATATAGCTATATAGCGCGTCCAACCGCTCTGCAATCTCGCCGCCCGCTTCAAGGTTGAGCGACTGCTGCAGCCCGCTTTCGACGATCTGAATCGCCTTGCCGATCGCCTCGCCTCGAGCCGGCACATTACCCATCTGAAGATGCACGCGCGCTTGCGCGATTGCTCGCCGGGCGCCCTGATACAACATCACGATCAGACGATGCGGACTCGCGCCCATCACCCCCGTCTCGACGCCGACGCGCGTGTACGCATCGGCTCCAGAGTGTTCTGGGGAAAACATCGGCGCTCCTCCTCTCTTGCACTTCAGTTGTCGCGACACGCGATCCGGATGCGTTGCCGCACCACAATCTCTGCCTGTATCTGGTTATCGGATAGGCAGTGGGAAAGCTTTAGGCCGATGTAAGGAGGATTACGGCTAGACAGAGGCGATATCGCGCTGAACGAGGCAAGGCCGCCCGCCACGAAGCGCCGCAAGGGCACACCGGGCGGACTGTCCTGCCGTGCAGCCGCACGGCGTTGCAACTGGGCGCATGGGTTCGGACGGGCGGAACAGCCCTGCCGCCCGAACCGCTTCGAATCGCGATTACACCGACATCTGCATGATGTCGTTATAGGCCGAGACCAGTTTGTTGCGCACCTGCAGGCCGAACTGGAAACCGACGTTAGCTTTCTGCATGTCCACCATCACGTCGTTCAGCGAGACGTTGGACGCGCCGAGTTCGAATGCCTGCGATTCGCCGACCGCCTTGGTCTGATCGCCGCTGATCTTGTCCAACGAGGCCTTCAGCGCCGAGGCGAAACCGCCGGCCGAAGCCGCGCCGGACGAATCGGCCACGCCGGCCGCCGAGCTGCTGCCGGCCGCTTGCGCCGCCATCGACTGCATCTGTTGCAGCGCCGACGAGAGCGCGTTCACGGGCATTGTCATGTTCTCTCCAGGGAATGACGACCGGCATGCCAGAAACCGTACCGATCTGAGCGAAAGCATAGCAGTGGGCCATCCGGGAAAGCCCCGAAACTAGGGGGGAAACCCGGCTCTATTCAAGCAATCGGGTTGAGCGGCGCTGCGGATAATTTCAATGGTGAAAGTCTCTGTCCGTGCGCCCGCCGACCCTCGGTGCGGCTGAGCGACAGAAACGCAAAGGCATCCCGGAGATACCCGACGCATGGATTCGTCAGCCAACTCTTTGATCAACCCCGACGCCCGCATGGGTCTCGCCGGCGCTCAGCCAGGCGCGGCCGTGGCGGGCACCGGCCAGGCCGGCGGCGCAGCCGATCTCGGCGGCCTCGGGGGCAACCTGGGCGGCAACTTCGGCCAGCGCCTGTCGGGGCTCGCGCAAATGCGCGGCAACCCGCGCGCGCCGCTGATTTTCGCCGTCGCGTTGCTGGTCGCCATCGTCGCAGGTCTGTTCCTGTGGTCGCGGGCGCCGGACTACAAGGTGCTCTACAGCAATCTGTCGGACAGCGACGGCGGCTCCATCATCACCGCGCTGCAAGCCGCCAACATTCCCTTCAAGTTTTCCGACTCCGGTGGCGCGATCCTCGTGCCGGCCGAGCAGGTGCATGAAATGCGTCTGCGTCTGGCTTCGCAAGGCTTGCCCAAGAGTGGCTCGGTCGGTTTCGAACTGATGGACAACCAGAAATTCGGCATCAGCCAGTTCGCCGAGCAGGTCAATTATCAGCGCGCGCTGGAAGGTGAACTGGAGCGCACAATCGAGTCGATTTCGTCGGTGAAGTCGGCGCGCGTGCATCTGGCCATTCCGAAACCTTCCGTGTTCGTGCGCGACAAGGAAACGCCGTCGGCTTCCGTGCTGGTCAACCTCTATCCGGGCCGCGTGCTCGACGAAGGGCAGGTGCTGGCGGTTACCCATATGGTGTCGTCGGCGGTGCCGGATTTGCCGGTGAAGGGCGTGACCATCCTCGACCAGGACGGCAATCTGCTGACGCAGCCGTCCACCGGCAGCGGTCTGGACGCCTCGCAACTGAAGTACCGTCAGCAGATCGAACGCAACACGCAACAGCGCATCGACGCGATCCTTTCGCCCCTGTTCGGCTCCGGCAACGCGCACTCGCAGGTCAGCGCCGATATCGACTTCTCGCACAGCGAGCAGACCTCGGAAAACTACGGTCCGAACGGCAGCCCGCAGCAGGCGGCGATCCGCAGCCAGCAATCGAGCACCGCCACCGAGATGTCGCAAGCCGGCGCCTCGGGCGTGCCGGGCGCGCTGTCGAACCAGCCGCCCCAGCCTGCTTCCGCACCGATCACGGCGGCCAGCGGCACGCCGGGCGTGACCACCACGCCGGTCAGCGACCGCAAGGATTCGACCACCAATTACGAACTCAACAAGACCGTCCAGCATCTGGAGCAACCGATGGGCGGCATCAAGCGTCTGTCGGTAGCCGTGGTGGTCAACTATCAGCGCGTGGTCGACGCGAGAGGCCACGCGACGATGCAACCGGTCACCGCCGACAAGCTCGCCCAGGTCAATCAACTGGTGAAGGACGCAATGGGCTTCGACGCCACGCGCGGCGACTCGGTCAACGTAGTCAACAGCCCGTTCACCGCCGACGTCGACCCGATTGCCGACCTGCCATGGTGGCGCACGCCGGACATGATCGCGCTCTACAAGCAGATCGCGACCTACCTCGGCATTGGCGCCGTGGCCCTGTTCCTCTACTTCGTGATGGTGAAGCCGGCGCTGCGCCGCGCTTTCCCCCCGCCGGAGCCGGTCGCCGCCGCGCTGCCGTCGCCAGGCGACGAACCGATCCTGCTCGATGGCATTCCGGCCGCCGAGCGCGAAGGTGCAATCGTCCAGCTGGAAACGGACAGTGAAATGCTCGCGCTCGAAAGCGCCAAACAGAAATACGAACGGAACCTGGAGTTCGCGCGCAACATCGCGCGCCAGGATCCGAGGGTCGTTGCAACCGTCGTGAAAAATTGGGTGACCGATGAGCGCTGAAGGCGTAATGAAGAGCGCGCTCCTGCTGATGTCGATCGGCGAGGAAGAAGCCGCGCAGGTGTTCAAGTTCCTCGGGCCTCGTGAGGTCCAGAAGATCGGCGTCGCCATGGCCGCCTTGAAGAGCGTGACGCGCGAGCAGGTCGACGAGGTCTTGCAGGAGTTCGTCCGCGAGGCGGAAACGCACACCGGCATGTCGCTGGATTCGAGCGAGTACATCCGCTCGGTGCTCACCAAGGCGCTCGGCGACGACAAGGCTGGCGCAATCATCGACCGGATTCTGCAGGGCAGCGATACCAGCGGGATCGAAGGCCTCAAGTGGATGGACTCCGCGGCGGTGGCCGAACTCATCAAGAACGAGCATCCGCAGATCATCGCGACCATCCTGGTTCACCTGGACCGCGACCAGGCCTCCGAAATCGCCACCTTCCTCAACGAGCGGCTGCGAAACGACGTGCTGCTGCGAATCGCGACGCTCGACGGCATCCAGCCGGCCGCGCTGCGCGAACTCGACGACGTGCTGACAGGCCTCCTGTCCGGCAGTGACAACCTGAAGCGCAGCCCGATGGGCGGCATCCGCACGGCGGCCGAAATTCTCAACTTCATGTCGAGCAATCATGAAGAAGGCGTGATCGAGAACGTTCGCCAATACGACGCGGAACTCGCGCAGAAGATCATTGATCAGATGTTTGTGTTCGAGAACCTGCTCGATCTGGAAGACCGCGCGATCCAGCTGTTGCTGAAGGAAGTCGAGTCCGAGGCGTTGATCATCTCGCTGAAGGGCGCGCCGCCCGCGCTGCGCCAGAAGTTCCTGTCGAACATGTCGCAGCGTGCTGCCGAACTGCTCGCCGAAGATCTCGATGCGCGCGGCCCGGTGCGCGTCTCCGAAGTCGAGACGCAGCAACGCCGCATCCTGCAGATCGTGCGCAATCTGGCGGAAAGCGGCCAGATCGTTCTAGGCGGCAAGGCGGAAGATGCATATGTCTGATCAGAACACCTCGGCGAAGGAAAGGCTCTCGGCCTACCAGCGCTGGGAAATGGCCTCTTTCGATCCGGTGCCGCCACCCGCGCCGCCCGAACCCGAAGTCGACGACGGCGCATTCGAGGCCGAACTCCAACGTCTGCGCGACGCCGCGCATGCGCAGGGCGTCGCGACGGGTCACGTGGCCGGGCAGGCGCTCGGATATCAGGCCGGTTACGACCAGGGCCACGCTCAAGGTTTCGCGCAAGGCCAGAGCGAAGCACGCGAAGAAGCGGCGCGCCTGGCCGCGCTGGCCGAGACCTTCAAGAGGGCACTCGATGGCGCGCAGGGCGCGATCTCCGAGACGCTGGTTGCGTTGGTGCTGGATATCGCGCACCAGGTGGTACGCCAGCATGTGCAGCACGATCCGACCGCGCTGATCGCCGCCGCCCGCGAGGTACTGGCTACGGAACCGGCGCTGATCGGGGCGCCGGCGCTGATCGTCAGCCCCGCCGACCTGCCGGTCGTCGAAGCCTATTTGATGGAAGAACTGCAAACGCGTGGCTGGACGGTGCGCACCGATCCGTCGGTCGAACGCGGCGGCTGCCGGGCGCAAGCCAACACCGGTGAAGTCGATGCCGGTATCGATACGCGCTGGGAGCGCGTCGCCGGCGCCCTCGGCAAGGTGAGCACATGGTGAAGCCGACGCTCGAAGAGATCCGCGCCAGCGATCTGACGCCGCTCGAACGCGAGCTCGCGCTGGCGTCGTTCGGCGCCGAGGCGCTGGTCGATATGCCGGCCGCCGCTACGCCGGCTGCGGCTGCAGTCGCGGCCATCGACGCTGCGTTGCGGGATACGGGCGCCGGGCATCCGGGCGCCGGGCATACGGGCGCCGGGCATCCGGGGGCCAGCCACCCGGCAACGGGTGCAGCGGCAAGCCGCGAATCCGCTCCCGCGAGCCGTGAATCCGCCACTTCGAGCCCCGCTTCAACCGCCGCCTACGCCCCATACGATCCCGCACTCGACACCAACCCGTACGTCCAGGCCTGGCGCGGCCGGCTCGACGCGCTGCGCGCGCGCAGCGCAATCGCCAAGCCGATGCGTGCCTGCGGACGGTTGACGCGCGCCGCCGGCCTGGTGCTCGAAGCAGTGGGCCTGCGCCTGTCGGTGGGCGCCGAAGTGATGATCGAACTGCCGGCCGGCAGTTCGCTGCCGATGGCCGAAGCCGAAGTGGTCGGCTTCTCCGGCGACAAACTGTTTCTGATGCCGACGACCGAAGTGATCGGCCTCCTACCCGGCGCGCGAGTCTATCCGCTTGAAAGCGCGCCGATCGCCGATCCGATGGCGGGCGCGAAGCGCTTGCCGGTCGGCTGGGAATTGCTTGGCCGCGTGCTGGACGCCTCCGGCCGCCCGCTCGACGGCCTCGGCCCGCTCGGCGCGCATGCCGACGCGCCGCTGTCCGCACCGGTCATCAACCCGCTGAACCGCGAGCCGATTCATAAGGTGCTCGACGTCGGCGTGCGCGCGATCAACTCGCTTCTGACCGTCGGCCGAGGCCAGCGCATGGGCCTGTTCGCGGGTTCGGGCGTGGGTAAATCGGTGCTGCTCGGCACGATGGCGCGCTACACGAGCGCCGAGGTGATCGTGATCGGCCTGATCGGCGAACGCGGCCGCGAAGTGAAGGAATTCATCGAACAGATTCTCGGCGAGGAAGGTCTTGCGCGCTCGGTCGTGATCGCGGCGCCGGCCGACGTCTCGCCGCTGTTGCGGATGCAGGCCGCGTCGTACTCGACCTCGCTGGCTGAATACTTCCGCGACCAGGGCAAGCACGTGCTGCTGCTGATGGATTCGCTGACCCGTTACGCGATGGCGCAGCGCGAGATCGCGCTGGCCGTGGGCGAGCCGCCCGCCACCAAGGGCTATCCGCCTTCGGTGTTCGCCAAGCTGCCGGCGCTCGTCGAGCGCACCGGCAATGGTCCGGCAGGCGGCGGCTCGATCACTGCGTTCTACACCGTGCTGACCGAAGGCGACGACCAGCAGGACCCGATCGCCGACTCCGCGCGGGCGATTCTCGACGGCCATATCGTGCTGTCGCGCTCGCTCGCCGAGGCCGGCCACTATCCCGCGATCGACATCGAAGCGTCGATTAGCCGGGCAATGACCGCGTTGATCGACGATAACCATCTCGAGAAGACGCGTATGTTCAAGCAGATGCTGTCGCGCTATCAGCGCAACCGCGATCTGATCAACGTCGGCGCCTATTCGAGCGGGCGCGACGCGCTGCTCGACCGGGCGATTGCGCTGTATCCGCGAATGGAAGCATTTTTGCAGCAAGGTTTTCGCGAGTGCGCGAACTTTGAACCGAGTCTCAAGATGCTGGACGCGCTGTTTGCCTAAGGAGGCTGACGATGGCGAAACACTTTCCGATCAAGACACTCATCGGCCTGGCCCAGGACGACGTGGATGCCGCCGCGCAACGTCTGGGCCGCGCGCAGCGCGAGCGCAACGACGTGCAGTCGCAGCTCGACTCGCTGGTGCAGTACCGCGACGAATATCACTCGCGTTTCACGGCGACCGCCCAGGCGGGCATGCCCGCCGGCAACATGCGCAATTTTCAGGCATTCATCGACACGCTCGACAACGCCATCGAACAGCAGCGCAACCTGCTGGCGACGGCCAATGCGCGCGTCGAGGCTGCCAAGCCCGACTGGCAGCGCCAGAAACAGAAGCTCGGTTCGTACGAAGTACTGCAAGCGCGCGGCGATGCCGCCGAGGCGAAAACCTTGGCGCGGCGCGACCAGCGCGATGCCGACGAACACGCCGCCCGCATTCTTAGGATGCGCGCCGAGGGCGCTTGACGCGCCCGAGTGCCGCCTCGATTGACGGAACACACCGTTTGACGGATTGACAGGATTCCCTATGTCGCCTCTTTCACAGATCGGCTCACTGCTCGGCTCCGCCAGCAGCACGTCCACCAATGCTGCCCTGGCCGCTGCGGCGAACGCCAAACCGTTCTCGCAAACTCTGCAACAGAGCATCGAGCTGCAAAACAAGCTGGCCGTGCAGAGTGCGAGCCCGGCTCCGGCTCCGGCTCCGGCTCCGTCGTCGAGCGTGCATGACGCGCCGCCGCCGCCCGCATCTCCGACGAAGAGCGCGGATACCGACAGCAGCAACACGGACAAGAACAATTCGACGAGCACTACGTCGTCCGGCTCGTCTGCTTCGTCTGCCAATACGCAGCAGGCCTCGGGCGACAAGACCAACGCGACGCCGCCGAAGTCCGGCGACACGGCCACGCAGACCAACGCGGGCACGGCAGCCGCCGCGGCCGCTGCGCAAGCCCAGGCCCAGGCTCAAGCTCAAGCTCAAGCTCAAGCCAAGGCGAATAACGCCACCGATCCGGCGAGCGCCGACCCCGACACAGCATTGACTGACGCCGCGACTGCGGAGCCTGGCACGGGCACGGATGCCACGACCGGCAGCACCACTGGCAAAAAGGCGGGCGCGAGCGATCCGAAGACGGTGCAGGACGCCTTGCAGGCGGCGCTAGCCGCGCTGGCGAACGGCCAGGGCGTGGTGCCGGCGCAGGCGCTGGCGAGCGGTGCGGCGGCGAACGCGGCAGGTGGTCTGGGTGCCGGCGCGAACCACGGACTGAACGGATCGGCGGACGGCAAGACATTTGCGACCGGATTGTTTGGCGAGGGCAAGGGGTCGAGCGCTGGCAAGGCCGCGTTGACGGCGGCGGCCACGGCGACGACAACAACCATGACCGACGCGTCGGCGGCGGCGAAGGCTGCGGCTGACGCGTTGAGCGCGACGGCTGCCGGCGGTGCGCAGGCGGACGATCTGGCGTCCTTCAAGAGCGCGACCGATGCCGCGACGGCGGCGCTAGCGGCGAGCCAGGCCGCGGCGAGCGCTGCGAGCGCGACGGCGGCCGTGCAAACGACGGGTAACGCCGGTGCGGCGGAAGCGGCGAATGCGTTGTCGCCGCAGGTGGGCACGCCGGACTGGGAAGATGCGTTGGGTCAGAAGGTGGTGTTTTTGTCGAATGCGCATTCGCAGAGCGCCGAGCTGACTTTGAATCCGAAGGATCTGGGACCGCTGCAGGTTGTCTTGCAGGTTGCCGATAACCATGCTCATGCGTTGTTTGTGTCGCAGCATCAGCAGGTGCGGGAGGCTGTCGAGGCGGCGTTGCCGAAGCTTCGCGAGGCGATGGAGTCCAATGGGATTGGGTTGGGGAGCGCTAGTGTTAGCGATGGGTTTGCCCGCCAGGGGGGCGGGCAGCAGAGTGCCGATTCTGGGCAGTCAGGGAGGGGAGGCAGCGGGGCTGCGGGGAGTTTTGCCAGCGGCGCTGGGGGTGATTCTGGTTCTGTTGATAACGGGGTGAATGGTGCCGTGCGGCGGAATGTGGGGTTGGTGGATACTTTTGCTTAGTGGTTTTGATTTGCCTGCGGCGGTGGCTTTTTCTTGATCTGGTTGCCTGCGGGGCGCTTGTTTCTGGTTGCCTACGGCGTTGGGCGTTGGGCTTTGGTTGGTCTTTTGCCTGCGCGGCGCTTGTTTGTCTGTCTGCCTACGGCGTGGGCCTTTCCTTGATCTGGCATTTTGGCCTTTCCTTGAATTGATATTGGTTTATTAGCGTCGCCCCTGTGCGGGGCGGGCACTTACTTCTCTTTGCCGCCGCAAAGAGAAGTAAGCAAGAGAAAGCGGCTCAAACCGCTAATTCTTAAGCGGGTCCCCCGCACAGCGACGGTAGTGGTGCATCTGGAATCCGTGCCCTCGCACATTCGGCGTGAGTGACAACGCACTCATCAGCGCCCACTCCGCACTGCGTGCGTCGCGGATGGGTCTGCAGGGGAAACTAGGTGCTCCGTTCGCGCGTGGTTGGGAGCCATCGGCTTCGCCTCGGCGAGACGGTCTTGCGTGGGATACCACGGGCTTCGTTTGGGCGCGGCGGGAGCCATCGGCTTCGCCTCGGCGAGACGGTCTTGCGTGGGACACCACGGGCTTCGTTTCGGCGGGAACGGGACTGCACTGAAATGGAAACCAGGCTTCGTTTATCTGCGGCGAGAGACATTTGTGACTCGCAGCGTGTGGCGGGAGGCTGAGCCATTGGACCGAGTAGACGCGGGCGCAAAGCCGAGCGGACGGTTCCAGGAAATGCGTTTCGGCGCGCGCGGCGCCGCCGGAAGTATGACGGCCTTGTCACGGGCGCGGAGTGTGCGAGGGCACGGATTCCAGATGCACCACTGCCCCCTCCAAGCTAGGGGACCCGCTTAAGAATTAGCGGTTTGAGCCGCTTTCTTTTGCCTACTTTTCTTTGCGGCAGGCAAAGAAAAGTAGGTGCCTGCCCCGCACAGGGGCGACGCTAATACACCAATAAGAAATCAAGGAAAGGCCAAAGACCCAGATCAAGGAAAGGCCACCGCCATAAAAGCACACCCAAAAAGCGCCGAGCAGGTAACCACATCAAGGTAAAGCCCACGCCGTAGGCACCAGAAACAAGCGCGGCGCAGCCAAACAAACCAAAACCAACACCATCGCCGAAGACACCCCACCCCCAAAGACCTGCCGAAGGCAAATCCCCCGCCCGGAATGGGCAAAAACCAGAGATAGCCCTCAATAACCCTTCTTTTCCACCCATCGCGCCGCAGGCAAATCAACAACAATCACCATCACCAGCACTAAAGGCAAGCAAAGCAAACCTCATGGCAACCCCGACCGCAAACCAGCAAGTCGTGCCCGCTTCCCCGGGCCCCTTGAAGCGCATCATCCTGATCGTCCTCATCGCGATCGTCGCGGCAGGCGCTGCCGGCACGGGTGTGTGGTTCTTCATGTCCCAGCGCAGCCCAGCCGCCGCATCGGCGGGAACCGTCAGCGCGCCAGCGCCGCTGGCCGTGCCGCTCTTCTTCCCGCTCGAATCGATGACCGTCAATCTGCAATCGGACGACGGTCAGCAACACTTCCTGCGGATCGGCCTGACGCTCAAGCTCACCGACTCGAAGACCCAGCAGGAACTCACCGATCACATGCCGGAAGTGCGCAGCCGCATCCTCCTCGCATTGTCGAACAAACACCCGGACGACCTCGCGCCGCTCGAAGGCAAACGCGCTCTCGCCACCGAACTCCGGACGCTGATCGAACAGCCAACCGATACCGGCGCCGCGCCAATCCACATCCAGGACGTGCTGTTCACCGAATTCATCGTGCAGTGACGCTCTCAGTGACGTTCTCATTGGTGTTATTCGACGCCGCCATCATCAACCGCTTCGGGACGCACGAGGAATAAGGAATGGGCCACGAAGAGTTCATGTCCCAGGAGGAGGTCGATGCCCTCCTCAAGGGCGTCACCGGCGAGTCCGACACGGAAGCCGAGCAGACCGACCGCTCAGGTGTACGCCCGTACAACATCGCGACGCAGGAACGCATCGTCCGTGGCCGGATGCCCGGCCTCGAAATCATCAACGACCGTTTCGCGCGTCTGTTGCGCGTCGGTATCTTCAACTTCATGCGGCGCTCGGCGGAGATCTCCGTCGGTCCGGTGAAGGTGCTGAAGTACAGCGAGTTCACCCGCAACCTGCCGATCCCGACCAATCTGAACCTGGTCCACGTGAAGCCGTTGCGCGGCACGTCGCTGTTCGTGTTCGACCCGAATCTGGTGTTCTTCGTGGTCGACAATCTGTTCGGCGGCGACGGGCGCTTCCATACCCGCGTCGAAGGCCGCGATTTCACGGCAACCGAGCAGCGCATCATCATGAAGCTGCTCAATCTCACGTTCGAGCACTACACGGCGTCGTGGAAAAGCGTGCGCCCGCTGCAGTTCGAATACGTGCGCTCGGAAATGCACACGCAGTTCGCCAACGTGGCGACGCCGAACGAAATCGTCATCGTCACGCAGTTCTCGATCGAGTTCGGCACGACCGGCGGCACGCTGCACATCTGCATGCCGTATTCGATGATCGAACCGATCCGCGACATTCTGTCGTCGCCGATCCAGGGCGAAGCGCTCGAAGTCGACCGCCGCTGGGTCCGCGTGCTGTCGCAGCAGGTGCAGGCAGCGGAAGTGGAACTGACCGCCGACCTGGCCCAGGTGCCGGTCACGTTCGAACAGATCCTGAACATGCGCAAGGGCGATGTTCTGCCAATCAACATTCCCGAACACATCACGGCGAAAGTCGATGGCGTGCCGGTGATGGAATGCGGCTACGGAATTTTCAATGGTCAGTACGCGTTGCGGGTCCAGAAGATGATCAGCGCAGCCGAAACGATGAAGGATGGTGGATATGAGTGACCTGAACGCAAAGACTGAGGCAGAACTGGCCGCCGGCGCGCCGCAATTGGCCGCCGACGCAGCCGGCGCCGAAGACGACGCCGCGATGGCCGACTGGGCGAGCGCGCTGGCCGAACAGAACGACAACACGGAAGTCAGCGCGACCACCGCCGGCGTATTCCAGCCGCTCTCGAAGGTCGAACCGACCTCGACGCGCAACGACATCGACATGATCCTGGACATTCCCGTCCAGATGACCGTCGAACTCGGCCGCACCAAGATCGCGATCCGCAACCTGCTGCAACTCGCGCAAGGTTCGGTCGTGGAGCTGGACGGTCTGGCCGGCGAACCGATGGACGTGCTGGTGAACGGCTGCCTGATCGCCCAGGGCGAAGTGGTGGTGGTGAACGACAAGTTCGGTATCCGTCTGACCGACATCATCACGCCGTCAGAACGCATCCGGAAGTTGAATCGATGAAACGCGTTGCCGGTCGCGCCATGCTGCGGTTGTGCCATGCATCACGCGTTGTTTTCAATCGCGCCGTGCTCGCAGCAACGGTAACGACGGCAGCGCTCACTTCGGCGCTGAAGTTCGCGCAGCCTTCGGTGGCCATCCCGGCACTGACCTCGGTGGCCATCTTCGCACCATCGGCCGCGCACGCAGCCGACATGAACGCCGTCAACAACGCCGCGAAAATCGCCTCGGGTGTGGGTGCCGGCACAGCCGTTCCGGCGCTCGGCGTCGGCGCGGTGTTGCAAACCATCGTGGGCTTGCTGGTCGTGATCGGTCTGGTGTTCGCCTGTGCCTGGCTCGCGCGCCGCTTCGGCTTGCAACCCAACAGTCGCGGCGGCCTCGTGAGGACGATCGGCGGCGCCTCGCTGGGCGGCAAGGAACGGGTCGCGGTGGTCGAGATCGGCGATACGTGGCTCGTGCTCGGCACGGCGCCCGGCAATGTGCGTCTGCTGCACACCATGCCCGCCGGTTCAGCCGCGCTCGATCCGGTCGCCGGCACGCAAGCGGCCACCTCAGATGCATCGGGTTCATCACGTGCAAACGCGGCATTGCCTGGCACCTTCGGCCAACGCTTTCGCGATGCGTTGAAAGGCGAAGTGGGCAAACGTTTCAATGGGCAAGGCAGCGGGGATCGGTAATGCAGTTCAGTCTTCAGTCAGCACAATCAGTCCGTCAAGCGCACGCCACTCGCATGTCTCGCGCCGCCCCGAAAGTCATTGCCGTTTTGCGCCGTCTCGCGCCCCTCGTGTTGCCGGCACTGATGCTCGCGCTGCCGACGCTGTCGTTCGCACAGGCCGCCGGCTTGCCGGCTTTCAACACGAGCCCGGGTCCGAACGGCGGCACGACCTACTCACTGAGCGTGCAGACGATGCTGCTGCTCACGATGTTGTCGTTCCTGCCGGCAATGGTGCTGATGATGACGAGCTTCACGCGCATCATCATCGTGTTGTCGCTGCTGCGCCAGGCGCTCGGCACGACCACCACGCCGCCCAACCAGGTGCTGGTCGGTCTCGCGCTGTTCCTCACGCTGTTCGTGATGTCACCGGTGCTCGACAAGGCTTATAACGACGGCTACAAACCGTTCTCCGACGGCACCATCCCGATGGAAACGGCGGTGAGCCGCGGCCTCGCGCCGTTCAAGACGTTCATGCTGCGCCAGACCCGCGAAAGCGATCTCGCGCTGTTCGCCCGCATCTCGCACGCGGCGCCCATGCAAGGTCCGGAAGACGTGCCGCTCTCGCTACTGGTGCCGTCGTTCGTGACGAGTGAACTGAAGACGGGCTTCCAGATCGGCTTCACGATTTTCATCCCGTTCCTGATCATCGACATGGTGGTGGCGAGCGTACTGATGTCGATGGGGATGATGATGGTGTCACCCGCCACCATCTCGCTGCCATTCAAGTTGATGTTGTTTGTGCTGGTCGACGGTTGGCAATTGCTGCTCGGCTCGCTCGCGCAGAGCTTTGTTTAACCTCGGCCTTAGTTGGGCCTCTTAGTTACGCCCATCAGCCGCGCCGCTCAACCTTTCACGCTTCCAGTCGACTCGCCATGAATCAAGAATCCGTCATGACACTCGCGCACCAGGCCATGTATGTCGGCCTGTTGCTCTCCGCGCCCCTGCTGCTGGTCGCGCTCGTGGTCGGTCTGGTGGTGAGCCTGTTCCAGGCCGCGACGCAGATCAACGAAACCACGCTGTCATTCATTCCGAAGCTGCTCGCGATCGCCATCACGATGGTGATCGCCGGCCCCTGGATGCTGACGACCATGCTCGACTACCTGCGCCAGACGCTCACCAACATCCCGACGCTCGTCAACTGAGCGTGGCCCCGGTCCCGGCTCGGCGCTCGCCCCCTCTCCCACCGTCATGTTTTCCGTCACCTACGCCCAACTGAACGCCTGGCTCACGGCATTCCTGTGGCCGTTCGTGCGGATTCTCGCGCTGGTGGCGAGCGCGCCGGTGCTCGGCAACACATCGCTGCCGACACGGGTGAAGGTCGGCCTCGCGGCCTTCATCACGATCATCGTCGCGCCCACGCTCGGCGCCATGCCGCAAGTGACCGTGTTTTCCGCCGAAGGCGTGTGGATCATCGTCAATCAGTTCCTGATCGGCATCGCACTCGGCATGACGATGCAGATCGTGTTTCAGGCGATCAGCGCGACCGGCGACTTTGTCGGCCTCGGCATGGGCCTCGGCTTCGCGACATTCTTCGACCCGCAAGCGGGCAGTTCGAGCGCGGTGCTGTCGAGCTATATGAACACGATCGCGATGCTGGTGTTTCTGGTAATCGACGGTCATCTGCAAATGATCAGCGCGCTGCTGGCCACCTTCCAGTCGGTCCCTGTGTCAGCGAACATCCTCGGCGCGCCGGGCTGGCGCACCTTGGCGAATTTCGGCAGCACGGTGTTTTCGGCGGGGCTCCTGCTCTCGCTGCCGGTGGTCGTCGCGCTTCTCATCACCAACATCTCGCTGGGCATTCTCAACCGCGCCGCGCCGCAAATCGGCGTATTCCAGATCGGCTTTCCCCTGACGATGCTGATCGGCATGCTGCTCCTGCAGCTGATGATCCCGAACATGATTCCATTCTTCATGCGCCTGTTCGACGTCGGCATCGATCAGATGGGACGCGTGGCGGCCGGCTTCAGATAACAGGGCTTGCGGGGCGCCTGGCTTCGCGTGGGTCACGTTCCGCGCGTGCATCGCTGACGCGCCTGGACGACGCAGGCCCTGCATCGGCGAACTCAGAACGCGAAAGGGCGGAACCGGCTCACACCGGCTTCCGCCCTTGCGCATTTCAGATGAGGCGCCCGTTCAGTTCAGGTACTGGAAGAGCGACAAGTTCTGAATCTTCGAAAACGCCAGTTGCGCCGCTTGCAATGTGGTTTGCGTCATCGTGTACTGGGCGATGCTCTGGACCATGTTGGTTTGCGTCAGACCCGTCAGGTTCGTCGTCGTCTGCAACGTGTTGGATTGCGTGACCGTCTGCATCGCCTGTACTTGCTGCTGACGGCCACCTACGTTCGCCTGTGCGGTGACCACGTTGTTGATCGTGTTCTCCAGCTCGGCCCCACTAGTGATCAGCACATTCTGGAGATTGGCCCCCGAAGCCGTGCCCGCGACCGGCGATTGCAGTGCGGCAATCAACTGGTTCAGATTCGCGAACACGTCCATGTTGCCCTGGGTGGCCGGCGTTACCGTGAAGCTGTCGCCTGAGCTCGGTGTACCGGTGATGTTCACCGTCTGGCCGCCGAGCGTGATGGTCGAACCTGCCGTGTACGTCTGCACCGGGCCCGGCGTGCCGGGCGTGCCCGGCGTTGCCGGACTGGTCTGGGTCACCGTGTAGGTGGTCGCAGACACGAAATTGATGGTGTAGGTGTCGGCATTGGTCGGATCGGTCGGATTCGTCAGGCTGACCGTGCTGATCACGCCACTGCCCTGGTTGCCGGACGCCGCGGCCGGCACCGCGCTCGTGCCGATCGGTGCGACGCTGCCGAAGATCGAGAGACCGTTGTCGGCCGTCTGGACAGTGCTCGAGCCGCTGACCTGCACGGTGCGCTCGCCGGTGTCGCCCGAATAAGTCACGACGCCGGCCGAATTGGTGCTGTACGGCTGCGCGTTGCTTTGAAAGCCGGCGAACAGGTAGTTGCCTTGCGGGTCGGTCGCGTTGGCCAGCGTCATCAACTGGCTGGTCAAGCCCTGCAGCTGCGTGGCAATTGCGCCGCGGTTGGTGTCGTTCAGCGTAGGGTCGCCGGCTTTCAGTATCAGCGTGTGAATGCTGCCCAACACGGTGTTGATACTGCCCAGCGTGGAGCCTTCCTGTTGCAGCGACGCGAGCGCGGTCGTCTGGTTGGTCGTGTATTGCGACAAGCTTGTCGCAGTCGAACTCAACTGCACCGCCTGCGCTGCGCCGAGCGGATTGTCCGACGGCGTGTTGAGACTCACGCCGCTCGAAATCTCGGCATACAACTGCGACAACTGAGCTTGCTGATCGCTCATCGTCGCCACGTTCATGTTGAAAAACTGTGAACTGGAGATACGCATGTTCAACGCCTCACTGGAAGATGCCGATCAACGTCTGGAACAGAGTCTGCGCGGTCTGAATGACTTTACTGTTGGCCTGATAGAGCTGCTGATACTGGAGCAGATTAGCGGCTTCCTCATTCAGGTTCACACCGGAGACCGACTGCTGCGCACTGGTAATCTGCGTCACTAGCGCGGTCTGTGCCGTACTCGACGTCTGAATCTGGTTGGTCTGGTTGCCCACCTGGTTGACGTAGTTCGCATACGCGCCGACCAGCGTGAGCGTACCGCCCGACATCGACTTCGCGCCGGACAGATTCGACATCGCGAGTGCATTACTGCCGTCGTTGGTCGCGCCGGTGTTCGGGCCGATGGTGAAGCTGTCGCCGGCGGCAGGTGCGCCGCTGATCGTGAAGGTCACGCCATTCATGCTGCCGGCTGTCGCGTTGTTGATCGTCAGCGTCGCGCCGGAGGTCGCCGAATACGGCACGACAGGCGTCGTCGTGGTGTCGTAGGTGGTGGTGGTCGGCGGCGTGCCGGCCGTCACGGTCACCGTGGAGCCGGCCGGGAAGCCGGACAATCCCGTGCCGTTGTACGACAGCGTGGTCGTCGCGTTGGGCATGGTGTAGCCCGCCGTCACTGTGCCCGCCGAAATCGTGGCGGTACCGGTGTTGCTCGCCGCGGCCGAGCCGAGCACCGGCGAGGCGGCCGCAATCGCCGAAGCCGACATAGTCGCGGTGGCGAAGCTGTTCAGCGCGCCGCGAGTCGGCTCGACCGTAAACGAGTCGCCGGGGTTCATCGTGCCGGTGGTGGTCGAGAAATTCAGACCGTTGATCGGTTGGCTCAAGCTGGTCGCCGAGCCCACCACGGTGCCGCTCGAATTATCGGTCAACGTATAGGTCGTGCCGTTATAGGAGAGCGTGTAGTCGCCGGTGGTCGGCTGCGCAGGATTCGCGAAAGACACGCTCAGCGCGGCATTCCCGGTATTCTGCGAGTTCGCGTTGACGGTCGGGGCGCCCACCGAAAACAGTGGGCCGCCCTGGGCGCCGTTGAGTGTAATGCCGAGTGCGTTCTGGGCGTTGACCTGCGCGGCGAAGCTCACGGCAATCGCGCCGAGTTGCGCTTCGGCCGGGTCGAGCGTCTGGCTACGGAACGCGACGAGGCCGCCGAGCGCGCCGCCCGTCACACTGCTGTCGGGCAGATTCTGCGGCGTGATGGCCGGGTTCGCGCCAGCGAGACCCAGGTACTGCACCGAGAGTTCGCTGGAGTCGCCGGGCGAAACCGCCGTGCCAAGGTTGTAGCTGTTGCCAGCGGACACAAGCGGCTGGCCGTTGTTCATGAACACGCTGTAGTTGCCGTTGCTATTGACGACGTTCACACCGACCAGCTGCGACAGATTCGACACGGCTTGATCGCGCGCATCCATCAGTTGGTTCGGCGGTTGGCCCTGCGTGCTGGCCGCTGCGATTTGTCCGTTCAGTTGCGCGATCTGCTGCGTGTAGCTATTGATCTGCGAAACGGTGCTGGTGAGCTGGGTGTTGACGCTCTGGCGCAGCGAATCGTATTGCTGTCCCGCGGCGTTGATCTGGTTGGCGAGCGTCTGCGCGCCGCTCATCGCGGTCTGGCGGGTGGCCACCGTGGAGGCGCTGTTCGCGACGTTCTGCAAACCCGTGAAATAGCCGGTGATCGCACTGGCAATACCGGCGGTCGGGCTGCCGATCAGATTGTTCAGTTGCGTGATCGCCGTGTTGTACGCCGACAGCGCGCTGCTCGAGCTTTGCGCGTTGTTCAGCTCAGTGGTCAGATACTGGCTGTACTGGCGCGTCACGGTGACCGTCGAGACGCCCTGCGGCAGATAGCCGGAACCCGTGTACTGGCCGCCGCTCTCTGCGTAGACCGGCGTTTCGATCGTGTAGCCCGGCGTGGACGCGTTGCTAATGTTCTGACCGGTCGTCGTGAGTCCCCACTGGGCTGCGTTCAGTCCACTGAGGCCGATACTGATGAGATTGTCCGACATGCGTCATCCTGAAGGGCGACACCGACCACATGCCGCCGCGTTACTTGAACATTCTGTTTAACGGCCCCCGTGAGGAAAAATTGAGGGCGATCCGATGCTTGTTCGACGTTTGTTTCAACGTTTGCGAGGCTTGTGTTAGCGGGCTTTTGCCCGCTCCGCACTCAGGCGGAAAGCGGGCGGCATTTGAGCCATGCTAGAGACCGCCCATCCCGCATTTTTATGGACGCACCAGCGAGCGGCGCTTCATTTCGAGTTGCGTAATCAGCCGTTGCAGCGTGTTTTCAGCACTGCCCGGCAAGGTCACAAAACGGAAACCGAGTTGATAGCGCTGCGTGCCGTTCGGCAAAGCGGTTGAGCGGTGCGACACCAGTTGCAGATCGAGCGAAAGCCGGCCAAACGAGCCGAGCACCAGTTCGCAATCCTCCAGTCGCGTCCCCATCGGCAATTCGGCCACGCGTTCATCCGTGGTGCGCATGCCGACGCCGCCAAGCGACAGATCGTGTACTTCGAAACGGAACGAGTCGCCCTCGGAAAGACGGCCGCTGCACATATACGGATCGAGAATCGGCGCATCGACGCGGAAATACTCGCGGCGCTGCACGTAGAACAGCACCTCGGGGAAGTTAGCCTCGAATGCGGGCAGTCCTTCGTAGCGGGTTTCGCGCGGCGTGGCGGTGGCGAACTCGACGCGCACACCGTCCGGCGACGCATGGAACTGGCAGCGCGACGCGCCCAGTAAGCCCTTGTTCTGGGCGGAGAGCGCGCCCCAATCGAACGTAAAGGTACGCCCGCGCACGTCGACATCGAGCAGGCGCGTCACGAGCTGACCGCCCGCGTATTCAACGGTGAGGAAATCGCCTCGATTGACGAGGTTGCGTAACTGAACGCCGATCTCCAACGGATTGCGGCGGCCGAAATCAGGTGCACTTTCTTCTAGCGTGGCGTGCGACTCGCCGAGTGCGTCGGTTTGGCCGTGCGACTGGTTTGTATCCATGGGCTTGCCGGTATGCATGTTCTTGCGGGCGCGTGCCAAGGCTCCTGCCGGGGCTTTTGCGCGGTCTTCATCGAAGCCGCTGCACGCGCAATCAACCGGACATTACAACGCTTTTTCCGGTATCGGGTCTAACTGATTAGCGGCAGCGTTCAAGCAAAATTTAGGGGCCGGCGATGAAATATTTGCCGCAAACGTTAAACCGCCGATACCCCGTCGATAGGTCATCGAGATGCCGACAGCGAAATCCGGTGCATCGAACCAGCGGACGATTACGCAAATGATGCGGGTGGGCCAGCCGCCCGTAGGCGGCCGGCCTCGTCCGTCTTGTTATGCACCTGGCCCCGTCGCGTGCATGCTTCCTGATTCCGAAAAATCAAACTGCTCAAACCGTTCAACCGTGCGGCCGACTCCGGCCGCGCACCTGTATTAACGGCGGCTCAGCCCATCTTCTGCATGATGGACATCAGCTTTTTCGCGTAATGCGGGTCGGTCGCGTAACCCGCACGCTGCATGCCATTGGCAAAGCCATTCACGTCATGCGCGGAATTGATCACTTGCGCATAACGCGGGTTGCCCTTGAGCAGGCTCGCGTAGTCGGTCATCGCTTCCTGATACGAGTCGTACGCGCGGAATTTCTCAACCGTGCGCTGAGGCTTGCCATTCACATATTCGGTCGTGACCGTCGAGACGGTCTTGCCGGTCCAGTCCTTGGTCGCCTTGATGCCGAACACGTTGTGGCTGCTCGAACCGTCCGTCTTCCTGATTTCGCTCTTGCCCCAGCCCGATTCGAGCGCGGCCTGACCGATGATGAAGCGCGCCGGAATGCCGGTCGCAGCGCTGGCGGCTTGCGCCGGCGCGGCGAGCTTGTCGACGAAAGCATCGACCTTCGGCGAGCTGCCGTCGCCTTTGATCGGCGGCACCAGTGAGCTGTTGGCCGAGTAGCCCCGGCCCATTGCGAGTTGACCATTGGCCTGTGCATTGCCGTAGGCTTTCGCGAGCGCGTTCAGCGCCGCAGTCTGGCCTTCGTCGCCGCCGCTGCCGCCACCCAGTGCATTGGCCATGCCGGCGAGACCGCCGCTTGCACCACTCGCACCGCTTACCTGCATGCCTTGATTGCGCATCAACTGCTTGAGCATCGCGTCAGCCACGCCTATGCCCTTTTGCGAAAGCTGTTGCGACAACTGCTGATCCATCATCGACGTGAAGGTGGCGCTGTCGTGCGAATCGAACGGACCATCCTGTGGCGTCGCATCGCGCATGCTCTTCAACATCATCTGCGTGAACACCGCGTCGAACTGCTGCGCGGCCATCTTCATACCGGCTTGCGGCGAAGCCTTGGCCTGCGCGCTCAATTTGCCGAAGCCCTGCACGTCGAGCGCGAAGCGCTGGGTCAGGTCGTTCGCCGCGTTGGCGGAGTTGGTCGTATCCGAATTCATCCTGTGTCTTCCTTAGATGATTTCCAGGTCGGCGCGCAAAGCGCCCGCCGCTTTCATGGCCTGCAGGATCGACATCAGATCCGCGGGCGTCGCACCCAATGCGTTGAGCGCCTTCACCACGTCGGCGAGGTTGGCGCCGGCGCTCACCAACTTCAGCGCGCCGTTGTCCTGCTTCATCTGAATCTGCGATTGCGCGGCCGCCACCGTCTGGCCATTCGAGAACGCGCCCGGCTGACTCACCACCGGCTGCGTATTGATCACCACCGACAGATTGCCGTGCGCCACCGCGCAGTTCTGCAGCGTGACCATCTGATTCATCACGATCGAGCCGGTGCGCGCATTCAGGATCACCTTTGCGGCGGCTTGCGCCGGCTTGACGTCGAGGTTCTGCAATTGCGCCATGAAGACGACCTGCTGCTGCGGATCGGACGGCGCGTGCAACTGGATCGTGCGGCCGTCGAGCGCGGTGGCCGTGCCGCTGCCGAACGCGTTGTTCACTGCGGCCACGACCCGCTGCGCGGTGTCGTAGTCCATGTCGTTCAGGTCGAGCTGCATCGTGCCCGCTTGGGATACCGTGGTCGGCACCGCGCGTTCGACGATCGCGCCGCCGGCGATGCGGCCCGCAGCCAGTGTATTCACCTGCACCCTGCTGCCGTTGGCGCTCGCACCGGCGCCACCGACCGCGAGGTTGCCCTGGCCGAGCGCATACACCTGGCCGTCGGCACCCTTGAGCGGCGTGAGCAGCAACGTGCCGCCGCGCAGGCTCTTCGCATTACCGAGCGAAGACACAGTAATGTCGATCTGTTCGCCGGGACGTGCGAACGGCGGCAACACCGCCGTCACCATCACCGCGGCGACGTTTTTCAACTGGATGTTCGACAGCGACGACTGCTGGTTGGTCGAGCCCGCCGCCTGGTTGTTGATCGAGATGCCGAGGTTCGCCAGCATGTTGGCGAGTGTCTGCGTGGTGAACGGCGTCTGCGTGGTCTGGTCGCCCGTGCCGTCGAGACCAACGACGAGGCCGTAGCCGATCAACGGGTTGTCACGCACGCCCTGGATCTGCACGAGGTCCTTCAGACGTTCGGCATGTGCGGGTGTTGCGGCCGGCAACGCGGCGCAAGCCAGCGCGACGAAAGCGAGGACGCGGCCGACCCGGGCGAGTTGCGCGACGCGGCCAACGCGGAAGAAGACGGTACGCATGATCACCACGGCGACACGTTGAGGAAGAACCGCTGCAACCAGCCCATGTTCTCGGCCTCGTTGAGATAGCCCTTCGCGGAGTATTCGATCTTCGCGTCGGCCACCTGGGTCGAGTAGACGGCGTTCAGGTTGGAGATCGTGTTCGGATTCACCACGCCGGAGAAGCGCACGAATTCGTCGCCCTGGTTGATCAGCATCTGCTTTTCGCCGCTGACCGCCAGGTTGCCGTTCGGCAGCACACCGGTCACCGTCACGGTAATCGTGCCGTTGAACGTGTTCGACGCATTGGCGCCGCCGGTTCCGGCAAACACGTTCGAACCGTTGGCGCTCAGGTTGGTCTTGCCGAATAGTCCGCTCAGGAAGCCCGACGTCGGCACGCTGAAATTGGTGGTGCCATTGCGATTCGCGTTGGCGCCCGAGGATTTCGTCGCGTTGACGTTTTCCTGAATCACGATTGTCAGGATGTCGCCCACATTGCGCGGCCGCTGATCTTCGAACAACGGCCGGCCCGCGTAACCCGGGTTGAAGATCGAGCCCGGCGACTGTGCTTGCGGCGGCATCGGCGGCAGCGCTGTCATGGGCTGCTGCGTGATCGGCTGCTTCGGCACGAGGCCGCAGCCCCCCAGGGCCGCGAGCAGCGTGAGCTGCACGAGCGCCTGAGCGGTGCGCGAATGAACCGGATTACGAGTGAAGTACGACATCTTGATTACCGTCTTTCGAGAAAACGCCGGGGCGTTCTTGAGTCCCAGTCCCTTAAGCCTTAAACCTGCATCTGGCTGAGGGTCTGCAGCATCTGGTCGGACGTGGTTACGGCCTTGCTGTTGATTTCGTAAGCGCGCTGCGTCTGGATCATGTTCACCAGCTCCTGCACCACGTTCACGTTCGATGCTTCCACGTAACCCTGATTGAGTGTGCCGGCGCCATTCAGGCCCGGTTGCGCGACGTTCGGCGCGCCCGACGAGGCGGTTTCCGAGAACAGGTTTTCACCCTTCGCATCCAGGCCGGCCGGGTTGATAAAGGTGGCGACCTGCATCGAGCCGAGCTGCTGGGTGTTGGTCGAACCGGAAACGGTGATCGACACCACGCCGTCGCTGCCGATAGTCAGCGAGGTCGCGTTGTTCGGGATCGTGATCGCCGGAATCACCTGATAGCCACTCGAGGTGACGAGCTGGCCCTGGGCGTTGGTCTGGAACGAACCGTCACGCGTGTAGGCGGTCGTGCCGTCGGGCATCTGCACCTGGAAAAAGCCCTGGCCGTTGATGGCGACGTCTTTCGAGTTGCCGGTCTGCTGCAGGTTGCCCTGCGTGTACAGACGTTCAGTGGCGACCTGTTGCACACCGGTGCCGAGCTGGATGCCGGACGGCAATTCGGTGTTTTGCGTCGAGTTCGCACCCGGCTGGCGAATGGTCTGATACAGCAGATCCTCGAACACTGCGCGCGAGCCCTTGAAACCATTGGTGCTGACGTTCGCGAGGTTGTTCGAAATCACGTCCATCTGCGCCTGTTGCGCATTCATGCCGGTAGCGGCGATGTAGAGCGAGCGATTCACAATTCTTCTCCTATGTCGATCGGAGTTAGCGCTTTAGCGCTTATCCGATCCCATGCATGCCGGGGCAAGCCCGGGGCACCCTGTTAGCTAAAGGTGAGCAACTCGTTGGCGGACTGGTCGTTCTTGTCCGCGTTTTCAAGCAGCTTGGTCTGCATCTGGAACTGGCGGGCGTTGGTGATCATCGCGACCATCGCGCTCACCGGATTCACGTTGCTGCCTTCGAGCGAAGCCGGCGCCAGCGTGACGGTCGGATCGGCATCGGCGGGGTTGCCGTCGGCGGTGCGAAAGAGGCCGTCGTCGCCGCGCGTCATGGTTTGCGGATCAGGATTGACCAGCTTCAGCTGATCGACCATCACCACCGCGGTCGGCGGATCGCCGGGCGTCAGCGCCGACACAGTGCCGTCCTTGCCGATGGTGATTTCCGCGCCCGGGGGCACCGCGACCGGACCGCCGTTGCCGAGCACCACCTGATTGGTGGCGTTCACCAGTTGCCCGTTCTCGTCGACGTGCAGATTGCCGGCGCGTGTGTAAGCCTCGTTGCCGTCGGCGGTTTGCACCGCCAGCCAGCCCGGACCCTGGACCGCCACGTCGAGCGGATTGCCCGTCTGCTGGATCGGCCCCGGCGTATAGTCGGCGCCCGGCGTCGACGACAGCACGAAGGTGCGCGTGGTGTCGTCGTTGATCGAACTGCCGTCGCCGAACGACATCGGCACGGCGCGGAAGGTCGCAAGTTGCGCGCGAAAGCCGGTGGTCGAGGCGTTCGCCAGGTTGTTGGCGACGATAGCCTGCTGTTCGAGCGCTTGTGCGCTGCCCGACATCGCGGTGTAGATCAGCCGATCCATGATGGAGAGTCCCGGTCGCTTACAGGTTGATCAGGGTCTGGTCGACGGTTTGCTGGGTCTTGATCGTCTGCGCGTTCGCTTGATAGTTGCGTTGCGCGGTGATCAGGTTCACCAGTTCGCTCGTCAGGTCGACGTTCGAGTCTTCCACCGCGCCGCCTTGCAGCACGCCGTGGTTGGTCGAGCCCGGTGCCGAAATCTGCGCCACGCCCGAAGCCGAAGTCTGCTGGAATTCGTTATTGCCGAGGTCCACGAGACCGTTCTGGTTCGAGAAGTTGGCCAGCACGATCTGACCGAGCGCGGCGGTTTGCTGGTTCGAATAGTTGCCGGTCACCGTGCCGTCGGCGCCGATCGTGAAGCTCGTCAGCGTGCCGGCTGCGAAGCCGTTGGGCTGCAACGAATTCACGCCGTCCTTGCCGCCGAACTGCGTCGTGCCGGCGATGTTCAGCGTCAGGGCCTGCGGCGTCGCCGAACCGTCGGTGTTCGGGATCGAGAAATTGAACGCGAACGGCGTGGTGGTGGCGACACCGGCTGCGTCCGTCGTGCCGAGCAGCGTGCCCGACGAGTTGAAGTTCGCGTGGCCGACCAGTTGCGCCGTGCCGGTCGAGGTACCCGCGTACACGTTCCACGTGCCGGACGAGGTCTTGGCGAAATACATGTTGACCGTCTGCGAGCCGCCGAGCGTGTCGTAAACCGTCGTGCTGGTCGAATAGTTGTACGTCGTGTTGCTGTTCTGATTGAACGCGACCGTGGTCGGCGCAATCGCGACGGTGTCGCCGTCCGCCGGCGTGCCGCTGAACGTGATGCTCTGGCCGTTGCCGAGCTGGATCGCAGTGCCGGCCGTGTAAGCAACCGGAGCGCTCGTCGTGTTGAGCGTGGAGTCCGTCACCGTATAGGTGGGCGGGGTGGTCGTGGCGTTGAACTTGACCGAATAGGTGTCGTTGTTCGTGCCCGCGGCGGTGTTCGTGACCGTCGCGCCGCTGTTGGTGAGCGTGCTGGTCCCGCCGAGCGTGGACGTCACCGCTGGCGTGCCGAGCATCAGCGGGTCTTGCGCGTTCAGGTTCAGGGCGGCGGCGATGTTGGTGGTCGCTTGCGGCGCGATGTTCGTGGTCGGCACAGTCAGGGGCACGGTTTGCGCGGTGTTGATAATGCCCGAGCTGTTCGCGGCGTAACCCATCAGTTGCAGGCCCTGGGCGTTGGTGATGTTGCCGTTCTTGTCGAGCTGGAACACACCGTTGCGCGAATACACCAGCGAGCCGTTGTTCGACAGCTGGAAAAAACCGTTGCCGTTGATCGCGACGTCGAGCGCCTGGTTGGTGCTGGTGATCGTGCCCTGCGAGAATTGCTGCTGCACCTCCGAGAGCTGGGTGCCGATGCCGACCTGGTTGTTCACCGCAGTCGCCACCGAATTGGCATACATGTCCGCGAATTGCGCCGCGCCACTCTTGAAGCCAACCGTATTCGCGTTGGCGATGTTGTTGCCGATCACGTCGAGATCGCTCGACGCTGCGGACAAACCACTCAATCCCTGCTGGTAACCCATGACGGTCTCCGTATCTGGAAAGTCGTAACTGACTGAATCTGAATCAGAGGATGGCCGCGACGCCGGTCAGCCCCACGGTCGAACCGTTCGACAGCACGAGGCCCGGCGTACCGTCGCTCTGCATGACGACGCTTTGCACCGTCGCGCCCGTGAGGGTCGTCGCGGTGGCTTGCTGACCGTTGATCGTGCCGACGGCGCTGATCGTGTAGGTGCCGTCGGGCAGCGCGTTGCCGGCCGCATCGGTCGGCGTCCAGCCCACCGGAATCGTGCCGGCCGACTGCTTGCCGAGGTCGAGCGTGCTGACAATCTGTCCCGCCGAGTTCTTCACCACCACCTGCAGATCGCCCACCGCGTTGGCGAGCTGCACGCCGAACGCGCCGGCCTTGCCGCCTGACACCGCCACCGAGCTGCCCGGCGCGAGCACGGTCGAGCCGATCAGCAGCGCGGCTTGCGACTGCTGGCCTGCCGACAACTGGGTGGCGAGCGAGCTCAACGTCGTGTTCAGCTGGCTGATGCCCGACACCGTGTTGATCTGCGCCAGCTGCGAGGTCATCTGCGAGCTGTCCATCGGATTGGTCGGATCCTGGTTCTGCAACTGCGCGACGAGCAGTTGCAAGAACGTGGTCTGCAGATCGGTCGCCGAGGTGCCCGAAGTGCTGCCGGTCGAACTGGTCGAGCTCGATGCACTGTTCGTGCCGTTCATCGTATCGAGCAACGTTTGCGACACAGTCGTGCCGTTGTTGCCGATGGTGGTGTTGGTGGTCAAGGAGCTCTCCTCAGGTTCCGATCGTGAGCGTTTTCAGCATCAATGTCTTGGCGGTGTTCAGTGTCTCGACGTTGGCCTGGTACGAGCGCGAGGCCGAGATCATATTGACCATTTCCTGCACCGGATCGACGTTGGGCAACGTGACATAACCGTCTGGATTGGCCGCGGGATTGCCGGGGTCGTAGGCGGTCTTCATTGGCGTCGGGTCGTCGACCACGCCGGTGACCTGCACGCCGCCGACCTGCTGGCCGGAGCCCGTGCGCGCGCCGCCGATCGGGTTGACCGCGAACACGACCTGCTTGGCCCTGTACGGCTGGCCGTCCGGGCCGGTCGTGCTGTCCGCGTTGGCGAGATTCGACGCCGTCACGTTGAGCCGCTGCGACTGCGCCGACATCGCGGAGCCAGCAACATCGAAAATGTTCATTAAAGATGGCATGTTTCCTGATTTCTCCTGTGTCGATCGGAGTTAGCGCTTTAGCGCTTACTCCGATCCCATGCAACGCAGTTGCACGGTTTGACCGGCTTCAAGTTAAATCCCGTAGCGATTGTTCTTGCGTACTGCTGTGTCTTTTTTGCAGTGTCTGTTGCTATGCGTCTTTGCTTTGCGCCTTTTTTACGAGCCCGACTGAATCGCCGAAAGCATCGTCTTGATCTGGTTCGACAGCACCGTCATGCCTGATTCGAAGTGCACCGTGTTGTCCGCGAACTGCACCCGCTCCGTGTCGATATCGACCGTGTTGCCGTCGAGCGCGGGCTGCGTCGGAATGCGGTATTGCAAATTGCCGTAGTCGTCGGGCGTGCCGCCGGTCGGCGTCAGCGTCGCGTTGCCGGACATGTGGCCCGGCGCGGTCACCGCCATCGACATGCCGTTCGCCACCCCCGCCGGTTGCGTCATCGCGAGCGTCGAGTTGTTCGAGGCGCCCATGCCCGCACCGCCGTCCGCCTTCTTCAGCGCGCCGGCCAGCGACGAAGCGAAGTCGACGTCGCGCGCCTTGTACCCGGGGGTATCGGCGTTGGCGATATTCGACGACAGCAGTTCCTGCCGGTAAGCGCGTACATCGAGCGCCTGGCGGCCAAAGGCGAATTCGGCATCGAGTTTGTCCAGCATTGAAATCTCCGGAGAACGTTCCCGAGTCTTCCCGCTCGTTCCTCGCTGTGCCTCGTATGAGCACCGCGCCGGACGGGAAGACCTTTTTGCATGAGGTGCATCTTATGGGCCGCACGCAAGTCGCAATCGGACGAATAACCGGGAAAGGGGGCTTCTATTCAACGTTTGCGCAATGGGGGCGCTCACTAGAATGCAATGCGTACCGATGCATTCGATGGAGAAACTCGATGGACCAGCCCACCCCCGATCTGACGCACCGCGCGAGACGCGCGGCGATGGCGCGTCGCGTGGGTGCGAGCGCTATGCGCCGGACTTCACGGACTGTTGTACGCCGCACGTCTCGTCTGCTGGTGCGCCTCGTCGTGAGCGTGGCGCTATGGGTCGCCGGCGGCATCGTGCTGCCGCCCGCGGCACAGGCTCTCGACGCTGACGGTCCGATCGTGATTCCCGGACCGGGCGAGAAGAATCCCGCCGCGCTCGCCGATCTGGCCCAGCAGATGGAGGCAACGCCCGCGAAACGCGCTGGGTCCGCGGCGACGCTCGCCGCCGCGACCGCGCAGTCGCTGACGCCGGGCCCGGTCGCGCGCGACGCCGATCAATTCACGCGCGCCGCCAACGCGAGCGGCTCGATCGTCATTCCGGGCGCAGGCGAGCCGCCTGCCGCGCCGCAGATGATCCGCACCAGCTTCAGGCCCGATGCGAATGGCGTCGTCACGATTCCCGCACCGGCAAATGCCAATGCGGCGGCAGTCAATTCCGCCGCCGGAATTGCGCGCGTCAATGTGACGCAGGGCTCGGGTCAGGTCGTGCCGGTTGTGATCACGCCGGCGTCCGCGCTCAATGCCGGTCAACAACGCGCCGGCGTGCAGCCGGTGGCCGCCAATGCGCCCGCCAACGGTGTCGAAAGCGCGATCGGTAACGCGCCCGCAGCCGGTGGCTTCGACAGTCTTGCTTCGCGCGGCGAGCCGCCGCAGTTGGGCGCGAACGGCAAACCGGTCGTGACCACGGCGGCCGCAGCGAAACCGGCGCCGACGCCCGCACCGATACCGGCCGCGCCCGCCACCATCGCCCGCGCGCCGTCGATGCGCCAGGTGGCGCCGGCCGTAGCACAACAGAACCTGCGACCCGCTGGCGCAGCAGCGGCGCAATCCGTGCCACTGGCGGGACAGGAAGACGCCGAAGCGATTCGCAGCGCCGCGCTCGCCTTCTTGCAGCAGCAATCGGCCGGCTTGCCCGGCAAGGTCGACATCACCGTCGCCCCGGCGTTTCCGCGCGGGCTCGCGGCCTGCACGACGCTCGAACCGTTCATGCCGAGCGGCGCGCGCCTGTGGGGCCGCATGACCGTCGGCGTGCGCTGCGCCGGCGAACGCCCGTGGACCATCTATCTGCAAGCGCGCATTTCACTGCACGCCACTTACTATCTGGCCGCCCGCGCGATGGCGCCGGGCGAAGTGTTCACCGCCGCCGACCTCGTCGCACGCGACGGCGACCTGACCGGTTTGCCGGAGGCGATCGTGACCGACCCGTCGCAGGCGGTCGGCTCGGTGTCGCTGGTGCGCGTCGCCGGCGGCATGCCGTTACGCCGCGACATGCTGAAAAGCGCGTCGGCGGTGTCGATCGGACAAACCGTGCGGGTCGTCGCGGCGGGCGCCGGCTTCGCGATTTCGGCCGAAGGCAGCGCGATGAACAATGCGTCGCCGGGCCAGCAGGTACGCGTCAAGACGGCTAACGGCCAGATCATCTCCGGCGTCGTCAAGGACGGTTCGACGGTGGAGATTCAGCTGTGAGCTCGCACCTCATCAGCCCGTGCGGCGACGCGGATTCAAACCGGACAACCGATGCGACAGGCAGCGCGGATGTCAAACCCGTCAAGGGGCCGGATCGCCTTGAAAGACAAGGCAAAAGCTGGAGCGATTGCGCTAAAGTTTTGATCACCGATTGCCGTTATCAGGATCAAATCGTTCAGGAAGCCAATCGTGAAAGTCGATTCCACAACCAATTCGAATCTGCCGACGTTGAAAGACGCCCTGTCCCGCTCGCAGCAAAGCGACGCGGCAAGCGCGAACGGCAACGCGCAGAGTGCGGGCACGAGCTCGCCGGCCACCAGCAGCAGTTCGGGCGACGCCAGCGTCAGCCTGTCGGGCCTGTCGCAGCATCTGCGCAGCCTCGCGGCGTCCGGTTCGGCCGATATCGACACGGCGAGCGTCGAGTCGATCAAGGCAGCGATCCAGAACGGCTCGCTGCAGATCGATTCGAGCAAGATCGCCGACGGCGTGCTGAATACCGCACGCGAGCTGTTGCAAAGCAAACCCTCGTCGACCGGCAACTAATCGACCCATCGAAGTACGGTGAACTGCCGGGCGGCATTCGACAAACCCGGCTCGCGAAGCATGCGCGAGCCGCCGTGTTCAGCGAGTTGTTGAGATGAAAGACGCCCTGCTTGCCACCCTCATCGAAGAATATTCGGCCGTCGAGACGTTCGCCTCGATTCTGACGCTCGAGACCAAGGCGCTGACTGCCTTGTCGCCGCTGGAATTGCTGCCGCCGATCGTCGAGAAGAAAACCGAACTGATCGGCGCGCTCGCCCAACTCGAAGCCAGGCGCGACGCGCTGCTTGCGGAAATGGGCTTTCCGGCCGGCTGGGCCGGCATGGAACTCGCGGCCAGCGCGGATGCGCGGCTGGCCGAACAATGGACACTTCTGCAAAAGGCCGCCGACCGCGCGCGGCGCTTCAATACGAGTAACGGTGAGTTGATCCGCGTGCGGATGGACTACAACCAGCGCGCGCTGACGGCACTTCAGGTAGCCGTGCCGCAGAAGACCGGCTTCTATGGGCCGGATGGCCGGATCCCGGCCCGAGCCGTGGCGTAGACCTGCAACACCCGAAGATTTCTTCCCGCGTCAGTCGCGTTTCGCGCACAGACAGCGCCGGAAAACTGCATTGAAGAAAGGGCTCGTCGTTGACGAGCCCTTTTGCTTTTTCCCTCCCGCAAAGCACATCCACCCATCCTCACCGCTACGCGTTAGCCATCCGGCCAGGTGGCGCGGATTCGTGCGCCGCGTTGAAATCACGAGCTCCCCCCATGAGGTTCTCCGCTCTTCCGGCAGCTTTTAAACGCTGTCGCATACGAGCCAGGCGGAACGTTACTCACTAGCTAGGTTGTGTAATCGTGTGTATGATTTCAGGAGTGCAATATGAACAGTGCCGAGGTCGTCAAATTGATTCAAGCGGATGGCTGGCGGCTGATCCGGATATCGGGCAGTCACCACCCTTTCCGGCACGCGGTAAAAGCCGGTCTCGTGACCATCCCGCATCCAAAGAAAGATCTCCCACCCGGCACACTGAACAGCATCTTGAAACAGGCGGGTCTGAAATGAAAAACCTGATTTTCCCGATCGCGGTCGAGCTCGGTGATACGCACCATGCGTTTGGCGTGGTGGTGCCCGATATCCCGGGGTGTCATGCGGCGGGCGATACGCTGGAAGAAGCCTACGCGAACGCGAAGGAGGCGATCGAGGCGCATCTCGATACGCTGCTCGACGAAGGATTGCCGATTCCCGAACGGCTAACCCTCGATGCGCATCGGTGCAATCCGGATTACGCGGGTTTTACGTGGGGTTTTGTGACCACGCGAAACATCCCGGCGTTGAAGAAGGCGGTGCGCATCAATATCTCGCTGCCCGAGGCGCTGGTTCACGATATCGACGCTTACGCCCAGGCGCGCGGCATGTCGCGCTCGGCGTTTCTCGCGCTGGCTGCGGAGCATGAAATGGCCGACGCCTGAGGGCAGGCGGAGCTCGGGCGCACCGCCGGTCAAACCTCCATCCATCGAACCTCAGGTCGCCTCGGCGTTTGCCCAGGCCATTTCGCGCAGGCGTGTGCGCAGGCGCGCCACGGCCTGGCTGTGCAACTGGCACACCCGCGATTCACTGACTTCCATTACCGCGCCAATTTCGCGCAGGTTCATGCCGCGTTCGTAGTACAGCGACATCAGCAGCTTCTCGCGCTCGGGCAGGCGGTCAATCGCTTCGATCAGCGCCGAGCGCAAGCTGTCGTCCAGCAGCGCCGACAGCGGGTCCGAATGATCGACGCAGTAACGGTCGAGAAACGGCTCGTCGTCCGCGGAACGGTCGAAGTCTTCGTAATAGATCAGCTGGCTGCCGTGCAAGTCCTGGAGCATCGACTGATATTCGTCGAGCGGCATCTGCAGATGTTCGGCGATTTCCGTTTCGCTCGCCGAGCGACCCAGACTCTGTTCAACCTTGTGCACGGCCGTTTCGACTTCGCGCGAAGTGCGCCGCAAGCTGCGCGGCAACCAGTCGTTGCTGCGCAACTCATCAAGCATCGCGCCACGAATCCGCTGGCTGGCATAGGTCTCGAACTGCGCGCCCTGGTCTTCCTTGTAGCGGCTCGCCGCGTCCAGCAGCCCGATCATGCCGGCCTGGATCAGGTCATCGAGATCGACGCTCGCCGGCATCTTGGCAACGAGCTGCAAGCCGAGGCGACGCACCAGGGGCGCGTACTTCGTCAGAACCTCGGCCTGGGAAATCTTTCCCTGAGCGTTATACATCGTGCTCCCCTTGTCCCTGTGCCGCCTCTCAGGCGTGCTGCACGGACGGTTGGTCGGCGTGTTGCGCCGCTGTAACTGTCGCAGGCGCCATCCAGGACGTTTGCGACGACATCGCTGGCCGCATCGGCCAGTACTGCAATTCGGCGGCAAGGTGCCGGAAGTCACGCGCAGCCGGTGTCGATGGGAAGGCATCGACGACACACCGCGACAATTCCAGGGCTCGCGCCATCCGCGCATCGGCGGCAATGCAACCGGCGTGTTCCAGCGCCACCGTCAGGTAGCGGCCAGCCACACCGGCCAGGTTGACAAAGGCGGTACGGGCGTCGTCCACGCTCTGCACGTGGTTCACCAGTACGCGAAACTGCGCGGTGGCGTGTGCGTAGTGCAGACGTTTCATGCACGCGTATGCCTCGGTGATCGCTTGCGCGGCCACCCTTGTCACGATCATCACGTCGTGCGCCTGCATCGCGAGCGGCGACAGCTGACCATGCTGGTCGAGTTGCGCATCGATCAGCACGATGTCGGCGGAACCGCGCAACACCACGCCTAACTGCGCGGCCGTGTGGCCTGCGCAGTTGTTGCGCGAAGCGGTCAGCACGGAGAAGCCCAGCGCGTGGCGCGCGGCGGCATCGTCGAGCGTCATCTCGCCGCGCAGCACCGCCGCAAAATTGCCCGCGCCGCGCATGCCGCCGAGCATCGCGCTCACCGACTTCTCGCCGAGGCACTCGTCGATCACCAGCACATCCTTGCCCTGCTGTGCGAGCGCCGCAGCAAGGTTCACCACGGTCGTCGTGCAGCCGACGCCGACCGGGCCGCCCGTCACCGCAAGTACGCGCGAGCCGCTTTTCGTCAATAGCCGCCGCAGACCTTCTGCCTGATCGGCCATGAATTTATCCAAAGCGGACCTCGTGCAGTTCGGCCGTCGAGCGCGCGGACAGCGCGGACAGCAACGCCGGAATGTCGTCGTCGTGCGGCACGAACGGCGAGTTGTCGCGCGGAATGCAGAACGTGCTCTTGATCAGGAATTTCTTCGTCGCGACGTACAGGTTTTCCGGCACCTTCTGACCGGTCGACACGTAGTGCACCGGCAGCTTGTAGCGGATCACCGTGTCGAGCACGCCGCCCAGATTGGTGGCTTCGTCGAGCTTGGTCAGAATGCAGCCGGCGAGCGGCTGTTTATCCGGCGCGCGCTGATAGGCCTGCACGACTTCGTTCAATGTGTCGCCATGGCTCGTCGCGTTGAGCAGCAGCAGGCGCTGCACCGGCTGACCGGCGCGGCACAGCATCGCGATCTGGTCGGAAACCAGACGGTCGCGCTGGCTCATGCCGATCGTGTCGATCAATACGATGTGCTTGTTGCGCAGCTCGGAGAGCGCGAGTTGCAGATCGCCACCGTCTTTCACCGCGTGGACCGACACGCCGAGGATCTTGCCGAAGATGCGCAGTTGTTCGTGGCCGCCAATCCGGTAGCTGTCGGTGGTGAGGAGCGCCACCTTGCTGGCGCCGAAGCGCATCACGCAGCGCGCGGCGAGCTTGGCGGTGGTCGTGGTCTTGCCGACGCCCGTCGGGCCCATCAGCGCGAATACGCCGCCGCGTTCCATCAGCGCGTCTTCGTCTTCCATCACCGGCAGGTTCGACTCGAGCACCGAGCGCACCCAGGCCATGCCGCCGTCCATGGTGTCGACGTCGTCGGGCAGGTTGTCGACCATCATCTGCACGAGCTGCGCGGAGAAACCGGCGGCGAACAGATGCTTGGTGAGCGCGGCGCGTGCCGGGCTGCGGCGCTGACGATCGCCCCACAACAGGCCGGCGAAGTGTTCTTCCATCATCCCGCGCATCGACGACAGCTCGCTCATCACGGTGTCGTTGACGACCTGCTCCATGCGGGTCTTGATCGCTTCGGCGACCGAGGCGGGCGTGCGGGCGTCGTCGCCCGTCGGCAGCGGCAGCGCACTCTTCTGAGCGGTGCGGCGCGCGGCGACTTGCGCGGCTTCGCGGGCCCACTCGGGCGTATCGCTGGCTTGCGGCTCGGCCGGTCTGACAGAGGCCGCTTGTACGGCGGATTCGACCGCGACGCCAAGGCCCTTGGCCATTGCCGCAGCCGGCGTCATCGCTGCGGGACGCGCGCTGTACGCGCCCTGTTCCTGCTGTTCGGCGGCGATGCGGCGAGCGTGGTCGATTAGCCAGGGATTCGATTCGGCCATCGTGCGCGGCATTTGAGCTTCAGCGGCGGGAACGACGGGCGTGGGCGGCACACCCGCGGCTTTGAGCAGATCCGCACGGAGGTCTTCGGCGAGACGCGTCGCCGCAGCGCGGGCGCTGGGTTTATCGATGCTGACCGGTTGTGAGGCGGTCGGCGCGGACGATGCGGCTGGCGTCGTCGGCGAAGTGTGTCGCGCTTTGGCGGCGCTCGTGAGCGTGGCTTTCGGTGCGGCGGCGAGCCTGGCGGTGGAGACCTGCGCTTCGTCAGCGTCGGCGGCGGCGTCGGCTTGAGCCGCATGACTGCTCATCGTCTCGGTGCCCGCTTCCGGGCTTGCGCCGAACACCGACGAGAACACATCAGGCATGCCGCTCGCATACGGGTTGGCTTGCATCGCGCGCGGTGCGGCGAGCGTGGGCTGCTGTGAAGCCATTGCATTCGTCGGCGCGGCCAGCGCTGCGCCTGCGTTGCGTCGCGGCGTCTTAGGCGTGATGGCGGCGAGGTCGCTGTCGGCCAGTGCGACGATCTCGACGCTGCCGTCGTCCATCGTGTGATTGGACAAAACGACGGCATCCGGGCCCAAGGCTTCGCGCACGAGACGCAATGCATCGCGACTGGTAGCACCGACAAATTTACGAATGTTCAAGCTGGACCCCCGATGAGCTATACGGACTAACGGACCGGCAACATACCGCTTCCCATTGAGACCATTATTGCGAAACCCGTCGAGTGACGATCGATGGATAAAGACGGGTAAAGGTGGGCAATTCGGGCGATGGAAAGGTGCGTCGAGCCTCGCGCGGCATGGTTTGAAACAGGCTTTCCGGCGGCGTCGGAGCACGCCTTCGGGAGCGCGGCATGTGCTCCGCCGGCTGCTTGCTTCACGAAAAACCAGGCGCCGAATTGAAAACCGGCGCTCGAGGAGCGCTGGCGGAAACCATCGGTCCGGGATAAATGGCGTCTAACTATTTATCGGGGTACAACTGCGCGGCGTTTTAACCATGCGCCCCGATCAGATTCACCACCTTGATATTGCGCGTATCCGGCACTTCCGCATAAGACAGCACTTTCAACTGCGGCAAACTGCGGCGCAGGAAGCGCGCGAGCATCGGCCGTAGCGCGTGCTGCACCAGCAGCACCGGTGCGAGTCCGAGGTTCTGCTGACGCGTCATCGCCTTCTGCGTTTCGTTCAGCAGCGTATGCGCGAGGCCCGGTTCAAGGCCCGGATTGGCGCCAGTAGACAGCGCCTGTGACAACACCCGCTCCAGATTCGGGTCGAGGCCCATCACCTGCATGTCGCCCGCGCCCGGAAACCACTGCTGCGTAATCGCCCGGCCCAGCGCGAGGCGCACGGCGGCGCTGAGCTCGTGCGCGTCGGTGACCTTCGGCGCGTGTTCGGACAGCGCTTCGAGAATCGTGCGCATATCGCGGATCGGCACGCCTTCTTCGAGCAGGTTCTGCAGCACCTTTTGCAGCGTGGTGAGCGGCAGCGACTTCGGCACCAGGTCGTCGACCAGCGACGGCGTGTCCTTCTGCATGCGCTCCAGTAGCGCCTGCACTTCGCGGCGGCCGAGCAGTTCGGACGCATGCGCGACCACCAGGTGATTCAGGTGCGTGGCGACCACGGTGCTCGAGTCGACCACCGTGTAGCCATACACCTGCGCCTGTTCGCGCAGATTCGTATCGATCCAGATCGCCGGCAAACCGAACGCCGGATCTTGCGTCGGCGTGCCCGGCAGCGCGGCAGACACCTGCCCGGGATTGATCGCCAGCCACTGCCCCGGATACGCTTCGCCGATGCCCACCTCGACACCCTTGAGGGCAATCCGGTAGCCGTTCGGCCGTAATTCGAGGTTGTCGCGGATATGGATCACCGGCGGCAGGAAGCCGATTTCCTGCGCGAACTTCTTGCGGATGCTCTTGATTCGCTTGAGCAATTCGCCGTCCGAGTTCTGGTCGACCAGCGGAATCAAGCGGTAGCCGACTTCGAGACCGAGCGTGTCGATCATCGTCACGTCGTCCCAGCTGGCTTCGGTGTTTTCGACCGGCGCCATCGCGGCCGGCGCGACGTCGACCAGCGTCGTGCTGGTCTTGCGGTCCTCGCTGCGCTTTTTCATCGTGCGGCCGAGTTGAATCAGCCCGCCGCCGAGAATCAGAAACGCGAAGTGCGGCATGCCGGGAATCAGGCCCATCAGCACGAGAATGCAGCCGGTGATCGCCAGCACGCGCGGATTCGTGAACAACTGCCCCGTCAATTGCGTGCCGATGTCTTCATTGGTCGCGACGCGCGAGACGATCACACCGGCCGCCGTTGAAATCACGAGCGACGGGATCTGCGCGACGAGCCCGTCACCGATCGTCAGCAGCGTATAGGTCTTGCCCGCGGACGCGAAGTCCATGCCGTGCTGAACCATCCCGACGACCAGGCCGCCGAGGATGTTGATCACCATGATCAGCAAACCGGCGATCGCGTCGCCCCGCACGAACTTGCTCGCGCCGTCCATCGAACCGTAGAACTCGGCTTCCTGGGAGACTTCCAGCCGGCGCTTGCGGGCTTGATCCTCGTTGATGAGGCCGGCGTTCAGGTCGGCGTCGATTGCCATCTGCTTGCCGGGCATCGCGTCGAGCGTGAAGCGCGCGGACACTTCCGCGATCCGCCCCGCGCCCTTGGTGATCACCATGAAGTTGATCACCATCAAAATGACAAAGACGACGATACCGACCGCGAAGTTGCCGCCCACGAGAAAGTGACCGAACGACTCGATCACCTGACCGGCCGCGGCCGGACCGGTATGCCCTTCGAGCAGCACGATACGCGTGGACGCCACGTTCAGCGACAGGCGCAGCAAGGTCGAGAACAGCAGCACGCTTGGGAAGGCGGCGAAGTCGAGCGGCTTCATCGTGTACATGCTGACGAGCAGCACCATCACGGAAAGCGCGATATTGAAGGTGAACAGCAGATCCAGCAGAAACGGCGGCAACGGCAGAATCATCATGCCGAGGATCATGCAGATCAGCACCGGCCCTGCGAGGGCGCGCAAATTGGTGCCGCTCAAGGCATCCGGGCGTCGGGACAGAAATCCGGCGCGAGCGTTCATGCGGAGGCTCCTGAAGCATCGTCGTTATTTGGGTTAAGCGCGTCGACGGCTTCCTGCTCGGCTTCATCGTCCGGCACGCCGCCCTTGTCGAGTTCCGCCGGCACGTCGAAGTCAGTCGGTTTGACCGGCACCTCGCCGCCCTCGGTCTCGAAGCGTCGCAACTGATACACCCACGCGAGCACTTCGGCGACCGCGCCGTACAGTTGCCCCGGAATCTCGCGGTTCAGATCGACGTTGTGATACAGCGCACGCGCGAGCGGCGGCGCTTCCAGCAGCGGCACGTTGTTTTCGGCAGCGATTTCGCGAATCCGCGCCGCCACCAGGTTCACGCCCTTGGCGATCACCTTCGGCGCGCGCATCTCGCCGTCTGTATATTGCAGCGCGACCGCGAAGTGCGTCGGGTTGGTCACCACTACGTCGGCCTTCGGCACCTGGGTCATCATGCGGCGGCGGGCCATCGCGCGCTGTTGCTGGCGAATCCGGCCTTTGACATGCGGATCGCCTTCGCTTTCGCGGTGTTCCCGCTTCACTTCTTCCTTCGTCATGCGCAGTTTCTTGTGGAACTGCCAGAGTTGATACGGCACGTCGAGCGCGGCGACGACGAACATGCCCGCCACCGTCATGCCGCAACACGCTGCAATCAGATGCGCCGAGTTGGCGAGCGCGAGGTGCAGCGGCTGGGTCGCCAGCGCGAGAATCTCCTCGCGGCGGTTCCAGATCGCCGTCCCGCCGATGCCGCCCACCACGAGCGTCTTCGCGAGCGACATACCGAGCTGGACCGGCCCGTTGATCGAAAAAATCTTGCCGAGGCCGGCGATCGGATTGAGCCGGCTGAACTTCGGCTCGAGGCCTTTCGCCGACAACTGCCAGCCGCCCAGCGCCATCGGCGAGAGCAACGCGGCAGCGCCGGTGAAGGCAAGAATCGGCAGCAACGCGTACAGGCCTTCGCGGCCTGCGGCGCCCGCGCCGATCAGCATGCGGCGGGTTTCAAACGTCGTGGCATGGTCGAATATAAAAGCGGAGCGCAGCATCGCCTGCAAATGCTCGCCGATGCTGCCTGCCATACCCCATGTGCCGAAGAATCCCGCGCCCAGCAGCGCAAACGTCGACAGCTCCCGCGAACGCACAATCTGCCCTTCCTCGCGCGCCTTTTGCAGGCGCCGGGGCGTGGCTGATTCGGTTTTTTCGAGGTCGCTATCCTCTGCCACAAACGCTCTCCAGTCGGCTGAGGCACGGCGCCTCTTTCCAGTGAGAGCGATTATTCCCGCTCGACGCAAGCCACGATCGGCGGATAAGCACGGAGAAAGGGGGGCATTTCGAGGGATGGAACAGCCGGCAGGCGGCGCTTGCCGGTGGGGCCGCACGGCTCGCCCGCCCGGGCGATGGGCGCGGGCTACGGGCGGCTAACTGAGGGCCAGTCGGCCGAGCGTGATTAATTACGGATGCCAGCTCCGCTCAATCGGACACCCGCGCCGCTTCGCGCGGGTATCCGACGGGCTCTTACGCTTTCGCCACGCGGCTCAGAAACCGACGTAAGGCGCCTGACCGCCGCTCGCCGTCTGATCGAAACCGTAATACATGTGGCGGCCATAAAAGAATGGCAAACCGAGATCGAAGCTGCTGTTGCCGCCGATCTGCCCGGCCAGGTCGTTGAACGCAAAGTTGCTGGTGTTACTGAACAGCGTCGCCGCGTTCATGATGCCGATGCTGACGCCGGCCTTTGCGCTTCCCACACCGGCCAGGGTAATCGACCGGGTTTGCGCGGCCGATGGGCAATAGAACTCGGCGAAATTACTGCTGCACAGCGGGAGCGAGTTATCGGCGAAGAAATAGCCGTTCGAACCCGAATCGAAGAACGCCTGCACGGTCGTGCCGTTGTACACGCTGTTGTTCAGGTCGCCGAAGGCATCGGTGGTGAAGGTCTGCGAGGCTGCGAGCGCGTTGTTCGACTGCGTGCCGATGCCGAACACCAGCGTGCCGATGGCGGATGGCGCACCGGTGTTGGACACCGGCGGCATCTGCACGATCACGCCGTTGTTGTCGACCGCAAAGCTGGCGACCGGATTAGCGACCTGCTGGTTGAGCGGCACCGCGGTACGGACGCAGGAGGTGCCGTTCGGACACGAGAAATAGTTGCTGAAGTTGGCTGCCGTCACCGGGTCGACGCAGGTTGCGCCGCAATCCGTGGGTGCCGTGCCGATGCCGAGAATGCCATTTGCGCCGAGATCGCCGGCGGTGTTTTCCGCCGAACCGCTGGCGCAACCGCGCGAGGGCACCGTGCTGGCGGCCTTGTCACCGATGATCTGCAGCGGGATGGCCGAGGTCGTCGTCTCGCCACCGATCGCCACTGTCGCAGTGCGCACCGTGCCCCACGTGTAGCCGTCGGCGAAGGTTGCGCACTCGGCGAGTTGCGCGCCGCTGCCGGCCACCGTGCTAACCGGCAGCGCTTGCAGTAACGATGCATTCAGCACCGAGCCGACCACGCGCAGCCCGAACGAACCGGTATCGACCTGGATATTGTTGATGGTCTGACAATTGGAAGCCGAGCCAGGCGCGCAAACTTTCACGCTAACCGTCGGAATATTGATGACGCCGCTCACACCCCGACCAACCGTGATCGGCACCGTGTTCGCCGCGGTCGCGGCTATCGGTTGCTGGGTCGGGCTGGCCGGCAGCGAGCCGCCGTTCAGCGAATTGTTATTCGAACTGTCGCCACCACCACCACCGCCGCCGCATGCCGCCAGCGCCGACACCAGGGCCACGGCCACGACGGCCCGCGCCCAGCCCTTGAGCTTTACAACACTATGCATGGTTCGCATCGTTTGTCCTCGCCCTTACTGGATGTCGGAACCGCTGACGCCGGCGGGCAGCGCGGGCGGCAACCAGGCCTGACCGTTGAACGCGCCCATGTGGCCGCCGGAGCGGACCACGAGGCTGCCCTGGTCGACCGCGACGGGGCCATGACCGCCTCCGCGCGCCGCGCGCACGGCTTTCACGCCGGCCACGTACTGCGGAAAATAGCTGCCGAGCAGATCGTTGAGATCCGGCATTTGGGGACCACGCCAGGCAAGGCCGAAGACCGAACCGTCCGCGGCCAGATACTCACGCACAACGGTGCCGTTGCCGAGCGTGGTTTCACGCACGGTGTAGGACGTGGAAGCAGGGACCGAAGACGCAGCACTGGAGGCAGAACGCATCACGCTTTGCGCAGCCGTTGCCGGGCTGGTGCCAAGCTGCACGGTGCGGGAAGAAACCGATGAATCCGCCGGGGGTGTCATTGGGGCGCCGCCCAGTCCCGCATGGGCGGACTGCGTGGCGGCCAGCAAACAAGGCAATGCAAGGGCCATAACAAACCCGGCGCGGCGTATGCGACTCCACATAACGAGGCTCCTCCCGAGCTGCTGCTGCTCGGCTCGCACCTCGTGCGAACCGGCCGCATGTATGCAGATCATACGACACTGCCGTGGTCGCACTCAGGAGGATTGCCTCACCGTGCCACCGGCCGGTGACTGTTTCTCACCGGCAAGCCGTGCCGCTGCTTGAACTCGTAGTATGCCAGTGGTTTGTGTCAGCAGACAGCAAGCGCATGCGCAGGCGTGGCTTGCCGCACATACCGGTCCGGTGTCGCGCCCTTGCGGGCAGCCCACAGGCCGCCCGCGGGTCACTCGTCGATCAGAAGCCGAGGCTCGCCAGCAGATCGTCGACCTGCGACTGGTCCTGCATCACGTCCGCTTTGCCTTCCGGATTGACCTGCGGACCATTCAACAGATGTTCGGGGCTGCCGGTGGACGACGGCTCGGCCGCCAGCGCCGCCGCATTCGCCGCGAACTGCTCGCGCCGCTCGAGCGCGATGTTCTCGACCAGCACGCCGAGCAGTTGCTGCTCGATCAGGTACACGACATCCGTGATCTTCTTGATGACCTGGCCGGTCAGATCCTGGAAGTCCTGCGCCAGCATGATCTCCATCAGCTGCGTGTTGGTCGCGGTGGTCGCCTCGGGCACGCCGCGCAGGAAGGTGCGCGTGTCGTGCAGCAGCGCGCGCACTTCGTCGTGCTCGATCGGCGCCGCATACCATTGCTCCCAGCGTGCATCGAGCTCGCCGGCATCTTTCTGCAACTGCTCCTGAATCGGCTTGGCGACGTCGATCGAAGACAGCACGCGCTCGGCGGCCTGCTCGGTCATGTTCGCGATGTACTTCAGACGGTCGCGAGCATCGGGCACGGCTTCCGCCGCACGCTCGACATGCTTGTCGAGCCCGAGTTCACGCATGGAGTCGCGCAGCGTGCGCGTCAGTTGTCCGATACGGGCGAGGATGCGGTCGGACGCGAAGTCGCCGCTCTCGTTGACCGCTTCGGCGCCTTGCGCGTTGGTCGGCAGATTCACATCAGCTCCCGGCTTTCGCCATCTTCTCAAGAATCTTATTGAGCTTCTCGTCGAGTGTCGCGGCGGTGAACGGCTTGACGACATAACCGCTCGCGCCGGCCTGCGCCGCCGCGATGATGTTTTCCTTCTTCGACTCGGCCGTCACCATCAGCACCGGCAGATGCGTGAGGCTCGCGTCGGCGCGGATTTCCTTGAGCATGGCCAGACCGTCGAGGTTCGGCATGTTCCAGTCGGAGATCACGAAGTCGAACGACCCGCCGCGCAAACGCGAGAGGCCGGCCTGACCGTCTTCCGCCTCGTCGACGTTCGAGTAGCCGAGCTCTTTGAGCAGGTTGCGAACGATCCGGCGCATCGTCGGAAAGTCGTCAACCACCAGAATCTTCATTCCCTTATCCATTTCATTCCCTTTGCTTGATCCATGGTGCGGCGCGTGACCGCCAGTTCTGTCAGGTCCGTGTCGGCCGGAGTTAGCGCTTTAGCGCTTACTCCGGCCCCATGCAAGGCTGTCGGCCGGAGTTAGCGCTTTAGCGCTTACTCCGGCCCCATGCAAGGCTGTCGGCCGGAGTTGGCGCTTTAGCGCTTACTCCGGTCCCATGCCTGGCTCTCGCCGTCAGGCCCGCGCATCATACCCGCTGTACGCGTTCACCCATCGACGACAGACGCGCCATCACGCGACGGCTCATCTCCGGCAGTGACGCAATTTCGTCCGCGGCGCCGAGCGCAATAGCTTCGCGCGGCATACCGAAGACGATACAACTCGCTTCGTCTTGCGCGAGGGTGTACGCCCCCGCCTTTTTCATATCCAGCAGTCCGGCGGCGCCGTCGCGCCCCATTCCGGTCAGGATCACGCCGACCGCGTTCTTGCCCGCGTGCTGCGCGGCCGAACGGAACAGCACGTCCACCGACGGCCGATGCCGGTTCACCGGCGGTTCGTCCGACAGATGCGCAATATAGTTCGCGCCGCTGCGCGCCAGCAACAGGTGAGCGTGGCCAGGCGCGATATACGCGTGTCCCGGCAGCACGCGTTCGCCGTGCTCTGCCTCTTTAACGGTAATCCGGCACAAACCATTAAGGCGTTGCGCAAAAGATTTTGTGAAACCCGGCGGCATATGCTGCGCGATCAGCACGGCGGGCGCATCCGGCGGCAGCGGCACGAGCACTTCGCGGATCGCTTCGGTGCCGCCCGTCGAGGCGCCGACGATGATCAGTTTCTCGGTACTGAGCAGCGGATTGTTGAAGAGCGGCGTAGCGGCGGCCACGGGCGCAGCATGCGTAGCCGCGTGCTGGGCGGGCGCGGCCTGGCGCACCCGCGCGCGGGCGGCCGCGCGCACCTTGTCGGCGAGCTTTTCCGCGTACTCGAGCATGCCGTCGCGAATGCCGACCTTCGGCTTGGTCACGAAGTCGACCGCGCCGAGTTCCAGCGCGCGCAGCGTGATTTCATTGCCGCGCTCGGTCAGTGACGACACCATCACGACCGGCATCGGCCGCAGACGCATCAGCTTTTCGAGGAAGTCGAGGCCGTCCATGCGCGGCATTTCGACGTCGAGCGTCAGCACGTCCGGGTTGTGCTGCTTGATGAGCTCGCGCGCGACCAGCGGGTCGGGCGCGGTCGCCACGACGGTCATGTCCGGCTGGCCGTTGATGATCTCCGTCATCAGGCTGCGGATCAGCGCCGAATCGTCGACGCACAGTACTTTGATCTTTTGCACAGCGCTCACGCCTCCTCTGTAGTTCTGGCGTTGTTTGGATTAATTGGGCGCGGGCTTGACCCGAACAGCTCGATGCGCGGCTTGCTTGCACCCGTGCTCGCGCTGCCTGCCGGGCTTGCCGCACCTGCCGCGCCGAACAGCTCCACCTTGGGCCGCGTGGCGGCCGGCGTCGAGAACAACTCGACCCGTCGGCGCGCCGCCGCGAGCCGCTCGGCACGCGCTTCGGCGCTTTGCCGCACGAGCGCCTGTTCGCGCTCGGCCACGCCTGCCTCCTGCTGCAAGCGCAACTTCTTCACCATCACCTGGCCGGTGCGCGGCATGAAGGCGACCTTGCGCGGATAGTTTCCCTGCAAATCCTCAGCGACGATGCGGATCTTTTCGAGCGCCAGATAGCGGCGCACGAATTCCGAATTGCGATCGCCGATGTTCATCGTCGTCATGCCGGCCAGCACCGCGCCGCCACCGAACACCTTGGCTTCGAAGCGTTCGCGCCGGCCGCCGGCCTTGATCAGCTCGTTGATCAGCACTTCCATCGCATATGCGCCATAGCGCATCGAATCCGACGCGGGCTGGCCGGCGTCCGCGCCGTCGTCGGGCAGCATGAAATGGTTCATGCCGCCAATGCCCGCCGTGCGATCCTGGATGCAGGCCGCGACGCACGAACCGAGCACGGTGACGAGCACCATGTCTTCGTTGGTGGTGTAGAACTCGTTCGGCAACAGCTTCACGCCGGGCCGTTGGAAATGATTGTCGAAGTACAGATTCGTCGCAATCGGCAGGCTGCTGCTCATGCGGTCACCCCGCTAGTCTTGGCGCTGCCGGCTTGGCCCGTGGCGCGTCCCGGCGTGCGCGCGGCGGTGCCGGCGCCGGCGTCGCGCGTCAGTTCGTAGACGGTCTGGCCGCGCAGCTTGAACGCCTGCGTCACATAGGTGAAATTTTCCGAATGGCCGGCGAACAGCAAACCGCCCGATTTCATCAGCGGCTCGAAGCGCGCGAGCACCTGCGCCTGGGTCGGCTTGTCGAAATAGATCATCACGTTGCGGCAGAAGATCGCGTCGAACTGCGAGCGCAACGCGTAGTCGCGGTCAGTCAGGTTCAGTTGTTCGAAGCGCACCATCGCGCGCACTTCGGGGCGCACCTTCACCATGCCGGTGTGCGCGCCCGTCCCCTTCAGGAAGAAGCGCTTGAGCCGCTCGGGCGACAGATGCTTCACCTGGTCGAACTGGTACATGCCGGCTTCGGCTTTCGCCAGCACCTGCGTGTCGATGTCGGTGGCGAGCACGCTCGCCTGACGCGCGCCGCTGTCACCCAGCGCTTCGATCAGCGTCATCGCGATCGAGTACGGTTCCTCACCGGTCGAGGCCGCCGAACACCACACCGAGACCGGCTGCGCACGGCGCGGCACGAACTCGGCGAGGATCGGAAAATGGTGAGCTTCGCGGAAGAACGCGGTCAGGTTGGTGGTCAGCGCATTGGTGAACGCTTCCCACTCGGCCGGATCGTTTTCCGCTTCGAGCAGATCGAGATACTGCTTGAAGGTCTCGAGGCCACGGGCGCGCAGGCGTCGCGCCAGACGGCTGTACGCCATGTCGCGCTTGTGATCCGACAGCGAAATACCCGCGCCGCGATGAATCAGCTCGCGAATGCGGGCGAAATCCGCCGACGTGAATTCGAAATCCCGTCCTTGCTCGCCGGGTCTGGCCGGTTCCACCCGTTCGGGACTTGCCGGTTGCGGACTTGCCGGTTGCGGACGTGCCGGTTGCGGACCTGCCCGACGCGGAGGTTGTTGCGCGCGCGTTGCCATCATGAAAGTTCCTGCCTGCGATACGAGCCATCCCACTTTTCGCCCAAAGGATTGCTTCGGGAGAAAGGGGTTGTGTTCGCGGGGTCGCGCCCGCCCGCGAGTTCTGCAAACACGCAGTCGGCCCGCGACACGCCTGTTAAGCGTGCTTCGATGATTCGCCCGTCATGGAGCGAGATGCCGAATGACCGCATGTCTTTGTGCCACTTCCTAAAACGTTTCCCAGTCCGCGTCCGATCCCGCCGACGCCGTGCCTGCCGCGGCCGGACGTGCTGTGGATTCGGCTGCGGCGCGGGCCGTCCTCGGTTTCAGAGCCGGCTCGACCCGTGCCGCGTCGGCGCCATGAGTAGCCGAAGCCGGTGCTGCGTGGTTTGCCGCCTGGGTCGCCGTGTGCGTTGCCAAACTTGCAGCCGAATGCGCGGCGGCGTTGCCGTGCGCCTGCTGCGGTGCTTTGGCCGGCTGAGCAGTCTTGCCGCCGACCGTCGCTCCATCCGCGTTGCTGTTTGCGCTGCCCTTCGTGCCGCCGTTCGCGCGCATCGCGGCTTGCGTACGCACCCCGGTGGCGCCCGTGCGGCTCTGGCCGCCGGCCACCTTCCAGCCATTCACCACCGCTTGCAATTGACGCGTCTGGTCTTCGAGCGATGCCGCCGCCGCCGCAGCCTGTTCGACCAGCGCGGCGTTCTGCTGCGTCACCGCGTCCATCTGCACGACCGCGCGATTCACCTGTTCGATACCGCCCGACTGCTCTTCGGAAGCCGCGCTGATTTCGCCCATGATGTCCGTCACGCGACGCACCGCCTGCACGATCTCGTCCATCGTGGTGCCCGCGCGGCCGACCAGCGCCGAGCCGCTTTGCACCTTGTCGACCGAGTCGCCGATCAGTTCCTTGATCTCTTTCGCGGCGCTCGCGCTACGCTGCGCGAGGCTGCGCACTTCGCCCGCGACCACCGCGAAACCGCGGCCCTGTTCGCCTGCCCGCGCGGCTTCGACCGCCGCGTTCAGCGCGAGAATATTGGTCTGGAAGGCAATGCTCTCGATCACGCCGATGATGTCGACGACCTTGTTGGAACTGGCCGCGATGCCCTCCATCGTCGTGACGACCTGGCTCACCACGTCGCCGCCGCGCGTTGCGATATCCGACGCATTGACGGCCAGCTGGCTCGCCTGGCGCGCATTCTCGGCGTTCTGGCGCACGGTGCCGGTCAACTGCTCCATGCTCGAGGCGGTTTCCTGCAGCGAGGCGGCCTGTTGCTCGGTGCGTTGCGAAAGATCGGTGTTGCCCATGGAGATCTCGCGCGCGCCGGTGTCGATCGATTCGGTGCTGCTGTGAACCGCGCTCACCATCGCCGCCATGCTGTCCTGCATTCGCTTGATGCCGGCGAAGAGGCGGCCGACTTCGTTACGGCTGAATACTTCGATCTGCTCGGACAGATCGCCCGACGCGATCCGTTCGAAGCACGCCGTCGCATCGTTCAGCGGCTGCACGATCAGGCCACGCAGCGCGAAGCGGATACCCACGACCAGCAGCAACGCGATCCCGGTGACGCTGATGATCAACGTGGTCATCAACGAGATGTTCGCTTGCGCGCTTGCCTGCTGATCCACGGCACTTTGCTGGAGTGCCTTGATCACCGCCGATGCGGCATTGTCGTAGGCGATGAACATCGGGCTGATGTTCGTATCGGCGATTGCGTGATAGGCGGCCATGTCGTTGGCCTTCAGGGCCGCGAACTCCGGATCGATGCCGTCATGCATCAAGCTCGTGCGCTTCGCGACCACGTCGTCGAGAAGCGCCTGATCGATGCCTTTCTTCGGCGCATCGAGATAGCTCTGCCAGCTCTGATTGCCGTTGGTCAGCAATTCCTGCGCGCGATCGATCGCTTTCTTCGCTTCGTCCGCGTTGCCGGCGGCCGAGAGCGTGTTGAAGCGATCGATCGCGAGACGCGAACGCAACAGGTACGACGACGCATCGTCGATCGCATGAATGGCGACCAGATCGCCGCGCGCGATACGGTCGAGCGACTGACTCGCGCCGTTCAGCGCGGTTAGACCAAGCCCGCCGACCACTACCGTCAGCGCAACCAGAATGATCCCCACTATCGTCAGCGATGTGCGAATCGACCACCTGCTCAGCATCTTGGCACTCCCTGTTCGATCTATCTTTCGTACTCACGCGAACTGACGCGCTCCGGCGGCCCGGCGTTCAGGCGCTGAGCGATTCGATCAGCGCCATTTCGCGGCTGGTCATCAGCTTCTCGATGTCCATCAGGATCAGCATGCGGCCGTCGACCGTGCCCAGTCCCGTCAGATATTCGGTCGTCAGCGTCGCGCCGAATTCCGGCGCCGGCATGATCTGGTCGGCGGCGAGCGTGAGCACGTCCGACACGCCGTCCACCACCATCCCGACCACGCGATGCGCGACGTTCAGGATAATGACGACGGTCTGATGGTCGTATTCGACGCGGCCCAGATGAAACTTGATGCGCATGTCCACGATCGGCACGATGATGCCGCGCAGATTGATCACACCCTTGATGAACTCCGGTGCGTTGGCGATACGCGTGACGTTGTCGTAGCCGCGGATTTCCTGCACCTTGAGAATGTCGATGCCGTACTCTTCGGCGCCGAGCGTGAAGACGAGGAATTCCTGACCGCCGGCCTCTGCTTGCCGCGCGTCGCGGCGGCCATTCGTACCGTTCGCGACGTTCGAATTGATGGATTGGACTTCTGCCACGTTAGCCCCCAAACGGTTGGGATGAAATAAATAGAGTGAGTGTTGCGAAAACTGTGCGCGTTACATCTGCCAGTGGGAATGCCATGACGGATCTCATGCGAGGCTCATCGCGCCGTGCGCATGACGTGTTTCGCGATTCAGCGCCGCCACGTCCACGATCAGCGCGACACTGCCGTCACCGAGAATGGTCGCGGCGGAAATGCCGTGCACCTTGCGGTAATTGGTTTCCAGATTCTTCACGACCACCTGCTGCTGCCCCACCAGCTCGTCGATCAGCATCGCAAAGCGGCGCCCTTCGGTTTGCATGATGGTGACGATGCCCTGCGTCGGTTCCTGCTTGGCGTCTTCGACGTTGAAGACCTCGTGCAACGCGACGAGCGGCAGATATTCACCGCGCACGCGCACCACCCGTTCGCCGTTGGCCACCGTATAGATGTCCTCGGCGCGCGGTTGCAGCGACTCCATCACGAAGTTGAGCGGCAGAATGAAAATCTCGCTGCCGACCTTGACCGACATGCCGTCGAGAATCGCCAGCGTGAGCGGCAGAACGATCCGCGTGGTGCTGCCCTTGCCCGCATGCGAGGTGATTTCCACGTGACCACCCATCGACTGGATGTTCCGCTTCACCACGTCCATGCCGACGCCGCGGCCCGAGACGTCCGTGACCTGCTCCGCCGTCGAGAAGCCCGGCAGGAAAATCAGGTTCCAGACTTCGTCGTCGGTCATGCTTTCACTGACCTGCATGCCCTGCTTGGCCGCCTTCGCGAGAATCTTGTCGCGGCGCAGACCGGCGCCGTCGTCGCTCACTTCGATGACGATGTTGCCGCCATGGTGAGCCGCCGATAGAACCAACTGGCCCGTCCCGTCCTTGCCCGCCGCGCGCCGCGCCGCCACGGTTTCGATGCCGTGGTCGAGGCTGTTGCGCACGAGGTGAGTCAACGGATCGATGATCCGTTCGATGAGGCTCTTGTCGAGTTCGGTCGCCTGACCGAAGGTGACGAGTTCCACTTCCTTGCCGAGCTTCGCCGCCAGATCGCGCACCAGACGCGGGAAGCGGCTGAACACGTAATCCATCGGCATCATGCGGATCGACATCACCGCTTCCTGCAGATCGCGCGCGTTGCGCTCGAGCTGCGCCATGCCGTTGAAGAGCCGGTCATGCAATGCCGGATCGAACGTGCTGGTGGTCTCGGCCAGCATCGCCTGCGTGATCACCAGCTCACCGACCAGGTTGATCAGCTGATCGACCTTCTCGACGCCGACGCGAATCGAACTGCCTTCCGCGCCGCCTGCTGCCGCGGCCGGACGGCCCGCCTTGCGGTCGTGTTCGGCCGCTGCGCTGGTCGCCGCCGCGGTGGTTGCCGAGCCTCCCGCCGGTGCGCTGCTCGCCGCTGCGGGTGCAGCTTCGGCGGGCGCCGGGGTCGTCGCTTGCGACGCGGAGGTGTCGAACAATCCATGCGTGGCAGCGGCTTGAGCGGGCGCAGCGGTGTGGGCCGCCTGTGCCGACGATGCTGCCTGCTCCGCCTGCGCTGCTTGCGCCGGGGACGAATCGGCAGCGTCGGGCGTTCCAGGTTCGCCTTGCTGCGTCTCGTCCGCCGGTGCGGTGCCGCGGCCGATCGAGATCTGACTTTCGTCGATCACGAAACAGCACACGGCGATGATGTCGTCGGCGGTTACATCGGTCTGGAGCCACAGCGTCAGTTCGCCGCTGCTCTTGACCTGCCCGACGATGTTACCCAGGTTGCCGAGCTCTTCGGCCAGCAGTTCCTGGTCCTTCTCACCTACGCCCCGTAGCGTAATTTTCAGATGGGGCCCGGCTTCTTCACCGACGCCCGCGGCTTGCCCGGTCTGTGCCGGTTCGCCGTCAGTCCATTCACCCGCCGCCTGCACCACTTGCACCGCCTGTTCGACGACGTGCTCGGGCGGGTTGCCACGTTGTGCTGCTGTTTGTACTGCGGTTTGTGCTTCTACTGCTGCCGCGCTTGCTACCGGCGCGGAGGCTGCCTGAGATGCCGCCGCCGGCGCGTCGCCCAGGCGGCTTTCCTGATGCAACTGTTCGAGCTTCGCGCAGATCGCCTTCGCGACCGCGGCGTCAGGCTCGGCGCTCGCGCGATAGTCGGCGAGCTGGCCCGACAACACGTCCTTGGTTTCGAGGAACGTGTCGATCATGTCCTTGCGCAAGGTGAGTTCGTTGTTGCGCGCGCGGTCGAGCAGCGATTCGAGAATGTGGGTCGTTTCCGTCAGCGCGGTAAAACCGAACGTCGCCGCGCCGCCCTTGATCGAGTGCGCCGCGCGGAAAATCGCCGCGAGGTCTTCGGGGTCCGGGTGCGCGATGTCCAGATTGAGCAGCAACTGCTCCATCTGCGCGAGCAGTTCGTCCGCTTCGTCGAAGAACGTCTGATAGAACTGAGTGATATCGAGTGTCATGCCTGGGTCACCGCGAGAGTTCCTGTCTAGGCTTAGGCTGCCGTGCCGCCGCGTCGAGAGCTTCTATAACTTGTCTAAAGGTGGCGCTGATATAGCGCTCAGGTGGCGCTTAAGTGGCGCTCATGCCGGGTCCGTTTCAGCTAACGCCGCCACCAGTTCGGTCAGCATGTCGGGGTCGAGCGGCTTTTCGATCCAGCCGGTCGCCCCCGCGGCCCGCGCCGCCGCCTTGAACGGCTCGCCGGATTCCGTCGTGAGGACAAGGATGGGCGTCGCCTGGTAGGCCGGGTTGCCGCGCAGCGCCGTGATCAGATCGAGGCCGGTCTTGCCCGGCATGTACTGGTCCGTCAGCACGAGGTCGAACGACATGGCGAGCGCGTTTTCGAGCCCTTCGTTGCCGTCCGCCGCGAGCGTCACTTCATAGCCGGCCGTCGTCAGCGTGGCGGCGAGAATCTGCCGCATCGATGCCGAATCGTCGATTGCCAGGATGTGCCTGATCATGAAAACCTCGCTGCACTTATGCTATGGATCGGTTGGCCGTCCGCGCCCTCTGAGCGCAGGGTCCGGTTAGCCGACCACTGTCTGTTACTGGGCTGCCGGCACTGCCGCCGGCACCTTCGGTGCAACCGTCACCGGTTGCGCAAGTTTTTGCAGCAGCGGCTTGGAGCCGGCTGCGTCGTCCGACAAGGTGGTCGTGGTGGAGTCGTCATGGTCAAGCGCTTCCTCCGACTTCTTGTTCAGCACGATGATGCTGATGCGGCGGTTTTCCGGGTCCATCGGGTTCGCCTTGTTCAGGTTCTGCGTCGACGCGAGTCCGAGCACGCGCATCACCTTCGCCTCGTCCATGCCGCCGCTGATCAGCTCGCGGCGCGATGCATTGGCGCGGTCCGCGGACAATTCCCAGTTGCTATAGCCCTTCTCGCCGCCGGCATATTGCGCGGCGTCCGTGTGCCCTTGCACGATGATGCGGTTCGGCACGTCGTTCAACGTGTGGCCGATTTCGCGCAGGATGTCGCGCATATACGGTTCAACCACGTCTTTCGCGGTCGCGAACATCGGCCGCTTCTGCGAGTCGACGATTTCGATGCGCAGGCCGGTCAGCGTCGAGTCGATGCGGATCTGCTGCTTGAACTGGCGCAGCACCGGGTTCGCTTCGATCGCGGCCATCAGCTTGACCTGCAAATCGTGCAAACGGACCTGCTCGCGGCGTTCCATCTCGCCCTGCGTCTGGGCGACCGAATCTTCGTCGCGATGCATGGCGGCGAGTTCGGCGCGGCTGCTGGTCCCGTCGGTTGAGTGATTCACGCCCGGTGTGTTGGTCGAAATATCGCGGCCGCCGCCCTTCAGAATGCTCGAATCCACGGCACTGCGATCGCCGCCCCACAGCGTGAGCTTCAACGGCTGGTTGAAGTAATCGGCGATGCCCTTCAACTGCACGGAGGAGGCCGAACTCAGCAGCCACATCAGCAGGAAGAACGCCATCATCGCCGTCATGAAGTCCGCATACGCGAGCTTCCACGCGCCGCCATGGTGGCCGGCCTTCCTCGGCGCGGCGCGCTTGACGACAATGGCGCGGTCTTTGTCCTTGCTCATCGGATCGGTTCCCGGCGCCCGTTACTTGGCTTTGACGCGGCGCACGTGCTCTTCCAGCTCGGCGAACGACGGGCGTTCGGTCGAGAAGAGCACCTTGCGGCCGAATTCGACGGCAATAGCCGGGGCATAGCCATTCAGGCTGGCGAGAATCGTCACCTTGATGCACTGGAACATCTTGGTCGACTCGGTCACGCGCTGTTCGGCGACGCTCGCGAGCGGTCCGATCAGCCCGTATGAAAGCAGAATCCCGAGGAAGGTGCCGACCAGCGCCTGAGCGATCATCTCGCCCAGGATCGCGGGCGGCTTGTCGGCGGAGGCCATGGTGTGCACCACGCCCATCACCGCGGCCACGATGCCGAACGCCGGCATCGCGTCGCCGACCTTGTTCAGGGCGTGCGCGGGCGCCTCGCCTTCCTGGTGATGCGTCTCGATCTCCTCGTCCATCAGACTTTCGATCTCGAACGCGTTCATGTTGCCGCCCACCATCAGACGCAGGTAGTCGGTCAGGAACTCGATGATGTGCTTGTCGGCGAGGATCTTCGGGTATTGGGTGAAGATCGGGCTCTTCGACGGATCGTCGATGTCCGCCTCCAGCGTCAGCGTGCCTTCCTTGCGCGCCTTGGCCAGCAGGACGTAAAGGAGCGCCATCAGCTCCATATAGACGTCCTTGTTGTATTTCGCGCCCTTGAAGAGGGTTGGGATGACGCGCACTGTCGCCTTGATCGTCTTCATCCCATTGCCGAGAATGAACGCGCCGACCCCGGCGCCGACGATCATCAGCACTTCGACGGGCTGCAGCAGCGCGCTGAGATGGCCGCCTTCCAGCACGTAACCGCCGAAAACGGACAAAAGCGTCACGAGTGTTCCCACGAAAATCAGCACTGCCGAGCCCTCACAAAGAAGCGACGGTGACCGTCGTTAATCTGGTTTACGGCAACACTGCAGAAAACTTTGACGGAAAAGCGGCTCGGTGCTCCGGTGTAAACCAGAGGCGGGCTAAACCGGGCCGGCCGGGCGAGGCGCTGGCCGGTTAGGCGGAAGGGACAGGGCGCGGGGCGGGCCGGTCGGTCCAGCAGGGCCGGGCCGGAAGGGGCGGCGCGTGAAAGTTGGGCATCTGCGCGGGCGGGTGCTGCGGGCCACAAGCGGTCGGGGCGGTGCCGCCCTGCGGTTCAAGCCTTGAGCGCGGCGAGGCTTTCGCGAGCCCGGGTACCGGTAAATTTCCGGGTCTTTCCCGCGCGCATTGCCTTGTTTGAACTACGAGCGCCCGTCAGCCGAGTTGCTCGACAGGTTGGCTCGCCATCAGGATTGCGGAATGCGCCTGAGCCACGGCGCTGGATTTGCTTTTATTCGCCAGCGCGGACAGCACGGCATGGTCGTCAAAACGGAAGCGGCACAACACCTGATTGGACGCCGCCAGCTTCACAGTCTGCGCCAAGGACAGATTGGCGAGTACGTCGGCTAACTGGTCCGAGATTCCCATGCGGAACATGCCCATCGGCTTGTCTTCGCGCAGCAGACGCTGCGCGAGCAGGAGATAAGACAGGTTGACTTCTCTGATCTCATTGAGCATTTCGCTTGTGGCGCTCATGATTCCCCCGGGGTGTATCTGGCTGGTCAGGCCGTTACGGAAACGTTTGCTCGAACGCGCGATTGAAACCGCACGAATCGGCTCGTTTCTGGTCTTGCGAGCATTGTGTCGAAAGGGGGAGCAGACGAAAATCGGACAGACACCCAGCCTGCTTGGCGGATTAAGCCGTCATTCTTGTAGGAATTTTTCCTACACGCGGAGGTCAGAAAGGAGTCTGGAGCAGACGAAACGGCGTGCAGCCTGTGCCTCGCGATGCGCTTTGAATGAGGGTGTAGCCAAAATGTGAACCAAACAGTGAGCCTTGGTGACTCGCGAAACGCACCTTATTGAGGTGAGAAAGAATTATAAGACGTTTTCACTTCTGTGTAATGAACTGGGTGTAGGAGGCGCGTTTTAGCGCTGAATCCCTGCCTTGCGCTTCATTTCCAGCGTTTGAATGCCCCGCCAGTCGGGCTTCCCGACTATCGAATGGGCCCTCCCGCCGACCTGTAACACATCATGTTTCGCGCTGTAACAACATTAAGTGTTTGAAAAATAACTCGAATTAGCGCGGCCAATCCCGATAATGAGGCTAAGGGATAACCCGATGCAAGTTCGGAACACCCCCGGGCGGCGGCTTACCGCGCCCAACCGTCCGTCAGGCATTCGCTCCTCGCTCTAACCGAGCGCCGTTGTGCGAAGCCGTTTTGAACAGGAGAAACGCATGCGAATCGCACAAATTGCGCCGCTGTATGAAGCCGTCCCGCCGAAACTCTATGGCGGCACCGAACGTGTCGTCTCGTATCTGACCGAAGCACTGGTCGATCTCGGCCACGACGTCACGCTGTTTGCGAGCGGTGACTCGGTCACCTCCGCGAACCTCGACGCGTGCTGGCCGCGTGCGCTGCGCCTTGATCCGACAATTCGCGATGCGCTGGCTCCGCATGTCCTGATGATGGAAAAGGTCCGCAAGGTCGCGCATGAGTTCGACGTCCTGCACTTTCACCTCGACTACATGCCATTCCCGCTCTTCACGACCATGGACACGCCGTTCGTGACGACGCTTCACGGCCGTCTGGACTTGCCGGAACTGCAACCGGTGTTCGATGCGTTCTCGAACGTGCCGGTGGTGTCAATTTCGGATTCGCAACGCTCGCCGTTGCCGCAGGCCAATTGGCTAAACACGATTTATCACGGCCTGCCGAAGCAGTTGCTCACGCCGCAGACGCACAAGAAGCCGGAATACCTGGCGTTCCTCGGTCGTATCTGTCCGGAGAAGCGCGTCGATACAGCTATCAAGATCGCTGCACAAAGCGGTCTGCCGCTGAAGATCGCCGCCAAGGTGGACAAGGTCGACCAGGAATACTTCAAGAAGGAAATCGAACCGCTGCTCTCGATGGCGCACGTGGAGTTCGTCGGCGAAATCAATGAGGCGCAGAAGCCAGAATTCCTGTCAGGCGCCAAGGCGCTGCTGTTCCCGATCGACTGGTCGGAGCCGTTCGGTCTCGTGATGATCGAGTCGATGGCGTGCGGCACGCCGGTGATCGCCTTCAACCGCGGTTCGGTCCCGGAAGTGATCGACCACGGCGTAACCGGCTACATTGTCGAGGACGTCCAAGGCGCCGTGGCCGCGCTGCAGCGTCTGGACGAATTGTCGCGCACCGAGATCCGCGCGCAGTTCGAGCGCCGCTTCAGTTCGAAAACGATGGCCCAGAATTACGTTGACGGCTATTCGACCTTGATCGAAGCAACACGCCGCCCGGTATTGCGCCAGGTGGCGGTGGGTTGAACGACGCGCTTAAGTGGCTGACGTTTTTAAGCGGCCGGCCGCTTAAGCCGGGCTTGTCCCGCGTCTTGTGCCGCGCTAGTGCCACTTAAGCCGTTTTTCGATTTGCACGCAAAACGCGAGTGAATTTGCCTGGTGAATCGTTTGCGCGAGCGGTTAGCAGGAGTTATCCTGCCTCTACTCAAGAAAAGCCGCCCCTTCAGGGCGGCTTTTTTAATACAACGGTGGATGCGCTTCCATGCCGGATTAGCGCGATGCGTATAAACCAACTGCCATCGACCAACCTTCAATTGGCTTTCGCCTGCACCGGCAGGACTATCAAGCCGCGCCAATCAGAAAGCGTTCGCGATTCTTGCCGACAATCCACTTTGGCGGTTTTCCGCGCCCGCTCCATGTATTGCCTGATTTCGGGTCCTGGTATTTGGCCGGCAGAGGTGCCTTCTTGGGCGGGCGTCCGCGCTTGGCGGCGACCGCAAAGCCCAGGTCTTGCGCGGTTAGACCGTATTCAGCGATCTTTTGGCGGATGTCGGCGACAACGTTATCGATTTCAGTGCGCCGGGCTTCGTCTGCCTGTGCCTGCAATTTGGCGATCTGTGCCTTGAGGTCTGCATATTGAGACATTTCGGTTCTCCCCTTTTCTAGAACTCATTCGCTCGCAGACTAGCTGCAATTATAAAAATTCGCAATGGACAATAATACCGATTTAGCAAGAAATCATCTGATAATTATTAAGCGTCGATGAATTGTAAAACGAGCGCTTTATCAGGTAATAATAGGTAAAGGCGACTTCACTTTGACAATTCTTGACACCTAATCCGACTGTCTTTCCCTAGAATTGCGCGCTCAACGGCATGTATCCGAACTTGGTATTCATGCCACTCCAAGCGTCAAACATTTTAGGATTACCAATCATGCAGTTGTCAAAGCGCCTTGCTGCCGAGCTATTCGGCACCTTCTGGCTCGTCCTTGGGGGCTGCGGCAGCGCAGTCCTCGCCGCTAACTTCGCCGGCCCGGTCCATGGCCTGGGCATCGGCTTCGTGGGCGTCTCGCTCGCGTTCGGCCTCACCGTTCTGACCATGGCCTATGCGATCGGCCACATCTCCGGCTGCCACCTCAATCCGGCGGTGAGCGTCGGCCTGACAGTCGCCGGCCGCTTTCCGGCTCGCGATCTGCTGCCGTACATCGTCGCGCAAGTGATCGGTGCTGTGCTGGGTGCGCTGGTGCTGTCGTTGATCGCCTCGGGCAAGCCGGGTTTCGACCTCGTCGCCAGCGGTTTCGCCAGCAATGGCTACGGTGAGCGCTCGCCGGGCCATTACTCGCTCGCCGCCGCCTTCATTTGCGAAGTGGTGATGACCGGCTTCTTCCTGTTCGTCATCCTCGGCGCGACCGACAAGCGCGCGCCGGCCGGTTTCGCACCGATCGCCATTGGCCTGTGCCTGACGCTGATTCACCTGATCTCGATTCCCGTCACCAATACGTCGGTCAACCCGGCGCGCTCCACCGGCCCGGCGCTGTTCGTGGGCGGCGCAGCGGTGGATCAGTTGTGGATGTTCTGGGTCGCACCGATCATCGGCGCGGTGATCGCAGGCGTGTTGTACCCGGTCATCGCCGAAAGCCGCCGCGGCAATTCGCAGGAACTGGCGCTCGACTGATCAGCGAGTGCGCGTATTCAGGCAGTCAAAGCGGGCGCTACGGCGCCCGTCCTGTTTTTGCACGCACGGTGCGAGCGGCTTGATAGTCCGCCAATGGCCCGCTGCTAGAATCGTGCGACTTCCCAAGCTCGCACAGGTGCTACCGATGACCCGTTTCCGCGGATTCCTGCATGGCGTCGCATTCGCCCTCAGCGCTTTGTGTGCAGGCGTATTGGCATTACCCGCAGCGCATGCCGCGGACGGCAATACTGAAACGCTCGTATTCGTGCGCCACGGTGAGAAACCCGCCAAGGGTTTCGGCCAGCTCAATTGCCAAGGGCTCAACCGTGCTCTGGCATTGCCAGCAGTCATCGCCGCCAAGTTCGGCAAACCGGATCTGATCTACGCGCCCGATCCCGGTCAACAAAAGGACGACAGCGGTCATCCCTATTACTATGTTCGGCCGCTTGCGACCATCGAGCCGACTGCCATCCAGTTCCAGATGCCGGTGCAAACGCCGTACGGCTTCGCTCAGATCGATCAACTGGGCACCGCGCTCGTCAATCCGGCCAATCGGAACAAGCTGATTGTCGTTGCGTGGGAACACAAGCTGATCGTGAAAATGTTGCGCCAAATGATGAGCGCGCACGGTGGCAACGCCGCTGATGTCCCCAATTGGCAAAGCGACGACTTCGACAGCATTTATATCGTCCGTCTTGCGTGGCAAAGCGGGACGGCCCACGCCAGTTTCAAACTCGACCGCCAAGGGCTGAATGGCCGCGCAGCGGATTGCCCATGCGCGGCACTGCCGGGCGCACCGTCCGCAGCCGCGACGGGCGCTTCCGCCGGCTCAGCTGATTAATTGGGTAATACAGATGTAAGCCGCGATTACGGGCGCGGCTGGCCGTTTTTTTCAGCGGGCGGCAACAATCCGGCGGCGGCCCGTTCTGATGTGCCGCGAAGCCTTACAAGACGGCGCTCCAAGCGGAAAGCGATGAGTGAGCGATGCGCTCGAATGTTCCTTCTATCGCCGTTCAAACCCTGCGACGATGCTTGCAGTCCGTAACATCTCGTCGCAGTAAGCGGCGACCGGAGTGCGTAAATTGGTCCTGTGCGACAAACATACGTCGCCTCACAGGAGAACAACATGAAACGCATCGTCACTCACTTGCTGGTTGCTGCCGGACTCGCGGCGGGCGCATGCGGTGTCGCGCAGGCGCATACGGATCTGAACATCGGCCTGTCGCTCGGCGCACCGGTTTATGCCCAGCCTGCCCGTGTCTATGCAGCGCCGCAGCCGGTGTATTACGGCAACGGCGGCTCGGACCATCGTTACTATCGCGGCGAGCGCGGGGATAATCGCGGCTGGGATCACCACGACCGCCGTTGGGGCCACGATGGCCGCGGCGATCGCCGTGGGGGGTGGCACGACTAACCGTAGCCCCGTGGCATCAGGTCGCGAACCAGAATCGGCGCAACAGGCGACGCAACAGCCGGCCCGCAACCACGTCAGTGGGCGCGGGCGGGTCCGTTTTCAGGACATCAGTTCGTCATCGAGCGAGAAGAGTTTGCGCAGATGATGCGCGACGCCCGCCTCGAAGTTGTTGCCGATGCGCGGCACGTCCGGCAGCCGTGTGATGAGATCGGGATTGGCATTGTTCATCATGAACGGATGGCCGGCTGTCTCCAGCAGATCGATATCGTTCATGTTGTCCCCGAAGGCCACACATTGCGAAGCGCCGACGCCGAGGCGCTTCAGCACGATCTGTAACGCACGCCCCTTCGATACGTTCGAGGTCATCACTTCCAGGCAATCCGGCAGCGAATAGGTGACGTATAGCGCGTCGCCGAATTCGCGCGCGAGGTTGGCCGCCACGTGCGCGAGATCGGCTGGCTCACCGATGTAAAGGGCCTTGGCGATGTCGACGCCGTCGTGTTTCGGCAGATCGGTCACCACATAGGTAAAGCCGGAATCCTGATGGAACTTAAGCAGGTCCGGCGCCTCCCGGTCGATCAACCACGCCTTGTCTGTGAACAGGTTCACGATCACCCGGCCATGCGCGCCGACAATTTCGGGCTGCACCAGTCGCTGCACGATCGCCGGAGGCAGATCGTCGGCGTGGATCACCGTGTTGTCCGGCGCGTGGATGCGCGCGCCGTTCGACGTGATCAGATATGGGTTGATGCCCAGTACGTCGCGAATGCCCGCCACGTCGCAGTAGTGGCGCCCCGTCGCGATCACGAAGTGCAGCCCGTCGCTTTCCAGCTTACGGACGGTAGCGATCGTGAACGGATCCACCTGGTGATTGGCGTTGAGCAGCGTGCCGTCGAGATCCGTGGCGATGACTTTGTACATAGTGGGAGCAGCCCAGCAGCGTCAAAGATCGCATTTTACCGTCTCAGGGCGATCGCGCTCTGGGCGCGGAGCGATTCTCAACCGCTGATGCGAGCCGCTTCGCGCAGCGCCAACTGCAGACCGCCGTGTGCGGAGTCCTCCAACGGCTCGCGCAGACGGGACTGATAAATCTGCGGCACATATTCGCGCAAGGGTGCACCGAGACCGCCGCACAGCGCGACCGGCAAGCTCGCCGAAGGGTCGAGCGCGGTAATCATTTTGCCCACGTCCACGCCGGCCTCGCCGAGCAAACGCGCCGCAAACGGATGCGTGCGATGCGCGAGGACGATCGGCGCGAGCCTCGCATAGGCTGTCTGATTGGCTTCGCATAGCCAGACCACGAGGCTGTCGTAGTCATGCGCACCGGTATGGGCGAGCAGCGCCTGCGCAAGAGCGTCTTTGGGCACACGTCCGTCGAGCGACTGCTGTGCGTGCACGATGACCCGCAGCCCGAGCCAGGCGCCGCTCGCTTCGTCGCTTGACGGAAAACCGAAGCCACCGGCGACGCGGCATTCGCCATTGCCATCAAGCACGGCAGCTTGACTGCCGGTGCCAAGCGCGACGACCACGCCGGGCGCGCCGGCGTGCGCACCGAGCAAGCTGGTGTACACGTCGCTTTCCACCGCGAGCCCGGCTACGGCCGGTGCCTGCGAGCGAAACGCAGCCAGCCAGTCGCGATTGTTGACCCCTGCCAGGCCGCAACCCAGCACGCAACGCGCCCAGTCGAGCGGCACGCCGGCGCGTGCAAACGCGTCGGCGCAGCCGGCCTCAATGGCCAGCCACGCGCGCTCCACGCCGAGGCCCAGACCCGAGGGCCCGCTCGCCGCCTGCGCCAGTTCACGGCCCTGCGCGTCGCCGAGCACGACCCGCGTACCGCTACCGCCGCCGTCAATGCCGATCAGAAAGAGGTCTTTATTCATCGAATCGAGTGAGTTCAAGTGGTGAATAACGCATAGCGTGGCAGGTCAGTTTCAATCCCGCAATCGGCCGAATGGCCAGCTTGCAGCGCGCACGACTTCCGCTATGCTGACGGGCGACATGACAACGCGGGAGCGCGAAAGTGACACAGCGATGCAACTGGGTATCGAGCGATGCGCTCGCACACTATCACGACACCGAATGGGGCGTGCCCTCGCGCGACGATCAGCACCTGTTCGAACTGCTTGTGCTGGAGGGCGCGCAGGCGGGTTTGTCATGGTCGACGATTCTCAACAAACGAACCGGCTATCGCCGCGCGTTTGCTGATTTCGACATCGACAAGGTAGCGCGCTTCACGCCTAAACATGTCGATGCGCTGGTGCTGGACGAAAGTATCGTGCGCCATCGCGGCAAGATCGAATCGGCCATTACCAACGCGCGCGCCGTGCAGCAGATTCAGGCCGAACACGGCTCGCTCGCCAACTTCATATGGTCGTTCGTCGATCAGACACCGATCCAGAACGATTGGGCGTCGTATAAACAGGCGCCGGCATCGACTGAAGTTTCGGACGCCCTCAGCAAGGGGCTGAAGCGCTACGGCTGCAAGTTCGTCGGCTCGACGATCTGCTATGCGTTCATGCAGGCGGTCGGCATGGTGAACGACCACGAGGCAAGCTGCATGTGTCGCGCGCGGTGCGCGGCGCTCGGCAAGAAGGGACGCAAACGCAAGGCTGGCTGATAGGCGGCGAGTGCCGGACTTCTTAGCGCCGTGCGTCTAACAAAAAGATGAGGATCCAGGGAAACTCCCGAATGCGATCCCACCCCTGCGGCGTTTGCCTGATGCCATCCAGGCGCGAGTTCAGCCGTAGCGCGCCCTGTCTGACGCCAAAAACAAGCCGGAAACTCAGCCGCAAAAAACCCACGCAATTCAGCACCCCAAAAGCAAATCACCGCCCCAAAAGCAAAACGGCGATGTGGCTTCTTTCGAAGCTCACACCGCCGTTTCGGCGTGCGGAATGCAGCGCGAAAAAGTGTGCTTAGTGCAGCTTTTTCGGCAACATCTGGCTGCGCAGGCGCTTGTGCAGGCGCTTCACAGCAGCAGCCTTCTTGCGCTTACGTGCCGTGGTCGGCTTTTCGTACGATTGGCGCTCACGCAGTTCAGCGATCAGGCCATTCTTTTCGATTGCGCGACGAAAGCGGCGAATCGCCACTTCGAACGGCTCGTTTTCTTTCAGAAGAATCGTCGTCATGTAATTCCTAACTCAATCACTTGATAGGGGTAAATTGCGTGGCGGATACCGCTCACGCGCCGGCCCTCCGGTCGTTTCGATTCATGGCCAGTAACAGGCAAACGCGGGTAGAAACCCGGCCAAACCACGAATGAAACGAGAGGCATAACGGCCACGGAGGCCGGAAAAGAGAGGTGGGGAGTTCACCGCGGAACGCGGACAGACGTAATGCCAAAGCCACGTCTGTTGCCGTTTCGCCAACCTTTCATCAACGAAAAACACTGACGAAACAGGCAAAGATCTCAATTCACTCCCGATAATATCAGGAAACTCTCCATCCTACCAGGGGTTTAGCGATTGCGCCAGGTCACTCGCAATCAGGCGCTCGCCTCGTCCAGTTCGCGGATATCGGCGCCCGTCAGCATCAAATGGACCGAGGCGGCCAGGTTTTTGAGCTGGTCAACCGACGTCGCGCTGGCAATTGGGGCCGTTACGCTCGGGCGAGCGATCAGCCATGCCAGGGCGACGGTGGCCGGGGTGCTGCCGTGCCGCTCGGCGACCCGGTCGAGCGCATCCAGAATACGCAAGCCGCGCTCGTTCAGATATTTTTCGACCCGGCTGCCGCGCGCCTTATTGGCCAGATCGGCCTGAGAACGGTACTTGCCGGACAGAAAGCCGCTCGCAAGGCTGTAATACACCACGACACCGAGCTGATTGGCGAGCGCCACCGGTTCGGTGTCACGCTCATACTCCGCGCGGTCATACAGGTTGTATTCCGGCTGCAGCAATTGATATTCGGGCAGCCCATGCTGGCGAGACACAGCCAAGGCTTCCTCCACGCGCGCGCCGCTGTAGTTCGACGCGCCGATCACCCGCACCTTGCCCGCCTCGATCAGCTTTTGATACGCGCCGAGCGTCTCGGCCAAAGGCGTGTCGGCGTCGTCGTCGTGAGAAAAATAGACGTCGATGTAATCGGTCTGCAAGCGCCGCAGCGAATCCTCTACCGCGGCCTGTATGTTCGCCGCCGACAAACCCTTGCGTTGCGGATGCTTGGAGACCTTGGTGGCGAGCACGATCTTGTCGCGTTTGCCGCTCTGCCTGAACCACTTGCCGATGATCGTTTCCGATTCGCCGCCCTGGTTGCCCGGCACCCATGCGGAATAGACATCGGCGGTGTCGACGAAGTTGAGCCCGGCATCGACGAAGGCGTCCAGGATAGAGAACGAGGTAGCTTCGTCCGCGGTCCAGCCAAATACATTGCCGCCGAACATAAGCGGCGCGACCTCTAATTCGGAACGTCCAATCCGGCGCTTTTGCATGATTTCTCCGAGGCATGTCACAGGAGAGCAAGAGAATACGCCGTCTCGCTTGCCTCTGCAGCGCGACGCCCGGACGATCCCACGCCTTTCAAGTTATCTGGGACGGCGCTTCGTGATCCAGGCAGACGCCCTGGCGCGCCTCTTCCCCACGCCGCGCTGCTCCCGCAGACGCCAGACGTCGTGCCTGCCACGAGATTCCCTCAAGCCACGAACTCATCGAACGCCGTAATAGGTTCGTAGGCGACTGCAATCCGGAATTGCGGAGTGCGAGGAACCTCGGGAGACACGACTGCAAGCCCCGCTCAATGACCTCACACGCGTTGCAGACTAAATTCCGTCAGGGCATTCGTCAGGATATCGACCGCTTCCTCCGTCACGGCGTTATAGAGAGAGGCCCGCAACCCTCCAATCGAACGATGGCCCTCCAGCCCGACAATCCCTTGTTCCCGCGCCGTCTCGACAAATGCATCGTCGAGCCGCGCATCGCCAAACGTAAACGCCACGTTCATCTGCGAGCGCCACGGGCGATCCGCGTGGATCGTCACCGCATCGCCCAAAGCGTCGAGTGTTTCGTATAGCCGATTCGCTTTTCTTTCGTTAATGCTTTGCATCGCATGCAAACCGCCGATCTCGAAACGCAGCCAACGGGTAATCAACGTCATGACATAGATCGCGAATACCGGTGGCGTGTTGTAGTTCGAGCCGTGTGACACATGTGTGCGAAAGTCGAGAATAGCCGGCAGGCCATCCGGAATGTGCTCCAGAAGAGACCGTTTGATGACCGCCACCGTCACCCCGGCAGGACCCAGGTTCTTCTGCGCATGGGCATACACCATCGAGAATAAATCTGGCCGGAAGGGCTTCGACAGAAAATCGGATGACATATCCGCAATAAGCGGCGCGGGCATCTCATCTTCACAATTGGGAAACTGCAAGCCCTCCACGGTCTCGTTCGACACGTAGTGCAGATAAGCGGCCGACCTCGACACATCCAGCGCCTGAAGGTCAGGCAGTTGTCGATAGCCCGTCGCATGACCATCCCACGCGACCTTTCTCGCGGTCACTTTAGCCGCTTCCGACGTCGCCCGACCGCTCCAATAGCCGGACGTCACGTATTCTGGCGGTGCACTGGCCCTGGTGGCGAAATTCATTGGAATCATCGCGAACTGCAGACTGCTACCACCCTGCAGAAAGGTGACCGCGTAGTCATCGGAAATGCCGAGCAGGCTGCGCAGGTTCTGTTCTGCTTCATTCAATATCGACCGGAACCAGTCTGATCGATGGCTCATGCCGAGCACAGATATGCCCGTCTCCGGCAGACGCGCAACGGCCTCACGGGTTTGCTCCAGCACGGTTTCCGGGAGCGCACCGGGACCACCGGAAAAATTCAATGTGTTGGATTTCATGATTCGTGGACAAGCCTTCGGTTGATTAACATGAGCCCGCAGCCGCGCGGCGCAGCATCTGCTGAAATGCATCGAAGACTCGACGCATTTGCGACGCCTTATAAGGAAACTTGCCAGGATCGTCCATGTCATGCACGACCATCGCAGTGGCAATCTCGAAGATGAGCAGGCGGCCATCACTCGTTTCGGCGCAATCGAATCCTACGTAATCCAGATCAGTTGTTTCAGCAATCATGCGAAACGCTTCGCGGTGACGCACCGCAAAGTCCGAATCGAAACTTGCCATCAGGCGCGCCTCCTCCTCCCGCCGCTCAGGGTGCGCAATCATCTCGGCGTACGGATAGTGGACCATCCATTCGCGTGAAATCCCCATATGGCAAACGAAAGGCGCGCCCTCGATCATCACGATCCGGTACTTACGGAACAAGCCGTCCGGGCTGCTGTAGTCGATAAACGGTGCGACGTAATATTCCTGAACGTCCGTGCCGTCCACATAACGTGCAAGCTCAAGCCCGTCAGACACTTTCACGAGCCCTTGTCCGGCATGCGAGCCCACCGGCCTCACAATGAAAGGGTAATGTCCGTCCAGCACATCGGACAGATCGAACGTGCCTGACGCGGCTTCGAGAATCCGCTCGCGAGACAGCCGCACGGTGTGCGCCATGCAAACGCCCGGAACCTTGCCAAGCAGCGCATAGGCGGCATCGCGCGTCGTGTGCGAGATGCGCTCGGGCCGGTTCAGCACCCGACAATCAGCGCGACGGGTCAGCGCTGCAATTCGAGCGAGCGCGTCGGCGTTTTCATCCAATGCGCACGCGGCAACGAGAATGACATCGTGTTCCGGCAAACTCGCGTCCTCAGGCGAATCTCCATCGACGTACAACACGTCGACCTGAAGGTCGGCGTTCTCAACCAGGCATTCAAACGGCGTATTCGCCATGAGATCGCCAGGGGATTTGAGCACGAGCACCTTTACCGGTGCCTCGGCCGAGTGCGCACTCTTTAGCCGGTAATGCCTGCGCATTTGAATTGCCAGGTTTTGGACGGTGAGTGCGGACGCTTTCTGGTATTTGAGTTGCAGCACCAGCGACAAATCGAGCAGGACGTACGGATCCTCATAGCGCTCGCTATGCGCGAGCAAGCGTTCCCCCAGTGGCGTGAGATCATTTCCCGCCGTTGCTGCTCTGAGCAAAGCGGCCAGACCCAACGGCTGATAAGGCGGTGGGTGCCCTGCCTCCGCGGTGAGCGGTGTTTGAACAGGATTCATGGATGAGACGCTTCGATAAAGTGATACGGGGTGAGAGGCCCAACGTAGACTACTGGAATCGGACGGAACACAACGAAGGAACAGAGGACGAAATAGCCGCCTATTCACGCGAACTGCGCGACGCGTAACGAAAGCTCGTCGCGCACTCGCTTGATCACCCCGTCCCAATCACGCGCTACCGTCTGGCGAAAAAGCCGCGCACTCGGGTACCAGGGCGTGTCGTCGCGATCGTGCATCCAGCGCCAATCCGGAAAGTGCGGCAGCAGGATCCACACCGGGCGCGCGAGTGCCCCGGCCAGATGGGCGATCGACGTGTCCACCGAGATCACCAGGTCGAGTTGTTCGAGCAGTGCCGCCGTATCGGCGAAGTCTTCCAGTTGGGCACCAAACGAGATGACGTTGGCATGCCGCTCCAACACCGCGCGATCCGCGTCGCGGATCTCCGGCTGTGGGATCACCCAGTCAACGCCCGGCAAGTCAAAGCAGGCTTCGAAAGCAGCGAGCGGAATCGAGCGCAGTGCGTCGTTCTTGAACTGCGGATTGCCGGCCGGTGCGAGACCAACCCGCAATCGCCCCGTCGCGCTGCGGGCCGCAAGCCGCTCGCGCCAAGGCGCTCGCCGCGCCGCGGGGGCGCGAAGATACGCGCTCGGCTCAGAGACGGTGTCAGGCGTCGTCCGGAGTGTCCGCGGCAGACTGAGCAGCAAGCATTGATAGTCGCCATCGGGTCGCGCGTCGCCGCGCGCAACGATCTCCACACCCCAGTCTCGGGCCACTTCGTCGAACAACGGTCGCAGCGGCGCGTGAACCTCGAGGATCACGCGTTGCGCGAGCGCCGCTACCAGCGGCGCATAACGCGCGAACTGGATCGTGTCGCCGAGGCCCTGTTCGGCAATCAGCAGAATCGTCTTATCGGCGAGCGGCTCTTCGCCGGACCAGCAGGACGGCAGAGTTTCGAGCATCCGCTGCCCTTCGCGCTTGCCATATGCACGCCAGCCTTCCGCATAGTCACCTCGACGCAGCAGCAGGCCAGCCTCGTCGAGCCAGGGCTTATCCCAGTCAGGACGCACGCGGCGGGCCGCCTGAAAGCACGCCAGGGCAGCGTCGTCGGCACGCATCATCGCGAGCGTGTTACCCATATAGCGCAGAGCAGTCGCCCGGTTGGGCTCGAGGTCCAGCGCACGTTCGAACCAAGGCAGTGCTTGCGCGAGTTGACTGCCTTTGGCCCATGCCAGGCCGATCGACTCGCAGATCGCGGAGGTGGATAAAGCGTGGACCGGCAAACACGAAAAGCTGAGCGGCGCGAGAGCCTGCGCCGCTGAGTCAGCGTCTTGCTGCATGTGCTCCGAAAGCGCCAGGGCGCGCGACAACCCCTCCAACGCGGCCATGGGCCGGCCGAGCTCTATAAATATTTTGCCGGCGCCATAGTGCGCCCATGCCAATGACGGATCGAGCCTGAGCGCGCGCTGGTAGGCGGTGAGCGCGTCCGGCAACCGTTGCAGCACCTCCAATGCGTCGCCGCGCGCGGCGTGAGCGCATGCATCTTCGGGATTGCCCGCAACCGCATGGTCCGCTTGCGTCAGCGCTTCGTCCGCCGCGTCGAGCGCGAGGAGCGTGCGCGAATAGGCAAGCTGGAGCCGCGACGCTACCGCGGGATTGTCCACACTGGCCGTATGGGCGGATGCATCGCCCCCCAGGACGACTTCAAACTGCTTACGCGCCGCCGCATGTTCGCCGGCGGCCGAAAGTGAAAGCGCGAGTCGCGCCTGCAAGCCGGGCAATGCCGGTGCGGCAATCTGTGCAGCCTTTAAAAGCGTGGCGGCGTCCGCATGGCGGCATTGAGTATCGAGGATCGCGGCGAGCCGCAGCAAGGCGGGCGCGCTCGCGTGCGCATCGGCGTATGCGTCGACTTCCTGACCGGTAGGCAGGTCGGCGCACATTTGACAAAGCGGGTCCGTCATTAGCGTAACCAAGGGGTGTTGAACAGGCGAGTGCCGTCATTCTGTACCAGGGCGACCGGCGACAAAGGTCGGAACAGCGGCTTAAGTTAGCGCCAACTTGGGGAATCGCTGCTTGCTATATCTCGGCATCATGTGACCAAACTGCGCCCGGTCATGAGGGGCCGAGCGAGGCGATAACGCGGCGGGAAGGCATCTGCGCCCAGATGCAGGGCGCATCGCCAGGGCGGCCAACAGGGGTTCGCGCGAAGGAAGCCGATCCGTGAGCTGCAACCTCGCCGCAGCTCCCGCCCCGACTGGCATAAAGCCGGCCCAATAGTGCGATCAAGCTGTTCCGCTGGCCTGGCGAGACTGGCAATGGACCGGCCTCGCGTAAGAATCCAGCGCTTTCAAAAACGCGAAATGTTGCGGCATTCGTGAGATACCCCCATTAAAGATTTCCAGAACGTATCCGATAACCCACTTAACGACGGCAAATGGACATCGCATCACACGGCCGTACGTTACGGCGAGCTTGCCGGAATGTGCAAATCATTGGATATAGGAGTAATTGAATGACTACGGTTATCAATACCAACATTGCGTCGCAGATTGCGCAGAACAATTTGCTGAACAACCAGGCCGCAGTGACCAGCGCGATCACCCAATTGTCGTCGGGTCTCGCAATCAACAGCGCAGCGGATAACCCCGCTGGTCTGGCTATCGCGACCACGCTGCAAGCGCAGATCAACGGCCAGACCGTTGCGCAGCAGAACGCGAACAACGGCATTTCGCTGGCGCAAACCGGCCAAAGCGCACTGACGCAGATCACCAACAACCTGCAAACGATCCGCCAGCTCGCCGTTCAGGCATCGAACGCGTCGAACACGGCTGCAAACCGCGCGGCGCTGAACCAGGAAGTGCAACAGTCGCTCGCGCAGATCAACACGATCGCGACGACGACCAGCTTCAACGGCCAGAACCTCCTTGACGGCTCGTTCGGCTCGCAGAATTTCCAGATCGGCGCGAACGCCGGTCAGACGATCGCAGTGAACCTGAGCCAGGGCACGCAGACTTCGCAGATCGGCCAGACCTCGAGCACGACGTTCTCGCTGAATGGCACGAACGGCGGCCTGTCGACCGAAGGCCTCAACGTCTCGGTTGGCGGCGCTGCCAGCGTGACGGTGGGCAATGCAGTCGCAGGCACGGGCGCAGGTCAGACGGCCGACAGCGCATTCGCTGCCGCTGCTGCCGTCAATAACTCCAACATTTCCGGTCTGACGGCAACCGCGAACAACTCGCAGCAATTCGTCTACACGGGTGTTACCAACGGTGCCGCCGCGACGGCATCCGAAAACTACAACCTGTCGATTAACGGCACGAACATTTTTGGATCGACCGGCCTGTCGGTCGGCGTCGGCCAGACTGTGACCGCCACGACCGTCATCAGCGCCATCAACGCGCAGTCGGGTACCACCGGCGTCACGGCGACGCTGGGATCGGACGGCAAGACCTTCACCCTGAATGCAGCCGACGGCAGCAACGTCCTCGTGACGCAAAGCACGACTGGCGCCAACATCACAGGTGGCCTCGCCAACAACGCCGGCTCGAACATCCTTATCAACGGCCAGGCGGGTTCCCTGGCGAACCTCAGCGGCGCTAGCTCGTTCAGTTCTGGTCAACTGCGCGGTAGCGTCACGCTGGCATCGGCTAGTGGGGTTCAACTGTCGGGCGCCGCTGCAACCGACATTTCGAGCCAGTACGACAATTCGACCAACGGAGCCGACTCGCTGCAAGCTGTCCAGACGACCACGTCCTCGACTTCTTTCGCAGCTGGCACTAATGGCGGTACGATCAACTTCTATGTCGGTGCCAGCAGTAGCGCTGCTACCACTCCGGTTCCGATTACGGTGGGCGTCACAGACACCTCGACCACGATCGCTCAGAGTATCAACAGTAACCTGACACTCCAACAGGCCGGCATTTCCGCGAGCGTAAATTCGAAAGGCGCCCTCGTCGTCACAAACAAATCGGGCCAAAATCTCGCCATTACCGATACCAATACCGGCACTGGCACTGGCTTCAACTCAGGCCTCGACAACGCAGAGGTCGTGACGGGATCCGCTGCATACACGGCTCCGACGGCGGCGACTACTAACACGATGACGTTCACGGTGGGTTCTGCCACCTACACCCAGACTCTGACCAACGCCACGACTGGTCCGAACGCGGGTGCGACTGTCAACGATGCCGCAGCTTCGATCAACGCCAACTCCGCTCTCAAGGCGGCAGGCATCAGCGCTACGATTAACGGCACCAAGCTGGTCATTATCAACACGTCAGGCCAAACCGTGACGGAGGCTGATTCCGGCGGCGGCGCGTTCGTTACCGGTTTGGCTGGAGGGGCGACGACAGGCGCGTTCGAAAGCGCCGCCAACTCGACGAACTACACGGCCACGGCCACCGGTTCGTTGTCAAGCATCGACGTGCTGACGGTGGCCGACGCGCAGAAGACCATCCAGTCCGTCGACGCCGCGCTGAGCCAGATCAGCACGCTGCAAGGCCAACTGGGCGCGGTGCAGAACCGCTTCACGTCGGTCATCTCGAACCTGAGCTCGTCGGTGCAGAACGCTCAGTCGACGCAGTCGTCGATCCAGGACACGAACTACGCCAGCGAAACGTCGGCGCTGTCGCGTGCCCAGGTGCTGTCGCAAGCCGCTCAAGCAATGGTCGCGCAGGCGAACCAGCTGCCGCAGCAAGTTCTGAAGCTGCTGCAATAACAGCGTCAGTAAGCAGGTAGTAGACGGCCGGCGCGTATGCGCCGGCCGGTTTTTGAGGCGGTGTTCCCGGAGCGCCACGTCAAAAACCGACACACAAGCAGCGGATGCTGGCAGCCTCGCTCACGCACCGCCACTTTCGACGCAACGCCGGCGCGATGCGCCGCTTCAGAGGACACAGGCTCAATATGTCTACACCGATCTCTCCGACCAGCAGCGTGGGCAGTACCGGCAGTTCGTCGACATCGACGTCGACGCCGTCGCCCGCGTCGATCATCTCGTCGGTCGGCCTTGGTCTCGGCACCACCTTGCCGATCAGCCAGGTGCTGACGGGGCTGATGCAGATCGAAAGCATCCCGCTCACGCTACTGCAAAACCAGGTAACCGGTGTCCAGACGGAGATTTCCGCGTACGGCAAACTCAGCTCGGCACTCGCGACGTTTCAGCAAGCGCTGGCGAAACTGACGCAGCCCACCGAGTTCCAGACGCTCAGCGCGACCTCCAGCAATACGTCGGCGCTCACCGCGAGCGCGGTGGTCGGCGCCCAGACCGGCCAGTACACCATCAACGCGACGCAACTGGCCCAGGCCCAGTCGCTCGCGACGGCGGGCCAGGCCAGCCTGAACTCGCACCTCTCGAGCGGCAGCGGCAGCTCGACCGTCACGTTTACGTTCGGCACGCAAGACGGTACGACTTTCACGCCGAATCCGTCGCAAGCCAGCGGCAGCGTCACGATCAACAGCAGCAACGACTCGCTCGCCGGCATGCGTGACGCCATCAATGGCGCCAACCTCGGCGTCACGGCGTCGATCGTCAACGACGGCAGCGGCACGCCCTACCGGCTCGTGCTGACGTCGAACACAACGGGCGCGAACGAAAGCATGCAGGTCTCGGTGCAAGGCGACGCCGGCATCAGTTCGCTGCTGACCTACCCGCCCGCCACCGGCACCCCAGCCAGCGCCGCAATCACGCAGACCGCGGCGGCGCAGGACGCCAAGCTGACAGTCAACGGCCTCGCGCTCAGCAGTTCGAGCAATAACGTCGGATCCGCATTGCCGGGCATCTCCCTGACCCTCCTGCAGACGGGCCAGTCGACGCTCACGATCGCAAACAATGCGAGTTCGATCCAGACCGATATCGACAGTTTCGTATCGGCCTACAGCACGCTGCAAAGCTCGATCAACAGCCTGACCGCCTACAATCCCGGCGGCACCAATGGCCCGTTGATCGGCGACGCCACCACGATGCAGATCCAGACCCAGTTGCAACAGGTGGTTGCGAGCGCGCTGTCGGGTACTGGCAGCGGCTATTCGTCGTTGGCGGACGTCGGTATCTCGCTCAACAGCGACGGCACATTGTCGGTCAACGATTCGACGCTGTCTCAGGCACTGCAAAGCAATCCGGGCCAGTTCGCCGCGCTGTTCAGCACCGCCGGCTCCGCGACCAATAGCAACGTCGCCTACCTGATTGGCGGCACGAACACGCAGTCCGGTTCGTATGCGGTCAACATCACGCAGGCCGCGACCCATGGGACCTTCACCGGCACGTCGGCACCCGACACCGCGACAGGCACCACCGCGCTCAGCAGCCCGACCACGATCGCAGCGGGGACCACGCTTACGCTGACGATAGGCGGCACGCCGACCACCGTCAGCCTTGCTGCCGGCACTTACGCTACGCCTGACGACGTCGTCAACATGCTGCAAACCGCAATCGGTTCCGCCGCCACCGTGACCCAGAACAACGGCGTACTGAGCGTGACGCCGGCGGGCGGCGGCAATCAGACCATGTCGATTGCCGACAACGGCAGCACCGGCGCGACCCAGCTGTTCGGCGGCAACGTCGACAACTCGACGACCACCATCCCGTCCGGCGGTATGCCGCTGGCCGTGACGGTTGACGGTGTGATGGCAAACGTCACGCTTGCGGCTGGCAGCTATACGCCCTCGCAGCTTGCAACGGCAATGCAGACCGCTATCAACACCAACTCCACGCTGCAGCTGGCCGGCGTCTCGGTCGACGTGACCCAGAACGCCAGCGGCGAGCTCAGCGTGACATCGACGAGTTACGGCTCGCAGTCGTCGGTCTCGATCGGCGGCACGGGTGCGACGCAGCTCTTCGGCAGCACGCAAACAACCACTACCGGCGTCGATGTGCAAGGCACGATCGGCGGCTTTGCGGCAACCGGCAGTGGTCAGGTGCTGGCAGTCGGCGACACCGGCCCGGCGGCCGGCCTGCAGATTCTCGTGACCGGGACCAGCACCGGCCCACTCGGCGCGGTCAACTACTCGCAGGGCTTTGCTTCGCTGCTGAACGGAATCGTCGCGAACGCAACCAATGCGACCAGCGGTTCGATCACGGCTGCGACGAACACGCTCAATACGCAAATTACGTCGCTGCAGACCCAACAAACGAATTTGCAGCAATACATCACGCAGGTGCAGCAACAATACCAGGCCCAGTTCTCGGCAATGAACGCAATGGTGGTCCAGATGCAATCGACCGCGACCTTCTTGCAACTGACCTTCAACCCGTCCACTTCATCCAGTTGACGGAACCACGCCGCAACGCAAGCCGTGCGCCGGCCCACCCGCAAGAAGAGGACCGCATTCATGTATTCGCCAGGTAAGTTTGGAGCAGAAAGTTACGCACGCGTTGGCCTCGAAACCAGCGTGAACGGCGCAAGCCCGTATGAACTGGTCGCGCTGCTGTTCCAGGGCGCGCGCCGCGCGATCCGTATGGGCCGCGTGCACATGCAAAACGGCAACATTCCGTTGAAAGGCAAGTTGATTTCGCAAGCCATCGCGATCGTCGGCGGGGGCCTGCAGCAGGGCCTCAATCTCGAGCAGGGCGGCGATCTCGCGCAGCGCCTGAATGCGCTGTACGACTATATGACGCGCCGTTTGCTCGAGGCTAATCTGAAGAACGACCCGGCGCTGCTCGATGAAATCGACGGCCTGCTCGCGACCATCGAGGAAGGCTGGACTGGCATCAAGCCCCAGCTCAAGAACTCGGCCGGCCTGACACAACTGACTACCTCCGCCTGATTCGATATGGAAGCGATCACTACAGCCGATCAGTTGCTTATGCGCTATGACAGCGTGCTCCACGCATCGGAACGGATGCTGGGCGCAGCGCGCGAAGAAAACTGGGATACCGTCATTGAATTGCAGACGCAGTATTCGGCGCTGGCCGATACCCTGCGGCCAGTCGACGCGATCGTCCCGCTCGACGACTCGCAGCGCGCGCGCAAGTACGACGTGACCCGGCGGATCCTCTCAAACGAGACAGCGGTGCGTGAACTGGCGGCGCCGCGCCTCGCGCGGTTGTCCGCGCTACTGGAGAGCGGCCGCCAAACGCGCGCGCTGCACAAAATGTACGGCCTTTCGGCACACGGCTAAACGCGCCCGGAGCGCCCCGTCATCCACGGGCGTGAGGCGGGCCCCGCAGCATCACGGCAGGTGCCAATGAATATTGTTAGTTCGGACGATTGTATCGGGGTGCTTTCCAACCACCCGTTGTCGACACATTTCACGGTGATCGGCTTCAAGGATGGGGCATTTTCGACCATTCCCAAATCGGTTTTCCAGAATTGGCTCGGTGACCTCACCGAGCCTGAGTCATTTCATATCGGCCGCTGTTCCGGACTCGGAACCGGCTCGATAGTCAAGTACGACTCAAACCATCAGAAGCTCGTCATCGGCAAGTACGTGTCGGGCGGCCAACGGCTACGCTTCGTGCTGAATGGTCAGCACGAAGTGCGGACCATCTCCACCAGTATGCTCGCCATATTTGGCATGGGACTGGCGTCCTCTCCCGTTCCGCAATATACAGACACCATCATTCGCAACGATGTCTGGATTGGTGATGAGGCATTGTTCCTCGGCGGCAGCATCATTGAAAGCGGCTGCGTGATCGGCGCAAGAGCGGTCATCCCGCCCAATTTCCGCAGCGAGCCGTATGGCATTTATGTCGGCTCCCCTGCACGTCTGACACGCTTTCGCTTCTCCGAAAAGGTCCGAGAGAAATTATTGCAACTCGCCTGGTGGGATATGCCATTGGACTGGGTGAAGCGCAACAATGACACATTCCTCGTCGATCTCACCGCGGACGAGGGACGGGCGCTAGACGTACTGGCGGCGCTGCAGGAAGCGAAAGATCAGTTTATCGAACAGATGCGCGTGGCGGCCGAATACCCGCTGAACGCACTGCATGCCTTGCATCTCACCCAAGCCACACAGCTCGACACGCATGATCAGGCTGACGCCATTGCGGCCGAGGCAGCCGAAGGAGCGCCGTCAGGCGCCCTGCCCGCCGCGCAACTCGCAGCACTCGCTGACGAGTTCATCGCGACATTGACGGCGCTGCGGGAGCTGGGACAACACGAGCAAGCGGAAGCTGTCGCCCGGCAAATGACGCTCATGTTGCCGGAGCATGCGTACGGGTGGCAAGCGCTGGGCAGCGCGCTGCTGCAGCAAGGGCGCGCCGATGCCGCGCGCGGCCCGCTTGAGAGAGCCGACGAATTGCTGCCCGCGGCGGCTCGTCCTGCGCCCACGGCGGCTGAACAGGAGCGAGTGGTGACGCTCTTAAAAAATGGCCGCACAGCGGAAGCCGCGAAGGCCGCACACGATCTCACGGAGCGCTACGCGCATCATGCACTCGGCTGGCGCGTGTTGGGGCTCGCAAGAGTCGCCCTGACTCAGATCGATGAAGCAATCGACCCACTGCGACGCGCGCGCGAACTCGATCCGCGCGACTATGACGCCATATTGACGCTCACCGACATCCTTCGGCACACGGGAAAGGTCATCGAGGCCGAACGCGAAGCACGGCACCTTACCCAATTGGCGCCCGAGCGCGTCGAAGGGCATTGCGTGCTCGGCATGGCCTTGAACCAGCAATTCCGGTGCGACGAGGCCGAGATGGTCGTGAGGCGCGCGCTCGAGATCGCGCCGGCCGATACGCGGGTGCTGGCGACGCTCGGATCCATCCTGCTGCAACTGGGCCGAATCGAGGAAGCGCGCGACATGTTCGGCCAGGCGCTCGAGATCGATCCGGACTTCTCGATGGTCCGCAGCAACCTGCTGTTCGCCATGAGCCATGACGAGGCAGCGGATGAGCAGGAATTGATGGCGCAGCATCGCCGGTTCGGTAGCCTCCTCGAAGACAAGCTTCGTGCTTACCGGAAGCCGCATAAGAACGTGCGCAAGCCGCAACGCGGCCTGCAAGTCGGCTTTGTCTCGGGCGATCTATACGACCACGCCGTAGCGTCGTTTTTCGCCCCGGTGTTGCACTATCTCGCTTGCGAGCGCGATCTGACGCTCCATGCCTATTACAACAATACAGTGGAAGACCGCGTCAGCCAGCAACTGCGCGAGCACTTTGCCAGCTGGACGCCTGTCGCCCATATGAGCGATGCCGCGCTGGATAACAAGATCCGCGCCGACGGCATCGACATCCTGATCGACCTATCTGGGCATACCGGTTTCAACCGGCTGCCAGTTTTCGCGCGCAAGCCGGCTCCGATTCAGGCGAGCTGGATCGGGTACCCCGCTACGACGGGGATGCGCACCATGGATTACTACTTTGCAGACCGCTTCTTCGTAACGCCTGGTGAGGTCGAAAATCAATTCGTCGAGAAGATCGCCTACTTGCCCGCGTCAGCGCCGTTCGTTCCCGCGGACGTGGCGCCGCCTATCAACCGCCTGCCCGCCCTCGCCAACGGGTATGTCACATTCGGCAGCTTTAACCGGATGAGCAAGCTGCGCCCGGCGGTCATCAAGCTGTGGGCACAACTGCTGCACGCCGTGCCGACGGCACGCATGCTGATTGGCGGGGTACCGGAGGATGGCTACACCAAGCTTGTCGACTGGTTCGAGCAGGAGGGCATCGACCGCACTCGCCTGGAGTCGCACCCTCGTCTGCAAATGCGCGCTTATCTGCAGCAGCACCACGCCGTCGACATCTGCCTCGACGCATTCCCCTATGCGGGCGGAACAACGACCTTCCACGCCGCCTGGATGGGTGTACCCACGCTCACGCTGCCTGGCCGATCCGCTGCTAGCCGCGGCGGCGCAGCGATCATGTCGCACCTGGCGCTGGAAAGGTTCATTGCATCTGACCCGGCCGACTTCGTCGAAAGAGGTGTCGACTGGGCGAGCAACCTTTCCACGCTTGCCGAGTTGCGCGCGCACATGCGTGAGCGTTGCGCGCGCTCGGCTTACTTCCAGCCGGAAGTCGTCGCAGAGGGAATGTCGCGCGCACTGCGCTTGATGTGGCAACGCTGGACGGAAGGTAAGCCCCCCGTGGCCTTCGATTCGTCGTTGCCGCAGGGTCAGGAAGTGCTCTGACAGTGTGTCGGTGGCAACGTTCTTCCCATGCAATCGGCAACTGCCGGCACCCGCCCTGGTTGACGTGAATTGGCGCGAATTCACCCATCTGATCGGCCAATCAAGTGCGCATAGCCGGTGCGACACTAGTGTCGAAGTCCACAGTGTGGCCAACCGGGCGATAGCCTAAATTGGTCCGCACGAGTCAGCCGCCCGGCCAGAAGCGTTCTGCTCCGGATGCGCTGGTCCACCTGATGGCGCAGACCGTAGCGGAGGCACCGGCGTGCTGGTCAACATCTGATTATCCCGTCATGCGTCAAGGAAAGTATGAACGCTAGCCTGCCACTGCGCGCCATCCAGCCCCAGACGGATGAACCCATCTACGTCACCCAGCCGCATCTCGCGCCGCTGGCCGAGTTCATCCCTTATCTGGAAAAGATCTGGCACAGCAAGGTCTTGACCAACGGCGGCCCGTTTCACGAGCAACTCGAAAAGGCCCTGTGTGAATATCTGGGCGTCCAGCATCTGGCGCTGTTCGCCAACGGCACGCTCGCTCTGGTCACTGCGCTGCAGGCGCTGCGTATCACCGGCGAGGTCATCACGACCCCTTATTCGTTCGTCGCGACCGCACATTCGTTAGTGTGGAACGGGATCAAGCCAGTGTTCGTCGATGTCGATCCGAATACGCTGAATCTCGACCCCGCGAAGATTGAAGCCGCGATCACCCCGCAAACCACGGCGATCATGCCGGTGCACTGCTACGGCAAGCCGTGCGACGTCGAAGCGATCCAGAAGATCGCCGACAACTACAACCTGAAAGTAATTTACGACGCGGCGCACGCATTCGGCGTACAAACCGACGCCGGCAGCGTGCTCCAACACGGCGATCTCGCGGTATTGAGCTTTCACGCGACCAAGGTCTTTAACACGTTCGAAGGCGGCGCGATCATCTGTCAGGACGCGAAGACCAAACAGCGCATCGATCATCTGAAAAACTTCGGTTTCGTCGATGAGGTGACCGTGGTTGCGGCCGGCATCAATGGCAAGATGAGCGAAATCAACGCCGCGTTCGGCTTGCTGCAACTTCAGCATATCGACGAAGCGCTGGCACGGCGTGCGCAGATCGACGCGATCTATCGCGACCGGCTGCGTGACGTGCCGGGCATTCGCTGTCTGCCGAAGGCGGGAGAAAAGGTAGCGAACCACTCGTACTTCCCGATCCTCGTCGGCCCGGAATTTCCGATCAGCCGCGACGCGTTGTACCAGAAGCTGCGCGACCACGAGATCTACGCACGTCGTTATTTCTATCCGCTGATTTCCGAATTCCCAATCTATCGAGGTCTGCGGTCCGCGCGCCCCGAGAACCTGGCGGTCGCGCACGCCGCCTCGCAACAGGTTCTATGCCTGCCAATCTTCCCGGCGCTGACGGACAGCATGCTCGATCGCATCATCGGCCTCGTAACGGATTGCTGACTATGACGTCCTCTGTTCGATCCGATCTACGCGTGCAAGCGCGCATTCTCGACATCGCCGGATTCCTGCCGGAACACGTCCTGACGAACGAACAGCTAGCGGAGCTCTATCCCGAGTGGCCGGCCCACAAGATTCTGGCGAAGACCGGCATCCAGGAAAGGCATATCGCGTCGGCTGAACAGACTGCCTCGGATCTCGCCTACGAAGCGGCCCAGCGCCTCTTCGCACAAGGCGCCGTAAGCGCGCAGGACGTCGACTTCCTGATCCTCTGTACGCAGGCACCCGACTACGTGCTGCCAGCTTCGGCCTGCGTATTGCAAGACCGTCTGGGCATCCCGACGCACTCAGGTGCATTCGACGTGAACCTCGGGTGCTCGGGCTACGTTTACGGGCTATCGCTCGCCAAGGGTCTGGTCGAGACCGGCGCCGCGCGCTGCGTGCTGCTGCTGACGGCCGACACCTACTCGAAGTATGTGCACTGGCTCGATAAGAGCGTACGCACGCTTTTCGGCGACGGCGCGACCGCAACTGCGATCACCGGCACGACCAACGGCACCGCGTCGATCGGCCCATTCGTGTTCGGCACAGACGGCCGCGGTGCGCAGAACCTGATCGTCAAAGCCGGCTTGTTTCGCGAGCCGAAGAGCGCGGCGACTTCGGTCGAACAGCAGAACGCATCCGGCAACGTGCGCACCGACGAACACCTGTACATGAACGGCGCCGAGGTGATGGTGTTCTCGCTGGCCGAAGTGCCCAAAGCGGCTACGGCGCTGCTGGAAAAGGCTGGTTTGGACCGCGAGGAAATCAACTTCTTTGTGCTGCACCAGGCGAACCGTTTCATGCTCGAAGCGCTGCGCAAGAAGATGAAAGTACCGGAAGCAAAGTTCCCGATCCTGATGGAACACTGCGGCAACACCGTGTCGTCGACGGTCCCGCTCGCATTGAAACAGATGAAGGACGACGGCCGGCTCACGCACGGCAGTCGGCTGATGTTGTTGGGCTTTGGCGTCGGCTATTCATGGGCCGGCTGCATTGTGAATTATTAGTGGGAGTTGACATGGAAACGTTTTACGAAGGAATGGCGGAAGTGTTCGAGATCGATGCGAGCCTGGTGACGCCAGAACTCGATCTGCAGGAACACAACTGGGACTCGCTCGCCGTCGTGTCGACGATCGCCCTGGTAGACGACTGCTTCAACGTGATGCTGAGTGGCCAGGCATTGAACAACTGCAACACCATCGCCGATATCGAAGCTCTGATCCGCGCGGCGAAGAAAGCAGCCTGAGGAGCCAACCATGAGTTCGCCGGACTTCATCGCCGGACGCGAGTTACGCACGCAGGGCGCCCGCATCGCGGGGGTGGTGTCGTGCGTGCCGTCGAAACAGGTGGACAACGACTATTTCGCCGATAGGTTCGATCAGTCTGCCATCCGCGATGTGGTCAAGATGATCGGTGTGAACCGCCGGCGCTGGGCGGACGCTCAGATGAGCGCGGGCGACCTGTGCCGCAAGGCCGGCGAGACGTTGCTGACCGGACTCGGCTGGCAGCCCGATTCGATCGATGCGTTGATCTTCGTGTCCCAAACGCCGGACTACCGGTTACCCGGCACGGCGTTCGTGCTGCAAGCGGAACTCGGCCTGCCGATTTCGTGCCTCGCATTCGACATCAACCTCGGCTGCTCCGGTTATCCGCAGGCACTGTGGCTCGGCATGAACCTGATCCAGAGCGGTGCGGCGAAGCGCGTGCTGCTGGCGGTGGGCGACACGATCAGCAAGATGATCGACCCGAATGACCGCTCCACCACCTTGTTGTTCGGCGACGCGGGCACGATGACAGCGCTCGAGGCCTCAGACAGCGACGCCGCGTCGCATTTCATCATCGGCGCGGACGGTAAAGGCGTGCGCAACCTCATCGTTCCTTCGGGCGGCTTCAAGCCGTACGACGTTGCCGCTGACGGGCGCATGGGCGGCAAGTCGCCGGAATGCCTCTTCATGGACGGTGGCGAGATTTTCAACTTCACACTGAACGCAGTGCCGAAACTGGTGGCACGTACGCTCGAACTCGCCGCTCACAGCAAGGACACGTACGACGCCTTTCTGTTCCACCAGGCCAATCTGTTCATGCTGAAGCATCTGACCAGGAAAGCCGGGCTGCCGGCAGAGCGCGTGCCGACCAACATCGGCGACTACGGCAACACGAGTTGCGCGTCGATTCCGCTGCTGATGACGACCGAACTGAAAGACCGTTTGAAAACAGGCACGCTGCAATTGGCCATGTTCGGCTTCGGCGTCGGCTATTCGTGGGCATCGGCATCGCTTGCCGTCGGGCCGCTCAAATTCGTGGACACGATCGAGACATGACACTCTTTTCTGAAACCTGCCTCGCCGGCGGCGTTTATCTCGTAACGGGCGCGTCGTCGGGCATCGGCCGGGCGAGCGCGAAACTTATCGCCAGCCTCGGTGGCCGCGTGATCGCCGCCGGACGCGACGAAGCGCGCCTGAACGCAACGCTGAACGATCTGCAAGGCAGCGGTCATGCCGCGACAGTCGCATCGCTCGCGGATGCGGATCAAACCGCCGAATGGGTGAGCCATCTGGCCGAAACCTATGGCACCTTCGCTGGCGTGTTTCATGCCGCGGGCGTCGAACTGATTCGCCCTGCGAAGCTGACCAAGCAGGAGCAACTGGATCAGGTGTTCGGCAGCAGTCTCTATGCGGCCTTCGGTATTGCGCGAGCGGGCAGCAAGAAGAATGTGATCGCGGATGGCGGCTCGGTCGTCTTCATGTCGTCGGTAGCCGGTTCGACTGGGCAAGCGGGTATGACCGCTTATTCGGCTGCCAAGTCCGCCATCGACGGGCTGGTCAGGTCGCTCGCATGCGAAATGGCACCGCGGAAGATCCGCGTCAACTCGATCGCGGCGGGCGCGGTTCATACCGCGATGCACGAACGGCTGAGCACAGGCAGCCCGGACGAGACCCTCGCGGCTTACGAAAAAAGCCACCTGCTGGGCTTCGGCGAGGCCGACGATGTCGCACAGTCTGCGCTGTTCCTGCTCAGCGATGCAAGCCGCTGGATCACCGGCACGACGCTGGTCGTCGACGGCGGATACAAGGTGCGATGATGGTCAAGCGGCTGATCCTGGCTGGCTGCGGTGCCTTCGCGCGCGAGCTGATCAACTGGGCGGAGGACGCGGCTGAAGCCGGTCGCGGCGAACGCATCACCGGTTTTCTCGATGCCAACCCGGCAGCGCTGGAAGGCTATTCTTATCAGCTCGAATGGCGTGGCGATATCGACGACTACCAGCCTTTGGACGGCGAAGCCGTGATCGTCGCAATCGGCGATCCGGCGGGCAAGCGCGCGGTAGTCTCCCGCTTGCGTGAACGCGGTGCGGTGTTCGCAACGCTCGTGCATCCGACTGCGGTGATTGCGCGCTCCGCCATGCTCGGCGAAGGCGTGGTGGTATGTCCGCAGTCCGTGATTTCAGCGGATGCGCACGTGGGCGACTTCGTCGCGGTGAACGTGTTGTCCAGCGTTGGCCATGACGTCAAACTCGGCGCGTACTCGACGCTGAGCTCGCACGTCGATCTGACCGGCTTCGTGCAAACCGGCGAAGGCGTGTTCTTCGGCAGCGGCGCAAAGGTCCTGCCGAAGCTGAGCATCGGCGCGCGCGCGAAAATCGGCGCCGGCGCGACCGTGATGCACTCAGTGGCCGAAGACGCAGTGATCTACACCGCTCCGGCAAAGAAACTCTGACATGACGCTCGACGAGACCCTGTTCGAACGCTATTGGCACCTCGCTTGCCACCGCCGCGAACTCTCGACTGATGGTGATTTCATCAAGTTCGAAAGCGTGGCGGGCGAGGTCGTGCTGTTCAACGACAGCGGCGAGCTCGTCGCATTCGACAACAGGTGCCCACATCGCGGTGCGCGCCTGTACACGGCATCTCATGGTAACCGGACGGCGACCTGCGGCTATCACGGCTGGACCTACCGGAACGGCGCGATCATCGTGCCGGAGAAAGAACGCTTCAAGTCGTGCGACATCGATCGCGCGAGCTTCAACACATTCGAGGTCGAATGGTGCGGTGATTTCGTGTTTTTCTCGCTCAAACCTCAGATGGGTTTGTATGAGCAGTTGGGCGAGACGGCAGAGATTGTCGAAAACATATCATTCAACGTCGACCGGCGGCTCGATCTGAACCGCTACGACTACGAATGCTACTGGCCGCTGGCAGTCGAAAACGCGCTCGAGCCCTATCACATCTCCGCGGTTCACGCGGAAACGCTCGCGACTCTGAAATTGCGCGACGGCGAGAACGTGTTCGACGGTGCGAACTCGATCTGGTACGCACCGCTTGGCAATGCACGGCTCGCTAATCAGTTGTTGCGGCTGCGCAAGCTGTTCAACATCGACTACCAGTACGAGGGATATATGAGCCTATATCTCTTTCCGTTCACAATGATCTCGTCGACCTACGGCTACTCGTATTCGCTGCAAAACTTTTTCCCTGCGACGCATGGAGAGAGCCGTACGCGCTTCTCGAGCCGCCTGTATGCAGCGAATACGGCGAACGACAATGCCTCGCGCGTGCTCAACTCGTTCTTCGAAGCCACCGTGCGGATGAACCGGCAGGTGTTTGACGAAGACCACGAAGTCTGCAAGCTGCTTCCCAAAACAGGCTGGTTGCCTACGGCGCTTCAATTCCCCGCAGATGCGGAAGTGAAAATCGACCACTTCCGGCAAACGTGCCGCGACGTCATCGCCGATGCTGATGCTGGTGCACGACCGGTCCACACTTCTATAGATTCGCAGCATCATTTTCAACATGAAAAAGACCATTGCATCGGTTGAGGCCGTCGTTGATCAGCTTTCCTCAGAAACGTTTGATCTCGAGATCTTTAGAGAGGCCGGCTTGTTCGTCATGCGCAACGCCATTCCACCGTCCGTTGTCAAATCGTGGCAAGAGGAATGGACTCGTTTTTACGACGCGCAATTACGTGACGGAAGAAACGTAAACCGGGCAAACCCCGTCTCGCTGACCGAGCAGTTGCCCGAGAAATTGGCGTGCATGTACAGGGAGCCCGTCTTTGCGAACACGCTAAAGCATATTTTCGGAAACCACATTGCGCTGTACAACCATCGCTTCGTTATCAAAGACAGGTTCAGTTCAAACAAGGTTTTTCTTCATCAGGACAGTTGTTATCATCTTGGCAACCTGAACAAGTGCAGCCTGTTTGTGCCACTCACTGTCGCCAATGCGGACAACGGGGGGATGACATTCCATGCCGGCTCGCACAAATTGGGGGTACTCGGTGATGCGGGAGAGATCGATCCGGACAGCTTTGAATTTGACTGGCCCAAGGTTACGCCGGAGTTGCAACCCGGCGACTTCGTCATCATGAACAGCTCTCTATGGCATGAGTCCGGACCGAACGTGTCTGGAATCAACCGGATCATGGCGGACACTATCGTTCAGCCGGCAGACGATCCCACGGGAAAGGAGTTGTTATGCGGCGACTGGCAGACCGAGATTTTCTACTCACCGACAAATTACGTCCGCTACTTCGTGAACTCCCGAGTCTTGAAGATCATCAAGTACGAGAAAGAGCGCGCGGCCGCGCAAATCTGAGCGAAGTGCTCATGCCCATCGGCGCCGGATCGAGTCGCCAAGGCATACGAACCCATTTGAAGTTCAGAGACATAGCCATGCTAACAAGCGCTCGTCACACATGTCCGGTTTGCAACACGACAACCGTTGAGATCCGCAACCCCTTCTGCGAAATGCACGCGAGTCTCATCTTTCCCAATGCACACATTCACCAGTACATATGTAATGAATGCGGCCATGGTGTTCTACAACACGACATACCATCCGAAATTCTGTATAACTCGAGCGTCGGGCTGCCGACCGATCACTCGGCTGGTGATCTACGGTTCGAGTTTGTGAAAGCCGGTGTCGATCTGAAGGAGATCGGCGGCGTAATCGTTGAAATTGGCGGCGGCCCGGGGGAGTTGGCAGAGCAGGCCAGAGACGCCGTGGGACATTCGCGAGCCGTTGTGATGGACTTCGTCGATCGTGTGAGCTTCGATACGCTTGACTTCGTCGAGATTGATCTGAATCACGACGCCGCCAGAATTCCAGTCCTGCTGCACGATCGACTGAAAGAAAAGAATCTGTTCTTGCTTTCCCACGTTGTCGAGCATTTGACCGATCCCGCCGAACTTCTCATTCAATTGCGACAATTCGAGAACAGCATGTTTTATATCGAGGTGCCGGATTTTGGATCCAGTCATGCCGCCAGCGCGCTCAAGTTTTCCCTCAACAATCTGGAACACTTGCATTACTTTACAGACCGTTCGCTTATCGGGTTGATTCAGAAAGCAGGCTTTCGTGTACTCGCCTTCGAGACGCAGTCACTACCCCGTATGCCCGCTATTCGCGTGCTATGTAAGCCGCGGGAAGCGGCCGTAAATGCTATCAAAGACTACGACTCGCATTTCACGCAGACCACGCGCAGCCTGGAACAAAGAATTTTGTCTGCCAATCCGGGACAGGAGATCTGGGTCTGGGGTCTATCGGCTTTCATGGCAACCGCACTGAAAAATTTGGGCGACGCGCGGCATAAAATCAGCGGAATCTTCGACACGCGCTACCCTCAGGATAGCTACTTGGGCATCAAGCTTCAGGTCGAACCCAGCATTGCCTCTAAAGCCGATTCGCCCGATCGAGCACTCGTCATTTGCGGCTCGACCTATTCAGCTGTTCAGAAGGTGATCCGTGCCAAAGCGCAAACCGCCTTCCCGGATGCAGAGTTTTTCGCTGTTTCGGGAAGTTGATATGGAGGGAAAGCGGGCGCAGGGTCCGCTTTCCACTTCACCGCCTGAACCTTCCACCCCCGCCCCCAAACCGCCGCTGCGCCTGAAACTGCCCACTCGCGCGTGCATTCCCCAAATCATGCCCCTGCCTGAGCGAATCGAGCCGCTGGGTCTGGCTCGCGTTCGGCTGCACCGGCTGCCAGCCATCGGCGCCGTGTTGCTCCCAGCCACCGCCCTGCTCATGCCGATAAACATTACCGTCGCTGCCCGCATACACGTTGCCGTTATTCCACGCGACGGCGCGCCCCGTGTCCTTGTTGCCCACAATGCCTTTCGTCCCCGCCTGGTGATCGCCTGAATACGCGTTGCCGGTCACGCCGGCCTCAGCCGCGCCGTAGCGCCCCGTCTGCGCGTTGTAGCCAGCACGCTGCCGGGCCGCCGCATAGTCGCCAGTGGCCTCGTTGCCCACCACGCCGCCACGCGCCGCGCCGCTGCGTCCCGTCGACGGATTGCTGAACGAGCCTTGCCGGCCGGCCGCGAAGTTGCCGTTGTACGCGTTTTCGACCGCGCCTCGGCTCGCCTGAAAGTGACCACCGGTGTACGGATTGAAACCGGATGCCGCCGATCCCGCCCAGCTATTGCCGGTCCAACCGTTCCAGCCGCTGGCATGGGTGACGGTGCCCTCCCCCCACCGGCCATAGATATTCGCCTGGTTGACGTTCGCGTATTGCCAGCTCCACGGACCGCCGCCCCAATACGGTCCCCAGTACGGCGACGGTGCACCCCACGTGGCGCCGATCGCAAAGCCGAAGGCAAAGCCCACCGTGGTACCGAGCGCGAAGCCCGCGCCGTAGCCGTAGGTGGCGGGATAGCCGTAGTAGACGTCGCCAACGTAGGGCGCATACACGTAGCCGGTGCCGTACACGACGGTGCCGTCCGCATTGACAACCACGCCCATGTAGCCCGGCGTATAGCCGACCACCACCGTATCCGGCGTCGCCGAATAGATGTGGACGTACGTCACATAATGCACGGGTGAAGCCGCCGGGATCGTATAGATCGAGGCCGGCACGGTATCGGCGACGTGCCAGGGGCCGTTTGCCGCGCTCGCCGTGAACCAGATCCCATTCGCAACCGCGAAGAATTGCGAAGGCGCGATCTGGATCACCGGCGTCGCCGTATTCACCGCATACCCCAACGACGTGCCCGCGATGCCGACGAACTTCGGCGCGCCGTCATAGACCACCTTCAACGTGGTGGTCTTGCGCGACACCGTTGCCGTCTGTGGGATCATCGCGGCGATCGCTGCTTCTTTCGCCTGCGGTGTACCCGGCACGGAGACGAGCGCGTTCGCATGCGGGTCGTCGGCCGCGATCCTTGAGAAGTCGGCGGGCAGGCTTTTGCCGTCGACAAAAGCCCAAGGGCCGGCGAGGCTCGCCGCGCTGAACCAGCGGCCCGACAGCAGCAGGTAGTAGTGGTTGTCGCGCGGCTCGACGAAGAGCGCGTGGTCGGCGTTGGTGACGGAGAGCAGATTCACCCCCTTCACCGGTTGCAGCGAAGGCTTGCCGTTCGTCACCACCAGTTCGGCCGGCTGCGCGGCGACCACCACGTCCGGCGCTTGCGCAGGCTTTTTGCCGTCGGCGGGCAGCATCGGGTCGGACTTCAGATTCGTTTGCGCGCTTTTAGCCGCGGCGACCAGTTCGCGCGGCGGCGCGCTGTTCAGATGCCACGGACCGTCGAGCGCTGGCGCGTCGTACCAGTAGCCCGCGGCGTTCAGATGCAGCGTGCCGCTCGCGTCCTTGAGCAGCATGGCTCGCGTATTGATCAGGCGTTGATAGTGCGTGTCGCCGAGCGCGCGCCAGTTTGGGTCGCCGTCGACGAGAACGAGCAGTGTGGGGCGCTCGGCGAAGAGGATGTTGGGCACGTTGTTCTGCACCGCGATGCCGGGCTCGCCGCCTTGGTGGGTACTGGCATAACTTGCCTGCAGCTGTTCGAGCGAGGTGGTGAGTCCGTCTTTCGGAATCCGTGCCTGCAAAGCCGCTTTGACGGCGGCGGCAGCGTCCGGCGTGGCCGGCATATCGACCTGGTCGAAGACGATGTCGAGCAATTGCACCGTCGAACTGGTCTTGTCGATTGCAGCGCGCGCCGTGAAATGCGCAACGCCGTAGTTCGGCGTGGTGGTCTTCGCGCCGACCGCGAGGGCCGCGCGACCTTCGATCCGGTTGCCCTGCCACACTTCCACCTGCGGCTGATACAGCTCGATGCGTTGCTGGGCGCTGTCGAAATCGCGCGGCCAGACAGTTGGAAGAGGCTGTAACCCGGGCTGCAACGCGGGTTGCATTGCCGGCTGCGCCCCAGCGGCAGCGAGCGCTTGAGCCGGCGCGGCAAGCGTCACTGTCAGCGACGTGCAGACGCCGGCGAGCAACAGCAAGGATCGCTTCATCGTGGTTTTCATCGCGCACCGTTCCTCGGCATAAACATCGGTGAATCAAAAACGTCAACACGGGCGGCTCGCGATAAGCCGGCCGCCCGTGCTTCCTGCGATGCAGACTGTTACGGCGTCACAATGTTGAACATCGGGTTGAAGCTGTCCAGCATGCCGAACAGTTCGGCCACCTTCTGCGGATCGCCGGCCACCTTGGCATTACCCGACTGCGTTTCCTGGTCGACTGTCCGGCCACCCATCAACAACGATGCGAACGCATCCTTGCTCATGGTCAGCGTGGCATCCGCATTCGGCAGCGTCGCATTCGGCGTATAGATCAGCACCGAATTGCGCAACTCGATCGCGTACTTCTCGCCGTTGCCGAGATCCCAGTTGATGGTCGTATGCTTGCCGCTCGCCTTCGGACCGTTCAGGCGAATGCCCATGTAGTCCAGCAGCAGTGACGGGCTCATCGCCGCCACTGCATCCGGCGTCACCGTGTTCACGCCCGGCACCTTCGGCACGCCGTTGCGCAGCTCGTACGCGCCCATCAGATACTCGTTACGCCACGTCGGGTTTTCGGTCTGATAGCCGAGCTGTTCCAGTGCATCCGCTTCGAGGTTGCGCGCTGCCTTGTTGTCCGGATCGGCGAATACCACCTTGTTCATCGCGGTCGCGACCCAGCGGTAGTTGCCCTTGTCGAAGTCCTGTTTCGCCTTTGCCATCACCGCATCCGCGCCCCCCATGTAGCGCACGAATTCCTTCGACTCCTGTTCCGGCGGCAACGGATGCAGGTTCGCCGGATTCGAGTCGTACCAGCCGAGATAACGCTGATACACGGCCTTCGAATCGTGGTTCACCGAACCGTAGTAGCCGCGGTTGTACCACTTCTTGCCGATGGAATCCGGCACCTGAATCTGCTCGCCGATCTCCGTCATCGTGTAGCCCTCATTCGCGAGGCGCAGCGACTGATCGTGGAGGTACTTGAACATGTCGCGAGTCCCGGCGATATAGCTGACCGCCTCCTTCTGCCCCCACGTCGGCCATTGATGCTGCGAGATCACGACGTCGGTCTTGTCGCCATAACGCACGATCGCTTCGTTCAGCACCTTCCACCAGTTCGAGGCATCGCGCACCTGCGCGCCGCGCAGCGTGTAGAGGTTATGCAGCGTGTGGGTGGTGTCTTCGGCGGTATCGAGCACCTTGAACTGCGGCATGTAGATCAGCATTTCGGACGGCGCTTCGGTGCCCGGCGCCATCTGGAATTCGAACTGCACGCCGCCGATGGTGCGCGTCTCGCCGGTCTTGCTGATCGTGTCGGTCGGCGCAATCAGACCGAGCGTGCCGAACGAGGTGGTCTTGCCGAGACCGGCGTCGACCTGTCCGCGCGGGCTCGCCGGCAGGAACGCGCCGTATTGATAGAGCGTGCGACGGCCCATCGCATTGCCGGCGAACACGTTTTCGCTAACGGCTTCGGCGAGGAAGCCTTCCGGCGCGATGATCTTGACCTTGCCGCTCTTCACATCGGCTTCGTCGACCACGCCTTTTACCCCACCGTAGTGGTCCGCGTGACTGTGCGTATAGATCACGGCCAGCACCGGCTTCTTCGGACGATGCTGGTAGTACAGATCGAGCGCGGCGCGCGCGGCTTCTCTCGTGACCAGCACGTCGATGATGATGATGCCGTCTTCGCCCTCGACGATCGTCATGTTCGCCAGATCGAGACCGCGCACCTGGTAAACGTGATCGGTGACCTTGAACAGGCCGTTGAACATGTTGAGCTGCGCATTGCGCCACAAGCTCGGGTTCACCGTATCGGGCGCCTGACCTTCGAGGAACTTGTACTTGTTCAGACTCCAGCTGATGCCGCCGTCGTCGGTCTTGATCACGCCGTTCGGAATGGTCGCGATGAAACCGCGTTGCGCGTCTTCGAAATCCTGTTTGTCGTCGAACGGCAGTTGCTTGTAGACCTCCGCGTTTTCCTGCTTCGTGATGGCCGTTGCGTCCTTGTTAGGTGCGGCGGTGAGCGAGAAAGCTGCGTGCGACATGCAAAGCGTGGTAACTGCGACTGCGACAGCGGTGAGCCGCTGATAGCGTTGTTGTTTTTTCATCGTCTTTTCCTCGAATCAACAAAACATCGGCAAAGCATGCCGAACTAAACAACTTTGAATCGCGGCTTGTTTCAACCCGGCACACCCATGAATGCCGGGCAGATAAGCCGTCTCCTTCGTATTTCGATCGAACCATCCCGATCGTTCGGGTCAGCGCCAGGCGCTGCCCACCTGCACATAAAACGCGTTCTGCCCCGGTCCATGCGCGACGTCGATGCCCATCGTCACGCCGAGCTTGCGAGCAATCAGGTAGCGAAAGCCGGTGCCGAAGCCGAACGCGGTCGGCGCATCCGAAAACGAATGCAGGTGCCCATAGGCCTTGCCGACGCCGCCAAAGCCGAGCACCGACCAGCGCGGCGTGACGTTCCAGCGAATCTCGGCTTCGGCGGTGAGCTGGTTGCTGTCCTGGAACTTCGCGTCGGACACGCCGCGCAGCGACACATACGGCTGCGCGAAAAACGGAATGTTTCCTTGCGAGAAACCGGTGTCGGCACGCAGGCCGAGCACCCAGCTTTTCGACAGCGGAATCCATTGGTAGCCACGCGCGGTTTGTTCCTGAAAGTTGGTGGAACTGCCGAGGCCGCCGCGCGCGAGGTCCGCTTCGAGCTCCGCATAGGTGCCGCTCGATGGATAGAACATGTTGTCGCGCGTGTCGTAGTCCACCACCACGCCGCCTTTGGCGACGCGCTGATCTTTCTCGAACCGGCGAATCCCTTCCGGAATGATGGGACCGAAGCGCGTACTCGCGTCGAAGAACGTGTAGCGCGGCCCGACATACCAGTGACTATTCCCGAGCCTGAACAACACCTGCTGCACGAGCGCGATACCGTCGAGCTGGTAAGCGCGCGGCTGATTCTGGATGCCGTAGTAGTTCAGATGCAGCCCCACCTTGCCGATCACGCCGAGATAGCGGATGTGGTCGTCGTCCCATGTGTGAAAGTGCATCAGGCCCGCGCCCCAGCTATGCGTGCCGGTCACGAAGCCACCGAGGCCCGTGATGTTCGGCGGCGCTTTCGAATCGTCGGGGGCGTCGGCGCTTTTCTTCGGCAGCGAGAAATAGAGCAGGCCCAGGCCGAGGCCGTAGCCGACCGCCGGTTCTGTGATCAGCGTCGGCACGGGCAAGACGCCGCGATGCGTCAGCAGCAGATTGCTCAGGTCGAATGCGCCGTCTTCGGGATCGGTGAACTTCGACTCCGCGTGGCTGTGAACCGACATGAGCAGCAACGCCGCGACCATTGCCGAGGCGCGCAACCCGCGGTTGCGGGATGCGTCGAGCTCGATGGGCGTAGCAGCGTCGCACTCGCTGTCGGCGGAAAACGGCATGCGCAAGGAACGGCGAATCAGCGAATGCATGCTCCGTTACTGGAACGTAGCGCTGATCGACAGCTCCACCGCATTGCCCTTCGGCCGGTTGCTGACGTTGAACTCGTTGACCCAACGCAGCGAAGCCGAGACCGGCGTTTTCTGGACCTTGCCCGACCAGGTCACCATCGGCCCGATCCCCACCGAATGCCCCTGATTGCCGCCGGTGAGCTCAGCAAGTCCACCGCTGTCGTGACCGAGCTGCTGAATGTAGCCACCCACCACGCCCACGCCCCAGCCGCTGCCAAAGCGCTTCAGCGCCAGCAGATCGAGCACGCTGACGGGTGCGTTGTGATAGTGCGTGTCGTTGTTGGGCGTGTAGAACTCGACGCCGTAGTTCAACGACAGCTCAATCTCTTCTTTCGGGAACAGCTTGGTATAGGCGACCGTCGGCGTGAAGGTCCACGTGTTCTGGCCGGCATTGGCAAGGCGTGTCGAGGAGTAGCCGCCTGTCGGTGCGTAGATCTGCACGCTCAACGCGACGTGATCGGTCTTGGTCAGGTGATAGCCGGCCACCACCGGCGTGAAGAAGAGGTCGGCGAACTGGGTGTTGTGATCGTTCGGCAGACGGCCGTGAAACGACGAGATGTCGGTGTACTGGAACGGCACCCCGAACGCCGACGCGAAATTCCAGCCACCCGCGGTGATGCCCCACGTCTTGACCGCATTGACGATGGTGTACACCGCCGTCACGTCGACGCCGGCAGTAATCTGGCCGGCGATAGGAATCGTCTTGCTCGCGCCCAGCGAGCCTTCGTAATAGATAGTGGTGGCCGACACGATCCAGTCGCTGCCAGGCGGGACTACCCCGGCGTAGGGCATGATCTGCTGGCCGGTGATCGGCCTGCCGATGCCGCCTTCAGTCGCCCAGCCCTGCTGGGAGATAGCAATGCCGGCGGTGGTCAGAAGCGCGCCCGTATATAACCTCGCGAGCGACCGGCTGACGGACAAACGGTTTCGGCGACTCATAGTCATCCTCATAAATTTGAGATACCGCATTCTCACTCTGCGGAACACGCTGTAAGCGAACCGCGGCCTCAGGCCGCACGCATGCGCAACAGCACGTTCCTCACGGTTCGCGCCTGATCGGTGGCGGCGTCCAGCTTCCGTCGAGTGCCGGCTGCTGCGGCCAATAGGCGCGCACGTATAACGAGAACGCTTCATTGGCCGGCGCCGGCAGCCAGTTGGCGAGTTTGTCGTCGGCTGGGCTCGTGCTCTGCACGTAGAGCGTCAACGAGCCGTCGGCGTTGAACTTCAAATCCTTGTTCTTGGTCCCGAGCGAGTAGCGGTTCTGCGCATTCGGCGAGAAAAAATGATGCGCGTTGTATAAGGTCAGCGACCAGAAGCCTTTCACCGGCGGCAAACTATCTTTGGCAAACGTCACCGTGTAGTGCGCGTTGCCATCGAGGCGCTGACCGGACGCGTCGGCGTCGGCGTAGAAATACTTCGTCTCATTCGGCTTGTTGACGAAGATGTTCGACTTCGCCACCGCCGTGCGCGTGAAGTAGTCCGTACCGAATGCGGCGCCGTTGCTGATGGTGTTCCAGTTGGCGGGCAGCCGCTTGCCGAAGGTATTGAAGTTGAACAGCGGCGTGACGAGATCCGCTTCGGCCTTGGCCGCTTCGTCGACGATCGCGGTCTTGATCGCCGGATCTTTTTGCGCCGCCGCGATCAAGGCGCGCGCCTGTGCATACAGCGCTTCTTCGCCGCGCTGCGGCGGCGTCTCGTCGAGCACCACGGGCAGTTCGTCCCAGAACCGGTTTGGATCGACCCACTTGATCTCTTCGGCGTTGCCGCCCGCGGCATCACCAGTTGCACCGAAGCTCGGCAGTTTCGACCAGTCGGTCTCCTTGACCTTGCCGTCGTACTCCGCGAGCGGATACAGCGCAACCTTTGAAATCACCGACTGCACGGCCTCGCGATCTTGCGGCGTGTCGTCCATGAAGACGCGCGGAATGAAGCTACCCACACCCGTCGACGAACGGAACACCTGGCGGATGCCCTTGGGCACCGGGCCGTGCCAGTCGGGACCGGCCAACAGATAGAAACCCGGCCGTGTGCCGTACATCTTGCCGAGACTCGCGAAACCGTCGGTGCGCAGATCGACAGCCTGATAGACCCAGAAGCGTTTGCCGAAATCAGGCACCTGCACGACAACCGGCGTCCGGTTCAGATCGAGGATCGCGGAGCCGTAGACCACGTCCTGATTCGGACACGCGACAAAACGCTCCTGCGGCTCGATATAGTCGCGCAGCATCGACAGATGATTGGGCGGCGCGACCGGCACGATGCCGCCGTTCAGACCCGGCTGCGGCACCTGCCTCATCGCCAGCAGGCGGCCGTAAACGTTCACCATCGGCCACGCCCAGAAATAGGTCTGGCGCGCCACCAGTCGCGCGTATTCTTCGGAGACCGCGTAGCCGGCCACCGGACCTGGCACGGACGCCGTAATGGCCGTCGCATGGGCCGACTGGTCCTGCTGCGTCTTCGCGAGAATCGGTGCGGCGACCGACGCAAGCACGGCGGCCGTGACCCATGTCGCGGTTTTCCTGTTCATATCGTTCTCGGGTTCGTCCATGCGCGGCTTAGCGCTTTTGCAACGCAGGGAATTTCCAGGCGCCGTCGAGCACGCTCTGGTCCGGACCATAAATCCGCATGACGAGGTCGTAGGCGCCCGCGGGAGCCGGTAGCCAGTTCGACACCTTGTCCGCGCCCGGCGACGCGCTCTGCACGTAGATATCCAGCGAACCGTCCGCGCCGTACTTCAGGTCTTTGGTTCGATCGCCGATCGAATAACGATTGATCGGATTGGCGACCAGATGACGCGCGGGCAGGTCGTACAGCGTCATCGACCAGAAGAACTTCGCGGGCGGCAGATCCTTTTTGTCGAAGTGCAACACGTACGGCTGCGAGCCGAGCAGTTGCGCGTGTTCGCTGTTCACGCGCGTGCCGACGTACACCGCTTCTTCCTTGGTGTTGCCGTAAATTCCCATCGCCGAGGCAACGGCGCGGGTGGTGTAGTCGTCTTTCAGGTTGGCACGACTGCCGAACAGGTTGAATGAACTGGTCGTGTGTTTTTCCGCATCGGCCAAAGCGGCCTTGCCGTCGGCGACGCCCGCTTCAAGCGCGGCGCGAGTTTCCGGCGGCAACGCGGCCGGATCGAACGGCGCACCCGGCGCAATGCCGATCGTCGCGAAGCGCGTCATCAATTCCTTCTCCGACGGCGCGGGCGGCTGCGTGAACTGCAGCAGGAAGTTCAGGTACGCGATGAAGTCGACCGAGGTCGCCTTCGCTTCATCCCATTTCGGAAAATCGAGCTTCGCGACGGGCGGCGGTGCAGCCGTATGCTCAAAGGTGGATAACGGCGTGAGCTTGTATTGCTTCTGGATCGCCTGAACATTTTTGACGTCGCTCGCGCCGTTGAGCGCCGTTCGGCCGAGCGTCAGGATCAGGTCCGTCTCCGAGCGGAACACCTTGTCGATGCCTTTGGGTGTGTCGCCGTGCCAGTTCGGTCCGGCGAACAGATAGTGACCCGAGCCGTTGCCGGTGGCGCGCGACCCAACGTACGCGAAGTTGTAGGTGAACAGATCGATCCACTGGAACACGTAGTAACGCTCTTTCGGCACCGCGGGCACCGTCAGCACCCACGGTTCGCGACGCAGATCGAGCCATGCCCACGAGTACGGCGTGTCGTTGTTCGGCGTCACGATTTCCTTGTTCTCCGGACCGTACGGCCGGGAGTAATTGCGGAACTTGCCGAAGCCGCCCACGTAGGACTTTGAACCGGAGTCGACTGCCTGCTGATAAAGCGTCTTGTAATTGAACAGCATCGGATACGCGTACAGGAACGCATCTTTGGCGATCGCGCGCGCTTCGTCCGGAGAGGCCATGACGGTCGCGGACGGGGTGCTGGCTTGAGCGGCGGCTGGCGTGCACGGCAACATTGTCAGCGACAGGGCGGTGGCGACCGCGCCGATTTGCAGGCGTCTAAGCAATGTCATGTCTGCTTTCTCTCAGGTTCTGGTCTATTTGCCGAACGTCATATTCAGGCCCGCGAAGATCGTGAACTTGGGCACTCCCGCGCCGGAATGGGCGACGGAGTACTGCGGTTCGATGAACGCGTTGTAGATGGTCGAACCACCCTTCCACGCCTTGCCGGCGCCGAGGCCGACCGGAATGTAATAGCTGCCGTGCTGCAGGTCGAAAGTCCACGTGCCGGTCGAGCGGATATACCAACCGCCCGGCAGGTTGAAGATGCCGAACGGTTGCGCCGTGAGCGACTGTGTGGTCGGCCGGCTGCTTTGTCCGGCGAACGAGTGCTGCCATTGCACCAGCGCGCCGAGGAGCCGCGCCTTGGTCGCACTCACGGCAACGGCGGCAAGGCCGGCCTGCCACTTGCCTGTGCCGAGGCTCGGATCGGTGGCGGTCGGCATGGTCACCAGCGGGCCTACGCCGATCTGCACGTCGCCTTGCGAAAGCAGGAAGATGTCGAACAGGTTCAAGTCACCGAGGCCGGTGTTGTACCCGCCGCTCGGGTCGGGACGCGTGCTGACCGGCACAGTGGCGCGGAAGATTTCCGGCACGCCGATCAGGCTGTTCGGGCCGATCGGTACGGTGGGGCGTAACAGCAGATCGTTGGTGTGCGCGCTCGCGCCGAACACACTCGGCGTGTAGTAATTCTGGATGTTGAATGAAGCGGCCAGATTAAGTGGGTTATTACTCTTATTGGCTTCGTCGGCCGATGCTTGCGCGAATGCCGGCGACAGCGCCACCGACACGACATATAACGCGGCCGACCAAACCGTACCTTTACAACCCATTTCTCATACCTCGTCTTCGGGCATTTTTTATAGGCGAACGCATTCCTTTGCTCAACGCAAATAAAAGCAAAAGGAACCAGCGTCCGTATTTTCGAATTAAATCGAATTAGTTTCGGGCATGCGTTCGCTCACCCGGCAGCTACGCACAGCTGGGTAAAAAATGCAAAGCAGATGAGGCCCGCGATTAAATCGCGTTGAGTCTCTCAATCAAATTGAAAAGCCGCTGCGGCTGCACATAGAGCTTGCATGGAGGCTCCTTGAACAAGAGAAACGCGAAACCCAACGAAGTATGTCGCCGATAAAGTTTCCCCGTGACTACATCGTTGCGGAATATTAGCAAACGTTTCTCAAAATTACAGAGATAAATTTGTAACACGATCGAAAGGAACGTCGGATCAAAGGCGGCGCATACTTTTTCCCGAATTCAATTAGCATTTTTTCGCCACATCTCTATGCGGTTTTTAGGCGCATTCAGAAAAGCGGCACGCATTTCCAGCAATCCAGGCTGACTGACTTAAATGGCTGTTTGGCGAAAAAACGCTCGCAGGGGCTGCAATAACCGCTTTACCCGTTAGACTGGCGCTCGCTTAAAGTTCGACCCACCGCTTTGATGAGGCCTTCATGATTCGCACGATGTACCGGTACTGCATTGCCTTGACCGTCGCGGTTCTTTCCGCTTGCACCGTCACGCCGCATCACGACGCGAGCGGGTCACCGGCCGGTGTGTCGACGTCCGCCGCGCTGGCCTCATGGAACGACACGGCGGCCAAACGCTCGATCGTCGATTTCGTCACGCTGGTCACAACGCCCGAGTCGAAGGACTTCATCGCGCGCGCTGACCGGATCGCCGTGTTCGACAACGACGGCACGTTGTGGCCGGAGCAACCCGCCTCGACGCAACTCGTGTTCGCGCTGCAACGTGTAAAGGCGGTGGCTGGCCGGCATCCGGAATGGAAACGGCAGGAGCCGTTCCGCTCGATTCTGAGAGGCAATCTGAAGAGCATCGCGGCGAGTGGCGACGCCGGCTCGATGAAGGTCATGGCAGCGGCGACCGCCGGCATGACTAGCGATCAATTCGCCGCGCTCGTGCACGAATGGTTCGACTCCGCGAGCGACCCGCGCTTTAACCGGCCGTACGCCGACCTGGCGTATCAGCCGATGCTGGAATTGCTCGTCTATCTGCGCGCCAATGGCTTCAAGACCTATCTGGTGACCGGCAGCGACGTCGACTTCGTCCGCGATCTGGCGCAGCGCGTGTATGGCATCCCGCCGGAGCAGGTGATCGGTAGCACCGTCAAATACAAGTACGGCCAAACGAACGGCGCGGTTTCGTTGACCCGGTTTGCGCAGGTCGACAATCTGGTCGACGGCGCGGCGAAACCGCTCGCTATCGATCGCGTGATCGGCAGGCGTCCGGTGATCGCTTTCGGCAACGCGGACGGCGACGTGCCCATGCTCGAATGGACCTCGGCCGGCGACGGCCCCCGCCTCGCGGTGCTAGTGCATCACACCGACGGCGCACGGGAATATGCGTACGACCGCACCGCGAAAAGCGGCAAGCTCGACAAAGGCCTGGACGAAGCCGGCGTGAAGGGCTGGCTCGTCGTCGATATGAAGGATGACTGGAAGACGGTGTTCAAACCGGATAGCACGGCAGCGGGTGCGGCACCGTCTGATTAATATTGCTCGCCTAGCGAGTCAGCGTGATCACCAGATAACTGACGTACAACACGCCGCACACCAGCAACGCCCACACCGGCACACCGCGTTCGCGCACATTGATCCGCAGCCACGCAGCGGCGGCGAGCGTGATCACGATGCCGGTCACCACTTCAATGCGCGGCGTCCACGGCGTCAGCAGTATTCCGATCGCGGGCAGCAAGGTGCCCTGAAACACCATCGCGCCAGTGATGTTGCCGAACGCCAGCGTGTCCTTGCCACGGCGAATCCACAGGATACTGTTGACCTTCTCCGGCAACTCAGTGGCGATCGGAATGATCAGCAGCGACAACAGCAGCGGCGAGACACCGAGTCCCTGTGACACGCCCCGCACACCGTGGATGAAGCCTTCCGCGCCCCACACCAGCAACGCGACCGCCAGCGCCAGTTGCACCGCGATGCTCGCCAGATTCGTAGGCAAGCCAAGACGCGACAACAGCATCTTGCCGGGCGCTTCGGTGCCATGGCCGGCGTCGACCAGTTTGTTCGACGCGCGAAACGTCATCACCACATAAGTAACGTACACGCCGACCAGCGCCGCGCTCAACAGCGCCCGCACGATCATCTCTTCGTGCGGCACGTACATTGCCGCAGCCGCCAGCACGAAGGCGCACAGAAAGTAGTTCAGATCGCGCGTGAAACCGGTGCGCTCCGGCGTGACCCAGCCTTTGGCGCCGCGCGAGCCGAGAATCGCGAGCGTCATCAGGAAGGTGGACAGGGTTGAAAGCATCAACGGTGCGCCGAGGATCGCGCCGACGCCGATCTCCTGATTGACGACGCCATCGGCCGTGCCGCCGGCAATCGCGAGCAGCGGAACGAGGGTTTCGGGCAATGCGGTACCGACGGCCGCGAATAGCGAACCCGTCACGCCCTCAGAGATTTTCAGGCGCTCGCCAAGATGTTCGAGCGCATTGGTAAAGAGTTCGGCCGCCACCAGAATGACGACCAGCATGATGGCGAGTTCGAGGAGCAGACCGCTCATGCATGGCTCCCAGAAAAAGCAAAGAGGAAGCGGCACGACAGACGGCCAAGTGGGGAGACTGGCAGGGTACAACGATATTTCACAGGGCAACTCCGCGGCCGGACGTAGTGACAAACCAATGACGCACCGCGCCCCGTCCGACCAGAACGAAGCAGTACGCCAATGGTCTCGCCAAACCGACCCGGTCGAACGCGCCATGACCCGCAGGTCAAGTATGTTGACGCGCTCTCCTTCAATGATTGAAGGAAGGCTACTCCCCAGTGACTGGTGGATTCTAATGGGACGGACGGCTTTCAACAAGCTTGGAATCTCGCGCATGTTGCGGTGCCTCCGGGGCTCGCCACATCGGTCCGACGATGCAACGCGAGGCGTGCGGGTGTGCGATTGCCCCGCTGGTAAGATCACTCACCGTCTACGACAGCAGCGAGTCTTCACATGAGTTATCAAAATCGCCAGTGGTTTTACGTCAAACGTCCCGAAGGACGAGTTAGCGATGAGCATTACGAGTTGCGCGAAAGCGAACTCGACGACAATTTGTCCTCGAATGAGGTGTTGATCCGGGCGCGCATCGTCAGCGTCGATCCGTACATTCGCATCCAGCAGCACGAACGCAATACCTACGATGTGCCGCATCCGCTCGGGATCGTCCAGCGGGCAGGCGTGGTGGGTGAAGTGGTGGCGTCGGCGAGCCCGCTGTTCAAGCAGGGCGACTGGGTGTCGGCCTATAGCGGCTGGCAGTTGTACGCCAAGTGCCATCATAGCGAGTTGACCAAACTGAACCCCGACGCAGCGCCGGTTTCGACCGCGCTCGGCGTGCTCGGCATGCCGGGACGCACTGCGTGGTTCGGTTTGATGGAAGCGGGCCGTCCGCGTCCGGACGACACGCTGGTCGTGTCCGGTGCCGCGGGTGCGGTTGGCTCGCTGGTTGCGCAGTTCGGCAAGCGTGCCGGCTGCCGTGTCATCGGGATCGCGGGCGGTCCGGACAAGTGCGCGTTTCTGACCGACACGTTGAAACTCGACGGCGCGGTCGACTACCGCGCGCATCCTACGCTCGAAGGCTTGCAGTCAGCGCTGCAAGCCGCGACCGGTGGCGTCGATGTCTATTTCGACAACGTAGGCGGCATGGTCACCGACGCGGTCATTCCGCTCATCAAGCGCCGCGCGCGAATCGTGATCTGCGGCGCGATCGCGCAATACGACGGCGGTCTCGACACGCCCGACCTCGCGCCGCGCTTCTTGCAGCACATGCTGTTTCAGCGCGCGACGATTCAAGGGATTCTGGCGCGCGACTTTGTGCACCGGATGGACGAGATGCTGCAGACCGTCGCACCATGGGTGAAGAACGGCGAGATTGTGTATCAGGAGACGTACGTCGATGGTTTCGACGCGTTGCCGAACGCGCTGAATAGCCTGTTCGAAGGGAAGAATCTCGGGAAGCTGCTGGTCAGAGTGTGATCAGCGCCAGCGGGATATCTATTCCGCTGGCTCGATCTGGCGTACGGCTGGCGATGCAGTCGAAACGATGCGCAAACAGGGGCGGCGGAGGAACAAGACAAGAGACGCTCAGAGACAAAATTGACGTCCAGCAGTGACGTCTCTGAGGGGATTTTGTACTGAATTATTCAGATCTGATGCAGGCAAGCCGCTAATTTATAACGACTTAAGTTGGTGCGCCCGGCTGGGATCGAACCAGCAACCCCTGCCTTCGGAGGGCAGTACTCTATCCATTGAGCTACGGGCGCTTCAACACGAAAGCGCGGCAACCTGAACAGGAGCGACGCCAAAGCGAGACCGAAAGGATACCCGGTTTCAGCGACACCGTCCACCGGACGGCCTATATGGCGGCATTTGGCCCGTTCCCGGCGCCGTTGCGCAGGTGCCGCCCGCGCCGCGCGATGCGGGTAAACGCCTGCTGAACACCTCGCCGAGCCCCTCGCCGCCGTCGAAAGCTTGCGTCTATAATCGTCCGTGCCTGATTAAAGAACAAGAAGTTGCCGTCACGCTGTACCGCTCACATACCCACGGAGACGAGACAAGCATGAGCGAAGCACCACACGGAGCCCCAATCAAAACCCCCGGGCAGCTCATCGCCGCGATCGTTGCCAGTTTTGCGGTACCGATCGTCATCATCGTTCTGCTAGTGATCTACGTCGATAATTCGACGCGCACCGGCGCCGGCACCGACAGTCTTTCCGACGCCGAGGTCAGCGCGCGCATCAAGCCGTTCGCTCAAGTCGACATTCGCGACGCCAACGCGCCGCGTGTCTACAAGTCCGGCGAAGAGGTCTACAAAGCCGTGTGCTCCGCGTGTCACGCGGCGGGTACCGCCGGCGCGCCGAAATTCACCAATACCGCTGACTGGGCGCCGCGCATCGCGCAGGGCTTCGACACGTTGTGGCACACGGCGCTCGCCGGCAAGGGCGCGATGCCCCCGCGCGGCGGCACGAGCCCGGACGACTATAGCGACTTCGAAATCGCCCGCGCGGTGGTTTACATGGCGAACAATTCCGGCGCGAGCTTCCCTGAACCTGCGCAACCGGCAGCGGGTGCGGCAGCCGCCGCCTCGGGCGCCGCGGCCGCGGCGCCGGCGGGTGCTTCGGACGCAGGAGCCGCACAAGCCGCTGCCGCGATGGCAGCCATGGCGAGCGTGCCGCAAGCGGCCGCACCGGCAGCAGGCGGGACACAAAGCGCGGACGCCTCGCAAGCCGGCAAGGCGTTGTATCAGCAGGTTTGCCAGGCGTGTCATGCGGCCGGCGTGCTGAACGCACCGAAATTCGGTGACAAGGACGCGTGGGCGCCACGCCTGAAAGAACCGATGGACACGGTCTACAACTACGCCCTGCACGGCAAGGGCGCAATGCCGCCCAAAGGCGGATCCAATGCCTCCGACGCCGACGTGAAAGCCGCCGTCGACTACATGGTCAGCGCGGCGAAATAGGGCTCTTCCGGGACCGCCTCCGGCGCTTGCCGCAAAAGGCAAAAATCCCTGCACCGTGGCGACACGGGCAGGGATTTTTTCATGGGGAATCGGGACGCGCTTTGCGCGCCGCGAGGTCAGGTGCCTGCCGGTGCAACCGCGGGACGGCTGAACGCCTCGACAAAGGCCAAGGCCGGCATGCTGCGCGCGAGCGACGTAAAGCGCGCGTGCAGGTCAGCTGGCGCAAGCCAGGGATAGCTCAATCCATCTTGCAACGCTTCGAGCAACTTGCCGTCGGCGTCGGGTACGACGTCCATGCGAGCAATGTGGATATGGAACGCCGTGACAGCCGGCGTCGCGTCGAAACTCCACCGATACACGCCGTGGCCGACGCGCAATGCGCCGGTTGCCCGTTCGCACATCACCACCAGCCAGGGCAACGCGTCGATCGTGCCGTCGTCCACCGCGAGTGAATCGCACACATAATAGGTGCGGCACTGCACGTACTGGACGCCGAAATCGGTGACGAGCGTTTTCGCGATCGCATCAGTGCCGACTGTGCGCGCCGGGAACGCGATATTCGACGTAGCGAGCGAAATGGTGAGGACCGCATCCGGTGCAAAGGCCTCGGCGATGCGGTTCGCACGCGTGTTGTCTTTCGCGTCGATGTAGGTTTCGAGCGCGCGGCGATAGTGCGCGAGCGGCGGCATGGGCATGCGAACGGTCTCCGATTGGCGCCCGCTCAACGTCTGACCTACGTCCAATTAACGGGCCGTGCCACTGTAGCGTGCGCACCTGAGAAAATCGCCGATGCACCTGCACCGCGCGGGGTCTTGCAAGCCTGTGGGCGTGCAGCGATTGATGTCTTTCAAGCGGATGGAGATTGCCCGGCGCGGGGGTTGCGAGCGGCTGAAAGCGTCCAGCGCGCGGAATGCTACAAGCAGGTGAACAGAAACCGCCCATCCGCTCACCTTCGCCTCCACGCTCAAGGCTTCTGCAACAGGGCCTTCAAACTCGCGAGCCGGTCTTTCGGCGACATCGGCGCTTCTTCGGGTGTCGGCGGCGGAGCGTCGTCGAGCAGCATCTCGGGGATAAAGCGCGACGGCTCGCACACCACGGTTTCGCGCGCCCGCTTGCGCTTCTTGCACCAGTTCAGATGCAGGCTGCGCTGCGCACGCGTAATCGCGACGTACATCAGACGGCGCTCTTCCTCGATGCGCGCGTCGTCGATCGGCTCGTCGTCAGGGCCGCCACGGTGCGGCATGATGCCTTCTTCGACGCCCACCAGGAACACGTGCGGATACTCCAGCCCCTTCGACGCATGGACCGTAGAGAGCCGCACCGCGTCCGGGTCTTCTTCGCGGCCTTCGAGCATCGACATCAGCGCCACTGTCTGGATCAGGCCAAGCAGGTTCTTGCCGGTGTCGCCGAGGCCGTCGGCGGTGTCGTAGCCGGTCGCCTCGCTGTTCGCCGAACCCTCGGGCTCAGCCTTGGTGCCCTTACGCTTCAACCACTCCATGAACTCGAGCACGTTCTGCCACTTGGCCTGCGCCTGACGTTCGTCGAACGCGTCGTACAGATAGGCTTCGTAGTGGATCGCGTCCATCAGTTCGTCGAGCAAGGGACCGGCGGCATCCTTCTCGGCGCGATCGGTGAGGCGCTGCATGAAGTCGCAGAACACGCGCATCGGCTCGATCTGGCGCGGCGACAGGCGCGCCTCGATGCCGCCCATGTACACCGCTTCGAATAGCGACACCTTTGCCTGGCCCGCGAACGAACCGAGTGCCTCGAGCGTCGTATTGCCGACCCCGCGGCGCGGCGTGGTGATCGCGCGGATGAACGCCGGGTCGTCATTCGCGTTGGCGATCAGGCGCAGATACGCGCAGATATCCTTGATCTCGGCTTTGTCGAAGAACGACTGGCCGCCCGACAGCACATACGGAATCCGTTCACGGCGCAGCACCTGTTCGAAGATGCGCGCCTGAAAGTTGCCGCGATACAGGATCGCGTAGTCGCGAAAATTCGCGCGCCGCTCGAACTTGTGCGCGGACAGGCGGAACACCACGGATTCGGCCTCGTGCTCTTCGTCGTTGCAGGGCGTGACGGTGATCGTATCGCCCATGCCGTGCTCGGACCACAGCTTCTTTTCGAACAGCTTCGGGTTGTTCGCGATCACGTTGTTCGCGGCGGTCAGAATTCGCACCGTCGAACGGTAGTTCTGCTCCAGCTTGATCAGATGCAGCTTCGGAAAGTCCTTGCTGAGCTGGCCGAGATTTTCGAGCGTCGCGCCGCGCCAGCCATAGATCGCCTGATCGTCGTCGCCGACCGCCGTGAACGCGGCGCGCTTGCCCGCCAGCAGTTTGACCAGCTCGTACTGGCACGCGTTGGTGTCCTGATACTCGTCGATCAACAGGTAACGCAGCTTGTTTTGCCAGCGATCGCGCACCTGCTCGTTCTTCTCGAACAGTTCGGCAGGCAGGCGGATCAGATCGTCGAAATCGACCGCCTGATAGGCATGCAGTGTCGCCACATAGTTGCGATAGACGATCGCGGCCTGATGTTCGTCTTCGTTCGCGGCGATCGCAATCGCCTCTTCCGGCATGATCATGCCGTTCTTCCACAGCGAGATGATCGACTGGATCTTGCGGATGAAACCTTTGTCCGTCGAGCCGACCTGCTCCTGAATCATGCCAAAGCAGTCGTCCGAATCCATGATCGAGAACTGCGGCTTCAGGCCGACGTGTTCCGCTTCCTGACGCAGAATCTGCACGCCGAGCGAGTGGAAAGTACACACTGTCAACTGATTGACGGGCACCTTGCGGCCTTCCTTGCCGGGCGTGGTGAGCGTCTTGCCCTCGAGCAGCTTGCCGACGCGCTCGCGCATTTCCAGCGCGGCCTTGTTCGTGAACGTGACGGCGGCAATGTGGCGCGGCTCGAAGCCTTTGGCTTCGATCAGGTGCGCGATCTTCTGCGTGATCACGCGCGTCTTGCCGCTGCCTGCGCCGGCGAGCACGAGACACGGACCGTCAAGATAACGGACCGCTTCATTTTGAGCGGGATTCAGGCCTGCGGACATCGTCTGTGGATGGGTAATGCGGTTGAGGGCGCTTGGGTGCGCAATCGCGAGACCGAAGGCCCGGGGGCATGCTGCGCCGCGCCAGCGGCTGAAACACGCGCCCCAGCTGAGACGAGGAGGTTCCGGCCCGCTGCGTTGCCGCGCGAGAGGAGCGATGTTAACACGGATGACTGCGACGGATGACAGCGACGATGACTGTCCCGGATGCCGTGACAGATGAGCTGAACGACGACGAAAGCCGTCCGCGATTACTGCTCGCCCGACGACAAAAACACCTGCTCGAACCAGCGACCCCGACTGCTGTCGCACTTGGCAGGTGAGCGCCGTCGAGACTGACTCCGCTAACAATCACCTACGACAACGCTGACAGTCCACCTTCGTGACATGCCACAATTACGGTGTTGCGCGCCGTCGCCACGGTGGCAAAGCGGCGCGCCGTTTTTGCAGGAAGACACGCATGTCCGCATCGCTGAAGATTGGATTGATGGGTTACGGGTTTGCCGGCGCGACCTTTCACGCGCCAGTGATCGAGCACTGCGGGCGCGCGAGCATCGCGGCCATCGCGACTAGCCGTCCCGAGCATGCGCTGGCCGATTACCCGCACGCAAAGGTGGTGGCCGATCTCGACGCGCTGCTGGCGCTCGAGGAAATCGACTGCGTCGTCATCGCCACGCCCAATGACACGCACTTCGACCTGGCGCGCCGCACGCTGGAAGCGGGCAAGCACGTGGTGGTCGACAAACCGGTCACGCTCACCGCGGCCGACGCCCACACGCTCGCCAACATCGCACTCGCCCGCAGCAAGCTGTTCGTGCCCTTTCACAACCGCCGCTGGGACGGTGATTTTCTGACCGTGCGCGATCTGCTTGCCAGCCGGGAGTTGGGGCGCATCACGCAATACGAATCGCATTTCGACCGTTTCCGGCCGGAAGTCCGCCAGCGTTGGCGCGAGGAGGCTTCGCGCGGCGGCGGTCTGCTTCTCGATCTTGGACCGCATCTGATCGATCAGGCGTTGGCGTTGTTCGGCGCGCCGCAGACCGTATCCGCAACGGTTCGGGCGCACCGCGAGCAGGCCGGCGCGCCGGACTACGTCCATATGCAGTTGGGCTATGGCGAGTTCGAAGTGGTGTTGCATGCCAGCGCGTTGACCGCGCTCGTCGCGCCGAGGTTCGCGATTCACGGCACCCGCGGGAGCTACGTGAAATACGGGCTCGATACGCAGGAAGATCAGTTGAAAGCCGGTTTGCGGCCTGGCGACGAGGGGTTCGGCGCCGGCAATACGGCCGGGGTCCTGCGCGTGCTTGAGGGCGATCAGGAAGTCGAGCGGGAGGTACCGACGCGCAACGGTGAATATGTTGGCTTCTATATCGCCTTGGCGGATGCGATACAGAACGGCGTGAAATTTCCTGTCACTCCCCAGGATGCCGTCGACGTGATGACGATTGTCGAGCTTGCTGCCCGGAGTTCGGAAGAAGGCGTCCGGCTACCGTTTGAGCGTATTCGCTAACTTTTTGCCAACGGGCCGCTTTCGGGTTATCTGGCGGGGCATGCAAGCCATGCCGCCGCCAGAGACGAAATGCCTGACAACGCGGAAAGGAACATAACGTTACAAATAACCCCGTCTCCGCGGTCGTCGCGAACCCCCGGCAAGCCGTTGCTACCTGTAGCACCACAAAACGACAACGACTTCCCGGAGAGTCCATGCCCCGTATCGTCCGCGCAGTAGCAGCATGCGCCTTGCTCAGTTCCCTCGCCGCCTGCGTGGTGACCCCACAGCAACCCGCGCCGGCGCCGCGTCCTAATCCGCAGCAGATCGCCGATCAGCGTCTTCGTCAGGTCGACGGGCGTATCGAGAACCTGAGCCGCCGCATCGACGCTCACGTCAACCAAGGCTACTACCCGCCTCCGCAAGGCGGCGCGTTGCATCACCGCCTTGACGTGATCCGTCAGGAAGCTCATGACATGGCCGCGCAACACGGCGGCGGCCTGTCCAGCGACGAACAGCGCTTGCTGAACCAGGAACTCGACAACGCGGCGCATGCCATCGGCGAATAATCGCGCCGTTTCAGGTACCGAAGCACGGAAGCGCGGGCAGTACGTCCCGCGCTTTTTTTTGATTTCCGCGAGCCCGCGCCGCCAACCCCCATGGCCCTCTCAGGCCTTTATTTGACAAGCCCCCGGCCCTCGCGTACATTCGCCGCACGCGTCGGGAGAGCGTGCTGGCCGCAGAAAATCGCAGGCCGCGCCGCCGAAGGGGCACACCCGCAAACTCTCAGGCAAAAGGACCGACCGCGTCGAAAAACCCGCGTCAACGCAACATCAGGCTTGGGTTTTTCGCACTCTGGAGAGCGGCAGTAGCCGTCTGCGTCGTTTAATCGAGCAGACTTTGGCAGGCTGCCCACCGAAGGGGCGCGCGTTTCACCGTGGCGATCGCAGCAGCATTCAAATCGCCCGGCAGCGCAATCTCTCAGGTATCGAGGACAGAGGGGTCATGCAACGCATTCGCTCGCAGCCGGCAGGCCGCGAGGCGTAGCGCCGCATGGCCTTTTTTGTTTCGCGAGATGCCCGAGGCCCCATGACCGAACTCAAACACACCCCGCTCAACGCCACCCATCGTGCGCTCAACGCCCGCATGGTCGATTTTGGCGGCTGGGACATGCCCGTCAACTACGGCTCGCAGATCGACGAACACCGCGCCGTGCGAACCGACGCCGGCATGTTCGACGTCTCACACATGTGCGTCGTCGACTTCACCGGCGAGCGCGTGCGCGCCTTCTTCGAATATGCGCTGGCGAATAACGTCGCCAAGCTGCAAACCCCGGGCCGCGCGCTGTACTCCTGTTTGCTGAACCCGAATGGCGGCGTGATCGACGATCTGATCGTCTATTACTTCGGCGAAGATCATTTCCGCGTGGTCGTCAACGCCGGCACCGCCGACAAAGACATCGCCTGGTTCGGCCAGCTCAACGCCGAAGGCAGCTTCGGCCTGACCATCACGCCGCGCCGCGATTATGCGATCGTCGCCGTGCAAGGCCCGAACGCCCGCGAAAAAGTCTGGCAAACCGTGCCGGCCGCGCGCGCCGCCACTGAAGCATTGAAGCCTTTCAACGCGGCGCGTATCGAAGACACGCCGTTCGGCGAGCTCACCGTCGCGCGCACCGGTTATACCGGCGAAGACGGTTTCGAAATCATCGTCCCGGCGGATCACGTCGAAGCATTGTGGAAGGCGCTGCAAACACAAGGCGTGCGCCCCGCGGGTCTCGGCGCGCGCGACACGCTGCGCCTCGAAGCCGGCATGAATCTGTACGGCCAGGATATGGACGACAACGTCTCGCCTTTGGACGCCGGTCTCGCCTGGACCGTCGACCTGGCTTCGCCGCGTGCCTTCGTCGGCAAGGACAAGCTCGAAGCCGGCGGTTCGCAGGCGGCGTTCGTCGGTCTGATCCTGCTGAAGGAAAACGGCAAGGCGGCAGGCGTGCTGCGTGCTCACCAGAAAGTCGTCACGCCGCAGGGCGTTGGCGAAATTACCAGCGGCACTTTTTCCCCGACCATGCAGGAATCGATCGCCTTCGCGCGCGTGCCGAAAGGCGTGCAGCCGGGCGATACCGTTCACGTCCAGATTCGTGACAAAAACGTTCCCGCAAGCGTGGTAAAACTGCCGTTCGTGCGCAACGGCAAGGTGCTGGCAGTTTAAGCAGCCGGCGCGTGCGTCATCCCTTCAAGAAAACGCCGGGCCGCCCCAAGTTTTCTTGACCCCCTCCGGGGGCCTGGCGCGAAGCGACAGGTTTTGGGCGCCTTTTTATTGAATCACTACCGAATCACACCGCATAGGAGCATCCGATGAGCATCCCGGCCGATCTGAAATACACCGAATCGCACGAGTGGGTCCGCACCGAAGCGGACGGCACGCTGACGGTCGGCATCACCGACCACGCGCAAGAAGCGCTCGGCGACATCGTCTTCTTCGAAGTCCAGGCACTGGGCAAGACCGTGACGGCGGGCGACACCGTTGCCGTGATTGAATCGGTCAAGGCCGCTTCCGATATCTACGCGCCGGTTTCGGGCGAGATCATCGAAGCGAACCCGGCCGTCGCCGACACGCCGGATGGCGTCAACAGCGCGCCGTATGAAAACTGGCTGTTCAAGATCAAGCCGGCCGCGGACGCAACGCTGGACCGTCTGATCGACGCCGACGCGTACACGAAGTCGATCGGCGCCTGAAGCACTGCACGTTGCACCATTACGTTTAACCCGACAGGTGCGGCAGGTCCGAATTGACCGGACAGCCGCACCGGCAGGAACACCTCATGAAGCTCGAACACCCGGATCGTCTGATGAACCGCACTCCTCTCTCGCTCGCCGCGCTCGAAGTGCATGACGCCTTCGCTGAACGGCACATCGGCCCGGATTCGGCCGACCAGCACGCGATGCTCGAAGCCCTCGGCTTTGCGTCGCGCGCCGCGCTGATCGACGCCGTCATTCCGAAGACGATCCGCCGCACCGAAACGCTGCCGCTCGGCCCCTTCGCCCAGCCGAAGAGCGAAGCCGAAGCGCTCGCCGCGTTGCGTGAGCTGGCGGACAAGAACCAGGTGTTCCGCTCGTACATCGGGCAGGGCTATTACAACGCGCACACGCCGACGGTGATCCTGCGTAACGTGCTGGAAAATCCGGCGTGGTACACCGCGTACACGCCGTACCAGCCGGAAATCTCGCAAGGTCGTCTGGAAGCGCTCCTGAACTTCCAGCAGATGATCGTCGACCTGACGGGTCTGGCGATCTCGAACGCCTCGCTGCTCGATGAGGCGACCGCCGCCGCCGAAGCGATGACGCTGCTGCAACGCGTCGGCAAGCCGAAGTCGAACGTGTTTTACGTTGCCGACGACGTCCTGCCGCAAACCATCGAAGTGGTGAAGACACGCGCCACGCCGGTGGGCATCGAAGTGAAGGTGGGTCCCGCCGAGGAAGCGGCGAACGCGGATGCGTTCGGCGTGTTGCTGCAATACCCGGGCGTGAACGGCGACGTGCGTGACTACCGCGCGCTCGCCGATGCGATCCACGCAGCAGGCGGCCACGTGGTGGTCGCCGCCGACCTGCTCGCGCTGACCGTGCTCACGCCCCCGGGCGAATGGGGCGCGGACGTGGCCGTCGGCAACACGCAGCGTTTCGGCGTGCCGGTCGGTTTCGGCGGCCCGCATGCGGCTTATCTCGCCGTGCGCGACGAGTTCAAGCGTCAGATGCCTGGCCGTCTCGTCGGTGTGACCGTGGATGCGCAAGGCAATCCGGCGCTGCGTCTCGCGCTGCAAACCCGCGAACAACATATCCGCCGCGAGAAGGCGACCTCGAACGTGTGTACCGCACAAGCGCTGCTCGCGATCATGGCCAGCATGTACGCCGTCTACCACGGCCCGCACGGTCTGAAGACGATCGCGCTGCGCGTGAACCGCATTGCGGCATTACTCGCTGAAGGCGCGAAGCAACTGGGCTACACGCTCGTCAACGAAACCTTTTTCGATACGCTGACGTTCGAAAGCGGCGCACGTACTCAAGCATTGCACGACGCCGCAAAGGCAAAGCGCATCAACCTGCGCCGCGTGAGCGACACGCAAGTCGGTCTGTCGATCGACGAAACCACGTCGCGCCGCGATCTGGCCGATCTGCTCGCCGCCTTCGCCGAAGCCGCGGGTGCGAAAGACGTGCCGCAAGTCGAAGTACTCGACGAAAAGCTGACGGCCGCCAACGCCGCGTCGCTCCCGGCTGCTCTGGAGCGCACCAGCGCGTACCTCACGCACCACGTGTTCAACCGTCACCATTCGGAAACGGAAATGCTGCGCTATCTGCGCAGCCTGTCGGACAAGGACCTTGCGCTCGACCGCTCGATGATCCCGCTCGGCTCGTGCACGATGAAGCTGAACGCGACCTCGGAAATGCTGCCGGTCACGTGGCCCGAATTCGGCCAGATCCATCCGTTCGCACCGGCTGAGCAAACCGTCGGCTACCGCGAAATGATCGATCAGCTCGAAGAGATGCTGGTCACCGCAACGGGTTACGCAGCGGTGTCGTTGCAACCGAACGCCGGCTCGCAAGGCGAGTACGCCGGTCTCTTGATCATCCACGCTTACCACGCGTCGCGCGGCGAAGCGCATCGCAATGTCTGCCTGATCCCCGCTTCGGCGCACGGCACGAACCCGGCGTCGGCGCAAATGGCCGGCATGCAGGTGGTCGTGGTCGCGTGCGACGCGCAAGGCAACGTCGATATCGAAGACCTGAAGAAGAAAGCGGCACAGCACGCCGACAAGCTCGCGGCGATCATGATCACGTATCCGTCCACGCACGGCGTGTTCGAAGCGAACGTCCGCGAAATCTGCGAGATCGTGCACGCGCACGGCGGCCAGGTTTATGTGGACGGCGCGAACATGAACGCCATGGTCGGCCTGTGCGCGCCGGGGCAGTTCGGCGGCGACGTCTCGCACCTGAACCTGCACAAGACCTTCTGCATTCCGCACGGCGGCGGCGGACCAGGCGTCGGTCCGGTCGCGGTCGGCGCGCATCTCGCGCAATTCTTGCCCAATCAGATCTCGTCGGGTTATGAGCGCGCACCGAACGGCATCGGCGCTGTGTCCGGCGCACCGTACGGCTCCGCGTCGATCCTGCCGATTTCGTGGATGTACATCGCGATGATGGGCGCGAAGAACCTCACGGCCGCAACCGAAACCGCGATCCTCAACGCGAACTACGTCGCGAGGAAGCTCGCGCCGCATTACCCCGTGCTGTATTCGGGCCCCGGCGGACTGGTCGCGCACGAGTGCATTCTCGATCTGCGCCCGCTCAAGGAAACGAGCGGCATCACCGTCGACGACGTTGCCAAGCGCCTCGCCGACTACGGCTTCCATGCGCCGACCATGAGCTTCCCGGTGCCGGGCACGCTGATGGTCGAGCCGACGGAATCGGAATCGAAGGAAGAACTCGACCGCTTCATCGAAGCGATGATCGCGATCCGCGAGGAAATCCGCGCTGTCGAGGAAGGCCGCTCGGACCGCGAGGACAATCCGCTCAAGCACGCGCCGCATACGGCAGCGGTCGTCATCGCGAACGACTGGAAGCATGCGTATGCGCGCGAAACCGCCGCCTATCCGCTGCCCACGCTGATCGCGAAGAAGTACTGGCCGCCGGTCGGCCGTGCCGACAATGTGTACGGCGACCGCAATCTGTTCTGCTCCTGCGTGCCGATCGCTGACTACGAGTAAGTCCGCGAACCGCGCATTGCCTGAAGGTTGTAAGCAGGCGTTGCGCGGTTCTGTCGCTGGTGTCCGCAAACGGCTAACATCACACACCGAATCAGCCTAACGAGGAGTTTCGCATGGCGCGAAAGGTGCGATTGATGCAAAGCCGGACCGAAGCAAGGCTTGCCCAGACATGGCAGCAGGCTTGCACACTGCTGTTGGCAGGCGCGGCCGTGCTGCTGCCGCTGCGGCAGGCGCAGGCCGCGATGAATTTTTGTGCGGCGCCCGCCCTGCAAACCAGCGAGCGCACGAATGCCGATCCGGGCGTCAAGGCGCTGGTGAGCAACGTGCAGGCGCATCTGAACGACCCGCCGCATGCGCTGGCGAAGCTGCATACCGAAGGCACGCTGCCGCACGAGGGCATCTACGATCAGAGCGTCGAAGCGGAAAAGGATCTCGATCTGCTGCGCGATGCGGCGCTTGCCTGGCGCGCCACGAGCGACGATCGCTATCTGAAGCTGGTCGACCGTTTGCTGTATGCGTGGGTCACGACTTACCAGCCGAGCTTCAATCCCATCGACGAAACCCATTTCGAAGGCCTGATCCTCGCCTACGACATGACCGCGAGCGCGTTGCCGGTGAAAACGCGCAATGCATCGATGGCGTTCCTCACCAGGCTCGCCAACGGCTATATCGCACAGATCGACGCGCAGCCGCGCCCCCTCAAGGGCACGTTCAAGAACAACTGGCAGAGCCACCGGATCAAGCTGATCGCAATGGCTGCGTTCACGCTCGACAACCGCAAGATGATCAACGCGGCGCAGCGTCTGTTCGACGAGCATATCGGCGACAACATCGCGCCGGACGGCTCGACGTTCGACTTCGGCGAGCGCGACGCGCTGCACTACGTCACTTACGACCTGCAGCCGCTCGTGACCGCCGCGCTCGCCGCGCGCCGTCACAACCGCAACTGGTTGCCGGAGAAGGGAGCCAATGGCGCGTCGCTGCAAGCCGCGCTCAACTGGCTAACGCCCTATGCGGACGGCAGCAAGACGCATGAAGAATTCGTGCATTCGAGCGTCCCGTTCGATGCCAAACGTCGCGAGGCCGGTCTGCCTGGCTACTCGGGTCAATGGGATCCGAAAAACGCGACGGAACTATTTCACCTGGCGGCGCGTCTCGACGCACGCTATACGCCGATCGCGCTACAGCTCGCACCCACGCCGCCCGCGTGGCTCGCCGTGTGTTTGCCGCTGTCGGCGCGCTAGACCAACTTTTATCAGCAGGGAGCAGTAAATGGCAGTGAGCGTGTTCGACCTCTTCAAAATCGGCATTGGTCCGTCCAGTTCGCATACGGTCGGGCCGATGCGTGCGGCGCTGATGTTCGCGCAAGGGCTCGAACGCGACGGGCTGCTCGGGGCGACGGCATCGGTGAAAGTGGATTTGTACGGTTCGCTTGGCGCGACCGGCAAGGGGCACGGCACCGATCGCGGCGTGATGCTCGGCTTGATGGGCGATGCGCCGGATACGGTCGATCCGGACACGATCGCGCAGCGTCTGGAAGCGGTGAAGGCCTCGCGCAAGCTCGCGTTGCTCGGCACGCACGAGGTGCCGTTCGTGCAGAAAGATCACATTTCGTTTTATCGCCAGGCGCTGACCGAGCATCCGAACGGCCTCAAGCTGCATGCGTTCGATGCGCAAGGCGCGACGCTGCGCGAGTCGACCTATCTATCGGTGGGCGGCGGTTTCGTGGTGACGGCGGGCGCACCGAACACGAAGGTGCTGAGCGCCGTCGAACAATTGCCGCATTCGTTTCGCAGCGGCAATGAATTGCTCGCGCTGTGCAGCTCGACCGGCAAGAGCATCGCGCAATTGATGTGGGAAAACGAGCGTGTCTGGCACACGGAAGAGGAGACGCGTGCGGGCTTGCTGAAGATCTGGGACGTGATGCAGTCGTGCGTGTCGCGCGGTTGTGGCATTAACAATCCCGGCGCCGATGGCAATCTGCCCGGACCCTTCCAGGTGAAGCGCCGGGCGCCGCAGTTGTATCGCGCGTTGTCCGGTAATCCTGAACTCGCGCTGCGCGATCCACTGTCGATGGTCGACTGGATCAATCTGTACGCGATCGCCGTGAATGAAGAAAACGCTGCCGGCGGCCGCGTGGTCACGGCGCCGACTAATGGTGCCGCCGGCATCATTCCGGCGGTGCTGCACTACTACACGCGTTTCATGCCGGGCTCGAATCAGCAAGGCGTGATCGACTTCCTGCTGACGGCCGCGGCGATCGGCATTCTGTACAAGCTGAACGCGTCGATTTCCGGTGCGGAAGTGGGCTGTCAGGGCGAAGTGGGCGTGGCCTGTTCGATGGCTGCGGGTGCGCTCGCGGCGGTGATGGGTGGTACGCCCGCGCAAGTCGAGAATGCCGCCGAGATCGGCATGGAGCATAACCTCGGGCTGACGTGCGATCCGGTCGGCGGGATGGTGCAGATTCCGTGTATCGAGCGCAATGCGATGGGCTCGGTGAAAGCCGTGAACGCCGCGCGAATGGCGTTGCGCGGCGACGGTACCCATTACGTGTCGCTGGACTCCGTGATCAAGACGATGATGCAGACCGGCGCGGATATGAAGACGAAGTACAAGGAAACGTCGCGCGGTGGGTTGGCAGTGAACATCGTGGAGTGTTGAGGGCGCTGGCTCGGTCGGCGTAAGCTATCGATGCGCCCATCGGCTTGATGCAAACCCGATGCGGCAACAACCCCACTGCACCGATCGCACCCATCGCAACGCCTGGAGGTTTCATCGCAATGCCGCTCGCTTCTGAATCTTCTTCCGCCGCCCAAACCACTGGCGCACGTCTCGTCGTCGATGCCTTGCTGACGCACGGCGTCGAGCGCGTCTTCTGTGTTCCCGGCGAGAGCTTTCTCGCCGTACTCGATTCACTGCACGACGAGACCGATCGCATCCAGACCATCGTCTGCCGGCATGAAGCGGCCGCCGCGAACATGGCCGAAGCGGTCGGCAAATTGACGGGTCGTCCGGGCGTCGCGATCGTCACGCGCGGCCCCGGCGCGACGCATGCGTCGATTGGCGTGCATACCGCGTTTCAGGACTCGACGCCGATGATCTTGCTGATCGGCCAATGCGCGCGCGAGCATCTCGACCGCGAGGCCTTCCAGGAAATCGACTATCGACGCATGTTCGGTCAGATGGCGAAGTGGGTCGCACAAATCGACGATCCGAAGCGTATTCCTGAATATCTGAGTCATGCGTTTCACACGGCGACATCGGGGCGGCCGGGGCCGGTTGTGCTGTCGTTGCCGGAAGATGTGTTGAGCGACGCGTGTGAGCTGGTGGCCGGCGCACCGAGATATAAGCGTGTGGCGGCGTCGCCGTCTGCAGCGCAGATAGAAGAGTTGCGCCGATTGCTGGAGGGCGCGCAACGGCCGATGGTGATTGCCGGCGGCAGCGGCTGGACGCCCGAGGCATGTGCCGACCTGCAACGCTTCGTCGAGAATTGGCAATTGCCGATTGGCCTCGCGTTCCGCTTCCAGGACACACTCGACAACGAGCATCCGAACTATGCCGGTGATGTCGGCCTCGGTATCAATCCAGCGCTTGCTCAACGTATCCGCGATGCAGACCTGCTCCTCACGCTCGGCCCACGGCTAGGCGAAGCAACGACGAACGGCTACACGCTGCTCGATATTCCGAAGACCAAACAAACGCTGGTGCATGTGCATCAAGGTGCGGAAGAACTCGGGCGGGTCTATGCGGCGGACCTACCGATCGTCTCCGGCATGCCAGAACTGGCGGCGCTGCTTGCCGGGTTGAAGCCTTCTTCCGGGAACCCAGCATGGGCCGACGCGGCGCAAGAAGCGCATCAAGCGTATCTCGATTGGCGCAAACCACGTCAGATTCCTGGCGATGTGCAAATGGGCGAAGTGATCCAACAGTTGCGCGCGCATCTACCGGAAGACGCGATCCTCACGAACGGTGCGGGCAACTATGCAACATGGTTGCATCGGCATTTTTCGTATCGGCATTTCCGCTCACAGCTTGCGCCGACCAGTGGCGCAATGGGCTACGGTGTACCGGCGGCGATTGCGGCGAAGTCGATGTATCCGCAACGCGCAGTAGTCGCGTTGGCAGGCGACGGCTGCTTCATGATGTCCGCGCAAGAACTCGCGACGGCAATGCAGTACGACCTGCATGTGATTTTCATCGTCGTGAACAATAGCCACTTCGGCACGATCCGGATGCATCAGGAGCGGCACTATCCGAATCGTGTGCACGGTACGGGTCTCACGAATCCGGACTTCGCGGCGTTCGCAAAGTCGTTCGGCGCGCACGGAGAGACGGTGGAGCGGACTGAAGATTTTCTGCCTGCATTGCAACGGTCGATGGAAGCCGGGCGTGCAGCGGTGATCGAGATTCGCATGCCGCAGGAGGCGAGCACGCCGGGCGCAACGTTGGAGCAGATTCGCGAGCAGGGAAGGAAGCTGCGAGCAACCGGAGCTTAGTGGCGAACCACTTTCGCAGTCGCTCGAGGGCGACAGCGCTGCGCGCGATGTCGCACCGCTGTCGCTGCGGGGCCACTGAACCGTCTCATGACGGAATTGTCATGTCGCCATCACGTAAATGGTGACGTCCACTGGCTATATTTCAATTCATATCCACTAATCTTCGACGCTGTCGAGGGTTCAGTGCGACTCATGCGAAGCACCAGCAGGTGCGTCTTCGCCAACGTGCGGTTACCCGGCGTGAGCAGGCAATCGCTCGTTCAGATTTTTCGTGATAGAACCGCGTCCCCTGGCGACTAGCGTCGCTGCGTAGTGGTGGCCTGTTGCCGGAAACGGCGCGCGTCGCGGCCGGACAACTCACGGTTCTATTCAAAGTCAACTCTCCGATCGAGGCGGTTTATGCGCAGCTACGCAGAGAACGATTCCACGACCAGAACGACGCGACGCCAGGACGATGAAATTGATGAGCAACGCGATGTTGCGGAATCGAGGTGGATCGACCAGGTCGAGCGTATCGGCCGCAATGGCGAGTGGAATTTTGAACTGGCGGATTCAATGCCCTTTCTGGTTTCCGAACTACCTTGCTGGAAGGAGGGCGGGCTGGCGCTTCACGCCTGGAACGGTCGAAACCATGCGTCTTTTGGTGCATCGGGGGGCAGCGCTACCGAGGTATGTATCGAGGTGGCGGAGAACCACTACTGGGCACTTATAGCGGGCCAACGCGTCTGGGTTCGACCTGACGGAAACTGTTTCTTCAACGCTATCTGGAAGGCACTGCAAGCGTGCGGGGATGAGGATGCGCTCACGCGGATTTTCCGGGGACGTGTGCCTGCAAATGAGCAGGAAGCGTCCGACTATTTCCGTCGCGAGATACGGGACTGCGCGCTTGGTCATCCGGAGTTCGAGGCGATTCTGATTCTGCTGGGTGACGATGGCGCCCCGGTTGCTCGCCGGACCCAGCCGTTGAGGCGCTCCGAAGTGCGCAAGACACCAGGCGAGAGGGAGCGCGAATCCCGGGGCGTGAGAGTTGCGGCGATTGGAAACGAAACGTCCCGCAATCAGAAACGGTCCGGCGGCTCACCGCCTTCGCCGACCAGCATCGCAGTGCTTCAGGCACCACCAGGAGACGTCAGCAGGCGGCTTCTTCCATGCGGCTGCGCAATTCGCAAAGCGGGCGGGCCAGCAGGTATGAAAGCGCGCGCGGGCGAGCTGAGCGCGCATCCTAACCATCCCGATTCTGCCGACGGTTTATCCCGCGCGGCTGCTTAAAGGTTGGTTCAAACCGGTTCACACAATCAGGACTATCACATGTGGATTTATATATCCTGGATGAAAATGGAGTGGCTACACGAATTCATTACGAGTAGCTTCGATAATGGGTTATTTGAAAAATCCATGACTGATCTGTGGCTGGGCAAGACTTCAACTGATTTGACGCACGAGGCGGCCACTTACGCCAGCGCTGTAAAAGCAGCTTTTTCCGATTATCAAGCTGATAAAACCAGTACGGACGCAAGACGTCTATCTTCGGAGGACCGCTATGGAGCCGAACTATACCAACTTTCCAATTCGACTGGCAGCCGAGCTTCTTCACCGAACTTCTATAGCGTCATTCCCATTTTAATAAAAATAAAAGCGTATGAAACCTGTCGTTACCTTGATCTGCTTGGTCGCCCCGCAGAAGGTTCTATTTCATCCGCCGTTGAACTGGAATCGCTTTTCTCGTTACCCGCTACCTCGCGCGAGGCTCCTACGTCCGAAGTAGAATTCCAGAAATTTCTTAAATCCGAACTCCGGCCGCGGATGTTCTTTGACCTGGACGAGAACTGTAAAAAAGGTTGCGAGACAGTACGGGAAATATATATAGATTCGTTAAAAAATGAGATAGCCAGACACGGTGGAATCTTGAATTTTGCTGATATTTCGACAAGTGCCAAATATACTCGAAATATCATTCGTTCAACAATAAATGATTGTCGAAATTTTCTATACAATTATAGAGGATCCACCTATCGCTCTGCGTGTGACGAGAAGAGCGCAAAGCTCTTGCAGAGCAGATATGCCGCGCTGTATCTCTCTATACTTGTAAAGCGGTCTCGGGAATATCTTGGCATTTTAATAGATCTGAGAACCCGGCTGCCGCCTAAGTCTAATGCAGATACCAATATTCTGCTGCTCGACAGCCGCGCCCAAGCCGTTCGCGAAGCACTTCGAAAATTCGCACCCGGGGAATCGCGACCAAAGCTTGAACAGCTGTCCACAAAGGACCTCCTTAATAACTATTCTGGGTTGATTGCGTCGAACGAGGATATATTCTATTTTGTGTCTTTCGCGGAAGCGATCTTTCTGATGGCGCAAATGGGAGCGACTGTCGATCAACTTTACAGCGAGGTCAAAGATCCACCCCGAGTCATTCGCCATTTCACTTCGCTTATGCAGCAGATCCCGTTTTCCCGAAGCGCCCACCGGAATGGTATGGAAGGGTTAACGTATTTGCAAAACGTGGAAACCAACGCCGAGACAACAAGCGATACCGAGTACTACAATCAATTCTCTGTATTTAAAAACGGATATCTCGCCGATGTTGCAAAGTTAATCGCCATTGATCAGTTGACACAATTTGGCGTTCATCCCTATGACATGCTAGCCTCACGGCCAATTCGCTGCGCGCGGATGGAATTAGCGCTGAGTAACCTCAGTGTCTGGATACCAGAAGCAGGTGGTTTCCAAGCAGGCCGCGATAGATGGAGATATGCGGGAGATCTCGTCTTCTGTCAACTGGAGTCGAACGATTGGATAGCCATATCAACTATCGGCGGTCGATTTTATATAAAGCCGATTTCAGACGCGACGATGTGCTCAAATGCAGCTCTTGATAAAATAAGGATAAGATCGACCCCGTCGCCGGTGCCTTTGCATGGTGACTATTCGCTCGACAATCAGGAGTGGTATGGTGAACCACTAGACAGACTTGTCCTTGCACCTATATTTGGAAGCCACCTTCCATTGGACAAAACAACCTACCGGATTCCTCGCTTAAGGCTCTCAACGACGGAATCGCTGGTCGGGCAACCAGGCGGCACTCGCACTCCGTTGATTCAAGTCGTCCAGAAGGTGGCTGAGGGTTTAGTTAAAGGCATTGCCGATCAGTCTGAAGTTGCACATTATAAACTGAGATGGTGGCAGTATTTCACCCCGATGATACCCGGTTTTGATATCACCTACCGAAATTATCACGACACCGAATATGCTCCATCGTATGGGGAAATCACCTGGGAAGTCATAAATGCAGGAATGGCCGTCGCATTTTTCGGCGTCCCTGTCGGTAAAATTCTTTATGCAGAGTCAAATCTGCTTCACAGCACGATTCTAGTCAATGCACACCAGGGCTTTCGCGGGTTGGCTCTGCTGACGCGTGTTATTGAGCAAGCCGGCACAGAGCTGGCGCTTGCATCATTGCGCGCCTCGACTATGACAGTATCCTATTTCATTTCCCCATGGGAGCCAGTTCCTTTGGAGTTAATCGGACCAGTTTTGTACAAGGGGGTCCGCAGGCTGATGAACGGCAAGTTGGTATTTAAGCTAAAGCCTGCCGACAAAGTAGTCGGCACTTCGGATGGAGCGCCCCTCCCTGACGCAAAACCAGAAAATCCTGAAGCACCCAAAAAACCCTCGACGGAAATAAAGCCGCCTCCGCAGATATTTAGAACGGAATCCTCGGGCGACGTCAGAGTCTATGAATTTTCTTACACTGAGGCAGCCGAAACTCTGCGGGGCGCAGATAACGAGCCACAACCCGGCCCAAGCGGTGTCGGCGAAGAGAAAGGAGATGCCGAAGGGTTCACGTGGAGAGGAAATTTTCGTGCATTTGAAGACAAAGGAGCAATATCACTCGACCCACGGCGGCATACCGTTAAAATTGATACGCCTTTTCAGTTCGCCAGAAACGACGATCAATTTCTCACAGTCGCTCCGGTTCAATCAGAGCCTCCCGCACTTCAGAGCGGGTTTGAGCAATTCCAGTTTGGGGGGATTGAAAATATAGTCTTTTCAAGTTTTGGCGAAAAAGTCAGTTTTGTCTCCCAATTATCCTCGCCCAACGAAAACGTCGAAGTTCTTTTGATCCCCGCAGCCGAGGGCGGTGCGATTGGCATTCGGCTCAATTTCGAGGACATTGACAAAAATCGACCTCTTCTGGTCAGTCCGGGCGCATTGTCAGACAGCATCTTTATGATGGGAATCAGCGAGCAGGAGGGCAGCGTATTTTTCTATCACATAAGCAAGCCCTCTGTAGATTCAGTGGCGTCCGCGCGGCGTGATTCCACAATTGAGAGGTTCTTCCAGGTTCACAATAGCCTGATACGCAATCCCAGTATGCGGATGGCCGTCCCCGACGATGTTGCCATGAGCGACATACAGGTGCTCGCGCGACTGTTTGATCACGCGAATATTGTATATTCCGACCCGTCGGGAGCAACTGAATTTCACGTGGTCCCACCGGATTCGCCCGTCTCACAACGGTCCGCGCTCAAGAATTTGTCCCGCCATGCAATCTCCGCTGAAGGTCTATGGATTCTTAACTATGGCCTACTTGACAGCGACGTCAAATTTTCGAAATTGGAAGGTCATACGCACTACCTTTTGTCCCGGACTTCCAGCGGTCAAATACAAATCAACGGGCGCTCTGAAATTGAAGGTGTACTTGACGAGGGACTCGGAGCGAAAGCGTCTGACAGTGTTCCAGGAAAAGAAAGCGAAACGGACATCCTGGAAATTGTCAATCATTTGACGCAAAAGCCATCATGCAACAAATTCGTGCGATTCCCAGAGGAGTTCAGGGTCAGCGACTTGCCGGATCTGGCGCAGATATTTTCAGAAGCAGGCTACATCACAAACTTCCGTTTGATGAAAATATGGTCGTCTGCAAGCCAGCCAGACGCAAAGATTTCTTTTTTGCTTACCGTTCAAAAGAATAATTCAATTTACTCCGTAGATATCGCCGCTGGCGGACTTTTTAATCAATTGATTAAAGCACCAATCATTGAATCCGACAAGAATTGGCGACAAGCTTATCAAAAATATCTTGGTGACAAGCTTTGCCTTTTCCGGGATTTCTCTGCCTTCAATTCTTTTGAACAGCAGTTCAAGGCCGCTCTTGGATCAACTACCCCTCATGACGATGCCAACGACGCCTCATGGACTGTCATAAACCGGCCTTCGTGGATGCTCTCTCGATCCAACCGTATGCTTGTGGACGCGATGAACACCGAGCAAACCATCGAACTTTCCCCTACTGTATGGAACCCTCCCAGCGCGGCACCGGTAATTAAGAAACCTGAAACAATGGCATCACACTGGTTTGCTCAACGATGGCTAGAGGTGATTCAGGATGACAAGTTCAACACGGCGATTTCAGGAACCGGCGACATCAAGTCCATCGAGGTTATCGAAAAGATTGCAAAATCAAACGGCATCCACACCAAAGTTTATCTGACACTAACATATTTAAAGATCACAGACGAATTCCCCACGGTTAACCTTGCGGTGGCAGTTCGTCATGACAATAAAATCGTGTCTATCATTGATCCATCTGCACGGAGAGAAGGGAAAGACACGGCGTTATTTTCATGGGACGAATGGCGTGACCATAGATCCAAAGGGATATTGCTCGGCAGAAAATATAACTCCGCCGCGACGGCGGGCAAGTTACTTACTTCACCTTCAAACAATTACGAATTTGGCTCTGCTGATTTTTTCGACGAATCGAAACAGCCCTATGAAGTCCTGTCATTTGATTCTTCTTACCTGGGGGAGCTTGATACCCTAATAGGACATGTCGAAACCGAAATGCAGGAGATGGGTATCGATAATCCTGACCGGGATTTTGGACTAGAGCGCGAAAAGCTTGGAAGGCTGCGCGGCACTGTGGACACGCATGATAGCGATGCAATATTGCCGCTCCGTGCAGAGCTTATAGGGCAGGAACAAATAGTCAAGGACCTATCGAGGTATGTGGCTCTCCGTGGGCTTTTAGGGCGTTTGACTGATCTGAAAGGCCGCGTTTCTCATCTGCATCGTCCCGGCCGCATCTGCCGGGGTCTGGTTTACGGTTGCAATAGCTTGGTGGGAAACAAGATCGATCTCATGGCACAGATGTCGCTCGCCTATCCGTTTATTCGGGAAAGGTTAAAAATAAGGGTTTATGACCATGAGAAAAAGCGATACGAACCGACCTCAAGGTTTGAACTTGTTCTGCTAGGCCACGCTGAATACCTGATAAAGATTGAAGACGTGCGGACCATCCTTATGCAGTACCAGGCACTATATGATGAGATGGCATATTTGGCGATGGAGTATGCAAGCGGGGGTGGCGGCCTGCGCGCACTTGACATAGCTGCGAATGCCAGAGCCGGGTCAATGGTAGTTGACGAACTGCTGCAATATTATTCGTCGCCTTCCACGAGAGTCTTTGGGATAGTTGACAAATCCGAGAAGGGGAAAAGCCTGGCAGCAACCGTTTTCGGGCTCTCTGCTATTCACGATGAATCAACCGGAGAAATATATACCGTGTCGGTAGGTGGCATCGTTGCCCACCCATTTTCCCAAATTCGAAATGACGATAGATTTATAGAATACGTGTTCCGCCATCGTCATAGCCCGGCATGGACCGTGGTTGAGTTGCAAAAATATAATCTCGAAGGTATTGGTAGTTTTCTGAGTTTTCATACGGTTAAACATGCGGCGTTTCAGATGAGCGGGGTTCAGAACATCGTCGCGTTGGCAATAAATCCGCGATCGGAGAATATTGCAATCAAATTCGGAATGAGGAGAGTGGACGAACTGGCCAGGTATTGTGCAGTTTTCAACCGCGAAACCTTTAGTAACCTACGTTCTCTTTTGCGTGGTGCCATAAGGGGCGCAGCAGTTCCAGCGCCGGGAATCTCCAAGAGCGGGCCTGTACCCGAGATAGTTAATCCGCTGGCAACCGACAACGTAGAATTTGAAAAGATACTATCTGGAAATATCTCCGGTGCAATGGGTAAAGGTGCGATTTATCTCCGGCCCGACAGAGAGATCAGGAGCCTTCCATGGAATTTTGTTTTCGCAAAAAGTGATTCCCAGATCACGCATAATCTGGCTCAGCCCTCCACCGCATTGGACGGCACAGCGCTGTATAACATACGACTAGGACAGGGTTCCGATATCGTATCCTATACACAGGCTTCGAAGGTTTCCTATGGAGATTTTTGGAACGGAGAACACGGTGCGCTGCAAAGGCTTGACGTCATTCAGATTTCGAACGGGAACGATGGGGCTAATGGTTTAAAAATATCGCTTGACGACCTTGTGCCTGGGCGCCCACTTCTTATCTCTTCGGGCGCATTATCCGGATGCATTCAAGTTATAGGTATAAAGAAATCTGAAAATGCAGTGTATGTTTACCATGCTGGCAAACATTTTCAAGACGCCAAATGGCAAACGCATAGTGACGGCGTCAGGCACATCGCCCATGTCCATGATGTTCTAACCGACCACAAATCCTCGTTAGTTTTGTCAGACGAACCTACGGGCGCTGATTTACGCGGATTATATAGTTATTTTGACAACACCTATATCATTTCTTCGCGCCCTTTGGAAAACACCTCTCCAACTCCGATTGAACGACAGGATGCGACCCACTGGGCATATAGCTACAAAAACCGAGCTGGCCAATTCTCCGTTGGAAACGGCCAGCTTCTTATCCTGAGAGACGGGAAAGGCGATGTCAAGATTGATGGGTTCGTAGAAATTGGCTCAATAGACGAAACGCCGGCAAGACGAATAAAGGTAACGGCAGCCAATGATATAGAGCGATTTTTCTCGCCTTCAGTAACGCCGCCATCGGCTGAGCCGTCGCGCACCCTCTACGAATTAAGAATGAAGCTCGAGAGTAGCGATAAGCTTAGGCCTTTTTTTAATAATCTCCGCGCTGACAAGGCTACCGCGACGAAAGCTGTCATGTCATCAATGGAAGGGGTCGGTCGGGCGGTGAAATGTCGGCTTGTGATGATTTGGGGTCTGCCTAATACGATCGAGCCCGAGATGCATTACCTCGTTATCGACAAGACCGACGATACGGCAATTGCAGTGGATATTCTGGCGGGCCGGCGCCATCCTTTTGGGTTACCCTTCTACGGTACTGAGGAAGCGTGGGCCAGAAAATTTAGGGATGCATATTCTCGTTCATTTATTGCATATAAAGACTTCGACTCTGTTGCAGATATCGATAATGCGTTTTTCGGCGCCATTTCCCCCACTAGTCGTGCCGTCGGATTGATGACGCCGTTACGTGTTCCCGAGTGGCGTTTGCGCAAAGTTGATTGCCCGATGTATTCGTACACCGCACAAGACACGACCACTTTCTCGACGAGAATTCATCTTGCCGATAAAGGGCCTACCAAACAAACCGAAATTGATTTAGATCCACGATGGAGTGTCAACGTGGATACGACGGGATTGCATTTTGGCGTGAACGAAGACATATTCAAGGGCGTGTATGAGAAACCCGTCGACCTGAATCAGAAAGATTACTATATTCGCTCAGATGGCCGCACATACCAGGTGATATTGGACAATTCAGGAACCGGCTGGGAGCTCAAGTCAGACCAAGCCGTCGAAACGAACATTGGCACCATCGCCGTGAAGCGGAAGCCGGACGGCCGCTGGATCGTTAGCGAAAAAGAGGCGCAGCACGAGTCCTTACCGGCACCGTTGAGCGCCGGCGCTTATCCGGGTGCGCTGGCCTTTAATAAGCTGGCGAACGATCTATTGAATATCGATGTGGCTCGCGTACTGTGGAATGACCAGTATGATAAACGGATTGTCGACCGCAATGCCGCTCAAATGCGAACTGAAATTGACCGCGAGGTCAACGAAATGGGCGGTTTGGAGACATATCAGGATTTAGTCGGCACGAACCCCTATGCTCCGACGGAACCTGCGGGCGGCCTTTCTGCGAATAATCTTTTTAAGCTAATGGTTGAAGATAAGTTTGCGGTCGATCCAACTAAAATGGAGCAAACAGATTGGTCGAAATTCGCCACGGTGGTAAAAAATCTCAATCACACAAAGAATTATGTCTTTCTGATTAGAGATCAACGGCTTCAACATCAGTATCTGATCGACTTTCCCGCCGGCCCAGAAATGAAAGCCTATATCCTGCAGTCCAATCTAGGAGGCGGCGTCTTGCCGGAACTGAGGGTCCAGGATTGGCTCAGAGGCCGGAGTATGGAGAGCGTCAGCGTCGAGGATATTCTCGCGCTCATGCGCCACGATTTTGTGCAGTTGTCCCCAGACAAGCAGCGTGGCTTGCTGGCCTCCGTCTTTGATCTACAGAGAAAGCCCGGCAATATCGAACTGGCCCACCTGCGTGGGGACAAGGGCGGCACGTTCATTATGCGCAGCTATGATCGTGCCAATTTCGAACGTAACGTTGAGCGGGTGCTCAGTGTCAAAGTCGCGGGAAGTTGACGAAACCCGAACGCACATACAAAAAGGCCCCCGCGTCGCCGCGGGGGCCTTTCTTGCTCGATAAGGGCGGTACGACTTTACTTCCCACCCACACTTTGCAACGTCGTCCACTTGCCGTCGACAACCTTGTACAGCGTGATGCCGCCGTTCTTCAGGTCGCCCTTGCCGTCGTATGCGAGGTTCGCTGCCGTGACTGCAGGCATCGAGGTCTTCGCGAGTAGCGGCAGGTACTTGGCCGGATCGGTCGAATTAGCCTTCTTCATTGCGTCGAACATGGCCATTGCGCCGTCGTAAGCGTACGGCGAGTACGTTTGCACGTCTTCGTTAAAGCGCTTCTTGTACTTCGCGACGTAGTCCTTGCCGCCCGGCATTTCTTCCAGCGGCAGGCCGGCGAGCGATGCCACCGTGCCGTCCGCTGCGTTGCCCGCGAGCTGGATGAAGGTCGGCGTGTGGACCATTTCGCCACCCATCAGCGGTGCCTTGATGCCCAGTTGCTTCATCTGCTTGACCATCGGTGCCGCTTGCGAATCCGCGCCGCCGTAGTACACCAGATCCGGGTTCGACGACTTCAGCTTCGTCAGGATCGACTTGAAGTCCACCGCCTTGTCGTTCGTGTATTCACGATCGACGATCTGGCCGCCTGCTGCCTTCGCTGCCTTCTCGAACTGATCAGCCAGACCCTGGCCATAAGCCGTGCGGTCGTCGACGATCACGATCTTCTTCATGCCCAGCGTCTTGACTGCGAACGTGCCGGCGACCGAACCTTGCTGCGTGTCGGACGTCATCATGCGGAACGTGGTCTTGAAGCCTTGCTGCGTGTACTCAGGCGCCGTCGCCATGGCGATTTCGGGGATGCCCGCGTTCGCGTAGATGCGCGAAGCCGGAATCGTGGTGCCCGAGTTGAAGTGGCCGAGCATGCCCTTGATGCCGTCATCCACCAGCTTTTGTGCAACGGTCGTACCGGTGCGCGGGTCAGCCTGGTCGTCGGCCGAATCCAGCACGAAGCGAACCTGCTTGCCGCCGATCACCGGCTTGGTCGCGTTCATATCTTCCACAGCCAGCGTGATGCCGTTCTGGAAGTCCTTACCATAGTGAGCCTGTGCGCCCGTCATCGGACCGGCAAAGCCGATCTTCACGTCTTCGGACGATTGAGCGTTGGCCGTCCCCGCCAGCGACATTGCCGCAACCAGTGCTGCGCCTGCCAGCTGTTTCATTTTGTGTTGCATAGCTTCTCCTTGGTACCAGGTGTGGATGGAGCGGTTTTTCGGGGTCGCCGGTACCGCTTCCGTTTTTTTGAAGTAACCGATGAGGTTCGCTCAACCGATCGTCATCAAATTCGCATTACCGCCTGCTGCTGCCGTATTCACACTGACCGAGCGCTCCGTCAACAGACGTTCGAGCGCGTAGTCCTCATCGCCGCTGTCCAGCGCGCGAGCCGCGACGCCCTGCACCGAGACGATCGGCCCCGCGCGTTTCGCGACTTCCTTCACCAGCGCCAGCAGCTCGTCGCTATCGCCTTCGAACAGCACTGCATCGAAGGGCGTATCGGCGCTCTTCTTCACGCTTGCGTGAGACTTCAACGCAGCGGGCAACTGAGACGCCAATTGTTCACCTGCCGCGCCTTCGAACAATGCGCGATTTCCCGTAGCCAGCGCCGCGGCAAACTGCACGCGCGCACCGCTCGCGGTCGAGGCGATACACAGCACCGTGCCGCGCGCGCCGAGCGTGTACGTATTGCGCTCGCCGGTCGGCCCAGACAATACCGCAGTTGCGCCCGCCAACACATGTGACAGATAACCGTCGACGCGGGCGGCCAACACCGGTTGCTGTTCGCCGATCAGCCAGTCGCGGTAAGCAGTCAATGCAGCGGTCGGATTGTCGCTGTTTTCCGACGCTTGCGGCGCATCCACGATCAACGACTGCGCCAGCGACTTCGGCAAACCAGCCGGACGCGTGGCCAGCAGACGCTGCAGATACAGCGCGCCGCCGGCTTTCGGACCCGTGCCCGACAAACCTTCGCCACCGAACGGTTGAACACCCACCACCGCGCCGATCACGTTACGGTTCACATAAATGTTGCCGACGTGCGCGCGGCTGATCACGTGAGCGATCGTTTCGTCGATCCGCGTGTGAATGCCAAGCGTCAGGCCGTAGCCGGTCGTGCGGATCTGTTCGAGCAGCTTGTCGAGCTGGCTGCGGCGGTAACGCACCACATGCAGCACCGGGCCGAACACTTCGCGCTTCAATTCGTCGATGCTGTCGAGTTCAATCAGCGTCGGCGGAACAAACGTGCCTTGTGCGCCGCCTTCCGGCATCGGCAATTGCTCAACCTTGCGGCCTTTCTCGCGCATCGCCGCGACGTGCGCGTCGATGCCGCGCTTCGCGTCGAGGTCGATCACCGGGCCGACGTCGATCGACAGGCGATCCGGATTGCCCACCGACAGCTCGCGCATTGCGCCCGTCAGCATTTCCAGCGTGCGGTCCGCCACATCGTCCTGTAGACAAAGAACGCGCAACGCGGAACACCGTTGACCGGCGGAATCGAACGACGACTGCAGCACGTCCGCGACCACCTGTTCAGCGAGCGCCGACGAGTCGACGATCATCGCATTCTGGCCGCCGGTTTCGGCGATCAGAGGGATCGGCTTGCCTTCCGGATCGAGACGGTTCGACAGCGTCTTGTTGATCAGACGCGCGACTTCGGTCGAGCCGGTGAACATCACCGCGCGAGTGCGCGGATCGGCCACCAGGGAGGCACCAACCGTTTCGCCGTCGCCCGGCAGCAGTTGCACCGCGCCCGCCGGCACGCCGGCTTCGCGCAGGATGCGCACGGCTTGTGCGGCAATCAGTGGCGTTTGTTCGGCCGGCTTTGCGAGCACCGTGTTGCCGGCTGCGAGCGCCGCGGCAACCTGGCCCATGAAAATCGCCAACGGGAAGTTCCACGGGCTGATACAGACCACTGGACCCAGCGGGCGGTGCGTGTCGTTGGAGAACTCGTTGCGGATCTGCGTCGAGTAGTAGCGCAGGAAATCGATCGCTTCACGGATTTCCGCAACCGCGTTCGCCAGCGACTTGCCGGCTTCACGCACCACCAGACCCATCAGCGTGTGCATCTGCGCTTCGAGCAGATCGGCGGCACGGGCGAGACAGTCCGCGCGGGCCTCGACCGGCGTGGCTTGCCAGATCGGCGCCGCAGCGACCGCGTGGGCCAAGGCTGCACTCACGTGTTCCGAGGTTGCTTCCACAACGGTACCGACGAGGTCGCGATGATCGGCCGGGTTACGCACGTCACGTGCGGCGCCTGCGGCGATCTCGTTGTTTTCGAGCATCGGTGCGGCGCGCCACGGATGATGCGCGCTCGCCAGCAACGCCGACGACAACGATGCCAGACGATGCTCGTTCGACAGATCGAGACCCATCGAATTGAGACGCTCGGCGCCAAACAGATTGCGCGGCAGCGGAATCTTCGCGTGCGGCGCGCCGAGCGGGACGATCTTCGAGGCTTCCTCGACCGGGTCGGCGATCAGATCCTTGATCGCGATGTTCTCATCGGCGATGCGGTTCACGAACGACGTGTTCGCGCCGTTTTCCAGCAGGCGGCGCACGAGATACGCGAGCAGCGTTTCATGCGTGCCGACGGGCGCGTACACGCGGCACGGACGATTCAGCTTGTCGCGGCCGGTGACTTCTTCGTACAGCGGTTCGCCCATGCCGTGCAGACACTGGAACTCGTACTGGCCGGGGTAGTAGTTGTTGCCCGCGAGGTGATAGATCGCCGACAGCGTGTGCGCGTTGTGCGTGGCGAACTGCGGATACACCGCGTCCGATGCGCTGAGCAGCTTCTTCGCGCAGGCAAGGTACGAGACGTCTGTGTAGATCTTGCGCGTGTACACCGGATAGCCTTCGAGGCCGTCCACTTGTGCACGCTTGATTTCGGTATCCCAGTACGCGCCCTTCACAAGCCGGACCATGATGCGGTGACGGCTGCGGCGCGCCAGATCGATCAGATACTCGATCACGAACGGGCAGCGCTTCTGGTACGCCTGCACCACAAAACCGATGCCGTTCCAGCCCGCCAGCTCCGGATCAAAGCACAGTGCTTCGAGCAGGTCGAGCGAGATTTCGAGGCGATCGGCTTCTTCAGCGTCGATGTTCAGGCCAATGTCGTAGCGGCGCGCGAGGATCGCCAAAGAGCGCACGCGCGGCAGCAATTCGCTCATCGTGCGTTCCTGCTGCGAACGCGAGTAGCGGGCATGCAGCGCCGACAGCTTGATCGAGATGCCCGGGCCTTCGTAAATGCCGCGGCCGCCGGCGGCTTTGCCGATCGCGTGGATCGCCTGTTCGTACGACGCGTAGTAGCGTTGCGCGTCGGCTTCGGTGGTGGCCGCTTCGCCGAGCATGTCGTACGAGTAGCGGAAACCGCGTGCTTCGTACTTGCGGCTGTTGGCGAGCGCTTCGGAAATGTTCTCGCCGGTGACGAACTGCTCGCCCATCAGGCGCATCGCCATGTCGACGCCCTTGCGAATCAACGGCTCCCCGCCCTTGCCGATCAGACGCGTGAGCGCCGACGACAAACCCGTTTCGCTATTGGTCGTCACCAGCTTGCCGGTGATCATCAGGCCCCACGTCGCGGCGTTGACGAACAGCGAGGGCGCTTGGCCCACGTGCGATTTCCAGTCGCCCTTGCTGATCTTGTCGCGGATCAGCGCATCGCGCGTGGCGCGATCGGGAATGCGCAGCAGCGCTTCGGCGAGGCACATCAGCGCGACGCCTTCCTGGCTCGACAGCGAGAATTCGTGGATCAACCCTTCGACGCCGCCGCCCTTGCTCTTGGTCCGCAGCGTTTCGACCAGCTTGCCGGCCATCGCTTGCACGTCGCCGGCGAGATTGGCCGGCAAACGCGCCTGGCCGAGCAGGAACGGCACACATTCCGGCTCGGGACGCCGGTACGCAGCGGTGATCGCCGCGCGCAGCACCGATTGCGGTTGCACATTCTGTGCGAATTCGAGGAACGGATGCGCGGCGCCGTCTTCCTCCTGCTCCACCGCGGCGCCGTCGGCCAGATCGGCCGAGCCGGTATTGCCCGACAGTTCAGGCGGCAACTGGCCGTGCTCGATTTTTTCGAGGTACGCGAAGATCGCCTGCTTGATCAGCCAGTGCGGAGTACGTTCGAGTCGGGTGGCGGCATCTTTCAGCCGGGAACGCAGGAGGTCGTCAACCTTGACGCCGAGGGTGGTGCTAGCCATGTTTCCTTCTTCGGATACCAGACGATTTCACTGGGGAAAGACTAAAGTTGGGCGAATCGTACGCCTCCAAATAAAAAGGTGCAACCATGCGCCCTGCATGGTTGCACCTTCTTGGAATCCCCATACGGCGGGGGTTTGCGCCGGATCGGGTTGCGCGTCGCGACGGCGGTTGAGATCAGTACTTTCCCTGGCGTGATTCTTTTCGCTTTTACCCTTATCAGATCGTTCGGCGCGCCGTTATACAGAACATGGATGGTCGCGGCCGCAAGGCACGCACATAAAAACGGTACGGGGTTTTGAGGACTGGCGAAATGGAAAAGTGGTTAGTCGTGTTTGGAATCTGGGCGATGTGCGCAACCTGCGCTGTGCTTTTCATCCGTGGCGCGACCAGCGGCCCGGGCAGGAGCATGACTGATGAAAAGCGTGTGCGTCCTGCGTCGCGCGCATCGGCTGGCGACACGCGGGCAGCGTTGAACGATTGAGGGGCCACGCCCGGCGGCTCAGGATCGACATCGAGATGCGGTTCCTCGGCCGACACCGGACGGTGAATGCGCGCCGCTAGGTTCAAAGGCCGCTAGCGATGCGAACGTGCGCGTCAGTGCGGCGGAATCGGCTCGTATTGGGCGCAAACGTCGTCGGGCGAAACGAACTGATCGTGCAGCCGGCATAGCCGGCTGTCCGCCACGCTCGCGCCAAACCCTGAACTGAACACAGCGAGACCCGGAATGCTCTGCTCCAGTGAATGCCGATCCTCGGCGCGATTCCGGCAGCTGGCACAGCGCGGCGCGCACGCGTCTCCGCGTGCGTGGGCCGTGCCTGCCATGCGGACAGCCTCGCTCATTACGAGCCCTGCCCCAAGCTATTCCAGTACGGTGCGAACACGTGCGCGGACAGCGCGTAGCCGATGGCGATATTGACCACCACTCCGGCGGTGAACGCCAGGAACGGCTTCAGGCCGGTGGCCGTGAGCGAACGCAGGCGCGTGGTGAGCCCGATGCTGAGGAAACAGAACGTGAACGCCCACGTGCGCAACGCAGTGATCGGTGCGACGAAATCAGGCGTGACGACCTTGCGATAATCAGCCAGCGAATAGTGGCTGGCAATCCACGTTACCAGCGCCGAGGCGATCACAAAGCCGATCACGAACTTCGGAAAGCGCGCCCAGATTTCCCCGGCATTGGGTTTGGCTTTGACGCCGCTATCTTGCGACTCCCAGCGCGTGGTCGCGACTATCGCCAGCACGAACGCCCAGATACCGATCCAGATATCGCGGCCAACGACCTTCATCAGCGTGAACGCCTGCAGCGATGCCTCGGGGGCGCCCGCAATCACGCCGCCCGCATGCTTCGCGAAGTCGCCGTAGGCTTGAGCGGCGGCAATGCCCGCGGCGTCGGCGAATTCGGACGTACCGATCCACGCACCCGCCACCGCCGTCGAGAGCCCTAGCGAACGCGATGCGAACGGCAACACGAAGATCATCACGATTGCCCACAAGACCACCAACGTGATCGCCACCGACGCCTGCTCCCGCTTCGCCCGCACCGCGCCGGCAATCGCAATCGCGGCCGACACGCCGCACACCGCGCCGCCCACACCGAGCACGGCGGCAAACCGCCGGTCGAGACCAAGCGCCTTGCCGGCAAAGAAGATCACAAAGAACGTGACAAGCGAGACGATGCTGGCCTGCCCCACCGCGACCGGCCCCGCCCACACCAGCAAGGTGAACGGCAGCGTCGCGCCGAGCAGCACGATGCCGACCTTGATGTAAAACTCCACGCGCAGGCCGGCTGAGAACCACTCGGGCAACGTGACAACGTTCGAGATCAGGAGGCCCAGCGCCAGCGCCACCAGCGGCGGCTCGAGGTTGTACTTCGACGCATTGACCCACGCACCCAGCGTAAAGATCAGCGCCGACGCGACGAACAGGACCAGGAACGACGCCAGGAAAGCACCGACCCGCTGCTTCAACGTGGCAAGGCTTACGCCGAACAGCACGGCGAATGCGACGAACAGCGCGAGATAGTTCGGCAGATGCTTGCCGATGTCCTGCGCGGCTTGCTCGACGCTCGACCATCTGGCCGGCGCCACCGCCAACCACTTGATGCTGCTGCCCGAGGCGAACAGCGCCCAGGCAATCACGATCACCAGCAGGCCGACCCAGACGGCCCACCAGTCTTCCGTGGAAAAGAGACCGCCGCCGTGCGCGCTACGGCCGCTGCGCGGTTGGCTGGGCGCGGCGCCGCTCGGCAGTGTCTGGTTGGTATCGCTCATCGCAAATGCCCCGGGGAAAGTTAAGGTGCATCGGCGCGTGATTGTTGAGTTTTGCCTGAATGTGCGCCGATTCGGCGAAATATAGGCGAGCGGCGCCGCAAAGCGAAACGACCATTCGCTCTATGAATATGACTGAAAGGAGTAACGCCGCGCGGGGATGCGGCGACAGGCGTCAGATGTCGAGCGGGTCGACTTCGAGATTCCAGCGCAGGACGCCTTTCAAACCGCGCAGCAGCGGTTGCCACGCGCGCAAAGTGGCCTGCAATGCGCCACGCGACGCGCTCTCGATCAGCAATTGCGCGCGATGCACGTGCATGACCTTGACGATGGTGAGCGGCACAGCGTCATAGACCGTCACGCGCTCGGCGGCCGGAATCTCCGTCAGTGCGGCGGCCGCCTGCTGCAGGAAGGCGAGCGCGGCTTCGAGCGTGCGGCCTTCGGCGCGCAGCAAAGCCTGATAGACGAACGGTGGCAGATGCGCGTCGCGCCGCTCGGCCAGTGTCGAATTGGCAAAGCCGACGTAGTCGTGCCGCCCCAGCGCGTGATACAGCGCGTGGCGCGGATAGCGTGTCTGCACCAGCACGTCGCCCGGCAAACCGGCGCGGCCCGCGCGCCCGCTGACTTGCATCAATTGCGCGAAGAGGCGTTCGCTCGCGCGGAAGTCGTGTGAGAACAACGCCGTGTCGGCGTTCAGCACGCCGACCAGCGACACCCGCTGGAAGTCGTGGCCCTTCGCGATCATCTGCGTGCCGACGAGGATGTCGACCTCGCCGGCGTGGACGTCGGAAAACAGCGCCTGCGCGCTGCCTTTGCGGCGTGTGCTGTCGGCGTCGATGCGCAGCACGCGGGCGCCGGGTACCGCGCTGGCCAGAGTTTCCTCGACGCGTTGCGTGCCGCGTCCCATCGGCGCGATGTCGACATTGCCGCAGTCCGGGCACGAGCGCGGAATGCGCGATTCCCAGCCGCAGTGGTGGCAGCGCAGCGCGCGTTCGGGTTTGTGCAGGACGACGTAAGCGCTGCAGCGTGGACAGCCGGCGACCCAGCCGCAGGCGTCGCAGGCGAGTTGCGGCGCGTAGCCGCGACGGTTCAGGAACACGAGACTTTGCTCGCCACGCTCGAGCCGGGTCTTCAACGCCGCGATCAGCGGTCCGGACAACCCCTCTACCGAGGCCCGCCCGCGCCGCCGCTCCTCTTCCAGATCGATCAGCTTGACGGTCGGCAGCACGGCCTCGGCGACCGCGCGGCGAGAGAGGGTGAGACGCTTATAGCGCCCCTGATCGGCCTGCCACCAGCTTTCCAGCGATGGCGTGGCCGAGCCCAGCACGACCGGCAAACCGAGCTGCTTGGCGCGATAGATCGCCAGATCGCGCGCCGAATAGCGCAGGCCTTCCTGCTGCTTGTAAGCCGGATCGTGCTCCTCGTCGACGACGATGATCGCGAGCTTGGGCAGCGAGGCAAGCACCGCCAACCGCGTGCCGAGCACGATGCGCGCCCGTCCGGTGTGCGCGGCGAACCAGTTGCGGGCGCGTTCGCCTTCCGCGAGACCGCTGTGCAGCGTGACAATCGACGTGCCTTCGAGCGCTGCAAAGCGCGCCCGGAAGGCGGACTCGAACTGCGGCGTCAGATTGATTTCGGGGACGAGGACGAGTGCCTGCGCGTCGGGCTTCGCCGCGAGGATCTCGGCGAGCGCTCGCAGATACACCTCCGTCTTGCCGCTGCCCGTCACGCCGTGCAGCAGGAAGGGCGCGAAGCCGTTTGCGTCGCGGATCGCTTCGACTGCGCTTGCCTGTTCGTCGGTGAGGGTGGGTAGCGTGGGTGCCGGCGTATCCCGCGATGTCGGGTTGGCAAGCACCTCGGCGGCTTCGATCAGTTCCAGCGCAACCCAGCCTTCGGCTTGCCATGCGTCCAGTGTCGCGATGGCTTTGGGATGGAGCGCGCGAGCGTCCGCGGCGCTCAGAAATTCGGCCTCGGCGAGAGCCAGGGCAAGCTTGCGCAACGCGCTGGCTCGCGCCGGCAATGTGTCGGGCAATGCGGCGCGACCCTCCGCCGTCAAGCGGTAACGTTCCGCCGGCGCGAACAGGCGCGACCAGCGCGAAGCATCACGCAGAGCTTGGGGCAAAGCGGGCAGCGCCACTTCCCCGAGGCCGCGTTGATAGTAGTCGGCGGCGAAGGCCGTGAGCGCCAACCATTCGGCCGACACGGGCGGGCAGGCGGTGCAAACCTGATTGACCGCCCGCAAGCGGTTATCGGGCACGTCACTGTGAGCGGTCACTTCGCAGACGAGGCCCACCACGTGCCGCTTGCCGAACGGCACGCTCACCATCATGCCCGGTGCGACACGTTCGGGCGTGTCGCACCGGTAGTCGAACAAAGTCGGCAGCGGATGATCCAGCGCAACGCGAACAAATACCTCACTCACGCGGCGGCACGGGTGGGGTAAATGGATGCAGCACGACGCCACATCACGGTGCACATTGAACAAACGGCGAAGCCGTCGAAGTTAAAGTAAAACTTCAATTTCGGCGCTAAGTTTTGGATTCGGCTGAACAATTGCAATCGGCCCGCTTGCCTGTGGATAACTTTGTTGAGAACTTCACTCAGAAGGGCTGGGAACCGCGCCGCAGCGGCCTTCTGTGGGATTCCGCACATTCTGTCGTAAACCCTTGAAACCCTTGCCAGACAAGGCTTAGATCAAATGCGCCGGCAATGTGCAAGGGTAATGGCACGACGAAAGCTTCTACCGCGCCGCAGCGTGAACAATGTGCATAAGTCAAGTCTTGACTTTCGCGGGATCGCCATCCGACGGCCCATTCACTGCAATGTTTGCCTTAGAGCGAGAGCCCAGCTCGCTGCGCCGCAGCAAAAATGGTAACGATTACGGCGTCAGGTTGGTGCGTGGGCGCCGCTGCGAATCGCGCGGCTATGACGATGGACTTCGTCGACGAGTTCGGCAACATTTTCCGGCGGCGTGAACTGCGAAATACCATGGCCCAGATTGAAAACATGGCCAGGATGATTGCCGAAGCTGTCGAGCACAGCGCGCGCTTCCATGCGGATCGAAGCTGGCGGCGCAAACAGCACGGAAGGATCGATATTGCCCTGGAGTGCCACCTTGCTACCCACACGCTCACGCGCCTTGCCCAGGTTCACGGTCCAGTCGAGACCGACCGCATCCACGCCAATCCCGGCGATCTCATCGAGCCACAATCCACCGCCCTTCGTGAAGGTGATCACCGGTACTTTTTCGCCGTCGTGATCACGTTTCAGCTGGCTCACGACCTGTTGGATGTACTGCAGCGAGAAGCGCTGGTAGGCGCCGTCCGCGAGCGCCCCGCCCCACGTGTCGAAGATCATCACGGCTTGCGCGCCCGCTTCGATCTGCGCATTCAGGTACGCTGCAACCGACTTCGCGTTGACGTCGAGAATACGGTGCATCAGATCCGGGCGCGCGTACAACATTGATTTGACGGTGCGGAAGTCCGCCGAGCCGGCGCCTTCGACCATGTAGCACGCCAGTGTCCAGGGGCTGCCTGAAAAACCGATCAGCGGCACGCGCTGACGGCCTTGCGCGTCGGTGAGCGCGGTACGGATTTCGCGCACGGCGTCGGTCACATAGCGCAATGTGGCGTCGATATCCGGCACCGCGAGGCGTGCCACATCGTCTTCCGTGCGCACCGGCCGGGCGAATTTCGGGCCCTCGCCGGCAACGAACTCGAGACCCAGGCCCATCGCGTCCGGCACCGTCAGGATGTCCGAGAACAGGATCGCGGCGTCGAGCGGATAGCGCTCGAGCGGCTGCAACGTGACTTCCGTTGCGTACGCCGGGTTCTTCGCCAGACCGAGGAAACTGCCCGCGCGACCCCGCGTGGCGTTGTATTCCGGCAGATAACGGCCAGCCTGCCGCATCAGCCAGATCGGCGTGTAGTCGGTCGGCTGGCGCAGTAGCGCGCGCAGGAAGGTATCGTTCAGGAGTTTATGAGCCATGTTGCGTACGACCGAAGGCAAAGGGCCATTTTACCGGACGCGGCTTGCCGCATCGCGCCTGATGTACGCAATAACCGTCGCGCCTCGGTTGCGGTGGCCTTTTTTTGCGGCTGCCCGCGGCGCCATGACTCAGCTGAACGGCCAATGTTCAAGCGCGATTTGCCGGGCTATCATCCGACGGCTTTCCAAACAAACAATTACGCGCAACCAAGGAGACCTGATGAACAAGGCAGCACTCGCATTAGCCGGCATCCTGGCCGGCTTTTTGATGCACACGGGCGTCGCCCATGCCCAGACCAGCACAACCGCCGCGGCGCCCTCGCGGCTTGACGAAATACTTGCGCGCGGCACCCTGCGCGCCTGTACGACCGGCGATTACAAGCCGTACTCGTTCTACAAAGCGGACGGCCAGTTCGAGGGCATCGATATCGACATGACCGAGTCGCTCGCCAAATCGCTCGGCGTAAAGACGGAATTCGTCAAAACATCGTGGTCGAACCTGATGAACGACTTCGTCGCGAAATGCGACATCGGCGTGGGCGGTGTTTCGCCGACGCTCGAGCGCCAGAAGCGTGCGTTTTTCACGCAGGCGTACATGGTGGATGGCAAGACGCCGATCGTTCGGTGCGACGACGTCAACAAATATCAAACCGTGGCGCAGATCGATCAACCGTCGACACGCGTGATCGTCAATCCGGGCGGCACTAACGAGCGTTTCGCCAAGCAGTATTTCCCACATGCGAACTTGACTGTCTATCCGGACAACGTGACGGTCTTCAAGCAGATTCTTGCCGGCAAGGCCGATGTGATGGTGACGGACGCGTCGGAGACCCTGTTGCAGCAAAAACTGAATCCAGGTCTTTGCTCGGTGCATCCGGACAAGCCCTTCCAGTACGGCGAGAAGGCCTGGCTGTTGCCGCGTGGCGACGTGGCGTTTCAGCAGTACGTCGACCAGTGGTTGCACCTTGCGCGAGCGACTGGCGAGTATCAGGCGATCTCGGATAAGTGGCTGAAGTGAAGTGAGGATTGCGGGGTTCGGCGCGAATCGCGCCCGGTCCGGGAAAACATGTGGGGCTGATCGCTCAATAGGTTCACGCGGTCGGCACAATCATGTAACCGGGCCCCAAGGTGTTAAGCAAAACTCGAACAATGCGGTTTGAATAAGGGGCTGATCCAGAGGTCCCCTCCGTATATTTTGTCCGCCCGGCCAAATTGCTGCGACGCAGCATGAGCGTTTGACAGCTAACCGAAGATTTGCTGATGCTCGAAAAGCGCTTGTAACACAGTCGATTCGGTGTGAAAAAGATGATCATGCAACTATTTCATGCGGGATCGACTGAACGGATTACGCCGCAATATGCGTCGCGAATAGCATCAATCAGGCGTATGAAATTGCGCATCAGTCATCGGTAAAAATTGCGCTTAAAACGTTTCCGATTGGCAATAAATCCCTGGGCGCCTTATCTGGCGGGCGTTACAACCTGAAACACTTTGTTACCGCGCTCGTAGGTTAATTCGCCCACAATGCCTTCAACGGTTTCAACACGGATGTGGCTGGGTGCGTGGTGTGAGCGGATACGATGCACTTGCCGGTCGGCGTATGCCGAAGCCCTGTAAAGGGGCATCCCTGCTGGGGCCGTAGTCGGCGCAGGGTCGTCGTCTCAGTCGGTTCCAACTTTGGTCTCCTCGCGCTAACCCCGTAGCGTGTGGTTTTTAGCGGGCTCCAGGCCCGCTTTTTTTTCGTCCGGTCAAACGTTTGCGAGCTTGTTGGCGGATCGATTTCGCAGGTTTTTCAACCGCGCAATTGCCTCCCTCGCGAGCCTCTTCGCTGCAAGCGGTTTTCCCCAAAATGCCGGCCGGCGCCGCGCGAATCTTCGTGCGGCGCCGAACCAGCATGGCCGTCAGGCAGTCTTGTCTTCCTGCACCTTCAATTCGCTGATCATCCGTTCGCGCATGATGAATTTCTGCACTTTGCCGGTCACCGTCATCGGCAATTCGTCAACGAAGCGGATGTACTTCGGTATCTTGTAGTGCGCGATCTGGCCGTGGCAGAACTGCTGAATGTCCTCTCCTGTGGCCTGCTCGCCCGCGCGTAAAACGATCCACGCACACACTTCCTCTCCGTACTTTGCGTCGGGCACGCCGAACACCTGCACGCTCTGGATTTTCGGATGCCGGAATAGAAACTCTTCGATCTCACGCGGGTAGATGTTTTCTCCACCGCGAATCAGCATGTCCTTCAGTCGGCCAACGATGTTGCAGTAGCCCTCGGCATCGAGCGTCGCCAGATCGCCGGTGTGCATCCAGCCGTCGACGATGCTTTCCCGCGTCTTCGCTTCGTCGCCCCAATAGCCTTGCATCACCGAATAACCTTTGGTGCATAGTTCGCCTGTCTCGCCCACCGGCACGATCTCACCGAGCGGATCGACGATCTTCACTTCGAGATGCGGCTGGATGCGGCCAACCGTCGTGGTGCGCTTGTCGAGCGGGTCGGTGGTCGAGCTCTGGAAAGACACCGGGCTCGTTTCCGTCATGCCGTAGGCGATGGTGATCTCGTTTAGATGCATCCTCGAAACGACCTTCTTCATTGTCTCGATCGGGCATGGCGAACCGGCCATGATGCCGGTGCGCAGACGCGAGAAGTCGTAGGTAGCGAAATTCGGATGATCGAGTTCAGCGATGAACATGGTCGGCACCCCGTGCAAAGCCGTGCACTGCTCTTCGGCGACGGCAGCGAGCGTCGCGGCCGGCTCGAAGCCCTCGCCCGGAAACACCATATTCGCGCCGGCCGATACGCACGCCAGCACCGCCAGCACCATGCCGAAGCAGTGATAGAGCGGAACGGGGATGCATAGGCCGTCCTGTTCCGTTAGACGCATCGCCATCGCGATATAGCGCGCGTTGTTGACGACGTTGCTATGGGTCAGCGTTGCGCCTTTCGGATTACCCGTCGTGCCGCTGGTGAACTGGACGTTGATCGGCTCGTGGCAGGACAGGGTCGTACCGATCGCGTCGAGCCTGGCAACGTCGAGTGTCACGCGACCCTGCTCGATCACGTCGGAGAAGCTCAGCATGCCGGGCGTCTCCGTGTCGCACATGCGGATCACGTAACGCAGGTCCGGCAGGCGAGCAGCATGCAGTTCACCCGGGGTTTGCGTCGCCAGCTCCGGCGCGAGCTCCTGCAGCATCTCGAGGTACATCGACGTCTTGAACCGCTCGGCCGCAATGATCGCCTTGCAACCGACCTTGTTCAGCGCATATTCAAGCTCCGCAAGGCGATAGGCTGGATTGATGTTGACCAGCACCGCGCCGATGCGCGCGGTCGCGAACTGCGTAAGCAGCCATTCCACCCGGTTCGGTGACCAGATGCCTACGCGGTCGCCCTTCACAATGCCGAGTGCAAGCAGCCCGGATGCCAGCACATCCACCTCTTCGGCGAACTCCTTCCATGTCCAACGGATGCGTTGCTCACGAAACACCACGGCCGGTCGGTCAGGAAAGCGCTCCGCGGTGTCACGCAAAAACTGCCCGACCGGCGCTTCGCTCAACGGGATCTCGGTGGACCCGCGAACGTACGACAGGTTGTCCTTTGGTTCGATGAGTGCGCCATCGCCTGAAACGTGCGTTGCCATGGTGGTGTCTCCGTGAGCGGAAGCTCGCCCTATTGAATATTGAAATGGATTTGAAATCAATTGTGCCACTGGCGTTCGTCCGAGAGGCATCAAGTGTTACCCGCAGCGCATTGATGGACAGCTGTTGCTGCAAGATGCCGCGGCGAAGTCGCGGCTCTCCTCCTGCGCGCACCTGTGCTCCTCGGTCGCGGCCCGCGAGTTGCGCATCGCAAGCCGTTAGAAGCACGAAAGCGAATTTTTCTTACCTTTCCGTAAACGTCAACTAGCGACCAAAAAAAAGCAGCCACAAAGGCTGCTTTCTCTCTGATACGTGATGCCTAGTTCTGACCGCGCAGCTTGCGCAGACGCTGAATCGCAGCGAGCTGAGCCGTCGCATACGCCAGTTCCGCTTGCGCGGTTGCGTATTCGAGGTTCGAGCCCGTGTTCTGCAGCGCTTCTTCCGCGCGCTTGCGAGCATCTTCGGCTTTGGCTTCGTCCAGATCCTTGCCGCGGATTGCCGTGTCGGCGAGAACCGTCACAGCGCCCGGCTGGATTTCGAGAATGCCGCCGGCGACGAACACGAACTCTTCTTCACCGTTTTCAGCTTCGATGCGCACCGCACCCGGACGAATCCGCGTGATGAGCGGTGTGTGGCCCGGCAAAATGCCGAGTTCACCTGCTTCGCCCGGCAGCGCGACGAACTTCGCCTGGCCCGAGAAGATCTGCTCTTCCGCGCTGACGACGTCTACCTTGATTGTTGCCATAAGTGTCGACTCCTGTGGCGACCAGAGTTGGCGCTTTAGCGCTTACTCTGGTCCCCTGCAAAGCTCGGCGAGAGTTAGCGCTTTAGCGCTTATGTCGACCGGAGTTAGTGCTTTAGCATTTACTTCGGTCCCATGCAGCGCTCGCGCGCCTCGTCCCATGCAAGGCTGGGTTGAGCGTAATGATAGGCGCGATAAGTCACGTGTTGCTTATTCAGCGGCGTGGCTCGCCGCGCCTGATTGCCTACCCCCGACCTTTACTGGATCTTCTTGGCCTTTTCGAAAGCTTCGTCGATCGTGCCGACCATGTAGAACGCTTGTTCCGGCAGGTGGTCGCACTCGCCGTCGACGATCATCTTGAAGCCACGAATCGTTTCCTTCAGCGGCACGTACTTGCCCGGCGAGCCCGTAAACACTTCAGCAACGTGGAACGGCTGCGACAGGAAACGCTGAATCTTACGAGCGCGCGCCACGGCGAGCTTGTCTTCCGGCGCCAGTTCGTCCATGCCCAGAATCGCGATAATGTCGCGCAATTCCTTGTAGCGCTGCAGCGTTTGCTGCACGCCGCGCGTGATTGCGTAGTGCTCTTCGCCGATCACGTTCGGGTCGATCTGACGCGAGGTCGAATCGAGCGGGTCGACTGCCGGGTAAATACCCAGAGAAGCGATGTCACGCGACAACACGACAGTTGCGTCCAGGTGGCCGAAAGTCGTAGCCGGCGACGGGTCGGTCAAGTCATCCGCAGGGACGTACACGGCTTGAACCGACGTGATCGAGCCGGTCTTGGTCGACGTAATACGCTCTTGCAGCTTACCCATTTCTTCAGCCAGCGTAGGCTGATAGCCCACTGCCGACGGCATACGGCCGAGCAGTGCCGACACTTCCGTGCCTGCCAGCGTGAAACGGTAGATGTTGTCGACGAAGAACAGCACGTCGAGACCTTCGTCACGGAAGTGCTCAGCCATCGTCAGACCCGTCAGCGCGACGCGCAGACGGTTGCCCGGCGGCTCGTTCATCTGGCCGTACACCAGCGCGACCTTGTCGAGAACGTTCGAGTCCTTCATTTCGTGATAGAAGTCGTTCCCTTCACGGGTACGCTCGCCAACACCGGCGAACACGGAGTAACCACCGTGTTCCTTGGCGATGTTGTTGATCAGTTCCATCATGTTCACGGTCTTGCCCACACCGGCGCCACCGAACAGGCCAACCTTACCGCCCTTGGCAAACGGGCAGATCAGATCGATAACCTTGATGCCGGTTTCGAGCAGTTCCGTCGACGGCGACAGTTCGTCGAACGCCGGAGCCTTCTGGTGAATACCGCGAACCACGTCCGAGTTGATCGGGCCGGCTTCGTCGATCGGGCGACCCAGCACGTCCATGATCCGGCCGAGGGTCGGCTTGCCAACCGGCACGCTGATCGGCTTGCCGGTGTTCTTCACCGTCGTGCCACGGCGCAGGCCGTCCGATGCACCCAGACAGATGGTACGGACAACGCCGTCGCCCAGCTGCTGCTGGACTTCGAGGGTCAGTTCCGAACCGTCGAGAATGAGCGCGTCGTAAATCTTCGGCATGTGGTCACGCGGGAATTCCACGTCGATCACCGCGCCGATGCACTGTACGATCTTGCCTTCTACCAAAGCAGTAGTACTCATCGCTTTTCCTTTAGATACTCAATTCTTCACTCGCGCAAAGGCGCAGTTTCGATGGGCACGCCTCGTGGGGGTCCGCCCCAAGCGGCAAGCCTGACCGCTAAGATCAGACCGCAGCGGCGCCACCGACGATTTCCGACAGTTCTTTCGTGATCGCGGCCTGACGGCTCTTGTTGTACACGAGCTGCAGTTCGTTGATAACCGTCTTCGCGTTGTCCGAAGCGGCCTTCATTGCGACCATTCGGGCCGACTGCTCCGATGCCATATTTTCCGCGACGGCCTGATAGACCAGCGCTTCGACATAACGCACCAGCAGTTCGTCCACCACTGCCTGTGCATCCGGCTCGTAGATGTAGTCCCACTGCGTGCTCGGCGTCGTGCCGTCTTCGTCCTTGCGCTCGAACTGGTCTGCCGACAGCGGCAACAGCTGCTCGATCACCGGCTCCTGCTTCATCGTGTTGACGAAGCGCGTGTACGCCAGGTACACCGCCGAAACCTTGCCTTCCGAGTACAGGTCGAGCTGCACCTTCACCGCGCCGATCAGCTTTTCCAGATGCGGCGTGTCGCCCAGATGCACGACATTCGACACCACCTTGGCGCGCAGACGATTCAGGAAACCCAGACCCTTGGTGCCGATCGCAGTTGCTTCGATCGTCTTGCCCTGACCTTCCAGTTCCTTGAACTTCTGCAGCGACGCACGCAGCACGTTGGTGTTCATACCGCCGCACAGACCTTTATCGGTCGTGACGAGGATGATGCCAGCCGTCTTCGCGCCTTCGTTCGACACCATGAACGGGTGACGATACTCGGGGTTCGCACGGCTCATGTGTGCAGCGATATCGCGGACCTTGTCGGCATACGGGCGAGCAGCGCGCATGCGCTCCTGAGCGCGGCGCATCTTCGATGCGGCCACCATCTCCATCGCTTTCGTGATCTTGCGCGTGTTTTGCACGCTCTTGATCTTGCCGCGAATTTCCTTCATTCCAGCCATTGCTTGCTCCTTGTCGGCCCGAGTTAGCGCTTCAGCGCTGACTCGGGTCCCATGCAAAGCGATCGAAGCAACGCGGGTTCAGTTGCTTGCGGCCCGCGCCGCTTCAAGGTCCGTTTATGCCTTGCGGATCACTCGCAAATCAATAAGCGCCGGACTTCTTGAAGTCTTTGAGAGCCGTATGCAGCAGGGCTTCGTCGTCCTTCGAGAGTTCCTTGGTATCTTCGATGCGCTTGACCAGGTCAGCGTGGCTCGACTTCAGATATTCGCGCAGGCCTTTTTCGAACGGCAGCACTTGCGCAACTTCCAGATCGTCGAGGTAACCGTTGTTCGCGGCGAACAGAGCGATTGCCAGTTCCCACACTTGCAGCGGTTGATATTGCGGTTGCTTCAGCAATTCCGTCACGCGGCGGCCGCGCTCCAGCTGCTTGCGGGTAGCTTCGTCGAGGTCCGATGCAAACTGTGCGAACGCTGCCAGTTCACGGTACTGCGCCAAGTCGGTACGGATACCGCCCGACAGCTTCTTCACCACCTTGGTTTGAGCCGCACCGCCAACGCGCGACACCGACACACCAGCATTAATTGCCGGGCGGATACCTGCGTTGAAGAGGTCGGTTTCCAGGAAGATCTGGCCGTCGGTAATCGAGATCACGTTCGTCGGGACGAATGCGGTCACGTCGCCTGCTTGCGTTTCAATGACCGGCAGTGCTGTCAGCGAACCGCTCTTGCCCTTCACTTCGCCGTTCGTAAACTTCTCGACGTACTCTTCCGAGACGCGAGCAGCACGCTCCAACAGACGCGAGTGCAGATAGAACACGTCGCCCGGATAAGCTTCACGACCCGGCGGACGGCGCAGCAGCAGCGAGATCTGACGGTATGCCCAAGCTTGCTTGGTCAAATCGTCATAAACGATCAGCGCATCTTGACCACGATCGCGGAAGTATTCGCCCATCGTGCAGCCGGCGTACGGTGCGAGGTATTGCATCGCAGCCGATTCCGAAGCCGATGCGGCCACGACGATTGTGTATTCCAGCGCGCCGGTTTCTTCCAGCTTGCGCACCACGTTCATGATCGACGAAGCCTTCTGGCCGATCGCGACGTAAATACAGAAGAGATTCTTGCCCTTCTGGTTGATGATCGCGTCGACTGCGACTGCGGTCTTGCCGCACTGGCGGTCGCCGATGATCAGCTCACGCTGGCCACGGCCAACCGGCACCATCGCGTCGATCGACTTCAGACCAGTTTGAACCGGCTCAGAAACCGACTTACGCCAGATCACGCCCGGAGCAATCTTTTCGATTGCGTCGGTTTTCTTCGCGTTGACCGGGCCCTTGCCGTCGATCGGGTTGCCGAGTGCATCGACCACGCGGCCGAGCAGTTCCGGACCCACCGGCACTTCGAGAATGCGGCCCGTCGTCTTGACGATGTCGCCTTCCGAAATGTGTTCGTACTCACCCAGAATCACGGCGCCGACCGAGTCGCGCTCGAGGTTCAGTGCGAGACCGAAGGTGTTGCCCGGGAATTCGAGCATTTCGCCCTGCATCACTTCCGACAGGCCGTGGATACGCACGATACCGTCGGTCACGGAGATCACGGTGCCCTGGTTGCGAACGTCTGCGCTCGCTTCAAGGCCCTGGATCCGGCTCTTGATCAGCTCGCTGATCTCAGAGGGATTGAGTTGCATTATTCGCTCCTGATAGTCAATTCTGTTGCGTGCCAGCCGCTGAAGCGCCTCGGGCGCTTCAGGCCGTCAGAGCCGTCTGCATGCTGGCAAGCCGCGCGCGGACCGAGGTATCGAGCACTTCGTCGCCAACCGTCACGCGCACGCCGCCGATGAGCGACGAGTCGACTTCGACCGTCGGCTTCAGCTTGCGCTTGAATTTGCGTTCGAGACTTGCGACGAGTTCGTTCAACTGCGCGCCTTCGAGCGGGAATGCGCTGACGATCAGCACATCTGCCGCCCCTTCGCGGGCGTTCTTCAACTCTTCAAACTGCACAGCGATTTCCGGCAGCAATTGCAGGCGATGGTTATCGACCAGCATTTGCACCAGATTCTTCGCTTGCGCGTTGTCCTTGAGCGGCGACTTGACCGCGGCCAGCAGCAGTTCGCTGACCTGGGCGCGGCTTACTTTCGGGCTCGAGGCAATCGACAGCACTTCGGGCAGACGCGCAACCTGTGCCAGCTCCTGCACGAGCGTGGACCAGGCGGCGATGTCACCAGCTTCGGCCACACCAAACAGCGCTTCTGCGTACGGACGGGCGATGGTTGCAAGTTCGGCCATGATCAGAGCTCGGCTTTCAGTTGATTCAGCAGGTCAGCGTGAGCTGCCTGGTCGACTTCGCGCTTCAGGATCTGTTCAGCGCCCTTCACGGCGAGTGCAGCGACTTCGCCGCGCAGCGTTTCGCGCGCTTTCACGACTTGCTGGTCCGCGTCGGCCTTCGCTTGCGCGATGATGCGAGCGGCTTCTGCGTGTGCTTGAGCCTTGATTTCGTCAGCGACTGTCACAGCGCGCTTTTCTGCGTCAGCAATACGTTGCTGACCGTCGTTGCGTGCCTGAGCGAGTTCCTGGTCGACGCGCTTGTGAGCGGCTTCGAGTTCAGCCTTACCCTTTTCAGCCGCAGACAAACCGTCAGCAATCTTCTTCGAGCGCTCGTCGAGGGCGTTGATCAACGGCGGCCACACGAACTTCATCGTGAACCACGCGAGGATCAGGAACACGACCATTTGCGCAAACAGGGTTGCGTTGAGATTCACGGTGTTTCCTTAAACGTTGCTAGTTCGGAAAGTGAAACGGCAAGGCGCTCATCGATTCTGTATTCGATCAGCGCCCAAGTGCCCGTTCCGCCCTGCGCCTTTACCAGTTATAGCTCAGGCGCAAACTTCCGAGGAACCTCAGCCTGCCAGCTTCGACAGCAGCGGGTTCGCGAACGCGAACAGCATTGCCACACCAACGCCAATCAGGAACGCCGCATCGATCAGACCAGCCAGCAGGAACATCTTGGTTTGCAGCGGGTTCATCAGTTCCGGCTGACGAGCACATGCTTCGATGTACTTGCCACCCATCAGGCCGATACCGATACAGGCGCCGATTGCACCCAGGCCGATGATGATGCCGATACCGATGGCGGTCAGACCCTGGATGTTGGCGATGAAAGCTTGCATGATCACTCCTTTGTGAAAAGTCTTTTAGAACTGGTTGGAACTGGGATTTAATAAAACAAAACTAAAACAATTCGTCGTTCGACACGCCGTGATTAGTGGCTGTCGTGTGCCTGTCCGATGTACACCAGCGTCAGCATCATGAAAATGAACGCTTGCAGCAGAACGATCAGGATGTGGAAGATCGCCCAGACCGTACCTGCGATGACGTGGCCGATAAAGCCGAGCACTGACGCGTCCGCGCCGAAACCCCACATGCTGCCGAGGAGAGCAATCAGCAGGAACAACAGCTCACCCGCGTACATGTTGCCGAACAGCCGCATGCCGAGCGAAACCGTCTTTGCGACGAACTCGATGATGTTCAATGCAAGGTTCGGGATCCACAGCAGCGGATGCGCGCCGAACGGAGCCGACAGCAGTTCATGCACGAAGCCGCCTGCGCCCTTGATCTTGAAGTTGTAGTAAATCATCAGCGCGAACACGCCGAGTGCAATGCCGAGCGTGCCGTTCAGGTCGGCGGTCGGCACGATGCGATGATGGGGGATGGCTTGCGAGAGGCCCAGCCAGCCGATCACGCGGCCCGGCAGATCGACGGGGATGAAGTCGAGCGAATTCATCAACGCGACCCAGACGAACACGGTTAGTGCCAGCGGTGCGATGAAGGTGCGCGAGCCGTGGATCATCGACTTCGATTGATCTTCGACCATCTCGACCAGCATTTCGATCGCGCACTGGAAACGACCCGGCACGCCGGATGTCGCCTTGCGAGCGGCCAGATGGAGGATGGCGATCGTGGCCAGACCGCAAACGATCGACCAGAAAAGGGTGTCCAGATTCCACACATGGATGTCGAAAATCGACGTCTGGTGCGCGGTGGAAAAGTTCTGCAAGTGGTGCGCGATGTACTCGGACGGATCCAGAGCGCGCGTGCCTTCGCTAGCTGCCATATCGTTAATGCCACCCAAATTGTCGAAAATCGTCTTAGGCCGTTCCCGCCGCAATTCTCTATTGCGGGAACACGCCGGGTGCGGATCGTGTCATATCCGCACTCCTTATGCCAGCGCTGCGCGCCGGCCTGAATTTTGTGTTGCTATTCTCTGCTACTACCTTAGCGCCACGCGAGGGCGATCCAGTAAGTCTTGAGCGCGATGAGGTAAGTCACGAGCAGCGGCACCCAGCGTACGTCGTGATACCAGAAAGCGATGGCTACAAACATCGCGATCGTTGCCCCCATCTTGAGCGCTTCGCCGATCATCCAGCTCATCACTGTTTCGGCGCCACTCAGCGTTCTAAGGCGTGCCGCGAACAACGCGCCCGGTACCCAGCAAATCGCCCCTCCCAGGAACGCGGACAGCGCAGCAGCGCCCGGCGGCTTATAGAACAGCCACCACACCAGCGTAGCACCCAGGGACAAAGCCATTTGCGCCGCCACGACCTTGAAAGGCGTGACGCGCGATGGACGACTCACGTTCGGACCAAACAGCTTTTCAGCCTCAGCCCGCGTGAGCGGAACGATATTGTTATCTTGTTGCTCGACATCCCACGCATCGTCAGTTGTAACGTGCTGACCGGTGGACGCATCGGAAATGGTGCGTTCAGCGCGGTGGTCGTCACGCCCATTCTTCGGCGCTTGATTCGACGTTTTAACCGCCATCGCAGTGTTCCGAAAGTCTTGTTCCAGCCCGCGAGCTTACGCTGCGCTTACGGGGTTGCCGTGCAATTAAATCCGGGCGATTGTAAGCGATAGTTGCAGGCAATTCAAGACTTTAGGCCGTTCAATAACCAGCATGAAAACGGCCTTCACCATGCGGGAATCCGATTTCGGCCGCCCTGTACACGGCAAATGTAAGGTGGCAGGGGAAAGGCAAAACATGGCCATTGAATCAGGTCGGTTGAAGCGTGTGAATGCGTCGTTTCGACGCTGTTACGGACGTCTCAAAAATGCAACAGACGATGGTTTTTGCCAGCTTTGGTGGACATGGAGCGCTGCACCGGGTAAGTGCGAGACGGTGAATATGGCTGCGGCCTTTCCGTGGCTAACAGCAGCGTGGAACGCCGCACTCAGAACCGAGCGATCGACGCAGCGGGGACCAGGGGCCGATCGTTTCGTGTCGAAGCCTGCCGCCCTACCGCGCTAACGGCTCCGCCCACAGGCCGCGCACGGATTTCTACCGCCAGGTCCTGACGGGCGAAAGGCGGCGGAACTGGAACTCGTCGAGGCAGCGCAGCGGTTGATCTCAGCCCTGCCGGCTGCCCCATCCAAGTGGCCATCAAATCGCCGAGCAACTCGGCCACGTCCGTCTGCATCAGCGCAAAATATCAGCGCACAACAATACATCGTATTCCTGATTACTTACCGCAGCGCATAGTTAGGAATCCACGTGATACGCGATCGGGTTTCGACTAATTGGAGAGACCGTAAACCGAGCCATGCTTGCGGCAGCTGCGACCGTTGCACGATCGCCATCGTGCCTGAAACACACGAGGCACGCTAAACAGCTTGCGAGCGAGTTCGAAACTCGGCCAACCCTCAAGCATGTTCGACATCCCTCGCGTTCAATCCGCCACGATCAGGCGGTAGTGGCGTTACCCCGTAACCGGACAAGAATACCTTCCAATGCGTCCAGATCGCCGAAGTCCACCAGCACCTGGCCGCGGCCGCGCCGGCCGAGCTTGATCTTTACCGTTGCGGCAAGCAGATCGGATAACTCCTCTTCGAGCCGTCGTGTGTCGCGGCCGCCGTCCTGATTCGCACGCGCCTTCACTGCGGGCGCAACCTTGGTGGTCGCCGTCACCAGCTTTTCCGTCTCGCGTACTGACATACGCTTGTTGACGACCTGGTTGGCCAGCGTAATCTGCGTTGCGGCGTCGACGGCCAGCAGCGCACGCGCATGCCCCATATCGAGATCACCGGCCAGCAACATCGTTTGCACCGGCGCCGCCAGGTTGAGCAAACGCAACAGATTCGACACCGCGCTGCGCGAGCGGCCCACCGATTCAGCCGCCTGCTCGTGTGTGAAATTGAACTCGTCGAGCAAGCGCTGAATGCCCTGCGCTTCTTCCAGCGGATTCAGATCTTCACGCTGAATATTCTCGATCAGCGCCATGGCCGCGGCGGCTTGGTCCGGCACGTCCTTTACCAGCACCGGCACCTCGTTGAGACCGGCAATGCGTGCAGCGCGGAAACGCCGCTCGCCGGCGATAATCTCATACTTATCCGCCGAAACCGGCCGCACCAAGATCGGCTGCATGAGCCCCTGGGCACGAATGCTGGCCGCCAATTCCTGTAACGCACCTTCGTCCATGCGCGTGCGAGGCTGGTACTTGCCGGCCTGCAGTTTGCTGAGCGGCAGTACGTTCGGCGCCCCCTCGATCACTGCGGCCTCGGTAATATCAGCACTGCCACCCAGCAATGCTTCCAGACCGCGGCCCAAGCCCTTCTTTCTTGCTACTGCATTCATCGTGCTTCCTCGATCCGCTTAGGACGCCAAGGGCGCGTCGTTCAACGTGCGCACCCGCTCAATCATCTCTGCACCGAACTGCACATACGCTTGCGCGCCGCGCGACGCCTTATCGAACACGACACCCGGCAATCCGTAGCTAGGCGCCTCGGCAAGACGCACGTTGCGCGGGATCACCACGTCGAACACCTTGTCGCCGAAGTGCTCTTTCAATTGATCCGAGACTTGCTGTTGCAAGGTGATGCGCGGATCGAACATGACGCGCAACAGACCGATTACCTTCAGATCGCGATTCAGGTTCGCATGCACCTGCTTGATCGTGTTCACCAGGTCGGACAGACCCTCAAGGGCGAAGTACTCGCATTGCATCGGAATCACCACGCCGTGCGCGGCGCACAGTCCGTTGAGCGTCAGCAGCGACAAAGCAGGCGGGCAGTCGATCAGGATGAAGTCGTATTCACTTTCGACCGCCGCCAGGGCGGCCTTCAATTGGCGCTCACGGTTCTGCACGCTGACCAGTTCAACCTCGGCGCCAGCCAGTTCACGATTGGCGGGCAACATATCGTAACCGACGGCTTCCGGACGTACTCGCGCATCGGCCACCGCTACGCCATCCACTAGCACTTCGTAGACGGTGTTTGCGCATGCAGCCTTGTCGATGCCGCTACCCATCGTGGCGTTGCCCTGCGGGTCCAGATCGATGAGAAGGACTCGCTGTCCCTGCGCTGCCAGGCTCGCGGCCAGATTGACTGCCGTCGTCGTCTTGCCGACGCCGCCTTTCTGGTTCGCAACGCAGAAGATTTTTGCCATCGTTGGTGTGTCCCTGTCCCTTTTTGCTGCTTGAATAAAGTAGAAAGCGCTTCTGATACGCGGTGAGCGTCCCGGATCCGGCGGTGGCTGTCAGCTTTTGACGTCCACCTGCACCTTGATCAGGTGCCGCTCCGCGTCGAGCGACGGCACATTTAGCCGAATAATCTGTTCCACGTGGGCGCCCGCTGGCAGGCGCTCGATCTCACCATCCGGACGCACGCCCTTCATCGCCCAGATCGCTCCCTTGTCCGCAACCAGATGACGGGCCAGTGTAACGAAATCCGCGAGTTCTGCGAATGCGCGCGACACGATTACGTCGAACTTTGCCTGTACTTCGGCGCCCGGCTGCAAAGTCTCGACGCGTCCGGTGACGACCGACAGGTTCGCAAGGCCGAGCTCAGCTTTGGCCTGCGCCTGGAAAGCCGTCTTCTTGTGAACGATGTCATTGACGGTGACCGTCCAGTCGGGCAAAACGATAGCCAGCACGATGCCAGGCAGGCCACCGCCGGAGCCCACGTCCAGCACCGAGGACGCACCGCGCACAGCGAGATGCGGCACGATCGAAAGCGAATCCAGGATGTGCTGAATCAGCATCTGCCGGGGATCGCGGATCGCCGTCAGGTTGTAGACGGCATTCCACTTGGCCAGCAAGGCTACGTAGTCGAGCAGTTTGCCGCGTTGCGCGTCGCTTAAATCGAGGCCAAGTTCGCGGACGCCGTCCGCGAGCAATGGCGCCAATGCCTCGCTATCCCGTGCCTTCTGACTCATCGTCATTGCGCCACCGGCGTGCTATCGGCGCCGGGCTCGGCGGGTTTCGTCGAACTGCGCCCCAAGCCACGCTTCAGGTGGACCATCAGCAAGGAGATGGCCGCCGGGGTAATGCCGGAGATACGCGACGCCTGGCCGATAGTCTCGGGACGGAATTGCGTCAGCTTCTGACGCGCCTCGAACGACAGCCCTCTTACCTCGGCGTAGTCCAATCCCTCCGGCAAACGCGTACTTTCGTGTGATTCATTTCGCTCGATCTCATCAGCTTGGCGGTCGATGTAACCCTGATACTTGATGCCGATCTCGATCTGCTCCTTGATCTGGGCAAGCAGAACGTCGTCTTCGGCCAGTGTTTCGGGGGCGGCACATGCACCCGCGCGCAAACCGCAGACGCCGTCGTAAGTCACGCCCGGACGGCGGAGTAAGTCGGCCAGACTGTATTCGTGATCGATCGGCTTGCCGAGCAGCGCGGTCGCTTCTTCGGCTGGCAACGTCTTCGGGTTCACCCACGTCGTGCGAAGGCGCTCTGTTTCACGTGAAACAGCGTCGCGCTTGCGGCTGAATGCATCCCAGCGGATATCGTCGACCACACCAAGCTCACGACCGATCTCCGTGAGACGCATATCGGCGTTATCTTCGCGCAAGCTCAGACGGTATTCGGCGCGGCTGGTAAACATGCGATACGGCTCAGACACCCCGCGCGTCACCAGGTCATCGACCAGAACACCCAAATATGCTTGATCACGGCGCGGGCACCATGCGTCCTTGCCTTGCACCTGCAAGCCCGCGTTGATCCCCGCCAGCAAACCTTGTGCAGCAGCCTCTTCATAGCCGGTCGTGCCGTTGATCTGACCGGCAAAGAAAAGTCCGTTGATCACCTTGGTTTCCAGCGATGCCTTCAGCCCACGTGGATCGAAGTAATCGTATTCGATCGCGTAACCCGGCCGCAGAATGTGTGCGTGCTCCAAACCACGCATCGAGCGCACGAGTTCCAACTGCACGTCGAACGGCAGGCTGGTGGAAATCCCATTCGGATAAAACTCGTTCGTCGTCAGCCCTTCCGGCTCGAGAAAGATCTGATGCGATTCCTTCGACGCAAAGCGGTGAATTTTGTCCTCAATCGACGGGCAATACCGCGGCCCTACCCCTTCAATCACACCCGTGTACATCGGCGAGCGATCGAGACCGCCACGGATGATGTCGTGCGTGCGCTCATTCGTATGCGTGACCCAGCACGGCACTTGGCGCGGATGCTGCTCGACGCGCCCCAGAAACGAGAAAACCGGCACCGGATCCAGATCGCCCGGCTGCTCTTCAAGTTTCGAAAAGTCGATCGTCCGGCCGTCAATACGCGGCGGCGTCCCCGTCTTGAGGCGGCCCTGCGGCAACTTCAATTCCTTAAGACGCGCCGATAGCGATACCGCGGCCGGATCACCGGCACGGCCACCGGTGTAGTTGTTCAAACCCACGTGAATCTTGCCGTCGAGGAACGTCCCGGCCGTCAGCACAACCGCACGCGAGCGAAAACGAATCCCCACCTGTGTCACGGCACCGACCACCCGGTCGCCTTCCACCATCAAATCGTCAACCGCCTGCTGGAACAGCCACAGGTTTGGCTGGTTCTCTAGCCGATGGCGGATTGCCTGCTTGTACAGCAGACGGTCCGCCTGCGCGCGCGTCGCACGAACAGCAGGACCCTTCGACGAATTGAGGATGCGGAACTGGATCCCGCCCTCGTCCGTCGCGGCCGCCATCGCACCGCCAAGCGCATCGACTTCCTTCACCAGATGGCCCTTGCCAATACCGCCGATAGACGGATTGCAGCTCATCTGACCAAGGGTTTCGATGTTGTGCGTCAGCAGGAGGGTGGTATTACCCATGCGCGCCGAAGCCAAAGCGGCTTCGGTGCCGGCATGACCGCCGCCGACGATGATTACGTCAAATTCTGTGGGAAAAAGCATCGCGGATCTCACGCCAGATCGTCGCGTGAGCCTTTCAAAGGAAAATGTATGGGCGGATTATAACGGGTTCGGTTTCGGCCCGAATTTCGACCGAATGGCCCGACAAGAAAAAAGCGGTGTGTTTCACGTGAAACACACCGCTTCGAACCACAATCATCCAAAAAAAAACGAGGAATTACGCCACTTTCTTGGCCAGCCCCAGATAGGTTTCGATCACACGCGAATTCTGCGCCAAATCAGCCGCAGGCCCTTCCAGCGCCAGCTCGCCCGTTTCAAGCACGTAACCGTAGTCCGAGATTTGCAACGCTGCGCGGGCATTCTGCTCGATCAGCAGTGTCGCGACGCCGGTCTGCCGCAGCGCGCTAATGATGTGGAAAATTTCCTTCACGATCAGCGGCGCGAGACCCAGACTCGGCTCGTCGAGCATCAGCAAATCTGGTTTGCCCATCAACGCACGGCCGACTGCGAGCATCTGCCGCTCACCGCCGGACAACGTCCCGGCCGCCTGCTTCCGGCGCTCTTTCAAGCGAGGAAAAAGCGCAAAGACCGGTTCGAGCTGATCAAGAAAGTTGCGCTCCCCTGCCCGCTTGCGCCGATACGCGCCGAGGACCAGATTGTCTTCAACCGTCATCGACGCGAACAACTCGCGCTTTTCCGGCACCAGACACATGCCGCGTGCGACCCGCTTTTCAACCGGCACCGCGCTGACATCTTCACCTTGATAGAGTACCGAGCCTTTCGCATGGCCCGTAGTCGGCAATGCGCCCATGATCGCGTTCAGCAACGTGGACTTGCCTGCGCCGTTCGGACCAATCACTGAGACGATCTGCCCAGGCCGCACCTTGATTGCCGCGCCATGCAGCGCCTCCACCTTGCCATAGCGGACGGACAGCGCGTTCACGTCAAGAATCGGTGCAGTTGCATTCATCGTGTTTTCCATCACTCCACCCCGCCCAAATAAGCCTCAAGCACAGCCGGATTTTGCTGGACGTCCTGCGGCAGGCCTTCCGCGATCCGCGTACCGAATTCCATCACCACGAGTCGATCGGTGAGATTCATCACGAAATCCATGTCGTGTTCGACCAGCAGCACACTCATGCCTTCGGCTTTGAGGCGGCGCAGCAAATCCGCCAATTGCAGCTTTTCCTGATACCGCAGACCGGCGGCAGGTTCGTCCAGCAGCAACAAGGTCGGGTCACAGCACAGCGCCCGAGCAATTTCGAGAATCCGCTGCTGCCCCAACGCAAGGCTACCCGCCTCGTCGTACATATGTTGTTCGAGGCCGACGCGGCGAATCTGGCGCGCCGCTTCGGCCATCAGGCGCGCTTCTTCAGCGCCGTTCAGCCGCGCAACGCTGCGCCACACGCCGGCGTGGCCACGCAAATGCGCGCCGATTGCGACGTTCTCCAGCACCGTCATACCAGGTAGCAGCTTGACGTGCTGGAAGGTACGGCCAATGCCACGCTTGACGATTTCACGTGAACTCAGCGAATCGATACGCTCGCCGCGAAATGTGATTTCGCCGCTTGTCGCTTGCAGCACGCCTGTGACCAGATTGAAGGTCGTCGATTTACCGGCTCCGTTCGGACCGATCAAACCGATGATCTGCCCTGCCTTCACCTCGAAGCTGACATCATTCACCGCGACCAGGCCGCCGAACTGCTTGCGCGCCTTATTCACCGTCAACAGGCCTTCACCCGCGGTCGGCTTGCTGCGCTGCGGCAACGGCTCGGCATGATCAGACAGGTGCGCACGGGGTCCCTTCGGGAAAAACCGGGCGACAAACGGCCACACGCCTTGGCGAGCATATTGCAGCAGCAACACCATCAAGATGCCGAACACGATGACTTCGAAGTTACCGTTCTCGCCGAGTAGCTTGGGCAGCAGCGTTTGCAGATAGTCCTGCAGCACGGTCAGGATCGCTGCCCCGAGCACGGCGCCCCAGACATGCGACACGCCACCCACCACGGCCATGAACAGAAACTCGATGCCGTGGTTCAGACCAAAAGGCGTGGGATTCACTGCGCGTTGCAAGTGCGCGTACAGGAAACCGGAGATCGACGCCAACACTGCGGCATAGACGAAGATCACCACGCGCATCCACGCCGTGTTGACGCCCATCGCTTCAGCCATCATGCCGCCGCCGCGCAGCGCGCGGATCGCCCGCCCTGGCCGGCTATTAAGCAGATTCTGAACGGAAATCACCGCACCGAGCACCACCACCCAGATCAGGTAATAGATATGGCGGCCGGACTCCAGATTGATGCCAAAAACATTCAGCACCGGAATCCCGTTAATGCCGTCGTACTTGCCGAGCATCTCCATGTTGCCGAACAGATAGAACAGCGCGAGCCCCCATGCGATCGTGCCGAGCGGCAAAAAGTGGCCCGACAGCCGCATCGTCACGAGACCCAGCATCAGCGCGATCAACGCCGTCACCACCACGCCCGCGATCAGCGCGAGCCAAGGCGACACGCCATACGTCGTTGTCAGATACGCGGTCGCATACGCGCCGATGCCGACGAACGCCGCCTGTCCGAAGCTCGTCATTCCGCCGATGCCTGTCAGCAGCACGAGACCGATTGCAACGATCGAATACAAGCCGATGTAATTGAGCAGCGTCACCCAGTACTCGGGCACATGAATCGGATGCGGCAACACCGGCAACGCGAACAGCACCACGAGGAACAGCCAGAAGAACTTGTTTTGCATGATCCGTTTCATCGTGTCACTCCTCTTCCTCTTCCGAGTGCGGGCTGGCCAGACTCCGCCACAGCAGCACCGGGATGATCAGCGTGAACACGATCACTTCCTTGTAAGCGCTCGCCCAGAACGACGAATACGACTCCAGCAGGCCGACCAGGATCGAGCCCGCTGCCGCCAGCGGATAGCTGACCAGGCCGCCGATAATCGCCCCCACGAAGCCCTTCAGACCGATCAGGAAGCCCGAGTCGTAATAGATGGTGGTCAAGGGTGCGACGAGGATGCCGCACAGCGCACCGAGCCCTGCCGCAAGCGTGAACGCGAGACGCCCCGCCTGCGTCGTGCCGATGCCGACGAGCCGCGCGCCGAGCCGGTTCACCGAAGTCGCCCGCAAAGCCTTGCCGGAGATCGAGCGGTCGAAGTACAGATACAGCGCACCGATCAGCACCACCGCCGTACCGACCACCCACAAACTCTGCCCGGAAATCGACAGGCTGCCGAGATTGAAAGTCGCATCCGAGAACGCCGTGGTGCGTGAGCCTTCCGCACCGAACATCACGAGCCCGAGGCCGACCATCGCAAAGTGCACCGCCACCGCCACGATCAGCAGCAACAGCGTGGTCGCCTCCGCAATCGGCTCATAGGCGAGCCGATAGACGAACGGCCCCATCGGAATCACGATCAGCAGCGTCAGTGCGATCTGCGCGATCATGGGTAGCTGATGTAGAAAAACACCTTGCGTGAGCGCGTAGACCGCGATCGGAAACAGCAGGTATTTGCCCACCAGCATGACCAGCGTGCGGGCCGCATGCCGGCGCCGTTCAGGATGTCGCACCAACCCTGCCACCTCGACCACGAAGCACGCCGCGCCCATTGCCATCAGCAACCAGCAGGTCGCCGGAAATTTCTGCGTCTGCAGTGCGGCGAGCGTCAACGCGCCGTACGAAACAAATTCCCCTTGCGGGATGAAGATCACCCGCGTCACGGAGAACACCAGCACCAGCGCGAGCGCGAGCAGCGCGTAAATCGCGCCCGTGGTGATGCCGTCCTGAGCGAGGATCGCCGCAATTGATAGATCCATACTTCCTCATCCTGAAGCGTCGAAATCGAAACCGGGAACAGCCAGGGCGGCAGAACCCGCGGCCGGCCACTGACCTGCAATGCCAGAAAAGGCAACCGCCGCGCCGGGACACGGCGCGGCGGTCGTTGCCATTGTCATCGAACAGAATGGCAATGCGGCGTCATCTGCCGCAAGTTGCGCGAGAGGCGCGTATCGTTTTTGTTGTTAGTCGTTTTGCAGCTTCCACTTGCCGTCAACGATCTGCACGATCACGCGTGCGCGCTTGTCGAGGCCATTGTGGTCGGTCGTTGTGGTGTTCATGATGCCGTGCGAGACCGGCAGCTCCTTGATGTTCTCAAGCGCGCCACGCAGTGCCACACGGAACGCTTCAGTGCCCGGTTGAGCGGTCTTCAGCGCGACCGGAATCGCGGCTTGCAGCATCTGGCCGGCGTCCCATGCGTGACCGCCGAAGGTCGCCACCGAGCCCGTGCCGTACGCTTTCTCATACGCTGCCTTGTACGCCAGCGACGACTTCTTCACCGGGTTCGATTCCGGCAACTGATCCGCCACGAGAATCGGGCCGGCCGGCAGGAACTCGCCTTCACAGTCCTTGCCGCACACGCGCAGGAAGTCGTTGTTGGCGACGCCGTGCGTCTGATAGACCTTGCCCTTGTAGCCGCGCTCCTTGAGCGTCTTGGCCGGCAACGCGGACGGCGTACCCGCACCCGCGATCAGCACTGCATCGGGGTTCGCGCCCATCGTCTTCAGCACCTGGCCGGTCACCGATGCATCGGTGCGGTTAAAGCGTTCGTTGGAGACGATCTTCAGATGATGTGCCGCGGCCGCAGCGGTGAAGACGTTGTTCCAGCCGTCGCCATACGCGTCCGCGAAGCCGATGAAGCCGACCGTCTTCACGCCGTGATGCTCCATGTAGTCGGCGATTGCGTCAGCCATCAGGCTGTCGTTTTGCGGCGGTTTGAAGGCCCATGCGCGCTTGGCGTCCATCGGCGAAATGATCGCGGCCGATGCCGCCAGCGAGATCACCGGCGTCTTGCCTTCGGCCGCGGCGTCGAGCATCGCCAGCGAATTCGGCGTGACGGTCGAACCGATGATGGCGTCGACGTGGTCTTCGTCGATCAGCTTGCGCGTGTTCTGCACAGCCTTGCCGGTGTCCGATCCATCGTCGAGGATGATGTACTGCACCGTCTTGCCGCCGATCTCTTTCGGCAGCAGCGCGATGGTGTTCTTCTCAGGAATCCCGAGCGAGGCAGCCGGCCCCGTGGTGGACAACGTAACGCCGATTTTCACCTGCGCAAAGGCTGCGCCCGCGCCGCACATCAACGCCATTGCGATACCGGTGCGTACCCATTGCTTTGTCTTTTTCATTGCAAGTCTCCAAACGCTTTAAAGCGCGTATCTGTAATCCGGCTCACGGGCCGGGTGTCTAAATCTAGTTATAGGGTTCACGCATGCCAAGCATGGTTTCCCCTGCTCAGCATCAATGCCTTCGCCCTTCTGGTACCACTCTCCTGCTGCGAACCACTACTGCGATTTTTTATGCGACAAAACACTAACATGTTAGTGGCATTTCGTTCTGCATCATCCACAGACAATAGACGGTTATTCGTCTGCGGGGTTGTTCGGAAACCAACTGCTGCGCCCGCCCTTCGAGCGCTTGTTGTTCGATTGTCCAACCCGTCTCCCGCACCGCCATTCATCAAATGCGGACAATAAAAAAGACGCGTCAACTGCTCGCGTCTTTTTTGATGAGATTCCGTATCGCTTCGCCTTCGCTCAGTCGCCGGACAGCTTCCACTTACCGCCGACGATCTCCACCATCACACGCGCCCGCTGGTCGAGGCCAGCATGATCGTTCGCGCTCATGTTGAAGATGCCGTGGGAAGCGGGCATGTCTTTCGTGTTTTCGAGTGCTGCGCGCAGTGCTTCGCGGAACGCAGGCGTGCCCGGCTGACCTTTCTTCAGCGCTACCGGAATCGCGCGCTGCAACAGCAAGCCTGCATCCCACGCGTGGCCGCCGAATGTCGATATCGAGCCAGCGCCGTAGGCGGCTTCATACGCCTGCTTGTAGGCGAGCGAGGTCTTCTTCACCGGGTTCGAATCGGGCAGCTGATCAGCAACCAGCAACGGACCGGCCGGCAGATAGGTGCCTTCGCAATCCTTGCCGCACACGCGCAGGAAGTCATTATTGGCGACGCCATGCGTCTGATAGTACTTGCCCTTGTAGCCGCGCTCCTTGAGCGTTTTTTGCGGCAGCGCGGCCGGTGTGCCTGCGCCAGCAATCAGTACCGCGTCCGGATTCTGCGACATGATCTTCAGCACCTGGCCGGTCACCGAAGCGTCGTTGCGTGCGAAGCGTTCGTTCGCGACGATCTTGATCTTGGCGAGGTCGGCAGCCTTGCCGAATTCCTTGAACCAGCTCTCGCCGTAGGCGTCGGCAAAGCCGATGAATCCAACCGTTTTCACGCCGTGATTCGCCATGTGCTGCGCGATCGCGGTGGCCATCAGAATGTCGTTTTGCGGCGTCTTGAAGACCCAAGCGCGCTTCGCATCCATCGGTTCGACAATGCTCGCCGCGGCGGCCATGGAGATCATCGGCGTGGTGCTTTCCGCCGCGACATCGATCATGGCCAGCGAGTTCGGCACGACGGTCGAGCCGATCAACGCATCCACATGATCTTCGCTGGTGAGCTTGCGGACGTTCTTCACGGCCTGGGTGGAATCGGTGGCGTCATCGAGCACGATGTAGTCGATTTTCTGCCCCGCCACTTCTTTCGGCAGCAGCGCGATCGTGTTCTTTTCCGGAATGCCGAGCGACGCGGCCGGTCCCGTTGCCGACACCGTGACGCCGATTTTCACGTCCGCGAATGCATGGCCACTCCATGCTGCGGATACTCCGGTGGCGACCAGTGCCGCGCTCATCCAACGCAATGCCGACTTCATCCCGCTCCTCTATCTACCCCGTTATTCATTTGAATTCAAATCCGTGGATTCGAATCGCCGACCAGGCGGTCGGTGAATGGGGAGTTTAGCGGACGAAAGCTCCGCGCTGCAAGCATTTTGCGGGGTCGCGGCGGGCGAAATGGGGAGTGGTTCGGTGAATAAAAAAGGGTCACCGAATTAGCTTGGGATTTGAATGGTGCTTTACAGAAAGTACAAATAAAAAGCGCTGTTGGATATCAATCCAACAGCGCTTTCGTCTGGGCACTGAGTGCCTCATTGTCTCCTCGTTCTCCACCTGCAAAATTCGTGGTGCATCAGAACTGCATGAAGATTAAACGAGCGCCTGGTTCGCTACAACTAGCAATTACCCTAGTGGTGCACTGCGGCACTGAATTGGGGCATGTTATGTGCAGCCCTGCTTGCAGCGTCAACACGCGCAGCATAAGGCCCTGCTTCGCCTACTTCAAGCTGCCGAATTACATCGGATGCCGAAGCAATCTGCTATTCCGCACCACTTCAGGCCCGCAATGGCCGCACCCGCGCAATGATCTCGCCGACAATGCCGCGCCGGAACGCCAGCACACAGGCGATAAAAATCAGGCCCGTCACAATGGTCACCGATTCGCCCAGCGACCGGAACCATTCGACGCCCGTGGACGTTGCCAGCGCGGTGCCGATATCGCCGAGCCGGTCTTCCAGTGCAACGATCAGCGCCGCACCGAGCAGCGGCCCGAACAGCGTGCCCATGCCACCGACCAGAGTCATCAGGATCACGAGGCCCGACATGGTCCAGTACGCGTCGCTCAGCGTCTCGAAGCCCTGCACCAGCACCTTGAGCGAGCCCGCCAGCCCGGCAATCCCCGCCGACAGAATGAACGCCAGCAGCTTGAACCGATCCGTATCGTAGCCAAGCGACACGGCGCGCGGTTCGTTCTCCTTGATCGCCACCAGCACCTGCCCGAACGGCGAGTGCACGATCCGCACGATCAGCAAAAACGCCAGCACCATCACGGCCAGCACAACAAAGTACAGCGTCACATCCGACGACAGATCCAGCAAGCCGAACAGCTTGCCGCGTGGTACGCCTTGCAGGCCGTCCTCGCCGTGCGTAAACGGTGCCTGCAGGAACACGAAGTAGACCATCTGCGCGAGCGCCAGCGTCACCATCGCGAAGTAGATCCCCTGCCGCCGAATCGCAAACAGGCCGACCACCAGCCCGAGCACCGTCGCCGCTGCCGTGCCGGCCAGCACGCCGAGCTCCGGCGACAAACCGAGCGTCTGCATCGCATAACCAGTGACATAGCCGGCCGAGGCGAGAAACATGGCGTGACCAAACGAGAGCAAGCCGGTGTAGCCGATCAGCAGATTGAAGGCCGCGGCGAACAACGCAAAGCACATCACCTTCATGATGAAGAGCGGATAGATGCCGAGTACCGGCACCGCGAGAAGCCCGATCAGCAGCAGACCGTAGAGCACTTTTCTCTGCATCATTTTTCCTTGCCGAAGAGACCCGCCGGACGCACCAGCAACACGAGCGCCATGATCACGAAGACGACGGTCGCCGACGCTTCCGGGTAAAACACACGCGTCAGCCCTTCGATCACGCCTAACATCAGGCCAGTCAGAATCGAGCCCATGATCGAGCCCATGCCGCCGATCACGACCACCGCGAACACGGTGATGATCATCGGCTGGCCCATCAGCGGCGAGACTTGAATCACAGGCGCGGCGAGCACGCCGGCGAATGCTGCCAACGCGACGCCGAAGCCATAGGTGAGCGTGATCATCAGCGGCACGTTGATGCCGAACGCCTCCACCAGCTTCGGGTTTTCAGTGCCCGCGCGCAGATAGGCGCCAAGACGCGTCTTCTCGATCACGAACCACGTCGCGAAGCAGACCACGAGCGACGCCACCACCACCCACGCGCGATAGTTCGGCAGGAACATGAAGCCGAGATCGGTCGCGCCGGAGAGCGCCGACGGCACGTCGTACGGCTGGCCGGACGAACCGTAGATCGAACGGAACACGCCTTCGACAACCAGCGTGAGCCCGAAGGTGAGCAGCAGCCCATACAGGTGATCGAGCTTGTACAGCCAGCGCAGCATCGAACGTTCGATCAGCATGCCGAACAGGCCGACGATCAGCGGCGCGAGCACCAGCATCACCCAATACGGCAGGCCGAAATACGAGAACCCCATCCACGCGAGCATCGCGCCGAGCATGAACAACGCGCCGTGCGCGAAGTTGATCACGTTGAGCAAGCCGAAAATTACCGCAAGACCCAGGCTCAGAATCGCGTAGAACGAGCCGTTCACGAGCCCCAGCAGCAGCTGGCTCAGCATTGCCGGTAGCGGAACGCCAAAGATTTCCATTGAAGCCTTAATCCCTTAAGCCATCGCCAAGGTGAGATCGGTCATGCACGATCCGGCCGGCGTGCGATCGGTGAGTCATGCGCTGATCGCACGCGGCATGTGAAACGCTTTAACATCGGGCTGTGTACCATCACGGCGCCATGAGTACCCCGTCAGACGGAGCTCAAAGGCGACCGTTTGGTTATCAACCTACGCTTATTTCCACAACGCGCAGCGCGTTTGCGCCTTGGTCGTGAACGCCTGTTCGCCCGGGATCGTCGCCATGATCTTGTAGTAATCCCACGGCTCCTTGGATTCGGCCGGTGTCTTCACCTGCATCAGGTACATGTCGTGGATCATGCTGCCGTCCTGACGGATGTAGCCCTTCGCGTAGAAGTCGTCGATCTTCGTCTTCTTCAGTTGCGCCATCACCTTGTCGGTGTCTGTCGAACCGACCGCTTTCACCGCATTCAGATACGTCATGGTCGCGGAGTAGTCGGCCGCTTGCAGGCTCGACGGCATCTTCTTCATCTTGTCGAAGTAGCGTTGCGCCCACTTACGCGTGGCGGCGTCCTTGTTCCAGTACCAACTGTCCGTCAGCACCAGACCTTGGGTGGTTTCCAGACCCAGGCTGTGCACATCGTCGATGAACATTAGCAGCGCAGCCAGTTTCATTGTCTTGGTGATGCCGAATTCCTTGGCAGCCTTGATCGAGTTGACCGTGTCGCCGCCCGCGTTGGCGAGGCCGAGAATCTGCGCCTTCGACGCCTGCGCCTGCAGCAGGAACGAGGAGAAGTCCGACGCCGACAGCGGATGCCGCACCGCGCCGAGCACCTGCCCGCCATTCGCCTTCACCACGTCCGACGTGGCTTTTTCAAGCGCCTTGCCGAACGCGTAGTCAGCCGTCAGGAAGTACCACGTCTTGCCGCCCTGCTTCGTCACCGCCGAACCCGTGCCGTTGGCCAACGCCGTGGTGTCGTATGCATAGTGAATCGTGTACGGCGTGCATTGCTCGTTGGTCAGCGTGTCGGCGCCCGCGCCGATGTTGATGTAGACCTTGTGTTTTTCGCCGGCCACCGTGTTCATCGACAGACCTGTCGCCGAGTTCGTGCCACCGATCAGCATATCGACGCCATCCCGGTCAAACCATTCGCGCGCGCGCGACGCGGCGATATCCGCCTTGTTCTGGTGATCCGCGTAGACCAGCGTAATCGGCTTGCCGTTGACCTTGCCGCCGAAATCGGCGATTGCCATGCGGATCGCTTCGAGGCCGCCCTGGCCGTCGATGTCCGCGTACAGCCCCGACAGATCGGTGATGAAGCCGATCTTGACCGCATCGTCAGCCGCCTGCGCGCTGCTCATCGTCAACGCGGCGCCGGCGGCAACCGCGAAACAAAGGGTGGCAAGCCGCGCGAGTGGGTTCTTTTTCATTCCTGTCTCCTGGTTTCTTCGCTTGTGGTTATCAGAGGCAATCGGACGCTTCTCGTTACTTCCTGTCTATACGCCCAGTAGATCGTGCAGTACCGGCATCTTGCTTTCGAGCTCACTGGCTTCGAAGTGTTCCACGATCCCACCGTGCTCCATCACGTAGAAGCGATCGGCGAGTGGCGCGGCAAAGCGGAAATTCTGTTCGACCATCACGACGGTGTAGCCGCGCGCCTTGAGCGTCATGATCATGCGCGCGAGCGCTTGCACGATGACGGGTGCGAGGCCTTCCGAGATTTCGTCGAGCAATAACAAACTCGCACCGGTACGCAGAATGCGCGCGACGGCCAGCATCTGCTGCTCGCCGCCCGAGAGCCGCGTGCCCTGGCTCATGCGGCGTTCCTGCAGATTCGGAAACATCGAATAGATTTCTTCGAGCGACATCATGTGCGCCTTGTCGCCGACGGGCGGCGGCAACAGCAGATTTTCCTCACACGAGAGGCTCGAAAAAATGCCACGCTCTTCCGGGCAATAACCGATGCCGCAATGGGCGATGCGATGCGTCGGCAGATTGATGGTTTCGCGTCCGCCGATGCGGATCGAACCCGTGCGCCGGCCGGTCAGGCCCATGATCGCCCGCAGTGTGGTGGTGCGCCCCGCGCCGTTGCGGCCAAGCAGCGTGACGACTTCGCCACGGTTTACCGTCAGATCCACGCCATGCAGGATATGGGACTCCCCGTACCATGCCTGCAAACCCGCGATTTCCAGCGCGGGGGCACCGCCAGCTGTGTCGCTCACTTCGAGGCTTTCGTGCTCGGCAATCGTATTCATGCGTGAGCTCCGGCGAGCGCCGCGTCCGCGCTGCCCATGTAGGCTTGCATCACAAGTGGGTTCTTCGACACCTCTGCGTAGCTGCCTTCAGCGAGCACTTCGCCCCGTTGCAGCACGGTGATGGTGTCGGAGATGCCGGCGATCACGTTCATGTTGTGCTCGACCATCAGGATCGTGCGGCCGCTCGATACTTTCTTGATCAACGCGGTGACACGATCGACGTCTTCATGGCCCATGCCTTGAGTCGGCTCGTCGAGCAACATCAACTCGGGCTCCATCGCGAGCGTGGTGGCGATCTCCAGCGCGCGTTTGCGGCCATAGGACAGTTCTACCGTGAGCACGTCGGCGAAATCGGTCAGTCCGACCTGAGTGAGCAGATCCATCGCGCGATCGTCGAGTTGGCGCAGCGTGCGTTCACTCTTCCAGAAGTGAAATGCGGTGCCCAGCACGCGTTGCAAACCAATGCGCACGTTCTGCAATGCTGTCAGATGCGGAAATACGGCAGAGATCTGAAATGACCGGATGATGCCGCGCCGCGCGATTTGCGCCGGGCGTTCATTGGTGATGTCGACACCGTTGAAGACGATCTGGCCCGCGGTCGGTTCGAGGAATTTGGTGAGCAGATTGAAGCAGGTGGTCTTGCCCGCCCCATTTGGGCCGATCAGCGCATGGATCGAGCCACGGCGCACACGCAGGTTCACCCCGTTCACGGCGATGAAGCCTTTGAACTCGCGGGTGAGGCCGCGCGTTTCGAGAATCGTATCGCCGAGAATCATGTTCCCTTCCATACGGAGTAAGGCGAAGCACTACGATCTTCCGCGCGAACCCCTGCGCGACGTTTGATGACGGCGACACCCCCGTGTCGCTCGTTGGCGTGCTGCACCAATCCGGATGGTAGTCCATGGGGCGGCACGCAGCATGGCTGCCATTGTCGCGCCAATGATGCAGCGCATTCATCGGGATTTGCACTTAGTGGATGACGACTGCGTGAAACAAGCCGACGGCACGCGCGAGGCGTGCCAGAGCGGTGTTTGGGTCTCGCTCGGGGCGTGCCCGGGGATGCCCGAGCGATTCTTGAATCTTGCTCAAGCGTGCCTTGGGATGCCCGAGTAGCGCTCAACCTTGCTCAAGGCATGCCAGGGAAAGTCCGAAGCGCGCGCTGCGGCCTCGGCCCCGTGCCACACCGCGTGTCACATGGTGGACATGGACGGCGCAGCGCTCGTTTGAACCAGCACGCTGCTGGCCACGCGTGCGCGGCGGTCTTCGCGGATCATATCGCTGGCGCGTTCGGCGATCATCAGCGTCGGCGAATTAGTGTTGCCGGAGGTGATGGACGGCATGACCGACGCATCGACCACCCGCAAACCGTCAACACCGATAACTCGTAGCCGGTTATCGACTACCGCGCCGGGGTCGTCGATGGTACCCATGCGGCACGTGCCGACCGGATGAAAAATGGTGGTGCCGACCGCACCCGCGGCCTGCCGAAGTTCATCTTCGGTCTGGTACTGAATACCGGGCAGAATCTCTTGCGGCCGATAGCGCGCGAGCGCAGGCGCTGCAGCAATGCGACGCGTGAGACGCAACGCGTTGGCGGCGACGTGCCGGTCGTAATCCGTGGACAGATAATTGGGCGAGATCAACGGTGGCGCCGAAGGATCGTTCGATTCGATGTGAATGTTGCCGCGCGAGGTCGGCCGCAACTGACACACCGACGCGGTGAACGCATTGAAACGGTGCAGCGGTTCACCGAAGCGATCGAGCGAGAGCGGCTGCACGTGATACTCGAGGTCGGGGCGCGTGAGCGAGCGATCGTCTGGATCGGATTTGGCGAACGCGCCGAGTTGCGATGGCGACATCGACATTGGACCGCTTTGAAAGAACGCGTACTGCATGCCGATCATCAGCTTGCCCCACCAATGGGCGGAGGCGGTATTGAGCGTGCGCACGCCGTCGACCTTATAGGCCATGCGCAATTGCAAATGGTCCTGCAGATTTTCGCCGACGCCATGCAGATCATTCACGACCTCGATGCCTAGGTTCTGTAGCCGTGCGCCATTGCCGATACCGGACAGTTCGAGCAATTGCGGCGAGTTGACCGCACCCGAACTGAGGATGACTTCACAACGGGCTTTGGCGAGATAGTCGGTGTTGTCGCCGCGATATTCGACACCGGTGCAGCGACGTCCTTCGAACACGACGCGCTGTGTGTGCGCGCCGGTGATGACGGTGAGATTTGGGCGCTTGAGGGCTGGGCGCAAGAATGCTTTCGACGCGTTCCAACGGATACCGCGTTTCTGATTGACGTCGAAGTAGCCGACGCCGGTGTTGTCACCGCGATTGAAGTCTTCTGTGGCGGGTATGCCGGTTTGTTGCGCGGCTTGTGAGAACTCTTCGAGGATCTTCCACTTCAGACGTTGCTTTTCGACGCGCCATGGTCCGCCCGCGCCATGCGATTCCGACGCGCCGGCGTGGTGGTCTTCGCTGCGTTTGAAGAGGGGGAGGACGGCGTTCCATGACCAGGAGGCGTCGTTGGTGACACGGGCCCAATCATCGTAGTCCTCGCGCTGGCCGCGCATGTAGATCATGCCGTTGATGGATGAACTGCCGCCGAGTACTCTGCCGCGCGGGTATGAGAGGGAGCGGCCGTTCAGGCCGGGTTCTGATTGGGTTTTGTAGAGCCAGTCGGTGCGAGGATTGCCAATGCAGTAGAGATAGCCTACCGGCACGTGGATCCAGTGATAGTCGTCTTTGCCGCCGGCTTCCAGCAGGAGGACCTGGATTTCTGGATCTTCAGTGAGGCGGTTGGCCAGGACGCAGCCTGCCGTGCCGGCGCCAACTATGATGTAGTCGAATTCGCCTTCGGTACGCCTGGCGGCGTGGGGTTTGGTGTTGCTCATTGTTTCGTCTCCTAATCTTGTTGCCTGCGCGGCGCTTGTTTGTCCATCTGCCTACGGCGTTCGGCTTTTCTTGATTTGGTTGTCTTTTGGTTGTCTGCTCGCGATCGTTTGGTTGGTTGTCTGTTTGCCTACGGCGTTGGCCTTTCCTTGATCTCTTATTGGTCTATTAGCGTTGCCCCTGTGCGGGGCGGCACTTACTTTCTTTGCCGCCGCAAAGAAAGATAAGCAAAGAAAGCGGCTCAACCCGCCAGCTCATAAGCGGGTCCCCCGCACAGTCGCGGTAGTGGTGCATCTGGAATCCGTTCCCTCGCACATTCAACCTTAGTGACCAAGCAGTCATACTTCCGGCGGCGCTGCGCGCGCCGAAGCGCATTTCATAAAACCGACCACCATGTTTTCGCATTCGCGCTTCACTCGGCGCGATGCACCAACGTGTGTCGCCTCTTCTCCTCTTCGCCTCTTCTCCTCTTCTCCTCTTCGCTTCTGTCTCTCTCGCCGCTGTCGCTTGAGCGCTTCGCCGAGGCGGAGCCGATGGCCCCACCGCCCCGAACGAAACCCTTGGTTTCCCATGCATACCCATCCGCGACGCACGTAGTGCGGAGTGGGAGCTGATGAGCGCGTTGTCACTCACGCCGAATGTGCGAGGGCACTGATTCCAGATGCACCACTACCGTAACTGTGCGAGGGACCCGCTTATGAGCTGGCGGGTTGAGCCGCTTTCTTTGCTTATCTTTCTTTGCGGCGGCAAAGAAAGTAAGTGCCGCCCCGCACAGGGGCAACACTAATAGACCAATAAGAGATCAAGGAAAGGCCAACGCCGTAGGCAACCCACCAACCAATCGCGAGCACACAACCAAATCAAAAAAAGCCACCGCCGCAGGCAGACAACCAACCAAGCGCAGGCAGGCAAGAAAAACCGTAACTCTTATTTAGCCACCGGCATAGCAAACTCAGCCCCCTTCCCGATGCTATCCGGCCACCTCTGCATGATGCTCTTATACCGCGTATAAAACCTCACACCCTCTTCCCCATAGGCATGATGATCACCAAACAAAGACCTCTTCCACCCACCAAAAGAATGCCATGCCATCGGCACAGGAATCGGCACATTAATCCCCACCATCCCGATCTCGATCCGCCGCGCGAAAGCCCGAGCCACACCACCGTCGGAGGTAAACAACGACACCCCATTGGCAAACTCGTTAGCGTTAATCAACTCGACAGCAGACGCAAAATCCGGCACCCGCACAATACACAGCACCGGACCAAAAATCTCCTCGCGATAAATCTTCATATCGGTCGAGACATCATCGAACAACGTGCCGCCGAGAAAGAACCCTTTCTCATGCCCGGCCACCTGATGGCCCCGCCCGTCCACAACCAGCTTCGCACCAGCCTCAACACCAGCATCGATATAACCCGTCACCTTCTCGCGATGCGCCGCCGTCACCAACGGCCCCATCTCGGCTTCCGATTCCATGCCGTTGAGAATCTTCAGGCTCTTCACACGCGGCGTCAGTCGCTCGATCAATTCATCGGCAATATGCCCCACTGCAACAGCCACCGAAATCGCCATGCAACGCTCGCCCGCCGAACCGTAGGCCGCACCGATCAATGCATCGACCGCCTGATCGAGATCCGCGTCCGGCATCACCACGAGGTGATTCTTCGCACCGCCCAACGCCTGCACGCGCTTGCCGTGCTTCGTGCCTTCCGTATAGATGTACTCGGCAATCGGCGTCGAACCGACAAACGACAACGCGCTCACCTCGGGATGCACGAGCAACGCATCCACCGCCACCTTGTCGCCATGCACGACGTTGAACACGCCATCCGGCAAACCCGCTTCTTTCAGCAATTCCGCCAGTCGATTCGAGACGGACGGATCACGTTCCGATGGCTTCAGCACGAACGTGTTGCCGCATGCGATCGCCACTGGAAACATCCAGCACGGCACCATCATCGGGAAATTGAATGGCGTAATTCCGGCGACCACGCCCAGCGGCTGACGCAAATTCCAGTTGTCAATGCCGCCGCCGATCTGGTCGGTGAAGTCGGTCTTCAACAGATTCGGAATGCCGCACGCGAACTCGACGATCTCGATGCCGCGCATCACCTCGCCCTTCGCATCCGAAAACACCTTGCCGTGCTCGCGCGTGATCAACTCCGCGAGTTCGTCATGGTGACGGTCGAGCAATTCCTTGAACTTGAACAGCACGCGCGCCCGCTTGATCGGCGCGGTTTCGCTCCATGCGGGAAAAGCAGCATTGGCGGCAGCAACCGCCGCATCCACTTCCGCGACGCTCGCCAACGGCACCCGCGCGCTCACGCTGCCAAGCGCGGGATTGAAGACGTCGCCGAAACGGCCGCTCGTGCCGTCGACCCGCTTGCCGTTGATGAAATGGGTCAGCGCGCGTGCGCTCGTCTCGCTCCGGACGGTTTCGTCCTGATATGTCTCGCTCATCGTTTTGTCCTCTTCCTGTGAATGTTTTCCGCTCACCGCAAACAGCGTGATGAACGCAAGCGTACGGCGCTTCGAGGCGACAAATCCAATGAGTAATGCTCAACTGCGCTATAAGCCGAGCTAATATCAAGATATGGATCTGACTCTGCTACGGGCGTTCGTCACCGTCGCACGCGAGGGCAATCTCACGCGTGCCGCGGTGCAACTCCACCTGACCCAACCGGCCGTTAGTCTGCAAATCAAGCATTTGCAAACGACGCTCGGCGTGACGCTGTTCACGCGGACCTCGCACGGGCTTTCGCTGACACGCGATGGCCAGGCGTTGTTGCCTCATGCCGAACGCGCGCTGGGCGCCGCGAGCGACGTGCAGCGTGCGGCGGCGGCGCTGCGTCACGAAGTGCGCGGTCGATTGCGGATCGGCACGATTCTCGATCCCGCGTTCCTGCGCCTCGGCGGTTTTCTCAAGCAACTGGTGGAAACCTGGCCGCACATCGAAACAGCCTTGCGCCACGGCATGTCGGGCTGGGTACTGGAACAGATTCGCGCCGGGGAACTGGACGTGGGCTATTACATCGGCCTGCCAGCGGATGACGACACCCGCGACGGCGCCGCCTTTCACGCCGTCACGCTCACGCACTTCCAGTACCGCGTGCTGGCGCCGGCGGGCTGGAAAGATCGCGTGAAAGGCGCGCGCGACTGGCGCTCGCTCGCTGCGCTGCCGTGGATCTGGACGCCACCCGCGTCCGCCCACAACCGATTGTTGTCGCGCTGCTTTGGCGAGGCCGGCGTAAAGCCGGTTAAGGTGGCAGAAGTGGATCAGGAGCCGTCGATGCTCGATCTGGTCAAATCGGGCGTCGGGCTAACACTCGCTCGCGACGCCACCGCGATCGCCGAAGCTCATGCACACGCGTTGACTATCGTCGAAGGCGTCACCGTGCCGACCCAGCTCACCTTCATCACGCTGGCGGAGCGCAAGGACGAGCCCGCAATTGGCGCCGCGTTGAAACTGATCGAGCAACAATGGGCCACATGAGTGCGGCATGAAGGCATGCCTGAGGGCAAAGCGAGAGCGATATGAGCCACTCTCATGACAGGTGCGTACCGTTCGGGCCGGTCGATAGCTATTCTCGCCGGCTGCCCCATTAGGCGGCATTCTTTCGCGGTTTCTGCAGGCCGCCGTGGTAGTTCGGGGTTCGGGGTGCACGACTCACTGTGCGCTGTGCGCTGTGCGCTGTGCGCTTGTGATCAACGCCAGTCGCTCTCGCAAGTCACACTGACAGGCCCCTTTCCGTCGATCCCGTCATCTGAAACCACGCCGTCACGCACTTTTTGTTAGATTGAGGGTTCGCGCTCACCTGCCGACCCCGCATCGTTTGTTCCGTCTGACTTCTTTCTTCCTGGCAGCTTCGCCCCGGCAACACCTGAAGCCGCCGACCACGCCATCCTTCGACAGGAGCCTGACATGGCACGCAACATTGAAATCAAAGCCCGCGCCCAGCATTTCGAGCAATTGCGCGAACGCGCCGCGAAGCTCGCGCCGGACGCCCCACTGATCTTCCGCCAGCAGGACTTTTTCTACGATGTCCCGCGTGGCCGCCTGAAGCTGCGCCAGTTCGACGACGGCACGCCGGCCGAACTGATCTTCTATCAGCGCGACGATCGCGACGGCCCCAAAGCGTCGTATTACACGCGCAGCCCGGTGACCAACCCTGAAGCGATGCACGCGCTGCTCGCCACAGCGCTGACTACGCGTGGCATCGTCACGAAGGAACGCCATGTTTATCTAACTGGCCGTACGCGGATTCATCTGGACCGCGTCGACGGTCTTGGCGATTTTGTCGAGCTTGAAGTCGTGCTGGCTCAGGACGACGACGAAGAAGGCGGCCACGCCGAAGCACACGCGATGTTTCAGAGCCTCGGCGTGCCGGAATCGGATCTGGTAGCGGTCGCCTACGTCGATCTGCTGAGCCCGGACAGTGAACCGAAGCAGGCTGCGTAAAACTTAACCATCGCGGGCCGCGGGCGAAATCAGTTCGGGAACAGCGGCCCGAAAAGACCCCACGGTTTCAGCGATTTCAGTGGCCCGAGCGGCCGGAACTTCGCCGCATCAAACGGCCGCGGCCCCCGGCGACAAATGGCCGAGCGGCAACGGTCCATTACGCTTGAACGTGGTCAACACGATATTGGAGCGCACGCTGTCAACGCCCGGCACACGCATCAACTTCTTCATCACAAACGCCGAGAGATAGTTCAGATCGGGTGCGACAATGCGCAGCAGATAATCGGCGTCGCCGACCACTGCGTGACATTCCAGTACTTCCGGCAGCACGTCGATCTGTTGCTGGAATTGCTCGATGATCGAGTCGCCATGATGCTTCAACTTCAGACTCGTAAATGCCGTTACGCCGAGCCCAAGTTTCTCCGGCCGCAACACGACGCGATAACCATCCACCACACCCACCTGCTCCAACCGCTGCAAGCGCCGCCCAATCTGTGACGGTGACAGCGGCACCTGCTCAGCCAGCTGCTGATGCGTGGCCCGGCCAAAACGCTGCAGAACGTCCAGAAGCGCGAGATCGAAGTGATCGAGTTCCAGCATGATTGATATCCGCGTAAAGTCCGTAAATTATGCACGATTATTGCATAACGACGCGCCATAACGCCATCATTGCGCCCTTTCCGCACGCTCGCCGCTCTACACTTGCATCACCGTTTCAATCCGCAGTTATCGTAGAGCGCGCAGCATCATGTCCACACCCAACACCGCCAAACTCAAAGAGCAATTCGACGCCGGCCTCGAAACCCGCGCCGATTTCACCATCGACCAGCCGACCGAACGATATGGCGCCGTCGACCATGCTGTCTGGCAACAGCTTTACGCACGCCAGACCGCGTTGCTCAAAGGCCGTGTGTGCGATGAGTTTCTGGCAGGCGTCGACTGCATTGGCATGCCATCCGACCGCGTGCCCTCGTTCGACGAAATCAACGCCAGGCTGACCCCGGCGACCGGCTGGCAAATCGTCGCCGTGCCTGGGCTCGTGCCTGATCAGGTGTTCTTCGAGCATCTGGCGAACCGCCGCTTTCCCGTGACATGGTGGATGCGCCGCCCCGACCAGCTCGATTATCTGCAGGAGCCGGACTGCTTTCACGACCTGTTCGGTCACGTGCCGCTGCTGATCAATCCAGTGTTCGCGGACTACATGCACGCGTACGGCCGCGCGGCGCTTGCCGCCAATGACGCTGGCGCCCTGCCGCTGCTCGCGCGGCTCTATTGGTACACAGTCGAGTTCGGCCTGATCCGCGACCCGGCGAGCCCGAACGGCGTGAAGATCTACGGCGCGGGCATCGTGTCGAGCAAAGGCGAGACGCTCTACAGCCAGCAAAGCGCGGCGCCGAACCGGCTCGGCTTTGACCTCGAACGCGTGATGCGCACGCGCTACCGCATCGACACGTTCCAGAAAACCTATTTCGTGATCGACGACTTCGCGCAATTGTTCCGCGTCGCACAAACCGACTTCGCGCCGTTGCTGGCAGAGCTGGCCGCGCAGCGAGCGTTCGCCGCAGGCGAAGTACTCGAGCGCGATCACGTCATCACGCACGGCTCGCAGGAAGGCTGGCAAGCCGACGGCGATATCTGACGATCAAGCTGAGCGGGGGCCGGCAGCAGGCTGATGGCATCCGTGAAAAAATAGCTGATGCGCACGCCTACCGGCGTGCCTGATCTGATCAACGAGGTAGCATGATGATTCACAAACTGACTCCCGAAGAACGCACCACGCAAGTCGCGGAACTGCATGGCTGGCAAGCCGTAGCAGGCCGCGACGCGATCCAGCGCCACTTCGAATTCGCCGACTTCAACGAAGCATTCGGCTTCATGACGCGCGTGGCGATCAAGGCCCAGGAGATGGACCATCACCCGGAATGGTTCAACGTGTACAACAAGGTGGAAATCACGCTGTCGACACACGAGGCCAATGGCTTGACCGAACGGGACATCCAATTGGCACGATTTATCGACACTATTACAGCGTAATACAGGCGATTGGGCGCATGGGTACGCCTTGCAGCGAACAATTGGCGTGAATGAAAGGACATTGCAGGCAATCTGGTGCCCAAACCTTCAGTTCTACAGGCTATTATTAAGGCGCACGTAAGAATCCCACGCTTGCCGGGCAATCCTGTCCAAACGATCCGGCGATAGCGTCTGCTGACGCTGTACAATCATTAGCGCATACGGCTTGGAGAGCGCGCTTGCCTCCTTGCACAGCACGAGTTCGTCGCCGCTCGAAGGTGAGCGGGCGCGCCAGAAGTTGATCGCGGCTTCCAGTTCGTTAATCGTTATCTCGGACATGACGTCGTGATCGCTCAGTGGCTGCTTGATGGCTACTTCATGGCGGCTCGATAGCTGCTTCTTGGCCACCCGGTGCCGGTTCGGCACGGCCACGCGGCACGTTGCCTGTGCAGCAGGCGCCCCCGGCGAACCGCTTGCCTAAACGCCTAAACCCATTGTACTTGAGCGAAATCCATGCGACTCCTTCTGATCGAAGATGACCGCCCCATCGCACGCGGCATCCAAAGCAGTCTCGAACAAGCCGGCTTCACTGTCGACATGGTCCATGACGGCATTTTCGCCGAGCAGGCCCTCACCCAAAACCGCCACGAACTGGTGATCCTCGATCTGGGGCTGCCCGGTATCGACGGCATGACGCTGCTTGCACGCTTCCGTCAGAGCAATCGTCACACGCCGGTGATCATCCTCACCGCGCGCGACGAATTGAACGACCGTGTGCAAGGCCTGAATTCCGGCGCGGACGACTACATGCTGAAACCGTTCGAACCCACCGAACTCGAAGCACGTATCCGCGCCGTGATGCGCCGCAGCGGCCCGCACGGCGACATGCCGCGTCCGGAAGTGTCGTTGGGCGGGGTCCGTTTGTCGGGCGTCGATCGCCGCATTTTCAACGACGACAAGCCGCTCGAACTGTCGCCCCGCGAATTCGCGGTGCTCGAAATGCTGCTGCTGCGCCACGGTCGCGTGGTCAGCAAGGCTCAGCTACAAGACCATCTGACGCACTTCGGCGGCGATCTCGGCGATACCGCGATCGAAGTCTATGTGCACCGGGTGCGTAAAAAGCTCGAAAACTGCCGTGTCGAAATCGTCACGGTGCGTGGCTTCGGTTATCTGTTGCAGGAAATCCGCCAGGCCGCATAATCGTCACAAGGGCCACACACGGCGTTGCTGTGTTGCGGCCTGACGGCGCCAGGCCGGCGCCGCGCACCTTGGTGCGCACTTCGCCGGCATCCGGCGGATTTCTCGGCGCTTGTCGCCGTTGCTTCTTTCCCGCGCGTTCGATCATGCCCCAGCCGGCCGCCAATAGTCTGCGCCGCACGCTGCTGCGGCGCCTCGCTGCTCCCCTTTCGCTGCTCGCGCTGATGAGCGGCCTGATCGCTTACTGGCTGGCGTGGCAGTACACGCAGCACGTGGTCGACCGCTCGCTCGCCGATCTCGCCACCGCGATCTCCAAACAGATCCAGATTGCCGGCCCCGACGCCAAGGTGACGGTGCCGCCGCTCGCACAGGCCATGTTCTCTGATCCGGTCGAACAACTCGTCTATCGGATCAGCAACGGCGAAACCGAAATCGCCGGCGATCACAATCTGCCGCTGCAAGGCACCAGCGTGCGCCGAATGCACTACGCATACGTCTTCGAAACGCAACATGAAGGCGTGACCGTGCGTGTCGCACAGGTGCGCGTGGATCAGCCCACCGGCAATCCGATCGTTGTCGAAGTGGGTCAGCCGGTGCATCACCGTTTTCGGATCGCCGCGGAGTTTCTGGTCGCGATCATGATGCCGTTGCTGTTGTTGCTGCTGGCGGGCTGGGTGATTGTGTGGCGCGTCGTCAATCAACAGCTCAATCCGCTGACCGATCTGGCGGACTCGCTGAACCGCCAGACCCACACGTCCCTCGAACCGGTCGACGAAACCTATGTACCGGTTGAAATCCGGCCGCTCACGGGTGCGCTGAATGCGCTGCTCGGCCGTCTGAAAACCGCCCTCGAAGGCCAGCGCAAATTTATCGCCGACGCAGCACATCAGCTGCGCACGCCGCTCACCGCCGTCAAGCTGCATGCGGAACAGGCCGCGGTTGCACGCGACCCGCAGCAAACGCTCGCCGCGGTCCGTGAGCTGCGGGCAGCCGCCGACCGCGCCGTGCGGCTGTCGAACCAACTGCTTTCACTCGCTCGCGCTGAGCCGGGCGAGCAAGCGGCTCGGTTCGTCAATGTGGATATGGCCGCACTTGCGTTCGACACGGGTGCCGAGTGGGTGCCGCGCGCATTGACGTTTCATGTCGACCTGGGTTTTCAGCGCCTCGACGATCCCACCAACGATCACCCGCTGATGGCGCGTGGTAATCCAGTGCTGCTACATGAAGTGATCGCCAATCTGCTGGATAACGCGCTGAAGTACGTGCCGCCTTCGCGCTTCGATGGCGGACGCATCACCGTGACGGTGTCGCAAACCGTGATCGACGAGCTGCGCATGGCCGAGATCATCGTCGAAGACAATGGACCGGGTGTGCCGCTCGCGCAGCAAGCCGATCTGTTCAAACGATTCTTCCGCGGCGACGGTCAGAGCGACGCCGGTGTGGATGGCGGTGCCGGCCTCGGTCTCGCGATCGTTCACGACATCATGGTGCTGCATCACGGCAGCGTGCATTACGAAGATGCGCCGGAAGGCGGAGCGCGCTTTATCGTGCGCATTCCGCTTATACCGATCAGTGTTCAGCCGAAGGTCGAACCTGAGACACGGCGCCCGGCAAAAAAAATGGCGCACTCGGCGCCGATCGATATGTGACTCTGCGGTGGGTCACAACACGCTGCCACGGGCTGCCTTGAGTTCGATGACACCAACCCAGGCAGCCCGCATTTCATTTCTTCTTCGCCTTTTTCGCGGGCTTCTTTACCGGCTTGTCCGACCTGGACGCGCCCTTCTCTTTCTCCGGCGGCGCCAGCATCGTGCCGCGGCACTTACGCGCGCCGCAACGGCATTCGTATTCCTTCTTGAGCTTCTTGGTCTGCCGCGCGTCGATGACGAGGCCGTAGTCGTAAAAGACTTCCTCACCCTCGGCGATGTCGCGCAGCGCGTGCACGTACACGTGTCCGTCGATCTCTTCGGCTTCGCAGTTCGGCGCACAGGAATGGTTGATCCAGCGCGCGCTGTTGCCGTCCACTTTGCCGTCGATCACCTTGCCGCTGTCGAGCGCAAAGTAGAACGTGTGATTCGGTTCGTCCGGATTATGCGGATGACGGCGCAACGCTTCCTTCCAGGAGATCCGCTCACCCTTGTATTCGATCAGCCGCTCGCCGGCCGCAATCGGCTCGATGGCAAACACGCCTTTGCCGTGCACTCCCGAACGGCGCACGGCGATCCTGCGTGAACTCATTGAATGAATCCTTGTGAAGAACTGGGGGTGAAGATCCGGCAGCCGTCAGAAATGCCCGCGTCTGACGCGCTGCGTTTTCCGACGCGGATAGCAAACGCGGCGCCTTGCGAGCGCCGCGTCGATCTGCGACGCTCATGCGTCACATTCGGCATCGTACACGCTCAAGACGGCTTCGTTCAACCGTCAAAAAGACGTGCGCGTGCAAGGCAGGTTGGCCGGCTCACCGTTGTCCGAACGAAATGTCGCCGAACAGCGCCTTTTGCTCACGAGGTTGCGAACGCCAGTATTGCGGCGGCGCTTCGACCGTCGCGCCCAATTGCGCCGCGGCATGCCACGGCCAGCGCGGGTTGTACAGCAACGCGCGGGCCATCGCGATCAGATCGGCATCGCCCTCTTCGATGATCTGTTCGGCATGCAGCGGATCCGTAATCAGGCCCACGCCAATGGTGGTGAGGCCGGTGGCCTGTTTGACCGCCCTCGCGAACGGGATCTGGTAGCCCGGCTCGAGCGGAATCTTCTGCAGCGGCGAGACACCGCCGGACGACACGTCGATCCAGTCGCAGCCGCGCTTTTTCAATTCCTGCGCGAACGCGATCGTGTCCTCGAGCGTCCAGCCGCCTTCGACCCAATCCGTTGCCGAGACACGCACGCCAACCGGTTTGTCGGCGGGAAACGCGGCGCGCACAATATCGAAGATTTCAAGCGGAAAACGCATGCGGTTTTCGAGCGAGCCGCCGAAGTCGTCGCTGCGTTGATTGGCGATCGGCGACAAAAACTGATGCAGCAGATAGCCGTGTGCCGCGTGCACTTCCAGCGCATCAATGCCGAGGCGTGCGGCGCGGCGCGCGGACCCTGCAAACGCTTCGCGAATCCGGTTCAGTGCGGGTGTATCGAGTGCGAGCGGCGGCTCTTCGCCTGCTTTGTGCGGCAACGCCGACGGCGCGTGCGGCAGCCAGCCGCCTTGCGACACCGGAATCAGTTGACCGCCGTCCCACGGCGCATGACTCGATGCCTTGCGTCCAGCATGTCCCAACTGCATCGCCACGCGAATGTGCGAATGCTTGCGAATCGCCGCCAGCACCGGCTCCAGTGCGGCTTCGGTGGCATCGTCCCACAGTCCGAGATCACCCGGCGTGATGCGGCCATCGGGTTCGACGGCGGTCGCCTCGATGCATAACATGCCGGCGCCGGATAACGCGAGACTGCCGAGGTGGATCAGGTGCCACGCCGTAGCCTCGCCACGTTCGGCGGAATACTGGCACATTGGGGAGACGACAATACGGTTTGGAAGCGTCACGCTACGCAGCGTGAGCGGGGAAAAAAGCGCGCTCATGGATTACGCCCAGTAAAAGCCCGAGAGCGGACGAGCATAGCACTGCAGGTAATTGTCTGCAGGCGCGCGCAGTTCAGGGTTTCGGCTCGACCTGATCGAGCCACTCGCTAAACATGCGGCGCGCAGCGGTTTCCAGCGCCGGACCGAACTGCGCGGTCTCGGCCCGCAACTGACGGGCGTCGATACCATGGCCGGCAATCTCACCAGCGTTGCCGATCAGCCAGGGTTCGAACCGGTCAGCGCGAATCTCGGGATGACATTGCAGACCCAGCACATGGCCGCCCCAGGCGAACGCCTGGTTTTCGCAGGCAGGCGTCGAGGCGAGACGCGTGGCGTTGTCGGGCAAATCGAAGGTATCGCCGTGCCAATGCAGCATTGATGTGTGTGCGCCGTCCAGATGACGCAGCGGTGAAGCGCGGCCCGCATCGGTAAGCGTGAGCGGTGTCCAGCCGAGCTCGGTATGGCCGGCGGGATAGACCCGGGCACCGAGCACACGCGCAATCAATTGCGCGCCGAGGCAGATGCCGAGCGTCGGCAAACCAGCGGCAATGCGCTTTTCGATCATGGCGAGCAACGGAACGAGCGTGGGGTAAAGCGCGTCGTCGGTTGCACTGATCGGGCCGCCGAGTACGACCATGAGCGATGCGGCAACCGGGTCTGGTGCTTCGATGCGGGCAAAGCCGACGTCGAGATAGCGCACCGGGCAGCCGCGTTCGCCGAGCTCCAGTTCAAGACTGCCCAGATCTTCGAAGTGCACGTGGCGAATGGCCAGAACTTCGCGATTCATCAGCCCGTCCCACCTTCGGTTGACTAAAGACTTGCCGCTACGCGGCGCGAACCGTCCGGCAGGCGACGATTGCCGTCTGCTGGAACACGGTTTGGCAGTGTAGCGGATTGTCCCGGAAGAAGCCGCCTTATTGGGCGAAGATCTTCCAGGTCTTCTTTTGGGTGGCGACGTCGGCCATTTCATACACCGAGCAATCGAGACGCAGATTCGTGTCCGACATGTTCATGTCGAGCAGCGCGCAGTGATGCGGCGTCTTCTTCGGATTCTTGCTCGGCTCGAAGTGCGTGCAGCTCAGGCACATGCGATGCGGCGGAATGGTGCCTTGCGCTTCCAGTTGGTGGATCGTCTTGAGCAGCGTGCGATAGAACAGCGTTTGCTCTTCGTCGCGCAGAGTGCCGACCGCTTTGGCCAGGAAGTCCGGCCATTGCGCAGCGCGCTTCGCGGCGGTGCGGCCACGCGCCGTCAGACGGACCGCGAGGGCGCGGCCATCGTCGAGGGCACGGCGCTTTTCGACCAGACCTTTGGTCTCGAGCGTGCTCACTGCATCGCTGGTGGTGGCAGCCGTCAGGGCCGTTTCACGCGCGATTTCGCCAAGACGCATCGGGCCTTTGCGCTGCATCAGCAAGACCAGGATTTCGCCCTGGGTCGGCGTGAGGCCTGCGCCTTCCGCCCATTCCCAAGCCTGGCTCCGCATGGCCGTGCTCAATCGCAATAGGCTGTGGGTCACTCGCCCGCCTGCCTGTTCTCCGTATACGCCTTCGCTCATAATCTTCGTGTGGTTTATTAAAGCTTGCGTGCGATGCCGGCGAACCGCTGCCGAGCACACCCGTAGCCTGTGTGGGGTAGCCTCGCCCAAAAATAGACGAGACGGTTTCTACTATCTCAAAAATTTACCGCCTTGCAAGCCAAAGACGGCGAAAACGACATTCTATGCGAGACCGGCCAATCGTACAGCTAAGTTATCCAACGCAAGCTGTGGATAACCATGAGAAAACACAGGGGATGGCCTGTGTGTCGATTCTTGATAAGCGATTTGTTGCCTGTGCCCGCTCCAGAGTTGTCCTCGTTTACCGCAGCCGATACGCCTCGGATCAGCCCGGTTATGGTTTACGTAGCACTTTGACTTTTCAGGGAATTATTCAGTTGTCCACAGGCAGATGCAATGCTTGTTAACTACTACTACATGTGTATACGTAAATTTTAGAAAAACCTGAAGGCCTCCCGATCTGAAAATTTAATTACGAAAAAAAACCCGCATGAAGCGGGTCTTCCTTACGATTAGCCGTTAGCGATCCTGTGCCAGGCTAGGCTCGCCACTGCAGACACTGCTGCCTGACCGCTTCGTGCAAAGACTTTTCCTGCTCGAAAACGCCGCGCAACCACGTCGCATCATTAACCTGACCGCGCGCGATTGCCCCGATTTCGGCAAGCGCATTGCCCGAACCCAATGCTTCGGCGTGCGGTGCAATCAGATCCAGTGTTTCGAGGATGTCTTCGGAAATCGTTTTGCGTTCGCTTGTTTGCGGATTGATGCAGTTGCCGGCCAGACCGAAGCGGCATGCCTCGAAACGGTTGAACGTGTAGACGAGGTAGTCGTCTTCTTTCGGCGTGATCGGTTTGTCCAGCAACAGATGCCGCGCCAGCGTCTGGATATAGCAGGCAATCGCCGCGGCGCGATCCACTGAAAACGGCGTATCCATCACGCGCACTTCGATCGTGCCGAAACCGGGCTTCGGTCGGATGTCCCAGTAAAAATCCTTCATGCTGTTGACCACGCCCGTGTGGACCATCTTCGAGAAATATTCCTCGAAGCTGTCCCACGTCAACACGAACGGCGCGCGGCCCGACAGCGGGAATGCGAACACGGAATTCAGGCGTGCCGAATGAAAACCGGTGTCCACACCCTGCACAAACGGCGACGAAGCGGATAGCGCGATGAAATGCGGAATGAAGCGCGACATGGAGTGCAGCAGATACAGCGCGCTGTTCGGGTCAGGGCAGCCAATGTGCACGTGCTGTCCGAACACCGTAAATTGCTTGGCAAGGTAGCCGTACAACTCCGAAAGATACTGAAAGCGCGGCGTATCGACGATCTGCCTTTCGCTCCATTGCTGGAACGCATGCGTGCCGCCGCCGCACAAGCCGACGTTCAGTCGATCGGCCGCGGAAACCAGCGTGTCGCGGATCTTGCGCAAATCGGTGACGGCCTGTTCGTGCGTCGTGCAGATACCGGTCGACAGCTCGATCATGCTTTCGGTGATTTCCGGCGTGATGTTGCCGGGGATTTTTTCGTCCTTGATGAGACGCATCAAATCCGAGCCGGCTTTGGTCAAATCGTAGTCGTGCGTATTGACGATCTGCATTTCGAGTTCGACACCGAAAGTGAACGGTTTCGAATCGATGAAGGGTTCGAGTGACATGGCGTCCCCTGAGTCAGGTCGGCTGGTGTGCGACACGTGCTCGTGTCACATACGCAGCCATTTTTGAATCGAATAAGTTGGATAAAACACGCAAATCAAGCGCCTGAAGCGTCGAGCCGCAGCGCGCGCCTACTCTTCGCGCCGTTCGGCCACAGCCGCGAGGCTGCGATACACGAGCCACGGCCCGAGAATTTGCAACACGAAAATCGAACACATCACGATGGCCCGCAATTGCGGATCGAAATTCGGATAAAGGTTGTACGTATCGTCCACAAGCAGGTACGCGAGCGCCGACATGGGCGATAACGACAAACCCAGCGCCATGCCCTGCTTCCAGTTCAAGCCGCTCGGCTTGGCAAAAGCCATCACGCCCACCAGTTTCGCGATCAGACGCGCAACAATCAGACCCAGCGCGGCAACGCCACCAAGCGCGATGTCCTTCCATTCGAACGATGTCAGCGTCAGCACGAACAGAATCACGGTCAACAACCAGCCGGCCGTGCCGAAATGCTGTGGCCACAACTGCGGGCGCGCTTCATGATTCTTCACGATGATGCCTGCGGCCAGCAGCGCGAGAATCGTCGACAGCTTGAACAGATGCGCTACCGCGATGGCCAGCAGCACGAGGCCGAACAGCGCGACGAACGAATGCTCGTCCTGCATGTTCAGACGGCGATAGAAAAACGTGCAGGTGCGCGCGAGCAGATAAGCGAGCACGAGCGAGCCGACCAGCAGATATAGCGGCTGCAGAATCGTCGCGAAAACGTTGCCGTAAATCTCCTGATGCAACCAGCTCGAGACGAGCTTTTCGATTACCACCGCGTACATGCTGTTCAGCGCGGTCAAGGTCAACAGACGTTGAGTGACCTGGCCTTCCGCGCGCAGCTCGGTTTTGAGCTGGATCACCATGGCCGGCGAAGTCGCCATGGCTATGGCGGCCAGCACCGTCGCCACCATCAACGGCACATTCAGGAACAACAAAACAGGCAAAACCAGCGCGAAAGTCAACGTCGCTTCAGCGACGCTCGACAGAATCAGCCAGGGATTGCGGCGAATCCAGCGCAAATCGAGCCGGCTACCGAGTTCGAACAATAACAAACCGAGCGCGACATCGAGCAACGGCCGCGCAGCGCTCGCGGAATCCGCGTCGATTACGCCAAAACCGGCTGCGCCTGCGACCAGGCCGATGACCGCGTACCCGGAGATGCGGGGCAAACGCCATGCGCGATAGCAAAGCTCACCGCACAGGCCGGCGGCGAGCAACGCAAGACCAGCCCAAAAAATGGCGTCGGGTGTAAGGGGCCAGGCTGGAAAAAATGAAAACGCCGACTTCATCGTGATGGGTTCTCCTTGGCAGCAACGGCAGACGACACGAGCCGGCACAAACACCGGCGAACGGATGAGCGCATGAGGCGCTCACTGTCGCGATCGCTTCGCGTGATCCGCGTTGCGAGTTTTCAATGATCGGATGATCTGAACGCGCCGCAGCCGCAAAGAGCGTGGCGCGTTCTGGGATGCGGCCGCAGCAACCGGCCCGGCACGGTGAAAGAATGCCGTCGACGTTGAATCAGATTCTGATTGAGCGGCACCGTTCCGTTGCAGCGTGTGCCGCCAATGGCGAGGCACGACGCGGAAAAGAACGGCGATTGTGCCATAGCTTGTTAAGACTTGACCGAAAAGACAGGAACATGCGGGTAAAACGGTAAAAACGTACGTTATCTTCGCAAGATGAGGAAAAAGCGACCGTTTTAAAGGACGGCTCGGCTCTCATAGGGTACAGACTCGACGTTGCAGATGTGTTTCCTGGAGCACGGCGGCAGGTGTTTTTCTCCAACTTTCGGCGATTCAAGCTCAACGATCGCGCTCGATCTGGCCACGGCCTTTCTGTTTACAGGTTTACCGTATGTATACGTAGTAACAGTTAACAAGCTGCCTCGGTTTCTGTGGATAACTCTGGTTTACCTAATCAATTCATCACGTTGCCGCTCGCATAACAGGATGCACAGCATGTGCGGTAGCGGCGGGTATACAAGGGTAACTTTTCGCGATTTTCGGCGAGGGCAAAGTTACCCCGTTTACGTCCACAACGGTTCCACATGAGTTGCGCCGGTAAACGATCTGGTTATCCACAAGTTTCGGTGGATAACTCTCTATCGCGAGAGGCTAGGTCCGCAGCGTGCGTTTCCGGTGCGCCGTGGCCTAATGTCACGCGGGCGGTTAACTCACTGTGCCTTGGCGCAACGCGCGCAGGAGAAAGCGAGCAGGATCGATGTCTTCAGCCAGATCCCGTTCGAGCGGCCACGGTTCACCTTCGATCTGCGAGGCGATCAACTCAGCGCCGAGCGCCGCCCACACCAGTCCGCGAGAACCGTAGGCGAATGCACCGTACAGGCCATGGACGCGCGGCAAATCGAGCGGCCATGCGCCACGCAGGCGTTGGGCGTCGCGCGTCGAGGCGGCTTCGTCGGCGAAGTTGCCGATCATCGGCATCCGGTCGCTTGTCACGCAGCGAAACGCCACGCGCCCGGTGAGCGCCGCCGCCCGCGCCGGGTCGACGATGCCGTCAAAGGGCGGCAGCATCTGCGCGACGCGCTCCAGATTTTCCAGATGGCCATCTGCGCGCAGCGAGGTGTCCGGATCGTCGAGTTCGTAAGTAGCGCCGGTCAGCGTGACGCCGCCGGCTAACGGGACCGCGTAGCCAACGCCCATCACCGGCATGCCGAGCGGGGGTACGGTGCCCGGCGGCAGCAAGGTCAACTGACCGCGGATGCTGCGGGTTGGAGCATGCTGCAACCCGGCGATGCGCGCGGCGTCGTGGGCGCTCGCGACAATGACCACTGGCGCGCGCGCAACGGCCTGCCCTCCCGTGTCGAAAACGGTCCATTGATTACCGGACCGCTCGAGGCGCGCCACCTCCACGCCGAAACGGCGTTCGAGCAGATCGCCCGCCGCTGCGCACTGCGCGGCACAAAGCGACGCCGGGTCGATCCAGCCGCCATGGGGAAAGAACCAGCCGCTCTGCGCGAGTGGCATGCCCGCGAGGTTTTGTGCTTCGCTCAGCGAGACGGGCGTGACGTATTCGGGCGGATAACCGAACGCCGCGATTGCCTCACTCATCGAGCGGGCTTCCTCGTCATCCGCAGCGATCTGTAACAGGCCTGGGGCGCCGCGTAATGGAGAGTGACCAAGCCGTTCGAGCGCTGCCCAGCGTCTCAGCGCGTAGAGAAAGCCCGCACGCGTGACGCGCGAAGCGACGCTGTCGTCGCGCGAGATCATTGGATGGAACACGCCGGCCGGGTTGCCCGAGGCGTCCTGCGCCACCGACGCGTGCTGCTCCAGCGATGTGACGCGCCAACCGCGCGACGCCAGGCGCTCGATCGCCGCGCAGCCGGCGAGCCCGGTACCGATCACGATCGCATGCCGCTCATCGACTTCAAGCGGCGCGGGCGGCTCATAGCGACGTACGCGCCAGCGCGGCGCGAAATGGCCGACCAGCATCGCGCGTTTCCAGCCGAAGCCGTCGACTTTTTGGTACACAAAGCCGTTTTGCATCAACGCGCGCTTGATGTCGCCGGCACTACTGTAGGTCGCGAACGTGGCACCCTCGCCGGCCAGGCGAGCGAGCGCTTTGAAGATCGCGGGCGTCCACATCTCCGGATTCCGGGCCGGCGCGAAACCGTCGAGATAGAACGCATCTACACGTAGCCTCAATGCTGGCAGGCTTTCCAGCGCGTCGGCGAAGACGAGTGTCAGTGTGATCCGTCCGCCCTCGAATTCGAGCCGGTGCGTGCCGGGAACGAGCATCGGCCACTCAGCGGCCAGCGTATTCGCGAGCGCGGCAATCGCCGGATCTGAAATCGTCGCCGCATAGACGCTGCGCAGATCGGCTTGAGTAAACGGATGCTTCTCGGTCGACACGAAATGCAGCCGCTCGCAACGCGCCGGATCGGCTCGCCAGGCGGCCCAGGTTGTCAGGAAGTTGATGCCCATGCCGAAGCCGGTTTCGAGCACGGTGAAAATGCGACGGCCCTGCCAGCGCGCCGGCAACTCATTGCCGCGAAGGAACACGTATTCAGCCTGTTCGAGACCGCCGACAGCGCTGTGATAGATGTCGTCGTAGAGCGGCGAAAAGGGGGTGCCGTTGTCGCGAAACGCGAGGACGGCGGGGATCAGCGGATCGGTCATGCGCAGCGGAAAATGACGCTCGAAAGCGCGAGTCACACGTTACCGCCAGCGCGCGGAGCTCGCCGGGCGGCGAAAAGGACGCGCTGCAACGTTGGCAAAAACCAACGCTAAGCCCCGTCCCTACTGGGTTTCAGCCTTCGATTGGGGTCCGCGAAGAGAAAAAAGAAGGGTTTCCCCTCGGTATCGGCCCCAGAACCGCTTAATTCTTCGAAACCCTTGTCCTGATTGGGTTTGCGCTGCGCTATCATAGCAAGCGCCGCGTAGGGAGCGGCGGCACGGCCGACGGGCAGTCAACCGCCCGGCGCTAATTGTCCGGAGGGGATCCGGAGCCGCAGCTGCTCGACGGCGCGGCCCGCGCACGTATAATCGGCGCGTTCGCGCTGTTCGTGTCAACCTAAACTCAGAAAGGAACCTTAATGAACAAACAGGAACTGATCGACGCCGTCGCAGGACAGACGGGCGCCAGCAAGGCTCAAACCGGTGAGACGCTGGACACGTTGCTTGAAGTGATCAAGAAGTCTGTGTCAAAGGGTGACGCGGTCCAGCTGATCGGCTTCGGCAGCTTTGGTTCGGGCAAGCGCGCAGCACGTACGGGTCGTAACCCCAAGACCGGCGAAACCATCAAGATCCCGGCAGCCAAGACCGTCAAGTTCACGGCTGGCAAGGCGTTCAAGGACGCCGTCAACAAGCGCTAAGCAGACTACTGCCAGGCAGTTGACACCCGCCAATGGCGGGTTTTTTTTCGTCCGCGATTTTTGCTTTAGCCGCGACGGGCGCCGCGGCCAGACAATCAGCCTGGAGTGGCGAGGCCGCTCAGTCGTGACGATGCACGATTTCGCCGTGACCGTGACTGTCGTGATCATGATGGTCGTGGTCGTCTTCGTCGAAGTCCCATGCCGGGAACGGATCGGCGAATTGTTGCCACGCTTGTGGCCCCGCCGCATATTCCTCGTCGGTCAGCAGGCACGCGTCGAACTTCGCTTGCCAGATAGCCGGGTCGATGCCGACGCCGATCATCACCAGTTCCTGCCGACGATCGCCAATGCTGAGATCATCCGGATCGCCGAACCAGTCGGCGGCAATTTCGGCGGCCAGTTCGTCATCGCCGTCGGGCCATTCGCTGCGTTCCTGAGCGGCCCACCACATCCCTGCCGGACCATGCCGGCAAGCGCCGCCCGCCTGCGACAGCGAACCGGCGATATCGTTACGCGTGGCGAGCCAGAAGAAGCCCTTGCTGCGCAAAACGCCCTTCCACTCCTGATGCAGCAGCGCCCACAGGCGCTCCGGATGAAACGGCCGCCGCGCACGGTAAATGAAATTGCCGATGCCGAATTCGTCCGCTTCGCCGTGATGCACATGGCCGTGCTCGTGCTCGTGATTGAGCGACGCCAGCCAGCCCGGCGCGCTCGATGCTTCGTCGAAATCGAAACGTCCGGTATTCAGCACCTCGGCAAGCGGTACGTCGCCGAAACGGCTCACCACCTGCACCGCGCGCGGATTGATGCGAGCGAGGATGCGCTGCAAACGCGTGAGTTCATCGGCGCTCACCAGATCGGCCTTGTTGACCACCAGCACGTCGCAGAATTCAATCTGCTCGATCAGCAATTCGACCAGCGTCCGATCGTCTTCCTCAGTCGCGGCAATGCCCCGCTCCGCGAGGGCGTCGGCTGAACCATAGTCGCGCAGGAAGTTGAACGCATCGACCACGGTCACCATCGTATCGAGCTGCGCGACGTCGGACAGCGAGACGCCATCGTCGTCGACAAACGTGAAAGTTTCGGCAATCGGCATCGGCTCGGCCACCCCGGTCGACTCGATCAGGATCGCATCGAAGCGCTTTTCCCCCGCCAGCCGCTTGATCTCGACCAGCAAGTCGTCGCGCAACGTACAGCAGATGCAGCCATTCGACAGTTCGACGAGCTGCTCTTCGACATGCGAGAGCGTGGCGGCGTCGCGCACGAGGGTTGCATCGACATTGACGGCGGCCAGATCGTTGACGATCACGGCGACGCGCAAACCGGCGCGATTCGCGAGGATGTGGTTCAGGAGCGTGGTCTTGCCGGCGCCCAGAAAACCGGAGAGCACGGTGACGGGCAATAGCGGCTGGTTCATCGGAGTACGGGAAAACAAGAGGATTGGAAGGCGTGCCGGGCCTGGGTCGTATGACTCAGGGGCCAGAAGCTGGCCAAACACCGACGGCAGCACGAAGCCGCATTGTGCATCAAACAGGGAGCGGCCGCGTGACGGGCCGGATCAGAAAACGCAAGCAGCCATGCTGACAGGCGCTGGCTAAAAAGTCACATCCGCGTGAGCGCCGGCGCCTGTGTCGACGAAGGTACCCACGAAAATACCGCTCAGCGTGCAGCCGGCATCAGATTCCATTTGCGCAGGATCGCGGCGATCTGCTGCGCGTATTTATCGCGCAGCGCCGGCGTCTCGGAGTGGTACGCGCCGACCGCCTGCCAGGTATTGCCATACTTGTTCATCTGACGGCGCAGGTGCCATGCCGCGATGTAGACGTTCTTGCAAGGCTCCATCAGGGTGCCCTGCGAGATGCCGTACTGGGCGAGCGTGGGCAGATGAACCGAATTGATCTGCATCACGCCATAGTCTGTCGAACCGTTGGCGTTCTTATGCAACGCATCCGGCCGATTGTGTGACTCCTGCCACGCAATTGCGCGCAGAATCAGGGGGTTGACCTTCTGGTAACCTGCCGCCGCGTCAAAGCAATCGGCGCGTGCCCCCCCTGCTGCAAGCAGCATGGCAAGTCCCGCGGCGGCAGTGACGAAGGTTCTTTTCATCAGTCCAGATCGGTCAAGACGACTAAACAAATCGCAAGGGTAAGGTTGGGTAAGGCACTCCATCGGCCAAACTTCAGTCGCTGGAAGCCGGGTCAGGTTCACTGGTTGGACACTTTGTCGCGTATCGGGGAAAACCCGCGTTGGCAAGACGCAACCAGTACCCCGAACGGCTCGTATCATACCGGCAGACCCGCACGCGTCAAGTTGGCTAACCGACATAAGCCAGCGTAAAACGAAGGGCATCGGTGGCACGGCGCACAGAAGCTTGGTTACTTTCAATTGATTGACAGTTCGTGACAGTCTTTTAGAGTAATCGCACGGCGCCGTTTGTTTTGTGACAAAACCGACATGAAAAACTGTTACTGTTCACTTTTTTCGGACATTGAATGGCCGGCATCCGGGGCGTCGATCGCCCGTGAAGCCGGCTGGCAGATCGACAGGGCGGCGGCTTGCTCAAATGTTCGCATTGCATGACCGTTGGCGGCTGAAGCCGTCGGCATCGATACCACTTTCCATGAGAAGAAATCGTATGGCTTTGCGTCGCGTCGCAACGGCGCTGCTGGTGGCTGGATTGATCACCGCGCAGACAGCACAGGCACAGGTGACACTCAACTTCGTGAACGCCGATATCGACCAGGTGGCCAAGGCGATCGGCGCGGCAACCGGCAAAACGATCATCGTCGACCCACGTGTGAAGGGTCAGCTCAACCTCGTGTCGGAAAATGCGGTGCCTGAAGATCAGGCACTCAAGACCTTGCAATCCGCATTGCGGATGCAGGGCTTCGCGCTGGTGCAGGATCACGGCGTCCTGAAGGTCGTGCCCGAGGCCGATGCCAAGCTGCAAGGCGTGCCGACCTACGTCGGCAATACGCCCGTCGCGCGCGGCGATCAGGTGGTCACACAGGTGTTCGTGCTGAAGAACGAATCGGCCAACAACCTGCTGCCGGTGTTGCGTCCGTTGATCTCGCCGAACAATACCGTGGCGGCCTACCCGGCCAACAACACGATTGTCGTGACCGACTACGCCGACAACGTGCGGCGTATCGCGCAGATCATCGCGGGTGTGGATACGGCTGCGGGCCAGTCGGTGTCGGTGGTGCCGCTAAAGAACGCGAACGCGCTCGATATCGCCGCGCAGTTGACCAAGATGCTCGACCCCGGCGCGATCGGCAGCACCGACGCAACGCTGAAGGTGTCGATCACTGCAGACCCGCGCACCAACGCGCTCCTGATTCGCGCGTCGAACGGCGGGCGTCTCGCGGCGGCGAAGCAGTTGGCGAAGGAACTCGACGCGCCGACCACGCAGCTCGGCAACATGCATGTGGTGCCGCTGCGCAACGCAGACGCGACGAGGCTCGCGAAGACCTTGCGCGGGATGCTCGGCAAGGGCGGGGACTCCGGCTCGTCGAGCGGCTCGAACGACGCGAATTCGTTTAATCAGAACGGCAGTGGCGGTGGTGGCGGCGGGTTGGGCAGCAATTCGACGGGCTCCTCGGGTACGCCGCCGTTGCCGTCGGGCGGGCTCGGAGGCGGCGCGTCACCGATGGGCGGCAGCGGCGGAGGATACGGCTCGAGCGGCGGTTCTGGCGCCGCCGGCCTGCTCGGCGGCGACAAGGACAAGAGCGACGACAATCAGCCAGGCGGCATGATCCAGGCGGACTCTGCGACCAACTCGTTGATCATCACGGCGTCCGAGCCGGTGTACCGCAACCTGCGGGCGGTGATCGACCAGCTCGACGCACGGCGTGCGCAGGTCTACATCGAGGCGCTGATCGTCGAGCTGAACTCGACCACGAACGCCAATCTCGGCATTCAGTGGCAGATCGCGAACAATTCGGTCTTTGCCGGCACCAACCTGGCGACCGGCTCCGGCAACAGCATTGTCAATCTGACGGCGGCGGCCGCAGGGGCCGCGGCGACGGGGGCCACCGGCGGTCTCGCCGGGGCGCTCGGAGCCAGTCAGCTCCAGCAGGGGCTCAACGTCGGTTGGGTGCACAACATTTTCGGTGTGCAGGGACTCGGCGCGCTGCTGCAGGCGCTGTCGCAGACCGCTGACGCGAATGTGCTGTCGACACCTAACCTCATTACGCTCGACAACGAGGAAGCCAAGATCGTCGTCGGTACGAACGTGCCGATCCAGACGGGTTCGTATTCGAACCTCACGAGCGCCACCGCGACCTCGGCGTTCAATACCTACGACCGCGTCGACGTCGGTCTGACGCTGCACATCAAACCGCAGATCACGGACGGCGGGATTCTGAAGCTGCAGCTTTACACGGAAGACTCGGCGATCGTGAACGGCACGACCAACGCGACGACCAACCCGGCCGGCCCGGAGTTCACCAAGCGTTCGATCCAGTCAACGGTGCTCGCCGATAACGGCGAGATCATCGTGCTGGGCGGCCTGATGCAGGACAACTACCAGGTCAGTAACAGCAAGGTGCCATTGCTGGGCGATATCCCGTGGATCGGCCAGTTGTTCCGCTCGGAACAGAAGACGCGCGACAAGACCAATCTGATGGTGTTCCTGCGCCCTGTGATCATCAACGATCGCAGTACCGCGCAAGCCGTGACGTCGAACCGCTATGACTACATCCAGGGCGTGCAGGGTGCGTACAAGTCGGACAACAACCTGATCAAGGACAAGGACGATCCGGTGGTGCCGCCGATGCCGATCGGTCCTAGCCAGGGTGGCTCGCCCGCGATGAACCTGTTCGATCTCGACAAGATGCGTCGTCAGCAGATGGCGCCGCCGGCAGTTTCCGCTCCTGCGCCGGTTACCAATGGCGGGGCTGTGACGACGAATCCGGTCATGAATAATGGCGGAGCCGTGTATCAGACGAATCCGGCCACGAATGGCCCCGCCGTGCAGACCAACCCGGTGCAGGTGGCGCCGCCGTCCACGGCGTCGCCTGGAGTGCAGCCGTGAGCACGCCGTCCACGCCGCCGTCAGCTGCCGCGTCGTCGGCAGCGGCGCGCGCTGCTGCGTCCACCCAAGCCGCGGCGATTCCGCCGGCGGTCGTGGCGGAGCACGCCGAACGCATTGCACCGTCGACGGTTGCCGCGCGTCTCGTGCCTTACGGCTTTGCTCGCAGCGGCCAGATTCTGGTCGCGCATCAGCACGCCGACAGCCTTGAAGTCTGGATCAGCGAGCGCACCAACGACGCGGCGCTTGCCGAGGTCGCGCGCAACTTCGGCGCGTTGTCCGTGGTGCGTGTGCCGGCTGACGAACTGGCCCAGGCGATCAACCAGGCCTACGCGCGCCAGGACGGCAGCGCGGCGCAGGTGGTCGGCGAAGTGGAAGGCGAAGTCGATCTGTCGCGCCTGATGCAGGATATTCCCGAGGTGGAGGATCTCCTCGAGTCGGAAGACGACGCGCCGATTATCCGCATGATCAACGCGCTGCTCACCCAGGCCGCGCGCGAACAGGCGTCGGATATTCACATCGAGCCGTTCGAGACTTCCTCGGTGGTGCGCTTTCGCGTCGACGGTACCTTGCGCGATGTCGTGCGGCCCAAGAAAGCGCTGCACGGCGCGCTGATCTCGCGGATCAAGATCATGGCGCAGCTCGACATTGCCGAGAAGCGTCTGCCGCAAGATGGCCGTATCACGCTGCGCGTCGGCGGACGTCCGGTCGATGTGCGCGTCTCGACACTGCCCACGGGTCACGGTGAACGCGCGGTGCTGCGTCTGCTGGAAAAAGATGCGTCGCGCCTGAATCTCGAGGCGCTCGGCATGGCGCCGGACACGCTCGTCAAATTCGACAAGCTGATCGGCAAGCCGCACGGCATCGTGCTGGTGACAGGCCCAACCGGTTCCGGTAAGACGACCACGCTGTATGCGTCGATGTCGCGCCTCGAAACGGCGACGACCAACATCATGACGGTCGAAGACCCGATCGAATACGACCTGTCCGGCATCGGCCAGACGCAGGTCAACGAGCGGATCGGCATGACTTTCGCGCGCGCGCTGCGCTCGATTCTGCGGCAGGACCCGGACGTCATCATGATCGGTGAAATCCGCGACCTCGAAACCGCGCAGATCGCGGTGCAGGCCTCGCTGACGGGTCACCTGGTGTTAGCGACGCTGCACACGAACGACGCCGCTTCCGCGGTGACACGTTTGACCGACATGGGTGTCGAGCCGTATCTGCTGGCGTCGTCGCTGCTCGGCGTGCTGGCCCAGCGGCTGGTGCGGCGGCTGTGCCCGGTGTGCCGTGAGGAGCGCGTCGAAGAAGATGGCAGCGTGCGCTGGCATCCGGTGGGTTGCGACAAATGCGGGCAGTCCGGCTACGCAGGCCGGCGCGGCGTGTACGAACTGCTTTTGATCGACGACGAAATCCGCACGCTGGTTCACCGCAATGCGTCCGACGCGGAGATTCTTGCTTCGGGCCGCGCGCAAGGCATGCGTACATTGCGTGAAGACGCGGACCGCTGGCTTGCCTCCGGGCTCACGTCGCTCGAAGAAGTGATTCGCGTGACGGGCGGAGCATAAGCGCATGCCGGCATTTCGTTTCGAAGCGATCGACGCGGCGGGCAAGGCGCAAAAAGGCGTGCTCGACGCGGACAGCGCGCGCGGCGCGCGCACCAATCTGCGTTCGCAGGGACTGACGCCACTGGTGGTCGAACCGGCGGCGTCGCGCACCCGCGGCGAACGCAATCAACGCCTGTCGCTGGGGCGGCGTTTGTCGCAGCGCGAGCAGGCGATTCTCACGCGTCAGCTGGCCAGCCTGCTGATCGCCGGGTTGCCGCTCGACGAAGCGCTCGCGGTGCTGACTGAACAATCGGAGCGCGATTACATTCGCGAACTGATGGCGTCGATTCGCGCAGAAGTGCTCGGCGGCCATTCGCTCGCGAATGCGCTGACGCAGCATCCTAAAGACTTCCCTGATATCTATCGCGCGCTGGTGGCCGCTGGTGAACATACCGGCAAGCTCGGTCTCGTGCTCTCGCGCCTCGCCGACTATATCGAGCAACGCAACGCGCTCAAGCAGAAGATCGTGCTCGCGTTCACCTACCCGGCGGTCGTGACGCTCATCGCCTTCGGCATCGTCACGTTTCTGTTGAGCTACGTCGTGCCGCAGGTGGTGAACGTGTTCGCCAGCACCAAACAGCAGCTGCCGATTCTCACCATCATGATGATGGCGCTCTCCGGTTTCGTGCGGCACTGGTGGTGGGCGATGCTGATCAGCGTGGTCGTGCTGGTGTATCTGGTGCGCTCGATCCTGAAGCAGCCTGGCCCGCGCCTCGCCTTCGACCGGTGGCTGTTGACCGCCCCACTGCTCGGCAAACTCGTGCGCGGCTATAACACCGTGCGCTTTGCCAGCACGCTAGGCATTCTGACGGCCGCGGGTGTGCCGATTCTGCGCGCGCTGCAAGCTGCCGCCGAAACGCTCAGCAACAACGCGATGCGCGAGAACATCGACGATGCGATCGTTCGCGTGCGTGAAGGCACGTCCCTGTCGCGCGCGCTGGGCAATACGAAGACATTTCCGCCGGTGCTGGTGCACCTGATCCGTTCGGGTGAAGCGACCGGCGATGTGACGACGATGCTCGACCGCGCGGCCGATGGCGAAGCACGCGAGCTGGAGCGTCGCACGATGTTCCTGACGAGCCTGCTCGAGCCGTTGCTGATTCTGGCGATGGGGGGCGTGGTGCTGGTGATCGTGCTGGCGGTGATGATGCCGATCATCGAGTTGAACAACCTGGTGCAGTAAGGCGCAGAAGTGCTGCGGTTGCGCGGCTGTGGGCGGTTGAGATTGCCGACGAGGTTGCCACGGCGATTGCCACCGCAGCGGCAACCGTGATGATCACAAGATGGGGAAACCGCTGTGACAAGCGCGGCGAGCGCTGTGGCAAATCGCGATGTCCGCGACGAGCGGCGCACGCAGTTGAAGCCAGGCAGAACGCCTGAAGCAGAACGCGGAAAGCAGGACGAATAAAGTCAGCGCACGTAGATCGTAGGACCTGCGGGATTGGCCGGCAGGAACACTTCGGAACGCGCGCCATTGCGATCGATGATGATCGAACGGGCGCGGACTTCGGAGAGCTTGGCGCCTTGCATGAGCGCGCTGCCGAGCGACACCGCATGCGGCGGTTCGCCACCGACGCTGACGATGGCCGCGGCGCCTTCCCGCAAAGCGAGGATGCCGAACAGATGCACGTCCTGGTTGGCGCTGCGGGTGAGCTGGCCGCCGAACAGCGTGGCGGCCTGTTCGGTCGAGACCTGGTTATGTACGGCGGCAGCGGGCAAAGGCGCGCCGGACATCGTGGAAAGCGTGATGACCCAGTAGGTCAGCGTCGCGCAAAACACGGCGAACAGGGCGAGCGACAGAAGGCGGATCTGGATGGCGTTCATGCGCACATTGTACGGACTATTGTGAAAATTGCGTGCGGGGAAAGTGCGCTAAGCCGGCGCTTTGCGCGAGGCCCGCGAGGGTGGCGATTCTCCAAGGGACTTCCTGCGGAGCGGAAACTTGCAGCGGTGCGGCGTTTTCTCGCAACCCGTCAAGACCATGACATTAAAATGACCGGCCGGGCGTGTTCAATGGCACCCTGATTGCTGAAACGCGAATCCCGCCCGATCGAAAATTTCACCTGAAAAGAGGTAGCAAGCTATGCAACTGTCGACCATTCGCCGTACTGACATCGCGGCTCTGCGCAGCCGTCGTCAACGCGGCTTCACGCTGATCGAAATCATGGTCGTGATCGCGATTCTGGGCATTCTGGCGGCGTTGATCGTGCCGAAAATCATGAGCCGTCCGGACGAAGCGCGGCGCGTCGCGGCCAAGCAGGACATCGGCACGGTGATGCAGGCACTGAAACTCTACCGTCTCGACAACGGCCGTTATCCGACTCAGGAGCAGGGTCTGCGCGCGCTGATCGAAAAGCCGAGCACGGACCCGGTGCCGAACAACTGGAAGGACGGCGGTTACCTCGAACGTCTGCCGAACGATCCGTGGGGCAATGGCTATCAGTATCTGAACCCGGGCGTGCATGGCGAAATCGATGTGTTCAGCTATGGCGCGGACGGTAAAGCGGGCGGCGAAGGCAACGACGCCGATGTGGGGTCGTGGCAGTAGTCCGGTAAACCAGTCGTCCATTAAGCGCCGTTGGTTGCAGGCGCGCCGGATCGCCCTCCTCTTTGGCGATCCGCCGCGCGTCTTATCGACTCATTGTTATTCTGATTTCTGGTTGATCGTTCGTGGCCGGCATTATGCGATTGTCCGCTTGCAAGTCCCGTGGGGACACCCCGTGCACGACGCCGCTCTCAGGCACGGCGTGCGTCGGCGCACGCGGGCCGCGTGGCGCACGCGGCTCACATCGCTCAAGTGATTCGTGCGCAGGTGGCCGCAAGCGCGCGGCGGGATTCACGCTGCTGGAAATGATGGTGGTGCTGGTCATCGCGGGCATTCTGGTATCGCTGACAGCGCTGACGATGAACCGTAACCCGCGCACCGATCTGAACGAGGAAGCGCAGCGTCTCGCGCTGCTGTTCGAATCGGCCGGCGACGAAGCCCAGGTGCGCGCACGGCCGATCGCCTGGCAGCCGTTCGAGGGCGGTTTTCGTTTCGACATGCGTACTGAAGACGGCTGGCGTCCGTTGCGCGACGAGCTGCTCGGGCCGCGTAGCTGGGAAGGCGGCGTGACGGGCGTCACGATCAATTATCCCGGGTCGGATTCGCACCCGAGCCGCGTCGTGTTCGGCACCGAAGCGATCGACGTGCCCGTGGAGATCACGCTGTTTTCGGCGGTAGGGCACGCGACGATCGTCGGCACCGGCAACGGCCGCTATGAGGTGCACTGAGATGGGTCGTTGCAGGGACATGGGCGCTCGCGTATCGCAGCGCGGTTTTACGATGATCGAAGTACTGGTGGCGCTGGCGATCATCGCGATTGCATTGGCGGCGTCGTTGCGCGCGGTGGGGAGTCTGGCGAGCGGCGAAGCCGATCTGCATCAACGGCTACTGGCCGGATGGAGCGCCGACAATACGCTGGCGCAATTGCATCTGACGCATGGCTGGCCGAACGTCGGCTCGACGAGTTTTGACTGCTCGCAGGGAAATTTGCAATTGATCTGTACCGAGCATGTGACGGCGACGCCGAATCCGGTGTTTCGTCGAGTGGAAGTGATGGTGACGTCGCCCGGGCGTTCCGGCAATCTCGCCCAGATGGTCACGGTGGTCGCGAATGAAAACAACCGTTCGCTCTGAGCGCCGCGGCCGATCGGGCGCGCGTGGTTTCACGCTGATCGAGTTGCTGGTTGCGATTGCGATCATGGCGGTGATTGCCGTGTTGTCGTGGCGCGGGCTGGACCAGATCATTCGTGGCCGGCAGACGATTACGAACGCGATGGAAGACGAGCGGGTCTTTGCGCAGCTGTTCGATCAGATGCGGATCGACGCGCGCCAGGCCGCGTCGGATGATGAGTCTGGGCAGGCGGCCGTGTCGATCAGCGGCAGCGTGTTGCAGATCGTGCGGGAGACGTTGTTGCCGGGAACGGCGCCGCGTTTGCAGGTGGTGAGGTATCGGGTGTCCGAGGGGCGTGTGGTCAGGTATGCGTCGCCGCCGTTGGGGAATGTGGGCGAGTTGCGGCGCGCGCTGCGCGGTGGCGAGGGCGATGGGTGGACGGCGGTGCCCTTGATGGGTGGCGTCGGTGCTATTTCGGCGCGTGTCTATGTGCCGAAGGTCGGCTGGACCACGCAGATGAAGGATGTGCAGAGTGCGATTACGGAGAACGACAATAATTTGAAGGTGCCCCAGTTGGGGAATGCGCCGCTGCCGCGGTCGGTGACTGGGCTGGAAGTGAGTGTGGGGGCTAAGTCGTTGGCGCGGCCTATTACGCGGGTTTTTCTCGTCGGAGAGTGAAATGAAGGTTTGGGTTTTGTCTCCGCGACGCTCTAGTTCTTCGTTGGTGTTGTCTTCGCGACGCTCTGGGTTTGTGCGCCTGCGGCGGGGGCTTTTCTTCGGGTTGTTGTCTGTTTGGTGTTTTTGTCTGCGCTCTCGCGGTGTTGGCCTTTCCTTGTTTTCTTATCGGTCTATTTGCGTCGCCCCTGTGCGGGGCAAGCACCTACTTTTCTTTGCCGCCGCAAAGAAAAGTAGGCAAAAGAAAGCGGCTCAAACCGCTAATGCTAAGCGGGTCCCCCGCACAGTAAACGCCAGGGGTGCATCTGGAATCCGTCCCCTCGCACATTCACCCCTCGTGACAAAGCACTCATCCGTTCCGGCGGCGCTCCGCGCGCCGAGCGGCATATCTCAAACCCTCGGTGCGTCCGGCACGCCCAGCGCATCCGGCGGCAAATCGGCGTGGCGCTTCGCCGAGGCGAAACCGGTGACGCGCCCTAAACGAAGCCGATGGTTTTCAAAGCAGACCGTACCGGCGAGCGCGTTGCGCGAGGCGGGAAGTATGACTGCTTTGTCACTTCGGGTTGGGGATATGGGGGCACAGATTCCAGATGCACCACTAGCCTCTCCAAGCCTGGGGACCCACTTAAGAGTTAGCGGTTTGAGCTGCTTTCTTTTGCCTACTTTTCTTTGCAGCAGGCAAAGAAAAGTAGGTGCCCCCCCGCACAGGGGGAACGCAAATAAACCGATAAGAAAACAAGGAAAGGCCAACGCGGCGGGCGCACAGCCAAAAAGGCAGCCACAGGCAGAACAAAGAAAGCCCAACACCGCCCGCGCACAGCGCAAAAGCCCACCGCAGGCCAAACAGCACGGAGTAGCCATCATCAGCGCCTTACTAGTAGTCGCGCTATCAGCGATCCTGGTATCGGGCATGCTCTGGCGCCAGCAAGTCCAGATCCGAAGGATCGAAAACCAGCGTCTGCTATCCCAAGCCCTCTGGGTCTCACGCGGCGCGCTGGACTGGACGCGCCTGATCCTCCGCTCGGAGGGCGACACCTCAGCAGGCATCACCTACCTGGGTGGCCTATGGGGCGTCCCCATCGCCAAAACCCGTCTGTCGGATTTCCTCGGGCAAATAGGTGAAGTCAGAGCCGAACAAGGCCAGGCCACCTACCTCTCAGGTTCAATCGAAGACGCCCAGGCGAAATTCAACCTCCGCAACCTGGTCTCGAGCCCAGCGCCGGGCGTCATGCAACTGAACACGGAACAGATCGCCGCCTATCAGCGCCTGCTCGTGTCCCTCGGCGCGAACAGCCAACTGGCGAAAGCCACCGCCGTAGCGGTACGCTCGAGTCTCGGGCAATCGGCAACGCGTTTCCAGACGGTCACGGCCGCCCCCGGGGCAGCGGTGGCGCCGGTCACAGCGGGCGGCGGCGCCACCGGCGGCAACTTCACCGACAAGCCCGGTATCGAAGACGGCGACGACAACGCAGAGGTCGCGCCGCTGCAAATGATCAGCGTCGATTCGCTGCTCGACATCCCCGGCTATACGCCGGAAATGGTCGCGCGCTTGCGGCCGTTCGTCACCGTGCTGCCGACGGCGTCGGCGGTCAACATGAATACGGCCTCCGCCGAAGTGATCGCGGCGATCGTGCCGGGGATGAATCTGTCCTCGGCGCAGGCCCTCGTCGCGCGCCGGCAGACGGTGTTTTTCCGTAACGTCGGCGACGTGCAACTCGCCTTGACCGGCTCCGGCGTACAGTCGACCTCGATGGACCCGAGTGTCATGGACGTCAACACGAGCTACTTCCTGGTCCACGGCCGTGTGCAGCACGAACGTGCGGAAGTAGATCGCACAACCCTCGTCTATCGCGACGCATTGACTCACACTACGCGTATCGTGCGGGTACAAGACCAACCATGAATAACGCCTTTCCCAGAGAGAGTGGCCTTTGAGCACGCTGATCGTTCTATTGCCGCCGCGTGATCCGGCGGTGCCATCGCAGGAATGGCAACTGCCGGAGTTGCCGTTCGTGCTGCTCGACAAGTCGGGCCGTACCCAGCGCGCGGGCCGCTCAGCGCTCGCGCTGCTGCCGCGCGCTTCGTCGACGGTGCTGATGGTCGCCGCCCGCGACCTGCTGATGATGCCCGCCAAGCTACCGCCGTTGCGCGGCCCGCGGTTGCGTCAGGCGTTGCCGAATATCGTCGAGGATCAGCTGATCCAGGACCCGCAAACCTGCCATATCGCCGTCGATCCGCAACCGATCGCGGGCGGCCGGCAGCTGCTCGCGATCATCGACCGCGGCTGGTTCCGCTTCTTCTGCGAAGCCTTTGCCGCCGCCGGCCACCGCAGCGTGCGCGCGGTGCCGGTCACGCGCTGTCTGCCGCAAGCCGCCGCGCTCGACACACCCGCTGAAGTCGCGGAAATGGTCAACGCAGGCGAGCCGGTGATGGCGGGCTCGGCTAGCGTGGCGACGTCGCTGCCGGGCGTGGCGCCGGTGGTGGCGCCAGGCGTGGCGTCGGTGGTGCCGATGGTGGCGGCCGTGCTCGGCGCCGTCGTTCAGACCGCGCCCGCGTTCCTGCTCGAAGGCGCGATCGAAAGCGCGGTGATGAGCGGTCCGCCGCGCGTCGAACTGGCGATCGCGCGTGGCGTGCAAGGCGAAGGACTGGCGGTGCCGGCCAGCGCCGTCAACGCCACACTCAGCGCGCTCGCCGGTGCCGCGCCGATCTCGCTGTACATGTTGACCGAAGTGCCCGGCAACGAACCGAGCCTCTCCGCGACCAGCCCGGCGAAGCTCGCGGCCCACGTGCACGGGGCAAGTCCGTTGCCGTTCGAGCAACTCGCGCGTCGCGCGTTGGAGTGCCGCTTCGATCTGTGTCAGTTCGAATTCGCCTCGCAGCCATGGCGGCTCGACCGTTCGACGCTGCGGCGTCTGCGCCTGCCGGTCATGCTGGCGGTCGGCGCGCTCGTGATCGCGATCGTCGGCGCGAATGTGCAGTGGCTGATGCTCTCGCGCCAACGTGACGCGATCAGCTCGCAGATGACCGAACTGCTCCTCAACACCTTCCCCAAGACAACGGTCGTGCTCGACGCGCCCGATCAGATGTCGAGCCAGTTGCAGCAGTTGCGGGTGGCGGCGGGTGAGCTGTCGCCCGACGATTTTCTGTCGCTTGCCGATGGCCTGGCCCGTTCGTTGGCGCCGGTGCCGGTCAATGGCATCGCCGCGCTCGATTATCACGACCGGCGGCTCGACGTGACCTTCAAGCCCGAGGTGAAACTCGATGCCGATTTCGCCAAGCGCCTCTCGCGCAACGGCCTGACTGGCGCGATCGACAGCAACACCGGCAAGTGGACCATCAGGAACGGACAATGAAAGCTGAACTCGCCCAAAGCTGGGCTGGATTCTGGGACCAGCGCACCGAGCGCGAAAAAACGCTGCTGGCATGGGGCGGCGGGGTGTTGGCCGTGGTGATCGCGTGGTCGGTGCTGTGGGCGCCGGCGCAGGATGGCCGCGCACATCTGCACGAGTCGCTGCCTACCTTGCAGCGGCAGCTGGCGCAGATGACTGCGCAGTCGAATGAAGCGCGCCAGCTCTCCGCGGCGGCGCAAGGCGTCGCACCGACCGGCGCGGCGCTGAAGGACGCGCTCACCGCCTCGCTCAGCGATCACGGCCTTGCCGCGACCCAGGTGCAGGTAATCGGCAACGCGGTGCAGGTGCAGATGAAGAATGCGTCGTTCCCCGCGTGGACGACCTGGGTCGACGACGTGCGCAAGCAGTTCAAGGTGCAGGTTGCCGAGGCGCACGTGACCGCGCTCAAGGAAGACGGCCAGGTGGATCTGACGGCGTCGTTGCAGCCGTCTACCGCGAAATGACCGCGCCGTTACAGGATCTCGCATGACTTACTGGATGCGGCGCCTGCGCGTCGCGCTACCCTGGGCGGCGGTCGCGGTGCTGGCGTGCGTGGCCGTGATGCTCACGTTGTTGCCGGCCGCCTGGATCACGCCGCAGTTCGCCAGACAGACCCGTGGACACATCAATCTCGTCGATCCGGCCGGCTCGCTATGGCACGGTTCGGCGACGCTGATGCTCGCGGCCGGCTCCGACATGAGCGCGGCAACCTTGCTGCCGGGGCGCATTGAATGGCACACCGCGTTCTGGCCGCTCTTCACCGGACGTGTGCGGATGGTCATGCGGCACAGCGAAGCAATGCCCGACCCGATCACGGTCGATGCCAGCCTGCGCAGCGCGACCGTCACACCGGGTGCGATGGCGGTGCCGGCTTCGCTGCTGAGCGGCCTCGGCGCGCCGTTCAATACGCTCGATCTGCAAGGCGACGTGCGCCTCGCATGGTCCGATTGGCGCAGCTTCAATCAGGAAGCGTTCGGCCAGATGACGGTGACCCTGAACGATGTCAGCTCGCGCGTCTCGCTGGTCAAGCCGCTGGGTTCGTACCGGTTGCTGTTCCAGGCGCAGGGTGCGTCATCCACGCTGGATCTGACGACCCTCAAGGGGCCGTTGATGCTGACCGGCAATGGCACCGTGTCGTCGGCCTCGACATCGTTTCATGGAACGGCCAGCGCGGCCCCGGAAGCACGCGATAACCTTGCGGGCCTGCTGAACCTGTTGGGGCGGTCAAGCGGACCGGATACGGTCGCGCTGACGTTCGTGCACTGAGGCGGGTCGGCGTTGGGCGGCGTGGCGAGATGAAGGGTGGCCGCCGCTCGAGTCAGTCCGATCGCATGAGTTAAAAAAAGCAGAGCCGCGTCACGCGGCCCTGCTTTTTTTGCATTGCGGCCGAGAACGGCGCGGCTAGTTGCTCTGCGCCGGTTGCGGCGTCGCGCCGCTTTGCGCGACGGGTGTTACTGCTGATGCCGATGCCGGCAGCGGCGCCGGCGCCGCGACATCGCCCGTTTCGCGGTTCATTTGCGCTGTGTCCCAGCCGCCGCCGAGCGCCTTCACGAGTCCCACCGACGACACCATCCGCTGCCCAGCGATGCTTTCCAGCTTCTGCTCGGCTAAGAACGCGGTGGTCTGCGCGGTCAGCACGTTGACGAAGCCGACCGTGCCCGCCTTGTACTCGTTCGTGACGATGGCCAGCGCCTGACGCGCGGAATCCACTGCCTGCTGTTGCACGACGATTTCCTGCGCAAGGATGCGCTGCGAAGCGAGATTGTCCTCGACGTCCTGGAACGCGGCCAGAATCGTTTGGCGGTATGTCGCAACATTTTGATCGTAGACGGCGCGAGCGGCTTCGGTCTGTGCCTGACGCAAGCCGGCGTCGAAAATCGTGGCGGCAAGTTGCGGCCCGAGCGTCCAGAAGCGCGACGGCGCCGTTAGCAATTGCGAGAACACCGAATTTTCGAAGCCGCCGGTAGCTGACAGCGTCAGCGACGGGAAGAACGCGGCGATCGCAACCCCGATCTGTTCGTTCGCCGCCGCGGCCTTGCGCTCGGCCGACGCAATATCCGGACGCCGCTCGAGCAGCGCCGACGGCATCTGCGCGGGCACGGCGGGCGGTGTGGCAGTGAGCGGCATGGCCGGAACCGAGAAGGTCGAAGCCGGTTCGCCGACCAGTACGGCGATTGCGTGCTCGTCCTGCGCGCGCTGCACGCCGTTGTCGATCGCGGCCGCTTGTGCCGATTGCAACTGCGTTTGCGCCTGAATCACGTCGGAGCGGGCCGCGACGCCGGCTGCGTACTGGTTCTGCGTGAGTTGCAGCGAGCGCTGATAGGCCGCGACGGTGTCGTCGAGCAGCTTCTGGGTGGAGTCGAGCGCGCGCAGCGAGAAATAGGTTTGCGCGAGCGTGGCCTGAGCGGACAGCCGTGCATTCGCGAGATCGGCAGCAGCGCCTTGTTGACCGGCTTTCTGTGCGTTCACCGAGCGTGTCACCGAGCCCCACAGATCCGGCTCCCAGCTGGCGTCGAGTTGCGCGTTGAACCTGTTGTTGATGCCGGAACGGCTCGACCCCGTGGTGGAGATGCCGCTGGACGACGAGCCGTTGCCGGAGCGCGTGGCGCCTAGCGATGCACCGACGGTCGGGAAATACGCCGCGCGCGCTTCGCCGACCAGCGCACGTGCCTGGCGATAGGCGGCGGCAAATTGAGCGATGGTCTGGTTCGACGCGTTCAGCTTGTCTTCGAGTGCGTTGAGCTGCGGGTCTTCGTAAATGGTCCACCAGTCGCCGCGGTCTTGCTGGTCGGCTGGTTGCGCGACTTTCCAGCCGGGCGCGGCTTCCTTGTAGGAAGCCGGGATTTCGGCAGCGGGCCGCTTGTAGTCAGGGCCGACTGCGCAGCCGGCCAGCAAGGTGGCCAAGGCAGCGGCTACTGCAATAGTCAGGGCGCGAGGCGCAAACGTCCGCGCGCGCGAGATTCGGTCAAACTGCATGCAATGGATTCCTTCTGGACGCCGCAGTGCGGCCGATGGCGGCACTCCCCGCCGGGCGAGATCATGGCTCTGCCGGAATGTTAGCGTATGGAGCTGCCTGGGCGCGGGAAACTGAAAGGGTAATGCGGGGGAAGGTGGAGGTGTGTTACTTAGGGTGTCGGGATGGTTACATGCTATTACCGGCCTCGTTATTCCTGGCGACATCAAAACGCCGCGCAGGCAACGGAAGCCGGCTCTGTCAGAACAGGAACTAGACGCGCGAATCCGATGACGTAGTCTGCCGGGCCAGCTTTCCAGCCGCGGCCCGACACGGTGCGCCCAAGCGCCCCTGGCAGGTGCCCGCGGAACTCGTCGCAGCCTTCGTAGCCGCAACGACGCTTGTCGCCGCAACGGAGGATCCCACCGATTCTTCCGGTGCAGCCTGAGTGCCCTTCCGCCCGCGCCGATGTTCCACCCACGCAAACACCGCGACGCCCAACGATCCACCCGGCAGCACGAACAGCACGGTGAGCAACGCCAGTTTCCACCAGCGATGCGGACCTTGAAAGCTGCTCAGCGCGGAATCGGTCAGGGAGCGGCCCAAGCCGCCAAGGGTGTTTTTGAGGTACAGCATGGGGGAAATCCTTTTCGCACGGCGCCATTGCGGCGTGCAGACAATCGGTCAGAACATGGTCTCGGGTGGCGCGGGTCGCGCGTAACTCGTTGCCTGCAATAATATTGACTATGCAATTAAATTTCAAGATACTTTGCTTCGCGTGCAATGACGGTGTTGTTTTTTGCGCTCTTCGCGCGATGCGAAATGGAATTTGACTTGTCTGCTTAGGCAGCTAGAATCCGTTCTGTTTGACGATGTTCCCGGAAACACGATGACCGAAGGCCCCTACAACGCGGACGAGATTCACCTTGAATCGAGTCTTGGCTATTACCTGACGAAAGCGCGAAACGTGCTGGTCGAGCGGATGGACCGTGCGGTCAAACCGTTAGGCCTGACCGCCCAGCAGATTGGCGTGATTCTGCTGCTGTCCGCACAACGTGCGAGCACGCCGTTCGAGTTGTCGCGCGTCATGTCATACGACAGCGGATCGATGACGCGCCTGCTCGATCGCCTTGAAAAGAAAGGCTTTGTGGTGCGCTCGCGCAGTGATGCCGACCGTCGGATGGTCAAGCTGGAGTTGACGCAGCAAGGCCGCGATGCCGCGCAACAGTTACCCGCTCTGGGCGCTGCCGTGCTGAACGAGCAGTTGCGCGGATTTTCCGCCGCCGACCACGCCACTCTGCTCGAGCTGCTCGGCCGTTTCATTGCGAACGGTATCGGCGCGGGCGCAAGCGCAGGTTGCGGGCTCGGACAGCCGCAGGAGTTGCAGGAACCATCATCCGAAGAACCGCCGTCAACTCACGGCGAGCAATAGCCAGGAGGCGCTTTTGAAAGCGCCATTGTTTGAAAATAGCTGTCTGGGCAGAGGATGATCCGGCATGTAACCGCGCCACGCAGGGGGTGCGATAAAGCTGCCGCGACAAGCTTTCCCGGCTGAGGATAAACACACATGGCTACCACGGCTTCCGTCGACGCCCTACCCGCCGCCGAACCCGCCCCGCTCAAGGGCGGCGCGCTGGCTTTGCTCACCGTCGGCCTCGCGCTCGGCACATTCATGGAAGTGCTCGACACATCCATCGCGAACGTCGCCGTGCCGACCATTTCCGGCAGCCTCGGCGTGGCGACCAGTCAGGGCACCTGGGTCATCTCGTCGTATTCCGTGGCCTCGGCGATCGCGGTCCCGCTGACCGGCTGGCTCGCGCGGCGCGTCGGCGAAGTGCGGTTGTTCACGCTGTCTGTTCTGCTTTTCACGATCGCCTCGGCGCTGTGTGGCTTCGCGCATAACTTCGAGTCACTGATCGCGTTCCGGCTGTTGCAAGGACTCGTCTCCGGGCCGATGGTCCCGCTCTCCCAGACGATTCTGATGCGCTCATACCCACCGGAAAAGCGCGGGCTCGCGCTCGGCCTCTGGGCGATGACCGTGATTTGCGCGCCGATTTTCGGACCCGTGATGGGCGGCTATATCACCGACAACTACACGTGGCCGTGGATCTTCTACATCAACGTGCCCATCGGCTTGTTCTCGGCCGTATGCGCGTTTCTGCTGCTGCGAGGCCGCGAGACCAAGGTCACCAGACAGCGTATCGATGCGGTCGGACTGGCGTTGCTCGTGATTGGCGTGTCGTGTCTGCAGATGGTGCTCGATCTCGGCAAGGATCGCGACTGGTTCAACTCGACCTTTATCGTGACGCTGGCGATCATCGCGGTAGTGTCGATTGCGTTCCTGCTGGTGTGGGAGATGACCGACAAGGAACCCGTTGTCGATCTCTCGCTGTTCAAGGATCGTAACTTCGCACTCGGTGTGCTGATCATCTCGTTCGGGTTTATGGCGTTCTTCGGGTCGGTGGTGATTTTCCCGCTCTGGCTGCAGACGGTGATGGGTTACACCGCAGGGATCGCCGGTTTGGCGACGGCGCCGGTCGGGATTCTCGCGCTGTTTTTGTCGCCGATGATCGGCAAGAATATGCATCGGCTGAATCTGCGGGTGGTGGCGAGTTTTGCGTTTATCGTGTTTGCGTTTGTGTCGTTCTGGAATTCGACTTTTACGCTTGATGTGCCTTTTAATCATGTGATCTGGCCACGGCTGGTGCAGGGCATTGGAGTCGCTTGTTTCTTCGTGCCGATGACTACTATCACGCTGTCCAGCGTGTCGGATGAACGGCTTGCCAGCGCTTCCGGGTTGTCGAACTTTTTTCGGACTTTGTCAGGGGCGATTGGGACTGCGATCAGTACGACTTACTGGGAAAACGATACGATTTATCATCATGCGATGTTGACCGATTCGGTTAATGTTTATGCGGCTAATACTAATGCTTATACCAATGCTTTGAGCGCTCTCGGGTTTGCTGGTGGCGGTGTCACCGCTCAGTTGAATCAGGTTGTTACCGCGCAGGCTTATATGATGGCCACTAATGATTTTTTTCGTATCTCCTGTGCTGCGTTTCTTGTGTTGGCTGTGCTCGTATGGGTTACTAAACCCCGCAAGGGGGTTGGGGCTTCTATGGGGCATTGACGGTTTTTTTTTGCCTGTGCGGCGCTTGTTGTTTGTCTGCCTATGGTGTTGGCCTTTCCTTGATTTCTTAGTGGTTTATTAGCGTCGCCCCTGTGCGGGGCGGGCACCTACTTCTCTTTGCCGCCGCAAAGAGAAGTAGGCAAGAGAAAGCGGCTCACACCGCTAGCGCATAAGCGGGTCCCTCGCACAGTTTCGGTAGTGGTGCATCTGGAATCTGTGTTCTCGCACACTCCGCGTAAGTGACACAGCCGTCATGCTTCCGGCGGCGCTGCGCGCGCCGAAGGATATCTCCCGGACTGCCCGCCGCACTTTGTGCGGCGGGTCTCGCAGTGCAGCGCTCGCGTTTCATGCATTCGCTATTTGCTGTTTCCCCTCACTGCGTTATCGCTTCTCCACTCGTTCCCGGAATCGACTGTCCCGCTGCGTCCGGATGCATCGCCGTTGGCGCCGGTTGTGTCGGGTTTGCGCCGCTCTGCGGTGCGCCCGCACCTCGTACGTATTGCTTGAAGTCGGCGCCCGCTTCCCAAGGGTTCGGTTTGCAGCCCTGCGAGCCGTCGCAATGTGCGGCAAAACCGATCGTTGCTGTGCCGTCCGGGTTCGGTGTCCGCGTGATCTGGTACGCCAGCGCGCGCTTGCCGCCATCCGGACCCGCCGTCTGGATCAACGTGTCAGTCGCGGATTCAACCTTGTACTTCGAATGGCCCGTTACCCACGTCTGCGCACGTTGCCACCAGATATCGCACTCGGCTTTGTTCGAACACGTCAACGGCGTCGTCGCGATCTGCATGACGTCAGGGTCAACCTGACCCTGGGTCGAACATCCCGCCGCCACCGCCGCTACGCACAGTGCGGCCAACAGATCTTTTTTCATCGCGTTGAAGCCTCCCTCTCTCGGCGTGTCATTCTCGTTGGACCGCATCCCCGGCGCGGTGTTTCATACGCATCAGCGAATCGCCAAACAAGAGGAGATTTTGCCGGCGTAGTCGGACATCAGCGCCCCTTTGCGTAGAGCTTACCTATGCAAAATAGTCTCGAGGCCCCGTCACGTTCGACATCGGAAAACTCGCTCCGCTGCCCTCAGATTCGCTCTCCGCATGCGATTCGCCCCGCCGAAAAAAACAAAACCCCACGCTCCGAAAAACGTGGGGTTGGTCACCAGTTTGTGCCTTTCAGTGCTAACTGAACGGCGTTGGCCTGCGGTTTGCCGCGCCGTTAGACGCTAAACCGGTTCAGTGTGTATGCCCGGTATGCCGCGACGAAGGCGTCGAACGAACCCACCTCTTCCCGTTCAAGTTTGGCCTGCTCCGCAAGTGATTGCGCAGCAAGGTCGGTGAATTCCTTCGCCTGCGCAGCATCCAGCGGACGCGAACGGAAATAGGCGGCGTGCACTTCGCTTTGTTCAAGGGCGAACGCGAGGAAGCTCTGCTGCTTGTCGCGCATCGTCTGCAATACGCGCGCGGATGGCGTCAGCGATGCGTCCGCCAGTTTCGGGCGCTGAACCGCCACGGCACGTGCGTGCGCGTCGCCGCCGTGCAAGGCGTCAAGCGTTGCCGCGGCTGCGTCGATCTTGACGAGCAGTTCGTTCGCCCAATCCGTCATCGCAATCGGACTGCCGTCGCGCGTGAGTTCGAGGCCCGGCTTGCGGCCCTCCATCGTCACCTGGCCGAAGTTCTGATTCGCCTCCGCGTACGCGTCCGGCGGCAGCGGCGCGCTTTCGTCAAGCGCGCAGACCAGCAGATAAGCGTCGAGAAAACGCGATGTCTCCAGTGAAATACCGGTCGGCTCGAACGGATCGATGTCCATGCAACGCACTTCGACATACTGCACGCCACGCGCTGCCAAAGCATGCAGCGGACGCTCGCCCGGATGCGTGATGCGCTTCGGACGGATCGTCGAGTAAAACTCATTTTCGATCTGCAGCACGTTCGTGTTGATCTGCACCCACTCGCCGTCGCGCTGCGTGCCGATCGCCTCATACGCGGGGTACGGCTGGCTCACGGCCTTCGCGAGCGCGTCGAGGTAGCCCGGCAGCGTGTCGTAATCGGCATGCAGTGCGGCTTGCGCGGTGGTGTTCGAGTAGCCGAGATCGCTCATGCGCAAGCTGGTCGCGTACGGGCGATACAGCGTGTCGGCGTCGAGCGTGTCGAGCGTGTGCTCGCGATCGCGGAGGAATCGGCGATCCAGCGCCGGCGATGCGCCGAACAGGTACATCAGCAGCCAGTTGGTGCGGCGGAAATTGCGGATCAGCGCAAGGTAACGGTCGGACTGGAAGTCGACGGCGTTCGCCGTGGATTGCTGGTCGGCATGCAACACCCGCCACACTTCTTCGTTCAGCGAATAGTTGTAGTGAATGCCCGCAATGCATTGCATCGTGCGGCCGTAACGGAGTGCCAGGCCAATGCGGTACACGTACTTCAGTTTGCCGATATTCGACGTGCCGTAATGCGCGATTGGAATGCCGTCGTCGGTTTCGGGCAGCAGGCCCGGCATCGAGTTGTTCCACAAGATCTCGTCGCCAAGTTCGGCATAGACGAAACGATGCAGCGTATCCAGCTTTTCGAGCGTGACCGCGACGTCGTGCTCGGCCGGCGTGATCAGTTCGATCAGTGCCTCGGAATAGTCGGTGGTGAGCGACGGATGCGTGAGCGCCGAACCCAGCGCGCGCGGATGCGGCGTCATGGCCAACTGGCCGTCGTGCGTTACGCGCAGGCTTTCCTTTTCGATGCCGCGCAGGCCGCGTATCAGCGCGTCGCGCTGCGGGCCTGAGGTCAGCACGGACAGGCGGTGCGAGAACGCGTCGGTCGTGCGGGAAGATGTCGTGTTTGGCATTGATGCGAGTCGGGCGTTGTCGGCCGCCATGTGCCGCTTCGCTGCCCTATGCAGCACTGCGCGGTTGACAACGTTCGGCGGAATTTTCAGGTAGCGGGCACTTTAACATCTCGCCACAACGGCTGCTTGAGGCCGCTTCGGCGACCCCTTCGACGCTGCAAATCCGCCTATTTTTCAGGACGATACGGTCTGCTTCGCACCCCGTTACTCTACGCGCCGTGCGCCCGATGTACGATCCGCGTTTGTCCCCGAACGGTGTACGGCCTCAGCTCCGACGTGGGACGGCGGCTCAGTCCGCCGACTTGTGCGGGCTTGTTGTGAGCCATGTGATTGCAACCGCCGATTCGGGGCGCGGGCCCCGCTCGCTAATTTCGCTTCCTGATTGCCTACGACCTCAGCCGCCGCGCGCCGCACCCGCCCGGTCCGCCACCTCGTTCCACAAATGCATGGCCGCATACGCGCGCCATGGCCGCCAGGCGTCGGTGCGGGTGCGTTGCTGAGTGGGCCGCACGAGCGACGGGTCACGTGCGCAGATCGACTGCATCAGCACGAGGTCCCACGCGGGCCAGGCGTCGGCGTCGCGCCATGCACGCATTGCGACATACTCGACCGTCCATGGACCGATGCCCGGCAGCGCGAGCAAGGCCGCGCGCAAACTGCCGGCGTCGGCGACGCCGCTGTCGAGCGGCACGTCGCCCGAGGCGACCGCTTGGGCGAAGCCTTGCAAAGCCGCTACACGTTTACCCGGCATGCCGATCTTTTCCAGATCCACAGCCGCGAGCGCGGCGGGCGTCGGAAAGCGCCACGCGGTGTTGTCATGCGGATGACCCTCGATACGTTCGCCGGCCCGCTGTACCAATCGCCCGATGATGGTGGTCGCCGCCTTCACGCTGACCTGCTGCCCGACGATCGCCCGCACCACCAGTTCGAAACCCGACCACGCGCCGGGCACCCGCAAGCCGGGCACGGCTTCGATCAACGGCGCGAGCCATGGATCATTGGCGAGTTCGCCGCCGATCTTCTTCGGGTCGGCGTGCAGGTCGAACATTCGCGCGATCGGCGCGGCAAGCGCATCGGCGTGGCGGCTCGCGGGACCGTCGATGCTCGCGACGATGCAGCGCTTGCGCGGATGCATGCGCACGGTCAGCGTGCCGCTGTCGCCGGCCCAGTCGATCGCGCGGCGGTAGGCGCCGTCTTCGACGGCTTCGACGCCGGGCGTCGCGCGTCCGCCGAAAAAGCGCAGCAGGCGCGGCCAGTCGAAGGGTGGTTTGAACGGCAGTTCCAGTGTTGCGACGTCGTCAAGCGTGCTCACGCGGCGTGGTCCAGGTTGGTGGTGGTTGAAGTAGAAGCGGCGCGCTTGCGGCGCTCACGTTCATCGGGTGATGCATCGCCGGCATGCTGGGCCTCGTTATCGAGCAGCGCGGCCTTGCGCGGCAAACCCCAGCGATATCCCGCCAGCGCCCCGCCCTTCTGCACGACGCGATGACAGGGAATCGCCAGCGCGACCGGATTCGTCGCGCACGCGCTCGCCACCGCGCGCACGGCGCGGGGTGCGCCGACCGCTTCGGCGATCTGGGAATAGCTGCGCGTCTCACCGTAGGGAATGCGCCGCAGCGCGTCCCAAACACGCTGGCGGAACGCGGTGGCGGCGATATCCAAGGGCAGATCGAAATCCTGACGACTCCCGCGCAGGTAGGCATCGATCTGCGCGATGAACGGCGCGAGGCGCGCGGCGTCTTCGACCAGATCGGCATTGACGAACTCGCCGCGCAGTTCGTCTGCGAGTATCGCGGCATCGTCGCCGAAACCGATTTTGCAGATGCCCTTGTCGGTAGCGGCTACCAGCACGAAACCCAGCGAGGTCGACGCGCTGGCGTAGCGCACGGTGAGCCCCGCGCCCTTGCGGCGAAATGCGGACGGCGCCATGCCCAGTTCTGCCGAGGCGCTGTCGTACATCCGCGACGGCGAGCCGAAGCCGGCGTCGAGTGTCGCGCGCGTCACGTCCGAGCCGCTTTGCAGCGCATCGCGCAACGCGGCGCCGCGCTGTGCGGCCTGATACTGACGCGGCGACACGCCCACCACGCGCTTGAACAGACGCTGCAAGTGGAACGGGCTGACGTGCACCGCATCGCTCAATTGTGCGAGCGTGAGGCGTTGCTGCGGATCGGCATCCAGCGCGGCGCAAGCGCGATTGACGATCTCCAGTTCGCGCGGCAGGCCGCCGGGCTGGCAGCGCTTGCAATCGCGATAGCCCGCGGCGCGCGCGGCGTTGGCGTCGGTAAAGAAAGCGACGTTTTCGCGGCGTGGCTGGCGCGACGCGCACGATGGCCGGCAGAACACTCCCGTTGTCTTGACGGCGTAGAAGAACGCGCCGTCGGCCTGCGGCTCGCGGCGGGTGACGGCTTCCCAACGGTCGGCGTCGGTGCTCCACTGGTTGGCGCCGACGGCGGTTTCGCTGCCGGTATCGCCGGTTTCAGTACGGTCAGTGCGGTTCATGATGGTCCCGGAAAGGCAGTGTCGATGCTCACCAATGTAGGCCGCATGCCGACACACTACGCCCCGGTTCTTGCTCTGTCATTGCGCTTCCTCGTAGGCCGGAAGCCGCGCCAGGCGCTCGTTTCGCCTCAAACTGCGACATTTTGGCCCGATATCGGGTTTTCCCTTAAAAAGTTATTGCGTCGCACCAAGCCGATGTGTATATTAGTACTTGTCTCCTCCATGTCTCCTCCTGATATGGATTCAGCCCGCTCCACATAGAGCGGGCTTTTTTTCGTCTGTAGGATTCTGACCCGTCCCTCGAGGCCGTTGACGGGTACTCTCGCCCCGCCTCCTTTCTCCTACACTGATGGCTATTCATCCATTCTGCGAACCAGGCAAGGGGCGTTGGAAATGAGAATCCACATTCGCGAGATCGATCACATCGTCATTCGGGCGTCGAACGTTCCGGAAATGACGCGCTTCTACTGTGAGGTGCTCGGTTGCAGCGTCGAAAAGGAGCAGCCCGATCTGGGCCTGACCCAATTGCGCGCGGGGCGCTCGCTGATCGACCTGTTGAAGGTTGGCGCGAAGCTCGATCACCCCGAAAACGGCGTGCCAGGCACGGGGCGGAATATGGATCATCTGTGTTTGCGCGTCGACCCTTTCGACGCCGAAGCGCTCAAGGCTTATCTGGCCGAACACGGCGCGCGGCCCGGCGAGCCGGCTTTGCGCTATGGCGCGGACGGATTTGGGCAGTCGCTGTATCTGTTCGACCCGGAAGGCAATATGGTCGAACTTAAAGGGCCGCCCGAAGCGGCGCGTGTGACGTCGCTTTGATGGGCAGAGGCGCAGCCTCGCGACGGATTTAACAGGCCAGCGTCACGACAGACAGACGCAGACGCGAAACAAGCCGCAGACAAACTCTGCGGCAGCATGAAGTTACCAGGCGTTGGCGGGCGCCTTCAACACCGTCCACTCGATTTTCACCGCATCGGCCTCTGCGCTGCCAAGCCATGCCTCGCCGTCCTGCACGGTGCATTGCAGACGCATGGTCCGCTCGGCGAGCTTCCCGAGCGCGGCGGCGACGTCTTCGCCGAGTGTCCATACCGTTACATTGCGCATGCGTTCCACTTTGCTGCGCACGCCTTGCCACCAGATATCCGAGGTGCGGCCGCCGTAGGCGATCACGATCACCTCATTCGCGCGGCCACTCGCCTTGGCGATGCGGCGTTCGTCCGGCTGACCGACTTCGATCCAGGTTTCGATCGCGCCGGTGAGGTCCTTCTGCCACAAATCCGGCTCGTCGATATCCGACAAACCTTTGCAGAATTCAAGGCGTTCCTGCGCGAACAGCGCGAATGCGGCGACCCGAACCATCATCCGTTCGTCGGTTTCCGAGGGATGGCGGGCGATCGTCAGCGAATGGTCGGCGTAGTAGTGCCGATCCATGTTGGCAATCTGGAGTTCCGCCTTGTAAATCGTCGATTTGAGAGCCATGCCGTTACTAAACCAGGCGCTCGCTCCACCGGAGCGAACAGAAAAAGAATCGTCGACGGCTCGTTGCCGTTTTCCGTGTTTGTTGTACATCTTGTGTTCCTCCCGAGCCGACGTCCGGCTGCAATTGCGACTGTCGCAACGGGAGAAGCATTTATCGCGCCACTGCCGGCTCGAAAGCGCTGCCGTAGACCTCGGCAGCGGCTTCCCGCAAGGCTTCCAGCACGACGGAGGCCGCCGGCGAAAGCAGATGGGACTGGCGCGTGATGATACCGAATGTATCCATTCTGCACGGTAAATCGATCGGTACCTGCTTGAGAACCCCATACTGTTGGTATTGACGCGCCACTTCGTCAGGTAAAACCGCCAACATGTCGCTTTGGAGCAATAAGCTCGAAATCGCCAGAAAATTGTTGGTATTGACCACGTTTTGCGGCGGATTGAGCCCGATCTGCGAAAACATCAGATCAAAACGGTGGCGCAAAACGCTGCCCGGCGGGTGCAAAACCCAACTTGCGTTGACGATTCCCCGCAGTGTCAAACCTGTTTCATTTTCGAGAGGATGGCCGGGACGCGCCACCACGCATAGCGGTTCGTCGGCGAGCGGCTCGTAACGGACTTCGGCCTTGAACTGGTTTTGCCGCTCCAATACCCGGCCAATCATGATCTCCAGTTCGCCCTCTGCAAGTCGCGGCAGCATCACGTCCGACGTCTCGACCTCCACCCAGATTTGCAACTGCGGATAACGTTCTTTCACGCTGGCTATGGCTCGCGGCACCATCGTCGCGGCGGCCGCGGCGATCACGCCGATGCGCACCTGGCCGGCCAGACCGGCGCGCAGCGCCGAGATTTCGTCATGTGCGTGGCTTAGATTCGAGAGCACCATGCGCGCGTGACGGATCATCACTTCACCGTACAGGGTGGCGTGCATGCCGTGCGGGGTGCGATCGAACAGGCTCACCTCCAGCATGTCCTCCAGCTCTTTCAGAAGCCGCGACGCAGCGGGCTGGGTCATGCCCAGCACGTCGGCAGCACGCCGGACATTGCCCTCCTCTTCCATCGCCGCGAGCAGGAGCAACTGCCGCGTCTTGAGCCGCGCCCGCACGAACCAGTTCGAGTAGCTACGCGTCATGGCCTGTCTCCGTATGCGGCCTGAAGCCGTCTGTTGGACGATTTGCCGTCGTGAGTCTCCATCATGCCATATCGAAATTGATATCGGGATGGCCTAAAAAGGGATTGGAAAGTTATTGGGACGGCTCATACCATTCGTGGACTTTATGAGCTTCCCATGTGACGTCCTCCTTCGATGAATCGCGACCCGCTCGTCCCCCTCGTGGCCAGTCCGTTCCGTCATTACATCAATGGCGGTTGGGAGACGGGCGCGACCACGGGTGTGTCGCTCAATCCGTCGGATCTTGATGAACCGGTCGGCGACTACGTGCGGGCCGACGCAAGGCAGACCGATACCGCGATCGAAGCGGCCGGCGCGGCGTTCCGCGAATGGTCCGTGGCTTCGGCACAGCGCCGCTCGGATGCGCTCGATGCGATCGGCAGCGAGATGCTCGCGCGCCGCGACGAACTGGCCCGGCTGGTCGCGCGTGAAATCGGCAGGACGCTGCCGGAAGCCTTGGCCGAAGCAACGCGTGCCGGTCAGATCTTCAAGTTTTTTGCCGCCGAGGCACTCCGCGTGTTCAGCGAGTCTGCGGCGTCGGCGCGCGCCGGTATCGAGATCGACGTGACGCGTGAACCGCTGGGCGTGATCGGCATCATCGCGCCGTGGAGCGCGCCGCTGGCGCTTGCGGCAGCGAAGATCGGCGCGGCCCTCGCGCACGGCAATTGCGTCGTCTTCAAACCCGCCGAATCGACGCCCGCTTGCGCGGCGGCATTGGCGTCGATCGTAAGCCGCGCCGGTTTGCCGGCCGGCGTATTCAACCTCGTGATGGGCAGCGGGCGGCAGGTCGGCGCGCGGATCGCCGCGCATCCGTCGGTGGCCGCAATCAGTTTTACCGGGTCGGCGGAAACCGGTACACGTGTCCTGCAGGCGGCGGCTGCGAGGCAAGCGCGCGTGCAGCTGGAATTCGGCGGCAAGAATCCGTTCGTGGTGTTGAGCGATGCCGATTTCGAAGGCGCCGTCGATGCCGCCCTCAGCAGCGCCTATGGCTTTGCCGGACAGCGCGGTACGGCCGCATCGAGGTTGATCGTCGAACGGGCGGTGTTCGAGCCATTCATCGACGCATTGCAGACGAAGCTCGCCAGGCTCAGCGTCGATCACGCGCTGAAGCACGGCACGGATATCGGCCCGCTCGCCAACGCCGCGCAGTTGCAACGCAACCTTGACTATGTGCGCGTTGGTCAGCAGGAAGGCGCGCAATTGCTGCGCGGCGGCCGTCAGCTTGAACGTGCAACACGCGGCTACTTTTTCGAACCGGCTTTGTTTGTTGCCGAACCCGAACACCGTATCGCGCGAGAAGAGATTTTCGGTCCGCTCGCCGTGGTGCTCAAGGCCGACGACTACGACCACGCACTGCATCTCGCGAACGACACCGCCTACGGTTTATGCGCCGGCATCTGCACACGCTCGCTGAGCCACGCGCGGCATTTTCGCCGTCACGTGCAGTGCGGGCTCGTCACGATCAATCTGCCGACGACCGCCGTCGAGCACCACACGCCCAGCGGCGCTCGCAAGGCGTCGGCCTATGGCGTTACTGATGCAGCCTTCTGGACGGCCGTGAAAACGGCCTACGTAGGGAGTTGACGGACGTGGAACGCGCCCGATTCGCTACTTCTCACACGGCCCAGTCCGCTGGGCATTGCTGTGCCCAAGCTGCCATGTATCTCGCAGTTCAGCTAGCCGCGAATTTCGCCGCCCTGCGCAGCGCACATTGCCTGGCTCGCGCTGCCGCTCATCCTCGCGTTCATCCACGTCCCGGCTGACGCCGCCGTGCATTCCCCGCTGCAAATAAACGAAACCAGTGCAGCTTTTCAACTGAGGAGACAAGTATGACCAGCAAGCTTCGCCGTCTGACGCTATCCGCGATCGCCGCGGCCACCCTCGCCGCGCCCTTTGCAGCACAATTTTCCGCGCACGCGGACACGCCGTTGAAAGTCGGCTTCCTCGTGAAGATGCCGGAACAGGCATGGTTCATCAACGAACAGAAAGCCGCCAGCGCGCTCGGGCAGAAGGACGGTTTCTCGGTGGTCAACATCGGCACGCCGGACGGCGAAAAAGTGCTGGCCGCAATCGATAACCTCGGCGCACAAGGCGCCAAAGGCTTCGTGATCTGCGCGCCCGACGTGCGGCTCGGACCGGCGATCCAGGCGCGTGCGAAGCGCTACAACATGAAGTTCGTCACCGTCGACGATCAGCTGGTCGACTCCACCGGCAAGCCGCTGCCGAACGTGCCGCATCTGGGCATGTCCGCGTTCAAGATTGGCAATCAGGTCGGCACCGCGATTTCTGAAGAGATGAAGCGCCGCGGCTGGAAGCCGGAAGAAGTCGGCGCGCTGCGGATCACGAACTACGAACTGCCGACCGCCAAACTGCGCACCGACGGCGCGACCGAATCGCTGTTGGCCGGCGGCTTCAAGAAGGAAAACATCTTTGATGCCCCGCAAAAAACCACCGATGACGAAGGCGGATTCAATGCATCGTCGCCGGTGCTCGCGCAGCATCCGAACATCAAGAAGTGGGTGATCTTCGCGCTCAATGAGGAAAGCGTGCTGGGCGGCGTTCGCGCGACCGAACAGCTGCACATTCCGGCCGCGGATGTGATCGGGGTCGGCATCAACGGTGCGGGCGAAGCGTTCGCCGAGTTCCAGAAGAAGGAACCGACGGGCTTCTACGGCACGATCGCCGTGAGCTCGACGATGCACGGCAAGGAGAGCACCGAGAACCTCGTCGAGTGGATCAAGGCCGGCAAGCAGCCGCCCGCCGACACGCAAACCACCGGCAAGCTGATGGTGCGCGGCAACTGGCAGGACGTGCGTAAAGAGCTGGGCATTTAAGCGGTTTCGAGTCTGCACGCTGCGGGCCCTTATCACGTCCACGTCCACGTTCACGCTCATGCCGACGTGAGATTGGCCCGCACAGGTTGTCCACCCGCTAGAGGCTTTCGATGACGGTTTCTCACACTGGCGAAACGGGCCACGCGGCGCTGCCCGCGCGAGCGCCCTCGCCTGCGCTTACGTCGGCGGATTCGTATCTGCAACTCGACGGCATCACGGTGCGCTTTCCCGGCGTGCTCGCGCTCGACCAGGTGTCGCTCGACGTGCGGCGCGGCGAAGTACACGGCCTGATGGGCGAAAACGGCGCCGGCAAATCGACACTGCTCAAAGTGCTGTCCGGCGTGAATCAGCCGGCGGCGGGCACCTTGACGCTCGATGGTGTCGAGCAGCAGTTCACCACCACCAAGGCGGCGATCGCGGCGGGTGTTGCGATCATCTATCAGGAACTGCATCTGGTGCCCGAGCTGACGGTTGCCGAAAACCTGATGCTCGGCGCCCTGCCCAATCGCTTTGGCGTGCTCGATGAGAAGGCGCTGGTCGCACGCGCGGTGCGCGAGTTGGAAAGACTCGGTGAGAAGATCGACCCCTCGCAGCAGGTGAAAAATCTGTCGATCGGTCAGCGGCAGATGATCGAAATCGGCAAGGCACTGATGCGCGATGCGCGTGTGATCGCATTCGACGAACCGACCAGTTCGTTGTCGTCGCGCGAGACGACGCAGCTGTTCCGGATCATTCGCGCGTTGAAAGCCGAGGGCCGCGCGATCATCTACGTCACGCATCGGATGGATGAAGTCTATGAACTCTGCGACCGCGTGACGGTGTTTCGCGACGGTCGCCGCATCGATACGTTCGAGGCCGGTGAAGGACTCGATCGTGATCGTTTGATCAGCTGCATGGTGGGCCGTTCGATTGCCGACGTGTACGGCTATCGCTCACGCGAACTCGGCGACGTGCAACTCGACGTCAAGGAATTGATGGGGCGCGGCTTGCGCGAACCGGCTTCGTTCAAGGCGCGCAAAGGCGAGATCCTCGGCTTCTTTGGCCTGGTTGGCGCGGGACGCTCCGAGTTGATGAAACTCATCTACGGCGCGGTCAAACCGGCTGCCGGCGAGATTATGCTCAAAGGCAAGCCCGTGCGCTTCGCCACGCCGCGCGACGCGGTGCGCGCAGGCCTTGCGTTGTGTCCGGAAGATCGCAAGCAGGAAGGCATCGTTTCGATCGCCTCGGTGTCGGACAACCTCAACATCAGTTGCCGTCGCCACTTCAGCCGCTTCAACGTGCTCAACGGCCGCAAGGAAGCGCAGACCGCGAAAGAGTTCATCGGCAAGCTCTCGATCAAGACGCGCAACGGCGACACGCCGATCGGCACGCTCTCAGGCGGCAACCAACAAAAGGTGATCCTGTCGCGCTGGCTCGCCGAAGACATCGACGTGTTCCTGATGGACGAACCCACGCGCGGCATCGACGTCGGCGCGCGCAGTGAGATTTATGGCCTGCTCTATGGGCTCGCTGAAGCGGGCCGCACGGTCATCGTGGTGTCGAGCGATCTGGCCGAAGTGATCGGCGTGGCGGATCGCGTGATTGTGATGAAGGAAGGCCGCATCGTCGGCGATCTGCCGAAGGCGCAGGCCACGCCGGATGCGCTGATCAAGCTCGCGCTGCCCCGCTAGGCACGCCGTGCCCGATCAGCCACGTGAAGGCAAGCGAAGGTAACTGAAGGCATCCACATCGCGCCATAAAAACGGACTAGACATCATGCACACACCCTCAACCGACTCCTCTACCCCCGCCATCGCTTCCGCGGGCTTGAGCGCGCGCGCCGCTCGCACCTGGGACCTGATCAACAAGTCCGGCATCGTGATGGTGTTCATCATCCTGTTCGCGGCTTTGTCGTTCACCGTGCCGGAATTTTTGAGCTCGCGAAACATCCAGGGCTTGCTGCTCTCCGTCACGCTGATTGGTTCGATATCCGTAACGATGATGTTCGTGCTGGCACTGGGTGAAGTGGATTTGTCAGTGGCGTCGATCGTTGCGTTCGCGGGCGTGGTCGCGTCCACCTTGATCACCGCGACGCATAGCGTGACGCTCGGCATCGCCGCCGGCGTGCTCGCGGGCGGCGCAGTCGGGCTGGTCAACGGCGTGCTGGTCGCGCGCTACAAGATCAACTCGCTGATCGTCACGCTGGCGATGATGGAAGTCGTGCGCGGCCTCGCCTACATCACGTCGAATGGCGACGCGGTGATGATCTCGGAAGAGCGTTTCTTCGATCTTGGCGGGGGCGCGTTCCTCGGCATTTCGTATCCGATCTGGAGCAATATCGTCGGCTTCGTACTGTTCGGTTTTCTGCTGAAGAAAACCGTGTTCGGCAAGAACGTGCTGGCGGTCGGCGGCAATAGTGAGGCCGCTTTGCTGGCGGGCTTGCCTGTCACCCGTATCAAGATCACAGTGTTCGTATTGCAGGGGCTGGTAACGGGCTTTGCAGGCGTGATGCTGGCGTCACGCATGAGTCTGGGCGACCCGAAAACCTCGGTCGGTCTCGAACTCGGCGTGATCTCCGCATGCGTGCTCGGCGGCGTATCGTTGACGGGTGGCGTCGCGACGATTTCCGGTGTGCTGGTCGGCGTGCTGATCATGGGTTCCGTGCAGGACGCGATGAGCCTGATGAACGTGCCGACCTTCTATCAATACCTGATTCGGGGCGGGATTCTGCTGCTCGCGGTGCTGTTCGATCAGTTCCGCCGCAGCAAGCGCGTGCATTGATGCACTGACGCGCGCCCTTCACTACATGCGTGCCAACAGGAGATTTCATGGCTGATTCGAACCAGACTAAAAAGCCGCTGCGCAGCCAGGCGTGGTTCGGCCTCAAGGACCGCGACGGTTTTCTGCATCGCTCGTGGATGAAAAACCAGGGCATTCCACACGACGAATTCGACGGACGACCGGTGATCGGCATCTGCAATACGTGGTCGGAACTGACGCCTTGCAACGCGCATTTTCGCGAGCTCGCCGAGTACGTGAAAAAAGGCGTGCACGAAGCCGGCGGTTTGCCGCTCGAATTTCCGGTGATGTCGCTCGGCGAAACCAATTTGCGGCCTACC
>NZ_JAQQEF010000070.1:0-2544 GCF_046027605.1 Paraburkholderia fungorum
TGTAGATCGTCAATTACAAAGTCCGCCAGAACGACAACTATCTTGTCCGGTCGATGGGGGTAATTGTCGCGTCAATTAGCCATAGTTGTCGTTCCTTCAGATTCAGGGTTGGGTAATTGTCGGCGCCGGGCGGTCTTGTTGTCGCTGGCGTTGCGACGGCGGTAACTTTCGACGTTGAGTTCGAAGATCGTCGAGTGATGTACGAGCCGGTCGATGGCGGCGACCGTCATGGCTGGATCAGGGAATACATCGGTCCAGCCCGAGAACGCCTGGTTGGCCGTAATCAGAAGACTTCGGCGCTCGTACCTCTCGGCGATCAGTTCGAACAGCACGCTGGTTTCGGCCTGGTCCTTGCGTACGTACGACAGGTCATCCAGGATAATCAGATCGAAACGATCAAGCTTGGTTAGCATGGATGGCAGCTGCAGGCTCTGCCGCGCGGCCTGCAGTTTCTGTACGAGCTCGCCCGTGCGTGTGAACAGGACCCGGTAGCCGGCGTCGATGAGCGCATGGCCGATGGCTGAGCCTAAATGACTCTTGCCGCCGCCAGGCGGGCCGAACAGTAAAATTGTGGCGCCTTTCTCAAGCCACGAATCGCCCGTGGCCAATGCCATGACATGCGACTTCGATACCATCGGCACCATACCGAAGTCGAACGCTTCCAGCGTCTTGGCCGGATCCAGATGCGATTCAATGCGATGCCGCTCGATGCGACGTTTGACGCGCTCGGCCAGTTCATGTTCGAGCAGCGCACCAAGCAGTCGTGTGGCCGGCCAGCCTTCCTTGTCGGCACGCTGCGTAAAATCGGGCCACAGGCTGCCGATGGTCGGCAGACGCAGTTCGGTGAGCATCAGACCTAGCCTGGCATCGTCGTAGGTGACGGCGTTCATGGCGCCACCTCGTGATCGAGCAGGCCGTCATAGAGCGCCGCACACGGCAGCTCGACCACGACCTCCGGGCAGTCGGCCTGACGCGGAGCGAATTCGTCACGCAGTTGCTCGAGATCGGGGAGTTCACCCGCATCCAGCAAGGCATCCAGCCGCCCGGCCAGGACTGCCTCGACGCCATGCCAGGCGGCCAGTTCAAGCAACCCGACTATTGTCCTGCAGGCTTCACGTTGCGTGAGTCGCGCTTCAAGCTGTTCCCACGTCCGGCGATAGGCTTCGCGCGGAAACAGCCTGTCACGGAAGGCCAGCCCCCTGAAGGCCTGCGGCTTGCGTTTGAGCGCATCGATGAAGTGCCGGTAATCGAGTGCGTGGCCTTGGCCACTGGCCGCGCGCGCGGCTCGCGGGGTGCTGTGCACCAGAGCGCCGGACAGGTAGCAGTCGAGCCGTTCAGCATAGAGTCGCACCCGCAGGCGATGCCCGATCAGGCGCGACGGCGCACTATACAGAACGCCCCGAACGGTAAAAGTACCGCAGCGGGTCACGCGTGCTTCCTCCTCGATGAAGTCGGTCGTGCGCAGTTCTGGCAGCTCGCGTAAATACTCACGTTCCACATTGAAGGCGGTCGCGTTGCGGCGGTTGCGCCGCATTACGACCTCGCGCACGAATTCAGCATAGGCAGCACGATCACCGAAGTCGCGATGCCCACGTAGCATCAGGGCCTGATCGATGGCCTCCTTCAGATGGCGATGCGACGATTCCACGCTACCGTTCTCGTGCGACACGCCGGGGTTGTTACGTGTGCCCTCCATGCCGTAATGCCTGAGCAGCGCGGCATAGCGCAGGGTGAAATCGTCCTTCTGCTGCAGGTTCCTGAATGCCGCAGACAGGCTGTCGGTACGATGCTCGCGCGGGCAGCCGCCCGCCTGCCACACCGCGTTCTGCAGACCCAGCGACAGCGCCTCGAAACTCTCGCCACCTTCGACAAGGCTGGCGTACTCCCAGTGCGAGAACGCCAGCACGAAGTGATACAGGCCATGATCGAACGGCGCGCTGGCGATCGTGACGCACAGCCCGTTCATATCAGTAAAGTCCGACAGGCCCTGCGCGCCGGGCAGATGCTCCTGGGGAAAGAAGATCTCCTTCGCAGGACCTTCCACGGCTCGCCAGAAATTCACGCGCCGTTCGAGCGTGCGGCGCATGCTGTCGGGGAACTGGCCGGGATGCACTTCCTGCAGCTTGCCCAGCAACGTCACTGCCTTCAGTCGCGGGACACTGCGTAGCAGCGGCAGCACCTCGCTGTCCCAGACCGCCGCGAACGGATCCTCACGCGTTCGCCAGTATCGTCCGGAACGTTGCGACGGCAGCTGGCCGTCGCGTTCAATACGTCGCGCCGTGCGCGAACTCATGCCCGCCATCGCGGCGGCCACTTCCTGGGTGTGATGTCTGCGCTTGTTCATATACAGGCGGACCTGCTGGTCCGTAACATGGGGTCCGGACATGGCGGGTCCCTTCCTGACGAAGGCAACCAGCCATCCTATGCCCATCTTCCGGCGCCGCGCCGGTAGCTCGTCGTCTCCGGCGGCTACGCCGCCTCCGACTCCTCACTACCGGCCAGAACAATCGTCAATCCACCGGACAAGATAATTGTCGGTCTTTA
>NZ_JAQQEF010000071.1:0-2491 GCF_046027605.1 Paraburkholderia fungorum
AAGCGTGTCGCCAGTACCGTGTAGCAATAGACGTTGAATTTGGCTACTTTGGTGCCCACCAAATAAATGGTGGACACCATCATGGATACGGCAACGCAAGCCAGGCGAATCAAACGCCCCAACTTCTCGGTGGAATTCAAGCGGCAGATCGTGGAAGCGACGCTCGCTCCAGAGGCGTCTGCCGCGTTCATCGCGCGTGAGCATGGCATCAATGCCAATCTGCTGTTCAAATGGCGCCGCCACTACCTGGCAGGCGACTACGGTCTGCCGGATGTTGCGGCTACTGCCTTCGCTGCGCATGAGGCTGCCGCCCTGAACTGGATGCCTGTGACGCTGGCGCCTCAGGCGGCGAATGCGCCGGGTTCCCTGCCATCCAGTTCGGATCGTGTGTATGAGATCGAGTGTGGTCAGGTGCGCTTGCGCCTGAGCGGTCATATTTCCACGGCAACCCTGATTGAGATAGTGCGAGGGCTGTCACGGTGAATGTACTCATGCTTCCGTCGGCGGTGGGCTTGCCAGGCGGCTGCCGCGTCTGGCTGGCCGCAGGCGTAACCGACATGCGTGCGGGTTTCAACAGTCTTGCCGCGAAGGTGCAGACCGTACTCGAACGCGACCCGTTCAGTGGTCATGTTTTCGTCTTCCGGGGGAAACGAGGTGATCTGCTCAAGGTGCTTTGGTGGAGCGGCGATGGGTTATGCCTGCTCATGAAGCGCCTTGAGAAGGGCCGCTTCGTCTGGCCCCAGGCCACAAGTGGCACGGTATGCCTGAGCCCCGCCCAGTTGTCGATGCTGCTCGAGGGCATCGACTGGCGCCAACCGACACGCACCGCGCGGCCCACTTCCGCGTTGTAAACGTCGGCGCCGACGCGTAAACTGTCGGCATGACTTCTGCGAACACCCTTCCAGACGACATCGAGACCCTGAAGGCCATGCTGCGCGAACGCGACGCGCAGCTCGAACGTATGCAGAACGTGGTCGATTCACAGAAGGCTGCAATCGCGACTGGCAAGGCCGAAATCGAGCACTTGAAGCTGCTCATTGCGAAGCTGCGCCGCATGCAGTTCGGACGCAAATCGGAGAAGCTGGACCATCAGATCGAGCAACTCGAACTGCGTCTGGAGGAGCTCGAAGCAGATGAAGGTGCCACGCCCGTCGAAATCTCCAGGGCACCGCGCACCGCACCGGAACAGGTGCAGCGTAAGCCGTTGCCGGAGCATCTGCCCAGAGAGATCCAGACACATCTGCCTGAGTCATACCAGACCTGTACCGAATGCGGTGCCCGGATGAAGCAACTGGGCGAGGACGTCTCCGAACAACTCGAATACGTACCGGCGAGCTTCCGCGTGATCCGCCATGTGCGCCCCAGGTTTGCCTGTTCGTGCTGCGAGCATATTGCGCAGGCCGCTGCCCCGAGTCGCCCCATCGAACGCGGTATGGCTGGCCCCGGCCTTCTGGCTCACGTCCTGGTCTCGAAGTTCGCGGATCACTTGCCGCTCTACCGGCAATCGGTCATGTATGCGCGCGAGGGCGTGGAGCTTGATCGCTCGCTGCTTGCGAAGTGGGTCGGCCACAGTGCTGCGCTACTGCAGCCACTGGTCAACGCGTTGCGCCTGCACGTTATGGCAGCAACCAAACTTCACGCTGACGATACCCCCGTGCCAGTGCTCGCGCCTGGTGCCGGCAAGACAAAGACCGGCCGTCTGTGGGTGTATGTGCGTGACGATCGGGCATCGGGCGACATGACGCCGCCGGCCGTGTGGTTCACTTATACGCCGGATCGCAAGGGCATCCATCCGCAGGAGCATCTTGAATCGTTTAGCGGCACGTTGCAGGCCGATGCGTACGGCGGCTACCAGGCCATCTACGAAACAGGACGTGTCGCCGAAGCGGCATGCTGGGCCCACGCGCGAAGACAGTTCTATGAACTCCACGCGGCGCGTCCAAATGCGCTGAATACCGAAGCACTCGAGCGCATTGGAGCTCTGTACAAGGTCGAAGAGAACATCCGTGGCAAACCACCCGATAAACGCCGCGCGTACCGGCAACAACACGCGCGGCAACTGCTCGATCAACTCCATGCGTGGCTCACCACCGCATTGGAGACGCTCTCGCGCAAGTCCGATACAAGTCGCGCGATTCTCTATGCCTTGAACCGATGGGATGCGCTTACACGCTATTGCGAGGACGGCTGCCTTGAGATCGACAACCTGCCGGTCGAACGCGCATTGCGCGGCGTGGCGATAGGCCGTCGGAACTATCTGTTTGCGGGGGCGGACTCGGGCGGCGAACGGGCCGCAGCGATCTACAGCCTGATCGGCACAGCCAAGCTCAACAACGTTGATCCCGAGGCATATCTGCGCTTCGTCCTCGCTCGCGTCGCCGATCATCCAATCAATCGTATCGGCGACCTCGCGCCGTGGGCCATTGCTGCTCAGCTTCCCGCGCGTACTTAACTCAAATCAGCGTCAAGACGGTATCGACGACACGCTTAC
>NZ_JAQQEF010000072.1:0-2160 GCF_046027605.1 Paraburkholderia fungorum
GCAGAAGGCGGGCAGCCGATATCCCACGGACGCCCGTCGTGTGATGCTGCGCTTGCTGGGTACATGGGCGAGGTAGACGACGTCGTCGCCATCGAGGACCGCGAAGGACACGGAATCACGATATTCGTCCGCGACTTCCTGCAGGTAGGGATTGACCAGGTCCTTAAAATTCATCGAGCGCAGATATGCCACCCCGAGCGACAACACTTTTGGCAGCAACAGAAAACGCTTGCCCTGCATCCCCACGTATCCGAGCGAGTGCAGGGTGAGGAGGGCGCGCCGGGCAGTGGCGACGTTCATTTGCGCCGCCTGGGCGACCTCGCTCAATGTCATTTCCGGCTGATTTTCGCTAAAGGCCTGGATCACCGAGAGGCCGCGCGCAAGCGCGGCCACGAAGTCCCGATGAGTCTCATCAATACGGTCAGAAGGCGTTTGAGTCATGAAAGAAGGTAGACGGTCATCAATAGGGCTAACTAGTCTAATTTTCGCAGGACGAAAAACATTTCGCAAGAAAATCCTGGCAGCGATGCGTCAGAACCGATGCCGGATGCCCAGGCTGACGATGGTCTGGTTGGCGCCGCTCGAAGGCGTTGCGGTGAACAGCGTGGCTCTGACGTTCTCGCCATGCACATGCTCGTAGTTGAGCAAGGCATAGAGGTCGGTTTGCTTCGAGAGGGAATAGTTGGCGGAGAGCATGTATTGACCCCAGCGGTCTTCATTCAGCTTCGAGTACGCGTAGCCGCCCAGCACTGATACCGCGGGCGTCAGCCAATAGGTTACACCGCCCTCCCACGTACTTAGCACGGCGGTCGAACCGCCGCTCTTCATGTCGGTGAGCGAATACACGCCATGCAGCAGCGCGGGCCCGAACCGATAGCTGCCTCCCGCCGCGACGGTCGACATCCGGTCGAGGCCAATCGTCCCGCTTTGCGGCGTGCCGAACAGGTCGGGTACGCCGATCGTCGTGGCCGGGGTGATGGTCGTATTGTTCACGCTGGTGTACGCGGCTGCGAGACTCAGGTTGCTGCGGCTGTATGAGACGCCATAACTCTGCGCACTGCCGGCTGCCAGATGGCCGGGCTGGCCGCCCGGCGCGTACAGCGCGCCGAACTTCAGGCCACCGAACGTGGGACTCTGGTATGCAATGACATTATTGAGCCGCTCGCCGCCGAGGCGGTCGTAATCCCCGAGATGGAAACCGTACGTACCGGCGCTGTACAGGTTGGTCATCGAATACAGATAGATCAGGAAGTCGTATTGTCGACCCAACGTGATCGTGCCAGCGGGCGTCGTAAGTCCGACAAACGCCTGACGTCCGAACTCGAGGCCGCCCTGACCGAGTGCCCCGTTGGAGTGCCCCGTTGTTAAGCGCGAAGCGGTTTTCCAACGTGAAGATAGCCTGGTATCCGCCGTCCAGATCTTCCGTGCCCTTGATGCCCCAGCGGCTGCCCTGCACGTTGCCAGACGTTTGCGTGAACGCACTGTGGCCGCCTTCGTTGCTGACGTAGTTGAGGCTTTCGTCGATCAACCCGTACAGCGTCACATTGCTTTGCGCGTAGGCGGTCCCCATGCCGTATAGCGAGCATGCAACAGTAACCGACGACAGCAACGCCGTCTTAGCGACTCTTTTTATTACCTGTCTCCTGAAATAATTTTCTTGAAGGAAAAAAACCTTGCATATTTAAAGGAATGCTAAATAATTGACGACGGTTTGCAGTGTGCTTCCGTCAACTGCGCTACCGGCGCGTGGCCGGCGCTTTAGCCGGTAACCTGGCTTAATCCGGCCGTACGGTGGACACCATCGTGCGGGGAATCAGAAGAATCAGACAACAGCAGACCAGCAGGCAGCCACCTAGCACGTAGGTGCCGCTGTTGACGTCACCGGTCACGTTCTTTGCGACGTTGGTAATCATCGCGCCGGTGATGCCGGACAAGCTGCCGATAGAGTTAATCATCGCGAGTCCGGCCGCTGCCGCTGCGCCTGAAAGAAGGCGTCCGGCGAAGGTCCAGAAAATCGGCATGATGCCGATGATCCCGGAGGCGGCAATCGAAATGAGCAGGATCGATACAGAAAGCTGGTGCGTGAACGTCGCGCTGAGAATCAACGCAATACCGGCCAGCAGAGCCGGAACGGCGGCATGCAGGCGCCGTTCCCCAGTC
>NZ_JAQQEF010000073.1:0-2131 GCF_046027605.1 Paraburkholderia fungorum
GCGGTCTTCAGCAGGTTGTACGAGATATTGGCCGCATCGATGTTCGGCAGCACCAGCAGGTTCGCGTCGCCTTCGAGCGTCGAGTCGGGCAGCACTTCGCGGCGCAGATTCGCGTCGAGCGCCACGTCGCCGTGCATTTCGCCGTCCACCTGCAGCTCCGGCACGCGTTCGCGCAGGATCGCCAGCGTGTCGCGCATCTTCTGCGCGGTCGGCGCATTGCTCGAGCCGAAGTTCGAATGCGATACCAGCGCGACCTTCGGTTCGATCCCGAAGCGGCGCACTTCCTCAGCCGCCATGATCGTGATCTCGGCCAGCTGCTCCGGCGTCGGATCGACGTTCACGTGCGTGTCGACCAGGAAGATCTGCCGGTTCGGCAACACCAGCGCGTTCATCGCTGCGTAGACCTTCGCGCCGGGCTTCCTGCCGATCACCTGATCGATGAAGTGCAGGTGCCGATGCGTGGTGGACACCGTGCCGCAGATCATCCCGTCCGCTTCGCCCTTTTCCACCATCATCGCGCCGATCAGCGTGGTGCGGCGGCGCATTTCGAGCTTCGCCATCTGCGCGGTGATGCCCTTGCGCGACATCATCCGGTGATATTCCTGCCAGAAGTCACGATAGCGCTCGTCATGATCGGTGTTCACGACCGTGTAGTCCTGACCCGCCACCAGACGCAGGCCGTAGCGTGCAATGCGCTGCTCGATCACCGCCGGACGGCCAATCAAAATCGGCTTCGCCAGCTTTTCGTCGACGATGATCTGCATGGCGCGCAGCACGCGCTCTTCCTCGCCTTCCGCGAACACAATGCGCTTCTTCTCCGGCTCGACGCCACGCGCGAGCTGGAAGATCGGCTTCATCGTCGTGCCGCTGTGATAGACGAACTGCTGCAGATGCTGTTCGTAAGCGTCCATGTCCTCGATCGGACGCTCGGCCACACCCGAATCCATCGCGGCCTTCGCCACGGCCGGCGCGACCTTGACGATCAGGCGCGGGTCGAACGGCTTCGGAATCAGATACTCCGGACCAAACGAGAGATCCTGGATGCCGTACGCCGTCGCGACGATATCGCTCTGCTCCTGGCGCGCCAGTTCGGCGATCGCATTGACCGCGGCGATTTCCATTTCCCGCGTCACCGTTGTCGCGCCCGCATCCAGCGCGCCGCGGAACAGGAACGGGAACACCAGCACGTTGTTCACCTGGTTCGGGTAGTCGGTACGGCCCGTGCACAGCACCGCGTCCGGACGCACTTCGAGCGCCAGTTCCGGCAGGATTTCCGGCGTCGGATTGGCCAGCGCCAGAATCAGCGGCTTGTCCGCCATCTGTTTGACCATGTCCTGCTTGAGCACGCCGCCAGCCGAGAGGCCAAGGAAAATGTCCGCGCCGCCGATCGCCTCGGCAAGCGTGCGGGCTTCTGTTTCGCGTGCGAAACGCTCCTTGTCCGGGTCCATCAGTTCGACGCGGCCCTTGTAGACCACGCCGGCCAGATCGGTGACGGTGATGTTCTCGAGCGGCAGGCCGATGTCGACCAGCAGGTCCAGACAGGCCAGCGCCGCGGCGCCCGCGCCGGACGACACCAGCTTGACGTTCTTTATGTCCTTGCCGACCACCTTCAGACCGTTGGTGATCGCAGCCGCGACGACGATCGCGGTGCCGTGCTGGTCGTCGTGGAAGACCGGAATCTTCATGCGCTTGCGGCATTCGCGCTCGACGATGAAGCAGTCCGGCGCCTTGATGTCTTCGAGGTTGATGCCGCCGAAGGTCGGCTCGAGCGCCGCGATCACGTCGACCAGCTTGTGCGGGTCGGACTCGTTCAGCTCGATATCGAACACGTCGATGCCGGCGAACTTCTTGAACAGGACGGCCTTGCCTTCCATGACCGGCTTCGACGCGAGCGGCCCAATGTTGCCCAGACCCAGCACCGCGGTGCCGTTCGTGACGACGCCCACCAGGTTGCTGCGCGCGGTGAAACGCGCGGCGTTCAGCGGATTCTCGACGATTTCCTCGCACGCGAACGCCACGCCCGGCGAGTACGCCAGCGCGAGGTCGCGCTGGTTGATCATCTGCTTGGTCGGGGCGATCGCGATCTTCCCGGGGGTCGGGAACTCGTGATAATCGAGGGCGGCTTCGCGGA
>NZ_JAQQEF010000074.1:0-2119 GCF_046027605.1 Paraburkholderia fungorum
TACTGGGGAACGGCGCCTGCATGCCGCCGTTCCGGCTCTGCTGGCCGGTGTTGCGTTGATTCTCAGCGCGACGTTCACGCACCAGCTTTCTGTATCGATCCTGCTCATTTCGATCGCCGCCTCCGGAATCATCGGCATCATGCCGATTTTCTGGACCTTCGCCGGACGCCTGCTTTCCGGTGCAGCGGCAGCGGCAGGACTCGCGATGATCAACTCCGTTGGCAGCTTGTCCGGCATCACCGGCGCGATGATTACCAACGTCGCAAAGAACGTGACCGGTGACGTCAACAGCGGCACCTACGTGCTGGGTAGCTGCCTGCTGGTCTGCTGTTGTCTGATTCTTTCGATTCCCCGCGCAATGGTGTCCACCAGCCGACCGGATTGAGTCCGGATTCCCGGTAAATACCGGGAATCCGGCAGAAAGAAACTGCAAGCCAGAATAAATTAATTAGTAATCCTTTAAACAACCCAGAATTTCTGTTCCAGAAGAATACCGCCCCAGGAGACAGGTAATGAAACACCGCATCAACGCAGCATTGCTGTTGTCGGCCACGGCTACATTTTCGCTGTGCGGGATGAAAACCGCGCATGCGCAAAGCAACGTGACGCTGTATGGACTTATCGACGAAAGCATCAACTACGTCAGCAATGAGGGCGGCCACAGCGCGCTCACGCAAACCTCCGGGAACGTGCAGGGCAGCCGTTGGGGTATCAAAGGCACGGAAGACCTCGGCGGAGGATACCAGGCCATCTTCACCCTGGAAAATGGCTTCGCGCTGAACAACGGGGCGTTAGGTCAGGGAGGCCTCGAATTTGGACGTCAGGCGTTCGTCGGACTTACGACGCCCGCTGGTACGATCACGTTGGGTCGGCAATACGACTTCCTGATCTATCTGTATTCGATGACTAACCTGTACAACACGGGTACCTACGGCTTTCACCTGGGGGACTATGACCGCCTCGGCGGCGAGCGGCTCAATAATGTCATTGCATACCAGACGCCCAATCTCGGCGGATTGAAGGCCGGCGTACTGTACGCGCCGGGCGGGCAGCCCGGTCATCTGGGAGCCGGCAGCGCGCAGAGTTATGGCATCTCGTACAGCCACGGGTACCTGAATCTCGCCGCCGCATACACGAGCGTGAACAATACGACCATCACGCCGGCTACGACGATCGGCGTTCCGGACCTGTTCGGCACTCAGCAGGAAGGAACGATCGCCCTCAACCGGATCTCGACCGCCGCGGTGGCGGGCAGCTACCAGTTTGGTCCCGCGCTGTTGCACGGTGTGTATTCGCTCACCGATATGAAGAGCGGCGGTTCGACCGCCGTGCTGAGAACCCTGGAGGGCGGCGTGACCTATTCGCTGACGCCCACGGTGACGTTGTCCGGCGGCTACGCTTATTCGAAGCTGAATGAAACCCACTGGGGGCAATACATGCTCTCGGCGGACTACTTCCTCTCGAAGCGGACCGACCTCTATGCCCTGGTCAACTACGAGCATGTGCAGGGTGGCGACGCTACGGCCACGCTTTTTACTGCGACGCCCTCTAGCGGCAGCGACCAGACCATCGTCAGCCTGGGCATCCGGCATCGCTTCTGAGTCATCGCGGGCGAAATTTTGTTCGCAGGACGAAAAACAGTATAGTTACGGCTGTCGAATATCGCCTACCTTCTTTCATGGCTCAAACACCGTCGGAACGTATTGATGAGACTCACCGGGACTTCGTGGCCGCGCTTGCGCGCGGTCTCGCGGTGATCCAGGCTTTTACTGAAGATCAACCGGAAATGACGCTGAGCGAGGTCGCCCAGGCGGCGCAAATGAACGTCGCCACTGCCCGGCGCGCCCTCCTCACCCTGCACTCGCTCGGATACGTGGGGATGCAGGGCAAGCGTTTCCTGCTATTGCCGAAAGTTTTGTCGCTCGGGGTAGCGTACCTGCGCTCCATGAATTTCAAGGACCTGGTCAACCCCTACCTGCAGGAGGTCGCAGACACGTTTCGTGATTCCGTGTCCTTCGCGATCCTCGACGGCGAAGACGTGGTCTATCTGGGTCATGTACCCAGCAAGCGCAGTATCACGCGACGCGCGTCCGTGGGATATCGGCTGCCCGCTTTTTGT
>NZ_JAQQEF010000075.1:0-2007 GCF_046027605.1 Paraburkholderia fungorum
GGCGAGCGCGGTGCTGTCTCACGCGCGCAGAGGCCCGAGGATTTCTTCGTTATGTTCGCCGAGCACCGGCGGCGGCACGATCTCAAGCGAGCGTTCGCCGTTGTAGCTCACCGGGCTGCGCACGGTCTTGTATTCGCCCATCGTGGCGTGCTGTGCGGACACCAGCAGTTCCAGATGCTTCGCCTGCGGATCTTCCAGTGCCTCGCTGGCGTCGTACATTGGCGCATGCGGCACATCCTGCTCGAGCAGCAGGCGGCACCACTCGTCGCGATCACGCTCGACGAAGACCCCCGAGAGGACCTCGATCATCGCTTCCTGGTTGTCGATGCGGCCTTCTCGCGTCGAGAAGCGCGGGTCATCGAGCAAGCCGGGCCTGCCGATCACCGTGGCGAGTCCCTGCCAGAATTTTTCCGGCGATGACATATGCAGCGCGAGCCACTTGCCGTCCCGGCATTTCATGACGTACGACTGCGAGACCATCGGCCGGCTGTACGGTCCCATCAGCTCGTTGGCCGAATAGTAGTGCGTGAACGCGTCCATGTTGAAATGGGTCATGGCCTCGAGCATCGACACTTCCACGCTCAAGCCCGTTCCGGTGCGCGCGCGTTCCTGCAGCGCCCCGAGAATGCCGTAGGCGGCGTAGAAGCCAGTGATCGAATCGGCGATTGCCGGTCCAACCACGCGCGGGTTCTCCGGATTGATCAACAGTCCGAGAAAACCACTCGCGGCCTGCGCGACCGTGTCGTATGCAGGACGGCCCATGGAAGGCCCCGACTGGCCGAAGCCGCTGATCGAACAGTAGATCAGGCGAGGATTGATCGCACGAAGACGCGCTTCGTCCACATTCAGACGCGCTGCCGCGCCCGGGCGGAAGTTCTGGATATAGACGTCCGCCGTGCGGATGAGCTCGTCGAAAGCGGCGAGATCGTCGGCATCTTTCGTATTGAGCGTGACGCTGCGCTTGTTGCGGTTGTAAGTCTGGAAGTGCGGGCTGTACAGGCCGCCGCGGAACGCCCGGAAGGGGTCCCCGGCGCCGGGTTGCTCGACCTTGATCACGTCGGCACCGAGGTCGCCGAGCAGCATTCCTGTGGCCGGTCCGGTAATGAAGGTGCCCTGCTCGATGACGCGTATGTTCTGCAATACCTTGATCACTTCAATTACTCCCTATGCGGCAGCCGCCGCTTTGTATTCCGGGGCGCCTGTTCACGCGACGTAGCTGATCGCGCTTTCGCCGGCGTGGGCCAGTGCAAAGCCGATCGGCTCCATGCTCTCTTCCAGCAGATGGGCGACGAGGCTCACGCTGCGTGCGACGAGCGGCACGCCTTTCAAGGCCTTGAGAGGAAAACCGACGTCCAGCAGCACGGCGGGAATCGCGCCGGACACGTTGATCGGCAGTGCCCGGCCATAAATTTGCGGTACTGCGGCAGCGATGGCGCGCAGGACCCGTACATTCTCGCCTGCTGTGCCGAGTTCGTCCGCGAGGGCGAGCAGGCGCGTGGCGCGCGGATCTTCCTGCTGATGGAGCGGATGCCCGAAACCGGGCAGCGGCGCGCGCCGCGCCCGCAGCGCCGAGATTTCACGCTCGACCACCTCTGCGAGCGTGCCTTCCTGCGGCGTTTTTGCGAGCAACGCGGCAAACAGCTTGCCCGCCTCTTCGGAACTGCCGAGAACGACTGACCCACATCCCAGCAGTCCGGCGGCAACCGCGCCCTGCAAGGCCTCGGGTGCTGCGGCGTATGTCATGCGGGCGGCTTGTATGGAGGGGACCAGCCCGTGTTCCGAGATCGACACGAGCGATGCGTCGAGGAGCAGGCGCTGGGTGTCCGTGGGCGGCTGGCCCGTGAGGAGCAGGCAAAAGAAGTCGGTCAGGCTCACCTGGCCTATCAATTCCTTGCAGAGATCCCGGTTACGGACGGTGATGCTGTCAGGTGTCGCGGTCGAAATCGACGTGCGTAGCTGACTGGGTTTTCCAATTTGCATGGCGACCTTTGAAGGATGCGATGGATA
>NZ_JAQQEF010000076.1:0-1695 GCF_046027605.1 Paraburkholderia fungorum
ACATGCAATGTCGAGGCCAGGTTCAAATGTCGGGGTGCCGGCCAGATAGAAATGTCGTATCTGGCACCGGTGCTGAGTCTCTTTTTATGGGTTAAAGCTCAATGCAGTGTTGCAGGACAGCACGTGAACGGGCAGGGCGTGTCAGTCCGTTCAGTGGGTGCCTGCAGACCGCGGCCCGGGTTTGCGAGCCTTGACCGCGATCGTGACCGGCTTTGCCGATAACTGCGTCAGCGTTGCATTGACATCTTCCCGTGTGAACTCGCGCTGCTTCTTCGTGCCCGGTTCGCGCTGATTGCGTCCGGCGGCCAGCCCACGATGCGTGCGTGACGGTGAACCCGAAGCGCGCCGGTCATCACGCTGTGCCTGCAGCGCCTGCGCCACCTGCAGTGCGTGCCCCAGCCGCTTGTGCTCGATCACCGCGCCCTGATCGATCTCCGACAGCCGGTCATAGGGGACGCAGGGCAGGGCAACGCCATCCGCCCGCACCTCGATGCGCCCGTCCGGATACTCCCACACGTCGATATACCGGTGGATCAGTTTCCGGTTCGCTGGCGTGTCCGCCAGCAGGTACATCACGCGGTCGTACTGCACCGTCAGCGACTTCGTCACGCGCCGCAGTTCGCGCCACGTCAGCAGCGCGTCCAGATCCTCATCGTCGCGCAGCGGCCGGTGTGCGTCGAACGTGCTCTTCGGCGGTTTCGCAAAGTGCGCGTTGTACGACGCGATGAAGGCAGGCGCATACGCATTGGCCGCCGCGATGGTACTGATGCCGCGCAGCCGCAGTTCCTTCACCAGCCGGTCCTGCAAGGTCAGGTGCGCCCGCTCGACGCGGCCCTTGGCGGAACTGCTGTTCGCGCACCACGTGTCGATGTTCAGCTCGTACATCGCGCGGCCAAAGTGCGTCACGCCCCGGTCGCCGGTCTGCGTGTGCGTCGGCCGGAACACGCTGGCCTTGTCGCTGTAGAACGCGACCGGCTTGCCGTAGCGCTCCAGATACCCACGCGTCGCCTCAAAGTAGCTGAAGGTCGATTCGGTCGCCGTGAAATGCAGCGCCATCAGCCGGCTGGTTGCGTCGTCGACATACACCAGCAGCGTGCATTGCGGTGCCCGTGCCTCGAACCACGGATGCTCGCTGCCATCGATCTGCACCAGCTCGCCCAGACACGCACGACGGGCCCGCGGCTGATAGAGCTTCGGCGGGCGCTGCCGGCGCGGAATCCACAGCCCGGCATCGGTCATCAGATGCCGCACGGTTTCCTTCGACAGCGTGATCCCATGGCATTCGTGCAGCTTCTCGCAGGCCAGCGTCGGCCCGAAATCGGCGTAGCGTTCACGGATGATCGTCAGCGCCCGCACAGCCAGTCCTTCATCCAGTTTCCGGTTGCCCGGGCGATCGCGTCGGCCCGAGCACAAACCGGCGGCACCCGAAGCCCGATAGCGGATCACCAGCCGCTCGACCTGGCGCACGCTCAGCCCGAGCCGTTCAGCTGCGCGCCCGGGCTTCAGTCCCAGCTCCACAATCGCCTGAATCACCTTTAAACGGTCGAGTTCGCGCATGTTCAGTGTCACCAGTTCGGCTGCACGCATGGCGGGCTCCCGCAATCAGACCGGAAACGCCGAGCATGGCATCAGCTGCAAAACACGACATCTGTATCTTGCTGAAACACGACATTCTCATATTGCCGCTACATGCAA
>NZ_JAQQEF010000077.1:0-1681 GCF_046027605.1 Paraburkholderia fungorum
TTGCATGTAGCAGCTTTATGTAAATGTCGTGTTCTAGCTAGATAGAAATGTCGTGTTTTTGAACGCTGGCATGCTGGTCGGTCCGTTGCGAGATTTCGGAGTCGGCCATGTGTCCAGCCACCCTGGTGACATTGAACATGCGCGAACTCGACCGTTTGAAGGTCATCCAGGCCATTGTCGACAGGGGCCTCAAGCCTGGTCGCGCGGCCGAACGTCTGGGCTTGACCGTGCGTCAGGTTGAGCGCCTGGTGATCCGCTATCAGGAATCCGGTGCGGCGGGACTGGCCTCGCGCAGACGTGGCCGTTCCGGTAACCGGAAGCTGGACGAAGGACTGGCTCAGCGGGCGCTGGCGATCATTCGTGAGCGCTACGCCGATTTCGGGCCGACGCTGGCCTGCGAGAAGCTTTGGGAGTGCCATGGCATCCGGATGGCCAAGGAAACCGTGCGGCACCTGATGACCGATGCCGGGCTGTGGATTCCGCGCCGGCAGCGCCCGCCGAAGGTCTATCAGCCGCGGGCCCGTCGTGCGTGTCTGGGCGAGCTGGTGCAGATCGATGGCAGCGATCACCGGTGGTTCGAGGAACGGGCGCCGGCCTGCACACTGCTGGTGTACGTTGACGATGCGACCAGCCGGCTGATGCATCTGCACTTCACGGCGAGCGAATCAACCTTCAGCTATTTCGAGGCGACGCGTGCGTACATCGAATGCCACGGCAAGCCCGGTGCGTTCTATAGCGACAAGGCGAGCGTGTTTCGCAGTGGCAAAGCCCATGAAACGGGAAGCAGCGTGACGCATTTCGGCCGGGCGATGTACGAACTGAACATCGACACGTTCTGCGCGAACAGCAGTTCCGCGAAGGGCCGCGTCGAACGCGCCCACCTCACGCTGCAGGACCGCATGGTGAAGGAGATGCGGTTGCGCGGCATCAGCACGGTGGCTGATGCCAATGCGTATGCGCCCTCCTTCATGGCGGCCTACAACGCGCGGTTTGCCAGGCCACCGAAGAGTGAGTTCGATGCACACCGGCCGCTGCGGGCTGACGAGCATCTCGACCTGCTGATGACCTGGCGCGAGACGCGGCGCGTGACGAAGTCGCTGACGGTGCAGTACGACCGCGTGATGTACCTGCTGGATGACACGGCGGAGAACCGCAAGCTGATCCACCGCTACATCGACGTGTGGGAGTATCCGGACGGACGCATCGAGATCCGCGCCGATGGCCGTGTGCTGCCGTACAGGCAGTACGACCGGCTGGCCGAGATCGATCAGGGCGCGGTCGTTGAACACAAGCGCCTGAGTCACGTACTGCAGGTCGCGCAGGCGATCCAGGCGCAACGTGACAACCGGCGCATCTCGGGCTCCCCTGCGCGCACGAATCAGGGACAACCGGTTCGGGCAACGGAACGAGCGCAGGGCACGAAGAAGCAGCGCGAGTTCGCAAAGGCCGACGTCGATGAAGTGATCGTGCAGCTGGCGCAACGCAATCAACTGAAGCAGCCGCGCAAACCTGGCCGTCGGTCGGCAGGATCTGGCTGAACGGACTGACACGCCCTGCCCGTTCACACGCTGTCCTTCAAGGCTGTGTGAGATTCAAACCGTTAAAGACAGAGTCAAAATCAACCTCAAACCCCGACATTTCTAAATAGCTGCCGCTACGACATTTGAACCTGGCCTCGACA
>NZ_JAQQEF010000078.1:0-1386 GCF_046027605.1 Paraburkholderia fungorum
GGCCGAGATGGAATGGACACCGCCCTCCCTTCGGGGAATTGGGCAGGATTGAGGGCCCCCAGGACCGAACGGCATCAATGTGCCAAAGTGGAGTTGCGACACAACCACTTATGGAACGGAGGCCCCAGATGAATGCTACGACATACGGACTCGACATTGCAAAACGGGTGTTCCAGATGTACTGGGTCGACGCCCAAACTGGCGAGATCGCGAATCGGAAGTTTGGACGTGACGATCTGATTACATTTCTGGCGCAACGTCCCGCTGGTCGCGTCGTTCTTGAAGCTTGCGGAAGTGCTCACTGGTGGGCGCGCAAGATTCGCGCGCTCGGACACGAGGTGGTGCTACTACACGCCCAATTCATTCGACCTTTTGTGCAAACGAACAAGACTGACGCGGCGGACGCCCGGGCAATCTGGACCGCAGTGCAGCAACCCGGCATGCGCACGGTTGCCCCCAAGACAGAGGATCAGCAGGTGATGCTAAGCCTTCATCGTATGCGCTCGTTGCTCGTCAAGTTTCGAACAATGCAAATAAATCAGCTGCGCGGGTTGCTGTATGAGTTCGGCGTTACGTTTCGCGCAGGACGCGTTGCAGGGCTCGATGAGATCAGGGAGCGCCTGGCAGAACTCGAAGACACACTGCCACGATCAATGGTTCTGAACCTCCTCGAACAGTTGCGTCGCATCAACCTGTTTGAGGAAGACATCAATCAACTCGAGAAGAGGATTGGTGCATGGCAGAAGCAGGAAGCGGCATGCCGTGCGATTTCCGAAGTACCGGGAATTGGCCGGCTAACTGCAACGGCTTTGGTGGCAACAATTGGAGACGCGAAGACATTCAAGTCAGGCCGCGAGTTCGCAGCGTTTCTGGGGCTCATTCCCCGTCAGAGCGGTACGGGCGGAAAGATACGGCTCGGCTCGATCTCAAGGCGCGGTGACCCATACCTGCGTACCTTATTAATACATGGGGCACGTTCTGTTCTGTGTCACACCAAAGTACCAACGGCGTGGCAAAAGGCGATTCAGGCGAGACGGCCAGCAAATGTGGCAGCGGTAGCCTTGGCAAACAAAATGGCCAGAACCGCCTGGGCGATCCTTGCTCACGAGACTTCGTACGAAGCGAATCATGTAAGCCACAGACCCGCATAGAGGAATGTGCACGTTGAAGCGTCATGGAACTGGTAGGTTGCTAGGGTTGATTTCAATGTGATGGCAAAACAGGTCGGACCGCAGGAGTGCAAACCTGAACACAGCCTTGTGCCTGAAGCACGCGGCCGAGATGAGGACATTCCTGGCGCATTCCATCAGGGCTCGCGGCTTCGGCCTGCGTAAAGCCGGATATAAGACCGCAGCCGATACCTCGTTACGGCATCACATGAAGATC
>NZ_JAQQEF010000079.1:0-1349 GCF_046027605.1 Paraburkholderia fungorum
AGTTTGTAGTAACCGCGCGTGGGCGGCGCAGGCGGCTGCCAGGTCGCGCGGCGGCGTTCCAGTTCGGCGTCGGTGACGTCCAGATGAAGTCGGCGCGCTTCGACGTCGAGTTCGATCATGTCGCCGGTTTGCACGAACGCGAGCGGGCCGCCCGCGGCCGCTTCCGGCGACACGTGCAGCACCACCGCGCCGTAGGCCGTGCCGCTCATGCGGCCGTCGGAGATACGCACCATGTCCGTGATGCCTTTTTGCAGCACTTTTTTCGGCAGCGGCATGTTGCCGACTTCGGCAAAGCCTGGATAACCCTTCGGCCCCGCCCCCTTGAGCACCATGATGCAGTGCTCGTCGATATCGAGCGACTCGTCGTCGATCTTCGCGTGCAATTCCTCGATGTTCTCGAACACCACCGCGCGGCCGCGATGCTTCAGCAGATGCGCGGTGGCCGCCGACGGCTTGATCACCGCGCCATTCGGCGCCAGGTTGCCCTTGAGCACCGCAATCCCGGCCTTCGGCTTGAACGGCTCGGCGAACGTCGTGATGACCTTCTCGTCGTGATTCGGCGCGTTGCGCACGTTGTCCCAGAGCGTCTTGCCGTTGACCGTCAGCGCGTCCTTATGCAAGAGCCCTTGTTCACCGAGTTGCTTCAGCACGGCCGGCAAACCGCCTGCGTAGTAAAAGTCTTCCATCAGGTATTCGCCCGACGGTTGCAGATTCACGAGACACGGCACGTTCGAGCCGAGCTCCCAGTCTTCCAGCGAAAGCTCGACGCCGATACGCTTCGCGAGCGCGATCAGGTGCACCACCGCATTGGTCGAGCCGCCGATCGCCGCATTCGTGCGGATCGCGTTTTCAAACGCCTGACGCGTGAGGATCTTGTCCATCGTCAGATCCTCTCGAACCATATCGACAATGCGGCGCCCCGCGAGATGCGCGAGCACTTGCCGGCGTGCATCGACCGCGGGAATCGCCGCGTTGTGCGGCAAGCCCATGCCGAGCGATTCGACCATCGACGCCATTGTCGACGCGGTGCCCATCGTCATGCAGTGGCCACGCGAGCGGTTCATGCACGACTCGGCTTCAGTGAACTCCTCCTGCGTCATCGTGCCGGCGCGCACTTCCTCGGACATCTGCCACACACCCGTACCGGAGCCGATGTTCTTGCCGCGAAAACGGCCATTGAGCATGGGGCCGCCGGAAACCGCCAGCGCGGGCAGATTGCACGACGCCGCGCCCATCAGCAGCGCGGGCGTGGTCTTATCGCAACCGACCAGCAGAATCACGCCGTCCATCGGATTGCCGCGAATCGACTCCTCGACGTCCATTGAAGCGAGGTTGCGAAACAGCATCGC
>NZ_JAQQEF010000008.1:0-313291 GCF_046027605.1 Paraburkholderia fungorum
ACGTATCGGCGTCACCCCTGCTGTGGATGTACGGTCGAATTTCCGCCATCAGGGCGTCGCTGTGTTTGAGGGAGATCTGACGCGTAGTCTCGATATGCAGCGCGCGCGGCGGGGGCGCTGCGCCGATTAGCCGACGGCAAGGCGAAGCGGGTCGAAAAGCGAAGCAGCGACCGTTATTTGGGATTTCGCGCCGTCGGTGCAGCGTTGAGCCTCGCATGGTGCGAAGCCGCGCCGCATCCGACACTCTTCCAGCCTTGCCCAATGATCCGACTGGCCCTTTTGCGTCGCATGTCGGGATTGCGATCCGCAATAGGTTAGAAGCCCACGCTCAAAAAAAGAAACCCGGCACGAAGCCGGGTTTCAAAGGATCGGGTAACGAACCGTATCAGGCAGGTGCCTGGATGTTCGATGCCTGTTTGCCTTTCGGGCCTTGCACGACCTCGAAGGTTACTTTTTGACCTTCCTTGAGGGTCTTGAACCCATTCATCTGGATGGCCGAGAAGTGTGCAAACAGATCCTCACCGCCCTCGTCAGGCGTGATAAATCCGAAACCTTTTGCGTCATTGAACCATTTGACCGTACCAGTTGCCATTCCAACTTCCCCTGTAACTCATGTCACTACCACGAGCCCTCGAAAAGCTCGACGACCGCGCGAGGCAGCCGCTCCCTCCTCACAAGCTCACCATCGGCATTTTTTCGATTTATGGCGCAGTGAAAAAAGTGCCAGCTTGATTGTTGAGGCTCTTTATTCGAGTGTCAAGAAAATTTTGAGATGCCGTTGTCGCGTTGCAAACAGGCGTTTTCCAGGGTTTTTCCGGCTTTTATTTTCTTATGTGCGCTTGCGCAAGCGGGCTGTCTTGAAAAGTCGCATAATCGACTCACATGCTGTTCTGCGGGTCGCGCACCGCCGGCTGGCAGGGCAAGGGCGGCGAGCCAGCCTGCATCGGCAGGTTGTGCGATACTCGATCCGACTGCGGCGCGGCATAACCGCGACGCATCACAGGATAGGGGCCGGCTCCGCAAACGGCTCGTCGAATGACGCAACGCTTTGGGGTAATTACCCATCAGAGCGGAAGCGAACGGGCTCACCGGCCGGTTGGCCGGGTTTTGACAGGATTGCGGGCCTGTCCTAGTTGTTTAGAATGGGTGTATGGCGATTATCCCGGACAAGCAGGACGGCACCGTACTGGAGCGGCAGGAAAAGAAGCTGAAGCCGCCGTCCATGTACAAGGTGGTGCTGCTGAATGACGACTTCACGCCAATGGAATTTGTCGTGATGGTCGTGCAGGAATATTTCAATAAAGATCGAGAAACCGCAACGCAGGTTATGTTGAAGGTGCATCGCGAAGGCAGGGGAGTTTGTGGGGTCTATACGCGGGACATCGCGTCGACCAAAGTCGAGCAAGTCGTTACCCACGCACGGCAGGCCGGGCATCCGCTGCAGTGTGTGATGGAGGAAGCATGATTGCCCAGGAACTGGAAGTCAGCCTGCACATGGCGTTCATGGAAGCACGCCAGGCGCGGCACGAGTTCATAACGGTCGAACATCTTTTGCTGGCACTGTTGGACAATCCAACGGCCGCGGAGGTGTTGCGTGCATGCGCGGCCAATATCGAGGATCTGCGCCAGAACCTGCGCAACTTCATTCATGACAACACGCCTACCGTGCCTGGCACGGACGACGTCGACACGCAACCCACGCTGGGTTTCCAGCGTGTGATCCAGCGCGCGATCATGCATGTGCAATCCACCTCGAATGGCAAGAAGGAAGTGACCGGCGCGAATGTGCTGGTCGCGATCTTCGGCGAGAAGGATTCGCATGCGGTGTACTACCTGCAACAGCAGGGCGTGACGCGTCTGGACGTGGTGAATTTCATCTCGCATGGCATCGCCAAGACGAGCAGCACCGACGCCGCGAAAGCGAGCGACGCGAATGCCGAGTCCGACGAAGCCGCCGCGCAGAAGGAAACCCCACTCGCGCAGTTCACGCAGAACCTGAACCAGATGGCGAAAGACGGCCGCATCGATCCGCTGATCGGGCGCGAGTCGGAAGTCGAGCGCGTGGTCCAGGTGCTGTGCCGTCGCCGCAAGAACAATCCGCTACTGGTCGGTGAGGCCGGCGTCGGCAAGACGGCGATCGCCGAAGGGCTGGCCTGGCGCATTACGCGCGGCGAAGTGCCGGATATTCTGGCCGATGCCCAGGTGTATTCGCTCGACATGGGCGCGTTGCTCGCCGGCACCAAGTATCGCGGTGACTTCGAACAACGCCTGAAGACGGTCCTCAAGGAATTGAAGGAACGTCCGCACGCGATCCTGTTCATCGACGAAATCCATACGCTGATCGGCGCGGGCGCTGCGTCGGGCGGCACGCTGGACGCGTCGAATCTGCTGAAGCCGGCGTTGTCGTCGGGCACGCTCAAGTGCATCGGCGCAACCACGTTCACGGAATATCGCGGCATCTTCGAAAAAGACGCGGCATTGTCGCGCCGTTTCCAGAAGGTCGACGTGACCGAGCCGACTGTCGAACAGACGGTGGCGATCCTGCGCGGCCTGAAGTCACGCTTCGAAGAGCATCACGGCGTGAAGTATTCGTCGGGTGCGCTGTCGGCGGCGGCTGAGTTGTCGGCCCGCTTCATCACGGATCGTCATCTGCCGGACAAGGCGATCGACGTGATCGACGAAGCGGGCGCGGCGCAACGCATCCTGCCGAAGTCGAAACAGAAGAAGACCATCGGCAAGAACGAGATCGAAGAAATCATTTCGAAGATCGCCCGTGTCCCGCCGCAAAGCGTGTCGCAAGACGATCGCAGCAAGCTGCAAACGCTGGATCGCGATCTGAAGAGCGTGGTGTTCGGGCAAGACCCGGCCATCGACGCGCTGTCGGCCGCGATCAAGATGGCGCGCGCCGGCCTCGGCAAGCTGGACAAGCCCATTGGTGCATTCCTGTTCTCCGGTCCCACGGGTGTCGGTAAGACCGAAGTGGCGAAGCAACTGGCGTTCACGCTGGGGATCGAGCTGATCCGTTTCGACATGTCGGAATACATGGAGCGTCATGCGGTGAGCCGTTTGATCGGCGCCCCGCCGGGGTATGTCGGTTTCGATCAAGGTGGTTTGCTGACTGAAGCCGTCACGAAGAAGCCGCATTGCGTGCTGTTGCTCGACGAAATCGAGAAGGCGCATCCGGACATCTACAACGTGCTGCTGCAGGTGATGGACCACGGCACGTTGACGGACAACAACGGTCGCAAAGCGGATTTCCGCAACGTCATCATCATCATGACGACGAACGCGGGTGCCGAGGCAATGGGCAAGTCGGTGATCGGCTTCACGAATCGGCGGGAAACCGGCGACGAAATGGTCGACATCAAGCGCATGTTCACGCCGGAGTTCCGTAACCGTCTGGACGCGACGATCAGCTTCCGCTCGCTCGATGAGGAAATCATCATGCGCGTGGTCGACAAGTTCCTCATGCAACTGGAAGATCAGTTGCACGAGAAGAAGGTCGATGCGCTCTTCACCGACGCGCTGCGCAAGCATCTCGCCAAGCACGGTTTCGATCCGCTGATGGGCGCGCGGCCGATGCAGCGTCTGATCCAGGACACGATCCGTCGTGCGCTGGCCGACGAGTTGCTGTTCGGCAAGCTCATGAACGGCGGCCGTGTGACGGTCGACGTGGATGCGGAAGACAAGGTGCAGTTGACCTTCGACGAGCATCCGGCGCCGCGCAATCCGAATCCGGAAGCGGTTGAGGTGGAGTAGGCAGTGATGCTGGCGGTTTGATTCCACACAAGGCGAAACAAGAACGGCGCGCGATGAAATCGGCGCCGTTCTGCTTTTCGTAGGGCGGTAGCTGACTGCCTCGACGTAACCGGGCTTTCATCCGACCGACACGTCTATGTAGACCATAGCCATCGTCAGCATCTTAAATTTCGGATACCCACGAATCCCGGCCGCCCTCAATTCGGGATCACATTCCTCCATTGCTGAAAATCGTTCTCCAGGCATTCGTGTACTCGGATTGACGCCTTGATGTTGCCGTTGTCGGTCGAATCCATGCATAGCCCGGTTCCGGCGTTAAAGTACGCTTGAGTTCGGTTGACCTTAAGCCATTGCTGCTGGGCGCTGTTGTTGCAGGTCGATGTCTTGACCAGATTGTTATTGTCCGCGGTAAGGCACAGTCCCGGGTTACTGGACAGGTGCAGCTTGTAGGTATCATCCTCGGTCAGGATCTGATTTGCGTTACCTCTAAGGCATTGCCATAGTCCGGCTTGCAGCCCGCCGCCCAGCATATCCAGACAGTAAAAATTGACTCGGTTTTGCAAGTGCTTCTGTACAAAGGGTGCGCTTGGATTGACGCTCAGCGTGCATACCTGTTCTGTTGTGCATATAGATTTCGCGACTGAAGCACAATTACCATAAGTATTCGAACTGCTGCTAGTGGGCCTTACCGTTCCGCCATTCGCCTGTGGTGAGCCGTATACCGCAATTGCTTCCGGAACATCCGAACACGATGAGTGTTGTTCATTACCTTGAGCAAAATTCTCCACCCACTCCTGAAGATTTTTGAGTCCACCATAGTTTGTCGGCACGATTATTGTTGCAACCGTTGTCACCTGGCCGGTTCGAGTATTCGTGATTGATGCGGTCCAGCCATCAATACCAGACCTCGCCACTTTTATTCGATAAGTGACGCCTTCCTTCCAGGGGAAGGTTATCCGACATTGCACCCCGCTCCCCTCGTGACCGAAATGTGAGCAATTGGTCCCGGTAGCGTCCCGCCATCCGGTCGCACCCCAGATGGAAAAATTCAGGGCCTTGTCATTTCCATTGCCACTTTGAAGGCCAACGTAACCACCTTCTTGAGTACCGGTGTAACTCCATTGATGTGCCCAGTAGGTTCTTCCATTTAATCCTGGCGCTCTGGTCACCGTTATAAAGAATTCCATATCGGTGTATCCATCGGATATTTGTGGCCATGTTCTATTGATGGTCGCCATGCCGCCAGCTACGACCGCGTGAGCAACATATGGCGCGAGGACATTCAATGCGAGCGCGATGTTAAGAAATGCCATGAGAAATTTTTTTCGTGCCGGATTGCAAAAAAAATAACTACAAATGGATTGAATAATGATATTTCTCAAAAAGCATTTCATAGTCAAGTATTCCTAAATAATTGACGAAAATATAAATATGAGCCGATGTGCCGGAAAATTTGGGTCAATGAGATTTTCGTCTCACGGGGAATTGCAGAGATTTTCTTTAATTCTTATATTTATTTATTTGCGATCATATCAATCGTCAACTTGAATGCAATGTTAACTGTATTTTCGGATTTGATTTTTACCTGCGGAACGGGATGCATGCCCGTAATCAGAACATTTATAGCCTCATCGAACTGAGTTTCGCTCGGTTGTGCGACGCTCTTCAGTGGGTGGTCTTTTGAGTAAATTGTAAGACGATGGGGCCGCGAGTCAACGCTCATACCGTCGCAGGTTATTCCCGAAGTCGACGCATTGGGAGCAAGTGCATGACTGGGAGACGCGCCGTCCGGTTGATGGCCGGGCGGCGTTAATTCATGTGCGAAATAAGCCGGTGCCAACTTCAGTGGATTGGACGTTAGCCGTGGTTAATGGGGCGCATTTCCAACGGGACTTTGCAAACGCCAAGGCCGCACCTCAATGCTTGCCCGTGCTACCAAAACCGCCGGCGCCTCGCTCGCTTTCCGCGAAATCATCCACGATATTGAACTCGGCCTGGACCACCGGCACGATCACGAGTTGCGCGAGGCGCTCCAGCGGATTCAGCACGAAGGTGGTCTCGCCACGATTCCACGTCGAGATCATCAGCTGACCCTGGTAATCCGAATCGATCAGGCCGACCAGGTTGCCCAGCACGATGCCGTGCTTATGGCCCAGACCCGAGCGGGGCAGAATCAACGCCGCATAACCCGGATCGCCGACGTGAATCGCCAGACCCGTTGGCACCAGCGCTGTTTCGCCGGGTTTCAGCGTCAACGGTTCGTCGAGGCAGGCACGCAGGTCGAGGCCCGCGCTGCCCGTGGTTGCGTAGGCCGGGAGTTGGTCGCGCATGCGCGCATCGAGAATCTTCAGATCGAGTTTCATGCAGGGTCGAAGGTTTAAGGGGTGGAGGCCGGGCGTCCGAGCTGGAACGCATCGGCGAGAAGTTCATAGGAGCGCAGCCGCGCGCGGTAGCTGCCCGAGACGGTGAGTACGATCAATTCGTCGGCCTGGAACTGCTCCTGCAGGGCGTGGAGTCGCTCAGTCACCGTTTCCGGTGTGCCGATGATGCTGCGCGGCTTCTCGCGGTCGATCACGAGGCGCTCGCGTTCGCCATATTCCTGCGCGATGCCTTGTTCAATGGTCGGGATCGGTTCATTCAAGCCATAAGCCATTTGCACGCGACGCAGGTCGACGGCCTTTTCCAGGTCGGCTGCTTCCTGTTCGGTGTCCGCGCAGATCACGAATACGGCTGCGGCCAGATAGGATTGTTGCGCTTCCTGGCTGGCTTTGAAGCGCTCGCGATAGGCCTGCGCGACCTGGTGCCCGAAATGCGCGTTGATGAAATGCGCAAACGCAAAGCGGATGCCGAGCTGTGCCGCCAACAGGCCGCCGAATTCGCTCGAACCGAGCATCCAGAGTTGTGGACGTGTGTCGACTTGCGGTTGCAGCAGCACACCGTGCGCGAGATGACCTTCGGGCAGCGTGCCGTGCATCAGGCCGACCAGATCCGCGACTTGCTGCGGAAAAATGTCGCCGCGATTGTAGGCGCCGGCCGCTACCGCTTGCGCCGTATGCATATCGCCGCCCGGCGCGCGTCCCACGCCAAGGTCAATGCGATTCGGAAACAGCGCCTCGAGCATCATGAATTGCTCGGCAACCTTGAACGGGCTGTAGTACGGCAGCATGATGCCGCCCGAGCCCAGGCGAATGCGTCGAGTCACACTGCCGAGGCGCGCCAGCATCACTTCGGGGCACGGATTGGACACGCCGCGCAAGCCATGGTGTTCAGCACACCAGTAGCGCGTGTAGCCGAGATCATCGGCAAGTTGCGCGAGTTCGACGGTGGCGGCGATCGCGTCCGCCACCGAGTGCCCGTCGATCACGGGCGTTTGATCGAGCACGGAAAGTAGCGTCATGGCAGTACTGCTCCAGATGATTCGGTGCGCTAGAGGCGGTGGCGGCGAACGCGGCAGGCGCCGCCGCGCGCGGTTTTAGCGGATCAGACTTGTGTCGGGCAGACGTCTGGCAATCTCGACGATCAAGGCGCGCGCGAGCGTCTGCTTGTCGGCGCGCGGCAGCTTCGTGGCGCCCCCTGCCTCGAACAGGATCACCTCGTTGTCGTCGAGACCGAAAGTCAGCGGGCCGAGATTGCCGATCAGAAGCGGCACGTTCTTGCGTACGCGCTTCTCTTCGCCATGCACTTCGAGGTCGCCGCTCTCCGCTGCAAAGCCGACTGCAAACGGCGGATGCGGCAGCTTGGCGACCGCCGCCAGAATATCCGGATTCTCGACGAACGTGAAAGTGGGCAGGGCGCGATCGGCGGTCTTCTTGATCTTGTGGTCGCTGGCATGATCGACGCGCCAATCCGCCACCGCGGCCACGCCGATGAAGATGTCGGCGTCGGCGACCGAGCGCATCACCGCGTCGTGCATCTGCTGCGCGGTTTGCACGTCTTCGCGGAACACGCCCCACGGCGTTTCCAGCGCGACCGGGCCCGCGACCAGATGCACTTCGGCGCCCGCTTGCTGGGCGGCGCGCGCGAGTGCGAAGCCCATTTTGCCGCTCGAACGGTTGGTGATGCCGCGTACCGGATCGAGTGGTTCGAAGGTTGGCCCCGCCGTCAGCAACACGCGACGGCCGGCCAGGATCTTGGGCGAGAAGAACGAGGCGATTGCCTCAAAGGTGGCGGCGGCTTCCAACATGCGCCCATCGCCGGTTTCGCCGCACGCTTGCGGACCTGAGTCCGGCCCGAGCACTTCGACGCCATCGCCGCGCAGTTGCGTGACGTTGCGCTGGGTGGCGGGGTTCTGCCACATCTGCCGGTTCATCGCCGGTACGACGAGCAGCGGACAATCGCGTGCGACACACAGCGTCGAGAGCAGATCGTCGGCCATGCCGTGCGCGAGTTTGGCGAGGAAGTCGGTCGAGGCGGGCGCGACGACGATCGCGTCGGCTTCACGCGAGAGGTCGATGTGCGCCATGTTGTTCGGCACGCGTCCATCCCATTGGCTCGTGTAGACCGGACGCCCCGACAACGCCTGCATGGTGACGGGGGTGATGAACTGCGTGGCCGCTTCGGTCATGACGACCTGCACGGTCGCGCCGGCCTTGGTCAACAGGCGCGTGAGTTCGGCAATCTTGTAGCAGGCAATGCCGCCCGTCATGCCGAGGACGAGGTGTTTTCCTGCGAGTTCTGCGGTTGCCAACGAAAGCCTCCGACAAAGCGTGGTGGCGGGCGGGGCCCAAGCTTATTATCGCGAGCCGCGCACGCGCCGCAACTCGTCGAGCACGAGCAGGATTGCACCGATCGTGATCGCGCTGTCGGCGAGATTGAACGCCGGCCAGTGCCACGTGCGTACATGAAAGTCGAGAAAGTCGATCACATGGCCGTACGCGAGCCGGTCGATCACGTTGCCGAGTGCACCACCGAGTATCAGCGAAAGCGCCGCGCAGAACATTTTTTGCCCGCCGTGACGCTTGAGCAGGTAGCAGATCACCAGGGCCGCGACCACGCCGAGCGCGGTGAACGCCCAGCGCTGCCAGCCGCCCGCCATCGCGAGGAAACTGAAGGCGGCGCCGCGGTTGTACACGAGGATCAGGTTGAAAAACGGCGCGACCTCATGCGGAACACCGTAGGCGAACACCTTCTGGACCGCGATCTTGGTGAGCTGATCGAACAGGATCACAATCAGCGCGACGCCGAGCCACGGTGCCAGCGAACTGTTGCTGGCCGACGTTTTCGACATGGTTTTTGCCATTATGCCGCGCTCCTCGTTTCACCGCTGCCGAACAGATTGCTGAAGCAGCGTCCGCACAGCGTGGGGTGGTCGGCGTGCGCACCGACGTCCGAGCGGTAGTTCCAGCAGCGTTCGCACTTCAGATACTTCGAGGCGATCACGTCGACGCTTTCTTCCGCTTCGCTATCGACCTTGACGACGCTCGCCGCCGACGTGATCAGCACGAATTTCAGGTCGTCGGCGAGGCTCGCGAGCGCGTCGTAACGCGCACCGCTCGCGCGGATTTCGACTTCCGCCTGCAGCGACGAACCGATCAGGTTCGCGACGCGCGCTTCTTCCAACGCCTTGGTCACGTCGCTCCGCGCGGCGCGCAGCAGCGTCCATTTGTCGAGCAGCTCGCCGGCGTCCGGCACTGCCGGAAACGCATGATAAGTCTCGGTGAAGATCGTTTCGCTGTTCGGCTGGAAAATCTTCCACGCTTCTTCGGCAGTGAACGACAGGAACGGCGCCATCTGGCGCAGCAGGCCATGCGCGATGTGATACAGCGCGGTCTGAGCCGAACGGCGCGCGACGGAGTCGGCCGCCGTGGTGTACAGGCGGTCTTTCAGCACGTCCAGATAGAAGCCGCCCAGGTCTTCCGAGCAGAACGTCTGCAGCTTCGCAACCACCGGATGGAACTCGTACTTGTCGTAGTGCGACAGGATGTCGTTTTGCAGATTCGCCGACAACGCCACCGCATAGCGATCGATCTCGAGCCAGTCTTCGACCGGACGCGCGTGTTGCGCGAAGTCGAAATCCGACAGGTTCGCGAGCAGGAAGCGCAGCGTGTTGCGGATACGGCGATAGCCTTCGGTCACGCGCTTCAGGATTTCTTCGGAGATCGCCAGCTCACCGGAGTAATCGGTCGACGCGATCCACAAACGGATGATTTCCGCGCCGAGGCGATTCGCCACCTCATGCGGATCGATACCGTTGCCGAGCGACTTGCTCATCTTGCGGCCTTCGCCGTCGACGGTGAAGCCGTGCGTGAGCAGCGCGTTGTACGGCGGGCGGCCGTCGAGCATCGAGGCGGTCAGCAGCGACGAGTGGAACCAGCCGCGATGCTGGTCCGAGCCTTCCAGATACAGGTCGGCCGGGAATTGCAGTTCATTTTTATGCGAGCCGCGCAGCACGTGCCAGTGCGTCGTGCCCGAATCGAACCAGACGTCGAGCGTGTCGCGGTTCTTCTCGTACATGTTGGCGTCGTCGCCGAGCAGTTCACGCGGGTCGAGCGTTTGCCACGCTTCGATGCCGGCCTTCTCGACGCGTTGCGCGACTTGTTCAAGCAACTCCAGCGTGCGCGGATGCAGCTCGCCGGTTTCCTTGTGCACGAAAAACGCCATCGGCACGCCCCATTGACGCTGACGCGACAGCGTCCAGTCCGGGCGGTTGGCGATCATGCTGAACAGGCGCTGCTTGCCCCATGACGGATAGAAGGCGGTGTTTTCGATGCCTTCGAGCGCGGTTTCGCGCAGCGTCTTGTCGGTGTCGTTCGGCTTCACGTCCATGCCGGCGAACCATTGTGAGGTGGCACGGTAGATGATCGGCGTTTTGTGGCGCCAGCAGTGCATGTAGCTGTGCGTGTAGTTCTCGGTGCGCATCAGCGAACCGGCGTTCTGCAGCGCCTCGACGATCTGCGGGTTGGCCGCCCAGATCGACAGGCCGCCGAACAGCGCCAGCGATTCGATATAGCGGCCGTCGCCCATCACCGGGTTGATGATGTCGGAATCCGACATGCCGTGCGCCTTGCACGACACGAAGTCTTCTACGCCATACGCCGGCGACGAATGCACGACACCCGTACCCGTTTCAGTCGTCACGTAGTCGCCGAGATAAACCGGCGCGGTGCGCTTGTAGCTCGGATGCGCCACGGCGAGCGGGTGATTGAAGCGCAGGTTCACGAGCTTCGCACCCGGCGTGGTCGCGATGACCGCGCCTTCGAGGCCGTATTGCTTCAGGCAGGCTTCAACGCGTTCTTCCGCAAGAATCAGCAGACCGCGCGGCGTATCGACCAGCGCGTAGATGACTTCCGGATGCAGGTTCAGCGCCTGGTTGGCGGGGATGGTCCACGGCGTGGTGGTCCAGATCACGATGCCGCCTTCATTGCGCGGCAGCGCGCTCAGGCCGAACGCCTGCGCGGTCTTTTCCGGCTCGGCGAAGCTGAATAGCACGTCGATGGTCGGATCGGTCTTGTCCTTGTATTCGACTTCCGCCTCGGCCAGCGCCGAGCCGCAGTCGAAACACCAGTTGACCGGCTTCAGGCCGCGGAACACGTAGCCTTTTTCCATGATCTTCGCGAGCGCGCGGATTTCGCCGGCTTCGTTCGTGAAGTTCATCGTCTTGTACGGATTGTCCCAGTCGCCGAGCACGCCCAGACGGCGGAAGCCGATCTTCTGCTTTTCGATCTGCTCAGTCGCGTAGGCGCGCGCCTTCTGCATCACCTCAGCGGCCGGCAGCGATTTGCCGAACTGCTTTTCGATCTGGATTTCGATCGGCATGCCGTGGCAATCCCAGCCCGGCACGTAGACCGCGTCGAAGCCCGCCAGATTGCGCGCCTTGACGATCATGTCCTTCAGGATCTTGTTCACCGCGTGGCCGAGGTGGATGTCGCCGTTCGCATACGGCGGGCCGTCGTGCAGGATGAACTTCTTACGGCCTTTGCTGGCCGCACGAATCGTCTCGTAGACCTTGCGTTCCTGCCATTCCTTGACCCATTGCGGCTCGCGTTTGGGCAGGTCGCCACGCATCGGGAACGGCGTGTCGAGCAGGTTGACCGGGTAGCGTGACTGCGGTTTCGAATCGGCTTTCTTGTTGCTCATGATGAGGTCGCGGTGAATTCTTTCTAAGCGCAGCGAGGCTGCGGTAAGCGCAAGATGCGCAGGGCGTGGGGCGCGCCCGGCAGGCATGTCGCGTGATCCACGGACGCCCTTCGATGCGCGCAGCGGTGGGTACATGCAGCACTCCGTGCGCTGGCATGTACCGCGGCGGCTATCTAATTCGGTCGGTGGCCGAGGTGGCGAAACCGGTGGAACGGCTGCCCGGCGTGCCGGCGCCGACAGCCGCGAACCATGCGCGGGCATTGGCGACGTCGCGCGAGATCGCGGCAGTCAGCGTTTCGAGGTCGACGTATTTTTCCTCGTCACGCAGCTTCTTCAGGAATTCGACGCGCACGAGTTTGCCATACGCGTCGCCGTGCCAGTCGAGTAGATGCACTTCCAGTAGCACGCGGCCGGAATCGTCGACGGTGGGGCGCAGGCCGAGGCTAGCGACGCCGGGCAACGGTTTGTCCGCCACACCATGCACGCGCACCACGAAAATACCGGCCAGCGCCGGGCGTTTGTGGGCGATCGTGAGATTCAGCGTGGGGAAACCGAGGTCTCGGCCGAGCTTCATGCCGTGCACGACGTGCCCGCTGATCAGATAATCGCGGCCCAGTGCGGCACGCGCCGAGTCGAGATCGCCCGCCACCAGCGCAGTGCGTACGCCCGAGCTGGAAATGCGCGCGCCGGACGGATCGGCAACCGTGGCCATCTGCTCGACTTCGAAACCGTGCTGTTGGCCCGCGGCCTTGAGCGACGCGAAATCGCCCGCGCGCTTCGCGCCGTAGCGGAAATCGTCGCCGATCATCACCCAGCGGGCATGCAGCCCATTGACGATGATCCGTTCGACAAACGCGTCCGGCGACTGGCTGGCGAACGTGTGATTGAAATGCTCGACCACCACACGATCGACGCCGTTGGTGCGGAGCGCCTCGAGCTTGTCGCGCAGCATTGCGATCCGCGGCGGCGCGCCGGCCGGGTTGAAGAACTCGCGTGGGTGCGGCTCGAAGGTCATCACACAGACGGGCAGGCCGCGTGCGTCGGCTGCGGCCCGGACGTGGGCGAGCAAAGCCTGATGGCCGCGGTGGACACCGTCGAAGTTGCCGATGGTCAGTGCGCAGGGCGCACGGCTTTCAGCATTGGGAAGACCGCGGAAGACTCTCACGATAGCGGGTTTAAGGTAGGGCGGGCGAGGTGCCGCAAAACAAACGATTATAAACGCTCAGCGCACGAGACGGCGGCGCGTCGCCGTTTCAGTGCCCCTCGAATGATAAAATCCGCGGATGAAAAAACTCGTCATCCTGATTTCCGGACGGGGAAGCAATATGGAGGCTATCATTCGCGCCTGCGCGGACGAGGGCTGGGCGGCGCAAGTCGCCGCCGTGATTGCCAACCGTCCCGACGCTGCGGGCCTTGAATTCGCCGCGTCGCACGGTATTGCCACGGCGGTGGTCGACCACCGCCAGTTTGCCGGGCGCGACAGCTTCGACGCCGCGCTCGCGCAAACCATCGACAGCTTTGCGCCCGATCTGGTCGTGCTCGCGGGCTTCATGCGAGTGCTCACGGCCGGTTTCGTCGACCATTACGCCGGGCGCATGCTGAACGTGCATCCGTCGCTGCTGCCGAGCTTTCCGGGGCTTAAGACTCATCAACAGGCATTGGACGCCGGCGTGCGGCTGCACGGCGCGTCGGTGCATTTTGTCACGTCGCAGCTGGATCACGGGCCGATCGTCGCGCAGGCGGCCGTCCCCGTCGAGGCTGGCGACACCCCCGCCATGCTCGCCGAACGCGTGCTGGCAACCGAACACATTATTTATCCACGCGCGGTGCGCTGGTTCGTCGAAGGGCGTCTTGCTCTCGACGGCTTGCGTGTCACGCTTACGCCGCCGGAGCCGCAATGGCTCTTTGCCGGTCACACCGCCGGAGAGGGCGCATGAGATTACATGGTTTTTTGATTGGACAAACCGAGACTTTGCTGGCTGAAGTCCTGAAACTAAGCGGCCCGGCCGACGCCACGACGAGCCGCTTTTTCCGCGCGCATCCGAAGCTCGGGCACGGCGAGCGCGGCGTGATCGCCGAGGCGGTCTTCGCCGTGTTGCGCCGTCGGATGGAATTCGCCCACCTGGCCGAAGGCGGCGCGGGCAGCCCGGCGCGCCGCATGGCCTTGCTGGGACTGATGCAGACAGCTGGCCGCACCGCGCTCAAGCCGTTTTTGTCGGACACCGAATCGCACTGGCTCGAACACGTCGCGAAGATCGATCCGGAAAGCCTGCCGCTGCGGATTCGCCTGAATCTGCCTGACTGGATCTATCAAGCACTCTCCAGGCGTTTCGAGGCTGCGGAATTGGCGCAACTGGCCGCCGCGCTGAATTATCCGGCGCCGCTGGACCTGCGCACGAACCCGATCAAGGCAAGCCGCGACGACGTGCTGAACGCGCTGTCGAAGGCCGGCATCGAAGGCGGCGCCACGCCGTTCGCGCCGTTCGGCGTGCGGGTGGTCGGCAAGCCGCCGCTCACCAAGCTCGACGCTTTCCAGAACGGCTGGGTCGAAGTCCAGGACGAAGGCAGCCAGTTGCTGTGTTCGCTGGTCGCGCCCAAGCGCGGCGAAATGATCGTCGACTTCTGCGCGGGCGCGGGCGGCAAGACGCTGGCGCTGGGCGCGGCAATGCGCTCAACTGGGCGTCTCTATGCATTCGACATCTCCGAGCGTCGTCTGGCCAAGCTCAAGCCGCGTCTTGCGCGCAGCGGCCTGTCGAACGTGAATCCGGTGCTGATCGACAGTGAACACGACGCGAAGATCAAGCGCCTGGCCGGCAAGATCGACCGCGTGCTGGTCGACGCGCCGTGCAGCGGCCTGGGTACGCTGCGCCGTAATCCGGACCTGAAGTGGCGCCAGTCGCCTGAATCGGTCGCCGAACTGGCGCCGAAGCAGGCGTCGATTCTGGCCAGCGCCTCGCGCCTCGTGAAGAAGGGCGGCCGTCTCGTCTACGCAACCTGCTCGATTCTGGAAGCGGAAAACGAAGCCGTCGTGCAGCAATTCCTCGCCGACCATCCGGACTTCGCCCTGGTACCTGCGCGCGACGTGCTGGTCGAACAGCGCATCGACCTGGAAATGGGCGATTATCTGTCGCTGTGGCCGCACCGCCATGCCACCGACGGCTTCTTCGCCGCCGTGCTGGAACGCCAGAGCTAACTGCAACCGGCTATCTGCCGGCGCGGCCAGGTTCTCTCCCGAACACGGCGCGCCGGCGATTTCGGCGACATCATGCAAAACCGCATTTTTCCGCACATGTTCGGCGACCTTGCGCGCGACTTCGGCCAGCCGGTGATGTTGTGGCAGATCGGCGTGCTGATTGGCACGCTCATCATTGCGTGGCTGCTCGCGCGGCTGTTGCGCCGGGCGCTCGATTTGCGGCGCCAGACGCGTTACCAGACCCTGCGTTTTGGTGCGGAAAGCCTGAATCGCGCATTCTTTCCCCTGATCGGCGCGGCACTCGTCTGGCTCGCGCGGGCGATCACCGACCCGTTCATGCACACGGCGCTGCTCGACCTGGCGCTGGTGCCCTTGTTCGGTATCGGCCTGATTTACATCGTGTTTTTCTTCGCGCGACGAGTGTTCAGCCAGGGCGGCGAGACTCATCCGTGGCTATTTCTCGTTGAGAAAATCGTCTCGCTGGTCGTGTGGATCGGCATGGTGCTCACCGTGGTGGGCATTCAGGACGACGTGGTCGCGTGGATGGGCAGCGTGCATTTCCGCGTCGCCAATGCCCATATGACGCTGCTGTCGCTCATCACGGGTCTTCTGTGGGTCTGCGTGACGATGATTGTCGCGATGTGGCTGGGCTCGGCGTTCGAAGACCGCCTGATTCGCTCCACCACGCTCGACGCCAACCTGAAAGTGGTCGTGGCGCGCGTCGGCCGTGCGCTGTTCGTGCTGGGGGCGGTGCTGATCAGCCTGTCACTGGTCGGCATCGATATTACGGTGCTGGGCGTGTTCGGCGGCGCGCTGGGGGTCGGGCTTGGCTTCGGGCTGCAGAAGATCGCGAGCAACTACGTCTCGGGCTTCATCATTCTGATCGATCGCTCGCTACGCATCGGCGACACGATCAATGTCAGCGGCTTGCAAGGCATGGTCACGCAGATTCGCACGCGCTATACCGTGGTGCGTGGGCTGGACGGCATCGAAACGCTAATTCCGAACGAAAAGCTGATTACGGACGTGGTGCAGAACCAGTCCTCCTATCTAACGCGCGGCTACGCCAAGTTGGCCGTGCAGGTCGCATACACGTCCGACGTCGAGCAGGCGATGGCGTTGCTTGCGCAAGCGGCTCAGGGCGTCGCGCGGGTGCTGCAGGAGCCGGCGCCTACCGCTTATCTGGCGAGCTTCGGCCCTGACGGCATTAATCTCGAACTGGGCTTCTGGATCGAGGACGCGGCGACGGGCACTTCGAGCGTCCGCTCGGCCGTCAATCGCAACATCTGGCGTTTGTTCTCCGAACACGACATCGCAATTCCTTTCGCGCAACGCGAAGTGCGAATAGTCGGCAACATGAGCGACGCAATGCCGCAAGCGGTAACAATGACCGCTCCTCCTGCGGCTAATCCCGCCGATAGCGCCCATTGACGGGCACTTCGAACCCGCTGGAAGGTCTAACAGGATCTCTCCGGCGAGTTCCATCCCCTTGATACCGCACAAAAAATCCCTATTTGTTACAAACACTTGGAACGCTTCAAGTAGAATATCGTCCAATCCCGCTGTATGCTTTCACTTTCTTGACACGCGCATTTTGCGTCTGTCTGGCGTCTCTTGTTCCACAGGTAAATTGCCTTGTTGAATTCCTTGCTCGATTTCCTTGCCCACGGCGTGCTGCACTTCTCGTGGTGGCAACTTGTGCTGTACACGCTGGTCGCGACACACATCACGATCATCGGCGTGACGGTGTATTTGCATCGCTGCCAGGCGCACCGCGCGCTGGAGTTGCATCCGGCCGTCAGTCATTTTTTCCGTTTCTGGCTGTGGATGACCACCGGCATGTTGACCGGCCAATGGGCCGCGATTCACCGTAAGCACCACGCCAAGTGCGAGACCGAAGAAGATCCGCACAGCCCGCAAACGCGCGGCATCTGGAAGGTGCTGCTGGAAGGCGCGGAGCTGTACCGTTCCGAAGCCAAGAATGAAGAAACCATGCGCAAGTTCAGTCACGGCACCCCGAATGACTGGATGGAACGCAACGTGTACACCAAGTACCCGATCCTCGGCGTGAGCCTGATGATGGTGCTGAACGTCGCGTTGTTCGGCGTGGTCGGTCTGACGATCTGGGCCGTGCAGATGGTGTGGATTCCGTTCTGGGCAGCCGGCGTGGTGAATGGTCTCGCGCACTGGTGGGGCTACCGCAACTTCAATTCGTCGGATGCGAGCACCAACATTTTTCCGTGGGGCATCCTCATCGGCGGTGAAGAGTTGCATAACAATCACCACACGTATGCTACGTCGGCCAAGCTGTCGAACAAGTGGTATGAGTTCGATATCGGCTGGATGTATATCCGCATCATGTCGGCGTTCCGCCTGGCCAAGGTGAAGAAGATCGCACCTACGCCGCGTCTGACCACCGGCAAGTTGGTGCTCGATGAGGACACGTTGCAAGCCGTGCTGGCCAACCGCTACGAAGTGATGGCGCGTTACGGCAAGGCGCTCAAGCGTGCTTACCGCCAGGAGTTGGCGCATCTGAAGGAAGTTGGCGCGCGCGAGAAGTATCAGGTAATGCGCGGTGCGCGTAGCTGGTTCCACAAGGAAGAGGCGGGTCTCGACGAGCCGCAGAAGCGCCAGTTGCCGCAAATCTTCGCGAACAGCCAGAAGCTCAAGACCTACATCGACATGCGCAATGAACTGGCGGCCATGTGGGAGCGTTCGAATGCATCGCGCGATCAATTGCTGATTCAATTGCAAGACTGGTGTCATCGCGCCGAACAGAGCGGTATCAAAGCGCTCCAGGAATTCGCGCTGCGTCTGCGCCGTTATGCTTGATCGTATGCCTGAGCGCGAAATCTATTAAAATTTCGTTACGTCACAAAACCCCGCGTTGGCGGGGTTTTGCTTTTTGGGCCGCGGAAATTGCAACGGCATGCGATCAAGTGTCCGCGGCGGCAGAGCGAAGGCAAGAGGAGATCATGGATCAGCAGGCGATCAGGACCGTCGAATACGACCGGCCACAAGCGCAAGGCACAACCTGCGGGATCGGGCAAGCCTGGGCGAAAGTGCCCGACGCACCGTCGGCGGAACAGAGGGTAGCGCTGAAGGAGCGCATCCGCGCATTGCTTAAGCGCGAGAAAGCGGTGCTCGTCGCGCACTATTATGTCGACGCGGAACTGCAGGAGCTCGCCGACGAAACCGGCGGCTGCGTCGCAGACTCGCTGGAGATGGCGCGTTTCGGCCGCGATCACGAGGCGCAAACGCTGGTGGTTGCAGGCGTGCGCTTCATGGGTGAGACCGCGAAGATCCTGAGTCCGAACAAGCGCATTCTGATGCCTGATCTCGACGCGACCTGTTCGCTCGACTTGGGCTGTCCGGTCGACGAATTCTCAGCTTTCTGTGACGCTCATCCGGATCGCACGGTGGTCGTGTACGCGAACACCAGCGCGGCCGTCAAGGCGCGGGCGGACTGGATGGTGACGTCGTCGATCGGGCTGGAGATCGTTGCCGATCTGCACGCGCGCGGCGAAAAGATTATCTGGGCGCCGGATCGTCACCTCGGCAGCTATATCCAGAGCAAGACCGGCGCGGACATGTTGCTCTGGCAGGGCTCGTGTCTTGTGCACGACGAATTCAAGGGCATCGAACTCGATCTGCTGCGCGCCGAATATCCGGGTGCGAAGGTGCTGGTGCATCCGGAGTCACCGGCCAATGTGGTTGCGCAAGCGGACGTGGTTGGTTCGACAACCCAGTTGATCGACGCCGCGCAAAAACTCGACGCGACGCATTTCATTGTAGCGACCGATCTCGGCATTCTGCACAAGATGCAGCTCGCCGCACCCGGCAAGACATTGATCGCCGCGCCGACGGCGGGCAACAGTGCGACCTGCAAGAGCTGCGCACATTGCCCGTGGATGGCGATGAATGGCCTCGCCAATCTGGCCGACGTGCTCGAGCGCGGCCATAACGAGATTTTCGTCGATCGAGCGATTGGCGAGCGGGCGCGTCTGCCGATCGACCGGATGCTCGACTTCGCGGCGCGTCATAAGAAGCGCGTGCAGGCAAGTGGCGATCTCGCGCGCGATGCGCAACTGTATTCAAACGTGGGGGCAGCGTGATGGGGGCGGTGGAACGTAATCAGGTCGAGGCGGTGTCGCCGTTGTTCGCGGAGATTCATGCGCAGTACGGCGCGGCATTTGATGCCGCGTTGGCGCGCAATGTCGCCGACGCGTTGGCCGAAGACGTGGGCTTGGGCGATCAGACCGGCCGCCTTGTTCCTGCAGACGATGTGCGCGATGCACGCATCATCGTGCGTGAAGACGCAGTGCTATGCGGTGTGCCCTGGTTCAACGCGGTGATGCGTCAGATCGATCCGCGTATCGAGGTGCAGTGGCGGTATCGCGAGGGCGATCGGATGACAGCGGATACGCCGGTCTGCGAGCTGAGCGGTCCTGTTCGCGCGCTGTTGACTGCTGAACGCAATGCGCTGAACTTCCTCCAGCTGCTGTCGGGCGTGGCGAGCGCAACGCGTCGCTACGTCGAGGCAATTGCTCACACACGAACGCGTATCCTCGATACGCGCAAGACCTTGCCGGGTTTGCGGCTCGCGCAGAAATACGCGGTGCGCGTGGGTGGCGGTGCAAATCAGCGGCTCGCGCTGTACGACGGCATTCTGATCAAGGAAAACCACATCGCGGCAGCCGGCGGCGTTGGTGCCGCAATGGATGCGGCGCTTGCGCTGGATGCGGGCGTGTCGATCCAGATCGAAGTCGAAACACTGGCGCAATTAGAAACCGCGTTGGCGCATCGCGCGCAATCCATTCTGCTCGACAACTTTTCCTTCGACGCGATGCGCGACGCAGTGCGTATGACGGCAGGGCGGGCAGTGCTGGAAGTGTCTGGCGGTGTGAACTTCGAGACGGTGCGGACCATTGCGGAAACGGGCGTCGATCGCGTGTCGATCGGGGCGCTGACCAAGGATGTGCGCGCAACGGATTACTCGATGCGGATCGTCTGAGCCGCACGCGCCCAGGTCTGGACGTTCGCAATCAACGAAAAGGCCATCGCCAGTTTCCCTGGCGATGGCCTTTTCGTTTCGGCTTTTATAAATCACACATTGCGGTTGCGTACATGTTCCGGCGACAGTACGGTCGGCAGCGCCTTAGGCAACGTGGCCGGCCAATCGCGGCTAAAGTGCAGGCCGCGGCTTTCGCGTCGTGAGCGAGCGCCTTCGACGATCAGTGAACCCACATCGACCAGATTGCGCAGTTCAAGCAAATCGCGGCTCACCTTGAAGTTCGCGTAATACTCATGGATCTCGTCACGGAGCAGGGCGAGCCGATGCCTGGCTCGTGCAAGCCGTTTGTCCGTGCGCACGATGCCGACGTAGTTCCACATCAAGCGGCGCAGCTCATCCCAGTTGTGCGCGACCACTACTTCTTCGTCCGGATCCGACACGCGGCTCTCATCCCAGTCCGGCAACGGCGCGTGGACGGCGGCGCTGAAGCCTTCTTCCTCGATGGCCTGCGCGGCGGAGCGTCCGATCACGAGACACTCGAGCAGGGAGTTGCTGGCAAGACGGTTCGCGCCGTGAAGACCCGTGCATGACGTCTCGCCGACTGCGTAGAGGCCGGCGAGATCGGTCCGTCCAGCCAGGTCCGTTACGACGCCGCCGCAGGTGTAATGCGCGGCAGGCACAACCGGGATCGGCTCCTTGGTGATGTCGATGCCGAATTCGAGGCAGCGGGCCAGAATTGTCGGGAAGTGTTCGCGCAGGAATTCAGGTGGCTGGTGGCTGATGTCGAGATACACGCAATCAATGCCGCGCTTCTTGATCTCGAAGTCGATCGCGCGCGCGACGATGTCGCGCGGCGCGAGTTCGGCGCGTTCGTCATGGTTCGGCATGAAGCGCGTACCGTCCGGCAGTTTCAGAATGCCGCCTTCGCCACGTACTGCTTCCGAGATCAGGAACGACTTTGCATAAGGATGGAACAGGCAGGTCGGATGGAACTGGATGAATTCCATGTTCGACACGCGGCAGCCCGCGCGCCACGCCATGGCGATGCCGTCGCCGGTCGCGGTGTCGGGGTTGGTGGTGTACAGATAGACCTTGCCGGCGCCACCGGTGGCGAGCACGGTATGCGGCGCCTCGATCGTTACGGTCCGGCCGCTTTGCAGATCGAGTGCATACAAACCGTGGCAGCGGCGGCCTGGCAGACCAAGGCGGTCGGACGTGATCAGATCGATCGCGTAGTGGTCTTCGAGCAACGTGATGTTCGGATGATGGCGCACACGCTCGCTGAGCGTGGCAACCACGGCATGGCCTGTTGCATCCGCGGCATGAATGATCCGACGATGGCTATGACCGCCTTCGCGTGTCAGATGGAAGCCGAGTTCGGCGGCGTCGTCTTTGGTGAACGGCACGCCTTGCTCAATCAGCCATTCGATCGCGGCGCGACCGTGTTCGACGATAAAGCGTGTCGCGGCTTCGTCGCACAGACCGCCCCCGGCGATCAGTGTGTCGCGGACATGGTTTTCGATGCTGTCCGCCGAATCCAGCACGGCGGCAATCCCGCCTTGCGCCCAATCGCTCGCACCTTCGGTCATCGATCGCTTGGCGACCACCGCAACCCGCCGAGTCTCCGCGAGATTGAGCGCGACACTCAAACCAGCCAGACCACTACCGACAATTGCTACATCGAATTCCATTGCCTACATCTCCGTCTTTCGTTTTGCCGTGACGGCATGCCGTTCGCACGCCGTAAAACGAGAAAGGATACGCGCCGCGACGAATGAGGGAAAGCTGGCCGCACGGGATAAGACTGTCTTAAAGAGCAACAGAGAGGATGAAAGGGCAGTTAAGCTGCGCAGCGACGGCACTATCATGCACGTTGAAAACAAAAAAGCCCCGCACGAATGCGAGGCTTTTTTGCAAATCTTTTTGTCTTCGTCAGGCAGGATCCAAGATTTACTTGATCTTGGTTTCCTTGTACTCAACGTGCTTACGGACGACCGGATCAAATTTCTTGATCAGCATCTTTTCCGGCATGTTGCGTTTGTTCTTCGTCGTCGTATAGAAGTGACCCGTGCCTGCGGTCGATTCCAACTTGATCTTGTCGCGTGCGCCTTTTGCCATGATTTACTCCTTAGGCTTCACCGCGTGCGCGCAAATCTGCGAGCACAGCGTCGATACCGTTCTTGTCGATCAGGCGCAGGCCGGCGTTCGAAACGCGCAGACGCACCCAACGGTTTTCGCTTTCCACCCAAATACGGCGGTTTTGCAGGTTCGGCAGGAACCGGCGCTTGGTTTTGTTGTTCGCGTGGGAAACGTTGTTGCCGCTCATCGGCGCTTTCCCAGTTACTTGGCATACGCGTGCCATGAGAGCACTCCTAATACGCTAATTCTGAGTTCGAACGCCGTGAAAGTTTCCCGAAAAGAGCCGCGATCAAGTTTTTGAACTTCAGTCGCTTTTCCTTTCCGGAACGCCTTGGTGGCTTCGGAACAGGGGGTTGGAAATAGGCAAACCGGAATTATAGCGGAAAAAAAGCCGCAAAATCAAACCTTATTTGCGATGCCGAACACGGCGCAACGTTGTCACAAGCCAGGTTGGCGTCGTGTCAGGGCCAGCCGGCGCGCGCAAACGAGTAGGTGTCGTCGGCGCCGATCACCAGATGATCGATCAGTTGTACGTCGATCAGCGCAAGCGCCTCGCGCAGAGTATGCGTCAGCCGGCAGTCGCTTGCGCTCGGCTGGACCGCGCCGGAAGGGTGATTATGCGCGACGATCAGACTGGCGGCATTCAAAGTCAGCGCTCGCCGCACGATCTCACGCGGATACACCGCCATACGTGTCAACGTGCCGCGCGCGCTTTCCTCGCAACGGATCAACCGATGCCTGGCATCGAGAAAGAGCGACACAAAGACCTCTTGCGTCTTGCCGCCGATGCGCAGGCGCAAATAATCCTGCACGGCCTCGGGCGAGTTCATCAGCGAACGGTCACGCATTTTATCGACCAGCGAGCGCCGCGCCATCTCCATGATGGCGATCAACTGCGCCTTTTTCGCCGGGCCGATGCCGCGCAGGCCCTCGAAGTCCGAGTAAGTTGCGTCGAGCATTGCCCGTAGCGAGCCGAAGCGGTCGAGCAGGGCGCGTGCGACGTTAAACACATCGTGGCCAGGGAGGCCCGAACCGAGCACCAGCACGATCATTTCTGTGTCGGACAGCACGCCCGGCCCTTCCTCGATCAGCCGCTCGCGCGGCATGTCGTTTTTTAGCCATTTGCCGCGTATGAGCTTTCGAGCCGGCGATGTGCCGGCGTTCCCGATGGCGTCGGCGGCGCTGGCGCGATTGCTCACTGCAGTGCAAGCGGGCGGCGACACCACGGCGATTACCGGGGCGGCGGACGCGACAGGCTTCGGCAGGGCCGCTTCGAGTGCCGCCTGGTCTGTCGTGCGGGCATAGTCGGCCATATAGATAAGAATCCTCCAGTTCGGGTTGGCGGCGGCGTGCGGGGCCGAGGCCCCTGCCGTGCCGCGGTGCGCGCGACGGACCCAAGCCGCCGCCCGCTATGTGGCTTACAATAGGCGCTTTGCGCATGGCACCCCGACGGTCTGCCACACGCGTCGACTGCGCCCGCGGCGCACGCGTGCAGCGCGCTTCGACAGAGCGAGCATTGCATGAGCATCATCGACATTTCCGAAGTGAAACCCGGTTCACACGTGACGCTTCACTACCGGCTTTCCCTTGCCGATGGCGCTGAAGTCATCAACACATTTACCGACAAGCCGGCCACGCTGCTGCTCGGCGCGGGTCAACTGGCGCCGCCGCTGGAAGATATTTTGCTGGGTTTGAAGGTGGGCCACCATTCGACCTTTCAGCTAACGCCGGGCCAGGCATTCGGCCCGCGCAATCCGGAGCTGATCCAGCGGGTTTCGCTGGCCACCCTGCGCGAAAACAGCATGATCGGCGAGGATTTTTCGCCCGGTGATCTGGTCGAATTCAACGCGCCGGGCGGCGGTCGCTACGCGGGCGTCCTGAAGGAGGTAGGCGAAACGTCGGCGCTGTTCGATTTCAACCATCCGCTTGCCGGCCAGGCGCTGGCGTTTGAAGTGAAAATCATCGGGATTCTGTAAACATGAGCATCACGGATACGACTCTTGCCGAAGCCGAGATCCTGCTCGCGCAGCCGCGTGGGTTCTGCGCCGGCGTCGATCGGGCCATCGAAATCGTGGAGCGGGCCATCAAGCTGCACGGCTCGCCGATTTACGTGCGCCACGAAATTGTCCATAACGCCTATGTCGTCGAGGATTTGCGCAAAAAGGGCGCAATCTTCATCGAGCAGCTGGAAGAAGTCCCAGCCGGCAATACGGTCATTTTCAGCGCGCATGGCGTGTCGAAAGCGGTGCGCGCGGAAGCCGAGTCGCGCGGCCTGCGGGTGTACGACGCCACCTGTCCGCTCGTTACCAAGGTGCATATCGAAGTCGCGAAGATGCGCCAGGACGGCTTTGACATCGTGATGATCGGCCATAAGGGCCACCCTGAAGTCGAGGGCACGATGGGGCAAGCCGGCGAGGGCATGCATCTGGTGGAGGACATCGCAGACGTACAGGCCTTGCAACTGGCCGATCCCGAGCGGATCGCGTTCGTTACGCAAACCACCCTGTCGGTCGACGACGCAGCTGAGATCATCGGTGCCTTGAAGGCGAAATATCCGGCGATCCGTGAGCCGAAGAAGCAGGACATCTGTTACGCCACGCAAAATCGCCAGGACGCGGTCAAGTTCATGACACCGCAGTGCGACGTCGTAATCGTGGTCGGCAGCCCGAATAGTTCGAACTCGAACCGGCTGCGCGAGCTGGCCGAAAAGCTCGGCGTGCCTTCTTATATGGTGGACTCGCCGGACCAGATCGATCCGGTCTGGGTCGAAGGTAAGCGCCGGATCGGTGTAACGGCGGGCGCGTCGGCACCGGAAGCGCTGGCGCAGGCGGTGATTGGCCGGTTGCGTGAGCTTGGTGTGCGCAACGTGCGCGCGCTGGAAGGCATCGAGGAAAACATCGCATTCCCGCTGCCGCGGGGGCTGGGCCTGCCTACCTGACAGCCAGCCGACGTTTCTGAAAGAAAGGCGCGCCCGAGGGCGCGCTTTTTTTCGTCCGCAGATTCGTGACGCCCTCCTGAATAAAGTGGCAGATCGCTTGGTGAACGCTGTTTTTAGTGTCCTTTCACACAAATTCTTTTGAATTACATTCAGCCATTAATCGATTTTTTCTTCATGTGACCCCGTTTAAATCTACACAAAGGGGTTGTACGGTTTTTTGACGCACTAAAATAGTGCGTACACGTTGATATCCACGCAAACGTAATACTTAACGCGAACCACGCTGCAATCAGGGATCGGGCCATCTCGCTGCAACAGTTGATGCCATTGGGCGCAGCGCTGGTGCAACTGGTGCACGGAAAATAGTCGCAACCGGGTTGCGCCTTTTGCCGAATTCCTCTTTAAAAATATGGTTGCAATGCAGGAAAACCCCACCGTTTCAACAATATTGCGCGTCGCATAATTGGAGTTACAATGCGCGCGTTCTCAAGGCCTCCGGGTCCCGAACAACGGATTTTGCAAGGCGCGGGAGACCTACTTAAATGCGAGTCAAGTTTGCTTACGCCGTGTCCATCGCGGCCGCGGTTGTGATGTTGACCGCGTGCGGCAAGAAACAGGATGGCGAGGCGGGAGCAGGTGCGTCGGCTGCCACGGCGGCAGCGGCACCGGCGAGCGAGGCGACTGTCGTGAAAATCGGTCATGCGGCCCCATTGACGGGCGGCATTGCACATCTCGGTAAAGACAACGAAAACGGCGCGCGTCTGGCGGTCGAGGAAATCAATACCCAAGGCTTGACCATCGACGGTCGGAAGATCCAGTTGGAGCTCGACGCGCAAGACGATGCAGCGGACCCGAAGACGGGTACGGCCGTCGCGCAGAAACTGGTCGACGATCACGTCGTCGCCGTTGTGGGGCATCTGAATTCGGGGGTGTCGATTCCGGCCTCGAAGATCTATAGCGATGCCAACATCGTGCAGATCTCGCCGTCGTCGACCAATCCGGCGTACACGCAACAAGGTTTCAAGACGACTTATCGGGTGGTCGCCACCGACGCGCAACAAGGACCGGCGCTCGCCAATTACGCCACGAAGGCGTTGGGCGCCAGACGCATCGCGGTGGTGGATGATGCAACCGCCTACGGTAAGGGGCTCGCGGACGAATTCGCGAAGACCGTGGAGGCAAGCGGAGCGAAGATCGTCGCGCGGGAAGCGACGAACGATCGGGCCACGGATTTCCGGGCCATCCTCACAAAGATCAAGAGTGTTCAGCCGGACGTGATCATGTTCGGCGGCATGGACGCGACGGGCGGGCCGTTCACCAAACAGGCGGCGGCGCTCGGTATCAGGGCAAAAATCCTTGGCGGCGACGGCGTGTGTACCGACAAGGTGGGTGAGCTGGCGGGAACCGCCGTGCAAAACCTGGTCTGTTCGGAGGCAGGACTCGCGCTTTCGAAAATGGACAAAGGAGCGGACTTCGAAAAGAAGTATGTAGACCGCTTTCACACGCCGGTGCAGATTTACGCACCGTTCACGTATGACGCTGTGTACGTGATTGTCGATGCAATGAAGCGCGCTAATTCGATCGAGGCGCCCAAGGTGCTGGCTGCGATGCCGTCCACCGATTACAACGGGGTAATCGGCCACATCGCGTTCGACGACAAGGGTGATTTGAAAGAGGGCGCCATTACGCTTTACGACTTCAAGGACGGCAAGAAAGCGGTCCTCGACGTCGTGAAGATGTGATGACGGGACGTTCAGACTGACGGCACCGAAACCACCCAACGGTGCCGTTTTTGCATCCGCCATCGGCGAGTCCGCGACTGCATCCCAGTCGTAAGACGAACCGGGTAGCGGATAACCCTTACCGGTCTTTTACATCAGTACCCGCAGTGCCGTTGAGATTGGCGTACCGCATCACCGCCCACCGGCTGATGAAGAACGCTGATCCAGTCGCACGGGCTAAGGAGTATTAAATGGATATCTTCGTCCAGCAGGTCCTCAACGGGCTAGTGCTTGGCAGCGTTTACGCCATCATCGCACTGGGCTATACGATGGTTTACGGCATTCTGGGCATCATCAACTTCGCGCACGGCGATGTATTGATGGTGGGCGCGATGGTTGCGCTCTCGGCCATAGGCGTGCTGCAGAACCACTTCCCCGGCCTCGGCAATGTGCCGACGCTCATCATCGCGTTGATCATCGCGGCAGTGGTTTGCTCGCTGGTCGGCTACACGATCGAGCGCGTAGCCTACCGGCCGTTGCGTAAAGCGCCGCGTCTCGCCCCGCTGATCACCGCGATCGGCGTGTCGATCCTGCTGCAAACGCTCGCGATGATGATCTGGTCGCGCAACCCGTTGCCGTTCCCGCAGCTGTTGCCCACCGACCCGATCAATGTGATCAAGGCCACCGACACGACGCCTGGCGCCGTGATATCGATGACTGAAATCGTGATCATCGTGGTGGCGTTCCTCGTGATGGGCGGTCTGCTGCTGCTGGTTCACAAGACCAAGCTGGGCCGCGCGATGCGTGCGATCGCCGAGAATCCGGGCGTCGCAAGCCTGATGGGCGTGAATCCGAACTTCGTGATTTCGGCGACCTTCATGATCGGCTCGGCGTTGGCCGCTCTGGCCGGCGTGATGATCGCGTCCGAATACGGTAACGCTCACTTCTATATGGGCTTCATCCCAGGTTTGAAGGCCTTTACCGCGGCGGTGCTGGGCGGGATCGGCAATCTCGGCGGGGCGATGGTGGGCGGCGTGCTGCTCGGCCTGATCGAACAGTTGGGTGCGGGCTATATCGGCAACCTGACCGGCGGTGTGTTCGGCAGTAACTACCAGGACGTGTTCGCGTTCATCGTGCTGATCATCGTGCTGGTGTTCCGTCCGTCGGGCCTGCTCGGCGAACGTGTTGCGGATCGCGCTTGATCCCGGGCCATAAGGAGTAAACAGACATGACCTCAATTCAACCGATCGAGCCGTCCACGACGCTCATCCCTGAAAAGAACCTGACGAAGACGCTGACCGTCGGCATCATCACCGCGATTTTCGTGATCGCGGCGCCGATGATCATCGGCGCGGCCGGCGGCAACTACTGGGTCCGCGTGCTCGACTTCGCGATGCTGTACGTGATGCTCGCGCTGGGCCTCAATGTGGTGGTCGGCTTCGCCGGCCTGCTGGACCTGGGCTACATCGCGTTCTACGCAATCGGCGCGTACGTCGCGGCGCTGCTGAGCTCGCCCCACCTGACCTCGCAGTTCGAGTGGATCGCGCACCTGTTCCCGAACGGGCTGCATACGCCGATCTGGATCATCGTGCCGGTCGCGATGGCGCTCGCCGCGACCTTCGGCGTGCTGCTCGGCGCACCAACATTGCGTCTGCGTGGTGACTACCTCGCTATCGTGACCTTGGGCTTCGGGGAAATCGTGCGGATCTTCATGAACAACCTCGACCGTCCGGTGAACATCACCAACGGACCGAAGGGGATCACGGGGATCGATCCGGTGTCGGTGGGCGGCTTCAGTCTCGCGCAGACGCACTCGCTGTTCGGCTTCCAGTTCCCGACGGTGTACTCGTACTACTACCTGTTCGTGCTGTGCGCGTTGTTCGTGATCTGGACCTGTACGCGTTTGCAGCACTCACGTATCGGCCGTGCCTGGGCCGCGATCCGTGAAGACGAAATCGCCGCCAAGGCGATGGGCATCAACACCCGTAACGTGAAGCTGCTGGCGTTCGCGATGGGCGCATCGTTCGGTGGCCTGTCGGGCGCGATGTTCGGTTCGTTCCAGGGCTTCGTGTCGCCGGAATCGTTCACGTTCTGGGAATCGGTCGTGGTGCTGGCCTGCGTGGTGCTGGGCGGTATGGGTCACATCCCTGGCGTGATTCTCGGCGCGGTGCTGCTCGCCGTGTTCCCGGAATTCCTGCGCTCAACGATGGGTCCGCTGCAGAACGCGATCTTCGGCCATGAAATCGTCGATACCGAAGTGATCCGTCAGTTGCTGTACGGCCTCGCGATGGTCGTGATCATGCTGTATCGCTCGGAAGGCTTGTGGCCGTCGCCGAAGCACGAAGACAAGATTGCGAAACTGGCGAAGCGCAGCGGCAAGAAGCCGGTGCGCGCTTAAAGCCCGCGAGGAGAAATTACATGAGCGATAACGTAAATAACAGCGTGGGCAGCGACCAGATCCGCCTGTCGGTGAAAGGCGTGAACAAGCGCTTCGGCGGCTTGCAGGCACTTTCTGACGTTGGCCTGCAAATCAAGTCGGGGCAGATTTACGGCCTGATCGGCCCGAACGGCGCCGGCAAGACGACGTTCTTCAACGTGATCACGGGTCTGTACACGCCGGATTCCGGCGAGTTCAAGCTCGACGGCACGGAATACACGCCGACTGCCGTCTACCAGGTCGCGAAGGCCGGTATTGCCCGTACGTTCCAGAACATCCGTCTGTTCGGCGGCATGACCGCGCTGGAAAACGTGATGGTCGGCCGCCACGTGCGCACGAAGCATGGCCTGATCGGCGCGGTGTTCCAGACGCCGTCCGAGCGCAAGGAAGAGCGCGAGATCAAGGAGCGCGCGATCGAACTGCTGGAGTACGTCGGCATTGCGCAGTATGCGGACTACACGTCGCGCAATCTGTCGTACGGTCACCAGCGTCGTCTGGAAATCGCCCGCGCGCTGGCCACGGATCCGAAACTGCTCGCGCTGGACGAACCGGCTGCCGGTATGAACGCGACTGAAAAGGTCGAGCTGACCAAGCTGCTCGACAAGATCCGCAGCGATGGCAAGACGATCCTGCTGATCGAACACGACGTGAAACTCGTGATGGGTCTGTGCAACCAGATGACGGTGCTCGACTACGGCAAGGTGATTGCGCAAGGTCTGCCTTCAGACGTGCAGAAGGATCCGAAGGTGATCGAAGCTTATCTGGGTGCGGGAGTCCACTGATGTCCACAACGCAAGCAATGTTGAAAATCAAGGGCCTGCAGGTCAATTACGGCGGCATCCAGGCAGTCAAGGGTATCGACCTCGAAGTAGGGCAGGGCGAACTGGTCACGCTGATCGGCGCGAACGGCGCGGGCAAGACCACGACGATGAAGGCAATCACCGGTCTGAAGCCGTACGCGGCGGGCGACATCGAGTACATGGGCCAGTCGATCAAGGGCATCCCGGCGCACGAGCTGCTCAAGCGCGGTCTCGCGATGGTGCCGGAAGGCCGCGGTATTTTCTCGCGCATGTCGATCGTCGAGAACATGCAGATGGGTGCCTATCTGCGTACCGACACGGACGGCATCAAGGCGGACGTCGATCGCATGTTCGGTTTCTTCCCGCGCCTGAAGGAACGTGCCACGCAATACGCGGGCACGTTGTCGGGCGGCGAACAGCAGATGCTGGCGATGGCGCGCGCGATCATCAGCAAGCCGAAGCTGCTGTTGCTCGATGAACCGTCGATGGGCCTGTCGCCGATCATGGTCGAGAAGATCTTCGAAGTGGTGCGGGCGATCTCGGCTGAAGGCATGACCGTGCTGCTGGTCGAGCAGAACGCGCGTTTGGCTCTGCAGGCTGCCAACCGTGGCTACGTGATGGACTCGGGTCTGGTGACGATGTCCGGCGACGCGAAGCAGATGCTGGATGATCCGAAGGTGCGCGCGGCTTATCTTGGCGAATAAGCTGGGCGAACGGGAACGGGGCGAATAACCCGGACCAGGTTTGTTCAACTGAAAAAAGGCCGCATGCGTTTCTGCATGCGGCCTTTTTCTATTCAAGCGATTGCGTGGCCCTACGCCACAGGCGTGTCCGCCAGTTCTCCCAGGCGTTTGCCGAGACTGATCACAGCATCCGCGCGATAACCGAGCGACTCGTAAAAGGCACGCACGTCTGCCTTTGCGGACAACACCTGCAAATTCAGCTTCGGGCAGCCGAGTTCGGTGAGCGCGTTTTCGACATGCGCGACCAGCCGCGTGCCGATGCCATGACGACGCAACGATTCATCCACTGCGAGCGAATAGAGCCAGCCTCGGTGCCCGTCATAGCCACTCAGCACCGTGCCGACAATGCGCTCGTCGAACACCGCGACAAAGAACAGCTCCGGTTGCGTTGCCAGTTTGTTGGCAATCGACAGATGCGGATTGCGCTGCGGCCTCGTCACGTCCCGATACTCGGGGAACGCTTCCTGCCACAGCGCGACCACGGCATCGGTGTCGCGCGCTTCGAAGCGGCGGATCGATAGCGTTGCGGTCGTTGTCATACGCGCTTTCCTGTGTGATTACAGCGTGTCGAGAATCGAACGCAGCATCGCCATCATCTGGTCGATTTCTTCGTTCGTGACGTTCAGTGCAGGCATGAAGCGCAGCAGGTTCGGACGGGCCGCGTTCAGCAGCAGGCCGTCGGGTTGCATCACGCGAGCCTTCTCGACGATCTGGTTGCCAATGTCCTTGCCGAGCAGCAGCGCGCGCAGCAGGCCTTCACCCCGTTCGCCTTCGAAGCCGCGCTCTTCCGACAATTCCAGCAGCTTGGCGCGCAAGTACTCGCCGCGTGCCTGCACGCCTTCGAGGAAGCCCGGCGCGGTCAGTTGCGAGATCACCGAGTAGCCCACCGCGGTCATCAGCGGATTGCCGTTGTACGTGCCGCCCTGATCGCCCGCCTCGAATATTGCGATTTCGGCCTTCGCGAGCAGCGCCGCGAGCGGCACGCCACCGCCGATGCCCTTGCCGAGCGTCATGATGTCCGGCTCGATGCCAGACAGTTCGTACGCGAACAAGGTACCCGCACGGCCGCAGCCGCTTTGCACTTCGTCGACGATCAGCAACAGGTTGTGCTTTTTGGTCAGCGCGCGCAGTTGTTGCATGAATTCACGCGTGGCGGGAATCACGCCGCCTTCGCCTTGAATCGGTTCGAGCATCACCGCGACGGTCTTCGCGTTGATGAGCTTTTCAACCGACGCGATGTCGTTCAGGTCCGCCTTCGGGAAGCCCGGCACTTGCGGTGCGTAGATCGTGTCCCAGCCCGGCTTGCCGCTTGCCGACATGGTGGCGAGCGTGCGGCCGTGGAAGCTGTGATCGAACGTGATGATTTCGAATGCGCCGTCCTTGAACTTCTTGCCCCACTTGCGCGCGAGCTTGATCGCGCCTTCGTTCGCTTCGGCGCCGCTGTTCGCGAAGAACACCTTGTCGAAACAGCTGTGCTGCGTGAGCAGGCCGGCGAGTTGCGCCATCGGGCCGTTGTAGAAGGCTGGCGACGGATTGAGCAGCAGTTGTGCCTGCTTGTTCAGTGCTTCGATCATGCCGTCGTTGCAGTGACCGAGGCTGTTGACCGCCCAGCCCTGGATGAAGTCCAGATATCGCTTGCCGTTATTGTCATAGAGCCACGAGCCCTTGCCGTGCGTGAAAACGATTTCGGGCCGGTTTGTGATGTACATCAGCGACTCGATCGGGTACTCAGTGAAATTCATAACGGCAGGCTCCAGACGGCGGGTGAAGGGGTAAATGAGCGATTGGCCACCTATGAAACGGGGGCCGGAATTACGAAAACACAACCGAAACACAAACGAAAGCGCAAACAAAAAAGCCACGGCATGCCGTGGCTTTCATGATTCGAACTGCTTGCGCCTTTGTGCGGCGCGAATCCGTGACGAAGCCAGCGGCGCCCCTAAGGGAGCGGCGAGCGGCGACGTCGGAGTTCGGATTGGATGCGGTTCATGCGCGAAAGAATACGACAAGAAAAGCGCTGGTGTAAACCATGAATTTGCACAGATTCGCATCAAGGCGGATTTTTGTGCATCCGCCTTGACGCTGTGACATGTTAGTCGCAGACGACCCGGTCGACGTTTCGATCAGGCTGCTTGCTTCATTCAAACCGCGTTCGCCAGATCCGCCGCGCTCGTGAACGAATCCGCGTAGAACTCGTCTTCCGGCAGCGCATGATGCTGGGTGAAATCACGCTGCGCCGATTCGACCATGACCGGCGCGCCGCACGCGTACACCTGATAAGCCGACAGATCCGGCAAATCCTCAATCACCGCGCGATGCACGAAGCCGACGCGGCCCGTCCACGCATCGCCCGCATCCGGTTCCGACAGCACCGGCACGAACTTGAAGTTCGGGATCTCGCGAGCCCATTGTTCGGCCAGCTCGAGCAGGTATAGATCCTTCTTGCGGCGCGCACCCCAGTAAAGCGTCATCGGCCGGTCAAGGTTCTTGAACACCGCATGTTCGATGATCGCCTTCAGCGGCGCGAAGCCCGTACCCGAGGCGAGCAGCACGATCGGCTTTGCCGAATCCTCGCGCAGGAAGAAGGTGCCGAGCGGGGCCTCGAAGCGCAGAATGTCGCGCTCCTTCATCGTGTTGAACACGTGGTCCGTGAATGCGCCACCGGGCATGTGACGGAGGTGCAATTCGATCGGGCCTTCCGTGTGCGGCGCGCTCGCCATCGAATAACTGCGGCGCTTGCCGTCTTTCAGAAGGAATTCGAGGTACTGGCCGGCCAGATATTGCAGACGTTCGTTGGCGGGCAGTTGCAGCTTCAGCACCACGACGTCGTCGGCCTTGCGCTCGATCGCGTTCACGCGGCACGGCAGTTTCTTGACCTGCACGTCGCCCACGCCAGCTACTTCGCGGATATCCACTTCGAGATCGGTGCATGCCGTCGCGCAGCAGAAGAGCGCCATGCCGCGCGTCTTTTCGTCGTTCGACAAGGCCGACGACGAATGCTGACGCTGTTCGATCTCACCGCTGACCACCGTGCCTTTGCACGAACCGCAGGCGCCGTTCTTGCAGCCGTACGGCAGACCGATGCCCTGGCGCAAGGCCGCGATCAGGATCGGTTCGTCCTGTTCTACCTGAAACTGCCGGCCGCTTTGCCGGAGCGTGACGTTAAATGCCATAGAGTGTTCGAAATCGAAAAGTCGGTAATCGTTATCGGACCCGCTGCATCACTGTGCGGTACCTGCCGCGCTTGACGGCTACAATGCGTCCACCATGAAAGCGACACGAAATTTACGCCGGCCGCGCGTGTTGATAGTTGGCTGCGGTGACGTCGGCATGCGCTGCGTGCCCTTATTGCGGCCCCACGCGCATGTCTTCGCGCTCACCAGCCACGCCGGGCGCGGCGCCGAACTGCGCGCCGCCGGCGTCACGCCGCTGGTCGGCGACCTCGACGCGCGCCGCAGTCTGAAACGGCTTGCCGGCCTTGCGCCGACGGTACTGCATCTCGCGCCGCCGCAAAAGACCGGCGATGACGACCGCCGTACCCGTGCCTTGCTCGCTACATTGAGCGCGCGCGGCAATCGGGCGCTGCGTGCCGCGCGCGGCGCGGTGGCACCGATCGGGCGGCTGCGCCGCATTCGTGCCTCGTGGGCTGAATCTGAGACAGCCAATATTGTACCCGACAGGGTGCGCTGGACCGCTGCTCCGCGCGTGCCTGTGCGGTTGGTGTACGCGAGCACCACGGGCGTCTACGGCGATTGCGGCGGCGCGTGGATCGACGAGACGCGCATCACGCAGCCGGCCAATGCGCGCGCTAAACGTCGCGTGTCGGCCGAGCAGCAGCTGCGGCGCGCCACCACGCGAGGCGTGATCGCCGCAAGCATCGCGCGGATTCCGGGCATTTACGCGAGCAACCGTCTGCCGCTCGCGCGGCTGGAAAAGCGCACGCCGGCGCTGATCGATGCCGACGACGTCTACACCAACCACATCCACGCTGACGATCTTGCCGCGATCCTCGTGCGCCTCGTCACCCACGGGCGGCCGGCGCGCGTGATTCACGCGTCCGACGACACGTCGCTGAAAATGGGCGAGTACTTCGACGTAGTGGCCGACGCGTTCGGCCACGAACACGCGCCGCGCATCACGCGGGCGGACGCGGAGCAACAGATGGAGCCGACCTTGCTGTCTTTCATGCGGGAATCGAGGCGGCTCGTGAACCGGCGCCTCAAAGAGGAATTGCGCGTACGCCTGCGGTATCCGAGCGTTGCAGATTTTTTGCGCGAGGTGCGCGATCGGATGGATGGCGCGAAGCACGGCGGAGCACAGACGGACGGCTGAGCCAGCCAGCGAATCGTCGCTCGCGCCACGCGTCTCATCCGTCATGGCGCGTGATCTTGCGGGCTTACGTCAGTGCCGGCAACGCCTCCAGCAACAGGAAGCACAGCATCGCGCCAATCAATGCGCCGATCAGATTCGGATGATATTTGTGCCGCAGCCGCATGATGACCAGCAGTCCGCCGACCAGGACGAGCCCGAGACACATGAAAGCAATCATCACGGATGAGATCTGAATAGTGTCGTGGATGACCATGGCGCCCCTCCTTGAACTCTTTGTAGTCTTTGTTTAATCGAGTATAGGGCGAGTCGTAAGGAAGAGCATGTTGCGTCGCAGCGTGCAATCAGACGCCCCGCAGGCCTTATGTGCGGGGGCGCACACGATTCTCCTGATGCATCAAGGCTTTAAAAGGGTCCTACCGGTTTACCCGCTCCGTAAAGATCCGAGGTCGGTTTCGTCGAGCCATTGCCATGCGCCTTCTGCGAGCGTCGCGGGCAACGCAAGGCCGCCGATCCGCTCGCGATGCAGCGCTTCGCAACGATTGCCGGCTGCCGCGATCATCCGCTTGACCTGGTGATACTTGCCCTCCATCACGGTGAGGGCCAGCGCGTGCTCGCCGCGCGCCTGAGCGTCGACGGCGACGATGGGCCTCGGCTCGCCGTGCAGCAAGACACCGCCGCGCAAGGCACTCAACTGGACGTCGTCGATGGGATGTCGCGTGGTCGCGATATACAGCTTCGGCACTTTGCGTTTCGGCGACGTGAACAGGTGGACGAACTTGCCGTCGTCGGAAAGCAGCAGGAGGCCGGTGGTGTCCTGATCGAGGCGGCCCACGCATTGCACGCCACGTTCGGCGAACTGCGGCGGCAACAGGCTGAACACGCTCAGGTGATGCTGTGGATCGCGCGAACATTCATAGCCTGCGGGCTTGTTCAGCAGCAGATAGGCGTGCTCGCGATACGGCCAGACGACCCCGTCCACGCTGAAGCAGAACGTGCCGTCATGCGTTGGGAATTCGGCGTCGGCATCGGTGCAGACTGAACCGCCGACGCTCACGCGGCCGTCGCCGATCAGCGCCCGGCATTGGCGGCGCGAGCCGAAACCCTGAGTGAAGAGAATGCTTTCGAGATTCATGGCGAGCGAAGAATAACACCGCAAGAAGCGGAGCGCCGCGCGTCGCCATAGCGACCACGATGGGATTTCCACGTCCCGTCGCAGGAGTTCATCGATGCATGTCCGTTCCGCTTCACCGTCTTCCTCCGCGCTTCGCTTGCCGGCCGCGTTCCAGCGGCTCGCATGGTCGAATCTGGTCGCGCAATCCGCCGAGCAGATCAGCCTCGCCGCCGCGCCGCTCGTCGCCGTGTTCGCGCTCGGCGCCGGCGCGCGCGAGACCGGTCTGTTGCAAACCGCGCAGACGCTGCCGTTCCTGTTGCTGTCGATTCCGCTCGGCGTCTGGGCTGACCGTCGATCGCGCCGCACGTTGATGGCGCTCGCCGAAAGCGTGCGCGTGGTCGCCATGCTGTGCGTCCTGCTGCTCGTAATGACGCACACGCTGAGCTTGCCGCTGCTCGCCGCGCTCGGCTTCATCGCCGCGACCGGCACCGTTGCCTATAACGTCGCGGCGCCTTCGCTGGTGCCCTCGATCGTGCCGCGCGAAGCGTATGCCCAGGCCAATGGCCGGCTCGAACTGGCGCGCAGCGTCGCGTATTCGGCGGGGCCGGCGCTCGGTGGCCTGCTGGTCGGCTGGATCGGCGCGGGGTGGGCGTATGGCTGCGCCGCCGGACTATCAGCGCTGGCCGTCGCGTTGCTTGCGGGCCTGCGCGAACCGCCGCGAGCGACTGCTTCGCAGCGTCACTTCCTGCTGGAACTGCGCGACGGCACGCGCTTCGTGCTGCGCGATGCGCTGCTGCGTCCGATGCTCGCCACCGCGATCTTCTTCAATCTCGGTTTCTTCGTACTGCAAGCGGTGTATGTGCCGTACGCCGTGCATCGGTTGGGCTTGAGCGCTTCGATGGTCGGTGTGACGCTCGGCGCGTACGGCGTCGGCATGGTGTGCGGCGCGCTCGCTGCACCGGCCATCGCGCGGCGCCTGGCGTTCGGCCGCGTGCTGATCATCGGGCCGTCCTGCGGTCTGCTCGCCTCGCTCGTGATGGTGGCGACGATCATTGCGCCGTCGTTCTGGCTGGCGATGCTGAGCTTCTTCCTGCTCGGCGCGGGACCGATTCTGTGGGTGGTCGGTTCGACCACGCTGCGTCAGGCGATCACACCTGAACGGATGATGGGCCGCGTCTCGGCGCTCAACAGCACCGCGACCTATGGCGCGCGACCACTTGGCGCATTGCTCGGCGCGGCGATCAGCGCGCGCTGGGGCATGGACGCGTGCCTCATCGCGGCTGCCGCCGCCTTCCTCGTGCAGGCGCTGATCATCGTGATGTCGCCGGCGGCGCGGCTCGCCGACATTCCGGAGGGCGCGGCTGTCGCTCAATGAAAACGGGTTTTCATTGGATGGCCGCACGGCGTACCAACGCACGGGTATCCGTCAGTGAAAACCCTCGAAAATGAAAATGAATTTTTTTCTATAAGGTTTTTATGTAAATATACTTTCATTCATTTTCATTACACCCGGAAGGAAGTCCCCTCGGGACTGTCGTTCCGATGACTCGTTCGCATGACTCATTCGTCCGTTGCTTCCAACCCCGCTGAGCAGGCCATTGCCGCGCGCATCGCCGCGGCCATGCCGACTCTCACGCCAATCCATCGGCGCATGGGCGAATACGTGCTGGCGAATCTGTTCCGCGCGGCGACCATGCGGATCGACGAACTGGCGAGCGTGGTCGGCGCGTCGGTGGCAACGGCGAATCGCTTCGCTCGCGCGCTCGGCTTCGACGGCTATCCGCAGTTTCGCGAAGCACTCGTGCGTGGTTTCGAAGCGACGCTCGCGCCGGTCGAGCGTTTGCGCAGCGCGCAGGAGTCGCTTGCTGCCGGTGACGATCTGATCGGCGCGTCGCTCGAACAGGCGGCGGCGAACCTGCGTTCCACGCGTAGCGTGATCGATAACGCCGCGGCCGAAGCCGCTGTGGAAGCGATCATCGCCGCACGCCGCGTATTCGTGCTCGGCTATGGCGCCAGCGCTTTTCTCGCAGGCCTGATGGAACACGGCCTGATGCCGTATCACGACAACGTGCAGTCGCTGGCGTTGATCGGCGGAGCGTCGCATGCCGCACGGCGCCTGTTTGCCTCCAACGAAAGCGATCTGGTGATCGGCATCGCCTTCCCGCGTTACGTCGATGACACGATCGAACTTGCGCGTCGCGCATCGAGCCGCGGCGCCCGCGTCCTTGCGTTGACCGACGGCCCGCACTCACCGCTTGCGCAATTCGCGGATCTCTCGCTCTATATCCGCGCAGAACGGCGGCTCGCGGCGAATGCCGATTCGGCCGTGCTGGCCGTCATCGAAGCGCTGTGCGATGCGGTTGCCTATCGCGCGAAGCGCTCGGTGAAGGCGGCCGCCGAGGTCACCGAATTCCTGCTGCCGTGGCTCACCGATTCGCAAGCCGCGGCCGCCGGCACGAGCGGGCGCGCGGCGCGCGCGCCTACACGTACCTCCTCGCGACCCTCCCGAACAACCCGCACTAGCAAAACAAAACGATGAACTCCAACGCAGTCATTGCCATTCACGGCGGGGCAGGCACGATCCTGCGCGCATCGATGTCGGCCAGCGCCGAAGCCGACTATCACGCCGCCTTGCACGCCGTGCTGAGCGCGGGCCGGCGCGTTCTCGCCGACGGCGGCAGCGCGCTCGATGCCGTCAGCGAAGCCGTGCGTCTGCTCGAAGATTGCCCGCTCTTCAACGCGGGCCGCGGCGCGGTTTACACGGCGGCCGGTACGCATGAACTCGACGCGGCCATCATGGACGGCAGCACGCTCGACGCCGGCGCGATCTGCTGCGTGACGCGGGTACGCAATCCGATTCTGGCGGCGCGCCGCGTACTCGAGCGCAGCGAACACGTGCTGTTTACCGGTGCTGGCGCGGAAGCCTTCGCGGCCGCGCAAGGACTCGAATTCGTCGAGCCCGGCTATTTCGACACCGAAGCGCGCCACCGGCAGTGGCAGCTCGCACGCGGTCAGCAGCGCGCGATGCTCGATCACGACGGCGCCACGCTGGCCGCCGCGCCGTCTTCGAATGACGACGACCCCACCCCGCACGAACCGATCGATCCGAATCGCAAGTTCGGCACGGTGGGCGCGGTCGCGTTCGATCAGCACGGCCACGTGGCGGCTGCGACTTCGACGGGCGGCGTCACCAACAAGCAGGTGGGCCGGGTCGGCGACACGCCGCTGATCGGTGCGGGCTGCTATGCGGACGACGCCACCTGCGCGGTCTCGACCACCGGCTCCGGCGAAATGTTCATGCGCATGGTCGCGGCCTACGACGTCGCGGCGCAAATGGCCTACCGCAACGTCTCGCTTGAAGAAGCGGCGCATGACGTGGTGATGAACCGTTTGCCGAAGATCGACGGACGCGGTGGTTTGATCGCCGTCGATGCACGCGGCAACGTCACGCTGCCGTTCAACACCGAGGGCATGTATCGCGGTTTCGCGCGGATCGGCGAGACGCCGGTGACGGCGATTTATCGCTAGTGCTGTTTCGCTGCGTTGCTGCTTGAACCGCTGTCCCAACCTTCGCCTGAACCACCGTTAGCCGCGTTCGAAATAAAAGGAATCATCGTGCCGACTTCATCGCACACCGCTCGTCCGCTTATCGAGACCTTACCGCCCCAATGCGTGCTTGCGGTCGACGATCTGTCGGTCGCATTCCGCAGCGGCGACAAGATCTTCAACGCGGTGCGCAATCTCTCGCTGACGGTCGAGCGTGGCGAGACGCTGGCGATCGTCGGCGAATCGGGCTCGGGCAAATCGGTGACATCGCTTGCGTTGATGCGGCTGATCGAGCATGGCGGTGGGCGCCTTGCCGGCGGCAGCATCGCTTTTCGGCGCCGCGACGGCAGCGTGCTCGACTTGGCGCAAGCATCGTCCGGCACGATGCGTTCGATTCGCGGCGCCGACATCGCAATGATTTTTCAGGAGCCGATGACCTCGCTCAACCCGGTGTTCACGGTGGGCGACCAGATCAGCGAAGCGATTGCCTTGCATCAAGGCAAGAGCCGTTCTGCCGCGCACGCCGAAACGCTGCGCCTGCTCGACCTCGTGCGCATTCCGGAAGCGCGCCGGGTGGCCGCGCGGTTTCCGCATCAACTGTCGGGTGGTATGCGCCAACGCGTGATGATCGCGATGGCGCTGTCGTGCAAGCCCGCACTGCTGATTGCCGATGAACCGACCACCGCGCTCGACGTGACGATCCAGGCGCAGATCCTGCAATTGATTCGCGGCTTGCAGGACGAGATGAACATGGGCGTGATCTTCATCACGCACGACATGGGTGTGGTCGCCGAAGTGGCCGATCGCGTGCTGGTGATGTACCGCGGCGAGAAAGTGGAAGAGGGTGCATCGGATGCGCTATTCGGCGCGCCGTCGCATCCTTATACGAAGGCGCTGCTTGCTGCCGTGCCGCGACTCGGCGCGATGCAAGGCACCGACCAGCCTGCCAAATTCCCGATTCTGACCGTCGAGCAGGCGGCACTCACCGGCGCCGATAAAGCTGTTCGTCCCGCAGCCGCTGGAGCGGAAGAAAACCAACCAGTGGTCCGCGAAAGCACCCCGCCGATTCTGCGCGTGCGCGATCTGGTCACGCGCTTTCCGGTCAAGAGCGGCGTGTTCGGTCGCGTAACCGGCCGCGTGCATGCGGTCGAGCAAGTCAGCTTCGATCTGCGCCCGGGCGAAACGCTGGCGTTGGTCGGCGAATCGGGTTGCGGTAAATCGACGACGGGCCGTTCGCTGCTGCGCCTCGTGGAAAGCCAGAGCGGTTCGATCGAATTCAACGGCAAGGAAATCAGCTCGCTCACAGGCCCTGCATTGCAAGCGCTGCGCCGCGATATCCAGTTTATTTTCCAGGACCCGTTCGCTTCGCTGAATCCGCGTTTGACGGTCGGCTTCTCGATCATGGAGCCGCTGCTCGTGCACGGCGTCGCTCAGGGCGCGGAAGCCCAGGCGCGGGTCGCGTGGCTGCTCGAAAAAGTCGGCTTGCCGCCCGAGGCGGCGCGTCGCTATCCGCATGAATTTTCCGGCGGCCAACGACAACGTATTGCGATTGCGCGCGCGCTGGCATTGAATCCGAAAGTCGTGATCGCCGACGAATCCGTTTCCGCATTGGACGTCTCCGTGCAGGCACAGATCGTCAACCTGATGCTCGATCTGCAACGCGAATTGGGCGTCGCGTATCTGTTCATTTCGCACGACATGGCCGTGGTGGAGCGTGTCAGCCATCGCGTCGCGGTGATGTATCTCGGCCAGATCGTCGAAATTGGTCCGCGCCGCGCGGTGTTCGAAGCGCCGCAGCATCCGTACACGAAGAAGCTGATGGGGGCCGTGCCCGTCGCCGATCCGGCGCGCCGTCACGCGAAACGCATGCTCGCCGCCGACGAGATTCCGAGCCCGATCCGCTCGCTGAACGATGAGCCGATCGTGGCGCCGCTGGTGGCTGTCGGACCGGACCATTTCGTGGCGCAGCATCGGGTCGGTGGCGCGTACTAGCGCGCACGGAGACTCGAATGCTGACCCGAATGCAGCGCCCAACCTGAAGAAGAAATTTTCTCTCGCAGCACATAACCCTGAATCAATTTGCAGCCTGGAGCCAACCTCATGAACCTGCTGGTCCCGTCTTCTCCGTTTCGTTTGCGCGCGCTGGTCAGCGGCGGCGCGGTGGTGTTCGCGATGCTCGCGGGCAATGTGGCGCACGCCGACACCACGGCCGTGATGGCCGTTGCGTCGACCTTCACGACGCTCGATCCGTACGATGCCAACGACACGCTGTCGCAAGCCGTCGCCAAGTCGTTCTATCAAGGCCTGTTCGGTTTCGACAAGGACATGAAGCTGGTCAACGTGCTGGCCGACAGCTACGAAGCGAGTCCGGACGCCAAGGTCTACACGTTCAAGCTGCGTCACGGCGTGAAGTTCCAGGACGGTACCGACTTCAATGCCGCGGCAGTGAAAGCGAACTTCGACCGCGTGACCGATCCGGCGAACAAGCTGAAGCGCTACAACATGTTCAACCGTATCGAGAAGACTGAAGTGGTCGATCCGTACACGGTGAAGATCACTTTGAAAGCGCCGTTCTCGGCGTTCGTCAACGTGCTCGCGCATCCGTCGGCGGTGATGATCTCGCCTGACGCGCTGAAGAAGTACGGCAAGGACATCGCGTTCCATCCGGTCGGCACAGGTCCGTTCGAACTGGTGAAGTGGGACCCGGCAGGTGACCTGACGGTGAAGAAGTTCGCCGGCTACTGGAAGAAGGGCTATCCGAAGGTCGATGCGATCGACTGGAAACCGGTGGTCGACAACAACACGCGTGCTGCGTTGATGCGCACCGGCGAAGCGGACTTCGCGTTTCAGGTGCCGTTCGAGCAGGCGGCGCAATTGCAGTCGAGCCCGAAGGTCGACCTGATCGCATCGCCCTCGATCATCCAGCGCTACATCAGCATGAACGTCAACCAGAAGCCGTTCGACAATCCGAAGGTGCGTGAAGCGCTGAACTATGCGGTCAACAAGGACGCGCTGACGAAGGTTGCGTTCGCCGGTTATGCGACGCCGGCCGATGGTGTGGTGCCGCAAGGGGTGGATTACGCGGTGAAGCTCGGCCCGTGGCCGTACGATCCGGCGAAGGCGCGTGAATTGCTGAAGGAAGCGGGTTATCCGAACGGTTTCGAAACGACGCTGTGGTCCGCGTATAACTACTCGACCGCGCAGAAGGTGATTCAGTTCGTGCAGCAGCAACTGGCGCAAGTCGGCATCAAGGCGCAGGTTGAAGCGCTCGAAGCGGGACAACGCGTCGCCAAGGTCGAAAGCGCTCAGGACCCGGCGACCGCACCGGTGCGGATGTACTACGCGGGCTGGTCTTCATCGACGGGTGAAGCGGATTGGGCGATCACGCCGCTGCTCGGATCGGTCTCGTTCCCGCCGAAGATGGTCAACACCGCGTACTACAAGAATGACACGGTCGATACCGATCTGAAGCAGGCGCTCGAAACCACCGACCGCACGCAGAAGGCCGCGCTCTACACCGACGCGCAAAAGCGCATCTGGGCCGACGCGCCGTGGATCTTCCTCGTCAAGGAAAAGGTCGTGTACGCACGCAGCAAGCGTTTGTCGGGCGCGTATGTCGCGCCGGACGGCTCGTTCAATTTCGACGAGATCGCGATCAAGTGATGAGCTGACCGTCCGGCGCGGTGTGTTCTTCACGAACGCACTGGCCGGGCGGTGCCGTACTGCTCGGAAAGATCTTTCGTTGCCCGCATCATTGCCGGATTGGGTTTCATGCTGAACTTCCTCGTCAAACGTATCTTTGGCCTGCTGCCGACGCTCTTCATCGTCGCTGTGCTGGTGTTCCTGTTCGTGCATCTGTTGCCCGGTGATCCGGCACGCCTCGCGGCCGGTCCCGAAGCGGATGAGGCGACCGTTGCGCTGGTGCGCGCCGACCTCGGCCTCGACAAACCGATGCCGCAGCAATTCGCCAGCTTCTTCGTGAAGATCGCGCACGGCGACTTCGGCACGTCCACCCGCAGCAAGCGGCCGGTCAGCCAGGAAATCGGCGAGCGCTTCATGCCGACGCTGCTGCTCACGCTCGCGAGCATGGTGTGGGCGGTGGTGCTCGGCATGGGCATCGGCATCGTCTCGGCGGTGTGGCGCAATCGCTGGCCCGACCGGCTCGGCATGACGCTCGCGGTGTCGGGTATTTCGTTTCCCGCCTTCGCGCTCGGCATGCTGCTGATGGAGATCTTTTCGGTCAAGCTCGGCTGGCTGCCGATTGTCGGCGACGGTTCATGGAAGAGCTACGTGCTGCCTTCGCTCACGCTCGGCGCGGCGGTGGCGGCAGTGATGGCGCGCTTCACGCGGGCTTCGTTCGTCGAAGTGATGAATGAAGATTTTGTGCGCACCGCGCGCGCCAAGGGTGTGCCCGAACGGCTCGTGATCGTCAAACACTGCCTGCGCAACGCCATGATCCCCGTCATCACGATGATGGGGCTGCAATTCGGCTTTCTGCTGGGCGGCTCGATCGTGGTCGAAGTGGTGTTCAACTGGCCGGGTCTCGGACGCCTGCTGGTGGATGCCGTCGCGATGCGCGACTATCCGGTGATTCAGGCCGAAGTGCTGTTGTTCTCGCTCGAATTCATCATCATCAACCTGGTTGTGGACGTGCTGTACGCCGTCATCAACCCGACCATCCGTTTCAAGTGAGGCCCGCATGAGCATCTCAGCCACCGAGGCGAATGCGGCCAAGGCCGCCCTCGTAGAAAGCACGATCCGCACGCCGTGGAGCGAATTCTGGCGCAAATTCCGCAAGCAGCATGTGGCGCTCGGCGCCGGCGTTTTCGTGCTGCTGCTGATCGTGGTCGCGATTCTCGCGCCGCATATCGTGCCGTACGATCCGGAGAATTTCTTCGACTACGACGCGTTGAACGCGGGGCCCTCGGCCGCGCACTGGTTCGGCGTCGATTCGTTGGGGCGCGATATTTTCAGCCGGATTCTGGCGGGCTCGCGCATTTCGCTCGAAGCAGGTTTTCTGTCGGTAGCGATCGGCGCGGTGATTGGCACGTTCTTCGGTTTGCTGGCCGGTTACTACGAGGGCTGGTGGGACCGCATCACGATGCGTGTCGCCGACGTGCTGTTTGCCTTCCCGGGCATTCTGCTGGCGATCGGTGTGGTCGCGATTCTCGGCAACGGCATGATCAATGTGATCTGCGCGGTAGCGATTTTCAGCATCCCCGCGTTTGCCCGGCTCGTGCGCGGCAATACGCTGATGCTTAAGCAACTCACGTATATCGAAGCGGCGCGCAGCATCGGCGCATCGGACTGGACCATCATCGTGCGGCATATTCTGCCGGGGACGATTTCATCGATCGTCGTGTACTTCACGATGCGGATCGGCACGTCGATCATCACGGCGGCGAGCCTGTCGTTTCTCGGACTCGGCGCGCAACCGCCGACGCCGGAGTGGGGCGCGATGCTCAACGAAGCGCGTGCCGATATGGTCACGGCGCCGCATATCGCGCTGTTTCCGAGTCTGGCGATTTTCCTCACCGTGCTGGCATTCAATCTGCTCGGCGACGGTTTGCGCGATGCGCTCGATCCGAAGCTCGACCGGCCATGAGTTCGACTGAACCCGTGGGTGCAAGCGCACCGCCTATCGGTGTGTTGCCAGGCGGCCCGCGTGGGTCGCTTGCCGACGTGCCCGGCGTGACAGTCGGACATTGCACGCTGGATGACGGCGCTGTACAGACCGGCGTGACCGTGATTCGTCCGCATTCCGGCGATCCTTTTCTTCGGAAGGTACCCGCGGCTGCCTCAGTGATCAACGGATTCGGCAAAAGCATCGGGCTCGTGCAAGTCGAAGAACTCGGCGTGCTCGAAACGCCGATTGCGTTGACCAATACCTTCGGCGTGGCCACGGTGGCACAGGCGCAGATTCGCGCTGCGATTCAGGCCAATCCGCAAATTGGACGCGAATGGTCGACGGTCAATCCGCTGGTATTCGAATGCAATGACGGATACCTGAACGACATTCAGGCTTTGGCGTTAAGCGAACGGCATTACAACGAGGCGTATGCAGCGGCAGGCGTTGACGTTGCGAGCGGTTCGGTCGGCGCGGGCCGCGGCATGTCGTGCTTCGATCTGAAGGGCGGGATCGGTCATGCGTCGCGCGTTATTGACGTAGCAGGGCAGCGTTATACAGTCGGCGCGCTGGTGCTGGCGAACTTCGGTCGTCTGCCGATGTTGACGATCGACGGCACGCCGCTCGGTCGCGTGCTGGCCGAGCGCGCGGCCAAAGCCGCCGCAACCGCCGCGAAACCCGAGCAAGGCTCGATCATCATGATCGTCGCCACCGACGCGCCGCTCGACGCTCGCCAACTCAAGCGTCTGTCATTGCGCGCCGCGGCAGGTCTCGCACGAACCGGTTCGGTGTACGGTCATGGCAGCGGCGACATCGCGTTGGCGTTTTCAACGGCCTACACCGTGCCGCACGACGCCGAATTCATCGCGCTGCCACCCATGCTCGCCGATGCACGCCTCGATCCACTATTCCGTGCCTGTGCGGACAGCGTCGAGCAAGCGATTCTCGATGCGTTGTGGAGCGCCACGTCGGTGACGGGCCGCGACGGCCATCGGCGTCTATCGCTGCACGACGCCGCCCCCGATCTTGCTCAACTTCTCAAACAATCCTCCTGATGAAAGTCCTGATTTCCGCCGACATCGAAGGCGTGGCCGGTGTGTTCCATCCCGAGCAAACCCGTGCGGGCAACGGCGAATACGAGGCCGCGCGCCGCTGGATGACACTCGAAGCGAACGCCGCGATCGAAGGCGCGTTCGCGGGCGGCGCGACGCACGTGTGGGTCAACGATTCGCATGGCGGCTTCCGCAATCTCTTGCCCGATCTGCTCGACGCGCGTGCCCAGGTCGTGCTCGGCAAACCGCGTACGCTCGGCATGATGGCCGGGCTTGAATACGGTGCGGCGCTGGTGTTCATGATCGGCTATCACGCGAAGTCGCAGACGCGCGGCATCCTCGCGCACACGATCAACAGCTTCGCGTTCACGCGCGTTTCGTTGAACGGCGTCGAAGTCGGCGAGGCGGGACTGTATGGCGCGTTAGCGGAAGAATATGGCGCACAGGTAGCGCTTTTATCCGGCGACGACGTATTCGCGGAAGAAACCGCGCCGCGCTTTCCCGGCGCGCGCTTTGTCGTCACCAAGAGCGCGACGGGGCATGCGAGCGGTGTGACGCAAACGCCGGCGAGCGCGCGAGATGCAATCGAAATCGCAGCGCGTGAAGTAGTGCGGCACTACGTCGACAACGGTCATGCGCCCCACGCGACGCGCGCCGCCGCGAAGCCCGTCGAATGCGAACTGCGTGTGCAAACCACCGCGCTCGCCGATCTGTTCTGCCAATGGCCGACGCTCACGCGCGTCGACGCCGTCACGCTGCGCTTTGGCGCGGAGTCGGCGGAACATGCGGTGCGTATGCTGAACTGCCTGTCGGCGATGTCGTTCATGCTGCGCTAAGCGCGTGATGAAGAGGGATGCCAGCCACGTGCGGCCGGTCTCCATGCTTACGTTTTGATAAAACGCGGCCTGCGTGCCGACACGCTTGGCGAGGAAGCGGTACTCTCTGGCATTCCAGAGGTACCGTCTCTCTCACTTAGCGGAGTACAGCATGGGTAAGCAGACTATCGCGGATTATCTGGCCAGAACCCTGGCGGCAGCAGACGTCGAACGAATTTGGGGCGTGACGGGCGACAGCCTGAACGGCCTGTCGGATAGCTTGCAACGGCTCGGTTCCATTCGCTGGATGCATACGCGCCACGAAGAGGTCGCGGCCTTCGCCGCCGGCGCCGACGCCGCCGCCACTGGAAAGCTCGCCGTCTGCGCGGGCAGTTGCGGCCCCGGCAACCTGCATCTGATCAACGGCCTGTACGACTGTCATCGTAATCATCAACCCGTGCTCGCGATCGCCGCGCACATTCCCTCCTCGGAGATCGGCCTCGGTTACTTCCAGGAAACCCATCCCCAGGAGTTGTTCAAGGAGTGCAGCCACTACGTCGAACTGGTGACGAACCCGTCGCAGTTTCCGCGCGTGCTGGCCCGCGCGATGCGCACCGCGATCGAAGAGCGTGGCGTCGCGGTGATCGTGCTGCCCGGCGATGTCGCGCTGGGCGAGGCACCCGATGAAACGCCGGCGTGGGCAGGGACGCTCGAACGCTCGACGGTCGTGCCCTCCGGCGCGGATCTTAACCGGCTCGCCGAGATGCTGAACCAGGCCGGCGGTGTGACGCTGCTGTGCGGCAGCGGCTGCGCGAACGCGCATGACGAAGTGGTGGCCTTTGCCGATCTGCTCGGCGCGCCCACCGTGCACGCATTGCGCGGCAAACAATACGTGGAGTGGGACAACCCATTCGATGTCGGCATGACGGGCCTGATCGGCTTCAGCTCCGGCTATCACGCGATGATGTCGTGCGACACGCTGGTGATGCTCGGCACCGATTTCCCGTATCGCAACTTCTATCCGACGCACGGCAACGTGGTGCAGATCGATCGCCGCGGCTCCGCGCTCGGCAAGCGCGCGCCGTTGAAGCTGGGCCTCGTCGGCGATGTCAAGGCGACCTTGCAGGCGCTGTCGCCGTTGATCAAACGCAAGACCGACAGGCGCTTCCTCGAGAACGCCCGTCAGCACTATGCGGATACGCGCAAGGACCTCGACGATCTCGCCCGCCCATCCGCTCCGGGCCGCGCGATTCATCCGCAATATCTGACCAGCATCATCGATAAGGTGGCCAATGAAGACGCCGTGTTCTGCGCCGACGTCGGCACACCGACGCTCTGGGCCGCGCGTTATCTGACCATGAACGGCAAGCGCAGTCTGCATGGCTCGTTCAATCATGGCTCGATGGCCAACGCGATGCCGCAGGCGCTGGGCGCGCAAGCGGCCGAGCCGGGGCGTCAGGTGATTTCGCTATCGGGCGACGGCGGCCTCTCGATGCTGCTCGGCGATCTGCTCACTGCTCGCCAACTGAATCTGCCGATCAAGGTTGTCGTGTTCAACAACAGCACGCTCGGCTTCGTCGCGATGGAGATGAAGGCGGGCGGTTACCTCGAAAGCGGCACCGATCTCGCCGCCACCGACTTCGCGGCGATTGCGCGCGGCGCGGGGATTTACGGCGCGCGGATCGAATTGTCGGAAAACATCGAGCCCGCATTGCGCGAGGCGTTCGCTCATCCTGGGCCGGCGGTGATCGACGTGGTGACGGCGAAGCACGAACTCGCGTTGCCGCCGAAGATTCAATGGGCGCAGGCCAAGGGCTTCAGCTTGTATATGTTGCGGGCGGTGCTGAATGGCCGCGGCGATGAGGTCGTCGAATTGGCGACGACGAATTTGCGCTGAGGGTGTGGCAGGGTTGGGTTGAACGAAAGCCGGTCACTGCTGCCGGCTCAACTCCCGCGCCGCGCGATCGATCACATCGGCGACCGCGCCCGCATGCGATACCGGCACCAGGTGGCTCGAAGAGATCGGCACGATCTTCGCGCCCATCCGGTTGGCCATGAACTGTTCGACTTCGGGCGACACCGCGCGGTCCCGCGTCGTCACGATGTACCACGACGGCTTTTCTCGCCACGCCACCTGGCTTACGGTTTCGCTGAACGCCTTCGCGGCGATCGGCTGTTGCGCGGCGGACAGCACGCGCGTCAGATTCTCGGGCACGTCGGCGGCGAAGTCGGCGTGATATTTGGTGCGGTCGAGCCAAAGGAAGCCCGTCGAATCCGCGGTGATGCCCTCGCCCGCAGGCATCGGTGCCGCGCGCTTCATCAGATCCACCGTCGATTCGTGCAGGTCCGGCGCAATCGCCGCCACGTAGACAAGGCCCGCTACGTTTGGCGCATTCGCGCCGGCTTCGGTGATCACGACGCCGCCCCAGGAGTGCCCCACCAGGATGGTCGGGCCGTCCTGCCGCGCAAGGACGCGGCGGGTCGCCGCGACATCGTCGGCGAGTGATGTGAGCGGATTCTGCACCGAACTCACGTGATAGCCCTTTTGCTGCAACTTCGCGACGACACCGTTCCAGCTCGACCCGTCGACGAACGCGCCATGAACCAGCACGACGTTGCGCACGGGGCCGGCCATCGGAGCTGCTGCGGGTGCGGGAGGTCTGGAGGCAGTCGCCTTGGGTGTGGCGGGTGCAGCAGGGGCGGCTGCTGCAGGCGTGGCAGGCATGGCAGGTGCCACGGGCGGCCGGGCCGGCACTTCAGGTGCGCTCGACTCCATGCCAGGCACCTCGGCGGGCTCAGCGGCGGGTTCTGCTGCGGGTGCCGCTGTCGGCGCCGCGGTTTGCGCGAAGGCACCCGTCCCAGCGAAGCAGAGATACAAAGCAGCGGCGCAAAGCAGACGTTTGGGCAACATGTTGAATCTCCGAAGGCTGAAACCTCGACTAGGCGACCATACAGAAGCACCACGCCAGTGACAACCACTATCCTCGGTGTTAAGTGCGGCGCAGAACCAAGCACGGGTTGCTCCCAGTATTTAGGTATTTTCGGGCACGGTAAAATTTTGGGTTGTGCCGGACCGGACCATAAGTCTGATCGGGTGATCGATATCCATACACTGGGGCGCAATTTTGAATAGTGCACAGCAGCAAGACGGCCTGAAGCGCGGGCTTAAGAATCGCCACATCCAGCTGATTGCGCTGGGCGGCGCGATCGGTACCGGCTTGTTTCTCGGCTCCGCCAGCGTATTACAGGCAGCCGGCCCGTCGATGATTCTCGGCTACGCGATCGGCGGCATCATCGCCTTCATGATCATGCGGCAGCTTGGTGAAATGGTCGCGCAGGAACCGGTCGCCGGTTCGTTCAGCCACTTCGCGTACAAATATTGGGGCGACTTTCCCGGCTTTCTGTCCGGCTGGAACTACTGGGTGCTGTACGTGCTCGTGAGCATGGCCGAGCTGACCGCGGTGGGCACTTACGTGCATTACTGGTGGCCCGGGGTGCCAACGTGGGTGTCGGCGCTGGTGTGCTTCGCCCTCATCAACGCAATCAATCTCGCCAACGTCAAAGCGTATGGCGAAACCGAATTCTGGTTCGCCATCATCAAGGTGGTGGCGGTGATCGGCATGATTCTGTTCGGCGGCTATCTGCTGATCAGCGGTCACGGCGGCCCGCAAGCGTCGATCACGAATCTCTGGGCCAACGGCGGCTTTTTCCCGCATGGGTTTCACGGCCTGTTCATGATGCTTGCGGTCATCATGTTCTCGTTCGGCGGGCTCGAGTTGATCGGCATCACGGCGGCTGAGGCCGCCGATCCGCAGAAGAGCATTCCGAAGGCTGTGAATCAGGTGATCTACCGGATTCTGATTTTTTACATCTGCTCGCTGGCGGTGCTGCTTTCGTTGTATCCGTGGAATCAGGTAGCGGCCGGCGGCAGCCCGTTCGTGATGATCTTCTCGCAGATCGGCTCGACGCTGACCGCGAACGTGCTCAATGTGGTGGTCCTGACGGCGGCGCTGTCGGTGTATAACAGCGGCGTGTATGCGAATAGCCGGATGCTCTACGGTCTCGCGGAACAGGGCAACGCGCCGCGCGCGCTGATGAAGGTCGACCGGCGCGGGGTGCCGTATATGGCGATCGGTTTGTCGGCGCTCGCCACGTTTACCTGCGTGATCATCAACTATCTGATTCCAGCCGAAGCGCTTGGCTTGCTGATGGCGCTCGTGGTGGCCGCGCTGGTGCTGAACTGGGCGCTGATCAGTCTGACGCATCTGAAGTCGCGCAAGGCAATGGTGGCGGCGGGCGAAACGCTCGTGTTCAAGTCTTTCTGGTTCCCGGCCAGCAACTGGATCTGCCTCGCCTTCATGGCGCTGATCCTCGTGATTCTCGCGATGACGCCGGGTCTGTCGGTCTCGGTATGGCTCGTGCCGGCGTGGCTGGTCGTGATGTGGGCTGGGTATGTGTTCAAACGCCGGCGCGCGGCAATGCATGGCGGCGTGCGGGTGGTGGGGCGGTAGAGTCAGAAAGAACAAATCTTGCAGCCGGCGCTTGCGAAGCAGCAGCGGCCGGCGACTTCAATTGCTGAACGGATATTGCCTGCTCAAACGCTGTGCGCCTGAGCGTGATCGGGGGCGTGCGGATCATACGTGTTGCCGGCAGTAACGCGCTCCTGCTGCTTGGCTACCGCCTCGTTGAGCTTCTTGCAGAGCTGATCCGCGTGCCTGATGCCCGGCAAACGCCTGACGGGGTGCGCGAGATCGTTGGTCGTCAACATGATCGTGCCGACGCCGAATACGCGCAGCCACCAAGGGTGAACCGAGGTGATGCCTTGAATCCGGGAGAGTTTCAGTCTCGACACACGGCGATGCAGGATGCCTTGTGTCCAGGTAATCTGTTCGGTATCGATGACGATCCGGGTGAAAGCGGTCTTGACGAACGGCAGGCCGACGCCGATCAATACCGCGCCTGCTTGTGCAAGCAGCACCTGCCATTGAAGCGGGAAAGTGTTCGACGCGAAGACATGTATGCCGCCAATCACAGCCATGACGGCACATCCCTTCAGGATCGCTGGAAGGTTGCAGATCTGCGACGGCGCGCCGCTGAAAATCACCTGATTGGCCATGACTGACAATAGATGATCTCGGCTCCCGTGGGAAGCAAAAAACCCGCAAGGCTTTTGGCCTATTGCGGGTTCAGTGGAAATGTGAGGAATTCACCGGAACTCGCCGGAAATGCTACTTGGTGCCCAGGGCCGGAATCGAACCGGCACGCCTTGCGGCGGGGGATTTTGAGTCCCCTGCGTCTACCAATTTCACCACCTGGGCAGGTCTTGCAGCGCACGCGTCAGAATATGGCGCGCGGCGAAGACGCAGATTATGGCCGAAAATTCGACGACGGGCAAGCCGGTCGCTTTCTTTGCGTTCAATGTCGTCGGTTAGCGTTTTCAAACGGTGCGGGAAAACCGTTCGAGCGTCTGCTGGCCGAGATAGCGGTCGAACACCATCGCGATGTTGCGCACCAGCATGCGCCCGGCCATCCGCACTTCGAGCTTGCTGCCGTTCACTGACACCAGCCCGTCCTCCTCGAAGCCGCGCAAGCGCTCCAGTTCCGGTTCGAACGCAGCGGCGAAGCGAATGCCATAAGCGGCTTCGAATTCGTCGAAGCGCAGTTCGAGATTGCACATCAATTGTGTGATCACGTCGCGCCGGAGACGGTCGTCCGCGGTGAGCCGCACGCCACGTGTGATCGCGAACTTGCCTGCGTCGATCGCCGCGGCGTAGCCGGGCAGATCCTTGACGTTCTGCGCATACACATCGCCGACCTTGCTGATCGACGACGCGCCGAAGCCGATCAAATCGCATTCCGCGCGCGTGCTATAGCCCTGGAAATTGCGATGCAACGTACGCTGCGCCTGCGCGCGTGCGAGTTCGTCGGTGGGCAGCGCGAAATGGTCCATGCCGATGTAGACATAACCGGCGCCCGTCAACCGCTCGACGATCCGTTGCAGGATCGCGAGCCGCACGGCAGGCGAGGGGAGCGTGGCCGCGTCCATCTGCCGTTGCATCTTGAAGAGCTGCGGCATGTGTGCGTACGCGAACACCGAAAGACGATCGGGCGCGAGCTCGATCATCATGTCGAGCGTGCGGCTGAAGCTATCCACCGTTTGATGCGGCAGCCCGTAAATCAGATCGACGCCGATCGAGTGAAAGTCCGTATCGCGCGCGGCTTGCATCACCGATGCGGTCATCTCAAGCGGTTGAATGCGATTGATCGCCTGCTGTACCACCGGGTCGAAATCCTGCACGCCGAGACTGAGGCGGTTGAAGCCGAGCGTGCGCAGATGCGCGATCGTATTTGGCGACGCTTCGCGCGGATCGACTTCGATCGAATATTCGCCTGCGGTGTCGGGCAGCAACGTGAAGTGCTCGCGCGCGGCCGCCATCAGTTCCGTCATTTCGTCGTGCGACAGGAAGGTGGGCGTGCCACCGCCCCAATGCAATTGCGACACGGGGCGCCGCGTGTCGAAACACGCTGCCTGCAAAGCCATTTCGCGTTTCAGATGCTCGACGTAAGGACGCGCATGCGCGCGGTTTTTCGTGGCGACCTTGTTGCAACCGCAGTAGAAGCACACGGTGTCGCAAAACGGAATGTGGAAGTACAGCGAGAGATCGGTGGTCGAGGCGCCCGGATCGGCGGCGGCGCGCAGATAGTCGGCGGGATCGAACGTGTCGCGGAACTGCAAGGCGGTCGGATAGGACGTATACCGTGGACCATTGGCGCTGTATTTAGCGAGGAGATCGGGGCGGAATAGCGTGTTGGCGGTGGTCATGGGGCGCTCAAGTTTGACGGCCACCGTGGAAGAGGCAAGAGCCGGCGGCGCTTCGGAGCACCGGATCGAACAGCGCAAACGCCTCTTGAGCAGGGCCTTTCGTTTCCATCAAGTCTACGTGAGCGACCCTCTGCGAGATTGTGTAAAAAGGTCGCACGGGATGCGATGGCACAATGCGGGTCTGGTATGGCGTTGTATGTTTTCAAGTTCAGGAAAAATGTCGTGAGCGATGTGCCGAACAGCGTGATGACGCGCGAATCCCCGTTCAATGTGGCCGGTCATGCGTGCCGCCCCGATTGCGGCGCGTGTTGTATCGCGCCGTCGATTTCGAGCCCGATTCCGGGCATGCCGCATGGCAAGCCGGCGGGCGTGCGCTGCGTGCAACTCGGCGACGATCTGCGTTGCGCGATCTTTGGTCAGCCGGAGCGGCCGGCATGCTGTTCCGGTTTGCAACCGCAAGCGGATATGTGTGGCACGAACCGCAGTGAGGCGCTTGCATGGCTGACCCAGCTCGAATTGCAGACTCAACCGCAACCGGCGGCGCGCCGATAGCGCATGCGGGCGAACCATCACGTCGCCCGTTGATCCGATCCAGAACAACCTCGCGCAACCGGATGCTCGAGAAGGCTTCCACAGGAGATTTCGCATGACCCGATTCGCTGCGCCGACCCGGCGCCGCTTCCTGCTCGCAGCGCTGGCAAGCTGCACTGCGCTCGGCATCACGGTATCGCTGGCGGCCTGCGCGACGCCGACCTTTCCGTTCATCCCTTCGCACTACACGTTCTCGCAGCAGCAGGTCCAGGAAGCGGTGCAGCGCAAATTCCCGTATCAGCGCACCGTCTCGCAAGTGTTCGATGTCGCGCTGACCAATCCGGTGGTCGGCTTCCTGCCAGATGCGAACCGCGTCTCGGTGAAACTCGACGCCCGCTTCGCGAGCCCGTTCATGCCGCAACCGGTCGACGGCGTTTTCACGCTGTCGAGCGAACTGGCCTACGACGCCGCCAGCAAATCGGTTGTGCTCAAGTCGCCGAACGTCGATAACGTCAGCGTCAGCGGGCAGGCGCAGGCCTACACGCAGCAAATCAATGCCGCGGCGGCCGCGCTCGCCGCGCAGTTGCTGACCAACTATCCGATCTACACCTTCAAGCCCGAACAGTTGCAATTTGCCGGAGTGAATTACGAACCCGGTACAATCACCATCCTTACAAACGGCATACGCGTGCAAATCGTCGAAAAATGACGCTGTGCGCGGCCTGCAGGGTCGCGCACTCACTGGCCGACCCTGCTCGTTTCGACTATCTACAGCGATGAGGGTCACGGATGGACTGGCTATTGGCTTGCAAGGCGCTGATTCTGGGCGTCGTCGAAGGGTTGACGGAATTTTTGCCGGTCTCGAGCACCGGCCATCTGATCGTCGCGGGCAGTCTGCTCAATTTCACGGATGAACACGCGAAAACCTTCGATGTCGTGATCCAGCTCGGCGCGATTCTGGCCGTCTGTTGGGAGTTTCGCCGGCGCATCGGCAGTGTGGTGGTTGGCTTGCCCAGCCGTCCCGACGCGCGCCGCTTCACGCTCAACGTGATCATCGCGACGATTCCGGCGATCGTGCTCGGCCTGCTGTTCGAAAAGGCTATCAAGGCGGCGCTGTTTTCGCCGGTGCCGGTCGCGTTCGCGCTGGTGGCGGGCGGGGTGGTGATTCTGTGGGCGGAAGCGCGCCAGCGCGCCCGCGGAGACGTTGCGGCGCGCGTTCAGAACGTGGACGATCTAGGCCCGCTGGACGCGTTGAAAGTCGGCCTCGCACAATGTTTCGCGCTGATTCCTGGCATGTCGCGCTCGGGTTCAACGATCATCGGCGGGATGCTGTTCGGTCTCGAGCGGCGTGTCGCCACGGAATTTTCTTTCTTCCTCGCGATTCCGATCATCTTCGGCGCGACGGCTTACGAACTCTATAAAGACTGGCATCTGCTGTCCGCCGACGCGCTCGGCAGCTTCGCGCTCGGCTTCGTGGCGGCCTTCATCAGCGCGTTCGCGTGCGTGCGCTGGCTGTTGCGCTACATCGCCGCGCACGATTTCACAGTGTTCGCGTGGTACCGGATCGGCTTCGGATTGTTGATTCTGCTGGTGGGCTATAGCGGTGCATTGAGCTGGGCGGACTGAGTTCCGCTTGGCCTTTAGCCATGCAAAAAGGTCCGCGTTTGCGGACCTTTTTGTTTGCTTTGCTTGCTGCTGGTGAGTCGAGAATCCGAAGCGGCTTTACGCTGCGCCGCGTTTTCTAAACACGAGATCCCATACGCCATGTCCGAGTCGCAACCCGCGGCGCTCGAACTTCGTCACCGGACGATACTCGGGACGCGGCGCGTAGCCGTCCGCCGTATTTTCCAGCGCGGGGTCGGCGCCTAGCACCTCGAGCATCTGCTCGGCGTAGTTTTGCCAGTCGGTTGCGCAATGCAGATAGGCGCCGGGCTTCAAACGCGAGACCAGCAACGCGACGAACTTCGGCTGAATGAGCCGGCGCTTATGATGGCGCGCCTTGTGCCACGGGTCCGGAAAGAAGATATGCACGCCGTCGAGGCTGTCCGGCGCGATCATCTGTTCGAGTACCTCGACCGCATCGTGTTGAATGATGCGGATGTTCGACAGCTCTTGTTCGCCCATCAGCTTCAGCAGCGCGCCCACGCCTGGTTCGTGCACTTCCACGCCGAGGAAATCGTCGTCGGGACGGTGCGAGGCGATCTCCGCGGTGGTCGCGCCCATCCCGAAGCCAATTTCCAGCACGCGCGGCGCTGCACGGCCAAACACGCTATTCCAGTCGGGTTGTTGCGGCGTGAAGGGCACGACGAAACTCGGGCCGAGTTCGTCCATCGCGCGGCGCTGGCCGGTCGATACGCGGCCCGCACGCGTGACAAAGCTGCGGATGCGGCGGCGATGCAAGCCTTCTTCTTGCGGGGCGTCGGGGTCGCCGGTGGCGTTTGTGTTGGCGTCGGTGTTGGCCGGTTGGCCTTCGGGCTCGGTGGAAGTCGGCGGGAGGTCGTCCGGCAGGCCGGTGTTGTTTGGATCGTGGATCATGGTCGATGCTGCTACAAGGGTCGGTGCGTGGCGGTTGACACGGCGTGTTGCGAGGCGCCTTTTGCGCTCGCGCGGCATGAGCCGCGGCGCGCAGGCGCGGTTCACTCGAAAACGCCAGACCGGCCGCTGCCACTACAAAAAAGCCGCCTTCAGGGAGGCGGCTCGTGCTGGATTCTGCTGAAGGCTCAGCAGGAAGATGGAGCGGACGTTGCAAGTGCGCGTAAGGTAGCACACCCGAAAAGGGTCCGTCCAGACGGCGGTCGGCCTGAGGGGCGGCGTCGCTCAACACGAAGATTACGTTTTCATAACCGTGACAGCCTTTCGTATGATTTAATCGCGTTGTAAGTCATCCATTGCAACGATTATCCAAGCGAAAATCCACTATGGGCAAACACGTACACAATCATCGTCAAGCTAAACCCGCCAAAACCGATTGGGTCGCTATTGATCCCACCGCGGTGCCGACGACCTCGCAGAATGCACTGCGCGAAGCGATGGCCATTGAAGGCGTGCCGCTCACGCAATTCAAGGATTTACTCTGGTTGATGGCGCAAGAGTCCGGCGGCATGGTGGACCTGCGCAACGGAAGGTTGCCCGCTCGCGGGATGTTTCAATTGCTGCGGCCTCAATATGAATTGAATCCGAATGGCGAAAGCTCGTTCGGGAATGCAGTCGAAGAATGCCAGGGTGGCATTCGCTATCTTCTCGGGCGCTATCACACAGCCGCGTCTGCGCGTCTGGTTTGGGAAGCAAAGCGCTGGTGCTGAATACAGCGACGGCGCCTGGCGCGTGTGTGCACGCGTTTATGCGACTTCTCGGGAGACCGGTTGGAAATGTATAGCTGACGGGAATTACTGCAGAATCAGATCCTTTCGCGAAGCCGCCTCGGCAATCGCCAGGCGGGCTGGAAAGAATCTGGAGCGGGCGATGGGAAACTGCTCCAACTTCCCGGAAACGCCCGCCAGCCGGTCCTCCACTCACATTCGCGCCCAAAAAACAGGCAGAAAAGTGTGGGTGAAAAGCGTGGGTATTCAACCCAAGCAGGCAAGATTGTAGCAGCGGAGATTCACCACGCGTCAACCGCTTACTTCACCTTCACTAAGTTTGGCCGCTGGAGTAGTTTTTCCGGGGCTACATCAAGCGCAACGGCGATTTTTTCGATGTTGTCTAGCGAGACATTGATTCGGGCCCGTTCTACTTGGCTCACAAACGTTCGATCTAAACCCGCCGCGAATCCAAGCTGTTCTTGCGAAAGCAACTTCGCTACTCGATTGGCGCGCACGTTATATGCCAGCACGTCTCGTAATGACGCGAGTTTTTGCGACGGGTCGGGACCCTTCAGTGCGGCTGACATGGCCCGAATACTTCCGGTATGATGCGTTCGCATCCACGGCTTTTGCATCACGTATCGAGTATTTCGGCTAAATACGTGATGCAAATACATCATATGACACAGGTGAATTATGCGGAAATGCTCTTATCTGCTTCTTGCGATACCGGTTTTTGTTGCCGCATGTGGCGGCAGCGGTAGCAGCGGCGACGGTCAAACGGGTCCAGTAGCGAGTAATCCCGCAACCACTGCTCCGAGCGACACGCAAATCCGGGCTGACATAGCAACCAGCCAGGGTACGACGACCAATATCCCTGTCTGGGACACATCAGGGGCTTTTGGTACGATTGGCAATCCCTTTAAGGGCGGCGTAGATGGTCTGCACTCTTACCGCTGGAACATTGAACGCGACGGTCTGATTCCGTTTTTGGATACGAGTAATAGTGCGACAGTCACGACGGCCCTGAACAATCTGGAAGCGGCGATCGGCAAAACCGTGTTTAACCGTCTGCCCGCATCAACGAACCCGGCATCCGTCACGCGAGGGGTGATTTTCAACAATGCGACGCCGCCGACTGCTAGTGCCAGTGAGCCGAATAACTGCGGGCAGTTGTATGCAAATCGTCAAAATATTTTCAGCCAGTGGGTTGATCCGACCTATTCCATCGATCCGCCGCTTGCCGCTGACTGGCAAGCTGAAGTGGATTCCAGCCCGCTCATCGATCCGCGCCCAACTTTCAATGTGGATGTCGATTTCAGCAATGCCAGTTGCGCACCGTTTGAGCCCCTGGTCGAGCATGAGCTTGTGCATGCCCTCGGCCTGACCAATCACTTTGACGGCTTCGGGCAGGGAAGCGGCGGCAATTGCAATGGTGCTATCTGCACCGACCGCACCTATCCCGTCTTGAAAACGCTGTATGCCAATCCGCCGATGAGCATCATCAGCAACATGACTATTGCCCGGTAAGGGTTGGGGTTGCGGCTACCTGCCCCCGCATTCTGAAGCGACAGGTATTCATATTTGGGGAACCGTATGCAGAACGACGACAACCACGTAAAGTCGGGCAACTATTTCATCGATGGACAAAATGATGTGCTCGGAAGCGTTGATGAGCAGATCAAGGCTCGCGTGTTGCCGACCGACGGACCAGCCGCCGCCAACTTCAAACTCGGCATGCACCGATTCAATGTGCCGCAAACTGAAAGTGGTTCCGCTGCTTATTCTGGCCCGGCAATGGATGTCACTGATGGTCTTGAACGGGTGCTGGACTATGCGTCGGCGGCGATCCGGCTGGCATTCCGCTTCTTTCCGTTTGTCGTGCCGTTGCTGATCCTAGGGCGATATGGTGATCGCTATGTTCCCTTCGGATTGAATTTCCTGCTCATGAACCTGCTGCGGTGGGCGAGCGTGCCGTGGTTCATCTATCAAACGGTGCGAGGCATCATGCGATTGTCGCGAGGTTCCGATAAAGCGGCGAAGCATGGGATTCGGTCCAGACCGATATACGAGCGCACTCAATTGGCGGACGGCAAAGTAGCGGTTACATTCCGGCAGCGACGGCTGAACTTCGTCGTCGCTGATATTGTGACGGTAGTGCCCGTTATCGCGCTGATCCTCGCAGGACTTGCAGCGTGCTTCTTTGTAGCCGTCAACGATAACCTGCTCGTAGGCATCGTGCTGATGCCCGTTGCAGTTCTGACGCCGATGCTGGTGGTTCATCGTCTCAACCGGCGAAACCAGACTATTGTGATTGAACCTGGTGTGGGTATTCGATGGGGCAGTCAGACCCTGAGCTACAAAGACGTCTACGATTTTGGCTGGGAAGCTTCGCAGCGGACCGGCAAAGGTGGCTATCTAAGCATAGCCGATTCGGTGGCCTACGCGATGATGAACGATGGCAAGAAGATCCCGATCACCAAAGAAATGCGCGGGAATACCGCTGCAAGCATCTGTGGGCTGATTCGCGAGCTTGCGTGATCGGCAGCAAACTAAGCGATGCGGATGGTTGGTCCATTCTGAACGGCTTATCCACGGTTTTCGAAGCGGCCATCTGCGCAGGCCATGAGCTAGAAAACGGTGGGTAAGCCGCCCGATCAACCCCAATGCTCGAATCTTCTTGCCATCATACGGGGCTGAGAATTTATTTCAAGTCGCTTGGTTTCCTTCTTGTAGTCCGACGCGATGTCTTAGCCTTATTTTCGTCCCGCTCGTTAGCAAGCAAGCTTTGAATGCGTTGCTCTGCCAAAAGATGAAGGGCATGCAGGAACTCACGCTGACGAAGGCCATTATCTCCCCGCCCGCCGGCTGTTTCGTATAGCTTATCGAATAGTGACGTAATATCGTCATCTGAAAGTATCGGCGTAGTCTCACTTGCCTTGCTGCGTGACGTGGAAGCCTGCCCCTCGCGCTTGGCCTCACTAATATAGAAGTGTGCCAAGTTAAGGGCTTCGTCCGCATCGCTCAACGCTTCTAGTTCGACCTTATCCTGCAATCTACTACGGAATGCTGGTAACGCGACCGAATACCGTCGCAAAGCATCCGGCGTGATCGCCAGCAACATGAAGAGATGTTCCGGAAGTGCGTCTATGATGGCACGCATCGCCGAGAGATAGCGAACGACCTGAGTAGCACTCAACGTCCCGTCCTGTTTCTCCAACTCGTCCAGCAGCAAAAAAATCCCCGAGAGCTTTTTGGCCTTGCTGCTGACAAATACCAAATCACGAAATGCAAGCGTCCTAGACTCCAAAGTATCAAGGCGAAACTGAACACCGAGAAGCTCCCTATGCCTGTTCAATATCCGTAACCCTTGGAGCCATTCCCAGAAGGCATTCGCGACGTCATAAGAATCTTCCTCACTGGCGTCGGACATCCCCGTCGCTAGCGCGTGCAGGGCTATTCGCATCTCCCGACCCTTGGCTTCTTCAATGACGCCCTCGTCCTCGCTAAGAGCCTCGCCCAATTCAATTAGTCGTGAAACGTCAAATTCCTGCATCAGCCGTCTCAACGTCGAATCAAAAGATGCTTCGGGATCGGAGAGATATCGAACCAGATAGAAACCCTCCGTTTCCGAAAGGATCTCCGTCAATTCTTGTTCGTAATAGTTAAGTAGGTTTGTTTTCCCTACGCCTTGAGACCCCTCGACCACAACAACTTGTGAACGATGATCGCGCATGAAACTCACTATGCGCTGGTCTATCACCTCATTTGCTGCCGTTGGCGCGTGCGGATTGCCGTTGGTTTGGGACGAAGGTGGGAACGGATTCCTTCGGAATCCATATGTTTCGAATATTGTTCCAGAAGAAGTGGATGCATTGGCGATGCGCTCGGATAGCCGTTCTCGTAAACTCATTTCGCCATTTCCTCCAATCGAAAGCTGGTACTAGATTTTCCCGGGATAAGGAAATCTCCCCGATATAGGTATTCCGTCCTGACCAAGGGCTTGTCTCGCTCAACTACGAGAGTTCGGATCATTTTTCGATCATGACGAGTGTCCGTCGTCGATCCCTCGGTGATTAGATGAATCAACTTAGCCGCGCGAGCTTCCGCCAAACGCGATCTCGCATTCAACGGATGGATTCCCTCGCTTCTAATCAATTCCTCAAGCCAAGCACCCACTGAAGCGAGCTTTTCGCCCTTCGCAATTCGAACGAACTGTTTCAATGCAATTTCCGTGAACGCCGTGGGCTTGGGGTTCGTCGCCGTTGCGTAAAATCCTTCCCCAGCGATTGGCGCTCCGATGCAGCAGAATTCAGCCAGTCCTTGGTAGCCCGATAGCACTCGCGAGGGGAAAGGGGATTTACCCTCGGAAAATTTCTTTTGTTCCTCTAGAGTTTGGAAAAAAAAGTTGCACGAGGGAATCAATTTCAGCACGTTCGTCATTGCTTCGAAATCGGTTGCCACGCATGCGTTCCAAAGCGAATCCAACCGTTCTGTGCCGATCCAGTTGCTTTTCTTGTCCGCCAGAATAAACTCGCCCGACTCAAGTAGGCGCCGATAGTCTGCCCATGCTTTTTCGGATATGTCTGCTTGACTCAACAGCGCTTTTTGTGCGACCGGCTTCCTGGCGCCTAGTATCGCCACCAAGTCAAGCAATCGCTCGGCGGAGAACCGAATCATGGAGGTGGTTTCATCGGCTCGCTTTGGGACGATTGCTTCTGCGACTGGCTTAATTTCCACCATCGTGGATTCAAGCTTTTTGGTCTGGGTTCCAGTTTGCGAGGACGGCGGCGTAGCGATGCCGTCGCCGGCCTCAATTTCGCCTTCTGTCCGAACCCAAAAAAGATCCTCACGCGAATGAAACGGCGACCACGTTAAGCCATCACCGATTGTCGCAACTTCGACGTATGCCGAGTCGTCAGGGAGTGCGATGCGTGCATTGCCAAACGCAACAGCTAACTCCCATAGCACCTGAGTTAGGGGGACGACGCTAAGAGCGCCGGTCAGTGGATTAAAGCCCGATCCTGTGACTATCTTTCCGAGGAAGTCATTGGCTACCGGGGAGGCGTAAAAGATCGGCTCGATACCTTCGGACATCGCCATTCGCGCTAACCCCTGATCTGCGGTCAGAAGATAGACCGCATGTCCAGGTGCAGAATACGACTGGTGCTGCCGAGCAACTTCCAAGATTAATCTATCGCAAAAGCTGCGTACGGGAGCGCTTAAGTTCAAGTCAGCAGTTTCGCCGCTCTCCTTCTGAAAGGCGCTCCGCAGTGGCTCGCTCATCACGGCGGTTCGCTCAATCTCGACATCGGATTGCAATTCGAGGCGTAACAATGTCCGCTGCGAGCCTTGACTTATTATGTGCTCATACAACATCGCAGCCTTAGATTTAGGAGAACGTCGCTGAGCAAAATATCGATCGCCCAAATTTACGATCTCCATGTGCGCTATCGCTGGGATCTTTATCCGCGCTGCCGGATGAAGGTAGCGAGCGACGAAGTCCAACGCCCCTTGTGCGATGGCCGCTGTGTCCGTCACTACCGTCACCGGGCGTCGGAAGGGGAATTCAGCAAGACTATCGGCGTCGAAGTTCGGAAGGGTAAGTCCTAGCCGTGCAGCCGTTGCCGCAACTAGATCAAGAACTCGCTCAATTTTTGCCAACTCTTTTTCCGCGCGGGCTTTGTTATTACCCTCGGCTGGCGGAACGTCGAGCGACTGCATCAATCCGCTTCGTAATGCCTCCGGCGTGGGCACATGCCATTCATAGCATCCCGATCGATCAGAGTTGTCGACAACTGAGAATTCGGTGTCTTCCACGGGCAAGCTGATTTGACCCAAGTCGAGCCGCTTTTCTCCGAAGCATTTATCTTCGTTTACCGAAATAGCAAATTTCCTGTCTGAGGTCTTCTTGAACAGATTGTCAAGAATGGTTCCAGCCGCAGCCGGACTAAGCAGTTTGAAGTCGCTCATCGGATAGTCACTGAGGCATCGGGCGCGTTTCTGAAAATCCCATAAATCCACGCTACTTGGTTGTAGAAAGCGAGGAGGGCGTTTATGCCGAACACGATGGCGGGATCTTCAGGGTCGTTTTGGCGGCTGGCAGTCCATTTGGAGGTCTTAGAAGTCGCAATCGGACGCAACTCTTCCACAAGGCGACCAAATTTTGCGATGTCTCTTTCGACCGGGGGGAGGAGTGCGTCGAACTCGTCTCGAAACTTCTCCATGAGCAACACGCGGTTCTCGTCGTCTTCCAAGCCGCCCCAAATGTCCTCGCGCGCTTGCCACGAGAAAACCTCTCGATGGAGCCAAGTGTCCGTCGAAAAGGGTGTGTTTATTATTGGGTTCAAGCCGGATGGCGCATACATAGCGAGAGCTTTCCCCGGTCGGTAGGCTCGCCACACGGTTATTTTTAAACTAGCCGTCGTGTCGTTGGTCATTAAATTTCTCTTTTCGAACAGGCACTTACGGGCGTCAGCCGATTTCTGGACCCCGGACCGTACAATTTTACAGGTCACCGTTGACTTCGGGAAATTTAATGCCTCCCTCGCCTTGTGCGGCGCCTTCGGCGACCGGTGGCCCAAATTCTTGCTCGATGCGGCGGAGCCGGCGGTTGTTGCATTGAATTGACGCCTTCCGTGTCCCTCTTGAGACCCATGGCTCATTTTCCAAGCCTCTCACCGACCACACGGCACGCCAGTCGCCGCTTCTGCTCCTGGACGGATACCCCGCATCCTTGAGTGGCAAGGGCTTGTGTCGTTTGGTGTAGGCAGCGCACGCTGGTCAATTTCCCCTCAAGCTGGCCACGCTGTTCAACTGGCGAATCTTCGCCTGGCTAAGCTGAACTTGCAGACGAGATTTCTGTTCCGTGAGTTTCGCCAGTCGTCGTTCGGCTTCGCTACGCTGCTTTGGTGTTCTGGCCGCATTCATGTCCGATAAAGCCGCGTTGATGCTGGATTGAACCTCGCCAATGGCCGCCTCGATGTCGCTGAAAACACTTATGTCGGATGGTGTATCGGCACTGTGCATGGCCTGCTCTCGCATGCTTTGCATACTGCCAATGACGGCCGCCTTGTCGCGGGTCGTCCACGTGGTAGGACGGGTTGCGTGGACGGCTCGGGCTTCCTGCAATGCCTGCTGGGCGATGAGCTTGATGGCCGTGAATTGTGATTTCATGTTGCTGGTCTCCTTACGGTTTGTTGTTATTGGTTTGTATGTTTGCCGTTCGCGAGCCGCTTTGAAACGATGGCTACGAAGCACACGGGGCGATAGGTAGGCTTTCACATTGAACTGACGACGAACCTCAACATGCTGGCTCAGTGTCGTGCGTGCCTGCTGAAATTCGGCTGGCGACAGGTGCTGTTCCTGCTTCGTGCTACGGGCAGAAGTGACGAGATCGGCATAGTTGGCATCTGCGTTATAGAGCGGGCCGCGAAAGCGTTTGGCCTTTGCCGCGCCGGGAAACTTCAGTGAGATGTAGTCCGCCCCTTTTCGGGTAACTTCAACACCGTATTGTTCGGTCAGGAACTCGCATAGCTTGTCGCGGTTTGCTACCTGTCCGGTGCGAATCGCCCTCGTCAGTCGCTTATGCAGATACAGTTTGTTGCTGCGATCCTTGCTGCCTTCTGGGGTGTATCGTTCGAAATCACTCAAAGCCAATTTGAGCGGATCGGGCACGACCTGGGCGTAGCCGAGCTGATGATTCATCACCTGCGTGAATGCTTCGTATAGCTTGATGTTCTGCTTGCCCGGCGGGTGAATGTTCATCCGTTTTCCCGTGGACATCTCAGTCATCGGAACGACGAAATGAATCTCGGTGTTGCCCTTGTCGCGGTGCAGAACGAACAGGCTATTGAAGTGTTTGGGCACAAGGCCGGGGCACACGCTCTGCTTGAACGACTGGATAACCTGCTTCATCTGCTCGCGGGTCGGCTGCTCGTTATCGCGAAACGCAATCGCGCCGGATACATATTTGTGCTTTCGTTGGATGTTGTTGATGACCGCGATAGTGAGGTCGGGACTGCCTTCCAAAACTTCAGGGGCAACGGCACGCCGCTGGCCGGTATGGTCGCGGTCACTCATCAGATAGTTGACAGGGGACTCGCCACGCGAAATCCCCGCATTGAATACACGGACGATCATGCGGTGCCCGTGCCCCTCGCTTGCTTCACTTCCTTCCTGACTTCTTCTGCGATGTCCTGAACCTGCATGAGCACCAGCAGGATTTCTTCATCGGGCTCGCGACCGTCCTTCAGTTGCACGGCTATTTCGGCGACATAATTCCCAATGAGATTGATAGCCTGCAACCATGCGAGTTCATCGTTGCTCGGGTGACTGATGATGCCGCACAGTCCGGTTTCGCGAAGATATTGGGCGAGGTTGTCGTAACCGGCTGCGATTGCTTTCTCGCCGAGTTCCGCATGCTCTTTCGGGCTGACACGGATTTCAACCCGTTTGGTTCTGCGGTGAATGTTTCCGTCGATACCGGACTGGCCGGCCTGTTTCTTGACTGTTGAGGCTACTGCCTCGTGGTAATGCTGTTCCATATTCGGCTCCTGTTGTTATGGTTATGTGGGCCGTGCGTCGCGCTGTCCGTGCCTGTGTCGCTGGTTTGCTGTTCAGGGGCTGGGGAACCCAGAGATATCGTTTATCACTGTTTACCGTGATAAAGGGTGACCTGGCTTAGGTTCTGCGTCGTTCGGCTTCCTATACTAATACCGGATATTTTTCGGATAGCAAGGGTCATCCGACGAACGGTTTCGGGAGCGTGCCGCTGGAGCGGTATCCTCGAAATAAATTGATTGACAACGTAGTCAGCTAATATGTCCGACTAGTGAATAAATGGCCGCACGGGTGTATTTGATCCATTATGCATTCACGTTTGCTTTCAATAATATATGACGGCGCTTTCCGCGACATACGCGCTTCCCGCATATTGGTCAATCACGACGGAGAATTAGATGGGTGAAGCACGAAAAAGGGGAAGTCTAGAGCAGCGATTGGCTGCTCTTTGGGCAGAGCACGGCGTGAAACCGTGGACCATGGAGCGGTACAACGCTTTTGTCGCATGGACTCGCTCGCCCATCGTGGATCTATTTGGTGAGGAGCTGGAGTTCTTTGCGAATCGTGCGGAGACGCTAATCGGTGTACTTGTACTCGATCTGACGGATCGTGACTATGGTTTCGTAGTGCTGGGTCGAGACACGAAGGGGCGCTTCCGAGCGATCGATGTAAAAGTCAGCATGAACCGGACGGACGCACGACATGCGTTGTTTACGTCGATGAGCGATCTGACGGCGAGCGGTGACACGGTTTTTGCTCAGGGAGACGAAGCGGAGGACAATGCGAGCGTCGACCTCTTTACTCCGATAGCCCAACCTGAAGAATTGCATCCGTCATTCGAGCTTTTGCGCGGACATGATGTATGGATTCCTGCAAGAAAAATCATGTCTGAAATGATGCACCACTTTGTAGATGCAGACGGCAACTTTGTGCAGCAATTTCAAACCACAGCGTTTGACGCACGTATTTGGGAGTTATACCTATACGCAGCGTTGCTGGATCTCGGACTTTTCGTGGAAAGGCCTGATCCTGCACCAGATTTTATGGTCTCTCGTGGGCGACAGAAGGTGTATATCGAGGCGGTCATCGCTGGCCCATCGCCGAAAGATCAGCCGGTTGAGGAGGACGAGCATGGTGCTCCGAAGCTACGTTCCCCAGAGGAAATTCGTGAGCTTTTGAAGACACGTGTTCCGATCCGATTTGGAAGTGCCCTTTACTCGAAGTTAAATCGAAAAAATCCCTATTGGGAGTTGGATCACGTTAAGGGAAATCCGCTTGTCTTTGCAGTTGCCGATTTTCACGAAAAACGCTCTATGACTTGGACATCGCCTGCGTTACTGGAGTATCTATACGGCGTTACTCATGATTTCATTTTTGACGAAAATGGAAATCTGGTAATTACACCAATTAAGATCGAAACGCACGAGCATGATGGGAAGACGATTCCGTCAGGATATTTTCTGCAGGAGAAAGCGGAGCATGTGAGCGCTGTTCTGTTTTCGTCGTCTGGCACGTTGTCGAAATTTAATCGTATGGGGAAGCTCGCTGGTTTCGGCGTAGGAAATCACCAGATGTTCCGAGTCGGTGTGCGGCATACCCACGATCGGAATGCGGCTTTGCCAACTGGATTTTTTAAAGAGATCGCTCCGAACAAAACTTCCGAGTCTTGGTCGGAAGGATTGTCGATGTTCCATAATCCTCGCGCCCTGCACCCGATTGACCCAGGCATGTTTCCTGGGGTCGCGCATCACTTTTACGACGAAGGCCAGATAACGAGCTTGTTGCCGGAATTCCATGTCTACAGCTCCTATACATGGAATATGTTGATAACTGACTGATAGGGTGCCATGTACATTGGCTCAGAAGACACCGGTTGGTTGCGTCGGCTCGCTAATCTAAGACGTCATAGGGGAGCAGATGATATGGCTCGTCTACGGCGAGGGGATCACCCGATAGTCTGGCAGTTCGCGCCTGAGGTTGCCCCCTGCTCGGGGTTTGTGCCAGCCCGATGCGTGCAACATTGCGTTCCGAGCGCGGTGGGTGGCAGAACGCGATTGTTGGTCGGGGTTGGTTGACGGTTTCTTGCTCGATGCTGCCGCTTATGCGTTTGGTTCTGATACAGACAAACGGCGTCTTTGGGGTCGAGCGAAGCCAGATGGGGAGACCCTCTCGATGCAGTCGCAGAATACTTGCCGCTTGAGCGGTAGCCTACCGCTCAAGCGGCAAGCAATCGGATTTCTGAGTATTCTCCAGTCAGTCAAAACTTTCTTCCATCCCGCATATCTTGTATGACATCCTTCGAGATTCGACTCCGACTCAGCCAGCTTCCCGCCGAAACCCTACTGAGTAGCGCCCATGTTGCCGCATTGGCAGACACGTTGCTCCCTATACCAAAGCCTGAGTCGCTCGCCGGTCGGCGGATAACCGAAGCCGACTTGGCTAATCTGCTTGGGGAGCCCGAGTCGACGTTGCAAGGTTGGCACGCAGCAGGGCAGGGATCACGAATCCGTTACCGTGCCGGTGATATCCGTGAGTGGCTGGAACGCCGCGCAGTGCCGCATGGTTTGCCTGCCGATGCGGACCAGTTCGAAGAAGACGGCGAAACCTATGAATGGGGTGAGCCAGTTCCCGCCATTATTGTTGACGGCCGGATGACCGGTGTCTTTGCCAAGCTGGACGAAGAGGTTGAGCCCGACGGCTACGAGATCCTGCGAATCGCCTCGCCGGTCGTCGCGGCCTACTCGCCGACGAACCTGACGCGAACGCAGTTTAACGATCTGCTGAAGGTGGTCGATGCACTCGGGACATTCGGGCAGGAAATGTCAACTTCGCCCGACAACGCGGCGGCGACCTTCGACCAATGGCAGGACAAGGCAAGCCCTGACGCGCGGCTCCTGTTTCTGCGCATAGCGCTTGGTCATGCAACGGGCATCGCTAGTGATGTGCTGACAACGATTCCTGCCGAACGGCAACAGCGCATTAATCCAGCAGAATGGTTGTATAGGCTGTGGCTGGATCATAGCTTTTGCGCACTCGATATGGGCGGTTTGCAAGCCATGCTGGATCAACAAACTGCCGCGCTGAACCGGAATGCAATGGTCGCTAAAAGCGATGGCGTTATCGTATTTCACGGAACGATCGCACACCTGCTTGCGGACACGACGGGAGCATTTTTCAATCTTAAGTCGCCTGTCGAATGCGACGGCCCGTCGTGCCATCAGTCATATACCCAACTGCTCCTCAGACTGCTTCGCAACGGCATGCGCACCGACCGCCCGAATCGCGACAAACAGACTGCCGAAACCATCGGCGAACAGATATATGCGGACAACCCAGAGTCGGGCTGGTTTTGCTATCTGGTGCCGAAATACGGCCTTAACGACAAGCTGGAAACCGAGTTGCCGGTCAAATCAGGCGGCGTCGATACAACCATCACGAAGGTTTAGGTCCGTTGCCTGCCTACGGCTGATCGGGACCGGACGATAGTGGCCGGAGCCCGAGTTCGTCTCGCACGCGCACGGCGGATGCCAGATCCTGCCGGGCGAGATGGAATTCAATCGCAATGGTACCGACCAGATCCCGGACACCCTCGAAGATGCGGTGGTGTTCGAGCATCGATTTGACAGGCCCGTTGATCAGGTTGATCGCCATTGACTCGAAAAAGTCCGCATCTTCGCTTTCTACCATCGCAAGACGCCAGGCAGTCAGAGCCAGCGCGAACCGGTATAGGGTCGGCTGAAAATATCCGTCGCTGATCGACCGCATAAGGGGATTGTCCGCTGTCTGCATGGGCCTGTGTCCACTTCTGGCTACCGCCCATGCGGCAGGCTCGGCAAATTCGCTGAGGACCGCGTCGGTGCGTGAGCGCATTCCGCGCTCAATTCCCATGTCGTCCAGCATGTCGTCCAGATATTGCGCGAAATCGGCATGTTCTTCGAGTGGGCGCCACAAGGGGACGTTCATGCGATCCTCCTCCGGTCCGACGTCAAGGACGAGCCTTGCACCTCGGCAGATGCTGTTCTGCTCGACGAGGCTGATCGCGGCTGCGTCTGGGGCTCGCTCGCCAGTGCCATACCGACTCCATGAAAGCTGCGGCAGCTTCTTGAACGGATCGGAAGTCGGATTTTTCTTCGTCCACTCGATGCCGAAAATCACGCGGTTCAGTTCGGCATATCCCTTCGCGCCAGTCCTGCGCATCAGATCAACGACCCATGCACGGGCCCGCATGCCGTCGAAAATCGCACGTGGCTTCTGTCCTGACTGAGCCGGTTTTGACTTGCTTGAACTATCTGATTTCGGATCGTCAGTATCCGTCGATGCCGCTTTCTCCGTGCCCCTTCCCTTGTTCGCCATGCTCTGCGCCACTCCATTATCACGGGTAGCCATTTTAATGCGCGCATGGCTACCATGCGCACAATCGTTATTTGCGGGCTTATAGCTCATCCTTTGCGGACCGCACAACGGTTAGGCCGAAGCGTCGTGAAGCAACAGCGGGACCGGATACGCGATGCTCGCACGGCGGTCATGCACGCAATCGTTATTTTCGGACTGATGGCTCATCCTTTGCGGATCGCACGATGGTAAGCAGAAACGCCGTGAAGCATTTGGAGGCTCGAAAAGCAATGCTCGCACGACCGTCATGCTGACACTGGCCCCCAAGGCAGCGGTGACGGATCATTTCACTATCGACACGACGCAGACGAAACCCGGGGATGTTCGAGACGCCAGTGAAGATAACCTAAACCTTTCATTTACAGGAGAAACAGTATGAATAAGAAAGCCAAGCAACTGAAAAAAATCGACCCATTTGCGGTCCCAGCCGACGGAGAAACGTATGAGATCACCGCAGTGGACTGCAAGTCGAATGGAATCGGATTCAAACGGCTTCAGATCATCCACAAGGGCCAGTCCTATCCGGCCCTCCAGGTGGCGGACCTGGCTCGCGGAATTGTCTTCGTGGCGGTGGACCGGCGATACGACAAAATCCATCGCCAGTTTGGCGAGGATTGTCCACTCGTTGTCATGCTCGATCGCACCATGGAGTACCAGAAATATAGCGGTCTGAGCAATGCCGAACTTCGTAAACAGACAGTGAGCGCGGGCCTGGAGTTGTTGAACTGCGTGTTTGAGCCGACAGAGGTTCAGAGCTAAAGGTAGTCAATGTTTAGGGGAAGGCATCTTTCCATAAAAGTAGTAGTCCTATGTAGTTGTTGTATCCACATTCCCCTGTTTTCATAGTGAAGGCAGGGGACTTCAGAATCTAACCTTGGAGGTTTATATGCAAGTCATCAATCACGATGTGAATATTTACGAACAGTTTGAAGTCCACTTAGCCGCAGGCCTGTTTCCAGCCATGCGCGACGATGAGTTCGCCCAGTTGAAGGCCGACATCCGACAGCATGGCCAGAAGATGCCGATCCTTGTGTATCACAACAAGATCGTGGATGGCCGTCAGCGGCTCCGTGCCTGTCGCGAGCTTGGTGTTGAGCCCGTCTATGTGGCGATCGAAGATCTGGGCATGCCTGTGCAATCGTATGTTGTCAGCCAGAACCTGCATCGCCGTCACCTTGACGACAGTCAACGGGCGATGATCGCGGCTCGCCTGACGAAAACCAAGGTCGGTGCGAACCAGCATACCGCTCAGGCGGTATCCCAGAAACAGGCAGCGGCCGATCTGAAGGTGTCGGTCGACTCGCTGCAACGGGCCGGCAAGGTTATTCAGTCCGGTCATGAAGGGCTGATCGAGGCGGTCGACTCGGGCAAGATCGATGTCAGCAATGCGGTAGCACTTGCGAGTCTGCCGCAGCAAGAACTGGACGAACTGGTGAAAAAGGAAGCAAAGGATATGCTGGAGCAGGCGAAACAGGCTCGTGCAGACGAGCGCGAGCGACTGCGACAGGTAAAGCTGGCCCAGCTCGATCATATGCGAGCCACGAACAAGCCTTTCGACCATTCTGTCGGCACGTTCAATGTGGTGTATGCGGACCCACCATGGGACTACCTCCCTCAATTGAGTGTGGGCTATCCGACGATGAAGCTGGACGAGATCTGTAATCTGCTTCGTGACAGCAAGGCGGTTGCATACGATGCCGTACTGTTTCTTTGGGTACCTGCCTCGCTCATGGCGGAAGGGCTGAAGGTGATTGAGGCATGGGGATTCAAGTACCGAACCCAGGCGATCTGGCACAAGGGAGGAAGCGGCATGGGTCCATATTTCCGTGTGAACCATGAGGTGCTGATGCTGGCGACTCGTGGCAACACCATGCCTGAAGTTCCGGCCGAATCACGGTTCACTTCGGTGTTCCAGTACGACCGCCGTGTGCACAGCCAGAAGCCGGATGAGTTTTACGAAGTGATCGAGACGATGTACCCGGAACTCCCGAAGATGGAGCTGTTTCGCCGTGGTGTGCCGCGCGACGGATGGTACTGCTGGGGCAATGAAGTTCAGCATGGTCCAATCGCCCAGCTTGAACAGCAGATCATTGATGTCATCCAGGTTGAACAGGTGGCTGGCGATCCGGGGCATGTTTCAGAAATGGGCAATGCCTCAAACGATACGATGCTGGAAGTGGCATAGCGGGACAACATCCTCTGCCAGTGAGCACATCGCGGAGTGATTGAAACAGGTAGGTTGAAGGCTGATGCAGTAAAAGAATGGTCGAAATGTGCTTCGGCCATTTTTTATTTGTATTTGCCCTTTGGGCTAGCTATTTCCTCTTCTGTTGCGTCTGGATCTATCTTTCCCCTTGGTTTGCCGGCCGCCAGAGCGGTATGCTGCCGTTGGCTGGACGCTGACGCGATCCAAGCATGCGGGCTAATTACCTGATGTACGCCGTGCCGGTCGAAAAATGGTGATTTCTTCGAGACCAGATCAACATCACAGATGAGGCAGTGAATGCGTAGGACATTGCAGAACCCAATGTTGCTAACCATCGCTACGTTGCTGGTGGTCGTAATATCCATCCGTTCCGACATCGGAGCCACGTCGTGGATGTGGTTTCAACGATCAGGGGCAGTCGTTGTTCTAACCGGTGCATTGCTCGGCTATCGGAGCATCATTCGGCTCGGCAAGCAGGGCGTTGGAGGCGCATCCTTGCATTGGGGTAAAGCCACGATTCTGTCAGTGGATGATTCAGGGCCCGTCCAGATGTTAAAGATCAAATTAGACGCCGAAACAGCGGAACGCCTCCGGCAAGATGAACTGGACAAAAGCGCGGGCTATGTTGGCGTCTGGATGATGGTTCTCGGGACGCTGATCTGGGCATACGGCGATCTGCTTGGGAAGGTGTTCTAGTTGCCGGGCACACCAGGGGCTTATCCACGAAATCCCAGATGGGCGACTGCTTCGCCATAGTATTTGCGCACGGTCTTGATGTTCATGCCCGTGTGTTCCATCAGCAGGCGGGGACTAAGTTCGTTACCGTAGGTCGGATGCAGACGGGTAGCGGCCGCTATCAGCGTTTCCAGGGATTTCTGCCTGCGTACGGCATTGGTGTATTCGGCGCCGCATCGCATGCGTTCAACGGCGGGTTCGTCGGCGAAGGTGAGGACACGCTGGCGATAGTGAAGTTCGTGGCGCTTTTTCCACGTTCCAGAAGCCACTGATTTCGCTGTCGCCTTGACCTCGGAGTAGGGAAGCGACACGTCGAACGTTTCATCTATCTCGATGGCTTTGGCCAGCACCTCACGGTGCCATGCTTCGGCATTTACATGCGCGTGTACCGCACCGTAGGCCCAGAATCTGAGGGTGTGGAACAGTTCGTCATTCCTGCCTCGGAAAGCAATATCGTCGGGTAGTCGTTTGGTAGTGGACCGTTTTGGCAGTTCGATCCATTCTGTCAAATCGGTCAGATCGTAGCGTGTCGGGAATGTGATCACTTCCCATGCGGGATGCAGGGGATTCTTGGTCAGGGTGTGATTGAAGGCCGTATCCGCAGATAGTCTGGATTCCATCTCCGACTGGATTGCCTCAAAGTAGTCCTGTGGCGCGCTGCGGCTGGTCTCGTGGTAGGCGACGGGGGTATTGAGCCGGTAAAGCATGTGGCAATGCCCGTTCTTCCGGTTCACGGTGATGATGGTTGGGGCTGGCAGGTTCACATCTTCAAAACGGAACGCGGATGCTGGCTTGTCGATGTCAAAGCTCAGATAGGCGCGGTAGACAGGGTTCAGGCCGCAGTACGCAAACTGGTCAACCTTCTCGCGCTTGCGAAATTTGGTGCCTTCGGCGAAATCGTTGGTGGTGACTACGGCCTCATTCAGATGGTTATAGAATTCTTCGAGTTGTGGATTCATTTCTTTTGTTCGTTGTTCTTAACAACAAACAAAATTGACGGCCTTAAGTCAAGGCCAGTTGCCTATTAAATTGCTTGGGCGGCTGCTTCCTCTGGCTCCGGAGTATTTAGAATTCCCTGAAGCGCCTGGATTGCGGTCATCAGCGTACCCTCTTCGCGACGATCACCGATCTGCGGGAAGACACGTTGCAATGTGCTGAGCCCCCACCATTGGCCGGCGCGGGTATCCAGATTGGCAACCGGGACCCAGAGCCATTCGTCGTAGTGACGAACCTCGATCTCGTAGGCCTGCGTCTCGGCATTGATTCGCAACTTGCAGCATCGAAGGTATGTGCTTGGTCCGGTTGCCTGGCCGGTCGCGACTACGGGACTGCTATTCAGGTAGATGAGAACCAGCTCTTTGTAGATTTCCACCTGCTCCCGGATGTCATCGAAAAGCGCCGATGACCAACCACTCCGATACTTGATCTCGACTAGATACTTCGTTGTCTGTTCTCGATTCATCACCACGAGGTCTGGAAGGGCTCGCATCGCCTTGGGATAGTCGAGTCCCGCATATTCCAGTGCCGTCAGACAGGCCAGCTCGCGCACCAGATTTTCAATCCCTGAGTCGATGACGCGATACCCCGCGTCATCGAGGATCGCTCGAACGATGCCTTCGCTCAATTCCTTCTTGATGCGACTCTGAAAGTTCATCGCTTAAAACACCGTAAAGGACAAGATGTGGTTGAAGTTGGTGAAGTCGAGACGGTCATGAAAATCTAGCGTATCGATCGCGGTCTTCAGAGCGGGCATCGGGATCGGGTGTAAATAAAGAAAGTGGGCGTTTTGCTTGTCAACGTGACCGGTCAGCTGAAAGATCGTGCTGGTGTTGACATTCAGGGTCGCGAGGCGGGTAATGACCGTGTGTCGAAGCGAATGGAAGCAGGTGGTGGGGTCTTTTACACCCATCTTGACGAGGTATTCGGAGAAGCGCCTAGACAGGTTCTTCTTGGTTCCATTGTGCCCATCCACGAGATACCAGAACAGTCTGTCGTTGTCGCGATTTTTGACTTGAGCGGAGTTCTTTACAAAGTCGAGGAAGCCGAGTTCGATCAATTTCGCATGGACGGGGATGTTTCGGTTTCCCGCATCGGTCTTCGCGTCTGAAACGCGGAAGAAGACTACGCCGTCCTGTTCCTTGATATCGCTCAGTTCAATAGAGGTTGCTTCCTCGATGCGCATGCCAGAGTACAGGCACATAAGCGGACCCCAGAAGTAGTCCGGTTTGATCGCGAATTTTCTATAGTTACGCCAGTCGAAGATAACCGTCAGATCGTCGTCGTAAAACATTTCGCGCTTCTTGATATTGTTCTTCGCGTGCTTGATGAACATGCCGTCTACCGGGTTTTCCTTCGCATCGCTGTAGCCGTTGCTGCTGGAAAACTGAAAGAAGCTTTTAAGGTGCGAAAGATACTGGTTGATCGTATGGGCGACCTTGCCTTCATTCAGCATTCGCGTCTTGAACGACTTGATGTCTTCTTTGGAATAATCATCCACGACTCGATCATCGGCCTGGCCGAGGAAGAGTTTGAGTGACTGCTGGTGCTTGTACACGGTCGCGGGAGCAAGGGTGGCTTCTGCTTCCTGCATGTACATTGGCACAACCTCACTCATTTTCCGCACGACGCGTTTTGGTGAGGCAGCCGGGGCAGCAATTGCCGCCGGAAGTGAGGCGGCGGGCTGGGCATTTGGCGCAAGGTGCTGGGGCTCGCCGGCAATTCGAGCTGACATCGAGATTGATCGCAGCTTCGCCATCTGTTCAAGGATTTTCAGGCCGCGCTCCTGCTCGTCTGCCGTATCCGCCTCGAAGACCCCTTCGTCCAGATTGATTTTGATAAGTTGCCTGATCTTGCTCAGGTCGATCGGTTTGCTCATTTCGATCCCGTAGTTCAGCAGCGTGGCCATGGCCCGCGCCTGTTTCTGATTTCTGGTCCGAAGCGAAGTATAAATGCTTGTCTGATGAATCGCGCTCGCGATGCGACGGGGCAGCGTGAAGCGGAAATAGAAGATGCCCGTCTTGTTGTCACGGACGAGGCGAGGGACTTTGATTGGCACTGGAATGGCTCCAAGCGCCTATTTCTTGAGCAGACTGTGGGTGCGAGGTGTGGGTGGGATTCTCCATCACCATGCTCAGAGCCATATCTGGCGGGCCTGAGAGGGTTTTGGAGCGGGCGATGGGAATCGAACCCACGGCTCTAGCTTGGGAAGCTAGGGTATTACCATTATACGACGCCCGCAGAGCGCACGATTCTACTCGGGAAGGGGCGGTTAGCGCAAATCGCGCTGCCGCCCGCAAGCCCAAGCAGCGCACAAAGCGCCATTCAGATCACGAAGTACGTCAACTGAACGGCCGCACGCGTGACCACCATCAGCAGTACCTGCACAATCACGAACAGCAGAATCGGCGAGAGGTCGATGCCGCCGAGTTGCGGCACGACACGGCGCAGCGGATTCAAAAACGGCGCGGTCAGCTGGTACAGGATCGGCATTGCCGCCGAACGCGGATTGAGCCATGACAGCAGCGCCATCAGGATCGTCATCCAGATGATCAGATTCAGCGCCCACTTGATGAGCGTCAGCACAGCCACGATCAGCAAGGTCGGCGCGAGCGTGAGGGGATCGGCGCCTGTGAGCACCACCATCAGCACCACGTACACGATTGCCGCCAGCAGCGCCGCGACCAGGCTGGCCCAGTCGATATTGCGCGTGCTGTGCAGGATGTGCCGCAAGGGCAGCACGATCCAGTTGGTGGCTTGCAGTACAGCGTTCGAGACAGGGTTGTACGGCGGCAGGCGCACGACTTGCAGCCATGCGCGCAGCAGCAACGCGGCGCCGAACAACGTAAAGACGGTATTGAGCAGAAAACGGGCGATATCGCCAAACATCTCGTGTCCTTATCCTTCGAATGACGGCCGTCGTTCAGCCGCAAGGTGCCGGCGCTGACCGATCGGGGGCGCCGGCAGGTTCATTTGGATTGCCCGCGCCGTTCCCGCAGGAGGGCGCGTGACGCGTCATAAATGGGGACGCGGTGGATCAATTTCCAGACGTTCGAGTCAGGTTGGCCGGCGAACCGCATGTCGACAAACCGCACCCACACCCGGCCACGGATATCACACAGAAATCTTGATTTCGCTGATCAGAATCGCGCCGTTGCCACCGTCCGTGTAGTTCGGGATATCGGCAAGCAACTGCTCCGAAGCCGGCTTGAAGACTTTGTAGAAGTCGTCCGTACTATCGAACAGGAAGTGACCCGCGGCGACGTACGGCGGCGGCGTTCCCGGCGGCCCGGCGTTGATGCCGACGTCGACCGACCAGCCTTTCAGCGACGGTCCGAACAGTTTCGCTGCGAGCGGCATGTGCGTGGCGCAGTAATACTCCACGTCGAAGTGGCCGTTTTCCCGATATGGATAGAGGATGCTGACCTTGATCATTGTGCGTTCTCGTCTGTTGGTCCCGAAGCGCGGCGCTGGCGGATTGCGCGCGGCGCCGGACGTCACATTATCATGCCTTACTTGACGCTTGCACCTGCTGCCGCCTGATTCAGTGAGCGGCCCAGCGATTCTTCCACCGCCTCGGCAATCGCCTCGATGGCGGCGGGCGGTTTGGCGCGGCGTTCGGCCAGTCCAACCGCGCGCCGCGACAGCAAGCCGTACAACGCGGCATGGTCGCCGCCAAGGCTTTCCAGCAACGCCAACTGCTTCTCCAGGACACCCGTATCGCCGCGCGACACGGGGCCGGCGAGCGCATTGGGCAGGCCCTTGTCGCGGGCTGTTTCGATGGTGCCGGACAGCATCGGCAGCAGCGCCCGCAGCGCGTCGTCTTCGGCGAAACCTAGCGTGCGCCACAGGGCGACGCATTCTGCGAGGCTGCACAGCGCGAAACTCGCGGCGTAATGCGCTGCGGCGTGATACAGCATGCGGCCGCCCGCTGGGATCGACAGCGGATGGCAGCGCAGAGCGACGGCCAGCGCCGTCAGGGCGTCCTTGAGCGTGCCGTCGGCCTCGATCGTCACCGAGCAGCCGGCGATCCGTTCGAGGTCGGCGAGATCGCCGCTAAAGAGGTAGAGTGGGTGAAAACCGCCGATCGCGGCGCCTTGGGCGCGCGCCGGCGCCAGCAACTCCACCGGCGAGGCGCCGCTGCAATGCACGAGCGCTTTGCCGTGTGGGCCGCTCGCGGCATCGGCCTTGAAGCGCAGTGTGTGTGCTGTCGTACCGATGCTGTCATCGGGAACGGCTAAAAAGACGATATCGGCGGCGTCGACCACCTGTTGGGGATCGTCGAATGCCGCGCAATGCTCGATTTGACTGGCGAGCCGGCTGGCCGAGGCCGCCGTGCGGCTCGCCACCGCCGTGACGGGATAGCCGGCGCGTGAAAAGCTCAGCGCGAGACAGCGCGCGAGCCGCCCCGCACCGATGAAGCCAAGGCGCGGCAGAGAAGGCTGGGACATGGTTGCGTGCTCCAGACGGGTCACTTGAACGGGAAAGCAGAAGTATCGCGCATCCGTCCCGCTGCGGTGCGTCCAGGCGCCGGCATTCCTCTGATCAGTGCGCGTGCGATATGGCGCGCCCGGTGGGTCATCCGGTCGCACGCGCCCCGCGGGTCCGAAAACTGCTCACAATTTCTTCATGAGCCGGTTTGGCAGTTGCTGTTCTGGGTTTTTCGTCTCGCAGTCAGATTCGGGAGGTAACGATGAATATTTTTTCTTACCGAAAGCATTTGCGGTTCTTGACGCATTCGCAGCGCCGTCGCTGGTGGGATCAGAAGAAGCGCTTGACGCCACGCGTACGCATCAGCGGCGCGTATGTTCCGCCTAACGTCTCCAGAGAATTCGCCTATGTGAAGGTAGGCTGAAAATACCGTTTGCTCACGAGCAAGAGATGCCCGACGCGATTGCGCCGGGCATTTTTCGTTTGAGCCGTCAGGATTGAAGCTAATTTGTAATCAAAGATTACTGACAAGTGGACGCTTGAAGGGGCGGGCGCCGCAAGGCAGTGCATTCGCTTGCGCTCGACCGCTGGCAAACCCTTGGTTGTCAGTCCGTTGCAGCGCTGGTCCGGGCGGGGCGGCGCCGAGGCAAATTCCGACCTTTTGCCGTCGATTGCAATTTGCAACAAATGCGAACATCCGTGCGCAGTCTTTTTCGATACATTGGTTTCGTAGCATGCAAGGCATGCGAAGTTGGCGACCTTGACCGGCCGCGCCAGGAGAACAAAGTGAAAAAGATCGTTCCGTTTGTCGTTGCCGCCGCACTCGGCGTGGGGTTCGCTACTGCTGCTGAAGCGCACGTTTCCGTGGGTATTGGTATTGGTATTCCGGTCGCGCCGGCCTATCCGGTTTATGCCGCGCCTCCGCCGGTCTACTACGCGCCGCCCCCGCCGCCGGTCTATTACGCGCCGCCGCCAGCGGTCGTGGTGGGTGGGTACTACGGTGGCTATGGCCGTCCTTATTATCACCACGGCCATTACCGCGGTTATTACGGCCACGGCTACTATCGCCGCTAATCGAAGAAGCGCGTAGGAAAGACGGCGCAATGCTGGCGTAATTGCCGGGTTGCGCCGTTGGTGTTTTTACGGCGGCATACCAAAGCATCGGCGAAGCTGGGAGAATGCCTGTTTCCGCCACCGCTTCTGGAGAGTTTTGCCGATGCAAGCGCTTCCCGCTCCCTCTTTCGACGACGTACTGGACGCCGCTGCGCGTCTTGAAGGCGTCGCCCACCGCACCCCCGTTCTAACATCCAGCACATTCAATGAGCGCACGGGCGCGTCGGTGTTTTTCAAATGCGAAAATTTTCAACGCATGGGCGCCTTCAAGTTTCGCGGCGCCTACAACGCGATTTCGCATTTCGACGCGGAGCAGCGCAAAGCAGGCGTGCTGACGTACTCGTCGGGTAACCATGCGCAAGCGATCGCGCTATCGGCGCGCCTTGCAGGCATTCAGGCGACGATCATCATGCCGCACGACGCGCCCGCCGCTAAAGTCGCGGCGACCAAGGGGTATGGCGGCGAAGTAATCAGTTACGACCGCTACACCGAGAATCGCGAAGAGATCGGCCGGCGGCTCGCCGAAGAGCGCGGCATGACGCTGATTCCGCCGTACGACCATCCGCACGTGATCGCCGGGCAGGGCACGGCCGTGAAGGAATTGATCGAAGAAACCGGCCCGCTCGACATGCTATTCGTTTGTCTTGGCGGCGGCGGCCTGATCGGCGGCAGCGCATTGTCGGCGGCGACATTGAGCCCGGGGTGCACCGTGATCGGCGTCGAGCCTGAGGCCGGCAACGACGGCCAGCAATCGCTCGCGCGCGGCGAGATCGTGCATATCGACGCACCGCGCACGATTGCCGACGGCGCTGCCTCCACGCATCTCGGTGACTACACGTTCGCCATCATCCAGAAACTGGTCGCGCGGATCGAAACCGTCAGCGACGAACAGTTAATCGAGACCCTGCGTTTCTTCGCTCAGCGCATGAAGATCGTGGTCGAGCCGACGGGTTGCCTGGCCGCGGCTGCGGTGCTCAATGGCATCGTGCCGGTGAAGGGTAAGCGCGTGGGTGTGGTGGTGAGCGGCGGCAACGTGGACCTGGCGAAGCTCGCACAGTATCTCGCCTGATAGCCGGCATTTAGCTTTCCGCCGCACGCTGCACACGGTGGAATCGACGGAAGACGGCTCGCCCTGGCGAGCCGTTCTTTATTAGCTTGCCACCTGTGCGGTCTGCACGATCAGATCGCGATATCCGTTCACGATCACGCTGTACGAGAAGTACGCGAACAGCAGCGCCGACAATACATGGCAGGCGCGCAGCAAACCGGTGCCGGCGCGTTTGCGACCGTGGCTGCCGAGTCCGCAGATAAAGATCGTCCAGCACAAGCCGCCGAGGAAGAAGCCGCCGAGGAACACCGGCGCGGTCGTCACGCTGGTGGCGCCGGCTTTCGCGATCAATGCGCCGCCGACCGCGGCGAACCAGAGAATCGCCGAAGGCGACGACATCGCCAGCAACACGCCGCGCAAGAACCCGCGCCACGGGGAAAGATGCGGCGCGCTGGCATCCGTTTCGCCGGCAACGGCAGGCGCGGACGCCGGGAACAGCGCTTCACGTGCCATCTTCCATGTGAGAAACAGCAGGATCGCCGCGCCGCCGATCCACACCACCCAGCGCACCGATTCGAACTGCAGCAGCGCAGCCATTCCCGCGAGCGCGAGCGCCGCGTAAACCAGATCGCCGAGGCAGGAACCGAGGCCCAGCCAGAAGCCCGGTTTGAAGCCGTGCGACAGCGTCAGCGAAATCATCGCGACGTTGACGAGACCGATATCCAGGCATAGCGACAACGACAGAAAAAATCCATCCGACATCATTGAAAAGGCATGCATCCGCGCAACTGCTCCATCAGTTTTGTTATTCAGACTTGTTCTGAGCGCGAGCGATCCGGCGTGTGGCTGGATCGCTTCGATGCCAACAGAATCGTGAAATTCAACGGTGTAATTCGAGGCCGTTTTTCTACAACCCCAATTCGTTCCACAAGGTATCGATGCGCTGTTTGACCGCAGCATCCATCTCGATCGGGCGGCCCCATTCGCGATCGGTTTCGCCGGGCCACTTGTTGGTCGCGTCCAGTCCCATCTTCGAGCCGAGGCCCGCTACCGGTGAGGCGAAATCCAGATAGTCGATCGGCGTGCGATCGACCAGCACGGTGTCGCGCGCCGGGTCGATACGCGTGGTGATGGCCCAGATCACTTCCTTCCAGTCGCGGATATTCACGTCCTCGTCGACCACGACGATGAACTTCGTATACATGAATTGCCGCAGGAAGCTCCACACGCCGAACATCACGCGCTTCGCGTGGCCGGGGTAGCTCTTCTTCATTTGCACGATCGCCATCCGGTAGCTGCATCCTTCGGGCGGCAGATAGAAATCGGTGATCTCGGTGAACTGCTTCTGCAACAGCGGCACGAACACTTCGTTGAGCGCGACGCCGAGCACGGCGGGTTCGTCCGGCGGTTTGCCGGTGTAGGTGGAGTGATAGATCGCGTCGCGCCGCATCGTGATGCGCTCGACCGTGAAGACCGGAAACCACTCCTGCTCGTTGTAGTAGCCGGTATGGTCGCCATAGGGACCTTCCAGCGCGTGTTCGTAACCGGCCGAAGCGCCCTTGACCGGACGCGGCGGCGCACCCGCGGGAGCGGGCGGCGGCGTGCCTTCCTGCGGATAGATGAAGCCTTCCAGCACGATCTCCGCGCGCGCCGGCACCTGCAAGCCGTCGACGCCCGGCGTGATGCACTTCGCCAGTTCGGTGCGGCCGCCGCGCAGCAGCCCGGCGAACTGATATTCGGAGAGGGTGTCGGGCACCGGCGTGACCGCACCGAGGATGGTTGCCGGATCGGCGCCCAACACGACGGCCACCGGATACGGCTTGCCCGGATTCTGCAGCGCGAACTCACGGAAATCGAGTGCGCCGCCGCGATGAGCGAGCCACCGCATGATCAGTTTGTTACGCCCGATCAGTTGCTGGCGATATATGCCTAAATTTTGTCGGCTCTTATTCGGGCCTTTTGTGACGGTCAGACCCCAGGTGATCAACGGGCCTGCGTCGCCCGGCCAGCAGGTCTGAATCGGCAGCTTGCCGAGGTCGACATCATTGCCTTCCCAGACGATTTCCTGGCAGGGCGGTGCGCTCACTGTCCGGGGCGCCATGTCCCAAACGGCCTTCGCGAGCGTGAACAGTTTTCCGGCGTCCTTGAGTCCCTTCGGCGGCTCCGGTTCCTTCAACGCGGAGAGCAGGCGGCCGACGTCTCGCAACGACTCCAACGCGGCGCCATCGCCTGCGCCGGCTTGCGCGTCGATACCCATGCCGAGCGCCACGCGGCGCGGCGTGCCGAACAGATTACCGAGGACCGGAAACGCGCGCTGCTGCTGGCTCTCAAACAATAACGCCGGACCGCCGGCGCGCAGGACGCGGTCGCACACTTCGGTCATTTCCAGGATCGGCGAGACGTTTTGCGAGATACGGCGCAACTCACCGATCGTTTCGAGACGGCCGACGAAATCACGCAGGTCTTTGTATTTCATCTGGTGCGGTAAATAGCCGCGCAAGCGGCGAAAAGGGCGGGCGTAGCAGAGCTTTGCGACGCCAAAATGATTGTCGATTTTACCTGTGTTGGCTCGCGCACGTAGCTCGGCCAAATGGCTTACCGTTCGACGAGGAATTGAGATAGCTCAAGAAGCGCGCACCGCGCGGTTTTGAACGGACTGAACACTGTTCATTATTACAAATAGTTATACATTTGCTCATCTATAGTGTTGACGATCTATAAAACCCTGCATAGAATCCGTCCACATTGGTTGCAGGGCGTGAACCTTTTTACCACTGCCCCCGGTCCCATCAGACGCAACGCGTCACCGTTTGCCGATCCCCTGCACGGTATTTGACGGTCTTATAGAAGTTCTCGCCAGCGCCAACTGACGCTGGTTTTTTCGCGTGGGAGCTACCGCCTGCATGTTTTTTTGGCATGCCGCGGGCCTCTTTTCAAGATGGCGCCCCACAAACGGTATTTGCCGTTTTCCCGACGTCGCAGCTGCCCTAACCAGACAGAGCGCGCGATGTCTTGACTCTGCGAACGTGTGTTGCCGCCTGTTCACCTGGCGGGGTTCGCGGATCATGCAACATGGGAGATCTGAATGAACGCCTGGTTATCGTGGCGTCCCGATGAGCGTATTGCGCAAGTTGTGCGTGGTGCGTTGCGTCGCGGGACGCGAATGAGTCATCACCTGTTCAGCATCGTCGGCGGTATCGCTGTCGTGCTGGCACTTACGCTGTGGCTGATGCCGGCCTGGCGCGGCGCCTTGGCCGCCAAGCTGATGCCGGTCATCTCCGCCGCTGTGCAAGCCGGTCCTGCCCGCCTGCTGCAGGGCAATCCCTTGCCGGCCTTCGGACCGCCCGGCGCGTCCACTGACGATACGACGCTGTCCGCGAATTCGACCAGTAGCGACGCCGCTGGCGGCGCGAACAACGGTGGCAACGGCAACAGCGGCGTCATCGCCAGCAACACTAGCTATGACGGCGCCTTCGACGGCACCGGTACGTCCGGTATGGGCGTGGCTGCGCTGAACGGGCTCGACCCGCGCACCATGCAGAGCGTCTCCGCGCTGGCCCGGCTGATTCCGGCGCAACGCGTCTCCGCCGACGCACGCGATGATCGCGTGCTGGTCTCCACCCGCGAGCAGGATCTGGTCGCGTCGTACCTGGCGCGCCGCTATCGCGTCGCTCAGGAGCCCGTCGGCGAGCTCGTGAAGGCCGCGTTCGACACCGGCCACGAGGTGGGTCTCGACCCGCTTCTGCTGCTGTCCGTGATGGCGATCGAATCGGGCTTCAACCCGTACGCCGAGAGCGGCGTGGGCGCGCAAGGTCTGATGCAGGTGATGTCCAAGGTTCACTCAGACAAATTCCAGTATTTTGGCGGCGAGAGCGCCGCGCTTGAACCGGTTGCGAACATCAAGGTGGGCGCGCTGGTGCTGAAGGATTGCATCGCACGCGGCGGTTCGCTGCCGGGCGGTCTGCGTCTCTATGTCGGCTCGACCTCGCAGGACGACGGCGGCTACGGCGCCAAGGTGATGGCCGAGCGTGGCCGTTTGCGCGACGTGGCGCGTGGTCGCAAGGTACCGATCAACGCACCGCAGGCGCCGGTTCTGACCGCGTCGAACACGGCTACGGCTGCCGCGGCGTCGGCGACTAACGGCAAGCGCGTGCAGGTGACGCTCGAAAGCAGTCATCCGCTGAGCACGGCATCGCCGGTGAAGGCGCCGGTATCCGAACAGGACGACGCCAGCTCCAATGCGACCAAGCATGTGGCATCGGCTTCGGAGTTGGGCGCTTGAGGTTGGTATAACGCCGGTCGTCAGGCGCGAAGGCAGCAGGTATAAAAAAGGACACCAGGTCGGTGTCCTTTTTCTTTTGGGGCGCGCTGAGGCGCTGGCGCCGCGCGCGGCCGTGAAGCGTTCGTCGGCGTGATGTCGCATCGTGCTTTGGCGGGTTCTTGAGCGACTCAAACCTGCGCTGCGCATGCCTTTATTCTGTCAATGCCGTCCAAAGAGCTTCGCCAGCCGCTCGACCGCTTCCTCCAGCTTCGGCAGGGCGGTTGCATACGACAGCCGGATGTAGTCGTTCGGCGCGTGCGTACCGAAGTCCATACCCGGAACCAGGACCACGCCCGCGTCGTGCAGCATCGCTTTGGTTAGCGCCGCACTGTCTCCGGCCGCCTGATGCTCAACGGTGCGGCAATCGGCGTACACGTAGAACGCGCCGTCGGGCATCACCGGCACCGAAAAGCCTAGCGACTCGAGCGCCGGCGCAATGAAGTCGCGGCGGCGCTTGAATTCGAGGCGGCGCGCTTCGTAGATCGCGATGGTGTCCGGTTCGAAGCAGGCGAGCGCCGCATGCTGCGCGAGCGCCGACGCGCAGATGAACAGATTCTGCGCGAGCTTTTCGAACGCGCCGACCATACCGGGCGGCACCACCAGCCAGCCCAAACGCCAGCCGGTCATGTTGAAGTACTTTGAAAAGCTGTTGACGGTGATCACGTCGTTGCCGAACGAGAGCGCCGAGACGGGCTTCGCGTCGTAGCTCAAGCCCTGGTAGATCTCGTCGACGATCGTAAAGCCGCCACGCGCCCGCACGGCCTTGACGATGCGTTCGAGTTCCGCCGGTTCGATCGACGTGCCGGTCGGGTTCGACGGCGACGCTAGCAGCACGCCACGGGTGCGCTCGTTCCACAGACGCTCCACATCGGCGGCGGTCAGCTGAAAGCGTTCGGCCGGCCCGCTTGGCACCATCACCGGCTTGCCTTCGGCAGCAATCACGAAATGACGGTTGCACGGGTAGCACGGGTCGGGCATCAACACTTCGTCATCGCGATCGACGAGTGCCGCGCAAGCCAGCAGCAGCGCGGCCGACGCGCCGGCGGTGACGACGATCCGCGCTGGATCGACGCTGACGCCGTAGACCTCGGCGTAATGCGCCGAGATCGCCTCGCGCAGCGCGTGCAGGCCAAGCGCATTGGTGTATTGCGTGACGCCGCGGCGCAGGGCGCTCGCGGCTGCTTCGATGACCGGCTCGGGCGCGGTGAAATCGGGTTCGCCGATGCCCATGTGGATGATGTCGCGCCCATCGCGCTCGAGTAGCGCGGCTTCCTTGGCCAGTTCCATCACATAGAAAGGCTGGATGGCGTCAACGCGGGCAGCAAGCCGCACCAAGGGTTCGGTCACGGAGTTCATACGATCAATCCAGTTCAGTCGGAAGCAAAAGCGGGACGGCGCCTGGCGCATGGGCGCAGCGGCGTCTTTACAAGCGCCTGGCGAGATGGCGCTGCATTGTTCAGTTTGGGCTTCAACGGGCCGCCGGACGAACCGGCGGCTGGCGATCACAACAAGCCGGCGATCCGCGGCCGGAGACCGGCGAATCCACGTGAGCGCACGCGCATGACCAGGTCACGCCCCTTACCCTCAATGCTTGCGAGCCGCCTGCGTTTCAGCGGCGCGCAGTTGCGCCGACAGCTTGTCCAGCACACCGTTCACGTACTTGTAACCGTCTGCGCCGCCAAACGTCTTGGCGAGTTCCACCGCTTCGTTGATGACCACGCGATAGGGGATATCGACGTGATTCTTCAGTTCGAACGCGGCGACCAGCAACACGGCGCGTTCAACCGGTGAAAGCTGGTCGATCGGGCGGTCGAGGCACGGTGCGATATCCGCGGAAAGCGCTTCCGAATCGCGGATCACGCCGTGCAGGATGGCGTCCAGATGTTCGTGGTCGGCCTTGTCGAAGCCTTGCGCGCCGCGCAATTGCGCGTCGATTTCACCGCCGGGCGAGCCCGACAGCAGCCACTGATAAAGCCCCTGCGTGGCCAGTTCGCGGGAGCGTCGGCGTGCGCTCTTCATGCCTCTTCCTCTTCTTCGTCTTCTTCTTCGTCGTCACCGCCAAGTTGTTCGAGCGCGACGGCGAGATTGGCCATTTCGACAGCGACGCGCGCGGCGTCACGACCCTTCTCGGTCATGCGTGCGACGGCTTGCTCGTCGTTTTCCGTGGTCAACACGGCGTTCGCGACCGGAATGCCGAAGTCGAGGCCGATACGCGTGATGCCCGCGCCGCTTTCATTCGACACCAGCTCGAAGTGGTACGTCTCGCCGCGAATCACCGCGCCCAGCGCGATCAGTGCGTCGAATTGCGCGCTTTCGGCGAGCTTTTGCAGTGCCAGCGGGATCTCCAGCGCGCCCGGCACGGTGACCAGCAGCACGTCTTCGCCGGTCACACCGAGGCGTTCGAGTTCTTCGATGCACGAATCCGCGAGACCGTTGCAGACAGGTTCGTTAAAACGCGCCTGGACGATGCCGATACGCAGTCCGTCGCCGTCGAGATTCGGTTGATATTGTCCGATTTCCATGAGAATTCCGTAGTGTTTTGAGTTGGCGCTTAAGCGCGTGAATGGTCGGATCAGCCTTGTTGCGGAGCCTGTGCGATGCTGCCCGGCATGGGCACGAAGCCGGTGACTTCGAGGCCGTAGCCCGACATGCTGCCCAGCTTGCGCGGGTTCGACAGCACCTGCATCTTGCCGACACCCAGCTCACGCAAAATCTGCGCGCCGATGCCGTACGTCTTGAAGTCGACCGGCCGGCGTTTGAGTGCCTCGGCTTTTTCCTTCGAGTCGAACGCCTTGAACACGTCGACCAGATGTTCCTTCGAATCGCCACAATTCAGCAGCACGATCACACCGAGATCGCGTTGGGCGATCTCTTTCATCGCCGCGTCCAGCGTCCACGAATGAGTGGACTTGCCGACTTCGAGCAGATCCAGCATGGACAGCGGCTCGTGCACCCGCACCGGCGTGTCGCGTTCCGCGCTCGGCGTGCCGCGCACCAGTGCGATATGCGGCTGGCCGCTCGGCTGGTCGAGGTACATCACCGCGCGAAACGCGCCGTGCGCGGTTTGCATGGTGCGTTCGCAAATGCGCTCGACGATCGATTCGGTACGGCTGCGGTAGTGGATCAGATCCGCGATCGTGCCGATTTTCAGATCGTGCTCTTTGGCGAACTCCATCAGATCCGGCAGGCGCGCCATCGTGCCGTCGTCCTTGATGACTTCGCAGATCACCGCGGCCGGCGTGAGGCCTGCCAGCGCGGTGAAGTCGCAGCCGGCCTCGGTATGGCCGGCGCGCACCAGCACGCCGCCGGGCTGCGCCATGATCGGGAACACGTGGCCCGGCTGGACGATGTGCTCGGCCTTGGCGTCCGGCGCGACCGCCGCGGCGATCGTGCGGGCGCGGTCGGCCGCGGAAATGCCGGTGGTAACGCCTTCCGCCGCTTCGATGCTGACCGTGAACGCCGTGCCGTACTGCGTGCCGTTGCGATAGGTCATCAGCGGCAGGTTCAGCGTCTTGCAGCGTTCCTGCGTGAGCGTGAGGCAGATCAGGCCGCGGCCGTAGCGGGCCATGAAGTTGATCGCTTCCGGCGTGACGAATTCGGCGGCGATCACGAGGTCGCCCTCGTTTTCGCGATCTTCTTCGTCGACGAGGATCACCATCCGGCCTGCTTTCAGTTCGGCAATGATCTCTTGAGTGGAGGCGAGCGTCATGTTGGCGGAGTTTTTCGAAGAAAGCGCGTATTTTACGCCACGCGCGCCCCCAAGTCGCCTGCGCCAGACGGCATAGGACGTTTGGCGAGGCACCTGGGCGCTCTGGCGGCGGTTTGACGGGGCGACGTTGCTATAATTCGGCGCGCCCGCGAAGGCCGCCTCCAGACAACAATTTCCCCGCTAAACGTTCGAGACAGATCATGCCGCACTATCGCTCACGCACATCGACTCACGGTCGCAACATGGCCGGCGCCCGCGCCTTGTGGCGCGCCACCGGAATGAAAGACGGCGATTTCGGCAAGCCGATCATCGCCGTGGTGAACTCGTTCACCCAGTTTGTGCCGGGCCATGTGCATCTGCGCGACCTGGGCGCGCTGGTCGCGAAAGAGATTGAAGCGGCCGGCGGTGTAGCCAAGGAATTCAACACCATCGCAGTAGATGACGGCATCGCCATGGGCCACGGCGGCATGCTGTATTCGCTGCCCTCGCGCGAGCTGATCGCCGACTCGGTGGAATACATGGTCAACGCGCACTGCGCTGACGCGATGGTCTGCATCTCCAATTGCGACAAGATCACCCCGGGCATGCTGATGGCCGCGATGCGCCTGAACATTCCCGTCGTATTCGTGTCCGGCGGTCCGATGGAAGCGGGCAAGGTCAAATCGCCGAGCGACGGCCAGGTGATCGCCAAGATCGACCTGATCGACGCAATGATCAAGGCTGCCGACTCCAAAGTCAGCGACGCCGAACTGGCCGAAGTCGAGCGCAGCGCCTGTCCGACGTGCGGTTCCTGTTCGGGCATGTTCACCGCGAACTCGATGAATTGCCTGACGGAAGCGATTGGTCTGGCGTTGCCCGGCAACGGCACGATCGTCGCCACCCACGCCTGGCGCAAGGGCCTGTTCGAACAGGCCGGGCGCCTCGTGGTGGACCTGTGCCGCCGCTACTATCAGGAAGAAGACGCGTCGGTCCTGCCGCGCAGCATCGCCACCAAGCAGGCATTCGAGAACGCCATGGCGCTCGACGTCGCCATGGGCGGTTCGACCAATACCGTGTTGCACCTGCTGGCTGCCGCGCAGGAAGCCGGCGTCGATTTCACGATGTCCGACATCGACCGCATCTCGCGCAAAGTGCCGTGCCTGTGCAAAGCGGCGCCCGCAACGGACAAATACCATATCGAAGACGTGCACCGTGCCGGCGGCATCCTCGGCATTCTCGGTGAACTGGCGCGGGCGGAGCTGCTGGATCTGTCGTGCGGCAACGTGCATAGCGGCACGCTGGGCAATGCGATTGCAAAGTGGGACGTCGCCGGCGGCGCGGGCGAAGAAGCGCAGAAATTCTTCCGCGCGGCTCCGGGCGGCATTCCGACCACGGTTGCATTCAGTCAGGAAGCCACCTTCGCATCGCTCGATACCGACCGCAAGACCGGCTGTATCCGCAGCAAGCAGGACGCGTATTCGAAAGACGGCGGCCTCGCCGTGCTGTACGGCAACCTCGCGGAGAAGGGCTGTATCGTCAAGACCGCGGGTGTCGACGAATCGCAGTGGATCTTCTCGGGGCGTGCACGCGTTTTCGAAAGCCAGGACGACGCCGTCGAAGCCATTCTGGGCGACAAGGTCGTGGCGGGCGACGTGGTCGTGATCCGTTACGAAGGTCCCAAGGGCGGCCCCGGCATGCAGGAAATGCTTTATCCCACGTCGTATCTGAAATCGAAGGGCTTGGGCAAGACCTGTGCGCTGTTCACCGACGGCCGTTTCTCCGGCGGCTCGTCAGGTCTGGTGATCGGTCATGCGTCGCCGGAAGCAGCCGAAGGCGGCACGATCGGTCTGGTGGAAGAGGGCGATGTGATCGAGATCGACATTCCGAACCGCAAGATGCATCTGGTGGTATCGGACGAGGCATTGGCACGCCGCCGCGAAGCGATGGAAGCGCGCGGCGACAAGGCCTGGATGCCGGTGGATCGAGAACGCGTGGTATCGCAGGCGTTGCAGGCTTATGCGGCGCTCGCCACATCCGCCGACCGTGGCGCCGTGCGCGATCTCTCGCAATTGAAGCGCAAGTGAAGCTTCAGTGAGGCGCAACCGAACAGCTCGTTGAGGTATGAGCCGTGAAGCTGGGGCAGCGTTCGCAATTAACGCTGCCCTTTTTCATTCCAATGATTTCAACGGTTGTCGGCCGTCTTGCGACGCCGGGAGCATCCGTTCCCCATACCACGTCGTATTGGCCGAGAAAGCAGGCGGCATTGCCGTGTCAGCCTGACGAACCAGCCCACGGCCCGCGGTGGCACCTTCGGTTGTAACGCCAGGCCGTCCGTCAACCGATGTTCATCGGCAGGAGCATCATCTGCCTGCCTTGCGACCGCAGGCGCCTCTGGATCCCGGCCGGCGTTCGATTGCGCAGCCATGCCGACAGCACGTTGACCCGCTTGAAGACGAGCGTGCTGGCGAAGCACACGCTGTTCGGGAACTCGTCCATGGTGGCTTCGGTAAGTCGCATCAGTCCGTCCTTCGGCCGCGTGACAAAGGCGATCCGGAAATCGGCTGCAAACCCCTGATAGCGACTCTGGGCAATATAGTACGCAAGCGATGCCGACATCTCTTGCCGCAAATGCTCCATATGCTTCGCGTCTTCCCAGCTTTGCGCGTCCACTTCGCCGACCGCCAGCACGATCACGTTGTCGAACTTCCCAGGAAATTTGCGCGCAACACCAAGCAGCGCATGCATGCTGGTGCCGCGGTGCCGGTCGACAAGCACGATCGCGGTTGAGCGCAACGGGTCTGGCCTGAGCGGTAAGTCGCCGTCGACCTCTGGCGCCGCACCGGCAAACGCTGCCTCTTCCTTCGCCAATTGCGCGCTGGTTTGCCTGTAGTGACGCCTGACGAGAAAACACAACATGATCACCACGCCTGTAATCAGCACGGTCAGCCAGCCGCCCGCCGTGAACTTTTCGACGAGCGTCACGGCCAGCACGGTGACCGTCGTCGATAAACCGAGCAGCGCCAGCGCAAACGCCCGCAACCAGCCTTGGCGGCCACGCCGACCCCACCGGTAGATGCACAGGCCGAGAAATGACAGGCTGAACGTCAGGAATACGTTGATGCTGTAGAGCACCACGAGTGTGGTCACATCGCCGTGCGTCCATAGCAGGACCGCGAGATTCGCAGCGCCGATGACGATAACGCCATTCCGCCGTACCAGCCGCCGTGACAGGTGGCGGAAACAACGCGGCACCCATGAGTCCGCTGACATGTTCGACAGGACCGTGGGTCCGTCGAGGAATCCGGCTTGCGCACCGACGAGCAGCAGCCCTGCCTCCAACGCAAGCACGGCAGCGAGTAGCGCGTGGCGTGCAAGCGCCGAGCCGATCCCGAGATGATCGATCACGCTGCCAAATACCACGGCGTTGAGCGTTTTCCCCTCGACCGGCCTCACGTGCCAAAGCATGTAAAGCATGATGATGCCGCCCGCCGTGAACGCGAGCGACGCCGCCATGTAGAACATGGTCCACCTGCCATTGCGCACGCGCGGCTCAACGATCATGCTCACGTTGTTCGACACGGCTTCAAGACCGGTATAGGTGCCCCCACCCAGCGAGAACGCTCGCATCAGCAACGCCGCGAGCAGGAGCGGGCCGAATGCGTGCGACATGCCGCGCGCCTCGCCCACGGCGGCCGGCACGATCGCCGCCAGTTGATCGCCGTGGACTGCCACGCCGTATACGATCAGCGCCGCATGAAGCGCGACGAAACCAAGAAAAACCGGCAGCAGCACGAGGATGGACTGCTTCATGCCGCGCAGGTTAAGGCAGCTCATCAACACGATCAGACCTAGCTCCGTGACGAGCCTGAACGCCTGGGCGGTTGCGGGCAGCAGACTAAACAAGGCTTCGACACCACTCGCGATCGACGTCGCGACGGTCAGCACATAGTCGACCAGCAGCGCCGCGCCAGACACGGCGCCGCAGCGCGGGCCGAGCAACTCGGTCGCGACGCGATATCCGCCCCCACCGGCGGGGAACAATTCGATGATCTGGCTGTAGCCGAACGCGATGATAAAGACGGTGGCCGCCGTCGCCGATGCGAGAAACAGCGCGAGTGGCGTGTGCTGCCCGAGTGCGAGGAACGCCTCCTCGGGACCATAGCAGGCGGAAGACAGTCCATCTGCGCCGAGACCGATCAACGCGAACAGCGGCGTAATCGCGATGGCCTGGCGCGTGCGTGGGTCGAGCGGATCGAGCGCCTCGCCAGCGATCAGCTTCCTTATTTTCCGGCAGGCGGTCATGGCGGATGGGTTAGCCCGTGAGCGTCCGTGGATCAGTCATTTCATGTGGCCGTCGCTATACCGCGCTTCAACGGCGGCAGTCCGATAGCCTTGCGTAGTCGCTGGCAGTCCGGATTGGGTGTGCCATCCACGGACCACACGCGATACTCCCGACACGGAGACGGACGTAGCGGATATATCCCGCACCGGATACCAGGCTTGCCCACCGTGCCGCGCAAGGCAATGCAACGTCCATGGCCCGCTTCGGTGCCCTTCATGCACACCATCACGGGATTGATCGCGCTGACCATGTCGTCGGGCACCGTGCCGCACGGCGAGCTTGCCATCTCGCCCATATACATCGACACCCGGAAGTGCTGGCAGCAGGCGCCGCACGACAGGCACGGGTTATCCACGTCGTCGGCCATGTCCACGCGAATACGATTGTCGTCTTCAAGGTGGACAATTTGAATGACATTATTTTTAGTCATTTTCTAAATATCAAGACGCTTTCCGTCGATGTCGGGCGGCGATAACAATAGTCGGGCGCCGCAGCCTGGAACGGCGGCGGGAAGGCGGTTTCACGCTGAGGCGTATTGAGAAATCCGTGATGCCCGGTGGCAGTGCACAGAGTACTTCCAGCGCGATATATTCGTTATAAAATTTCGACGAATAGAATTAAAACGCCGTATTTACGCGCGTTTTAAATGCCGCTTCTGGTTGGAGAATGCGATTGCAGCAGAGTGGAGTCGCTGAATTTCTGGATCGTGACGGTATACGAACCGCAGAAAGCGGCCGTATAGCGTCAGGGATATCGTCACAAAGCCGCAGATCAGATCAATGGGCTTCGTGAGTCGGCAATCGACGGTGGCTTCTCAAAAGCCGAATTACTTCAATCAGGTTGGGCCGTCCTGAGACGTGCTGAGCATCCGCTCCACATACCGCGCAATCAGATCGATCTCGAGATTCACCTGCGAACCCTCGCGCAGATTCTTGAGCGACGTCACCTGCACCGTGTGCGGAATCAGGTTGATCGAGAATTCGCAGCCGTCGTCGCGATCCTTGACCGAGTTGACCGTCAGGCTCACGCCGTTGACCGTGATCGAGCCTTTGAACGCCAGATAGCGGCCAATCTCGCGCGGCGCCAGCACGCGCAGTTCGTGCGACTCGCCGACCGGCGCAAAACGCGTGACCGTGCCGAGGCCGTCCACGTGACCGGAGACGATGTGGCCGCCGAGCCGGTCGTGCGCGCGCAGTGCTTTCTCGAGATTGACTTCGCCCGGCTCGCCCAGACCGACCGTGCAGTTCAGACTTTCGCGCGACACGTCCACTTCGAACGAATGCGCGGTTTTTTCCACCACCGTCATGCAGGCGCCCTGGATCGTGATGCTGTCGCCGAGTTGCACGTCGTCGAGATCGAGGCCGCCGGCTTCGACGTTCAGACGCACGCCCGCATCGCCATCGGTGCCGAGGGGTTTGACTGATTCGATGCGGCCCACTGCCGCGACGATTCCTGTAAACATCGTACTAATCCTTGATCAATTCGAAGGGGGTTGGGGCGCGGGATCGGAACCGGCTTCGGGCGCCGGCTCTGGTGCGACGCGAGGCACGAAGCGCGCGAGAATCCGCAGATCGTCGCCGATCCGGTCGACCGCGTGGAAATTCAGTTGCACGCGGCCTTCGAGCGTTTCCGGTGCGTTCAGATTGAACATGCTCATCGAGTCCATGCCGAGCAGGCTCGGCGCCAGATAGATCAGCAGCTCGTCGACACAGCCTTCGCGCAGCAGCGAGCCGTTCAGTTTGTAGCCGGCCTCGACGTGCAGTTCGTTCACATGACGCTCGCCGAGCACTTTCAGCATGGCGGGCAGGTCGACCTTGCCCGCCGCGTTCGCCAGTTGCACGATTTCCGCGCCGCGATCGCGCAGCGCGGCAGCGCGCTCGGTATGACGCTCGTCGAGATTGCCGCAGAAAATCAGGGTGGGTGCGCCGGCCAGAATCTGCGCTTCGGGCGGCACGTCGAGCTGGGCGTCGATCAGCACGCGTTGTGGTTGGCGCGGTGTGTCGACGGCACGCACGGTCATGCGCGGATCGTCTTCCCGCACGGTGCCGATGCCCGTCAGAATCGCCGACGCGCGGGCGCGCCACGCATGACCATCGGCGCGAGCCGCTTCGCCGGTAATCCATTGACTGATGCCCGACGGCAAGCCCGTGCGGCCGTCCAGCGAGGCTGCCACCTTCATGCGGACCCACGGACGCTCGCGTGTCATGCGCGACACGAAGCCGATGTTCAGTTCGTGCGCTTCGTTGGCGAGCAGCCCGCAACGCACTTCGATACCGGCGTCGCGCAGCATCTTGAGACCGCGCCCGGAGACTTGTGGATTGGGGTCTTCCATCGCCGCGACCACGCGCTCGACCTGCGCTTCGATCAACGCATTCGCGCATGGCGGCGTGCGGCCGAAATGGCTGCACGGCTCGAGCGTCACATAGGCCGTGGCGCCGCGCAGATCATGACCGCGCGAACGCGCGTCCTTCAACGCGCGGATTTCGGCGTGGTCCTGGCCGGCCGGTTGCGTGAAGCCTTCGCCGATCACCTCGCCGTGCTTGACGAGCACGCAACCGACCCGCGGATTGGGATCGGTCGTATACATGCCGAGCTTGGCTAGCGCGAGCGCGCGTTCCATATGGACGAAGTCGGTTTGCGAAAACATCGGTATCCGGTCGGGTACAGTGGCTAGTCAGTATTGGCCTGGGTGTCGGCGGCTTGCGCGTCTGGCCCGCTTCAGGCCGCGAGCGAGGCGAATGCGCCACGCGCGGTGTCGATTGTCGCGTCGATGATCGCGTTGTCGTGCGCGATCGAAACGAAGCCCGCTTCATATGCCGACGGCGCGAAGTACACGCCCGCGTCGAGCATCTTGTGGAAGAACGCGTTGAAACGCGGCACGTCGCTCTTCGTGACTTCGGCGAAACTCGTTGGTACCGAATCGGTGAAGTAGAGGCCGAACATGCCGCCGAGCGAATCGGCCGCGAACGGCACTTTCGCTTCGCGCGCGACATTTGCGAGACCTTGTGCGAGACGCGTGGTGCGGGCGGTAAGCGTTTCATAGAAGCCCGGCGCCTGAATCAGTTGCAGCGTCTTCAGGCCCGCGGCGACCGCGATCGGATTGCCCGACAGCGTGCCCGCCTGGTAGACGCCGCCGAGCGGCGCGAGGTGAGCCATGATGTCGCGCCGGCCGCCGAAGGCCGCCGCCGGCATGCCGCCGCCGATCACTTTGCCCAGACACGTCAGATCCGGCGCGATGCCGTACACCTCTTGCGCGCCACCCAGGGCGACGCGGAAACCGCACATCACTTCGTCGAAAATCAGTACCGAGCCGTACTCGGTGCACAGGCGCCGCAAGGCTTGCAGGAATTCCGGCGTGGCGCGCACGAGGTTCATGTTACCCGCCACCGGCTCGACGATCACCGAGGCAATCTCGTTGCCGAACGCCTTGAACGCTTCTTCGAGTTCGGTGACGTTGTTGTATTCAAGGACGGTAGTGTGTTTGGCGATGTCGACCGGCACACCCGCCGAAGTCGGATTGCCGAACGTGAGCAGGCCCGACCCGGCTTTGACCAGCAGGCTGTCCGCGTGGCCGTGATAGCAGCCTTCGAACTTGACGATGCGGCTGCGGTTCGTGAAGCCGCGCGCGAGACGCAGCGCGCTCATGGTCGCTTCGGTGCCGCTCGAGACCATGCGGACCTGTTCGATCGACGGCACCAGTTTGCAGATTTCCTCGGCGATTTCCACTTCTGATTCGGTCGGCGCGCCGAACGAGAAGCCGTTGGCGAGCACGCGTTGGACCGCTTCCAGAACTTCCGGGTGGACGTGGCCGAGGATCATCGGGCCCCACGAGCCGATGTAGTCTGTGTAGCGTTGGCCGTCCGCGTCCCAGAAGTACGGGCCTTGTGCGCGCTCGATGAAGCGCGGTGTGCCGCCGACCGAGCGGAAGGCGCGGACCGGCGAGTTCACGCCGCCGGGGATGGTGCGCTGCGCGCGGTCGAAGAGGGTCTGGTTTTTGGACATGGTGATAACTGGAATTTGGGTTGCGCAGTGGCGCGCGGGGTCTGGAGGGGGGCGGCGCCGCGCTGGGGTGTGTGGAGAAATTGTACCGGAGTCGGGGGGAAGGGGTTTTGTGGTGCCCCATGCTGGGGCGGGGCGCTGTTTTTTTTGGTTTTTTCCTGGTCTGGGTTTTTGGCCTTTCCTTGATTTGATATTGGTCTATTAGTGTCGCCCCTGTGCGGGGCGGCACTTACTTTCTTTGCCGCGGCAAAGAAAGATAAGCAAAGAAAGCCGCTCACCCCGCCAGCTCATAAGCGGGGCCCCTGCACAGCCACGGTAGTGGTGCATCTGGAATCCGTGTTCTCGCACATTCGGCGCGAGTGACCAGGCAGTCATTCTTCCAGCGGCGCTACGCGCGGTGTAGCGGTAGTTCATCAACCCGGCGCCGGCGGTTAGGCCTTGTGCGGGCGTTTTGCTGTCGGTTTGTTCGGTGTGGGTTTCGGCGGTGTACTTGCGTGGCCTCTTGCGGCGGTTTTCTCTGCCGCCGCCTTGTGTGCCGTTACCTTGCTGGAGTGCGTGGGGGCCTTCGGGGCGTCGAACTTCGGTGGCTTACGCTTACCCGTGAACTCGGCCCAGCGCTTTTCGAGGGCGCCTTCCGCCATCGGCTTGATCATGGTGCCCGAGCTCTGTGCGTCCCACGTTTGTACCGAAAATGGATGCGTACGCAACATCTCGCGTGGAATCACGACGCCCTCGTGGGCGTCGACCACCCAGTCGTACACGAAGTCGATGCACAACCGGTAACCCCGCTTCGTCGCCGGGTCAGGGACTTCGTACGGCGCACGTGTCACGTAGCCCGAGCCGAAAATGCCCTTGGGTTCCTGAGCGACACGGTGCAGAAAAACTCGATCGCCCGGCATGATGCTGCGGGCAAATCCGCACCCCCACACGTCAGCCACCGCTACGCCCGCAGCGACCCGCTTCGCCACGTCCGGCAACTCGGGCCACGGCCATTTCTTGGGGCTCCAGATCAACAGGAAGGCAGTCATGATGAAGTCGGAATAAGGCAGTGTGAAAAAGCGCGCGGCACCATGCAAGACGCAAGACGCAAGACGCAAGACGCAAGACGCAAGACGCAAGACGCAAGACGCAAGACGCAAGACGACGCAGACGACGATGCAAGCGCAGCGCAGACACCAGGACGAATGGGCAGGGTCGTGTCATGCCTGGAGGCGCGCCAGAAGCGTTCTGGCGGCAGCTTAACCGATCGGCGGCGCGCCTGTCGCGGTGTATGAATGGGCCGCACGGCTCGGTCCTCGCGCGTCGCACGGTTTGACTGTCGCGTACAATTGGGGCCGTTCAGTTGCTGTTTTCCCCGTTTCACTGCGTTTCGCTGCCGATCACGGCGCGGCGCTTCATCTGGATTCCCATGTCTCACGTCACCAGACGCCGGCCCGATGGCCGGCTGATTCTGTTGCTCGGTGCGCTTGCCGCATGCGGGCCGATTTCCATCGATATGTATCTGCCAAGCCTGCCGACTATCGCGCAGGCATTCGCCATCAGCACCGGCGCCGCGCAAACCACGCTGACCAGCTTCATGTTCGGCTTTTCGATCGGCATGCTGCTCTATGGTCCACTGTCGGATACCTATGGCCGACGGCCCGTGCTGCTCGGCGGCATCATCATGTATGCGTTGGCCAGCGTGGCATGCGCGCTCTCGTTTTCAATCGGATCGCTGGTGGTCTTCCGTTTCGTGCAGGCGCTCGGCGCGGGTGCGGCCTCGGTGCTGGCGCGCGCGATCGCCCGCGACGCGCACGGGCCGACCGATGCCGCACGCGTGCTGTCGATGCTCGCCATCGTCACGTCGATCGGGCCGTTGCTCGCGCCGCTGATCGGCGGGCAGTTGCTGTTGCTCGGCGGCTGGCGTGTCGTCTTTATCGTGTTGACGCTATTCGGTGCGGTGTGCGCGGTGACCGCCTTCCTCAAGGTGCCGGAGACGTGGCCGCCAGAGAAGCGTGCGCACTCGGCGCTGCTGAAATCATTCGGCGCCTATGGCAAGTTGCTGCGCGATCCGGTAGCGTGGGGGCATATGCTGTGCGGCGGCATGGCGTTCGCCTCGATGTTCGCGTACATCACCGCGACGCCGTTTGTGTACATCGAATATTTCCACGTATCGGCGCAGCACTACGGCTTTTTGTTCGCGCTGAATATCGTCGGCATCATGTTCGGCAACTTCATGAATACGCGCCTCGTCGGCCGGCTCGGTTCGCTGCCGATCATCTCTTTTGCCGCGACCGTGAGTTGCATCGCGTCCCTGTTCGTCTGCCTTGTCTCGCTGACCGGGTGGGGTGGCTTGTGGTCGATTGTCTTCGGTCTGTTCTTCGTGGTCGGCGTCGTCGGGCTGTTGTCCGCTAACTGCACGACCGATCTGATGCATCGCTATCCAGTGAATGCCGGCGCTGCGGCCGCCGTGTTCGGCGCCGTGCAGTTGGCGCTCGGTGCGTTGTCGAGTCTCGCCGTCGGACTTTGGCAGGATGGCTCGCCCAAAGGCATGGGCGTCGTGGTGGGCGTTGCGGGCGTGCTGTGTTACGTCGGCCGGATTCTGGTGGTCAAGTGGCATGGAATGAAGCTGCCCGCGGCCACCGTTTGAATCTGTGGCTGGATGAAGTGGGCGTCAGTCGCTAAAGGGGATCATTGCTCCTTGGCTGAAACGCGCGGCAAGCTTGCTGTTGCGCGTTGCACTGATCGGCGCGTCTACGGAAAACACCAGGTGTTGCGCGCGCGCGACCGTGCGTTTCAATTTGCATTGCTATGATGGCGTCACTGTTCCTCGGAGCGGCACTCATGGCGATCAGAGATTTGATGAACGGCGAGCGGCAACATGCTGCCTTCGCGGAAGCGCAGAAGCTGGCAGACAGCGGCGCCTATCACGATTACACAGACATCGAATACGTCTTGCGCTTTGATTACGGTTTGTCTGATGTATCGGCGCTGCTCGACAGCCAGTTGATGCATCGCGATCTGAATCGCCGTTGCGCCGATGCGCGTGAGAAGCTGGACGCACTTAGCGTGTGAGGCGAGCGGCGAGTGGCTGAGCCGCAAGAAGGGCGCTCGCAAACGTGGGTGAGTCGCATGCAGTGTCATGCGCGTCGTCACGCGTGGCGATGTCACCGTCCCCTTTTGGAGTTCGATACATAGCGGATAGCCAGAATAGCCGGTACGTCCCCGGCAGCACCATCGCGCAACTCGTGCAGGTGCGCGTCTATGTTGCCGATGTCGAACACTGGGCAAGCTTCAATCAGATCTACGCGCGTTGGGCAGGCGACGCGTCGTGCTGGCGCCTCATCTGCACCACGGATTCCAGATCAAGGTTGAGGCGTCCGGCCTGGTTTGAGTCGTGGCGGTGGCGTGGGCGAACCGTCGAAGGTAGAAATGAAAACGGGCCCCAAGGCCCGTTTTCATTGATTGTCTGGCGGAGACAGTGTCCGCCCGAGTTCATTCAACACGGCGAGAAGCCGTATTCGACGGCAAGGTGACGGGGTTGCTGCTGACGCCGACCAACAACGGCAGAAAATGGACACTACGCTTTACCAGCCCGCTAACGGGCAAGCGGCGCGACCCCGGATTCGGAACCTACCCGGAAACGTCGATTGTCAGCGCTCGTAAGTTGAAGCGGCCTATCACCGTACCGATCTGCTGGGACAGCGAAGGCCACTGATGGGAAGCGTGGTCGAAGCACGTCTGCGAAACCTGACGCCGATCAGCATTCAGGTTTGCTTCGTATTCGGCCTGCAACTGCGGATGCCGCCGGCAGCCGTAACGCCGCATCTACGGCAACTTTGCCCGAATCTGGTCAAATAGCGACGGGGGCAATCTGATTAAGCTGTCGCCTTCGGCGCAGGCGTCAAATGCCATTTGTTTATCCACAATAAGTTTTGAAAATCCAGCGTGGCAATTGTATGTGCGCTCCGCAAGCACCCAATTTGTCTGACTGTCGTACACGCGCAAACTACTGAATCCGGCGTCCAACGTGCATTGCTTTGCGATAAAGTCGCCGCCCTCAGATGCGTGTGATTCGCATGCGTGCCCGGTACGTCGAAGCTCGACAAGCCAAACATAGTGAGCAAAAAATGTAATGCCCGCTGTTGCTGCAACAATCACCGCAACGGCCTTACCCATCCGATTGAAACGTCGGCGCATCCGCTCGCGTGCTCCAAACAGCGCAACCAGACCGGCAATAACCAGATAGCAAAGTAGGAGCAATGCAATAACCGGGCTGGCAAACGCAAACCCGGCCCAAATATCGTTAGCTATATCCAGGATCACCAAACCACCTCGATCGGGCGTAACACGAGAAGCAAAACAAACCGATCAGAATAAATGGTGAAGTCCCCACCGCGATGATGTTTCAATTGCCATTTTCGAAAATCGCTGTTGCGCACAGGATAGTAGGCGTTCCCCCTACCTTTTTGGTCACCAAGCTTCACGGCAAAGTTAGCCCATTCCCGGTTGGCTAGAGTCGATGCTTCCGTAAGCGGAACGACGATTACACCCTTGCTGCTCCAGTGCCCCAAGTATTGCGACGCGCTGCCTGGGTTGGTGGTAAAGGTGTCGTTATCTTTGATATAGACAGAGATTTTGCTCACCCTCGCCGAGCGAGCACTAACAAATGCTTTTTCAATGGCAACGTAGAACGTGAATGATCCGAGGGCCGCCGTAAGATCATCCGGGACGCCTCGATCCGCAACGGATCTATTGCGTGCCTGCTCCAGCTTCTGCGACCATGTGCTCTCGACTCCGGCTCGCTCGAATTGAAGGTATTCGTGGATGTCTTCAATTTGCATTGAGCCGGCGTCAACGTTGGTACTGGCCGGATAGCGCTGCAAAATTTTGGCTAATTGCTGCAACGACGCCTGGCTGTAGATCACGTTTTTAATCAGGTTTTCGTATTGCGCCTTTGCGCGCTCGAAACCCAACACCCACTTCATCGTCACATCGCTCTTGTCAATCATGGCCGGTGGGTACCGCTCGCCATGCTGATTCAGCCCTGCGCTTTCGGCCTTATCGTCCGGCGAATAATTAAGGTCGCCTGCGAACCACCTCTCCATCAGTTTTGCACCCATCGGCAACCCCAACGCTCGCATCGTCACAGGAATCTCCTGAATAACAAATGGCGGTACGGTGTCCTGGCTTTGCTGTTTGGCTGACGCGGACTTGGGCGAGGTGCGCGTATCGCCACCCCAAGGCGTATCGAGCCATTTTCTAAAGCTCGAGAAGGCTGCTGCGGCGTCTTTCCTGAATTCTTCGCGTGTCCATGGGCGGGCCAGTGTTGGTGCGGGCGCAGCTGGGCCAAGTAGCGCCGGGGGCGGTCTGTCCGAGGTAAGTTCAGCCTGATCGACAATTTCACAACCGTCTGCGCCGCCGCAAAGAACCCACTTGTTAATAAACCAACTGACCTTGTAATAGGGAATTTTGGCAAAGTTCATGGACGTTCTAGTGACCTCCCGTAGCCGTAGCCGTAGCGGGACGCGAATCGACCGTGACGAAAAGGCGCTTCGTTTCTTTTTCCTTCTGTTTCTGCATGAAGTCTCCTGTCTAAAAATGGCGTGTCGTGTCGCCAGCAGGAATGCACCCGAAATTCGGACGCAGCCCCGTTCAAACATGGTGGACAACTACAGCAATCGAAGAAATGAGACCGGTCCGAAAATTGAAATGTCTGCAAGGATTGATGGAAGATCCGCAATAGCTAGCGACACGGCGGCGCGCTTATCGAAGTTTGGCGTGCGAAGAAGTTTGCGCCGACTCGCTGCCAGCCTGACGCGCGCCACGTCTGTCTATCAAGATCTGTGCGTCGTGACGGCGCTGCGTTTCTGGGACGATACGCCGCCATTCAGCATGGGTTGTGCGCTCCCGGCAGACTTGAACCAGAAGGTCACCAAGATTTTGATATTTCTTAGCCGCACCCCGCTTGCCCCGAATTAGCCGCAGTTCGTTTTGCAGCCGGTTCACGCGCGCCGGGCTTCTCTGTTCGAACGAATCCGGCAGGAATGCCTTTACCGATCGCTCGGCGGCGGCAAGCGCACGAACAAGGTCGGCGCGTTGCTGTTCAAGCACCTCACGTTCGCGCGCGATGACAGGCTGATTGATGAGCTACAAAAAACAAAACCCTGCAAATTATTGAATTTGCAGGGTTTTGTGGGGCCTTCTGGCGGAGGCGGTGAGATTCGAACTCACGGAAGGATCACTCCTTCGCCGGTTTTCAAGACCGGTGCCTTAAACCACTCGGCCACACCTCCAAGCCCTAAATTGTAACCTGAAAAATCCTCGTTGCGGCGCTCGCTGACGCCGCAATCACTGCGGATCTTTCAGAAACAGTTCTTGCAGATCGTTCAGGAAGGCTTGGCCGAGCGGCGTCGGCGCAATCTTTTCGTGGTCGCGTGTAATCAGCTTGCGCCGTTCCGCCTCCTGCAAAGCCGGCTCGATCGAGGTCATCGACATACCCGTACGCTCGATAAACCGATGCACCGGAAAGCCTTCCACCAGCCGCAATGCGTTCAGCATGAACTCGAACGGCAGATCGCGCGGCCCGACTTCATGCTCTTCCTGCACCGCCGTGCCGGCCAATGCCTGCTCGATGAAGGTGGCCGGATGCTTGTAGCGCGCCTGACGCAGCACGCGGTTCGGAAACGACAGCTTGGTGTGCGCGCCCGCGCCGATGCCGAGATAGTCGCCGAAACGCCAGTAATTCAGATTGTGCTTGCTCTGCCGATGCGGCTGCGCATACGCGGAAACCTCGTAGCGTCCGTAGCCGGCAGCCGTCGTGCGCTCGTGAATCCAGTCCTGCATGTCGGCGGAGGCATCGTCGTCGGGGAGCGCGGGCGGGAATTTCGCAAACAGCGTGTTCGGTTCGAGCGTGAGGTGATACAGCGACAAATGCGGCGGCGCGAACGACAACGCCGTCTCCACGTCGGCCTGGCATTGCGCGAGCGTCTGCTGCGGCAGCGCGAACATCAGATCGAGGTTGAAGTTATCGAAGGTGGTCGCCGCCACTTCGACCGCATGGCGTGCTTGCGTCGCATCGTGAATCCGGCCGAGCGCCTTCAGATGCGCCTCATTGAAACTCTGGATGCCCACCGACAGACGATTCACGCCGCTCGCACGAAACTGCGCGAACTTGGCGGCTTCGAACGTGCCCGGGTTGGCCTCGAGCGTGATTTCCGCATCGGCGTCGAGCGGCAGCAGCGCGCGCACGTCGGACAGCATGCGGTCGAGCCCGCCCGCCGACAGCAAGCTGGGCGTACCGCCGCCGATGAACACCGTATGCACCTGGCGTCCCCACACGAGCGGCAGCGCCATTTCGAGGTCGGCGCGCAACGCGTCGAGATACTCGGTTTCCGGGAACGTGTCGCCTTTCCATTCATGCGAGTTGAAGTCGCAGTACGGGCATTTGCGCACGCACCACGGAAAGTGCACATACAGCGCCAACGGTGGCAACGAGGTCAGGCGAATGCTGCCCGGCGACGTGAATGCCTTGATGACGCCATTGCCGATATCGGCGGGCGCCGGTTTGATCGGAATCACGCTTCCTCCGTCAAACGCGCGAGCAGTTGGCGCAACGCAATCGCGCGATGGCTGCTGGCGTTCTTCACCGCCGGTTCCAGTTCCGCGGCGCTCGCATTCAGCGACGGCAGGAAGAAGTACGGGTCGTAGCCGAAACCGTGCGCACCGCGCGGCGCATCCAGCATTTCGCCGTGCCAGCGGCCTTCGGCGATCAGCGGTTCGGGATCGTCCGCATGACGCACGAGCGCCAGCACGCAGTAGTAATACGCGCGACGATCGGTCTCACCTTGCAAGGCAGCAACGAGTTGCGCGTTGTTAGCCGCGTCGCTCTTTTCACCGCCGGCGAGCTGCGCGTAACGCGCCGAATAGACGCCCGGTGCGCCGCGTAGCGCACGCACGCACAAGCCGGAATCGTCGGCGAGCGCGGGCAAGCCCGTGAGTCGCGCCGCGTGACGCGCCTTGGTCAGCGCGTTTTCGACGAAAGTCGGATACGGCTCTTCCGCTTCCGGCACGTTCAGTTCGCCTTGCGCAATCAGGTCGATGCCGGCCGCGCCGAGCAGCGCCGCGAACTCGCGCAGCTTGCCCGCGTTGTTCGACGCCAGCACGACTTTCTCTAACGGCGAGTCAGACGCAACCGGGCCGTTGTCGTGGCGAACTTCACTCACTCTTTTGCTCCAGCGCTTCTTTCTGCTTCGCGATCAGCGTGTTGATGCCGTCGCTCGCCAGATCGAGCAGCGCATTCATTTCATCGCGCGAGAAAGGCACGCCTTCGGCCGTGCCCTGAATTTCGACGAAGCCGCCCGCGCCCGTCATCACCACATTCATGTCGGTGTCGCATTGCGAATCTTCGTCGTAGTCGAGATCCAGCACGGGCAGGCCGTCGTACACGCCGACTGAAATCGCCGCGACATAGTCGCTGATCGGCGAACTTTCGATGCGCCCCGTAGCCAGTAGCCTCGCCACCGCGTCATGGGCGGCCACGAAGGCGCCGGTGATGCTGGCCGTGCGTGTGCCGCCGTCCGCCTGGATTACATCGCAATCGATGTGCAGCGTGCGCGCGCCGAGCTTCTCGAGATCGAACACCGAGCGCAGCGCGCGGCCGATCAACCGCTGGATTTCCTGGGTGCGGCCGGTTTGCTTGCCACGCGCGGCTTCGCGATCGCTGCGCGTGTGCGTGGCACGCGGCAGCATGCCGTATTCGGCGGTCAGCCAGCCCTGGCCACGGTCGCGCAGGAACGACGGCACGCTTTCGGCGATGCTCGCCGTGCAGATGACCTTGGTGTCGCCGAATTCAACCAGCACCGAGCCCTCCGCGTGCTTCGTGTAGTGGCGCGTGATGCGCACGTCGCGCAGCTGATCGGCCTGGCGGCCGCTGGGGCGTTGGGTGGTGTTGGTCATGTTGGATGGTCTGGAAGACAGGCAGGAGGGAAAGCGCAATTTTACCGCTGATCGCCGCGGGCGCGGGGCAGCCGGTCGCTGGGACGCCTGCCGGCACGTAGCGGGGCTTTGCGCGAGGCAACGCTTTATGCGTGCTGCCCTCGTTGGAAGCGGCTGAGAAGCGGGCCGAGAAGAGGGGCCAAGGAGCGGGCTCGCCGGCAAAAATGGGATAATGTGGATTCTCCGCCCCGCGTCTCGTAAACGCCGGGCGATTCAACTCTCCGGCCATCGTCGAACGCATGGCCACAATCGCGAGAAACACGATGATCTACAGTATGACTGGCTATGCGAGCGCCACGCGCGAACTCGTCGCGGCCTCGGGCACAGGTGGCGTGAGCGTATCGGTTGAACTGCGCACCGTGAACTCGCGCTTTCTCGATCTGAACTTCCGGATGCCGGAAGACGTGCGCGTCTCTGAACCGACGTTGCGCGAAATGCTGATGAACAAGCTCTCGCGCGGCAAGGTCGACATCCGTATCAATCTGCAGCGCAGCGAGCAGTCGGCCAACGCGGGCTCGGTCAATCGCGAAGCGCTGGCACAACTGGCGTTGCTCGAGCGCACGGTGTTGTCGACGTTTCCGGAAGCAGGGCGCCTGCGTACCGGCGAAATTCTGCGCTGGCCGGGCGTGCTGGCCGAAACCGGCGTGGCGCCGGAAGTGCTGCGCGATGCGGTGCTCGCGTGCGGCAAGCAGGCGATTACCGATCTGATCGACGTGCGTGCCCGCGAAGGCGCGCAACTCGCCACCATGCTGCTCGCCAACGTCACCGAAATGGAAGCGATCGTCACGAAAATCACGCCGCTTGTGCCGGAACTGATCGCGAAGCACCAGCAGAAGATCGTCGAGCGTCTGCAGGAAGCGCTCGGCATCGCCGCGCCCGATACGGCGGCGACGCTTGTCTCACGCGAGGAAATCAACGAACGGATTCGCCAGGAAGTGACGATGTACGGCATCCGCATCGACATCGCCGAAGAACTGTCGCGCCTCACGGCTCATCTGAACGAAACGCGTCACGTGATCGAGAAGGGCGGCAAGGTCGGCAAACGGCTCGACTTCATGATGCAGGAACTGAATCGCGAAGCGAACACGCTCGGTTCGAAGGCGGCTGCGAAGGAACTGGCCGATTCGTCGATGACCCTGAAGTTGCTCATCGAACAGATGCGCGAGCAAGTACAAAATCTGGAATAAGGCTGGAGCAACGCGAACATGACCAACCAAACACGCGAACACAGCGCACCGCGCAATCCTTACGCCGGTGCTTATCCCGGCAATCTGTTCATGGTTGTCGCGCCTTCGGGCGCGGGCAAGTCGACGCTCGTGAATGCGCTGCTCGCCGGCGACGACGCGATCCGTCTGTCGATCTCATACACCACGCGCCCGCCGCGTCCGAAGGAGCAGGACGGCGAGCACTATCACTTCACGACTGTCGACGATTTCCTGACGCGTCACGCTGAAGGCGAGTTTCTGGAAAGCGCGGAAGTGCACGGCAACTACTACGCCACTTCGCGCGTGTGGATCGAAGAGCAGATGAAAAGCGGGCATGACGTGCTGCTCGAAATCGATTGGCAAGGCGCGCAACAGGTGAAGAAACAGTTTCACAATGCTGTAGAAATTTTCATCTTGCCGCCGTCGCTCGATGCCCTCGAAGAGCGTCTGAAAAAGCGCGGCCAGGACGAACCGAACGTGATCACGCGGCGTCTTCTCGCAGCCGGTAGCGAGATGGCGCACGCTGCCGAAGCGGAATATGTCGTGATCAACGAGAACTTCGATCGCGCGCTCGGCGAACTGCAGTGCCTCGTGGCGGCGACGCGTTCGCGCTTCGCCTCGCAATACGCGCGCCACACACAGCTTTTCGTGCAGCTCGGAATCCACCTGCCACACGCGTGAGCGCGGCGGTGTGCCGAGCACATAAGGTAGAATAAGCAACATCAATTAACGCCCCCAGACCTGTCGCTTCGCGCCAGGCCCCCCGAGGGGGACAAGAAAACTTGGGGCGGCCCAGCGTTTTCTTGCAAGAAGGAACCCAACATGGCCCGCATTACCGTCGAAGACTGCCTCAAACAGATCCCGAACCGTTTCGAACTCGCGCTTGCCGCGACCTATCGCGCGCGTCAGCTCGCGCAAGGTCACACGCCGAAGATCGAAAGCCGCGACAAGCCCACGGTCGTCGCATTGCGTGAAATCGCGGCTGGCCAGGTTGGCGTCGAAATGCTGAAGAAGGTGCCGGTTTAACGCGCACCGTTGCGTTTTGCGATTTTTGCTTTGCCTGCATTTGCTACATGTAATTGCATCAACGTACAGACCGGCGTCCAACCCTAACCGCTACGGAGGCGAAATTGAGTACTACCCCGCCCACCGCCACGGAAGTGGAACACGACGCCGACTCGCCCTCGTCTGCACGGAAGTACATCGACGCGGTCCTCGAACAGTCGTTTCGCCATCTGTTCGGGCCGACCGCCACGCCGGAGCAACCGCGCCGGCATGACGTCGTTTCGATCGCCAAGCTGACCTCCGCCTTGTCCGGCTATTTGCAGCCGGAAGAGATCAAGGACATCAAGGCGGCGTTCCATTTCAGCGACGAAGCCCACCTCGGGCAGTATCGCCAGAGCGGCGAACCGTACATCACGCATCCTGTCGCCGTCGCGGAAATTTGCGCCGGCTGGAATCTCGACGCCCAGTCGATCATGGCGGCGCTGCTGCATGACGTGATGGAAGACCAGGGCGTGACGAAGGCCGAACTCGCCGAGCGATTCGGCGCGAAGGTCGCGGAACTGGTCGACGGCTTGTCGAAGCTGGACAAGATGGAGTTTCGCAATCGCGAAGAGGCGCAGGCGGAAAACTTCCGCAAGATGCTGCTCGCGATGGCGCGCGACGTCCGCGTGATTCTGGTGAAGCTCGCCGACCGCCTGCACAATATGCGCACCCTGGGTGCGGTGCCGCATGAAAAGCGCCGCCGCGTGGCGCGCGAAACGCTGGACATCTACGCGCCGATCGCCCATCGGCTCGGCCTGAACAATACCTATCGCGAGCTGCAGGACCTGAGCTTCGCGAACTTCAATCCGCATCGGTACGCCACGCTCGAGAAAGCCGTCAAGGCCGCGCGCGGCAACCGGCGTGAAGTGGTCGGCAAGATTCTCGAGTCGGTGCAGCGCGCGATTGCCGACGCGAAGCTCGCCGCCGAAGTCACCGGCCGCGAAAAGACCATCTTCAGCATCTACAAGAAGATGCGCGACAAGCAGTTGTCGTTCTCGCAGGTGCTCGACGTGTACGGCTTCCGCGTGGTGGTCGAAAGTGCGTTGGAGTGCTACACCTGCATCGGCGCGTTGCATGCGCTCTACAAGCCGGTGCCGGGCAAGTTCAAGGATTACATCGCGATCCCGAAAGTGAACGGCTATCAGTCGCTGCACACCACGCTGGTCGGCCCGTTCGGCGCGCCGATCGAGTTCCAGGTGCGCACGCGCAAGATGCACGAAATCGCTGAAGCGGGTGTCGCCGCACACTGGTTGTACAAGAACGGCGGCGCGGACCTGAACGATGTGCAGAAGCGCGCGCATCAATGGCTCAAGTCGCTGCTCGACATTCAGAGCGAAGCGGGCGATTCGAGCGAATTCCTCGAACACGTCAAGATCGATCTGTTCCCGGACGCAGTCTACGTGTTCACGCCGAAGTCGAAGATCATGGCGCTGCCGCGCGGCGCCACCGCGCTCGACTTCGCGTATTCGATCCACAGCGACCTGGGTAACCAGTGCGTCGCGGTGAAGATCAATAATGAACTGCTGCCGCTGCGTACGGAGCTGAAGAGCGGCGATATCGTTGAAGTGATCACGGCGCCGTATTCGAAGCCGAATCCAGCATGGCTGGGCTTTGTACGCACAGGCAAGGCGCGTTCGGCGATCCGTCATTATCTGAAGACGATGCGACTGAACGAGTCCGTGCAGCTCGGCGAGCGGCTGGTCGATCAGGCGCTGAAGGGCTATGGGCTGGCGCTTTCGGATGTCACACCGGAAGCGTGGGAAAAGCTCGTGCAGTGGACAGGCAACAAGAACCGTCAGGAAATCTTCGCGGATATCGGCCTCGGCCGGCGCGTCGCGGCGGTCATGGCCAAGCGCATCGAGGTGCTGATGAGCGGCCGCGACGCCGACGACGACGGCTCGCGCGACGGCACCGTGTCGCATGCGCCGCCGGTTGTCATCACCGGCACGGAAGGCATGTCGGTGCAGCTGTCCGCATGCTGCCGGCCGATTCCGGGCGACGACATCATGGGCTACATCGGCATCGGCCTTGGTATGGCGATCCACACCACGGATTGCCGCGTCGCGCAGCGCATCCACCGCCGAGATCCGGGCCGTTGGATCGACGTGGCATGGGCGCCGCAGCCGGGCCGCCTGTTCGACGTCGCGGTGAAGGTGCTGGTGAAGAACACCAAGGGTGTTTTCGCCCGCGTGGCGGCCGACATCACGTCGGCGGATGCCAACATCGTCCACATCGCGATGGACGAAGACCTGTCGCAGGAATCCACGGTGTTGCGCTTCGTCATCCAGGTCAGCGATCGCGTCCATCTCGCCAACGTGATGCGTCGTGTCCGGACCAATCCGGACGTGATGCGTATTGCGCGCGAGCGGCCGAGCGAGGAAGGACATCACCGTCATGACGGCGGGATGCGGATCGACCGCGAGCGGGCGGATTACTGATCTGACGGCTGGGCGAGTCTGCTCGACGAACGCCGGGACGTTTGGCCGCCTCGTGGGGCTTCTGGCGGACCTTCCGAATCTGAACGCACCCCTCGCCAGCGAGTCTCACCGGAACTTTAAGGGAGAACGCTTATGAACGTAGCTGACCTCACCGGGATGACGCTCGATTATTGGGTCGCCCGCAGCCTGCACGACTTCGTGCGCGAAATCCACTTTACCGACAGCGGCGAAACCGTCTCGATCCGCGGCATCGACGGCGGCCGTCCATGGGATGGCCGTTTTACGCCGTCCACGTCATGGGAAGCGGCCGCCGCGGTGCTGGAGCGAGCGCAACGGCTGGAAGTGCGAGAGCGAACTGACCATGGCGCGGCACATTGCATCGCGGAATTCGAAGGCGGCCATCGAACCGTGGAAGGGCGGGGCGACTCGTTGCGCGTCGCGCTGCTGCGGGCGTTCGTCGAAAGCCGCTTTGGTGATCGCGTGGACGATGTGTTGCGCGAGGCGCAGGCTATCACTGGAGTGCGTGCGGAGCTGATCGGCGAGGAATTGCGGGGAGGTTCATTCGAGGATGTGCCCAGTCCCGAGGGGCAGATCGGGGATATTCAGTCGGCACCGCGTTAGTTGCCGTGATCCTGCCAAGGCCTTCTGACTTGGCGGGGTCTGTCCTGGCGGGCGCGTTGAAGCAAAACGGTCGCGCAAAAACAAAGGGCCTTCCGATCGGAAGGCCCTTCATAAATGGTGCGGCTGGCAGGATTCGAACCCACGACCCCTTGGTTCGTAGCCAAGTACTCTATCCAACTGAGCTACAGCCGCACGCTAAACAGGTGATACTGCGATGAAACTGAGGTAAAACATAGGGCCTCCCCGGAGGGAGGCCCTCAAATAAGTGGTGCGGCTGGCAGGATTCGAACCCACGACCCCTTGGTTCGTAGCCAAGTACTCTATCCAACTGAGCTACAGCCGCACGCAGAAACGAGATTATAGCAAAGGTTTTCAAAAAGGGAAGCATGTAACTGCGATTTGTCTCATTGCCCCGATCGTGTACCCTTGATAGGCAGTCGCTTGCTGCAGTTACCGGACCATCATGAACAAGGCCTTTGTCAAAGAGTCGAGCGAAGAGAATGACGACGATCTCGACGTCGCCCAGCCCGAAATCCCTCCGGGTACGAAAAACTACATCACGCCCGCCGGCTACCGGCGTATGCGCGATGAGTTACTGCATCTGATCGATGTGGATCGCCCCGAGGTCGTCAAACTGGTGTCGTGGGCGGCCTCGAACGGCGACCGCTCGGAAAACGGCGACTACATCTATGGAAAGCGCCGTCTGCGAGAAATCGACCGGCGAATTCGCTTTCTGACCAAACGGCTTGATCTCGCCGAAGTGGTCGACAGCAGCAAGCAGGAAAACGTCGATCAGGTGTTTTTCGGCGCGACAGTGGAGTACGCGACGGAAGACGGCGAAGTGCATACCTTGACTATTGTCGGCGTCGATGAGGTCGACCTGGATGTCGGCCACGTGAGTTGGATCTCACCGATCGCGCGAGCGCTGCTCAAGGCGAAAATCGACGATACGGTGACGTTGTACACACCCGCCGGCCCGCAGCCGATCGAAATCTTAGACGTCAAGTATCCGTTGCCTGATACCGGCGGCTAGGCCAATGCATGAGTGCGATGTATGAGTCGGGCGAGGGCACGCGGCTCCGACAGCGGCGGTTTCAGCGCAATTGCCGGCAATTTGTGCCCATTCGGCGTCCGACGCCGCCCGATCTCGTTCCGTTTTGCAAAGCGTGCTTTCGGCGCGGCATAAAAAAAGGCGCCGCGGACGGCGCCTTCGATACTGCAGGTATTGCCAAACGCTTTAGAAGCGGTGACGCAGCCCTGCGGTTACAGCGACCTGCTTGTTATTGCCCGAAGCGCCCAGGCCGTTGATGTCGGCGTCGACGATGGCGCCTTCATTGACTTGCTGGTACTCGCCTTGCAAGTACACGTCCGTACGCTTGGACAGTGCGTACGCCGTTTGCAAGTTGAACTGGTTCCAGTGCGGACGCGTGCCGGCCAGGCTGGCACGGGTGTACGTGTACGAACCAGCGATGCTCACCGCCGGCGTCAGCGCGTAGCGAGCGTTAGCTTCGAAGTTCTGGAAGTGCGCACTGTCGCCGTTGAAGCCGCCGATACCCGCCGTTTGCCCCGACGCACCTGCGCCGATACCGGCCAGGCCACCCAGGTTTGTTTGCGAGTACACAAGGCCGAACGTAGCCGGGCCGAATGCATAGTTAGCACCTGCGCCCCACGTTTGCTGGCGGCCAGCAAAGAACGTGTTGTCGCTCGACACTGCGCCGCCCGAATTGAACGCCGCAGCCGCACCCGTTGCGCCGTTGCTGTTCAGTTGCAAGTAGGCTGCGGCGAGGTTCAGGCCGCCCCAGTTATACGATGCGCCCGCGCTGTAAGCACGGTTGTTGGCGAAGCCGTCGGCCTGATTCGAGAAGCCGTACAGGGCGCCGAACTTGAAGCCGCCATAGTTCACGCTTTGGTACTTGACTGAGTTGTTGACGCGGAACGAGTTGTTCAGGTTGTCGTTGTCAAACGGGTGCGCGAACTGCGTGCCGCCGTATTGAGTGCCGGTGAGTGCCAGCGGACCCACGTAGTCGACCATGCTGTCATATTGACGGCCGAGGGTTACGGAGCCGAACTGGTCGCTCGTCAGGCCGACGAACGCTTGACGGCCGAATTCGCGGCCACCTTGTTTCAGCGTGCCGTCATTAATGCCGAAGCCGTTTTCCAACGTGAAAATTGCCTTGAGACCGCCACCCAGGTCTTCAGAGCCGCGCAAGCCCCAGCGGCTGCCGTTCACCGAGCCGCTCGTTTCTTGCCAGTTGCTGTGACCGTGCTGGTTATTCGTATAGGTGATGCCGGCGTCGATCAAGCCATACAACGTGACGCTGCTTTGGGCATGCGCTGCAGTTGCTAAAACGCCCGTGAGGGCCGCGACCATGAGAGTCTTTTTCATCTTTGTAACTCCGAGAGCGAGAGTGGGCATTTAACCCAGGCTGATGGAGACCTTCACGCGGGCGCTGCGAGAGGCGAAATCCGCATGACAAGCGCGCTGTACTCCAAACGCGCCGGTTTCCAATTAGGCAGAGTGTAGATAGACCCTCACGAAGCGAGAATTCCGATTCGCACAATAAAGTATTACTGGATATGAAACGATGGGCGAATGCCGTTTAAGCCTTGCTGATAAAGGCTTGCAGCGGTATTGGGGGAGAGTAAAAGTGGAGTGGACCGAAATGCGTTGCTCATTTACTACAGTAATCGATGCAAAAAAACAACGTGGTAAATCGATAAAGAAATGATTGTTGTCGCGCTAGCAATAGATGATTGTTAATTATGCGAATAATCGATATCGGCTAATCCGCTATACTGAAATCTCTGCTTTCCGAAGCAGACTTTTTCGTTGACGAAAAAGATCTCCAAACCTTTGTCGGCGCGACCTTCCAGTCGCGCTTTTTTTTGCCTGTCGATTTTGAAATTGCGGACGCTGGTCAGTGCGCGGGCGCGGCACCGTCCGCTTCGTTCCAATCAGCCGGCAGTGAGGCGCTCCAGTCTTCCATCACGTAGCGACGGGCGTCCATCGGCGACGAGAGCAGATTTTGCCAGTGGTCACCATGCCACATAGGATCGAATTCGAAGGCCGAATGTGTCACAACCGTCGACTCGGACTGAGCTGGAACCGTTTTTACGTGCGATTGGGTAAACCAGGCGATGAAGCGACGGAATTCATTGAACAGCATGGCAATCTCCTGACTCGCATTGACTCCTTTGCGACTGATTTTCATCATCCTGTGTCGAGTGCGGCGCAACAACTCGGACAAACACTTACTAGAAACATTTTTTGTTACAAATTACCCGCGCATTGCCGAAATTTTTCCCGATTTTTCGTATGTCGCGTTTTGGGTGGGTAATATTGACGTGGCTTCCTTATTCAGTTTCCGCTGAATATGCGGATATGATTTTTATTCATCTGACATTGACTTATTGCGTAGCGTGCTAAGGGCAGATGAAAAATTCGCTTGACGTTGATTCTGCGATACCCGTATAACGGCAATGCTGAATTTCAATCGTCAAATCTGCTGGTGCAGGGTTTTCAGAAACGCTCGATCGTAGATGAAGCAACGTTGAAATACGGCTTGAGGGCAACGCCCGATTTTGATTAATCCTCGAGGGAAACTGGAATATGGAAACTGGTATCGTCAAATGGTTCAACGATGCTAAGGGCTTTGGCTTCATTACATCGGATTCGGGTGGCGAAGACCTGTTCGCGCACTTCTCGGAGATCCGTGCCGAAGGCTTCAAGTCGCTGAAAGAAAGCCAACGCGTTTCTTTCGAGGTCAAGGCAGGTCCGAAGGGCAAGCAGGCGGCGAACATTCAGCCGCTCTAAGTCGCGTTGCGCTGCTCCGCCGCGCGTGCGTTGCCGGGCAGCCAGTTCGCCAAAAAGCCTTCGCTACGCGCGGGGCTTTTTTTATGGTCGTTCATCACCGTTACCAATCTGATGCTATTAACTATCTGGTCCGGATTAATCTGCAAAGGATGAAAGATAAAAGCGTGCTTTCGAAATTAAAAAGATCGACGTCGTAAAGATAGAATAATTTCCGGTTTTACGAACGGTTCATGGGTCGTACAGGGACTGCGGTCTTTACGCCGCGCAACACCCCGGCAAGACAATACTCGCCGGGTGCGCGGCGGCTAACTGGTGCATACTTGCCGCAAAGCCACGCGTCCAAAGTATTCCTTTCCATGTCTGAACAGTTTCTGCCGGAATCGGCCCTCGATGTGCCGATCGTCTTCGTCGACCTTGAAACCACCGGTGGCTCGACCAGCGAGCATCGCATCACCGAAGTCGGCGTGGTTGAAATAGGGCCGGCCGGCGTGTCGCGCTGGAGCAGCCTGGTCGATCCTCAGCAAGCGATTCCGTCCTTCATTCAGCAACTCACCGGCATCACGAATGCGATGGTGCGAGGCGCGCCGACCTTCGATGCCATTGCGCCGGCCTTGCACGAGCGCCTGAACGGCAAACTGTTCGTGGCGCACAACGCCAGTTTCGATCGCGGCTTTTTGCGCGGGGAATTTCGCCGGGCCGGACTCGCATTCGATCCGGACGTGCTGTGCACTGTGCGCCTGTCGCGCGCGTTGTTTCCGGCGGAAAAACGCCATGGGCTGGATGCGTTGGTGGAACGTCATGGTCTCGTGCCGTCCGATCGCCACCGCGCGCTCGCCGACGCCGATCTGATCTGGCAGTTCTGGCAACGACTGCACGGCGGTCTCGTGCCACTGGATGTTTTGCAGGCCCAAATCGAGCGCACCACCCGGCGCTACCGGCTTGCCGGCGACATCACTGAAGATCTGCTCGATACCGCGCCGGCCGGATGCGGCGTCTATGTGTTCTATGGAGAAGGCGATCAGCCGCTATATGTCGGGCGAAGCGTACGTGTGCGTCAGCGGTTGCGTTCGCACTTGACGGGTGAGCGGCGCTCGTCGAAGGATATGCGGCTCGCGCAGCAGGTGCGGCGTGTCGAGTGGCGGGCGACGGGCGGCGAACTGGGCGCCATGCTCGCGGAGGCGCAGTGGATCGCAACGTTGCGGCCTGGTCACAACCGGCTGCCGCGCGTCACGAAGAGCGATCCGGTCGATGCGCCCTGGCCGTTCGACGGTCCGATCGTATTCGAGGAGCGTGAGGATGCATTGCACGCGCGCGCTTTTCATGTTGTTGATCGATGGCGCTATATTGGCCATGCCCCTTCACTCGCGGAGGCGGGGGCGCTCCATGCGTCGAGCGCGGCGGGGCCGTTCGAGCTGTCGACCTATCGTCTTCTGCAGAGCCATCTGGCGCGTGGCTTGCGCGTGATGCCGCTGGGCGTCTCGAGCGGCTCGCCTGTGCCGAGCCTGGCTTAACACGGCTTTTGCGGAGTGTCCCACTGCTCAGGGCGGATTCAAGCTCCGCCTGAGAGCGGTGGAAGGCGCAGGTTCGCCCCATGCTGAACCGCTCAACCGCTCAACCGCTCAACCGCTCAACCGCTCAACCGCTCAACCGCTCAACCGCTCAACCGCTCAACCGCTCAACCGCTCAACCGCTCAACCGCTCAACCGCTCAACCGGTCGCGCCAACTCCACCGGCTTCGCACACATGGCCGAGAGCTCGCGTCAACGCGCTCGAACGGGCCGAGTCGTAGCGCGTCAGCGATTTCCAGTTAGCCAGTGATTGCGCGACACGCGACGGACAATCCTGCGCGGCACGCAGCGGTTGTACACGCGCGAGCCCGGCCACGAGTGATTGCGTCAACTGGTCCAACTGTGGCCTCGTGCTCGCGGCCAGATCGGGTGCGGGGCCTTCGGGCGGCCGCGTGCTGCGCCAACTGGCAAACAGCGCGTTTTGCACGTCCTTGCTCGCGTCGATCTGATCCTGGAAGAAGGCGCGTGCAAACGCCGGATCGACATTTGCGGCTACAGCACGCTTTTCGACGTCGGCGAGCAACGCATTCTCACGTGGCGTATCCGTAATCGCCTGATGGTTGGCCCACTTCCAGCGCGCAACGGGCTCCGCGAGGGCGAGGCGCTGCGAAGCCAGCGCTATCAGATTGGTAAGCGCGGTGTCGTCGCCATCCGCGGCGGCGGAGGCGGGCGCGAGCACAAGCGCAGCGAACAACGCGAGCGCGCATGACGCTCCAAAGCGATACGAGCGATTCATCGAGGGCAGGGGTGGCCGAACGGCCGCGGAAGAAAAACCAGAAGAATAGACGATGTGCCAAGCGGACGGGCCCGTGAAGCATCGAAAACAAAAAGCACAGCTTTAAGGCCGACCGTTAAAAAGCGCGCGCAATCGAACGCCAGGCAATGGCCCGTTGCCGCAGCGGTCAAATAACTCTGGCTCGCGTTACGAACGGCACGCAAGACGATCGTTGAGACGCGTGCGATCCTGCGCCGCGCGCCAGACGCGCGGACGCCGATGCTGCATCGCGCCATTGCACATTTACTTCGAGTCGCACGACTTGCGTTGTTCGTCGAAAAATGCGCGAACGTGTTCGGGCAGTTCAGCACCCAGAAACTCGACGCCAGCGGGTTCCGGATCCGGACTAAAAACTTTATCCGGGGTCGGAATTTTCGTTGGTTTGGCATCCATGATCATTCTCCTTTACAAACCGATTATCTGCCTCGGTCCCCGTTTTGCACCAGAGCCTGATGCGGCTCACAGGTTGTGTGTTGCTTTATCGGTACAGGCTCCCAGGGGAGCAGCATGTTTCAATAGAATTTATCGGTTGATTGCGCACAGCAGTGTTCGCCGCCAATCAAAACAGTCCGATATCCTTCGCTGTTCCCGTCTCAGCCTTGTCCCGCGCCTCTTCCGCGCATTATCTCTGTTGCATCACAGCAGCACCTGGTCATATGTGTCGATATGAACGAATCTCCACGGCTTTTGTGCACTGCCACATCGGAAGGATTTTCTCTGAGTTAGGCCGAACGTTCGTTAATTACCGGACGGTTCAGTGCCTTGATTCAGCCCCCGAATTATTTGTAAACGAACGATTGCGCGAATTCGTTGACGAGCAGGAATACTTTTTGAAGTTTTTTTGCAAATAAAGGGCGCCGCGTTCTGGACGAAACGCGGCGCTTTTCGTTGACGGTTTTTAAGTGTTCGGGGAAGCGCGGCGTCCGGTAAACCTCGCGCGCGGCTTCTACTTCAGGCCGCCAGCCATTGCTTCAGATAGGTGGCCGTGCGGCTTTCGCTGGCGCGCACCACTTCAGCCGGCGTGCCGCTTGCCACGATCGTGCCGCCGGCGTCGCCCGCGCCGGGGCCGACGTCGATAACCCAGTCACTTTGCGCGGCGACCCGCATGTCGTGTTCGACCACCACCACTGTATTGCCCGCATCGACGAGTCCCTGGAGTTGCACCATCAGCCGGTCCACGTCGACAGGATGCAAACCGGTGGTCGGTTCGTCGAGGATGTACAGCGTGTCGCCACGCTGCGCGCGCTGCAGTTCGGTGGCGAGTTTGATGCGCTGTGCTTCGCCGCCCGACAGTTCAGTGGCCGGCTGGCCGAGCCGCAAATAACCGAGGCCGATGTCGCGCAACACCCTCAGTGCGCGCATCACACCGGCTTCGTCGGCGAAAAAATCACAGGCGGTGTCGACGGTCAGGTCGAGCACCTCGGCGATGTTTTTATCGCGCCACGTGATTTCCAGTGTCTGCGGGTTGTAGCGGGTGCCGTGACAGGTCGAGCAGGGTGCATAGACGCTCGGCAGAAACAGCAACTCCACGCTCACGAAGCCTTCGCCCTCGCACGTCGGACAGCGGCCTTGCGCGACGTTGAATGAGAAGCGGCCCGCACTGTAGCGGCGCTTGCGTGCGAGCGGCGTGTCGGCGAACAGCTTGCGCACTGTGTCGAACAGGCCCGTGTAGGTGGCGAGATTCGAGCGCGGGGTGCGGCCGATCGGCTTCTGATCGACGCGCACGAGGCGGCGCAGCGTGTCCATGCCCTCGGCGATGTGGCCGCCGGTCAGCATCGTTTCGGTGGCGAACAGCGGGTCCTGTTCGTCCTCGTCCGGGCTTTCAATGATCCGTCCGAGGCGGGTTGCGACCAGTTCGGGCAGCGCCTGGCTCACGAGGCTCGATTTGCCGGAGCCCGACACGCCAGTGACGGTCGTGAAGCAGCCACGCGGAAATGCGACGTCGAGCCCATGCAGATTGTTGCGCGTGATATTGGCCAGGCGCAGCCAGCCGCCCGGCGAGCGCGGCGTGCGGTCGACGGGCGCGGGCGGCGCAAACAGATGCCGGCGCGTTTGCGACGCTTCGACCTTCGCGAGTCCAGCCGGCGGTCCGCTATAGACCACGTGACCGCCTGCTTCGCCGGCTGCGGGACCGACGTCGACCAGCCAGTCGGCGCGCCGCATCATCTCCAGATCATGTTCGACGACGAACAGCGAATTGCCCGCGGCCTTCAGTTCCTGTAGCGCGACGAAGAGCGCTTCACCATCGGCGGGGTGCAAGCCGGCCGACGGTTCGTCGAGTACATACACAACGCCGAACAACTGCGACGACAACTGCGTGGCCAGCCTCAAGCGCTGCAGTTCACCCGATGACAGCGTTGGCGTGCTGCGCTCCAGTGCGAGGTAGCCGAGGCCGAGATCGATCAGCGTCGTCAGGCGCTCAAGCAGTTCCGCTGAAATGCGCTGCGCGGCGACGCGTTTCTCCGTGGAGAGATTGGGCGTGCGCCGCACATCGGGCGATGCTTTGTGTGCGGAACCGCCCGCGGCGACCCGTTTGTCGACGGCGTCGCGCATCGCATGCCTGCTGAGCACGCTGCCTTTGCAGTCGGCGCCGGTCGCCGCATCGGGCCATTCGCCGCGCGCGATCGGTTCGAGAAGGGCCGCGAGCCGGGCGAGCGGCAACTGCGCGAATTCGCCGATGTCGAGACCGGCGAACTTCACCGAGAGTGCTTCTTTCTTGAGCCGTTTGCCATGGCAAGTCGCACAGAGGCTGCCGACCATGTACCGCGACACGCGCTTTTTCATCAGCGCGCTTTGGGTGTTCGCGAACGTGTGCAGCACGTAGCGGCGCGCGCCCGTGAAGGTGCCCATATAGCTGGGCTCTTCCTTGCGCTTGAGCGCGGCGCGTGTTTCCTTCGGCGTCAGGCCCGCGTAGACGGGCACCGTCGGCTGTTCGTCGGTGAAGAGAATCCAGTCGCGATCTTTCTTCGGCAAGTCGCGCCACGGCGTATCGACGTCGTAGCCCATCGTCACCAGGATGTCGCGCAGATTCTGTCCGTGCCATGCAGGCGGCCACGCGGCGATCGCGCGCTCGCGGATAGTCAGGGAGTCGTCCGGCACCATCGATTTCTCGGTGACTTCGTACACGCGGCCAAGCCCGTGACAAGTGGGGCAGGCGCCTTGCACCGTGTTCGGCGAAAAGTCTTCGGCGAACAACATCGGTTGCTTCGGCGGGTAGTCACCGGTGCGCGAGTACAGCATGCGCACGAGACTCGAAAGCGTCGTCACACTGCCGACCGTTGAGCGTGCGCTCGGCGTGCCGCGCTGCTGCTGCAACGCGACTGCGGGCGGCAGACCTTCGATCGAGTCGACTTCGGGCACGCCGACCTGGTCGATCAGGCGCCGCGCATAGGGTGCGACCGACTCGAAGTAGCGCCGCTGCGCCTCGGCGTAGAGCGTACCGAACGCCAGCGACGATTTGCCCGAACCGGAAACGCCGGTGAACACAACCAGCGCGTCGCGCGGAATTTGCACGTCGATGTTTTTAAGGTTGTGCTCGCGGGCGCCGCGCACGCGGACGAAGCCGGCGGGGGTCGGCGAATCGGATGCGGTCGGGGTCGGGCGGGGCTTGTTGCGGATGGCGTCCATGTCGATGATTAGTGGATAGGCGTGATGCCGGGCCAGCCGGGCGAACGTAGGTGGGGCCGCACGGAACATGCCCGGCGAAGTGGGGATGACCAGCCGATCGATGCGCGAGTTGCAGCCTATCATTGAAGCAATCCGCGGCGCACGGTGCGGTGGATAACGGACGCGCTGCGTCTGGCGCGGAAGATGGCAGTCTTCGCCCTTCAGAGAGTTCGTCATGGAAAACGCTGTCTACTGGAAAGGACGCCAGGTCGGAATCGAGTGTGCCGGCCGGATCTTGTGGTTTTCGTCAGCGCCGCGGGAAGCGGTTGTGGCTTATGGCACTGAGCGGGCCGAGAGCAACGTGATCGTTGAAGATACAGTGGTTGCTCGCAATCTTGGGATGACCGCGCGATACGATCGGTTGGATTTTGGCGGATGAGCAGGGGCTGTTGTGGTCGGTGAACGCAGCAGCGGAAAGCAAAAAGCCCAGTCACGAGGACTGGGCTTTTTGCTTGAATCTTGTGGTGCCGGAAAGAGGAATCGAACCCCCGACCTTCGCATTACGAATGCGCTGCTCTACCGTCTGAGCTATTCCGGCATCAGGAGAAACGAGATTATAGGGACTCTTTTAGGAACTTGGCAAGCCCTTGGAGTCAATTTTTTGTTTCGAGATGGTAGCGGGTGACGCGGTCCACTTCGTTCTTCGAGCCGAGGAACACCGCCACACGTTCATGCAGGCTTTTCGGCTGGATGTCCAGAATCCGCTTCTCGCCGTTGGTCGCGGCACCGCCCGCCTGCTCGACGATAAAGGCCATCGGGTTCGCCTCGTACATCAGACGCAGCTTGCCCGGCTTGTCCGGTGTGCGCTTGTCCGCCGGATACATGAAGATGCCGCCGCGGTTCAGGATACGGTGCACGTCAGCCACCATCGACGCGATCCAGCGCATGTTGAAGTCGCTCTGACGCGAGCCCTCCTTGCCGGCCTTCAATTCGCCGATGTATTTCTCGACCGGCGGATACCAATGACGCTCGTTCGAAGCGTTGATCGCGTACTCGCGCGTTTCGACCGGAATGCGCATCTCGCTTTGCGTGAGTACCCATGACCCCAGTTCGCGGTCGAGCGTGAAGCAGTTCACGCCGTTGCCGGTGGTCAGCACCAGCACGGTTTGCGGGCCGTACACCGCATAACCCGCCGCGACCTGCTGCGTGCCCGGTTGCAGGAACGACTGTTCGGTGGGCTGCTGGCCGTCCGGGCAGCGCAGCACCGAGAAGATCGTGCCGATCGACACGTTGACGTCGATGTTCGACGAGCCGTCGAGCGGATCGAACACCAGCAGGTATTCGCCTTTCGGGTAGTTGGCCGGGATCGGGAAGAACTGCTCCATTTCCTCGGAAGCCATGCCCGCCAGGTTGCCGCCCCATTCGTTCGCTTCGAGCAGAATTTCGTTCGACAGGATGTCGAGCTTCTTCTGCACCTCACCCTGGACATTCTCGCTGCCCGCCGTGCCGAGTGCATCGCCCAGCGCGCCTTTGCTGACGTGGTAGCTGATCGCCTTGCACGCGCGCGCGACGACTTCGATCAAAAGGCGCAGGTCGGCCGGCAGGTTGTTGGTCTCGCGCTGCTGCTCGATCAGGTACTTCGTGAGAGTGGTACGACGTTGCAAAGCCATTGCTGTACTCCGGGGGCTTGAGGAATGTCTCGATTTTAACCGCTCGCCGTGTCGGTTCCGTGCTTTTGACACGGAAGGGTGTGCGGCCGTGCTGCGAGGCGCCGCACGAGGTGGGCGAAATTCAGGCTTTGCGGCGCGCCTTGATGGCCGTGACGTTGCCGGTCAGGCTGGTGGCAAGCGCTGCGGCGCGGGCGTGTTCGGGCGAGACTTTCGGCATTTTCGGCCGGTCCGCCTTAGGCATTGGCTCAATCTCGCGTTCGATCTGCGCGCCGGCCGCCGCAGTGGCGATCCGCAGGTCGTAGCCGATCTGCAGGTTCAGCCAGAACTGCGCGCTCGCACCGAAGTAACGCTCGAGCCGCAACGCGGTGTCTGCCGAGATGGCGCGTTTGCCACGCACGATGTCGTTGATGCGCGGCGCCGGTACGCGCAGCGCAAGTGCGAGCGCATTGACGGACATGCCGAGCGGTTCGAGAAACTCGCTGCGCAGAATCTCGCCCGGGTGGATCTCCGGGATAGTTTCGCCGGTGCTGATGTCGGAGAAATCGATGCTGTCCAGATCGGAGCGTTTGATGACCATGGCGGTCTCCCCATATTCAGTGATAGTCGACAATTTCGACATTCAGCGCCTCCCCGTCGACAATATGAAAACAGATGCGCCACTGCGCGTTGATACGAATGCTCCACTGCCCGCTGCGCTGGCCTTGCAAGGCCTCGAGCCGGTTGCCCGGCGGCGCGTGCAGGTTGCGGATGACTCAGCGGCGTCGATCAGCAGCAGCTTGCGGCGTGCGAGCTGCTCCATATGAAGCGGCAGCGAATGCACGAACTTGCCCTGAAAGATTGCCGCCGTAGCCTTGTCGCTGAATGTTGTAATCATGGATGATATAACGCCTCGCGTTAAACGTAAACCGTTAAATGAGTGCGTTTACTTTCATCCTGTGGAACCGATACGAACAGTCGTCCAGATGGCCAACGTTGAGGTCCGCACGTTGCCTCGTGGCGACATCGCGGCGACATTCAGGACGAAAAAAAGCCGGCAATGAGTGCCGGCTTTTCGATGCGGGAACGCTTTCAGATGAGCGTCACGCCAACGCCTTCTCCACGATTTCGCGCACGTCGCGCGATTTCACCTGCGAAGCCACTTTCTCCAGCGCCGCGCGCATGCCGTCACGCAGCGTCGGCGTAAACCGGCGCCATAGTTCCAGCGAGCGGGCGAGGCGGGCGGCCACTTGCGGATTGATCGCGTCGAGCGCGATCACCTGGTCGGCCCAGAAGGCGTAACCCGAGCCGTCTTCGGCATGGAACTGCGAGGGATTCGCCGCGCAGAAGCTGAAAATCAGCGAGCGCGCGCGGTTCGGGTTCTTCAGGTTGAACGCCGGGTGCGCCATCAGCTTGCGCACGATCTCGATCACCGGACGCTGCGCGCTGCCGCGTTGCGTGGCTTGCAAGGCAAACCACTTGTCGATGACGAGCGGTTCCTTTTCAAAGCGCCGGTAGAAATCGTCCAGCGCCTGCTGCGCCTGAACGCTGCCGCCATTCGCCGCCGATGCGTTGAGCAAGGCCGAGAGCGCCGCCGAGCGGTCGGTCATGTTGTTGGCCGCGTCGTACTGCGCGGAGGCAAGCCGCACAGCCTCAGCCGGATCGTCCAGTTCCGCGAGATACGACAACGCAAGATTCTTCAACGCACGATGACCGGAGGCCTCAGGCGTTGCTTCGTACGCCCCCGGCGTGCGGTGCTTTTCGTACACGGCGAGCCAGTCCTTTTTGAGCGCATTCGCGAGGCGCTTGCGCACGAACTGCCGTGCGGCATGGACGGCCGCCGGATCCGATTCGGCCATCTGTTCGGCCAGATACGCTTCCGACGGCAGCATCAACGCTAACTCGCGGAACGAAGGCGAGAGCGTGTCATCGGTCAGCACGCGGGCGAACGCGGCGACCACCGAGTCGTCGAGTTGCAGCGGCACGCCGGTGGCGGCGCGCCCGGCGAGCGTCAGCAGCTCGCGCGTGGCGAGCCGTTGGCCGGCTTCCCAACGGTTGAACGGATCGCTGTCGTGTGCAAGCAGGAACGCCAGTTGATCGGCCGAATAGTCGTATTCGACGATCACCGGCGCCGAGAAATTGCGCAGCAGCGAGGGCAGCGGTTCCTCTGCGACGTTGACGAACGTGAAGGTCTGTTCGGTCTGCGTGAATTCGAGCACGCGCGTGGTCCCGTTGCCGGCCTGCGCTTCGCCTTCCAGTTGCAGCGGCAGATCCGCCCCGTTCTTGCCGATCAAACCGATCGCGAACGGAATCAGCAGCGGCCCCTTTTGCGTTTCGCGCGCGGCGGCTGCGCCTTCACCATAACCTTGCGTGAGTGTCACGCTGTAGCGTTGCTGCGCGGCGTCGTACTTCGTGCGTACCGAGACGCGCGGCGTGCCGGCCTGGCTATACCAGCGCTCGAATTGCGCGAGATCGCGGCCGTTCGCATCCGCGAGCGCGTGACGGAAATCGTCGCAGGTCACGGCCTGCCCGTCATGACGCTTGAAGTACAGGTCCATGCCCTTGCGAAAGCCGTCGCGGCCGAACAGCGTCTGATACATCCGCACGACTTCGGAGCCCTTCTCATAGACCGTCATCGTGTAGAAGTTGTTGATCTCGACGTAGCTTTCCGGCCGCACCGGGTGCGCCATCGGTCCCGCGTCTTCGGCGAACTGCATCTGGCGTAGCACGCGCACGTCTTCGATGCGCTTGGTGGCGCGCGCGGCTTCGTCTGTCGCACCGCCCGCCATGTCGGCTGAGAACTCCTGATCGCGGAACACCGTCAGGCCTTCTTTCAGGCTCAGCTGGAACCAGTCGCGGCAGGTCACGCGGTTGCCGGTCCAGTTGTGGAAGTATTCGTGGCCGACCACCGCCTCGATGTTCGCGAAGTCGGTGTCGGTTGCCGTTTCGGGGTTCGCCAGCACGTACTTCGTGTTGAAGATGTTGAGCCCTTTGTTCTCCATCGCGCCCATGTTGAAGTCGCTCACCGCGACGATCATGAAGCGGTCCAGATCCAGTTCCAGCCCGAAGCGCGCCTCGTCCCAGCGGATCGAGTTGATCAGCGAGTCCATTGCGTGACGCGTCTTGTCCAGATCGTGCGGTTCGACCCACACCTGCAACAGCTTTTCCTTGCCCGAACCGCTCTTCACGCGCTCTTCGAGTGCCACCAGCTTGCCCGCGACCAGCGCGAACAGATAGCTCGGCTTCCTGAACGGATCTTCCCAGCGCGCGAAATGGCGGCCGTCCGGCAGATCGCCTTGTTCGAGCAGATTGCCGTTCGACAGCAGCACCGGATAGTCAGCCTTGTTCGCGCGCAGCGTGACCGTGAAGGTCGCCATCACGTCCGGGCGGTCGAGGAAATAGGTGATGCGGCGAAAGCCCTCGGCCTCGCATTGCGTGAAAAAGTTGCCGCCCGACACATACAGGCCCGCCAGCGTGGTGTTCTCCGCCGGATTGCAGAGACTGGTGAGCGTGAGTTCGAAATTGTCCGGCACGTTGTCGAGCGTCAGACCGTGTTCGTGCGCGTGCGCGTTGGCGAACGGGGTGCCGTCGATCGCGGCGCCGACGAACTCGAGTTGTTCGCCCATCAGTTCGAGATTGGCGGCGCGGGACGCGTCCGGATTGCGGCGCACACGCATCGTATTCCTGACGAGGGTGCGTTCGGGGACCAGATCGAACTCCAGGGCGACGGTGTCGATCAGGAAGGCGGGCGGCGCGTAATCGGCGCGGCGGATCACATTGGGCGTTGCGGTATCGGCCATGGCGTTCTGTAGTGATGGGACTCGAGCCGTCAGGCGTGCTCATGGCGCGCGAGCCGGGCTTGTCGAGCCATTGTACAAAGGCTCGGCGGATCGTGCGGGGCGAACTTTTTACCGGATCGCCAGGTCAGCGTATTATCGGGCGCCCGCGCAGCAACGGCTGCGCGCAAACGAACCCGGTCGAGACTGGCAATAACAGGCACACGAGGCAGACCATGAAAATCGATCGATGGACCCGCCGCGCCACGCTGCTGCTGGCCACGCTGACGGTGCTGCTGTCCGGCTGCACGACCTACGTGACCACCCAGGTCACGGCGTTTTCCGACTGGAGCGGCAATGACGCTTCCCGTACTTACGCCTTCACGCGTGCGGCGGATCAGCAGAACAATCTCGAACTCAGCACGTACGAGCGCTTCGTCGGCAGCGAGCTCGCCACGCACGCGTTCCGGCAGGTCGACGCTTCCCAGGCGCGCTATCTCGTCGGGCTGTCGTACGGGATTCGCTCGGACATGGTGACGGTCGCGGAGCCGGTGTATTACAACCCCTGGCCGGCGCCGTACTGGGGCCAGCCGTTCGATCCGTGGGGCCCATGGGGCCCGTTCCCGACCGCGTACGTGAATCAGAGCTACCCGATTTTCACGCACCTGCTCGGCGTGCGGATCACCGAGCGTGCTAGCGGCAAGGAGGTCTATAAGGTGACGGCGCGCAACTCGGGCGGCGAGTCGTCGCTGGTGAGGGCCATGCCATATCTGGCGCGCAGCGCGCTGGCCGACTTCCCGCTCGGCAACGGCGTGGTCCATACCGTGAAGATTCCCATCGACAAGAACGGCGGAATCTCCAACGAAGTCGCTACGACGGGCGGCGCGGCTGCGCCGGCGTCAGCGTCGAGCGTGGAGGCTGTGCAGTAAGCGTTAAACCGTGGTGTCGAACAGCATGCGTTGCGGCGCAACAAAAAAACGGCCCGGCAGGCCATTCCTGCCGGGCCGTTTTGCTTCGCGAGCAACACGGCTGCCACCACGCCGCAGAAATCGTGAACGTGCGCGGGGAGGCTCACGGTCGCATCTGCGTCTCTTCACCCCTCTTCGCCAGGCAGAACCACCACGGTCGCGCAGAAGCCTTTAAATGTGCCGAAACGAAACAGCTATTTAGAAAGTTAAATGAAAGTATTTGCGGGTATTGGTGGTTGCGGCACTGTCGAGTTGGCCCGCAAGGCGCGGTGCGGGCAGGCTTCCAGACTCAACCCGGCCGCGCCAGGTGCCGCCAGGCCTGCGTTACGGCGTTGTCCAGTCATCCGTCGCACCTGCGATACGGATACAGATAGATACGTCTTTTGTGGCTGATTTAATTCAGAATATTCAGTATGATTCCGGCGACCATAGGGAGCCTGAGACAATCCTCCAGACCAATTGGCAAAGGCGCCTAAATTACCGGGCTCAAGTGCCGTTAAATTGGTGAACCCTACATAAGAAGATTGGATTGACCCCCGGCTGGAGACTTCCGCTCCGCGCGGCGCGCACGCTGTGACGGTCGAGTATTCCGTCAGGCGCCCTCAGCCTCTCCTCGCTTCTACGCGCGAACACCGATATGCCCGATCTGCACTGGATCATTCCGGTCGCTCGCTGGTCTAGCTGGCCTGCTGCCGCAACTGCCGCACCCGATATTGGCTTTATCGAGCCGATCGTGCGCCGTCGCCTGAGCACTTTGTCCCGCGTTGCCCTGAAGGTCGCGCATGATTGTGTGGCGCAAGACGACATCCGCGTCGTGTTCGCGTCGCGCCACGGCGAATTGCGACGTACAACTGAGATCCTGCGCGCCATCAGCGCGGGCGAGCCGGTCTCGCCGACGTCCTTCAGCCTGTCCGTGCTGAACGCAATGACCGGCGTCTTCGGCATCGCGCGCGGCGATCGTTCCGCTGCCAGCGCGATCTCGGCCGGTGCCGAGACGCTCGGCTACGCGCTGCTGGAGGCGTACGCGCAATATACGGCCCAGCCCGGCTCGCCGGTGTTGCTGGTGTACGCCGACGAACCGGCCGATCCGGCTTACGGCGCGATCGAAGACGAAGTGCAGGGCGGCGCGATCGCCATCCTGCTGGGCGGCGAAGCAGCGATGGGGCAACTGGAGTGCACGTTGTCTGGCGCAGGTGAACCGGAGTCAGCGAAGATCGCTGAGGAGGCAGGCCATGCAGGTGAGGCAAGCCACTCAGGCGAAGCAAGCCATGCAGATGATGAGGCAAGCCCAGTAGGCAAGACAAGCCACACAATCGAGCCAGGCGCGGCACTCCCTGCCGAAAGCTTCGCGACCCAGAGCCAGGCGCTGCTGCATTGTCTGGAAACGGGCAAGCCCGCCGTCTGGCCAGGCGCCGGCGCCGCCTGGCATTGGAGGTGGCATGAACGCGCGGCTTGACTACTTTTGGCGATTCTTCGCGACCGGCTTGGCCTTCGTGGTGTTCGGCATCTGCGGCCTGCTGTTTTCGGTCCTGGTGTTCCCGCTCGCCTGGCTGTGGCCGCATCGTGCGTCACGTCAGCTTGCGGTGACAACCGTGATCCACTGGTTTTTCCGCGCGCTCGTCGCGGTGTTGCAGCGTATCGGCGTGATGGAGCTCGAGGTGTCGGGCGCAGCGGCATTGCGCGACGGCGGCCCGGCGATCGTGGTCGCCAATCACCCGACATACCTGGACGTGATGGTGCTGTTGTCGCTCACGCCGCGTGCCTGTTGTGTGGTGAAAAACGCGCACTGGGGTAATCCCTGTTTTTGGGGAATCGTGCGTTCGGCGGAATATGTGAGCAACGCCGATCCCTCGGAGCTTGTCGAGGCCGGCGCGCGTCAACTCGCAGCGGGCTACACGATGATAATTTTTCCCGAAGGTACGCGCAGCCCGGCGCCGAACCGGCTGCACGCGTTTTCACGCGGTTTCGCGCACATGGCGTTGAAGGTCGGCGCGCCGATCGTGCCGGTGCTGATGGATTGCGATCCGCCGGCGTTCACCAAGCAGATGCGCTGGTACGACGTGCCGGCGCGCGCTTTTCGCATACGGGTGAACGTGCTCGCGCCGGTTGGCGTCGAGCGGCTTCCGGACCACGATACTTCACCGTCTCTCGCGGCGCGCAGTGTGACCAGCGCCATCGAAGCACACATTACTCAGCACTTGTTCGACTATGGATTCTTTAAAACTGGAAATTAAGCAGCTCCTGATCGAAGCCCTCGATCTGGAAGACCTGAGCCCGGCCGATATCGACGACGACGCCCCGTTGTTCGACACCGACGGCATCGGTCTCGACTCGATCGACGCGCTTGAGATCGGCATCGTGCTGCGCAAACACTATCAACTGACGATTGCAGCGAACGACGAACGCACTCGCGATCACTTCCGCTCGGTCAGCACGCTGGCCGCGCTGGTAGCGAGTCAACGCGAAGCGGTGCATGCTGTGAACGAAACCACAAAAAAAGGGGATTAATCGTGTCCGAGGCAGAGATTCTTGAACGCATCCGCGCCATCTTCAAAGAGAACTTCGCGATCGAGCCCGAGCGTGTGACGCCCGACGCGCATCTCTTCGAAGACCTCGATCTCGACAGCATCGACGCCGTCGACCTCGCGATCAAACTGCAGGAAATGACCGGCCGCCGTATCAAGCCGGAAGAATTCAAGTCGGTGCGCACGGTCGGCGACGTGATCGGTGCGGTCGAGTCCCTGCTGGCGGCACAAGGCTGATGCCATCCGTGCGCTCGCGAATGCAAGCGGCGGCGAGCCAGCCCGGCGAGGCATTGCCTGACACCGAACGCCATTGGGCCAAAACGGTGGTTCAGGTTCTGTTGAAACTCGCGTACCCCGCGTTGATTCTGTGTGCCTGGCGCTGGGACACGCCGCGCTACGTCGGCTGCATGCTGTTTGTTATTTTGTGGCTGCAACGCTGGGCCGGCAGCGGTCCGGTCGCGACTTCGCTGCGCCGGCTTTCCACCATCGACTGGACCGTGGTCGGCTTGCTGAGCTGCGCGTCGGCGGCTATCGTGTTCACCAACAGCGAGCTGCTGTTGCGCCTCTATCCGTCGCTCGTCAATCTGGGGCTGTTGATCGCGTTCGGCGCGACGCTCGTGCGCGGGCCGTCGATGATCGAAAAATTCGCCCGGCTGGGCAACCCGAATCTATCGCCGGGCGCCGTGCGCCATACGCGGCGCGTGACCCAGGTGTGGTGCGTCTTCTTTGCGCTGAACGGCGCGTTCTCCGCTTACACGGCGCTGTACTGGAGCCGCGCGAGCTGGTCGCTCTATAACGGCGCGATCGCCTATGGGCTGATCGGCGTGTTGCTGGTGGCCGAGGTCATCTGGCGTTATCTGGTGGTGCTGCCACGAGCCGCGCGTTCGGAGGCGGCATGATCGCGTTGCATGAGCTATTGTCGGCGAGCCATGAGGCTTGCGCCGTGAACGCGCCGGTATGCCGCGATGGCGCGACGGTGCTCGATCGCGCTGCGTTTCGCGCACGCGTCTCGGCGTTGGTCGCGTTGATCCAGATGCAAGACGCGCAACGCTACGCGTTATGTATCGACGATCCGTTCGATTTCGCCTGCGCGCTGTTTGCGTTGTTCGCGTGCGGCAAGGAGCCGGTGATTCCGGCCAATGCGACGCCGGGCTATCTCGCCGATCTTGCCGATGCGTACGACGCCGTGCTGACCGACGCCGACCTGGCGCATGGCGTGCGCAATGCCGGCGCGGATGCTGACAATACCCCCGCGCGAAGCCCCTCCCACACGATCGATCCGCACGCCGCGTTGACGCTCTATACGTCGGGCAGCAGCGGCACACCCAAGCCGATCCGCAAGACCCTTGCGCAATTCAATGCCGAAGTACACACGCTCGAAAAGCAGTGGGGCACGCTGGTCGGCAACGCGACGGTGCTCGCGAGCGTGCCGCATCATCACATCTACGGTTTGCTGTTTCGCGTGTTGTGGCCGCTTGCCGCGGGCCGTGCGTTCAACCGCGCGATCAGCATCGAGCCGTTGCATCTGCAAGCGCAGATCGACCAATGCGGCGCCACGGCGGTCGTCTCCACACCCGCGCAATTGTCGCGTTGGCCCGCGTTGCCGGGCTTCGCCGCATTGACGCCGGCGCCGCGCGCCTTCTTTTCTTCAGGCGGCCCACTCGCCGTGGAAGCCGCGCAGGAATACGCGACGGCCTACGGCGCCGCGCCGATCGAAATCTACGGCAGTACGGAAACCGGCGGCATCGCGTGGCGGCGTCAGGATCAGATCGATGCCTGGCAGGCCGTGACCGGCATCGAGGTACGCTGCGACGAAGATGGCGCGCTGAACGTTCGCTCGCCGCATCTCGATCACGACGGCTGGCATCGTACTGACGACAAAATTGCGTTCGATGCCGACGGCCGCTTCCGCCTGCAAGGGCGCCTCGATCGCGTGCTCAAGCTGGACGGCAAGCGCGTGTCGCTGCCGGAGCTCGAAGCGCGGCTGGCGTTGCATCCGTATGTCGCAGAGGCGGCGCTCGTGCCGCTGGCAGGCGCCTCGCGCGAGCGCGTCGGCGCCGTGGTGGCGCTGACCGAAGCGGGCAGCGACGCATTGCGCGGCGAAGGCCGCGTGTTGCTCGCGAAAACCCTGCGCCGGCATCTCGCCGCGTATTTCGACCTCGTAGTGTTGCCGCGTCATTGGCGTTTTCGCCTCATGCTGCCGTTCGACGCGCGCGGCAAACTGCCGGCGGCTGCGGTTGCCGCGGCCTTCGAGGCACGCGCGGACGGGGTGGAAGTGCTCGCCGAAACCCGTAGCGCCGACACGCTGCACTACGAACTGCGCGTGCCGCCTATGCTCGTGCATTTCGCCGGCCACTTCCCCGGTCTGCCGATTCTGCCGGGTGTCGTCCAGGTTCACTGGGCGATGCATCTGGCCACCGAACACGTGCCCGCCGTGCGCGCGCTGGCATCGATCGACCGGCTCAAGTTCATGGCGCCGGTGCCGCCGGGCGCGGTGCTGAATCTCACGCTCGCCCACGACGCCGAGCGTCGGCGCGTGCAGTTCGCGTACCGCTTGAGCGGCCGTGAATGCGCGTCGGGCGTGATCGTATATCGGGAGCCGGCGTGATGAGCTTCGCCCCGTGCATCGTCATTCCGATTTACAACCACAAGGACGCGATTGGCGCGACCGTTGCCCATCTCGCGGTGCACGGCTTGCCGATCTTTGTCGTCGACGACGGCAGCGATGAGGCGACCCAGCAGGTACTCACCGCGTTGGCGCGGCAGTACGCCGGGCAGCTCACGCTGCTGCGGTTGCCGGTCAACGGCGGCAAGGGTGCCGCTGTGATGGCGGGACTGCGCGCCACGCGCGCTGCGAACTACACGCATGCGCTGCAGATCGACGCCGACGGCCAGCACGATGCGGCCGACGTGCCGCGTTTTATCGAAGCGGCACGCGCCGAACCGGCCGCGGTGATCCTCGGCCGCCCGGTCTACGACGAGAGCGTGCCGAAAGCGCGCCTCTACGGCCGTTATCTGACGCACGTGTGGGTGTGGATCGAAACGCTCTCGCTGACGATTCGCGATTCGATGTGCGGCTTCCGCCTCTATCCGCTTGCGCTGGCCTGCGAGCTGATCGACAGCGTGCAGTTGCCGACGCGCATGGATTTTGACATTGAAATTCTCGTGCGCCTGCACTGGCGGCGTGCGACGTTCCGCTCGATTCCGACGCGCGTCACGTACGCATCCGATGGCGTCTCGCATTTCGACGTGCTGTGGGACAACGTGCGCATCAGCCGCAGTCATACGCGGCTGGTCTTCGGGATGCTGTGGCGTCTGCCGATGTTGCTCGCGCACAAGGTGATGCCGCGCCGCTCGACGGTGGCGAGCATGCCGGGCGAACAGGGCGAACCGGCCGAATCCGCAGAATGGATTCGTCCGGGTGAACCAGGCACGCCGGCCGAACCAGGCGAACTGCCCGCCCAGGACTGGTGGCGCATCGCCGAACGCGGCAGCCATCTGGGCATGTCCTTGCTCGCACTCAGTTGCAAGCTGTTCGGCCGCCGTTTCACCGCGCTCTGGCTGCATCCGATCGTCGCGTATTTTCTGCTGACAGGCCGCGCCGCGCGCGAGGCATCGAGCAACTACTTCACGCGTCTTGGCGAAGCCGCGCCGCACGGCAATACGCCGCGTCCGGGCTGGCTATCCGCCTATCGGCACATGCTCGCGTTCGCGCAATCGGGCTTCGACAAGCTCGCCGCCTGGTCCGGCCGCGTCAACAACGCCGACGTCGAATTCGAAGATCCTTCGGCATTCAAAGCGTTGGTGGCGAGCGGCAAAGGCGCCCTCGTGATCGGCGCGCATCTCGGCAATCTGGAGATGACCCGCGCGCTCGCCGCGCAGGGCGGCTACGCCAAGGTCACCGCCGTGGTCTACACCGAACACGCGCGGCGCTTCAATAGCGTGCTGGCGTCGGCCAATAGCCAGTTCGCGCGGCATCTGCTCGAAGTCAGCGACTTCGGTCCCGAGACCGCGATGATGATGCAGGAGCGTGTGGATGCGGGCGAGCTGCTGGTGATCGTCGGCGACCGCGTGCCGGCACACGAAGCAGGCCGCACGACCGAAGCGCAATTTCTCGGCTCGACTGCCTCGTTCGCGCAAGGCCCCTACGTGCTTGCGCATGCATTGGGCTGTCCCGTCTATCTGTTCTTCTGCCTGAAAGAGCACGACGGTTATCGTCTGTATTTCGAGCCGTTCGCCGAACGCATCGAGTTGCCGCGCCGCGATCGTGCGCAGCATCTCGCCGCATGGGCGCAGCGTTACGCGGCGCGGCTCGAACATTATTGTCGCAAGGCACCTTATCAATGGTTCAATTTCTTCGATTTCTGGGCCAGCCCCAAGCGAGGCGTACATGGCCGAACATGATCTGATCGATGCGCCGAACCTCAGCGCGAGCGGGAACGCAACAGCAACCACGGCGGCGGTGACGATCGGCGGCCGCAGGCTGACGATCGAAGAGGTCGTCGCGATCGCGCACCATCGCGCGCCGGTCGCATTGAGCGCCGATCCGGCGTGGCGTGCGCGCATCCAGCGCGGCGCCGATTTCCTGCGCCGGCATCTGGCGGCGGGCGCCACCGTGTACGGCGTCAACACCGGTTACGGCGATGCATGCGTGGTCGACGTGCCGATGGAACTGATCGAAGCGCTGCCGCTGCAACTGACGCGTTACCACGGCTGCGGCATGGGCCAGTATCTCGACGACGGGCAAACGCTCGCAGTGATCGCCGCGCGGCTCAATTCGCTGGCCTACGGCTTTTCTGGCGTGCGCCCCGTGTTGCTCGAACGCCTCGCCGATCTGATCAATCATCGCGTGTTGCCGCGCATTCCGTCGGAAGGCTCGGTCGGTGCGAGCGGCGATCTGACGCCGCTCTCGTATGTGGCCGCCGCTCTGGCCGGCGAACGCGATGTGATGTTCGAAGGCACGCTGCGCAACGTGCGTGACGTGTGGACCGAACTGGGGTCTACACCGTTGACGCTCGCACCGAAAGAAGGCCTCGCACTGATGAACGGCACCGCGGTGATGACGGGCCTCGCCTGTCTCGCGTTTGCGCGTGCCGATCATCTGACGCGTCTCACCGCGCGTCTCACGGCGCTCTCCACTGTTGCACTCGACGGCCGCGCCGCGCACTTCGACGCGATGCTGTTCGAAGTGAAACCGCACGCCGGGCAGGCCGAAGCCGCCGCGTGGATTCGCGACGATCTCAGCGGGCGCGACGATACGCCCGGGCATCGTCTGCAGGACCGCTATTCGATTCGCTGCGCGCCGCATGTGATCGGCGTTGCGCGCGATGCGTTGTCGTGGGTGCGCCGCGATGTCGAGAACGAATTGAACAGCGCGAACGACAACCCGCTGATCGATCCGGACAACGAGCGCGTGCTGCACGGCGGCAACTTCTACGGCGGCCATATCGCGTTCGCGATGGATTCGCTGAAGGTCGCGGTCGCCAATCTCGCCGATCTGATGGACCGGCAGCTCGCGCTGCTGGTCGACGTGAATTTCAACAATGGCTTGCCGCGCAATCTGTCGGGCGCGGCGCCCGCGCGTGCCGCGATCAATCATGGTTTCAAGGCCGTGCAGATTTCATCGTCCGCGTGGACGGCCGAAGCGTTGAAGAACACCATGCCCGCGAGCGTCTTTTCACGTTCGACCGAGGCGCACAATCAGGACAAGGTCAGCATGGGCACGATCGCCGCGCGCGACTGTTTGCGTGTGCTGGAATTGACCGAGCAGGTCGCGGCCGCCCATACGTTGGCAACGGTGCAAGCTGCCCGTCTGCGCCTGAAGATCGACGGCGCCACGCCGGTTCCCGCGCCTCTGCAAGCGTTCATCGACAGCGTGACGGCGCAATCGCCGTTCGTCGACGAAGACCGCGCTTTGGAAAGCGACCTGCGCGCACTGACCGCACGCATCGCCGCGTGCGAGTTGTTAAGCGACTATCCGGGCGACCGTCGCGGAGGCCCGAACGCATGACCGGCTCCCCTAAGGTGCTGACAGCCAGCGCGACGGTCGAAGTGCCGTTTCACGACGTTGACGCGATGAACGTGTGCTGGCACGGCCATTATCTGAAGTACTTCGAGATCGGCCGCGCGGCGCTGTTACGTGCCTTCGATTACGACTACCGCGAGATGCAGGCCTCGGGTTACCTGTGGCCGATCGTCGAAGCCCATCTGAAGTATGTGCGCCCGGCCATCTACGGCCAGGCGCTCGAAGTGCGTACGGAACTGCTCGAACACGAAAACCGCCTGAAAATAGGCTATGAAATTGTCGATTGCGCAACCGGTACGCGGCTGACCAAGGGCTACACGATCCAGGTCGCGGTCAATGCCGCGACGCAGGAATTGCAGTTCGTGTCGCCGCCGGTCGTATTCGAAAAGCTGGAGCGCGTATGGGAACGATGAACCTGCGCGGTGTGGCGGCGGCCGCGTTGCTCGCATTAGGCACGCTGACCCCATTGGGCGTATCGGGCCTGGCAGCGTGGCCGACGGCGGCGTTTGCGGCAGAACCCACGCAAGCCGCCGGCAACCCGGCGCTGGTCTCGCAGATTGCCTCGCATCTTGCTCAAGCCAAAGGTGTCCGCGCGCAATTCACACAAACGCAAACGCTCGCCGCGATGAAACAGCCGCTCGTCAGCACGGGCTCGCTGCTGTTCTTCCGCGATCGTGGCGTGATCTGGCAGATCGACACGCCCTACAAAGCCACCTACATCATCACCGATGCGGGCGTCGCTGAGGTCAACGCCAACGGCCAGCGCGTGACAACGCATAGCGCCCAAGGCGCGCGCGGCGTCGCGCAAGTCTCGAAGATGATGCGCGCGATGCTCGGCGGCGATCTGTCGGCGCTCTACTCGCAATTCGACGTGCAGGCTGAAGGCAGCGCCGCGCAGTGGCGCATGCAACTCACGCCGAATCAGCCGCAGATCGCGCAGTCGATCAAGGGTTTGCAGATGAACGGTGGCGACTATTTGCAGAGCTTGCGCATCACGCTCGCGAACGGCGACATCACGAAGCTCGACTTCGCGAAGAGCGCGGCGGTCACCGAACCGACGCCGGCTGAGCGCAGTTTGCTCGGAGCGCAGTAATGCAGGTGCTGCAACAGCGGTCCGCGAAACAGGCATGGGGCGTGCGCGCCGCGTGGCTGCTGCTCGCGCTCGCCGCCGCGCTGTATTGCGGTTGGCGATTCGCGGGACCGTCGCCGCTGCAGACTAACCTGCTGGCCTTGCTGCCTGCTACGGAAGCGGATCCGGTTGCCGAAAAAGCGGTCGATACGCTGGCGAGCGCGCTGGGTGATCGCACGGTTTTTCTCGTCACCAGCAACGACGACGCGCACGCGAAGGCGGCAGCAAAACAACTCGGCGCCTCATTGCAGAAGAGTGGGGCGTTTGGTTCGGTGACGGCTGAATTGCCGCCGTTCGATCTGTCGCAGATCGCTGCGTTGTACATGCCGTACCGCTTCGGTTTGCTGGCGCCCGCTGACCGTGTGGCGCTGGCGCAGAGCCATGTCACCCGCCCCGCAGCAAGTCTGCCTGCGGGATTGCGGGACGCGCTCGCGCAGCGCATCTACAGCCCATTGCGTGGCGGCTTGACCACGCCGCTCGCCGACGATCCGTTCGGCTGGCTCGAACACTGGCTCGGCGGGTTGCCGCTCGCCACGTCGAATCTCGAACTCGAAGACAACATGCTGGTGTCGCATCAAGGCGCCGCGACCAGCGTACTGATCGTCGCCGCGCTGCCGGGCTCGGCCTACGAATCGAAAACGCAGCACGCCGTACTCGCCGCGCTTGCACGAAGCGAAAGCGCGTTGAAGCAGGCCTTCCCCGATGTGTTCGTGGCGAGAACCGGCGCGGTGTTCTACGCGGAATCGGCACGCAGCGCGTCGGAACACGAGGTTCACCTGATTGGCGTCGCGTCGCTGTGCGGGATCGCGCTGTTGATGATGTGGGTGTTCCGCTCGCCGCGTCTGTTGCTGCTCGGTTTCGTTTCGACGGCGCTCGGCATTGTCTGCGCGCTCGCAGTGACGATGCTGATATTCGGTCAACTGCATCTGTTGACGCTGGTGTTCGGTGCGAGCCTGATCGGCGAAGCGGTCGATTATTCGATTCAGTATTTCGTGGTCTATCTCGGCGCCGGGCGCGATTGGGATTCACGCCGCGGCGCGCGCGCGGTGCGTCCGGCCTTGACGGTCGCGCTTGCCACCAGCCTGCTCGGCTACGCGATCCTCACGTGGGTGCCGTTCCCCGCGCTCAAGCAGATTGCCTGCTTTGCGATGGTGGGTATCGGGACGGCCTTTGCCTCCGTGCTGTCATTGTTGCCCGCGCTGTTGACGCGCGCGCCGAAGCGCAGCCCGCAGCGCCTGTTCTCCGGCGCGGCGCGAGTGCTGACGGTATGGCATCGCACGATCGGCGGCAGGCGCGCATGGTTGGTCGCGGCGCTGTTGCTGATCGTGGCCATTCCCGGCTGGCTGCGTCTGACGAGCGACGACGATATCCATCTGCTGATCCAGCGTGATCCTTCGCTGGTCGCGCAGGAAGACAAGGTGCGCGCGGCGGTTGGCGTCGATAACAGCGCGCAGTTTTTTGTGGTGCGTGGGCAGACGCCGGAGACCGTGTTGCAACGCGCCGAAGCGCTGGGCAAGAAGCTCGACGCGTTGAACGGCACGCCGAACAGGATTGGCAGCTATCAGTCGGTGGCGCAATTCGTGCCGTCCGCGAAACAGCAAAACGCCGACCGTGCGTTGCTCGCGCAGCACGTATTCAACGATCCCGCCGCATTGCGCGCCACGCTGCTGCAGGCGGGCTTTAAAGACGAAGTCGCCGATGCCTGGCTCGCCGCGTATGCGAAACCGCAGCCGCTGCTCACGGTCGACACGTGGCTCGCCGCGCCGTGGTCGCGGCCGTACAAGCACTTGTGGCTGGGCGAAGTCGATCCGGCCACCAAAGCCTATGCGGCCGTCGTGATTCCACAAGGCGTGACGCCGCAGAACGCAGCCGCGCTGATCGCCACCGCGCAGGCGGTGCCCGGTGTCGTATTCGTCGACAAGGCGGCGAGCGTGTCGAAGCTGTTCGGTGCGTATCGCGTGGACAGCGGCTGGTGGCTCGCCGGCGCGCTCGCACTCGTGCTCGTACTGCTGACGCTGCGTTACGCCCCGAAGAAAGTCGCCTTGGCAGGCGCCCCGCAGGAAGTCACCGTGTGGGACCGCGTGCGCGGCGGCATCGCCGTAACGCTGCCGGTTCTGCTCGGCGTCGGCGTCACGCTCGCCGTGTTCGGCTACGTGCGCGTCCCGCTCAATCTTTTCAACTGGCTCGCGCTGATGCTGGTGCTCGGTGTTGGCGCAAACTACGCGGTGTTTCTGCGCGAAGGCTGTTTGCGCCAGGACGCCGATCTCGGCGCGGTGTGGACCGGCGTGCTGCTCTCGGCGGCCACCACGCTGTTGTCGTTCGGCATGCTCGGCATGAGCGCGATGCCCGCGCTGAAGAGTTTCGGTGCCACGCTCGCGCTCGGCATTGCCGTATCGGTGTTGCTCGCGCCGATCGGCATGCCAACGGAATCAAGGAGGGCCGCATGAAGGCGCCATCAGTTTATTTGCACGCGCTCGGCATGATCAATGCGCTCGGCGGCGACCTCGATGCGATCGTCCCGGCGCTTGCCGCAGGTCGGGCACCGGGCATGACGAACGCGCACACGGGCATCGGCGAGGCATTTGTGGGCAGTGTGCCCACGCCGCTCGATCTGGCGCCGCGCGCCGAACTCGCACGCTACGACTGCCGCAATAACCGCTTGCTGCTAGCCGCGCTGACGCAGATCGAGCCCGCCATCGCTGCGGCGCGTGAGCGCTACGGCGCGCATCGGATCGGCGTGGTGCTCGGCACCAGCACCTCGGGGATCGAAGCGGCCGAAGCCGCGTTCGTCTATCAGGCGCAAGCGGGCACGCTACCCGCCAACTTCGATTACCGGCAGGTGGAGATCGGTGCGGCCGCGCCGTTCGCCGCCGCCACGCTCGGCGTGCACGGTCCGGCGTTCACGATCTCGACGGCCTGTACCTCGAGCGCGAAGGCCTTTGCGTCCGCGCGCCGGTTGTTGCAATTGCGGCTGTGCGATGCGGTGGTGGTGGGCGGCGTCGATTCGCTGTGCGAGTTGACGGTGCAAGGCTTCGCATCGCTCGAATCGACCAGCAGCACGCGCACCAATCCCATGAGCCGCAATCGCTGCGGCATCAACGTCGGAGAAGGCGCCGCCCTGTTTCTGATGAGCCGCGAAGAAGCGGCCGTGAGACTCGCGGGTGTCGGCGAATCGAGCGATGCACATCATATTTCGTCGCCGGATCCGGAAGGTGTGGGCGGCGAACTCGCATTGCAGGCGGCGCTGGCCGATGCGGGCGTCGCGTCCGCCGAAGTCGATTATGTGAATCTGCATGCCACCGCCACACGCAAGAACGACGAGATGGAAGCGAAGCTGATGGCGCGGGTGTTCCCCGACGGCGTCGCGACGAGCGGCACCAAGCCGCTGACCGGACACCAGTTGGGCGCGGCGGGCGCCACCGAACTCGCCTTCGCATGGTTGACGCTCGCGCGTGACGACGTGCCGCTGCCGCGTCATCTGTGGGACGGCGATGCCGATCCCGCTTTGCCGGTGCTGGATCTGGTCGAGAGCGAGCGTTTTCTGCCGCGCGGCGCGGGCTCGCAGTACGTGATGAGCAATTCCTTTGCGTTCGGCGGCAGCAATGTCAGCCTGATCCTTGGACGGTGACGCGCGCGATGACTCATACGCTATCCACCGAGGAACTCGTCCAGCAGCCGATCGAGGCGATCCTCCCGCATCGTGGCACGATGCTGCTGCTCGACGCGGTGAGCACGTTCGACGACACCACACTGAGCGCGCGAGCTACCGTCCACGCCGACGCCTGGTACGCCGACGCCGACGGTGCGATGCCCGCCTGGATCGGTATCGAATTGATGGCGCAGGCGATCGCCGCGCACGTCGCGTTGCTGGCGATGCGCGGCGGTGGCCAGGCGCGTCCCGGTGTGCTGCTCGGCTCGCGCAGCTATCACGCGTTGCAACTGTCGTTTCCACGCGGCGCGCAGTTGCTGATCCACGCAACCGAATTACTGCGCAGCGAAGAAGGCCACGGCGCCTACGAATGCACGATTCACCACGGCGACGTATGTTGCGCCGAGGCGGTCATCAAGGTCTTCCAGCCGCGTGATTTTCAGTCATTCATCGAAGGGAGTTTCAGTTCATGAGCCGGCGTGTTCTCGTTACCGGCGCAAGCCGCGGCATTGGCCGCGCGATTGCGTACCAGTTGGCCGCTGACGGCTTCACGGTGTCCGTGCATTGCCGCACGGGCCGCACCGAGGCTGAAGCCGTCGCCACAGGTATCGCCGCGCAAGGCGGCACGGCACGCGTGCTGCAGTTCGACGTGCGCGAGCGCGCCGTGTGCCGCGAAGTGCTCGAAGCGGATGTCGCGGCGCACGGGCCGTACTACGGCATCGTGTGCAGCGCGGGCGTAACGCGCGACGCCGCATTCCCCGCGCTCACCGAGGAAGATTGGGACATCGTGATCGAAACCGGTCTCGATTCGTTCTACAACGTCGTCCATCCATTGACCATGCCGATGGTGCGCGCGAAGAAGGGCGGGCGCATCGTCACGATCGCGTCGGTCTCCGGGGTGATGGGCAATCGCGGCCAGGTCAACTACAGCGCGGCGAAGGCTGGGCTGATCGGCGCCTCCAAGGCGCTCGCCGTCGAACTGGCGACGCGCAACATCACCGTCAATTGCGTGGCGCCGGGTTTGATCGAAACCGGCATGCTCAACGACATGCCGCTCGAGCACGCATTGAAGACGGTGCCGATGAACCGCGTCGGCCAGCCTGCCGAAGTGGCGTCTGTGGTCAGCTTCCTGATGTCGGATGCGGCCTCGTACGTCACGCGTCAGGTGATCGGCGTCAATGGTGGGATGGTGTGATGAAACGCGTCGTCATTACCGGCATGGGAGGCGTCACCGCGTTCGGTGACGACTGGGACGCAATCGAAGCACGCCTGAAGAGCGGCGTGAACGCGGTGCGCCGGATGTCCGAATGGGATTACTTCGAGTCGCTGCATACGCGGCTCGCGTGTCCGTTGCCGGGATTCACGATGCCCGCGCATTACCCGCGCAAGAAAACCCGCTCGATGGGACCCGTGTCGATGTATTCGGTGCGCGCGAGCGAACTGGCGCTCGCCGATGCGGGCCTTGCCGACGACGCCAGCATCAAGGACGGCCGTATGGGCGTCGCCTACGGTTCGTCATCGGGCTCGGTGCAGCCGATTCGCGCATTCGGCACGATGCTCGAAACCGGCTCGATGAGCGACGTCACGTCGAACAGTTACGTGCAGATGATGCCGCACACCACGGCGGTCAACGTCAGCCTGTTCTGGGATCTGAAAGGGCGCATCATCCCGACCTCGTGCGCGTGCGCATCGGGCAGCCAGGCGATCGGCTACGCGTATGAGGCGATCCAGACCGGCAAGCAGACGCTGATGCTGGCGGGCGGGGCGGAAGAAATGTCGGGCCCGGCGGTCGCCGTGTTCGACACGCTGTACGCGACCAGCACCCGCAACGACGAGCCGCATCTGACGCCGCGTCCATTCGACGCCGCGCGCGACGGCCTCGTGGTCGGCGAAGGCGCGGCTACGCTTGTGCTTGAAGAATACGAACACGCGGTGGCGCGCGGCGCGCGGATTCATGCGGAGATCGTCGGCTTCGGCTGCAATTCGGACGGCGCGCACATGACCCAGCCGACCGCCGAAACCATGGCGCTGGCAATGCAGCTCGCTTTGGCCGACGCGCAACTGCCGCCCGCAGCGATCGCCTACGTGAACGCGCATGGCACTTCCACGGACCGTGGCGACATCGCCGAAAGCCATGCGACCGCGCAGACCTTCGGCGCGCGCATGCCGATCAGTTCGCTCAAGAGCTACGTCGGCCACACGCTGGGTGCGTGCGGTGCGCTCGAAGCGTGGTGGACCATCGAGATGATGAAGCGCAACTGGTACGCGCCGACCCTGAATCTGGAGAACGTCGATCCGGCCTGCGCGTCACTCGATTACATCATGGGCGCAGGCCGTGAGATCGATGCCGAACATGTCATGAGCAACAACTTCGCATTCGGCGGCATCAATACGTCGCTGATTTTCAGGCGCGTTCGATGAGCATGGCACTGCAACGTGTGGTTGTCACCGGCATGGGAATCGTGTCGTGTCTCGGCAATACGCTCGACGAAGTGGCCGCCGCGTTGCGCGCGGGCCGCTCGCGCATCGAGCGGATCGACGCGTGGCGTGAGCGTGGCTTCGGATCGCAGGTGGCGGGCGTCGCGTCGGTTGCAGAGGAGCCGCCGTTCGATCGCAAGCTCGAACGCTTCATGGGCGACACCGCGCGCTTTGCGTGCCACGCCGCGAAGAAAGCGATCGACGATGCCGGCCTCAGTCCCGTCATGTTGCGTTCACCGCAGGCCGGTACGGTGATCGGCTCGGGCGTCGGCACGATGTCGACTTACGACGTCGCAATGTCGATTGCGAATGCCCGTGGCGTTGATAAAGTGCCGCCGTACACGGTGCCGCATGCAATGAGCAGCACCGCGTCGGCCAACGTCGCGCAGGTGTTCGGACTCGAAGGCGTGAGCTATTCGCCGTCGTCGGCGTGCACGACGTCGGCGCTGGCCATCGGCCAGGCAATGCAGCTGATTCAGACCGGCCGCCAGCAGATCGTCCTGGCCGGGGGCAGCGAGTCGCTGCACGACAACATGACGCTAATGTTCGACTCGATGGGGGCGCTGTCGCGCGGTTTCAACGACACGCCGCAGCACGCGTCGCGTCCCTACGATACGGCGCGCGACGGCTTCGTGATTGCCTCGGGCGGCGGCGTGCTGGTGCTCGAATCGCTCGATCATGCGGTGGCGCGGGGGGCCCGCATTTACGCCGAACTGATCGGTTTCGGCGACTGCACGGACAGCGCGGGCATGGTGACGCCGCGCGCGGCGGGCATCGCGCGGGCGATGCGCGGCGCGCTGGGCGAAGCGGGCAGGCGGCCGGACTATATCAACACCCACGCACCGTCGACACCGCTTGGCGATGTCGAGGAGTTGCGTGCTTTAGTCGATGTATTTGGCGGCGAAATCCCCGCGTTCTCGTCGACCAAAGGCATGACCGGGCATCCGCTGGGCGCTTGTGGCGCGCACGAGGCGATCTACACGTTGCTGATGATGCGCGACGGTTTTATCGCGGGCACGGCGCAGATCGGAACGGCGGAGCCGGCCATCGACGGCATGCCGCTCGTGCGCGCAACGCGGGATGCGCGCATCGACACGGCAATGTCGATTTCATACGGGTTCGGCGGCAGTTGCGCGAGCCTGATGTTTGGATCTAGAACCCACCAGAGCAACAAAAACCACTAAGGAGCTTCTATGAAACGCAATGTTCTGTTTGCCGCACTGTTCGCTTCGCTCGCCACGCTGAGCGCTACGCAAGCTTTCGCCCGCGACACGGTCGCCAACTATCCGATCGATGCTGCACTCCAAAGCGAACCGGGCAAGGTCAGTGACGACGTCAGGCTGTATTTCGCGGGCCAGTCGCATCCGGCTGTGCAGAAGACGATGGGCAATTTCGCGACCAACAAGAAAACCAACGCCTTCGGCAAGAGCGACCTGCAAGCGTGCCAGCACGTGTTCCTGTCGGCTGTGATCGAATTGCAGGACCGCGCGCGCAAGGAAGGCGGCAACGCGGTGATCAACATCAAGAGCAACTACAAGAACGAAGTGCGTGAGAGCGCGACGGAGTTCACGTGCGGTGCGGGTGCGGTGGTTGCCGGTGTGGCGTTGACGGGCGACGTGGTGACGCTGCGCAAGTAAGTGCGCACGCGGTTCACGCGAATGAGCACGCAAATAAGCATCCAGATAAGTACTCAACCAGGCACGCGTTGATGCAACGAGGCGGCGGTGCGCCACCGCCTCGGCAAGAATCAGTCGGCCTTGAGCGCCGCGACATTGACCAGCGTTTCACGACGCTTGCCAGGTTGTGGACGGTACAGGCCGATGCGTTCGAGCAAGCCGAAATCTTTCGCGCGGCTCCACCAGAGATACGGCAGCGAGACGTTGCGCTGATCGAAGCGGAAACCGCCGCGGCGGATCATGTCGAGATAGCCGTCGGCGCTTTTCTGCACGTGCATGGGATGACGGAACAGCAGGCGGATCACCCACGATTTGATGTACGCGTCGGTGGATTCGGCGAACAGCAGGATGCCGCCCGGTTTGAGCACGCGGCGAAACTCGGCGAGCGCGCGGTCCTGCTCGACGAGATGGTGGAAGGTTTGATGGCAGAACACGATGTCGGCGCTGGCATCGGGCAACGGCAATTGCGCGCAATCGCCGTGCAGCACTTCGATATCGGCGAGCTTGTCACGGCACGCGCTGGCTGCATGGGCGGCGAGCGTTAGTGACGGTTCGTGAAAATCGACGCCGATAATGCGGCGCGGCTTGAACGCTTCGGCGAGCAGGTGGAACGAGATGCCTTGTCCGCAGCCGACGTCGACAATGACCGGCGCGGCAGGCAGGGGCTCGTCGATCAGGCGTTTGAGGTCGTTGATCGCGACCCGTAGAACATGATGTTCCCACGTGTGGGTACGCAGGAACCAGATCCCGAAGGCCGTTTCCGGCACGAAAGGCACACTGGATGTTTCGGATGGCGACACGCTGGGCTCCCGTCGGAAGATCGCTCTTGCTGGGTTTTATAGCGGGGTGTTCGTGCTGATTTCCGCGTAATTGTAACGAGAAGTAAGGATGCAGCCTAACGCTGTTCCGAGCAAGCAAACGATTGAGGCAACCTTGATTACACATTCGTCAAAGCGCATGACCGTCGACGTAGCGATCATCGGCGCGGGTCCGGCAGGAGCCGTCGCGGCGGCGCTCTTGCGCCGGGCGGGCCGCTCGGTGCTGGTGCTGGAGCGCCAACATTTTCCGCGCTTCTCGATCGGCGAGAGTCTGCTGCCGCAGAGCATGGCCTACCTCGAAGAGGCCGGCATGCTGCAGGCCGTGGTCGAAGCCGGTTTCCAGTACAAGAACGGCGCCCATTTCATTCACCGCGGCCAGTCGTCGGCGTTCGACTTCCGCGACAAGCATTCTCCGGGTTGGGGCACCACGTATCAGGTCGAGCGCGCGGTGTTCGACGATATTCTGATTCGCTGCGCGGCGCAGCAGGGCGCCGAGGTGCGCTTCGGTCACGCGGTCCGCGCGATGCATCCGGGTGAAAATGGTAGTAAGCCGGTGCTCGAGGTGATCGATGAAGCGGACCACGCATACGAAGTGGAGGCGCATTTCGTGTTCGACGCGAGCGGCTTCGGCCGCGTGCTGCCGCGCTTGCTGAACCTCGAAGCGCCGACCCGTATGCCGACTCGCGCGGCGATCTTTTCGCACGTGCAGGACGGCATTCCGGCCGGCACGACCGACCGCAACAAGATCTGTGTGGCAACGCATCCGGAACGCCGCGATGTGTGGTTCTGGATGATTCCGTTGGCGGGCGGCCGGTCGTCGGTGGGTTGCGTCGCCGAGGCCAGTTTTCTCGAGGTGCCGGAGAGCGAGCGCGAGGCGAAATTGCGCATGCTGATCCAGCAGGAGCCGTCGCTCGGACCGTTGATCGGCAATGCGCCGTTCCTGATGCCGGTGCGTCACATCGGCGGCTACGCGGCGAACGTGGAGCGTTTGCATGGACCGGGCTATGCGTTGCTCGGCAATGCGGGCGAATTTCTCGATCCGGTGTTCTCGTCCGGCGTAACGATTGCATTGCGTTCCGCGCATCTCGCCGTGCAGACCTTGAACCGGCAACTGGACGGCGAGCAGGTCGACTGGTCGGCCGCTTACGACGTGCCGTTGCGCAAGGGAATCGATACGTTCCGCGCTTTTGTCGAGCGCTGGTACACGGGTGAACTGCAGGACATCATTTTTTATCCGCACCAGACGCCGTCGATCCGTCGCATGATAAGCGCGGTGTTGGCGGGTTATGCGTGGGATGAGTCGAATCCGTATGTTGCCGATCCGGTGCGGCGGCTGAATGCTTTGCACGAAGTGTGCACACAGCTTTGACCGGCGCATTGCACGGCATGGGCAAATGAAAACGGCGCTTCCTGCGGGAAGCGCCGTTTTTTAGTTCAACCGCCTGAATCCACTCGGCTGTCAGCTGGCCGATCCGAGCATCAAGCCGCGATCTTCGCCGTTCGCGGCGCATGCTGACGCACATCGTCGCGACGATGCACGCGCTTGCCCGCGGCATAGGTTTCGTAGATCGCGCGATCGTCGCCGAGCAGCGCGAACGCGAACAGCAGTTCTTCGAGCGACTCGGTGCGCGCGGTACGGCGCGCGAGCAGCGGCGTGGCTTGTGGATCGAGCACGACGAAGTCGGCTTCCGACGTCGGCTTCAGCGTGCCGACCTTGTCGGCCAGATCGAGCGCTTCGGCGGCGCCGGCAGTGGCGAGATAGAACATGCGCGTGGCCGTCAGATGGTGGCCGCTCAGACGCGCGACCTTATGGGCTTCGTTCATGGTTTGCAGCATCGAGAACGAGGTGCCGCCCCCCACATCGGTGGCCAGCGCGATCGGCATACCGGCTTCGTCGGCCTTGTCGAAATCGAACAGGCCGCTGCCGAGGAACAGATTCGAGGTAGGACAGTGCGAGGCGACCGTGCCGGTTTGCGCCATGCGCTTGCGGTCTTCCTCGTCGAGATAGATGCAATGGCCGTACACCGCGCGGCGGCGCAGCAGACCATAGTGATCGTAAATGTCCAGATAGCTGCGGTGGCCCGGGAACAGATCGGCGACCCATTTCACTTCGTCGGTGTTCTCGGCGACGTGGCTCTGGATGAAGATGTCCGGATGCTTGCCCGCCAACTCGCCACACGCTTCGAGTTGCGCTTCGGTCGAGGTCGGCGCGAAACGCGGCGTGAGCGCGTACATCTGGCGGCCGCGATTGTGCCAGCGGCCGATCAGCTCGGCGCTGTCGTCGTAACCCGATTGCGCGGTGTCGCGCAGGAACTCGGGGCAGTTGCGGTCCATCAGCACCTTGCCGGCCACCATGCGCAGATTGCGCGCTTCGCTCTCGGCGAAGAGCGCGTCCGCCGATTCCTTATGGACCGTGCAATACACGAGCGCGGTGGTCGTGCCGCAAGCCAGCAGTTCTTCGACGAAAAAGCTCGCCGTGTCGCGCGCGTACGCCGGATCGGTGAAGCGGCGCTCGGTCGGAAACGTGTACTCATTGAGCCACGGCAACAAACCCGGCGCCGGCGACGCGATCATGTCGGTCTGCGGATAGTGAATGTGCGTATCGATGAAACCCGGCACGATCAGCTTGTCGCGCATCTCCTGCACCTGGGTGCCCGGTGTGAGTTGCGACGCGAGCGCGGCATATGCGCCCGCCGCGACGACATGGCCGTCTTCGACGATCAGCAAGCCGTCCTCATTGAAGACCGCCGCGTTGGACGATTGCGCGGGATCGCCGTTGAAGGTCAGCAGTTGTGCGCGGTAAGCCGATTGAGTCATGGGTGAAACCGTCTCCGTATTTGTGAGGAGCTAAACAGCGCAGACGGCGGCTTGATGCTGGTTCTGCAATGAACCCATGCCGCCACCGGCTGCTCTTCATGGGCCCGTCAGTGCGGGCCGCTTTGATGCCAGTGCGCGTCGAGCTTCGCGATCAGTTCGCCGCGCTGTTCAGGCGTGACGAACGACGCTTCGAAGCTGTTGCGGATGATCGTGTAGACCTCGGCATCGTTGAGCTTCAACGCGTCGATGGTGGCGAAATAATTGGCGTTCACGTAGCCGCCGAAATAAGCCGGATCGTCGGAGTTCACCGTGACGGCGACGCCGCGATCGAGCAGGTCCTTCAGCGTGTGTTTGGTCAGGTCGTCGAACACGCAGAGCTTGAGGTTCGACAGCGGGCACACGGTCAGCGCGACGCGCGAATCGGCCAGACGCGTGACGAGCGCCGGATCTTCGATGCTGCGCACGCCATGGTCGACGCGGTCCACTTTCAGCAGATCGAGCGCTTCGTAGATATACGACGGCGGGCCTTCTTCGCCGGCATGCGCAACCAGCTTCAGACCGAGCGCGCGTGCCTGAGCGAAGACGCGTTCGAACTTCGACGGCGGGTGCCCGCGTTCCGACGAATCCAGCCCGACGCCGATCAGGCGATGCTTGTATTGCTCGAACAATGGCCGCGCTTCTTCAAACGTGGCGAGCGCATCTTCTTCGGACAGATGGCGCAGGAAACACAGTATCAGCTTGCTCGTCATGCCGTGCTGTTCCGCGTCGGCGAGCGCGCGTTCGATACCGGCCACCACGGTTGCGATCGGCACGCCGCGCTCCGTATGCGTCTGCGGATCGAAGAAGATTTCGCTGTGAATCACATTGTCGGCGAGACAGCGTTCGACATACGCCGTCGTCATGTCGTAGAAGTCCTGCTCGTGCAGCAGCACGCTCGCGCCGGCGTAATAGATGTCGAGGAACGATTGCAGATCGGTGAACGCGTACGCGGCGCGCAAGGCTTCGATCGACTCGTAGGCGAGCTTCACGCCGTTGCGTTCGGCGAGCGCGAAGATCAGCTCAGGTTCGAGTGAGCCTTCGATATGGATGTGCAGCTCGGCCTTCGGTGCGCGAGCCGTTTTCTCTAGCAGTGGGGTAGCGGTCGTTGTATTCATGGTCGGTCAGAAGTTCGTTGGAGTCGTTTCGCGCCGGATGCGGAGTGCGGGACAGGGTGCAATCGCGTTAGAACGGCAGGTCGATTGTGCGGCAATCAGACTGTCTGCGCCGCGTGCGCGCCCGCATTCGCCTCCACGGCCTGCAACACCTGGGCGGCCGCCGAGATCGCGATGATCTCCGGCGACTTGTCGACGATCCCGTCGACGCCGAGCGGGCACTTCATCCGCGCAATCTGCGACGGATCGATACCGCGCGCGGCCAGCCGATGTTCGAACTGCTTGCGCTTGCTGTGCGAGCCGATCATGCCGAAGAAAGCGAAATCGCCACGCCGCAGAATGCGCTCGGCCAACTCGAGATCGAGCGCATGGTTGTGCGTCATCACGATGAAGTACGTGTGCGGCGCGGCCTGGTCGATGGCTTCGTCGGGCGCGTCGTTCGGATCGATCTTCACGTTCGGCGCATGCAGCGTTTCCACCGGGGGAAACTGCGCGTCGCGTTCGTCGACCCAGCGTACCGTGCAAGGCAGCGTGGCGAGCACGCGAACCAGCGCCGCGCCCACGTGCCCTGCGCCGAACAGCACGACCCGGAAGTCGCCTGGCGCGATGGTTTCGGTGAGCAGCGCGCCGCTGTCGTCGAAACCGGCGCCGTCCCACAGCAGGCAGTCGGAGGCATCGACACCCGGTTCGGGGTCGGACAGCATCACCGCATCCGGTGCGGGGCCGAATGATACGCTACGCACCGTCGATTGGCCCGCGGTCACGCGTTTCGCCAGCGACGTGATCCAGCCGAGGTCGCCGATGTCGAGGCGCTCGAAGGCAAGAATCACCGCGCCGCCGCAGCATTGGCCGAGGCTGGGCCCGAGCGCGAAACGTTCGAGGCGGCGCATATGCGGCGAGCGCATGCCGTCGCGCAGCACCTGGCGTGCGGTCTCGATGGCTTTCCATTCGAGGTGCCCGCCGCCAATCGTGTGCTTGGCCGAATCGCGCGTGACGATCATCTTGGTGCCGGCCTCGCGGGGCGCCGAACCTTCGACGCGCGCGACCGTCACCAGCACGGCGGCGTCGCCGTGCGCGAGCAGTTGTTGCAGGTCAGGTAGCCAGGCTTGCATCCGGCGGTTCTCCATACGTCGCCGCGCGGGGTGTCCGTGCGGCCGGTTGAATGTGGCGGGACGCGTTCGTGTCGCGTCGGGCCTTTGCTTGATTTTGCTTACGTGGTTGCGGTTGTGATCGTGGTTACCGCTTGAGTCAATTGTTCCATTGCGTGTTCCGTGGCCGTCACCTGCGATTGCAACGCGTCGAGCGCATCGAGAATCGCCTCGGGCGTCGCCGGCGCGCGCAACGGGGGCGCATTGCTCGCGCCCGGCACCGCAGCCGCGACCGCGTCACGAATCGCGAGGAACACCGAGAACGGCAGCAGCAGCGGCGGCTCGCCCACGGCCTTCGAATGGAACACGGTCGGCTCGGCGTTCTGGTTCTGATAGAGCTGAACATGGAACGCCGCGGGCGTATCGCTTACGGCGGGAATCTTGTACGTCGACGGCGCGTGCGTCATCAGGCGGCCATCGCGGTTCCACCACAATTCTTCGGTGGTGAGCCAGCCCATCCCTTGGATGAAGCCGCCTTCCACCTGGCCGATATCGATCGCCGGATTGATCGATTGACCGGCGTCGTGCAACACGTCCGCGCGCACCAGTTTCCATTCGCCGGTCAGTGTGTCGATCACCACTTCCGATACTGCCGCGCCGTACGCAAAGTAGTAAAACGGGTGACCCGTCAGCGTTTTCGCATCCCAATGCACTTTGGGCGTCGTATAGAAACCATCCGACCACAACTGCACGCGGGCCAGATATGCTGCGCCGACCAGTTGCGCGAACGGCATCGCACCACCGTTCACCGACACTTCACCATGGGTGAATTCCACCGCGCCGGCGGTGCCGCCGAGTTGCTTTGCGGCCAGTTCGGCGAGCCTGTCGCGAATGGTCCGCGCGGCGGCTTCCGCAGCTTTGCCGTTCAGGTCGCTGCCGGTGGAGGCGGCGGTCGCCGAGGTGTTGGCGATCTTCGACGTGTCGGTCGCCGTGACGCGCACGCGCGAAAGCGGCAAGCCGAACTGGTTCGCGACGACTTGCGCGACCTTCGTGTTGAGCCCTTGGCCCATTTCGGTGCCACCATGATTGACGAGCACCGAACCGTCTTTATACACATGCACCAGCGCGCCGGCCTGATTCAGGAACGGCACGTTGAACGAGATCCCGAACTTCACCGGCGAGAACGCGAGGCCGCGTTTGAGCACCGGACTTTTCGCATTGAACGCGGCGATCGCTTCGCGGCGCGCGCGGTAGTCGCTGGATTTCAACAGCTCGTCGGTGAGCGGCGCGATGATGTTGTCTTCGACGCGTTGTCCGTACGGCGTCGTGTCGCGCTCGCCGATACCGTAGTAATTCGCGAGCCGCACGTCGAGTGGATCGCAGTTCAATTGACGCGCGATGCTGTCGAGCATCACTTCCATCACCAGCGCGCCTTGTGGGCCGCCGAAACCTCGGAACGCGGTGTTCGATTGCGTGTTCGTCTTGCAGCACAGCGCGACGATGTCGACGTCGGACAGGTAGTACGCGTTGTCGAAGTGGCACACGGCACGGGTCGCGACCGCGCCCGACAGGTCGGCGGAATAACCGGCGCGCAAGGCGATTTCCACGCGCGCGCCGAGGATGCGGCCGCTGTCGTCGAAGCCTGCTTCGTACTCGTAGACCGCGTCGTGGCGCTTGCCTGTGATCATGAAATCGTCGTCACGATCAGCGCGTAGTTTGACCGGGCGGCGCAGCAGTTTCGCCGCCAACGACGCCACGCATGCAAACACCGCCGATTGCGATTCCTTGCCGCCGAATCCGCCACCCATGCGCCGGCATTCACACACGACGCTATGCGCCGGCCAGCCGAGCATATGCGCGACCACCTGCTGCATTTCGCTCGGATGCTGCGTCGAACTGTAGACCAGCATGCCGTCCATTTCCTTCGGCACGGCATACGCGATCTGGCCTTCGAGATAAAACTGTTCCTGGCCGCCCACTTCGAACGTGCCGCGGATTTTATGCGGCGCGGCGGCGATCTTCGCGTCCGGCTCGCCGCGTTTCAGATGCAGCGGCGGCAGGACGAACTGCTTGTTGGCCTTCGCTTCGGTTGGCGTGAGGATGACGTTGAGCGGCTCGTATCGCACGACGTCGTCGCTCCTCGCCAGCGCGGCGGCGCGGCGCGCGAGCTCGTGACTTTCGGCGATCACCGCGAACACCGGTTGGCCGAGGTACAGCACTTCGTCTACCGCGAAAATCGGATCGTCATGCAGCACGGGGCCGCAATTGTTCTCGCCGGGGATATCTTCAGCGGTCAGTACCGCGATCACGCCGGGCGCTTTTCTGACAGCATCCAGATCGATCGACACGATGCGGGCATGCGCATGGCGCGACAAGCCGAGCGCCGCGTGCAGCGTGCCTTGCGATTCGGGGACGTCGTCGGTGTAAGTGGCTTCGCCGCTCACGTGCAGCGTGGCGGATTCGTGCGGCAACGACACGCCGATGGCCGTCTCGTTCTCCTGAACGGCGGCGTGCTGCGCGGCATGTTCGACGAAAGCATCGGTCCGGTTCATCACGACGACTCCTTTGCAACGGCTGCGTCCGGCGCACCGGCTTCGTACGCGAACGCATTCACGTCGAAGAGGGCGAGCGGCGCGTCATCGCGCGTTTCGAGGTGGAAGCGCCACAGCAGGTTGCGCGCCACCTTCAGTCGATAGGCGCTCGAGGCGCGCATGTCGGTGAGCGGCTGGAAATCGGCGACGACTGCGTTCATCGCTTGCCGCGCGGTGCTTTCGTTCCATATTGCGCCGTTCAGCACGGCCTCGGTTTGCGCGGCGCGTTTGGGCGTCGCGGCCATGCCGCCGAAGGCAATGCGGGCTTCCCTGATCGCCCCGTTTTCACCGATGTGCAGCGCGAACGCGGCGCACACAGCGGAGATGTCCTGATCGTAGCGCTTCGACACCTTGTACGTGCGAAAGCGCAGATCGCGCGCCGGACGCGGCACGCGCAGCGCCGCGACGAATTCGCCCGCCGCGAGGGCGGTTTTCTGATAGCCGAGGTAGAAGGCGTCGAGCTTCAGGGTGCGGGTTTTCGGACCGTGGCGCAGCACGACTTCGGCGCCGAGCGCGAGCAACGCGGGCATCGAATCGCCGATCGGCGAGCCATTCGCGACGTTGCCGCCAAGCGTGCCGGCATTGCGGATCGGCAGCGACGCGAAGCGCGTCCACAACTCCGCCAGTTCCGGGTAGTCGACGGCGAGTGCCGCGTACGCGTCTTCGAGCGTGACGGCGGCGCCGATTGTCAGCGTCTGCGCATCGCGCTCGATCGTCTTCAATTCGGCGACGTTGCCGATGTACAGAATGTCGCCGAGATCGCGGAACTGCTTGGTGACCCACAGGCCGACGTCGGTGCTGCCCGCCAGCAGGCGCGCGTGCGGATGCTCGGTGCGCAGTCTGGCGAACGCGTCGAGCGTGATCGGGGCATGGAAGGTGGGCGAGCCGAAGGCGGCGCCGCGCGTGTCGGGCGCGCTGTATGCGAAGGTCTCGCGACGCTGGATCTCCCGCAGCTTGCCGGCGACCGCCTTGCGGTCCAGCGTTACGCGCGGGTATTGCGGGTAGTCGAACATTTTCTGCGACGCCTCGACAATCGGCCGGTAGCCGGTGCAGCGGCACAAATTGCCGGACAGCGCGGCGTTGATTTCGTCGCGGGTGGGCAGGCCGGCGGCGGCCGGCTGGTTTTCGTACAGCGCCCACATCGACATCACGAAGCCGGGCGTGCAGAAACCGCATTGCGAGCCATGGCAATCGACCATGGCCTGTTGCACGGGATGCAAGGCGCCGTCGGCGGCGCGCAGGTCTTCGACTGTGAAGAGGGCTTTGCCGTCCAGCGTCGGCAGGAACTGGATACAGGCGTTGACCGCTTTCAGCGCGAGTCCGCCTTGCGCATCCAGCTCGCCGATGACCACTGTGCAGGCGCCGCAGTCGCCTTCCGCGCAGCCTTCCTTGGTGCCCGTGCAATGCAAATCCTCGCGCAGGTGCTGAAGCACGGTGCGCGCCGCCGGGACGCCCGCGACCTCACGGACGGACCCCTGGTGATAAAAGCGGATGGTTTGCGTTGTCATGGCGAATCCGAAAGACAGTGCGGACCGGGCGCGCGTTACGCATGGGGTCGCGCCGAAGCCGGCCTCGCGCACGTAGATCGCCATCCAGTTCCGAAGATAGCATTACCTTGTCCCGAAAAGATTTCCCAACTCGCATGAAGCTTATTCGGACGCGGTGATGTGATAAGTACGATTCGCGCCGTGCCGGGAAGTTGCGTGAGGCGGGTGGATTGGGGGAAACCAGGCGTGGCGGGGCACCCGAGGTCGGACGGGAGAGCCGGCGCCGGCCGGAACCGATATGAAAAACGCCGGCTTCGAACCGCCGTAAAAGACGGTGCAAAGGCCGGCGCGAAGCGGGTTATTTCAAGCGGAATGGCGCGATCAGGCGAACCGGCGGCGATTCTTAATCAGGCTCAACGCCAGCGGCACGAAAGCCACGACGAAAGCCACCAGCGACCAGGTGGGCAGCGACAGCCCCAGAATCGGCGGATAGGCCGTTTCGCAGAGGCCGGCGACCTTGAAAACGCCCGGCAGCCAGTGCGCGGGCGGCAAGCTGTCCACCACGGGCTGCAGCGCGTCGAAACCGCAGCTGAAGCCGGGATTCGCCTGAACATACACGTGCCGAGCGGCGGTCACGATGCCGCCCAAGGCCGACAGGGCGGCCAGCACTTCCAGCAGCCGCACGCCACGCCAACTGTTGAAACGCGCGCCGAGGAACGCAAAAATCGCGATCAGCAGGAAGAAATAGCGCTGAATGATGCACAACGGGCATGGGTCTTCGTGCAACCCGTATTGCAGATACAGCGCGCCGGCGACGAGGCCGACGCAGATCAGGCCAAGCAGAACCAGCAGGGAGCGCTCGCGGCGCAGCATCGCATTGTCGTTATTCATGGATCGTGTGGCGGTCTGGAAACAGAAAGGGCGGGTGCTCGCGATTCTAGCGCGAACCTCCGTCCCGGCGCTTATCGCGCTTTTAAGTCGCAAGCATGGTCAGCTATTGCCTGGTTGACGTGTGCCTGTGGCTTGGTTGCCGCATAGTTATCACCTGGTTGCCGGCCGCTTGCCGTGTGGTTGCCGCTGATTGCCACCTAGTCGCCGCTCATGTGCCGATCAGTTCGCCACCCCGCCACCCTCGTTCCCGGTCAGCGAATCGCGTTGAGCACCGCTTCGGCGGCGCGGCCGATTGCCAGCAAGGCGTCGTCGGCGTGCGGCGCGCCTGCCAGCATCAGGCCGACCGGCGCGTCGCCGCGCAAATGGCAAGGCAGCGACAGCGCGCAGGTGTCGAGGAAGTTGAATGCGCTGGGATTGCGCAGGATCAATGCGTTGGTGCGGCCAAACGCGTCGTCGTCATCGGTCAGATCGGCCACGCGCGGCGGCACGACCGGCACGGTCGGCGCGACCACCACGTCGAACCGCTGCCACAGCGTGCGCGCGGCTTCGTCAAGCATGGCCTGGCGTTCGGCGACCAGGTCCAGATAGTCGGCGGCGCTGGCGGGTTGGCCTTTCAGGATGCGCACCAGCACGCGCGGATCGTACTGCTCGCGGTGCTTCTCCAGCAGCGGACGGTGCCATGCATACGCTTCGATCGGCGAAAAGCCGAAGCGGTTGATCTCGGGCAAACGGTCGAGCGGCGCGAAACGCACCTCGCTGACGATCGCGCCGGCTGCTTCGAGGTGCTTGAGCGCGGTGTCGATCGCGGCGGCGACCGCCGGTTCGACGCCGTCGGTCACGAAATTGGTCAATACGCCAAGGCGCACGCCTTCGAGCGGCCGGGTCGCCGGAATGCGCGGCTCGAGCCCGGCCAGCATGCGGTCGACCAGCGCACAGCACGCCACCGAGACGCCGATCGGTCCGAACGAGTCGAGCGTCGAAGAAAGCGGTATGCCGCCTTGCTTCGGAATGCGATCCGCGGTCGGCTTGAAACCGGTCAGGCCGCACAGCGCCGCCGGAATGCGGATCGAACCGCCGGTGTCGGTGCCGAGCGCGATGGCCGCCATGCCGTCCGCGACCGATACCCCGGCCCCCGACGACGAACCGCCCGAAATCCGCTCGTCGCCTTTCACGCCACGCCGATACGGCGACAGCGGATTTCCGTAGTGCGGGTTCAGCCCCAGTCCGGAAAACGCGAACTCGCTCATATTGGTGCGCCCGACGATCACCGCGCCCGCCCGTTTCAGGCGCGCGACCGCGACCGCGTCGGCCTTGGCGGGCGGCGCGTCGGCCAGCACCACGGAACCGGCGCGCGTCGGCTGGCCTTCGATATCGAACAGATCCTTGACCGACACCGGAATCCCGGCGAGCGGTGAGAGCACGGTGCCGGCGGCGCGCAGGCGGTCGTGCGCATCGGCGGCGGCGCGCGCGCTGTCGGCGTCGACGTGCATGAAGGCGACCGCCCCCTGGCCGGCCGGATCGGCAATCCGGTCGAGCGCGGTTTCGACGAGCGCGCGGCTCGTGGTGCGGCCGGTGGCGAGGTCGGCGGCTAGCTGGGCCAGCGGCGGGAAGGGCGTGAATTCAGTGGCCATGGTGTCGGGGGAATCCGGTTAGATGCGCGGTTAGCTTGAGATCACTGTGTGGCGGGTGTCCGCCGGCTGGGCCGGCGGGTCCGCGTTCAGGGTCGGTCAGATGCGGTCAGATGCGATTGAATAAGGTCGCGCGGAACGCTTCGATATGCTTTTGCACCGATTGCCGGGCGCCTTCGGCATCGCGTTCGCGCAGCAGGCGAAACAGCTCCAGATGTTCTTCGTGCACGTCTTCGAGATGATGCGGCTCGGACAGCGAAATGAACCAGAAGCGCAGCGAGCGCTCATGCAGCCCGCGCAGAATGTCGGCCAGCACCGGATTGCGCGACGCCGCCGAAATTGCCAGATGAAACTCGCGGTCGATATCCATCATGCCTTCGATATCGTGCGCGGCCGCGCATACCGACGAGCGGTCCAGCAGGGCCTGCATCGCGTCGAAATCGTGTTGCTGCGCGTGGCGCGCGGCCAGCTCGACGCAGTAGCTTTCGTTGACGAGCCGCACGTCGATGATCGCCAGCACATCGTCGAGCGAAACCGGGCGAACCATGATGCCCTTTCTCGGCATGATGGTCAGCATGCCTTCGTGCACCAGCCGGTGCAGCGCCTGATGCACCGGCGTTCTGCCGATGCCGGTCAGCACCATCAATTCCGCTTCGTTGAGCACTTCGCTGGGACGCAAGCGCATCGTGATGATCTCGCGCTTGACGAACGCATAGGCTTGTTCGGCGAGACTCGCCGTGGCGGTCTCGCGAGGGGCACTGGAACGGCGGGCAGTCTGCAAAAGCGTCATGTGAAGAGGAAGCGGGCGGTGTCGTCCGCATTGTAGAGCAAGGTTTTGCGCGGACGACGGCGGGCGGGCGTCTGCTCACCGGCGCCGTCCGCGCGTGACGCGCGCGGTGTTCACGCCACGGACATCACGTCACGAAAATCACGGCGAGCACAGCGGCGTCAGGCGCTCTTCGGCGTCACCGCTGCGGCGTGCTGCACCTTCACGCGCGGCATCATCAATGTGACCAGGCCGCCCACGATCAACGCGCCCGCGATCAGCACCAGCCCGAGCGTCACGCTTTGCGTCGCGTCCTTGACGATGCCAAGCACATACGGGCTCACATAGCCGGCCAGGTTCGCAATCGAGTTGATCACGGCGATGCCGGCAACGGCCGCGGTGCCCTGCAGGAACGTGGTGGACATCGACCAGAAGATGCCGAAGCCCGCCAGAATGCCGATGTAAGCGATCGACAAACCGGTCACGGCGAGCGGAATCGAATTGGTCACCGAGGCACTGCCGAGCAAGCCTGCCGCGCCGATGAAGCAGCACACGGCATAGTGCCAGCGCCGTTCACCGGTGATATCCGACGAGCGGCCGATCAGGATCATGCCGATGCCCGCCGCGAGATAAGGAATCGCGGTGACGAAGCCATTGGTGACGAGATTCGTGACACCGAGATCCTTGACGATCTGCGGCAGCCAGAACGAGAAGCCCGCGTTGCCGGTGACGAGGCAGAAGTAAATCAGCGTCAACAACCAGAAACGGCCCGAGCGCAAGGCCACCGAGAGGCTGTGTTCAGCGCCGGCCGCGGCCGCCGCGGAGTTTTCGCGCGCGAGACGGCCGAGGATCACGCGCTTTTCGTCGTCGGTGAGCCAGGCGGCTTCGGCGGGCGTGTTGCGCAACACGGCGAGCGCCCAGAAGCCCGCGAGGATCGACGGAATGCCTTCGATCAGGAACATCCACTGCCAGCCGCGCAGTCCGTGTGTTTCATGCAGCGCCGACATCAGAAAGCCCGACAACGGCGCGCCGATGATGCCCGCCACCGGAATCGCCGCCATGAACACGGCGACCATCCGCGCGCGCCGGTCGGACGGAAACCAGAACGTCAGATACAGCACCACGCCCGGTACCAGCCCGGCCTCGGCGATGCCGAGGAAAAAGCGCAGCACGTAGAACATCGTTTCCGAGCGCACGAACATCATCAGACACGACAGCAGCCCCCACAGCATCGTGATGCGCGCGATGGTGGCGCGTGCGCCGAACTTCTTCAGCAGCAGATTGCTCGGCACTTCGAAGACGAAATAGCCGAAGAAAAAAATCCCCGCACCGAGTCCGTACGCCGCGTTCGACAGGCCGAGGTCGCCGGTGAACTGCAGCTTCGCGTAACCGATGTTGACGCGGTCCAGGTACGACAGCACGTAGACGAGAAACAGGAACGGCATGATGCGCCAGGTGATCTTGCGCAGCGCGGCGGCTTCGAGCCACGCGTCGGAAGACGCGTCGGCGTTGGCGGAGAGCGAAGGGGGATTCATGCGTGCCTCATTCGACGATAGGTAGCGCGCGCACGCGGTAGGCGTGGCGCAGCGTGCGGTTCAGGATGGGGTCGTGCAGTTCGAGTTCGAGCGCGTCGCCGTCGGCCATGCCGACGATGCCGCCTTGCACAGCCAGCGTGCCGCAGAACATCGCGGCGCCCTCGGCGACGGGCGCGCGCTCCAGCAGATTCTCGGCCGGCAGCAGCGAGGCGACGCTGCCTTGCTGATAAACGCGCCGCTCGCCGTTGCTTGTCACGGCGAAAGCGCGCAGTTCGAGTTGATCCCAGTGGCCGGCGACATCGTCGAAACGCCATGCGTCGCGGGCGACCGGCTTCGGGCAAATCTGCTTGGACACCGTGACGCCGTAGGCCTCGACTTCACGGTCGGTATGGTCGGAGCCGACGGTGACGAGGAGCCCCGCCTTCGAGCGCACCAGCACGCACTCGGCTTCGCCGCTGGACTTCACGCCGACCACGTCGATCAATTCGGCCTGCGTCAGCAGCTCGGCGCCGAGGCGGTAGAAGCAGGGCGTGGTCGACGGCCGCTTCACGCCGAGTTCGGCCAGTTCGGCGATGTGATGCTCGATTGCCGCCTGATCGCGCCCGGCCCAGCCGGCGATCGTCAGACGATTCACTTCGACGATATCGGCGCGGCTGGCGCCGGAACGATCTACAACATTGAAGGACACCTGCTGCATGACTCGACTCCCTGGAAAATATGCGTCAAATATTATTGTGATATTTCACAGGTGTCCAGCGTGTCAAAAAAGTTTCGGCGGGAGCGTTACCGCGGCCCGCTCCTGATCCGGCCAATCCCAAGCCCTTTCGACGTTTGCGCGATTCGGCGCAGCACGCCTGTGCGTTACACTGCGTTTTTGAGACATTACTTTTTGTAAGGGACGCATCCATGCATCATGGCATCGGCTTCATTCAGGATCTGGCGGTCGTGATGGCGCTCGCCGGCGTCGTCACCGTGCTGTTCCATCGCCTGAAACAGCCGGTGGTGCTGGGCTACATCGCCGCGGGCGTGATCATCGGGCCGTACACGCCGCCGTTCCAGCTGATCCACGACGAGCAGACCATCCAGACGCTCGGCGAACTCGGCGTGGTATTCCTGATGTTTTCGCTCGGGCTCGAATTCAGTCTGCGCAAGCTGTTCAAAGTGGGCGCGACGGCGATCGTCGCGGCGCTTTCCGAAATCGTGCTGATGCTGTGGATCGGTTACGAGATCGGCAGTGCGTTCGGCTGGAGTTCGATGGACTCGCTGTTCCTCGGCGCGATTCTCGCGATTTCGTCGACCACCATCATCGTCAAGGCGCTCTCCGAGCTGGGCCTGAAGCGCGAGAGCTTCGCGCAGCTGGTGTTCGGGATTCTGATCGTCGAGGACATTCTCGCCATTGCGATGCTGGTGCTGCTCTCCGGCATTGCGCAGACCGGGCAGTTGAGCGCGGGTGTCGCGGTGGTGACGCTCGGCAAGCTGCTGCTCTTCATGACGGTGTCGCTGGTGGTCGGCATTCTGGTCGTGCCGCGTGCGTTGAACTACGTGGCGCGCGCGAGGAGCGACGAAATGCTGCTGGTGTCGGTGCTCGGCTTCTGCTTCGGCTTTTGTTTGCTGGTGGTGAAGCTCGATTACAGCATTGCGCTCGGCGCGTTCCTGATCGGCGCGATCATGGCCGAGTCGCGCCATCTGCATCGGATCGAGCATCTGATCGCGCCGCTGCGCGACGCCTTCTCCGCGATCTTCTTCGTGACGATCGGCTTGATGCTGAACCCGGCCGTACTGGTCGAGTACGCATGGCCGATCGCGGTGATTACGGTGGCGGTGATCGTCGGCAAGATCGTGTCGTGCGGACTCGGCACTTTTCTGGCCGGCAAGGATGGGCGCACGGCGATGCGGGTCGGCATGACCGTCTCGCAGATCGGCGAGTTCTCGTTCATCATCGCGTCGCTGGGCTTGACCTTGAAGGTGACGAGCGCGTTTCTGTATCCGATCGCGGTCGCTGTCTCCGCCTTGACCACGCTTTTCACGCCTTATCTGATTCGTGCCGCCGACCCGCTGACGCAGCGTCTCGGCCAGGCGATGCCGCGCACCCTCGCTAACGGCTTCGGCATGTACGGGCAGTGGCTACGCAGCCTGAGCACCGAAACCGGCGAGCCGACGCTGTTCAGCATGACGCGGCGGATCATTTTGCAGATCGCCGTCAATCTCGCGCTGGTCGCGGCGATCTTTCTGATCGTGTCGTATAGCGCGCCGTACACGGGCACCTGGCTCGCGCACTGGATAAGTTCCGAGCCGATGCAGCGCGTGGTGCTGTGGAGTATCGCGCTGGTGCTGTCGATGCCGTTTCTGGTGGCGGTCTATCGCAAGACCAAGTCGCTTGCATTGCTGCTCGCCGAGGTGAGCGTGCAACCGGCGACGGCGGGACGCTTCACCCGTGCAATCCGTTATGCGATTTCCGACCTGGTGCCGGTGGTTTCGATGGTTGGCGTGTTTTTGCTGGTCGCGGCGCTCTCCGGCAGCATCTTGCCGCCGACGGGCCTCCTGACCGTGGTGCTGATCTGCGCCGCGGTGTTGCTGGCGTTGGTCTGGCGCTGGTGCGTGAAAATCCACGCGGCGATGCAGATCGCGCTGCGCGAAACTTTCGAAGAACAACCGGATCCCTAAGTTAGACGGCGCTGTGCCTCGAGCCGCAACAATGTGAGCAATTGTGTGCGGGTTTGCGGGGCTTGCCCCGCTAGCGGATAATCAGGGCATATTCATTCGTTCGCGTGAAGGCGCCTGTCTGACTGTCATGAGCGAAAACAAACCTGAAGACGCCGGCAAGCCCGGCGGCCCATCGTCGCCTGCGGCGACGCCAGGCACGACCACTCCGCCGACGGTGTCCAGCACGCCACGCTCGACCGCTTTGCCGGAAGATTCGTCGGCTGATGTGCCTGCTGCGCCAAGTGCATCGCCTGCTGCTGAAGCGGCAGTACGATCCTCGACGGACAACCCGCAGAGCGCGTCTACCGTGACGCCCACTGACGCGCAAACGGCGCGGCAACGCGATGCGGCCGAAGCGCGCAGTGCGGCGGCTGCGTCGACTGCCAGGCAGGAGGCTGCGGTCCATGAGCGCGACGCAGCTAAGGCGGGACATGCCGCCAAGGTTCAAGCCTCGCGTCCGGCTACGCTCGAAAGCAGCGAACCGCTTGCCGGCGAATTGAGCGCGACCGCTGACGCGGCCATTGTCACGGAAAAAGCGGAAGAAGCAGCCGCGGCCAGTCGCCCGGCTGGCTCGCCGCCGCCAGGCTTCGGCGCCGCGCCTGATTTCACCGCGACGAATCCGCCACCGCCGAACGCGTTGCCGCCATCGCCGCCGCGCTATCTGAGGCAAAACGATTCGGCGTGGACCGTGTTCGGCCGCATCATCGCGGCGCGCGCGCGTCAGCTGTTCGATCGCGCGGGTCAACGGATCACGCAGCGCACCTTGCGCATCGGCGTATCGGCGCGCATCTTTCACCCGGAGCCGGGCGCGAAGGGGCTGCGCGGCAAAACGCTGCAATATCTCGAGGAGTCGATTGCGCACTGGGTGATGTCGCGCGACGTGCTGGTGTTCATGATTCCGACAGTCGGCCATCAGGGCATGCTGCACCCGAGCAATATTCGTCTGCGCGACTATGCGAAGCACCTCGACGGTCTGCTGCTGCAAGGCGGCGCGGACGTTTCGCCGCAGTCGTACGCGGAACAGGCAACGAGCCCCGAGTGGCCGGGCGACCGTGTGCGCGACATGTACGAACTCGAACTGCTGCATGAGTTCATCGAGTCGGGCAAGCCGGTGCTCGGCGTGTGCCGCGGCTGCCAGTTGATCAACGTGGCGTTCGGCGGCACCTTGTACCAGGACATCGCTACCGATGTGCCGACGGCTGGTGCGCACGTCAACGAGGACTACGATCAGCATCGGCACGGCATTCATTTTCCGGATGGATCAACGCTGGCCAATATGTTTCCGGGCCGCCGCGATGCGATCGTCAACTCGATTCACCATCAGGCGGTCAAGACGCTCGGCCGCGATCTGAATATTGAGGCGGTGTCGGCATCGGACGGCATCATCGAGGCCGTGCGCTATCGGCGCGCGCCGTTCGTGATGGGGGTGCAGTGGCATCCGGAGTTTCATCGCGCCGGCGGTCCGGAGTTGCTCGATTGCACGCCGTTGATCGATACCTTCTTGCGGGTAGCGCGCGAAACACGGTTTTAAGGCTTCGGCCTTAAAACCATGCTTTCGAGTTTGGTCTTTTCAAATCCGATTCCAGCGAGGCGCTGCCTGCATATCCGAAGCGGTCCTCGCTTCATCGCGCTTGTGCGAAATGAATAACGCGCAGGTCCAGCGATCTGGTTATTTGACCGCTTGTCTCGATATCTCGCGCTGCCTGATGGTGCATTCGCGCGAGCGCCATGCAAATTGGGAAATGTCTGCATGAGTCGGATTGTTGCGTTTTTGTCTTATCTGAAATCTTTTATTTCTCGACGGGTGGGTGGATCCGGCCAAATCATTCGTTATCGATTTATCTCGATTTAAAGTCCGTCGGCGCGACACTTGAATGCTTCGCTTAACAGCTAATCCGCGCGATAATCTGCGGCTGTTTTGGATTTGCATGGAGCATGCACGTATGAAGTACCCCTTAATTGTACGGCGCGCCATGCTGCTCGCGGCCTCGTGCGCGCTGTTGCAGCATGGCGGTTTTGTGCTGGCAGCGCAGGGCGACGAGGCCGCTCCTCTGGTCGGCACGCGGCCGGCCATGAACACGCTAACGCCGCAACCGGTCGCCGCCGCGCTGCGCAATGCGGCATCGAGCACGCCGGCTAGCGCGAGTGACGCGCAAGGCAACGTCGCCGAACTGATGCAGATGATTCACGACGCGAAGCTGAGCGAATTACGCACCACGTATAACGGCAGTTATGGCGCGAGTCTGTTCTTCTATCCGCGGGAAATGACGTACTACGTCGCGCTGTTTCAGGACAAGCATTTCTGGCGCGTGATCAAATCGCAGGACATGGCTCGTGCCGAAGCGGTCTATGCCGGCTTCGTCCAGCAGACGGCGCAACTCGCGGACGTCGAGATTCGCCGCACGCAGTTGCAGGCGCAGAAAGCGTATATCGAAGACATCATCGCGTTGTCGGAAGATCGCGCGAAACGGCTGCAGGCCGATCTCGACGTCGCGCGTGCGCAGCAGGCCAAGGTCAACGACTACCAGCGGCAGACGCAAGGCGAAACGGCCGCGCTGAATGCGGAGAAGGAAAAGGCGCAGGCGCAGCTGCGTCAGGTGCAGGGACAAGTGATGCAGTTGCAGCGGCAAACCGAGTTCGGATTGCCAACGCAGAAGTAGGCGCACCGGTGTCGAAACCCCCGGCATTTTTTGTGGCCGGGTGCAGGCTTCTGACCAACCCCACGTTTTTCGGAGCGTGGGGTTTTGTTTTTTGCGCCCCGATTCTGCGATACCGACAAGCTTACTTCGCGAACTGGTCGGGGTTCTCGGTCACGCGACGTTGCGACATGTGATTGGTCCAATCTGTCCCACCGATGCGCGGCGAATCGACCGATCCCGCGGGACGTGATGGCGACGCAAGATCGCGTACGGGTGTGCCGGCCGACATGGTCATCGACATGTATTCGTCGATGCCGGGTTGCGATGGCGCGTGTGGCGAGTAGGGACCGGTGGACAATGGTTTTGGTGACGTTCGGTGAGCGTTTGCCGACACCGCAATCGGTGACCCTTCGTGATTCGTCGACGATGGGGGTGGCAACCGCGGCCGCAACCGCGGCGGCAACTGTGGCGGCAATTGCGGTGACAAATGCGCCGCGATGGCCGTGCGCGAATTGCGGCCGCTTTTTTCATATTGGATCGGGGCGCCTTCGCGCAACCTGTCCTGGCGACGAGATACGTTCTTGTCAGTTGTAGCGCGTGCCGCTGCACGGTCATTATTGGTTGCGCGAGACGTGACAGCAGCATCGGGAGAGTGATGGTTCGCCAACTTCGCTTCCTGACCGACCGGGACCTTGCCGGCTGTTTTGGCATCGCCAATCGTGTGACGCTGCGTCAGATGACCGACAGCGATCCAGGCAAGGATCGCGGCACCGCCGAGGGCGCAAGCACCGCCCGCTAGCGCACCCCAATGCCCCGATCCGCCGCGTGGCGAGGCGGGCACTCCTCGCGCATTAACGGGTGCGAAAGGTGCGGCTTCGGCGGCCGTACGCAATGAACCGTCAAACGAGGTATCAACCGATCCTTCGACCGATGCATCAACCAATCCTTCAACCGGTGCATCAACCGCTCCCTCGGCCGCTGCATCAACCACGCTTGTCGAGGGAGTACGCAAGATGAACGCTGAGGACGCAGCCGGCAGCCTGCGCGACGCCTCCCACTGGCAGAGCGTGCTGATGGCCTCCGCATTCAAACAAAAGGTACGTAACACGGCCACATAAAGCGTCCTGAGTTCCGCGCGCAAACTGTGTCCGGGCGGCAGCAGAGCCCAATCGCGGCCGAATGGCGGGGGTAGCAGGCGGCACAGTGGCGACAGACTCGGCAGCGCCATGGAGCCTTCGATCAACGTGAGGGGGATAGTGGTCGACATCGGTTTCTTCGCAGCGCCTCGTAAAGGGGCCGCGGACGGGCGGCTCTGGGGGGCTCTGGCTTCAGCGCGATGCGTACGAAAACGCCGTACACAACGCAATGCAGAGACGTCGTCCTCAGGTCGAGCACGCCGCCGCATGAGCGTTCATTTTGAAGCCATCGGGATGGGAAAGATGATGCCCGGAAGTGGCTGAACTAACGATCGGAATGGTCCGAAAAGGAAGCGCCGATCCGGCCAGAATCGGCGCTGCTCTGGACGAAGATCAAACGAGGCACGCTTGTGTCACCGATCCAGCCGGTACACATAGCGCAATGCAGTAATATCCACGCCGCCCATATGATCCGGCTCGGCGCCGACGCACTGCCAGCCTTGTTTCTCATAGAAGCCGATCGCCCGTGTGTTGCCTTCGAGCACGTAAAGATACAACTGCGTCTCTCCTTGCGCGTGAGTCCAGTCTTCGGCGGCACGCATCAACAGCTTGCCCGCGCCGATGCCCTGATGGCCAGGCAACGCATGCAGGTTGTCGAGCAGGACGCCCCACGCGGACTCCGGTTGCCGCTCGACGCAGACAAACCCGATCGGCTCGCCCGCGAGCTCGGCGATCAGGACGATCCGGCGCTCGCCGCCCGGTGCGCGCAGGCGTGCTTCCCAATAGGCGGCGCGCTCCTGCGTCACGTCGCCGTCGAGGAAGGCATCGGGCAACAGGCCGCGATAGGTGGCCTGCCAACTGGTGCTATGGATCGAGGCGATCAATGCTGCATCAGCGAGCGTCGCGGGGCGCAGCGAAAGTGCACGGGAGGTTTGCATCGGGATGGTGGTCAACGGGAATTGCCTGTCTGCAAAAAGTTTATCGCAAGGGCATAGCGCGGTTGTCCGTAATGAAACTGTATGGAATGCGCGACAGTGCCTTGAACGGTAACATTACGTGTTGCGGGCTTCGGCTGTTTCACAACGTTTACCCTGGTACCGTGGGAATCCGTTCAGCATGAAAATGCCGCGCCCCCGGCGCGTTCTACGTCTACCATATTGCCTGGGGCATCCGCTTGCCGAGCGCGGTGGATCGTTTCAACTGCCTGAGCGCCGCCTGTCTTCGTGGCGACGGGCTTATCAGAGAATGTCATGTCTACTGCGACACACGCCACTTCCTCCTCCCAGGAATCCAAGGTCAAGACAGTTTTCCGCGTGGTCAGCGGCAACTTTCTTGAGATGTACGACTTCATGGTCTACGGCTATTACGCGTCCGCGATTGCCAAGACCTATTTCCCGAGTGGCAACGAGTTCGCCTCGCTGATGCTGTCGCTGTCGGTATTCGGTGCGGGCTTCCTGATGCGGCCGCTCGGCGCGATCGTGCTCGGCGCCTACATCGACCATCATGGCCGGCGCAAAGGCCTGATCCTCACACTCGGGCTGATGGCGCTCGGCACCCTCACGGTCGCCGCCATTCCGGGCTACGCGACCATCGGTGTCCTTGCTCCGGCGCTCGTGCTGTTCGGCCGCTTGCTGCAAGGCTTCTCCGCCGGGGTCGAACTGGGCGGCGTGTCGGTGTATCTGTCGGAGATCGCGACCAAGGGCAACAAAGGCTTCTACTGCGCGTGGCAGTCGGGCAGCCAGCAGGTTGCCGTGGTATTCGCCGCGCTGATCGGCGTGGTGCTCAACAAGGTTCTGCCGGCTGATCAGATGACGGCCTGGGGCTGGCGCGTGCCGTTCCTGATCGGCTGCCTGATCGTGCCGTTCCTGTTCCTGATTCGCCGTTCGTTGCAGGAAACCGAGGAATTCAAGGCGCGCAAGCATCATCCGGGCATGGGCGAGATCATGAAGACGATGGCCGCGAACTGGGGCATCGTGCTGGGTGGCATGGGCATGGTGATCATGACCACCGTGTCGTTCTACATGATCACAGCCTATACGCCGACCTTCGGCAAGGAAGTGCTGAAGCTGTCGTCGATCGATACGCTCGTTGTCACCGTCTGTATTGGACTGTCGAACCTGGTGTGGCTGCCGCTCGCGGGCGCGTTGTCGGACCGTGTCGGACGCCGTCCCGTGCTGCTGGCCTTCACGATCCTGACGATCGTCACCGCGTATCCGGCGCTGCAATGGCTGGTCGCCGAGCCGTCGTTCGCTCGCCTTCTGGCGGTCGAATTGTGGTTGTCGTTCCTGTATGGCAGCTACAACGGCGCGATGGTGGTGGCGCTGACCGAAGTGATGCCTGTTGAAGTGCGGACCGCCGGTTTCTCGCTGGCCTATAGCCTTGCTACGACGATCGGCGGCTTCACGCCGGCCATTTCGACGCTGCTGATTCACACCACCGGCAACAAGGCCGCACCCGGTCTGTTCCTCGGCGTGGCGGCGATCTGCGGGCTGATCGCGACGCTGGTCCTGTATCGCACGCCGGAGTCGCGCGATCAGTATCGGACGGCTTGAGGGCAAGGTTAAGGCTCACCGTTTATCCGGACAAACAAAAACCCCGCGTTCTCACGAGCGCGGGGTTTTTTATTGGGCATCGCGTTGTGACGGATTTCGCTAACGCCGGCTCAGTTAGCCGCCGCGCAATTCATTCGCGACCGCCTCCACCACCTCGCCCCACGCGCCCGGTTGCGGCTGACGCAGTAGCGTTGCGCCCGGATACCATGAGCTGTGCGTTTCGCCGACGAACCAGCGCCAATCCGCGGCGAACGGCAGCATCAGCCACAGCGGCTTTTTCAGTGCGCCAGCCAGGTGAGCGATCGAGGTGTCGATCGACACAACCGCGTCGAGCCGCTCGATGATCGCCGCGGTATCCGCGAAATCGCCGATCCGTTGATCGAAGCGATGAATCGATGCCGCACGCGGATGCGCGTCGAGCGCCGCGCGTTCCTCGGCGCTGAGTTCAGGTTGCAGCACGATCCAGTCGATTCCTTCGAGCGCGAATAGCGGCGCGAGCGCCGCGAGCGGCATCGAACGGGTTTCGTTCTTCTGGATGCGTCCTGACCACGCGATGCCGATCTTGCGTTTCGCTTGACCGCCGAGTGAGCCGCGCCATTTGCGGCCATAAGCCGGCGGCGCGCTGAGGTAAGGCGTGCGGGCGGGGATCGTGTCGTAGGTTGTGCCGAGCGCGAGCGGCAAGCTGAGTAACGGGCATTGCAGATCCGCCACGGGACGCGGTGCGCCCTGGGCGATCAGCGTCACGCGCCAGGCTTGCGCGGCAGGTGCAAGCAGCGGCAGCAATTGCGGCTGCACTTCGAGCACGACGCGCGCTGCACGCTGCGCGGCCAGCGGCACAAAGCGCGCGAATTGCAGCGTATCGCCGAAACCCTGCTCGGCGTGGATCAGCAGCGTACGTTGTTCGATCGGCTCGCCGTGCCAACGCGGCAACGTCTGGATGACCGGTTGCGCGGTGGTCTGCAGCCGCCATTCGTATTCCGGCAGCCCGCGCGCGAAGTCGCGCAACGCAAGCCATGCAAGCGCTCGGTTCATGTGCGCGGACGCGAGATCGGGGCGCAAGCGCAACGCCTGATCGAACGCCCGGACAGCGGCGGCGTGCGCGCCCAGGGCCTGGTGCGCCGTGCCGAGACTCAGCCAGGCGAGCGCGAATTGCGGATCGAGGCCGACCGCGCGTTCGAGGTACGGCAGCGCTTCTGCATGGCGTCCCAATGCCGCGAGCGCGTTGCCGAGCCCGAAGATGGTGGGCGGCAGGTTCGGCTGCAAAGCGAGCGCGGTTCGGAAAGCGGCGACCGCTTCTTCGTGGCGGCCGGTGGCGTCGAGCGTATTGGCGAGATTGAAGTGCGCGGCGACGAAACGCGGTTCGGCTGCCAGCGCCTCCTGAAAGCGCGGAATCGCCTCGTCCGCCCGATCGAGCGCGTTCAGCGACATGCCCATGTTATTCAACGCGCCAGCATGCCCGGGACGCAATTCGAGCGTGCGCTCGAAGGACGCGATCGCCTCGGTGTGACGGCCGAGCGCATGCAATGCGTTGCCGAGATTGTTATGCGACGAGGCGTCGTTCGGTTGCAGGCGCAACGACTTCTGAAAGGCGTCGGCGGCGTCGTCGTGACGGCCTACCGAGGCGTACGCATTGCCCAGGTTGTAGTGCGCCATCGGGAAGGACGGTGCAAGCGTGAGCGCATTGCGGAACTGTTCGATGGCGTCGTCGATCTGGCCGAGCGCTTTTAGCGCGTTGCCGAGGTTCAGTTGTAGCGCGGCGTCTTCCGGGCGCAGGTTCACCGCGCGCCGCACGAGCGCGGCGGCTTCGGCGTGCTGGCCCTGCTGGTGGCGCAGGACGCCCAGCAGATGCAATGCATCGACGTGCACGGGATTGTCGTCGAGCGTCGCGCGGTAGCCGCGTTCGGCGTCTTCGAGGCGGCCGTCACGATGCGCCGCGAAAGCGCGGTCAAATACTTGTTGCATGCCGGAGGGATGGGATTTCGGGGGAGGCGGACGCTGCATTTTCCCACACTCGCCGGGCCGCTCTCCGATTTGACCTGTTGTCTTGATATCTATAACATATGAATACCTGTTCATATGTTTGCCGACGATGCCTTCTGCAATGGTTTACACGACATCGCCAGCCAGTTTCGAAGACCGCCCGGTGGAGACGATCGGGCCGCTGGCTGACCTGTTCCGGTTGCTCGGCGACCCGACGCGCTTGCGCATCGTGCTCGCGTGCGTCGACGAGCGGCGCGCGGTCGGCGCGATTGCCGAGGGGCTGAGCTTATCGCCGTCGCTGGTGAGCCACCATCTGCGGCTGTTGCGCGCGGCGCGGATCGTGCGCGCGGAGCGGCAGGGCAAGCAGGTGTTCTATCTTGCCGCCGACCGCCACATCAGCGCGATGCTGGCCGGCATGCTCGAACATGTGGCTGAGCCGGCCGGCGAATTTCCTCTGGACCCGTCATGAAGAAAACCACCACCCCGAACCGGGCCGCCGAAGAGCGCGAGGACGACCACGCGCCGGTGTGGCTCGACGGGGTGCTCGAAGGGATCGATAGCGACGACGCGCCGGTGGAGGGGGACGAGGGCACCGATCAGGAGCGCGAGCACGCCAAGGATGTACGCAGTGCGGCTCGTCCGGATGCGCACGATGCGCATCATGAAAGCCACAGCCACGGCAGTCACGCCGGCCACAGTCACAGCCACAGCGACAGCGACAGCGAAAATCACAGCGCCCACAGCCACGCCGGCCACGCCCATGCCCACGCCCACGCACCCGCCGCGGGCCACGGCCGCGCTTTCGCACTCGCCGTCGCACTAAACGTCTCGATCGTAGTGGTTCAAGCCATCTACGGCGTGATCGCGCACTCCACCGCGCTGCTCGCCGACGCCGGCCACAATCTCTCCGACGTCCTCGGCTTGCTGCTCGCCTGGGGCGCAGCCTGGCTCGCCACGCGCCGGCCGTCGGCACGCTACACATTCGGTTACGGCAGTTCGTCGATCCTCGCGTCGCTCGCCAACGCGGCACTGTTGCTATTTGCGTGCGGCGTGATCGTCGCCGAGGCAATCGGACGCCTGATGAACCCGGCACCCGTCGCGGGACTGGCGGTGTTCGTCGTCGCGACGCTCGGCGTGGTGGTGAACGGCTTCTCGGCGTGGCTGTTCATGCGCGGACAGAAGGAAGACCTGAACATTCGCGGCGCCTTCCTGCATATGGCCGCGGACGCCGGCATCTCGGCCGCGGTCGCGATCAGCGGTCTCGTGATTCTCTACACCAGCTGGACGTGGCTCGACCCCGTGATGAGCCTGCTCGTGGTCGCGGTGGTGGTGTATGGGACGTGGGGCCTGCTGCGCGATTCGGTGCGTATGGCGCTCGATGCCGTGCCGCCCGGCGTCGACCTGCAGCCTATCCGCGACTATCTGGCCGGGCAGCCCGGCGTCACCGACGTGCACGACCTGCATGTATGGGCGCTGTCGACCACCGGCAATGCGCTCAGCGCGCATCTGGTGATGCCGGCCGGCCATCCCGGCGACGAGTCCATCGACCGTATCGTCATCACCCTGCGCGAACGTTTTTCGATGCAGCATGCGACGCTGCAAGTCGACCTCGGCACCACCGAGCATCGATGTGCGATGGATCATCCCAACGATTGATGCAGCGCACCGTCGAGTGGATTATCGGCGGCGTACACTAGAACGTCCTGTTGCCTCCGGAGTTCCGCATGGACGCTGCCGCACACGATGCGTCGCCGGTGCTGATCGTCGGGGCGGGTCCGACCGGGCTCGCCGCGGCAATGAGCCTGGCACGTGCCCACATCCCCGTGCGTCTGATCGACAAAGCATTGCAACCGAGCCCGTACTCACGGGCCATCGGCATTCAGGCGCGCACGCTCGAACTGTTTGAACAGCACCGCCTGATCGAGCCGTTTCTCGAACTCGGTCATCGCGCGCGCATCGCCAATCTTTTTTCCAATGGCATGCGTCTCGCGCGCCTCGATTTCGATCCGCTGCACACGCGCTATCCGTATCTGCTGTTTCTCGATCAAGCCGTGACCGAACGTTTGCTGACGGAGCATCTCGCGACGCTCGGCGTGACGATCGAACGCGGCGTCGAACTGACGATGTTCTCGCAAGGTTCCGCCAGCATTCAGGCGACCTTGCGGCGCGCGGACGGTCATACGGAAACCATGCGGCCTTCGTACATGATCGCCGCCGACGGTGCGCACAGCGCGATCCGTCATCGGCTCGGCTTGAGCTTTGTGGGCAGCACCTCCGAGCAGACGTTCCTGCTTGCCGACCTGCATGCCGAAACCGATTGGCCCGAAGACGAATTCCATATCTTCGCTTCGGGTGATGGTCTCGTTGCGTTGTTTCCGATGGGTCATGGGCGCCATCGTCTGATTGCGGACCATCCGGTCGAACCGACCACGGTCCCGGCGCCGGCCACACCCGCCGTGCTCGGTGAACCGCCGCTCAATCTGGTTTCGCCGCCGTCGCTCGCCGAATGCAAGGCGCTGATCGCCCGGCGCGTGCGGGAACGCGTCGACGTATCGGACCTGACGTGGTCGTCGTATTTCCGTCTGAACAGCAGGATGGTGGAGCGGCTGCGCGTCGGCCGCATCTTCCTCGCGGGCGATGCGGCTCACGTCCACAGTCCGGCCGGCGCGCAAGGCATGAACACGGGCATTCAGGAAGCGTTCAATCTCGGCTGGAAACTCGCGCGTGTGATCAAAGGCGCGGCGCCGGACCGTCTGCTCGATACGTACCATCTTGAACGGCATCCGATCGAGCGCGACGTGTTGCGGCAAACCGGCTTCATCACGCATATGGCCGAGGCCGATCACGGACCGCTGAAGCTGCTGCGCGAGCGCGTGATGCCGGTGCTGGCCGCGCTCGGTCCGCTGCGCGACGCGGCGCGGATGACCATCAGCGAGTTGTCGATCCAGTATCGGCGCGGTCCGCTGACGCTCGAGCGCGTGCTGGACGGCGGCCCGCGTGCCGGCGAGCGCGCGCCGGATGCGCTGGTGCATGTGGTGGACGGGCCGCTCGGTCGGGCACCGGGCGTCGGTTGCGTGTTCGATCTGCACGATCCCGCGTTCTTTTCGTTGTTCCTGCTGGTCCCGCCGCTGCCGGTCGATGACACGCCGCTCGATCCCGCCGCGAAGCACGCACCGGCGCCGGACCCGGAACTCGAGCGACTGGCGGTGGAAATCGAGCGATTGTTGCCGGGCGCAGTCCGCATCTGGCGCGTGACCGATACGAGCGGCGAGGGCGCCCCGGCGTTGTCTGAATCATATGGACGCACGCGGCCGTCGTTCTATCTGGTACGGCCGGATGGCTACATCTGCGCGCGTGGGCGCACGGGCTCCGATCTGCACGGCTTGCTGCGGCATTGCGAAGCGTGGTTCACGGCGGGAGGGGCGATACCGGAGCAGACGGCGCTGTGAGGCGGAGCGCAGAGATTTGCGCGCGAGGCGGCTGTCTTGAGTGAGATCGTGAGTGGCCGTGTGAAGCGACTCTGTGGAGCGGCCCTGTGAAGCGGCCCTGACACGGGCCGCCTCACACGGTAGGCGCCAGGCAACGGTGCCGCTACGCGATTGCCGCTGCCGGCGCCAGCCCGTCGCGATGCTTGACGAGCGCTTCCCTGACGATGCCCGACATCTCGATGCCGTTCGCATCGGGTGCATCGAGCGTCGCCAGTAACGCGCGGCGCATGCGTGGTTCCCAGAAGCGGCGGATATGGTCGGCGATGCCGTCGAGCGCTTCCTCGCGGTCCGGCATCGAATCGAAAAAGTCGCCGATCCGGTTTGCCATGTCGATCAGACTCTGATTGTCCATGGCTCGCCTCACTTACCCGATGTCGCGTTGGCCAACTCGCGCTGCTTCAGCAGATCGAGCTGCTCCGTGTTGAAGCGCGAATAGTCCTGTTGCCATTGCGACGGCTGTTCGACCGGCGTCACCTGCACCGCGGTCACCTTGTACTCGGGACAGTTGGTGGCCCAGTCCGAGCTATCGGTGGTGATCACGTTCGCGCCCGATTCGGGGAAGTGGAACGTCGTGTAGACGACGCCCGGCTGCATCCGCTCGGTCACTTTGGCGCGCAACACGGTTTGTCCCGCGCGCGATTCGATCCCCACCCAATCGTCGTGCTTGATGCCGCGTTCTTCCGCATCGTGCGGATGGATCTCGAGACGGTCTTCGTCATGCCAGCGCGAGTTCTCGGTACGGCGCGTCTGCGCGCCGACGTTGTACTGCGACAGGATGCGGCCCGTGGTGAGCAGCAGCGGGAATTTACGCGTGACCTTTTCCGGCGTGGCGATGAACTTCGTAATCACGAACTTGCCCTTGCCGCGCACGAACGCGTCGATGTGCATGGTCGGCGTACCGTCGGGCGCGTTCTCGTTGCAGGGCCACTGAATGCTGCCGAGTTCCTCCAGCTTCCTGTACGACACACCGTGGAAAGTCGGCGTGAGACGCGCGATCTCGTCCATGATCTGCGACGGATGCGTGTAGTCCATTTCATAGCCGAGCGCGCGAGAAAGCATCACCGTGACTTCCCAGTCGGCATAACCCGGCACCGGCGGCATCACCTTGCGCACGCGCGAGATGCGGCGCTCCGCGTTGGTGAAGGTGCCGTCCTTTTCGAGGAACGACGAACCCGGCAGCAGCACGTGCGCGTACTTCGCGGTCTCGTTGAGGAAAATGTCCTGTACGACGATGCATTCCATCGACGACAACGCCGCCGACACGTGATGCGTGTTCGGATCGGATTGCACGATGTCTTCGCCCTGGCAGTACAGGCCCTTGAAGGTGCCGTGCACCGCGGCGTCGAACATGTTCGGAATGCGCAGACCCGGTTCGGGTTGCAGCGTAACGTTCCACGCTTCTTCGAACAACGCGCGCGTGATCGAATCGCTGATATGACGATAGCCCGGCAGTTCGTGCGGGAACGAGCCCATGTCGCACGAACCCTGCACGTTGTTCTGGCCGCGCAGCGGATTCACGCCGACCCCTTCGCGGCCGATATTGCCGGTCGCCATCGCCAGATTCGCGATGCCCATCACCATCGTCGAGCCTTGCGCGTGTTCGGTGACGCCGAGGCCGTAATAGATCGCAGCGTTGCCGCCGGTAGCGTAGATGCGCGCGGCTTCACGTACGGATGCGGCGGGTACGCCGGTGAGTTCTTCAGTCGCTTCCGGCGCGTTCTCGGGTAGCGCAACGAACGCACGCCATTGCTCGAACGCGCGCGTTTCGCAGCGCTCGGCGACGAATGCTTCGTTCAGCAACCCTTCGGTCACGATCACATGCGCGAGCGCATTGACCACCGCGACGTTGGTGCCCGGTCGCAATTGCAGATGATGCGAGGCCTTCACGTGCGGCGTATCGACGATATCGATGCGGCGCGGGTCGACGACGATCAGCTTCGCCCCTTCACGGATGCGGCGCTTCATGCGTGAGCCGAACACCGGGTGGCCGTCGGTCGGATTCGCACCGATCACCATGATGACGTCGGCTTTATCGACCGAGGCGAACGTCTGCGTGCCCGCGGATTCGCCAAGCGTGGTCTTCAGGCCGTAGCCGGTCGGCGAGTGGCAGACACGCGCGCACGTGTCGACGTTGTTGTTGCCGAACGCGGCGCGCACGAGCTTCTGTACGAGATACGTTTCTTCGTTCGTGCAACGCGACGACGTAATGCCGCCGATCGAATCGCGGCCATGCTTCGCCTGAATGCGGCGAAATTCCGATGCCGCGTAGCTGAGCGCTTCTTCCCAGCTGACTTCGCGCCACGGATCGGTGATCTTCGCGCGAATCATCGGCTTGGTAATGCGGTCCTTGTGCGTTGCGTAGCCCCATGCGAAGCGGCCCTTCACGCACGCGTGGCCTTCGTTGGCCTGGCCGTTCTTGTGCGGCACCATCCGCGTGACCTGGTTGCCCTTCATCTCCGCTTTGAACGAGCAGCCGACGCCGCAATACGCGCAAGTCGTGACGACCGAGTGCTCGGCCTGGCCGAGCATGATGACGGTCTTTTCCTGCAAGGTCGCGGTCGGACACGCGGCGACGCAGGCCCCGCATGACACGCACTCCGATTCCATGAACGGCTTGTTCTCACTCGCCGCGACGCGCGATTCGAAACCGCGTCCGGCGATGGTCAACGCGAACGTGCCTTGCGTTTCCTCGCATGCACGCACGCAGCGGTTGCAGACGATGCACTTCGACGGGTCGTACGTGAAGTACGGATTCGATTCGTCCTTCTTGTCCTTCAGGTGGTTTGCACCGTCGAATCCGTAGCGTACTTCACGCAAGCCGGTGACGCCTGCCATGTCCTGCAGTTCGCAGTCGCCGTTGGCGGGGCAGGTCAGACAGTCGAGCGGGTGATCGGAGATGTACAGCTCCATCACGTTACGGCGCAGCGATTGCAGACGGTCGGTTTGCGTGCGGACCTTCATGCCGGCTTCGACCGGCGTCGTGCACGAAGCAGGGTAGCCGCGCTTGCCTTCGATCTCGACCAGGCACAAACGGCACGAGCCGAACGGTTCGAGCGAATCGGTCGCGCAAAGCTTCGGCACATTGACGCCAGCCTCGACGGCGGCGCGCATCACCGACGTGCCGGCCGGCACGGTCACCGCCTGACCGTCGATTTCCAGCGTGACGTCGACGTCGGCATGACTCGCCGGGGTGCCGTAATCGGTGTCGTCAAAGAACGAATGCGGGGCACGTTGTTGCGCTTGTGCTTGCGATTTGCACGCGCAGTTGCCGGAGCCGCAGCCGCCCCCGAAGGGGACTTGCTTCGGAGCGCCGGCAGGGGAGTTGAGCACATCGGACATGTGAGGCTCCTGGGTCAGGCCGCAGCCGCTTTGGGCGCGTGATCGTGGACGTTGTCGAGACCGAAGTCTTCGGGGAAATGGTCGAGCGCGGACAGCACCGGGAACGGCGTCATGCCGCCCATCGCGCAGAGCGAACCGGACACCATCGTGTCGCACAGATCGCGCAGCAACTGCACTTGCCGGGTGGACGTATCGCCATTGCGAATCCGTCCGATCACTTCGACGCCGCGCGTCGAGCCGATCCGGCATGGCGTGCATTTGCCGCATGATTCGAGCGCGCAGAAGTGCATTGCATATTGCGCGAGTTCGGCGAGATTCGAGGTGTCGTCATGCACGACAATGCCGCCGTGGCCGACCACCGCGCCGACTGCCGCGTAGGCTTCGTAGTCCATGGGGATGTCCCACTGGCTTTCCGGCAGATACGTGCCAAGCGGCCCACCGACTTGCACCGCGCGCGCCGCGCGCCCGCTTGCCGTGCCGCCGCCGTAGTCATACAGCAATTCGCGCAGCGTGACGCCGAACGCGAGCTCGACGAGGCCGCCGTGCTTCACGTTGCCGGCGAGCTGGAATGGCAGCGTGCCGCGCGAACGGCCCATGCCGAAGTCTTTATAGAAGGCCGCGCCGCGCGCGAAGATGATCGGCACGGTTGCGAGTGTGATGACGTTGTTGATCACAGTCGGCTGGCCGAACAGGCCGACTAGCGCCGGCACGGGTGGCTTCGCGCGCACGATGCCGCGTTTGCCTTCGAGCGATTCGAGCAGCGCGGTTTCCTCGCCGCAGACATAAGCGCCTGCGCCCTTCGCCACGAACAGGTCGAAGCGATGCGCCGCTGAACCGAGCACGCTGTCGCCGAGCCAGCCGGCGGCGCGTGCTTTGGCGATCGCGGCTTCGAGTGTCGCGATCGAGTGCGGATATTCGCTGCGGACATAGATATAACCGACCGTCGCTCCGGTCACGACGCCGGCGATGATCATTCCTTCGATCAGCACGTATGGGTCGCTTTCCATCACCAGGCGGTCGGAGAAGGTGCCGGAGTCGCCTTCGTCCGCATTGCAGACGATGTATTTCTGCGCCGCCTTGGCGCCGCGCACCGTGCGCCATTTGATGCCGGCGGGGAAGGCCGCGCCGCCGCGGCCACGCAGGCCCGATTCGATCAGTGCTTCACAGGCGGCGTCGCCGTCGGTGTTCAAGGCTTGCTTGAGGCCTTCGAGGCCGCCGTGGGCCACGTAATCGTCGACGGACAGCGGATCGGTGATGCCGATACGCGCGAAGGTCAGGCGCTGCTGCTTCTTCAGATACGGAATTTCATCGACCACACCGACGCGGCGGGCGTGTTCGCGACCCTCCACAAAGCCGGCGTCGAATAGCGCCGCGACGTCGCTTTCCTCGACGTTGGCGTAGCCGACACGGCCTTCGGCCGTCGAGACTTCGACGAGCGGTTCGAGCCAGAGCAAACCGCGTGAACCGTTGCGAACCAGTTCGATTTCAATGCCGCGGCGTGCGGCTTCGGCTTCGATTGCTCGAGCCAGTTCGTCGGCGCCGAGTGCGAGAGCTGACGAATCGCGGGGAACGTAGATGCGCGTCATGCCGTGACCTCCACGCATTTGCTGGCGGCGGCGAACAGTGCGTCGAATTTTTGCGGCGTCACCTTGGCGTGCAGGGTGCCGTTGACCATCATCGCCGGCGACAGCGCGCATTGACCGAGGCAATACACCGACTCCAGCTCGACCGGCGCCCCGTGTTCGTGTTCAGCATCGAAACGGCAGCCTGTGTGTGCCTCGATATGCTGCGCGAGCGCCTCGGTGCCCATGCTCCGGCACGCTTCGGCGCGGCACAGTTGCACCGTGACGGGCGCTGCGGGCTGCGTGCGGAAGTGGTGGTAGTAGGTGATGACGCCGTGTACTTCCGCGCGCGACAGGTTCATGGCACGCGCGAGAGGCGCAACCGTGTCGGGCGGGACGTAGCCGAGTTCGTCCTGAATCGCGTGCAATATCGCCAGCAACGACATGCCCGGATGCGCGTGACGCTGCACGAGCTGGTCCGGCGCGATGGCCATGGAATCGTCCAAGTGGGGCTCCTTCAAAGACATATATGCACTTGTTATTCATAATGCGTGCACTTATGCTTTGGTTATTCGGTAGGGGATAGCGGAACAATAGGCCGGGCAAACGCCTCGTGCAATAGGAAAGAGTTGAGCATATATGATCAGAATCGAGTGTCAGGCGCAGCTGGTTGTGAAGGGCCCCGACGGCCGCGAGGCCAGCCTGTCGGACGTGGTGCCGTTGCTTGCGTTGGTGAACGAGTCCGGCAGCATCGCGCAGGCAGCGACGCTTAAGGGTTTGTCCTACCGTCACGCGTGGGGTTTGTTGCGCAGCATCGAGGAGCGTTTGGGTGGTCCGCTGATCGCGAAGGAGCGTGGGCGCGGCTCGGTGCTGTCCGAACTCGGGCAGGCCGTGTTGCGCGCACAGCGTCTATGCGGCGAGCGGCTCGACGGCAATATGCAGGCGCTCGCGAGCGAAGTCGCCAGCGAGCTGAACCGCTGGCTCGCGCCACCCGCCGACGACGTGCGGATCTACGCGTCGCACGGATACGCCGTGGCGGCGCTCGTGACGGCGCTGGTCGCGAACGATCTACCGGTCGATATCAAGTATCGCGATAGCGCGGATGCAGTCAGCGCGCTTGCTCGCGGCGAATGCGATCTGGCCGGATTCCACTTGCCGCTGGGCGAATTCCGCGCCACCTGTGCCGATACGTATCGGCGCTGGCTCGATCCGCAGCGTCACGTGCTCGTGCATCTCACGCGGCGCAAACAGGGCCTCTTTCTCGGCAAGGGCAATCCCAAGGGAATCGGCGGACTGAGCGACCTCGCGCGCGACGACATTCGCTTCGTCAATCGACAACCAGGCTCCGGTACACGCATGCTGCTCGATCTTGCGCTACGAAAAGTCGGGGTCGATCCGGACAGAGTTAACGGTTACGCGTCGACGGAACTCACGCATTCGGCGATCGCGGCGTTCGTGGCGAGTGGCATGGCCGATGTGGGTTTCGGCGTCGAGCCGGCGGCGCATCACTTCGGGCTCGACTTCATCCCGATCGTCGACGAAGACTATTACTTCGCTTGCGACCGCGCCCGGTTGGAGCGCACGCCGCTCGCAACGGTCGTCGGTTTGCTGCGCGGGACGGCGTTTCGGTATGGCGTCGAGCAGCTAGACGGTTATGATCCGCGCGACTGTGGCAAGCTGCTCGAGCTCGATGTGGGGTTCGGCCCGACCACGGTGTAAGCGACTGTAAACAAAATCGTGCCGTCTCCGCTGCGTAGGGCGTCTGTTTGGGATAATCTCTAACCTTCCGCTTACGCCATAACTGCGCGTTGTACCGCGCTGACTCGATATGAAAGCTCTTTTCCACGCATGTGCTGCGGCAGCGACAGCCGGGGTGCTCCTCGCCACCGTTTCGGTTGCTTTCGCACAGAATTCTCCGGGTGTGCCGGGTGGTATCTTGCAAGATCAGTTCCGTCTTGCCGAACATCCGCAGATGCCATTTGCGGCGTCGGCGGCCTCGGACAAATACCAGTCCAACAAAAAGTCAGCTATGCGCAAGCGCGGCGATAACGGCGATCCGAACGGTTGTAACTTGCAGTGTCCTAAAGACGAATAAGCGCGAAGGTCTGCGCGCTCGTGTGCGTCTGTGAAAACGCCGGCATGTTGCCGGCGTTTTTCGTTTGAGCGTGCCTTATTGGAGCGCCTTTCTGGCTTCCAGCCTTGGCCCGTCGTCCAGCGGCTCCCGCTTATGGCTTTGCCGTGTGCCACATGTCCTTGAAGCCATCTCCCTTCATTTCTCCCGCTTGCTTGTCCGCCGCGTAGCGATAGAGCGGATGCCCCTTGTAAGCCCACTGTTGCTTGCCGTCGGCGGCAGGGATGAGCGTCCAGTCACCTGACGGTTTGTCCGACGGGCTTGCCATGGCTGCCGGCCAGTAGCTCATGCAGCCGCCAGTGCAGGCACTTGCGCCGGGCGTGGTGTCTTTGTCGAAGGTGTAGAGCGTCATGCCGTCCGCGGTGACGAAGCGGCCATCGACGACCTTCGGGGCCTCGGCGAAAGCGGTCTGTTGCAGTGCGAGAAGAGTCAGCGTGGAGAGGCAGAAGAGAGTCTTGCGCATGATGTCGGCTCCTGAAGGGGGTGTGGGTCTCGCGAGACGTGACTTGAGGCGCGAGTAGCGAACCGCTGATGAACGATTGAGTGGGCGCTTTTATTCCGCGTGTCTCTTAAAAAATCTTAGTTAATTTCTTCAGATTTGAGATTCGGGCAAACCCCGATGCGCGAATTTGCCTCTATTCCATAGCGAAAGGCTCGAATTATCATTGTTTCAGGGAGATGTGCCATGGCATGTCGGATATTTTGAGTTCGTCGCTCAGGCTGTATTGAGCTTGAAAATATATATTCAGGGTGAGGATAATGAAAAATATTGGTCGGCTGGTTCGTTGTGTTCCATTTCACGAGGGAGTCTATTTTTCCACCGGCGTGGCGGAATTAATTATTCTGTGCCTTTCAATTCTGGTGTCGGGACCTGCACTAGCTGAGGAAAAATTCTTTGCCAGTACGTTGACCAAAGCGTTTGTTTATTACATGACCAAAAGTGAGCTCGACGATTCAATTTATGATGATAAGCTGGCCGAGGATTTTATGGAAAACCCGATTTCCGCATATTCTGAAATTAAAAAAATGCCCATTGAAATCAATACGCTCGAATGGAATGTGGCGCTGGGAAAATTTAATCAGGACAATCGGGTCAATCTGACGCTGGAGGAGTCGATCCGGCTGTTTGCAAACGAAAATGGGCTAACCAAGGCACGGCCCGGAATCGAGGTAGATATACACCCCTTCCCTCCTGGTTACGACGCAAATGAAGGAAGCTTGATTGTTGCGAACGCGACCAAGGCCAGGGTGGACGCCGACATTTTTTATAAGAGTAATTATGTGTTTGGCCCGCGATACACTACCGTGGCTGCCAAATTTGCCGTTGCAGCACAAATTCTGCGTGATTTGATAAAGGAAGTGGCGCCGGTCGAGCTGGAGGTGAACGGTATTCGCAAAGACGTCCTGGATCGTTTTCTTAGCGAGGCTGTTTATAACGAGGCCCTGCTTTCCGAGTACGACAAAAGCTATTTGATGAACCTGCTTCACAATCAATTGCGTTCAAGCGATTCTAAATCTGCGAATATACGAGAGGGCGGATTCGTGCCTCCCGCCCAGTTTCGAGTGGCACGCGTAGCTGCTGCCTATCGGGAAATGCAAGGCTACCTAGCCTCTTATCCATGCACTATGGAAGGGGAAAACAGAAATCCGGAGGGTAAGGGCGAAATGTGCTTCGCAAATATGACGGATAAGGCGCTGTATTCTTGGTACAAGCACGAATACTCACTGCAAATGTTATCGCCCAGACCGTGGGATGGAGGTTCGGGAATGCAAAAGTTGGCACATCTGTTATTGCCGATAGCTATGATAATGGAAGGGTTGGCCGCAGTAGAGTTTTTGGGTGCTATGGAGGCGGCCGAACTTGGGGTGGAAGAAGCATTGGAAGAGGATGAGGTCAAAGCCTTTGAATCTCGTTATCTCCAGCGATTTTGCCGGGGATGATATTGAATTTTTCCGGAGTTTTGATTGTGAATAAGTTTAAGACGTCATGCTGGTTTTACGCATCTATCCTGTTGCTTGCTCTGTCGGCAACCGTGCGGGCCCAGGTTCCCCTCAAAATTGTTCAAGTGACCAATGCTGTCAGTCTTGTCCCGGAACAGTTGTTTAATACAATGGATTTTTACGCACAAGCAGTCAGCCGTTCAATCAAGACGGCTCAACCATCGTCGACCAAAATCAAACTCCTTGCCAGCAAGTGGCGTAGCGCAACAATCGCGCGTTTCGAATATACCTACGCTGAACCCTCTGGTGCTAGCAATACGCGTATCTACAATGCTATTTCCGGTCAGGACCCTCAGGACATTCTGTATGAGCCCGGCAGCGCTCCGAATCGGCAATTCAACGACTTTTTACCAAGGAGCAATATAGAGAAAGCTGCCGCCAACATTGATGTTCCGGGTGGGCGTTTGGGCGCCAGCATAGATAAGCAGGCTCTTGATGCTGAACTCAAAGCTCTGAAGAATTTCGAAAACGATATCCTGGTTAACGGACTCCCGACCGGGGGGAAACTGGTGGGATACATTTCACAGGCGCCTTGCGATTCATGCGCAAACGTCCTCCGGCAACAGCTGCCGGCCACCGGGTATGCGCGAGAAATCGAGGTGTCTTATCTGCCGAACTCGAAAGCGGTGGGTATTTCGCAGACGGAGACCGACATTGCCAAGCGATTCAATACCCGGCGGCTGGTCTATAAAGACAACATCTTGAGTTTGCGGGCAGGGACCCTTGGAAGACTCGAGGCGCGCGGCGGGCAACTGGCCGGTTGTCTATGACAGACAGTAGTACGGCGATGTGTCTGGCAGCTATGCCGTAGAACGCGCGATACGTTGGCAACTTGCGGAGGGGACTTGTTGCCCGTCACGATGAGCGTCGCTGGTCTGCGGGTTTTCAATTGAAGCCGTTGTGCGAAGCAGACGGTAAAAACCCCGAGAGCCTTACGCTGTCGGGGTTCTCGGTGAAACAGTGTGCTGCCAATTGCAAGGTGTTCTGGTGGGGCGGCGGGAATCGAACACTCCCGCCGAGGCCCGTCAATAAAGGGTCGGGAGGTTAGCCTCCTGAGAGGTACCGTCAAAAGTACCGACACCTTCGTTTCCTGTAGCCCGATTTAGTGCAAGCCGACGTCCTGCTTACCCCGTTTGCGCACGATTCGACTGGCGGTGCGGTGACAGGGGAAGCTCGACTGCAGGATTTTCCAGGGCTGAGGGTACAACCGTGTACACGACCTCAAGGTGCGCGACGTAGATATGGCCGCAATCGTCGTTTTCGCAACGATACCGGATCTCCCGCAGCGTATCGGACAGTTTGCGGCTTGTTCGAGCACTGGCTCTCGTCGCGCAGATGGGACAGCAGATAGAAATTCGCATGACACTCCAGGTGTTGCCCGCCTCGCGATGAGGTCCACATCAGCAGAAGCGGGCAGGTAATGACGGGGTGGGGCTGGATTCAGGTCGCCGGCAGACTAGGCGGCGACCCTGTGAGGCCGACCTACGCTCGAACCATGCGCTTACGCACCGTCGCCAGGGCGTGCGTCAGTCCTTCGGTAAAGGTTCCGAGCGCCGGGGTAACAGGCAGATTTGATGCGTCGATCTTGCCTTGCATTACCTCCCGGATTTGCCACTTGACGACCGGCCCAAGGCGGTCGCTATTAGCAAGGGCTCCAAGATCGGGCGGAGCGAGTTGGTTACTTTCCTCTTGCGCGTCTGCTGACTCGAACATCTCGACTAGCAGGTTAAGTTCTTCCTTAATGATTTCGCGGCCACCTGCGGCGATGGCCCGGGCGATGACCTCGCCGCATTGATCGAGGGCCGAATAGGCGATGGCCGCAACCTGTGCGGTTTTGGCTTCGCGGTAGGCGTGTTCGTACTTCGCCGCAGCGTCATTTGCCGAAACAGTGGCCTCGACCAGTTGGAAATCGGCCTCGAGAAGCATTTCACCGTATTGGTCCAGCAGATCGTCGGCGTTACGCCTGGCTGCCAGCGCGGCTTTCGATTCGGACGTCATTGCCGCATTCGAGACACGCAGCGCCGTTTTCAATGCGTTTCTGGCATCTTCGGCAGCCTGCGTCTGTTCACCAATCCGCTTGCGTAGCGTGGCGCAGTTCGCCGCCGTTTCAGCGAGCGTCCGACCCGCGCCCGTTTCGTAGTCGTGCCGAGCGTGTTGCAGCGTTTCGACTGTGCGTGCAAAAGTCGAGTTGGCATCGTTGAGTTTTTGCTTGATATCCGACATGTTTGTTTTTCCTTTCTGAAAGTCGTTCACTTTGTGGAGTGGCCCGCTCCGGTGCTTCGTTTGTTGCCGTTGCACTAGCAATCGGTCTTGACCTCGCGATCGGTGTCCGTGGATTGCAATCCGGCCTGCGCATAGGGCACGCGGCCGTGCAGCCGGTGATGTTCGATGTTGTAAGCGCGCTGTGCGGCTTCCAGCTTTGCACTCGCGGTGGTGTATTCATCCTCGGCGACAGCGAGTGCATGTTTGAGGGTGATGACGGTTGTCATGTTGTTCTCCATTGGTAGTGGTAAAGAGCGGTCAGCGGACGCTGAGCCACCCAGACAGGCCCGCCCGGATCATCAGGCGGGCATAAAGCGTTTTCTGCTCTGACGGCAGGCGTTCGGCCAGTTCGCGAAGCGTCGCGCGAACCTTCCGCTCCTGCAGTCGCAAGATGACGATTTCCTGCTGTGCCGCAGCCAGTTCGCCAGCCGGCGGCGTATGAGTTGATGCGTGGGTGTTCATTTGCTGCCTCTCTATTTCGTTTCAGTGATATTCAATAAGTACTACTGAGCCTCATAGCGTTTCATGTCGCATCGTTTCCCTGTTCAGACAGCTACGATTGGATGTCTCCGGGTTCGCCGCGCGGCGATTGATGCGTCCCAGAAGAGCGACCAGCTACGAAGTGCGACTTCATTTCTGGTTTTTTGGGGAGTAACTGGAGTAACAGCAGTAACATCCTTAAAAATCAAGCGCTTGCCGTGTTACTCCCGCAGTAGTACTGGAGTAACAGCAGTAACAGGCAGGTGAGTGACGGCTTGCTGTTACTCCTCTGTTACTTCCCTGTTACTCCCCCTGAACCGATGTAGGTCGTTGATTCAATGGTTGTTACTCCTGTTACTGCTGTTACTTCCGATTTAAGGGCGCGCGACCCTTTACTTCCTTCGGGGCGATCGTGTGGCGGCCCGAAACAGGTCGTGCTTCCCGGCCTTCCTTCTGGATCGGGTTTTTGCGCTGACTGGCTAACTGACGTTGTGGCCATGGCGGTGGTGCCTGCTGTTCGGTCCTGTCTGCGCTGCGCACGCAGATGGCGAAGCCGCCTGGCTATCGCGTCACGACGCGGGCGGCCATCACGCAGACGTACAAGCCGCCCCAGTTCGTCCATCCATGCCTGCTTCGTCGCGTCGAGGATGCGTTCAGCCTGTTCGAGTTTTGCGCGCGCTTCGAAATACGCTTGCGCTGCGCCGATGAATGTCTGTTTGAGCTTGAAAGCGGTGGTCAAGATTTATCCGATTTTCAATTAGGACTACATATCTGATTTGGTAGTTATCCGCGACTCGGTGCTGAGGTCTTTTCAGCCTGCCTCCGGCGCAAGGCAGCAGGCAGGCTGGTTAGCCGTCTACATCCAGTTTTTCAGGGTCAATTGCGTAGAGCCGGGTCAACCGACCATCGGGCGCGCGGATCGGCACCGAACGCTGACCATTCTGCTTCCTCGCGATTGCGCCGGCTGCGTCGAGCGCAGACAGTGCGCGATTCAGGTCATAACCCTTGATGGCTTCCTTGATGCCTGCCGACGTGAACAGATACAGACGGTGGCCTCCCTCGATCCGCCAGTAACCGGCGCGATCGCGGATCGGCATGAGCGGCGCACCCGTCGCGTCGATATCGGAGAATCGGGCATCGCCGCATCGGTCGATGAAATCGGACACGGCACGCACAATGCCAACATGCTCAGCACTGCGTCCGTGCGTGCCGCGTTGACCCTGCCATGACCTGAACGCCCGTACAGCCGCTTGCGTCGGTTCGCCAGCTTTCCAGCCGACGATGCCGAACTCGAGCGCCAGTTCGCCAGCGAGCGCCGCAACGGCAAGTACGCGTGCCGCCCGGCGTTCCTGACCGTCCGGAGCGTCAAAGTGCGCGAGCAGACTTGCAAGTCGTTCGGATAAATCGACGCCCGCTGTGCGCTCGGCGGCCAGCTGGCGTGCGAACATCCTGCCCGCATGGCCGTAATGCTTTGCGGCAGCGTCACGCAGAGCGTCTGACAGGCGCGCACCCGAATCGACCCCACGCAGATCATCAAAGAGGCCGTAGCGACCAGACACGGGCATGTCGAGAATTCGCAAGCCTTGTCCGGCCTTTGCCTCGATCCCGCCCGACTCGATGCGCGCCGCAATCGTCGTTTCTCCCGTCGATAGCACGAATACGCGCCATTGAGCGGCCTTGCGCGCCTCGCCGTGTTTGTTCGCGCGGCTCTTGCCGGTACCGTTGGCAAGTGCATACGCGGCTTCGTAGAGGTCGCGCGGTGCGCACTCGCCGATTTCATCGAGCGCGAGCAGCGTGTCTGTGTGCATGGTGCCAGCGCCTTCCAGCCCGTTCGCCGTCGCACGCCATTGCCGGCGAAATGACTGACCGCCCCACACGGAGATGCCGGCCACAAGCGCCGTGGTCTTGCCAGTGCTCGAATCGCCGTAGATGTGCAGACCAGCGCCGTCGATGCATAGCGGTTCGAGAAGCACGCCTGCGAACGCCGCCGAAATCGCCAGCATCAGGAGGGGATTGCCCTCGGCCAATGCCGCAACGCCGTTTTTCCAGCCCGCAAGAGTGCCGGCCATGCCGTAGGGCGCTGTGCGGCCTGCAGCCTGAAACCACACGTCGTCTGCGCCGATCACTTCGTCTGGCAATACGAATGCGCCGTCGTGCCAGCCGGTCAATGTCGCCGCACGCATATGGCGCTTCGGATGCTGGCTCGCGATGTAGCGCAGCACTTCACGCTTTTTGTGTTGCGAGATTTCGACACCGCCCGACAGCACAATACCCAGCGCTTCGGCTCCGTCGCCGGCAAGCATTTCGGCTGGCATTGCCCACTTTTTCCAGATGCCTCGTCGCGACACGTAGCGCAGCAGGAAGCCGTAGTTTTCATCCTCACGGTTCGAAGTCGTCGCATCGACGTACAGGGGCGAACAGATCCACTCGTCCACCATGACCGGCTCCTGGTCGTCACGCTGCTTGAAGTTGTGATGCCATACACCCGGCTTGCGCTTCACACCGTCAACTTCCTGCCAGTCACCATAGACGCTCCAGCATGGCCGTTGCTCCATGTTCGGCCACACGTGAGGCAAGGCCGCGTCGATCAGCTCCTTGACGGCCATCAGGCCGTCTCTCTGGTGCAGGTCGTTCAGGTCCATGCCGGCAGGCGGCACGACGAGCGTGCCACCGACAGCGTGCGCCGCGTCAGTCGCCGCCTTGAGGCCAGGATTGCTGCCGTTGGCTTTGGCATCGTTATCGACTGCAAACACCAGTACCGCTTTAGGGTGCTGCTCACGTAGCGCACTGGCGACACGGCGCAGATTGCCAGCGTCGAATGCGACTGCCACGGCATAGCTGGTTGCTTCGAACGCAGAGGCACCTGTTGCGTACCCCTCGGCTATCACGATGCGCGTGTAGTCGTCGCCGATCAGGCAGAACGAACCCGCTTTCGATCCACCACTCAGAAAGCGCTTTTCGCCATCGGCAGCGATGAATTCGAGTGAAGTGAGGTCACCGCTCGCGGCGCGTAGCGGGACCATCAGTGCGCCGTCGCAAGCCATGCCGCCGATGCGCAGGTTGCCGCGATACAGACGCAGGCCGTGGGCACGCACTGTCTTGCCTTGCAGGTACGGATGATCGTCGGAAGCTGCGGCTGCGCTCTCCCATAGCGTGGATGCACGATCAGCGGCTCGTATGCGCTGTTGTGCCTCGTCGACCTGCGCGCGGGCGTCCTGTTCGGCGCGCTCGCGCTGCTCCTTCGCGCGGCGTGTCCTTTCGACCGTCGTTGGCGTTGCGACATGGTGCCGTTTCGGGTCGAAGCCGTGGCTCTTCGCAATCTCGTAGAGGCTGCCGATGCGGATGCCGCCCGATGCCTTGAGCGAGCGCCACGTATCGCGTGCGGCGGCTTCGTCGTATCGGTCTGTCGTGCGACTCCATGCGTCGAACAGCGCAAATCCGTCCTCGCCGAATTCGTGCTTGAGTGCCGCGGCGATTTTCCACCAGGTGTCGCGCGGTACGTCGGCGGGAATTGCCGATAGGGCGAGCGCTGCTCTTTCCCGTTCTGTGTGAGCTGTCATCGTTCGCCCTCACACGCTTAAGCGCGAGTGCTCTACGCGCTCGGCGACGGCCAGTAGCGCGGCGGCGGATACGTCGAGTGCGGCCGTATCAGTCGGAGCAAGCACAGCAGCGCGTAGCGCGTTGCGGACGATTGAAAGCAGTTCAACGGAAAGGGGCGATTGCTCGGGACGAGCAGAGATAGGGTGCATCAGGCAGCCTCCACGGACGGATTTGGTGACCCGGCGTCCCATCGCCAAATGGGGTGGCCGGGCACAAGGCAGGGTTGGCGAACCGGTGTCCGTGGGAACCGGCGTGCGCGAACGCACCCCCACCAAGGCCCGACCATTGAAGGCGGTACAAAGTGTACGGACGTAAAAAAACCGCGCGGTGGCGGTCGTCCGCCACGAACTATTCAGGTCGCCAAACCCGGTCGCTGTTGTTTCAGCGACGGCCTGAGTATAGACCGACAGGTAGCCCTCTGCAACGTGCGGCAGGGACAAGCACGCGTTTGGCTGCGCTGGTTTATGGGTGATACGATGGCAGTTCTTCACGTCAGATGTATTTCGAATGAACTCTGGGCCGCGCGTTGTGTGCGGCTTTTTTTCGTCTGTGCGACTCGCGTTTTACGCGGTCCCTTGCTGCGCGATCCATGCGCGGACTTCCTCTGCGCGCCATGCGGAGATTCCTGCCGACAGCTTGACCGGTTGCGGAAATGCACCGGCCTTGCAGCGCCGCCATAACGTCGTCGCCGAAAACGGCACGAACTTCAATACCTGCGGTTGACGCAGGAACCCGGTTTCCGGGATCGACAGCGATTCTTTGGTCTCGCGCATCTGTGATTTCCTTTCTGAAATTCGAAGCAATTTCATGCGTTGGCATGTGGCGCCATCTTGCCGTCGAATGGTTTGTTATCAAATCGTAAGTATTTGTACTCAGACTGAGCACAAGAGGATGACGAGCGGAAACTTCCTGCAGGGAGCAAGGAACAACCGCATTCAATGGAATTTGCTTAACGTTGAACAACGGGGAGCAGCACGCCGACCTGTGCTGGAGCGAACGGAGCGCTCAGTCGGATAAGAGGACCGGCGGAGTAGGTGACTCACCCAGTGTGCAGACGACGGTCAGGATCAAGGCGTCCACGTCGATGGACACAGACTCGTCCGCGGCGTTGGCACGGACGGCCACGTTACCCTCTGAAACGCAGTCCCCACCCCGCCTGCGGGCTTCGCTTGGGTCAATGGATTTGATGCAAGGTGCGATTCGCCCCGCAACCCCTACTGTGAGACGTTCGGACGATGTTTTGCGGTCGCAAACTGATGCAGTTTGATGCACCCACGACGCGTTTTGACGGAATAGATTTCGCCTATGTCGGGTGACCGCCGTCGACCAATAGCCGACCTTTGGAGTGTCCAAACTAGAGTCGCCGTGAGACTGCCGATCGCTACTACAGGACGAAGAATGGACCAATCAGGCAATGTTAACTTCGTCGACAACAGGGAGCCAAGCCTGGAATTCGACACCGGTGGAAACCCGCCGAAACCCAAGAGGCGTGACCATGAGCAGCGCGTCTTCGGCGTTTCCTGCGTTGGGTGTCGGATCCCACAGTCCGTGTTCTTCTACCTCAGCGACGACGGCAGCGAACTGGTCTGTGCTTTCGAAGCCGACTATCAAAACTTCAAAACCTGTTGCAGCGATTTCCGTCAGGAGCGCCGGTTGAACATCCATTCCGGGGCCGACGTAAGCCGCCACCATTCGCCCGCCCAGACGGTCGTTAATCCGTTTCTGCCGCTCGTAGGAGGCATCAACTTGTGGGCCGGCCGCATCGCTGGAGATCGAGAACATCCCCTTGTCGGTCAATTCGATCTTCCAAGGCATAGGCGGGTTAGCACTGAACCTACCCACAATGGTACGGGCGGGACGAAAAGACTCTGCCGTTGCCTGCTGAAAGGCTTGGAGGAGCTCGAAAAAGAACAGTGCGGTCTGTAAGGCGGCCAGCAACTCTGCGTTGGACACGAGTATTGGCTCACCGCCGTTTCTTCGCCGCAACCGCAGCCCGTCGGGGACCAGTATGTAGTCCGCATGCGCCATTGCATTTCGAATGTCATCCCGGAAAGTGATCTCTAGCAGGTGTGCGAGGCCGGTCATCCCGGTTGCAGTGGCGACTTGCGCCAGGCGCCGAAACATCGAGTTCGCGTTGGGTCCGATCACGGCTCGAGGCACCTGGCGAACTCGGACAAGGTCTTGAAATGGCCAGAGGTTATAGGCTTTCAACTGGGCGACCTGCATGACATTCAGCAGGCCCTCGTAGACGCCACCAGCCTCTGCAAGCTGCGCGTAGAGGCAGAGCACTTGGCGAAGCTCGGCCTGCGTCAGTGGTGCACCCTTCGATCCGAGCGTCTTCAGTTCGCGGAAGACCTCGTAGGCTGTGGCGACCGTACTCCAGCCAGCATCCTGCATCCCACGGAACTCACCGAACACCGCTGCAGCAGTGTCGATCTCATTGATCTTGCTCGCATAGGCGAACAGGTAGGTGAGCTGGATGTTTAGCGCTTGAACGTAGGCGTGAGGGTCCAATTTGTGGCGTCCAATGGCAGATTGTCGCGTGATCGCATACGGACCTCTAATATTTCTGCCTAAAAGAGGTCTGAAGGCTCACGCACTAGTTTGCCCGACGTGCAGAATTTCCCCTAAAAAAAGATAGGTATTCAAGAACAGTGAGCGGGCTTCTTCGGCACTGACGTCTTTGTGCACTCCCGACGAGACGCGATCAAACAAATTTGCCAAATTTTGCCTGAGGCGCTGTTTTCGGGATTGGCTATTCGTCTTGCCGTGAATGTACGCATTAATCCGATTCTGATGCTTGGAAGCATCAAGTTTCAACACATTTCCGCCGATCTCTATCGTATCGTCTGTCGGCGGGAAGATTGAGTCAGCGAATGATTCAATGATGCGTCTACACGTAGATAGTGCTTGCGATACAGCCTCTGCGTCCCCAGCGGAGAGACGATCCATCACAGCCGGAATCTTTTCCAGCAAATCGCCGCAATGCTGAGCAATGAGCGTGTCGACGTCTCGCTGATAGCGCTCAAAAATAGACTCCGTGAGACTGTCGAATTCCTTTGCGTAGTAGACCTCGCTCACAAAGCCGTGCAGCAACCCCAAAACACGACTTTTTATTCCGCTGACAGTCTGAATTAGATTGGCAGACGACGTCATCGCGTTGGTTACGTTGGTGATGGCAATATTCGCGTAGTCGCCGCCTATGTCCGGTGTCCGCATTGACGCCAACTTAGCCTTTTCAGCTGCGATCTTCGCTTCTTGTTGCGCCAGCGGCCCCCAAAACCCCTTCTTCTCTTCAAAGTTCGTCCAACGGCCGGTCTGCCCCATATACTTGATCGAAACTGCCTCGGCGCTGTTATAGCCGATCATCTCAAGCTTCAACCACGCACGAATCTCATCCGAGCCGACCCATCGCGCTAACCGAGACGCTTTCAGGATTAGCCGTTCAGCGTCGGCGCGTCCCAGCTCGATATCGTCAAGCAATTCGCGGGCAAGCTCAAGAATATGTTGTGATCGACTTTGGTCTGTCATGCGGATTGATGAGTCTGGATAGGAATGCTGATTTTAAACTGACTTTCCGCTTCGGTCCCGCGAGATGGGTGACACGGTTCGAAGATCGTCTGAGGAATCTTGCTGACAGCTCCGAAGCGTGTCTTGGGTACCGTCAAGAATAATGTCCTTTATACGTAAAGGATTCGCGCATGACGGTGCGAGCAGGAGCAAGTCAGCACGGTCGAAGCCATGCAATCCGTGCAATCGTCCCACAAGCACCGCGACCTTGCATCGCTGAACTCAGCCTTCGTATATTGAGACTCGTTCTTCCAATTCGTTGGCCAGAGCCTCAAGTTCATCAATGAGTGTGCGGTCCGTCGAATCCAGCGCGCCCAATATTCGAATCATGGAGTGAAACTTTGTTAGCTGCACTCTCAGTAACCTAGCAGAACTATCGGCCGTCGTCTCTCGCCGTTCAACTGCTGTCCACCATGCATGAAGGCGCCCAGCACCGAGCCGGATTATTCGAGGGGTTCGAACAAAGCTGTCAAAGCAAAGAACGACTGCGAGCCAGACCTCGATATATTGATTGGGATCAGGTGTTAATCTATCGGTGATTTCGACGTATGCCGTCAAAAACTCCTTTCGCAACTGCTTCAGTTCAAGGAAGTTCTTCGAAGCCCGAGTGCGTTTAAAAACGTCGTCGATTTCTCTTCCTCCGGCCGCATAACGGTCAGCGGCGTTTTGTAGACTTCCGGAGCGAATCTCTAGTACCGCGAGCTGTTTATAGGCCTCCGCTCGCGCCAGAAGAATTTCCGACGAAGGAATCGCGTCGCTTTTGAAGGAGGTTATCAGGAGCAGTCCAGTCCAGTCTCCTAGTGCTGACTTCGCGTCAACCCACGAGGGTAACAATTCGGGACGCTTGCATCGGAGTTCGTCAGCCTTTCGGAGGCATATTTCGCTCGACTTAAAATCAGGGTTAGGGATCAACTGATATGCACGTCCCAGCAGGCACTTAATGTCGCCTTCGTCCTTATATTTGTGGTCAAGTAGCAATGCGATCTCGAGGGCATCACCGAATTCGCCTCTTCCCCATAATGTCGTGACGCGTCTTATTTCGGAGCCAAGCTCTGATCGGATGCGTAACGTTGAGTTACGAGCGCGCGCGCAGTCGGCTTCTATTTTCTTGTGATCACGCACTTTCCCTCGCAGTATCTCCTTCATCATTCTGATACTGCCTGGTATTGTAATGCGAGCTCCTCCAGGTAAATTTGCTTCTGTATGCGCAATAAGGTGATATTTCCGGAGCTCCGCAAAATCATCGCGAACCTGCTGAATTGTTCGCGAGAGTATTTCACTCAATTCTGCGAGCGTGCTATCCGACAACATGCAAAGAGCGAACAAAACATTTCGTGTCGAGTCCGGTAGCTGGTCAAGTTCTCTATCGAACGCAAATCGCCGAACATCTTCGCCGTCTGCCCCTTTCCACTTGGTTAGGGCCTGATCGAATCCCTCGCCTAAGGATACGAGTCGAAGGACGGAAGAGGCAAAGGTCGGTGATCCTTCAGTGACGGTGTGAAACCGAGCCATTTGCTTTGAGCCCGACTCCAATACCTTGGGTAGTTCGAGTGCCGAGCGAGTGACTTCAACGAAGTCAGAAAAGTCTTCGAGTTCAAGGCCCTTAACTCTGAGGACCTGTCCCGGTGCTGCACCTAGGTCGAGTCTTGCTGTCAACAGGGCTCGAGATCCCACGGGAGATTTACCCGCGGTGCGACCAAAAACAGTTATCAACGTGTGAAACAGATCTTGCTGTACGTCTGCCTCTAGGGAATCAATGTCGTCGACGACTACCAGTGAAGGTAGGATTTGAAGGGCATTTATGGCGGTATCCATAAGCGCCTCGCGTCCTAGTTCCAAGGACGCCTCTTCATCGTTTGCACTTAGCTCCAGGCTAATTTCGCGAAGCAGGTCGTCGACGCCAGTAAAATCGACTCGACTCGAAGGAACGAATTTTCCATTGATGGCAGTATAAAACTGACGCTTGGCACTTAACCAGATTATCCGCTGAAAGCCGAATGGCGCTGCGAGCGCGACTTGGTCGCAAAATTCTCGCGCCAAAGCCGTTTTGCCTACGCCGCCAATTCCAGCCAAAAGCTTTACTGAATTAAATTTATCGAGAAACCACTTCCAAAGAGCTGTGAGATATTCCTCGCGACCAATAAATTCTATGAATCCCGGATCTCGGTCGCCGACGTTTGAAAAGAGAACAGGGGATGACTGACGGGATGCCGCATTCGAGATGACCCTTCGACCGGGCGTGAATAGAAATGCATAATGATCGGACTGCTCGGCGCGAATGCATTGATCCGCAAACCGGAAATAAATATCCCCTTTGGAATATGGTTTCTTTGAACTTTTCTTAAGTGGTGCATCCTTCAAAAATTGTGCTGGTACATGTCCGTCCGCTCGTTGCGGAACAAATAGCAAGCCAATTTCTTTCTGTGCACCGTTGCTTTGAATTTTAAATTTCTTAAAGCAGCATTCAATTTGCTGCCCTGTTGCAGAATGAAATCTTTTGTTTATCTCGTCGCAATCTAAATTCACATCCAACCCTACAACTTCTTTCGGTGAATTTTTGACTCCTCCGACAATATATCCGCCGAATGAGTTAAAAAAAGCTGCAACGTCCTTGACGACTTCGGCCAGGGCTCCATTGTATTCAGCGAGTTCTTCTTCCGTAGGTTGCGGCCTACCGGCAGTGCGGGGAATTCGAGTTTATAGTCCCACAACTGCCGTTCATAGGAAATCGGAACCCCCTCTGGAACAAGAGCTGCAACAACATCATCGTCAAGTTGGCCATTCTTGATGTATGTGTACAGCTTCGCTTTATGTGCGAAAACCCCTTCATTCTCCAACGTCGATGCCATTTTTTGTTTTCCCCTAGCACTCTGTTCGCAAGCCGTTCGAGCTATCAACTGATCCCACACATCATATACGAGCGACCGCATCAGCTGCGTCCGTACTTGGAATGCACGTATAACGCTAATCGGGTGGGGGGTTACGCTGATTGCTCCATGGAAACGGCAGCTTCACCTGTCGCCAACTGGTCGCAGTAGTCCGCCCATCGCTGCATCATTTCAGTTCGTTCATCGAGCCATTGTGTTCGGTTGTATGCGCGGCCATGGACGTCCTTGACGGCGTGCGCAAGCTGATGATCTACGTACTCGGCCGGAATACGGAGGCGTTCTACTGCCAGTGTTCTGACCGAGGCGCGAAAACCGTGTCCCGTCATCTCATCTTTGGCATATCCCATACGCCGTAGAGCCGACAAAATGCCGTTGTCGCTCATAGGTCGAGTGCGGGTACGTGGGGAAGGGAAGAGATAGCCTTCGGGACCAGTTTGGGTATGCAGGTCTCGCAGAATCATTACAGCCTGTCGCGATAGCGGCACGATGTGCGCACTACCAAGCTGTTTCTCAGCTTTGGGTCGTTTCATCCGATCTGACGGTATTTCCCATCGTGCTGCGTCTAGGTCGAATTCTTGCCACCGCGCCATGCGGAGTTCACCGGGGCGCTGGAATACCAATGGCGCCAGACTCAAGGCCGCGCGGGTGATGGAAGAACCGCTGTAGTTAGCGATAGCGCGCAGGAGCCCGCCAAATTCCTTTGGTTCGGTGATCGCGGCATGGTGCTGGACCTGGGGCGATTTGAGCGCTCCGCGGCTGAAATTTTCGGTCGGGTCCCGTTCGGCACGCCCAGTTTCGATGGCGTACCTGAATACCTGTGAGCAGTCGCTCTTGGCGCGGTGGGCCGTTTCGATCGCACCTCGGTCCTCTATTCGTCGTAGCACGGCCAGGACTTCTGGCGCCGTGATCGCGGTGATGGGCTGGTTGCCTATAAACGGGAAAACGTCCCGCTCCAAGCGTCGCAGGATACGGTCGCCGTGACTCTCAACCCATGAGTCACGTTGTCGCTCAAACCATTCCCGAGCGATGTCTTCGAATGTATTAAGCGCGGCCAGCCGAGATACAACTTTGTCGCGCTTTCTCTCCGCCATAGGGTCAAGACCAGATGCCAGAAGGGCGTAAGCGTGTCTGTGAGCAACCCGGGCGGCTTCGAGCGTTATAGATGGATATGTCCCTAAAGCCATTGTCTTGCGGATGCCGCAGAACCGGTAGTCCCAGCGCCAATATCTGCCCCCGTCTGGCTTGACGAGCAGGTATAAGCCGCCACCGTCAGCGATCTTATATGCCTTCTCCTTCGGCGCGGCTTTTTTGCATTGAAGTGCTTTGATTTTGTACATATTTATACCGTTTTTGACGGTACTTTTTTATGGGATTAGGTCAATTTTATCAAGTACCGTCACAGGTACCGTCAAATGTGACGGTACTTGGTGCAATTCCATGGCATGACATGAAATGGTTTCTGCAAAGAAAAAACCCGCGAGAGCTAGGCTGCACGCGGGTTTCGGGACGGCTTGAACTTGCTTGAAACTACTTGAAACAGGTGTTCTGGTGGAGGCGGCGGGAATCGAACCCGCGTCCAGAAGCACTCTACGACCAGTTCTACATGTTTAGTTCTGTCATTTGATTTAACCGGCGTGACGCGGACGAACACGCTGCACGACGGCGATTCACTAGATTTTCGACCCGGATGTCGTGACACCACCAAGGCTTAACTGACGTATATGACCTCTGTCGGTATTGCTACCGGTCTTGCGACTCTAGCCCGTCAGTGAACTAGGCAGAGGACGGCGGCCCTTAGGCTGCCAGTGCGAACGTATCGTCGTTTGCAGTTACGTTTTTCCCATTGATTAACGAGGTGACGGGTCCTCGACATGCCCTAGCCGCTTCGCAACCCCTGTCGAAACCAGGTCGCCCCCGCGGTTCGTTGCCCAATACTTATGGGCCAAGCGTAGATTTTACAATAGTTTGACGGCCGCGTCCTGACTGATTGGCTTGTTATCTTGGTGCGTACGGGCATAGGCGCATGCACGGCAACACGGCGGGGCGCCCCCATGCGTTGCCTACGCTCGGTCTGCCATCTGGTGCGCGCTCAGCCTATATCGCGCAGCAACTTCTGCAATTCAGCAGGCGAATGCACGACATGCTGCGCGTGCCATTGCGTCGGCGGAATATCGTTGCCGCAATAACCGTAGGCGGCCGCAATGGTCTTCATACCGGCCGCGAAACCCGCCTGCACGTCGCGCAGGTCGTCACCGACATAGACGATATGCTCCGGCACCACATCCAGTTCACGGGCTGCGTGCAACAACGGTGCGGGGTGTGGCTTCGAATGCGGCGTTGTGTCGCCGCTCACCACACAGCCCGCGCGCTCTTCAAGTCCGAGTTGCGCGACCAGCGGTTCGGTGAGCCGGGCCACCTTGTTCGTCACGATGCCCCAGCGCACGCCCCGCGCGTCGAGATCGTCGAGCAATTCGGCGATGCCGGGAAACAGCGTGGTCTCGATGCACAAGTCTGCTTCGTAGTTGGCGAGAAACTCCTCGCGCATCGACGCGAACTCGTGATCCTCAGGGCCGATGCCGAAGGCGCCGCCGATCAGTCCGCGCGCGCCCGCTGACGCAAGCGGCCGCAGGTCTTCGAGCGGCACCATCTCGAGGCTCCGATCGTGGCGCATCTTATTGACGGCAGCGGCCAGGTCGGGCGCGGTGTCGGCCAGCGTACCGTCGAGGTCGAACAGGACAGCCTGGCAAAGACCGAGTGCGTCGTCATTGTCTTCGCGTTGGGGCAGGGGCGTGGGATCGCTCATTGATTGAATTGAGTCGGGGCTGGTCGGGCGGATCAGACGTCGCGGCGGCAAGCGAGCATGTAGTTCACGCTCGTGTCGGCGGACAGCGCGAAATGCTTGCTGAGCGGGTTGTAAACGATACCTTTGATGTCGGCCGTGCGCAGGCCGGCGGCGCGCACGAAGCTCGCCAATTCCGACGGACGGATGAAGCGCGCGTAGTCATGCGTACCCTTGGGCAGCATGCGCGCGATATATTCAGCGCCGATCACTGCGAACAGATACGACTTCACATTGCGGTTAAGTGTTGAGAAGAACACCCAGCCGCCCGGCTTCACCAGCGTCTTGCATGCCTCGACAATGGCGCCCGGTTGGGGCACGTGCTCAAGCATTTCCATGCACGTGACGACGTCATAAGTGCCGGGTTCGCGAGCGGCAAGTGCTTCAGCAGCGATTTCTTCGTAATTAACGGTTACACCGCTTTCAAGGCTGTGAAGATCCGCCACGCCAAGTGCCTGGCTGGATAGGTCGATCCCCTTCACATGCGCGCCCAATCCTGCCATTGACTCCGACAGGATCCCGCCGCCGCAGCCGATATCCAGAACCGTCTTGCCGGCAAGCGGCGCGTGCGTGTTGATCCAGTTCAGGCGAATCGGATTGAGTTCATGCAGCGGTTTGAATTCGGCATTTGGGTCCCACCACCGGTGTGCGAGGTCGCTGAATTTCTGCAGTTCGTGGGGATCGGCGTTGGTCATAGCGGAAGCTGCCTCGATGAGAGCGTTGAGCGGGCGCTCGAGGATAAACCCTGAGTATATAGGCCAAGGGAAGAGGCGGCAAAAATGCCGCTCGAGGCCCGAGGTCCTATTGCTGCGATCGGGCGCAGTTGGCGGAGAAAACGAGCAGGCCGCCCGAGCAGGGCATAAAAAAAGCCCCGCCGAAGCGGGGCTTTGATACTGCGGTAACTTGTAGCTTACTGCTTCGAAGTACCGACAACTTCGACTTCCACGCGACGATCCGGTGCGAGGCAGGCGATGAGTTGCTTGCGGTTCTTCTGGTTGCAACCGGTCGTGACCGGGTTGCGCTTGCCCTTGCCTTCCGTATAGATACGGTTGGATTCGATACCCTTGCTGACCAGGTATGCCTTGACAGCTTGAGCACGGCGCAGCGACAGACGGTCGTTGTACTTGTCCGAACCGATGCGGTCCGTGTAACCCGTTGCGACGACGACTTCCAGATTCAGCGCGCCGATCTTCGATGCCAGATCGTCCAGCTTTTCCTTGCCGGCCGGCTTCAGGATAGCCTTGTCGAAGTCGAACAGCGTGTCAGCTTGATACGTAATCTTTTGGCTGGTGATTGCCGGTGCAGGCGGTGCAACCGGAGCCGGCGGGGTCGGAGCCTGAGCAACCAGGGCGCCATCGCACTTTGCGTTGGCCGTTGCCGGCGTCCAGAATGCATCGCGCCAGCAAAGTTCGTTCGTGCCGTTCATCCACACGTATTCGCCGGTACCATTCACCCAGTTGTCGTTCGTAGCTTGTCGCGACGCCGGCACCGACTGTGCCATGGCGGATGCAGCCATAACTGCGGTAGCTGCAATGAACGCGAGCTTTGAAAGTTTATTCATATTTCTCCTCTCGAAATTGAGATTACCGCAGGTTTACTGCGAGCCTGTTGACGAAGACAAGTCATACATTGCTCGAAGTATAACATCGGTGTAGAACAAAAAATGTGCTGTGTAGACTTCGAGCAGTGTCTAACTCTTTGTGCGTTGGCATTTTGCCATATCGTTCCCTTCCAACGATAAAAAAATCTGCCCCGGATCAAATCGCCCTCCGATTGTGGTGCATCCGCAACAGAAGCAATCCGCTGAAGGCGCCGCCAGTCATGGCTGAGCGGCGGATTGCCCCACGCACGAATCGAGCCTGCCCCGGCTCGATAGTGGGGCGTCCAGGCGCCGTCACCGGTTGCCTGCTAATAGGTATACGTACCCCGGTCGGGGGCGGATGCGCGGCATGTTAGAATCGCGTGATGCGTTGCGCCTGCAATGCTTACGCGAAGACGCGGCGAAGTGAGGTCATTGCCGCCGTCTTGGCACGTAAAAGATACGGATAATGGATCAATTCGCCAAAGAGACTCTGCCAATCTCCCTAGAGGAGGAAATGCGCCGTTCGTATCTCGATTACGCGATGAGCGTGATCGTGGGGCGTGCGCTTCCCGATGTTCGCGATGGCCTGAAGCCGGTACACCGGCGCGTGCTGTACGCGATGCACGAACTGAACAACGACTGGAACCGGGCTTACAAGAAGTCGGCGCGTATTGTCGGCGACGTTATCGGTAAATATCACCCGCACGGCGACACGGCTGTTTACGACACCATCGTCCGGATGGCGCAGAATTTTTCGCTACGCTACATGCTGGTCGACGGTCAGGGTAACTTCGGTTCGGTCGACGGCGACAACGCCGCGGCGATGCGCTACACCGAAATCCGCATGGCAAAGATCGGCCACGAGCTGCTGGCCGACATCGACAAGGAAACGGTCGACTTCACGCCGAACTACGACGGCAGTGAAAACGAGCCGGCCATCCTGCCGGCGCGTATTCCCAATCTGCTGATCAATGGCTCGTCCGGTATCGCGGTCGGTATGGCGACGAACATCCCGCCGCACAACCTCAACGAGGTTGTCGACGCATGTCAGCATCTGCTGAAAAACCCGGAAGCCACAATCGACGAACTGATCGAGATCATTCCGGCGCCTGACTTCCCGACCGCCGGCATCATCTACGGCGTGGCCGGCGTACGCGACGGCTATCGCACGGGCCGCGGCCGCGTGGTGATGCGCGCGCTTACGCACTTCGAGGAAATCGACCGCGGTCAGCGCATGTCGATCATCGTCGACGAGTTGCCGTACCAGGTGAACAAGCGCTCGCTTCTGGAGCGCATCGCCGAGCTGGTCAACGAGAAGAAGCTCGAAGGCATTTCGGACATCCGCGACGAATCCGACAAGAGCGGTATGCGGGTCGTGATCGAGCTGAAGCGCGGCGAAGTGCCGGAAGTCGTTCTCAACAATCTGTATAAGGCGACCCAGCTTCAGGACACCTTCGGCATGAACATGGTCGCGCTGGTCGACGGCCAGCCGAAGCTGCTGAATCTGAAGGAAATGCTGTCGTGCTTCCTGTCGCATCGCCGGGAAGTGCTGACGCGGCGCACTGTATACGAACTGCGCAAGGCGCGCGAACGCGGTCACGTGCTCGAAGGCCTGGCGGTCGCGCTCGCCAACATCGACGAGTTCATCTCGATCATCAAGGCTGCGCCGACTCCGCCGATCGCCAAGCAGGAATTGATGGCGCGTCCGTGGGATTCGTCGCTGGTGCGTGAGATGTTGTCGCGCGCGGAGACGGAAAACGCGTCGGCCGGTGGTCGTGAGGCTTACCGTCCCGAGGGTTTGAATCCGTCCTTCGGCATGCAGTCTGATGGGCTCTACCGCTTGTCCGACACCCAGGCTCAGGAAATCTTGCAGATGCGTTTGCAACGCCTGACGGGTCTGGAGCAGGACAAGATCATCGGCGAGTATCGCGACGTGATGTCGCAAATTGCCGACCTGCTGGACATTCTGGCTCGGCCGGAACGCATTACGGCGATCATCGTCGACGAACTGACGTCGATCAAGTCGGAATTCGGTGACGCGCGCCGCTCGAAGATCGAGCTGAACGCCACCGAACTGAACACCGAAGACCTGATCACGCCGCAAGAGATGGTCGTGACCATGTCACATGCCGGTTATGTGAAGTCGCAGCCGCTGTCTGAATATAGTGCGCAGAAGCGGGGTGGTCGCGGCAAACAGGCCACCGCGATGAAAGAGGACGACTGGATCGACACGCTGTTCATCGCGAACACGCACGATCACATTCTGTGCTTCTCGAATCGTGGTCGCGTCTACAGCGTGAAGGTCTACGAAGTGCCGCAAGGTTCGCGGAACTCACGGGGCCGTCCGATCGTAAATATCTTCCCGCTGCAGGACGGCGAGAAGATTACGGTTGTCTTGCCGGTAAAGGAATTCTCGGCTGACAAATTCGTCTTTATGGGCACCGCGTTAGGAACCGTAAAAAAGACGCCGTTGGAAGCATTCGGCCGCGTGTTGCGCAAGGGTATTATTGCGGTCGGTCTGGATGACGGCGATTACCTGATCGGCGCCGCCATTACAGACGGCCAGCATGACGTGATGCTGTTCTCCGATTCCGGCAAGGCAGTGCGTTTCGACGAGAATGACGTCCGTCCGATGGGGCGTGAGGCACGTGGCGTGCGCGGCATGCAACTGGAAGACGGCCAGAGCGTGATCGCGTTGCTGGTGGCCGGCGACGAACAGCAGTCGGTGCTCACCGCAACCGAAAACGGCTACGGCAAGCGCACGCCGATCACCGAGTACACGCGCCATGGGCGCGGCACGAAGGGGATGATCGCAATCCAGACGTCGGAGCGTAACGGCAAGGTCGTCGCCGCCACGCTGGTCGATCAGGAAGCGCAGATCATGCTGATCACCAATACGGGCGTGCTGATTCGTACGCGCGTATCGGAAATCCGCGAAATGGGGCGCGCAACCCAAGGTGTTACACTCATCAGCCTTGACGAAGGGACCAAGCTTTCAGGTCTGCAACAGGTTGCTGAGGCGGAAGCGGACGTAGATGTGGAAGGCGACACCGAAGGTCCTGCCGAAGGCGACAACGGCGGTGAAGACGGTGGTGCGGCCTGATTCACGTCGGCAGCTTTCAGTCTCAGTTAGTGGTTGAAAGCTGCGCAGGGAACAATGGCGTGTCGGGCCGATACGCATCTCGCGCAGCTCGCAGTTCAAGTTAATTTCTCTTAGGGAGTAATGATGCAAAAACGATTCAAACAACTGATGTTGCTGGCTGCCCTGGTGCCGACCTTCGCTATGGCTCAAGCGCTTCAGAGCCAAGCCCCGGCGGCGGCTCCGGCTGCTGCCGCGGCACCGGTTGATCCGGCCAAGCAGGCTGCAATCAAGGACCTGCTGGATGCAATCGACGCACAGAAGCTCGTCGGTGCAATCGGTAACAGCGCGCAAATGCAAGCGAAGCAGCTGGTTCCGGCCATCCTGTCGGATGCCTTGAGCGAAAACAAGACGATGACGGACAAGCAGAAGCAGGCTTCCGTCCCCACGTTGCAAAAGAACTCGGTACCGAAGCTGGTTGACGGCGCGGGCCAGGTGTTCGCAACGGACAGCTTCCGCCAGGACGCAATGCAAGCTCAGTACGACGCTTACGCGAAGTACTACAGCACATCGGAAATCAAGGATCTGACCGCGTTCTACAAGAGCCCGACCGGCCGCAAGTTCATCCAGGTCCAGGACCAGGTTGGCCGCGACGTCGTGAACGGCTTGATGCAAAAGTACATGCCGCAATCGATCAAGGCAACGCGTGACCAGGCTGACAAGGAAGTCGCTTCGGTCAAGCCGGCTAAGTAAGTTTTGACGAAGCGAGTGGGCTCATAGGCCTGCTCGCTCGCTGAGCCGCTTATTGGGCTGAAAAGGTCGAAAGGCTGCGCTGACATCGCCCTGGCCGCTGCTCGGCAAGCTATACGGTATGCGGGGTTTGGCGGGTTAGCGGCGACAATGCGATAATGGCTGTTTGCGCACACGCGCAGACGGCCATTTTCTTTTGGGCGCGAAATCGTTTGTCAGACATGCGCCGTTTAACTCGCGTCGTCGAGTTCGCGTCGCTAACTTTGCCGGGGCTGCCGTTGCAGCGGCTGCCGAATTCGCCGATTTTTGCGCGATCTGTTCGTTTTTCGCGCCAGCTTCCAGGATCTCACGATGCGCGTTTTTAATTTCTCCGCCGGCCCAGCGGCCATGCCCGAAGAAGTGCTGCGTCTGGCGGCCGACGAGATGCTCGATTGGCACGGCAGCGGCATGAGCGTGATGGAAATGAGCCATCGTGGCAAAGAATTCATGTCGATCCACGAGGAAGCGCTCGTCGATCTGCGCGAGTTGCTCGCGGTGCCCGCCAGCCATCGCATCCTGTTTCTGCAAGGCGGCGGCCTGGGTGAAAACGCGATCGTGCCGATGAATCTGATGGGCGCGAAGCCGCGCGCGGATTTCGTCGTGACGGGTTCGTGGTCGCAGAAGTCGCTGAAAGAGGCGCAAAAGTACGGCGCCGTGCATCTGGCGGCGAGCGGCCAGACGGCTGAGGGCTTCACGCGCGCGCCGGCGCGCTCGGAATGGCAACTGTCAGACGACCCGGCTTACGTGCATTTGTGCACGAACGAAACGATCCACGGCGTCGAGACGTTCGAGATTCCCGATCTCGGCGAGATTCCGCTGGTGGCTGACGCGTCGTCGCACATCCTGTCGCGCCCCATGGACATCGCCAAATATGGCGTACTGTTTGGCGGCGCGCAGAAGAACATCGGCATGGCGGGCGTAACGGTCGTGATCGTGCGCGAAGACATGCTGGATCGCGCGCAGGCAATCTGCCCGTCGGCGTTCGAATGGAAAACCGTTGCCGAGAACAATTCGATGTACAACACGCCGCCCACCTACGCGATTTACGTCGCAGGGCTGGTGTTCAAGTGGTTGAAGAAGCAGGGCGGCCTTGCCGCGATGGAAGCGCGTAATCTCGAAAAATCGAAGCTCCTGTACGACGCGATCGATTCGAGCAGTTTCTATCTGAACAAGGTCGAGCGTGGCTCGCGCTCGCGGATGAACGTACCGTTTTTCCTCGCCGACGAGTCGCGCAACGATGATTTCCTGGCCGGCGCGAAAGCGCGGGGAATGGTGCAGCTAAAGGGCCACAAGTCCGTCGGCGGCATGCGGGCGTCGATTTATAACGCCGTCCCGCTCGAAGGCGTCAAAGCGCTTGTCGAATACATGAAGGAATTCGAACAGCGCAGCGCCTGATCGTCTCCGACATTCAGGTGCGCGCATCCTTTCCAGCACGCATTTGTGCAGCAGCTACCGGCAGGGCCGTTTTCACGCATGGACGACGAACTCAATACCCGACTCAAACCCCTTCGCGAACGTATCGACGCGCTCGACGCGCAGTTGATCGCGCTCCTCAATCAGCGCGCCGCGGTGGCGCTCGAAGTGGGCGAGGTGAAAAAGCATTTCAACGCGCCGGTGTTCCGCCCCGAGCGCGAGCAGCAGGTGATCGCGCGCCTGCAGGACATGAGCGACGGGCCGCTGGCCAGCGAGCACATCAGCGCGATCTGGCGCGAGATCATGGCCGCGAGCCGCGCGCTCGAGAAGACCATCAAGGCCGCGTATCTCGGTCCGGTCGGCACCTATAGCGAACAGGCGATGCACGAATACTTCGGTCAGTCGATCGAAGGTCTGCCGTGTCCGTCGATCGACGAAGTGTTTCGTTCGGTCGAAGCGGGCGCCGCCGAATTCGGCGTCGTACCAGTCGAAAATTCGACCGAAGGCGCGGTGTCGCGCACGCTGGATCTGTTGCTGCAAACTCAGCTCACAATCGGTGGCGAACTGGCCTTGCCGATTCACCATAACCTGTTGACGCTGAACGGCGGCCTCACCGGCGTGACGCGCGTGTGCGCGCACGCGCAGGCGCTGGCCCAGTGCCAGCGCTGGCTCGCAACCAATGCGCCGCACCTCGAGCGCCAGGCGGTGTCGAGCAATGCCGAAGCCGCGCGCATGGCGGCGGAAGATCCAACTGTCGCAGCCATCGCCGGCGATCGCGCCGCGACGCATTACGGTCTGCAGGTTGCCTACGCCCTGATCCAGGACGATCCGCACAACCGCACGCGTTTCGTGATGATCGGCAAGGAGCGCACCGGCATTAGCGGACATGACCAGACCTCGCTGATCGTGTCGGTGGCGAACGAGCCGGGCGCCGTGTTCAAGTTGCTGGAGCCTTTGGCGCGTCATAGTGTATCCATGACCCGTTTCGAGTCGCGCCCAGCGCGCGTCGGCACGTGGGAGTATTACTTCTATATCGACGTCGAAGGCCATCGCGACGAGCCGGCGGTCGCCGCCGCGCTCACCGAACTTGGCGAGAAGGCCGCGTTCCTGAAGATACTCGGTTCGTATCCGCGCGCCCGCTAATGTCTGTCGAGGCGCGCTCACGTCACCCGGGCGCGCCTGCCACATCTGCATTTACTACTAATTAGTCGTTCGGAGATTTTCATGACAACGTCTTTCGGTCCTTCCTATGTGCGCGCGATTGCGCCTTACATCGCCGGCAAGCCGATTTCGGAAGTGGCCCGCGAGTTTGGCCTCGACGAAGCGACCATCGTGAAGCTCGCGTCGAACGAAAATCCGCTTGGCATGCCGGAATCGGCACAACGTGCGATCGCGCAGGCGGCCAGCGAACTCGGCCGCTATCCGGACGCGAATGCATTCGAACTGAAGGCAGCGCTGAGCGAGCGCTACGGCGTACCGGCCGACTGGATCACGCTCGGCAACGGCAGCAATGACATTCTCGAAATCGCGGCGCACGCGTTCGTCGAGAAGGGGCAGTCGATCGTCTACGCGCAATATTCATTCGCAGTGTACGCGCTCGCCACGCAAGGCCTGGGTGCGCGTGCGATCGTCGTGCCGGCTGTCAAGTATGGCCACGATCTCGACGGCATGCTCGCCGCGATCACTGACGACACCCGTCTGATCTTCGTCGCGAACCCGAACAATCCGACCGGCACGTTCATCGAAGGCGAGAAGCTCGAAGCGTTTCTCGACAAGGTGCCGCGTCACGTCGCCGTCGTGCTCGACGAGGCGTACACGGAATATCTGCCGGAAGAAAAGCGCTACGATTCGATCGCGTGGGTGCGCCGTTATCCGAATCTGCTGGTGTCGCGCACGTTCTCGAAGGCGTTTGGCCTCGCCGGCTTGCGCGTGGGCTTCGCGATTGCGCAGCCGGAGTTGACCGATTTGCTGAACCGTCTGCGTCAGCCATTCAACGTGAATACGCTGGCGCAAGCCGCGGCGATCGCAGCGCTGAACGACAAGGTGTTTCTGGAAAAAAGCGCGGCCTTGAACGCGCAGGGCTATCGCTTCTTGACCGCGGCGTTCGACAAGCTCGGCCTCGAATATGTGCCGTCGGACGGCAATTTCGTGCTGGTGCGCGTCGGCAACGACGACGCAGCCGGCAACCGCGTCAATCTGGAACTGCTGAAGCAGGGCGTGATCGTGCGCCCGGTCGGCAACTACGGTTTGCCGCAATGGCTGCGCATCACGATCGGCCTGCCAGAAGAAAACGCGGCGTTCATCGCAGCGCTCGAAAAGACGCTCGCCACCGCGTAAGCGGTCGACCTTGACCCGCGTGCCTCGCTTGATGGAAGGCGCGCTTATTCTGTGACCGACGTGGCCGCGTTCTCTTTTAACAAGCTGGTGATTTTCGGTGTCGGCCTGATCGGCGGCTCGCTCGCGCGCGCGCTGCGCGAGCGGGGCGAGACGGCTGGCGCGCGCGCGGTGATTGGCGTTGGGCGTTCGTCCGCGTCGACGGTGCGTGCGTTGGAGTTGGGCGTGATCGACGGCGCCGCGGCGTTGAATGACGACGTCGCATTGCGCGATGCGCTCGCCGGCGCCGACTTCGTGCTGCTTGCCGCGCCCGTCGCGCAGACACAGCCGTTGCTCGAGCGCATTGCGCCGTTTCTTGATGCAGACACGATCCTTACCGATGCTGGCAGCACCAAGTCCGACGTGGTCGCTTCGGCACGCGCGGCGCTCGGTGCGCGCATCGGCCAGTTCGTTCCGGGCCATCCGATTGCCGGCCGTGAGGCGAGCGGCCCGGATGCCGCGTTGGCCGATCTGTACGTGAACCGCAACGTCGTGTTGTGTCCGCTGCCGGAGAACGCGCCGGAAGCGGTCGAGCGCGTGGCCGCGATGTGGCGCGCTACTGGCGCGTGTGTGCGGGACATGACGCCCGAGCAGCATGACCGCGTGCTCGCGTCGGTCAGCCATTTGCCGCACGTTTTGTCTTTCGCGCTGGTCGAGCAGATTCTCACTTCGCCCGACGCCGCGCTGAAATTCTCATTCGCCGCCGGCGGCTTCCGTGACTTCACGCGGATCGCCGCGTCGAGCCCGGAAATGTGGCGCGACGTGTGTGTGGCCAATCGCGTTGCGCTGCTCGATGAACTGGATGCCTACACGGCGGTGCTCGCGCGCTTGCGCGCCGCGATCGACGCCGGAGACGGTGCCGCGCTCGAAGCCGTGTTCGCGCGCTCGCGCGTCGCGCGCAGCGAATGGCAGGAACAGCGCACTGCCGGGGCCACCCTCGGCGACGCTTCGAAATAACCGGAATTGGACTCAATCATGGAATTCCTCGATCTCGGACCCTTTTCTCGTGCGTCCGGCACGGTCCGTTTGCCCGGTTCGAAAAGCATTTCGAATCGTGTGCTGCTGCTCGCCGCGCTCGCTGAAGGCGAAACGACGATCACAAACCTGCTCGACTCCGACGACACCCGCGTGATGCTCGCCGCGCTCGAAAAGCTCGGCGTGCGCTTGACCCGCGAAGGCGACACCTGTGTCGTGACCGGCACGCGCGGCGCGTTCACGGCGCGTACCGCCGATCTGTTCCTTGGCAACGCAGGCACGGCGGTGCGTCCGCTGACGGCGGCGCTCGCGGTGAATGGCGGCGACTATCGTATCCACGGCGTGCCACGCATGCACGAGCGGCCGATCGGCGATCTGGTCGACGGCTTGCGGCAGATCGGCGCGAAGATTGACTACGAAGAGAATGAAGGCTATCCGCCGCTGCGGATTCGCCCGGCGCGGATTCTGGCCGACGCACCGATCCGGGTGCGTGGCGACGTGTCGAGCCAGTTCCTGACTTCGCTGCTCATGACGCTGCCACTGTTGCGCACGGAAAGCGGTGTGACGACCGTGCAGGTCGACGGCGAGTTGATCTCGAAGCCGTACGTCGAGATCACGATCAAGCTGATGGAGCGCTTCGGCATCAAGGTCGAGCGCCATGAATGGCACCGCTTCATCGTGCCGGCCGGGCAGCGCTATCAGTCGCCGGGCACGATCATGGTGGAGGGCGATGCATCGTCGGCGTCGTATTTCCTCGCGGCCGGCGCGCTCGGCGGCGGTCCGCTGAAAGTGGAGGGCGTCGGCCGGTCCAGCATCCAGGGCGACGTCGGCTTTGCAGACGCACTGATCAAGATGGGCGCGAACCTGCAAATGGGCGATGACTGGATCGAGGTGCGCGGCGTCGGCAACGACAACGGCAAGCTCGATCCGATCGACATGGACTTCAACCTGATTCCCGACGCGGCGATGACGATCGCCGTCGCCGCGCTGTTCGCGGACGGCACGACCACGCTGCGCAACATCGCCAGCTGGCGTGTGAAAGAAACCGACCGGATCGCCGCCATGGCAACCGAACTGCGTAAGGTCGGCGCCAAGGTGGAGGAGGGCGAAGATTACCTCGTCGTCACGCCGCCCGAAAAGCTGATTCCAAACGCCGCGATCGACACCTACGACGATCACCGTATGGCGATGTGCTTCTCGCTCGTGAGTCTGGGCGGCGTGCCGATCCGGATCAACGATCCGAAGTGCGTCGGCAAGACATTCCCTGATTATTTCGAGCGCTTCACTGCGCTGGCTCAACCCTGATTCGCCCCCGAATCGACTGACGTGCGACTTTTTCGATGAAACCGATCCGTCCCTTTCACCAGACGCCCGTCATTACAATCGACGGCCCCAGCGCCTCCGGCAAAGGCACGGTGGCCGCGCTGGTGGCTGCGAGCCTCGGCTTCCACTTGCTGGATAGCGGCGCACTTTACCGGTTGGCCGCGCTGGCCAGCATGCGCTATAACATTGGGGCGGACGACGTCGACGCCCTCGTCAAACTGATCGACGATCTGCACATCACCTTTCGCGAGGGGCTGGCGCAACTCGACGGCGCTGACGTGTCCGCCGACATTCGCGCGGAGGAAGTAGGCAGCCGCGCTTCGGCGATAGCCGTGCACGCGCCGGTGCGGACCGCGCTGGTGGCCCGTCAGCGGGCTTTCCGTAAGGAACCGGGGCTGGTCGCCGACGGTCGGGACATGGGCACGGTGATCTTCCAGGATGCCATGCTGAAAGTGTTCATGACCGCCAGCGTCGAGGCCCGCGCGGCGCGCCGGCATAAGCAATTGATCCAAAAAGGATTTTCTGCTAATATAGTTGACTTGCTCCGGGATTTGCGTGAGCGCGACGAGCGTGACAGTCAGCGCGCGGCCGCGCCGCTCAAGCCCGCAGCGGATGCAAAGCTGCTGGATACCTCCGCATTGTCCGTCGACCAGGCGGTCGAGCAGGTGGTGCAGTGGTATGAAGCATGGGTCCCGCATGTTTGATAACTGCTTATGGCTGTATGAGCAGTGGGCGCAGTAGAAGTACCGTTGTCAGTAGGTGCTCCGCGTGTGTCGTGGAGCGTGTATCAACCCCTTAACCCCGCGTGGCATTCGCATTCTGCCGAAGTTGCTGACCGTCCCGGCCAGCCGGGCACCGCGAGCACCATGCAAAATTTGATTTTTATGTCCGACCTGCAAACTTCCAACCCGAATACCGAATCTTTTGCGGCTCTGTTCGAAGAGTCGCTGACCAAGCAAGACATGCGCGCTGGCGAGGTGATCTCCGCCGAAGTCGTGCGTGTTGACCACAATTTCGTGGTCGTCAACGCTGGTCTCAAGTCCGAAGCCTACATCCCGCTCGAAGAGTTCCTGAACGACGCGGGCGAGGTAGAAGTGCAGGCGGGCGACTTCGTTTCCGTCGCGATCGACGCGCTGGAAAACGGCTATGGCGACACGATCCTGTCGCGCGACAAGGCGAAGCGTCTGGCTTCGTGGCTGTCGTTGGAAAAGGCTCTCGACAACAACGAACTCGTGACCGGCACGATCACGGGTAAGGTCAAGGGCGGCATGACCGTCATGGTCAACGGCATCCGCGCGTTCCTGCCGGGTTCGCTGGTTGACACGCGTCCGGTCAAGGACACGACCCCGTACGAAGGCAAGACGCTGGAATTCCGCGTCATCAAGCTCGACCGCAAGCGTAACAACGTCGTGTTGTCGCGCCGTGCCGTGATCGAAGCGACCCAAGGCGAAGAGCGCGCAAAGCTGCTCGAAACGCTGAAGGAAGGCGCGATCGTGGAAGGCGTGGTGAAGAACATCACCGATTACGGCGCGTTCGTGGACCTCGGCGGTATCGACGGCCTGCTGCACATCACCGACATCGCATGGCGTCGTGTGCGTCACCCGAGCGAAGTGCTGTCGGTTGGCCAGGAAGTCACCGCGAAGATCCTCAAGTTCGATCAAGAGAAGAACCGCGTTTCGCTGGGTATCAAGCAACTGGGCGACGATCCGTGGGAAGGCATTTCCCGCCGTTACCCGTCGGGCACGCGCCTGTTCGGTAAGGTCACCAACATCACCGACTACGGCGCATTCGTCGAAGTCGAATCGGGTATCGAAGGCCTGGTTCACGTGTCGGAAATGGACTGGACGAACAAGAACGTTGCACCGTCGAAGGTTGTTCAGCTGGGCGACGAAGTCGAAGTCATGGTTCTGGAAATCGACGAAGACCGCCGCCGTATCAGCCTCGGCATGAAGCAGTGCAAGCCGAACCCGTGGGACGACTTCAGCCGCAACTTCAAGAAGGGCGACAAGCTGCAAGGCGCAATCAAGTCGATCACTGACTTCGGCGTCTTCATCGGTCTGCCGGGCGGCATCGACGGTCTGGTTCACCTGTCGGACCTGTCGTGGAGCGAAACGGGCGAAGAAGCAGTTCGCAAGTACAAGAAGGGCGACGAAGTGGAAGCGATCGTTCTCGGCATCGACGTCGAGAAGGAACGCATTTCGCTGGGCATCAAGCAGCTCGAAGGCGACCCGTTCAGCAACTTCGTTGCAATGAACGACAAGGGTTCGATCGTCGACGGCGTGGTCAAGACGGTGGACGCGAAGGGTGCAGTGGTTCAGCTGTCGGCGGAAGTCGAAGGCTACCTGCGCGCTTCGGAAATCGCACAAGACCGCGTGGAAGATGCTCGCAACGTGCTGAAGGAAGGCGACAAGGTCAACGCGATGATCATCAACATCGATCGCAAGTCGCGTGGTATCAACCTGTCGGTCAAGGCCAAGGATTCGGCTGAGCAACAGGAAGCGATCCGCGGCCTGGCTTCGTCGGATTCGAACTCGGCTGCTACCGGCACGACGAACCTCGGCGCGCTGTTGAAGGCCAAGCTCGACGGCCAGAACCAGTAAGCCTTGAGTTTTCTTGAGAGGTCTGCTGCAGTATGACCAAATCGGAATTGGTCGCCCAGCTGGCTACGCGATTTCCGCAGCTTGTACTTAAAGATGCGGATTTCGCGGTGAAGACGATGCTTGATGCGATGTCGGAGGCACTTGCCAACGGTCATCGCATTGAGATTCGCGGCTTCGGCAGCTTCGGCCTTAATCGTCGTCCCTCCCGCGTCGGGCGTAATCCGAAATCGGGCGAGAAGGTGCTGGTACCTGAGAAGTATGTGCCGCACTTCAAGCCGGGCAAGGAATTGCGCGAACGGGTAGATCGACGCTCGGGCGAGCCGCTGAAGGCCGATGAGCCGGATGACGACGACCTGTAAATGCTTCGCTGCGAGCGAGCAGCGTGGCATTGGTAGCGTCAGCGGCCAAGGCCAGACGGCAAAAGACCAGAAAAAGCGCCTTCGGGCGCTTTTTTTTGTCCGTAGTTTTCATCCGTCGTTTTCGTTCGTCGCTGTTGTCAGCTGTGTTTTTCACCGGTAGCTTTGACGAGGCGGCCCCTGTACGCATACAGCCTATCCGCAAAATCCAGCACCCCAGCACAGGCGACCACCCGCGGGGGGGCAACCTCGCGCAAGTCCTCAATCAGCCAGTTCCTGCCCAGCCGCGAGGGCTTCAATTACAATACGGGTCACTTCGGCGCGGGCAACACCGTGGCGCGACGCGTCATCAAGCCGGCGTCACCCCGCAACTGCCGTCAAGAGACCTATTCATGAAATTTATCGTCTGGCTGATCCGTGTGCTGGTGTTCGTGCTCCTGCTGGTGCTCGCACTCTCCAATACACAACCTGCTACGTTGAATTTCCTCGCCGGCTACGCGTGGTCGGCGCCATTGATCCTGATCGGGCTCGCGTTCTTCGTGGTGGGGTTGCTGGCCGGGCTGGTGTCGTCAGTGCCGGCCATGGTGCGCCTGCGCATGGAAAATGGCCGGCTCAAACGCGAGTTGCGTGTGGCGCGTGAGGCCCCCGTGGTGGTCGAACAACCGCCCATGCCGCCGCTGATCTAAGTTGTCTTCTGCCGCGCTTCCGAGGCGCGGCTTTCCGTTTCCGCTGTCCCGCACATTTGCATTAATCGCATGGATCTAGACTTCTGGTGGCTGCTTGTCATACCCGTCGCGTTTGCGTTCGGCTGGATGGCCGCGCGCTACGACCTCAAGACGCTGCTGTCCGAAAGCGCCAACCTGCCGCGTTCATACTTTCGCGGCCTGAATTTCCTGCTCAACGAGCAGCCCGACCAGGCGATCGACGCGTTTATCGAAGTCGTCAAGCTCGACCCGGAAACGATCGAGTTGCACTTTGCGTTGGGGAATCTGTTCCGCCGCCGCGGCGAGACCGACCGTGCGATTCGCGTGCATCAGAACCTGTTGAGCCGTACCGATCTACCCGTCACCGAGCGCGATCACGCGCTGTATGAACTGGGCCAGGACTTCCTGAAGGCCGGTTTGCTCGATCGCGCCGAAGAGACCTTCCGCTCGCTCGAGACGGGTAATTACGCGCTGGGCGCGCAGCGTGCGCTACTGACCATCTACCAGATCGAGAAAGACTGGGTTAAGTCGATCGACATCGCGCGCCACCTGGAAACCATGGGTGCCGAGTCGCTCGACAAGGAGATCGCGCAGTTCCATTGCGAACTCGCCCAGGAAGCGCTTCAGCAGAAAAACGCGGACGAGGCGCGCCGTCAGCTAGGTTTTGCCTTGAAGGCGAACCCGACCAACGTACGCGCCACGATTCTGTTCGGCGACGTCGATGCAACGGCGGGTTCGCAAGAGGCGGCGATCGTCCAGTGGCGGCGCGTCGAGGAACAGAATGCCGCCTATCTGCCGCTCGTCGCCGAAAAGCTGATGAAGGCCTATGAGGCGCTCGGTCGTCCTCAGGATGGCGCCGATCTGCTCACTACGTGGGTGGACCGCTATCCGTCGAACGATCTGCTCGACGTCACCTATCAGCACATTGCGGCAATCCGCGGGCCCGACGCCGCTCATGCGCTGGCGCGCTCGCAGATGCAGAAGTCGCCGAATCTGGCGGGCATGACGCGTCTTCTCGAGGCTCAGGAAGCGGTCGCGGAAGAGCCGCGGCGCAGCGAGCTTGAATTGATGCGTACGTTGATCCGTCAGCGCACCAAAAACTTGCCGCGGTATACGTGCCAGAATTGCGGTTTCAGGGCGCGGCTGTTCTATTGGCAGTGCCCGGGTTGCAGCGGTTGGGAAACCTATGCGCCGCGTCGCGTCGAACCGATCACGGCGTCGAACTGAGCGCGCATGCAATCGTGTAGTCGAGCCGCAAAGACGGCGGCCCGCCAGGCGAAGTAGGCCAGGCGGGATCATGACGGCCTTGTTCACTACGAGAAACCCTCACCGGAAACTTCCACCGGAAAGCGTATGAAAATCTCCATTATCGGCACGGGCTACGTTGGCCTCGTCACCGGCGCGTGTCTCGCCGAAATCGGCCATGACGTCTTCTGTCTCGACGTCGATCCGCGCAAGATCGAAATCCTTAACAACGGCGGCGTGCCGATCCACGAACCGGGTTTGCTGGAGATGATCGCCCGTACGCGCAAGGCTCGCCGCATTACGTTTTCGACGGATATCAAAGCGAGCGTGGCGCACGGCGAGGTGCAGTTCATCGCGGTCGGGACCCCACCCGACGAAGACGGTTCAGCCGATCTGCAATACGTGCTCGAAGCAGCGCGCAACATCGGCCGCACGATGAACGGCTTCAAGGTGATCGTCGACAAATCGACGGTGCCGGTCGGCACGGCGCAGCGCGTGCGCGCCGTGGTCGAAGAGGAGCTGGCCAAACGCGGGCTCGCCAATAGCGAGCAGCACCGCTTCTCGGTGGTCTCCAACCCGGAGTTTCTGAAGGAAGGCGCGGCCGTCGACGACTTCATGCGCCCTGATCGCATTGTGCTCGGCAGCGACGAAGACGAAGCCGGCCTGCGTGCGCGCGAACTGATGAAGCGTTTGTACGCGCCGTTCAACCGCAATCACGAACGCACGATGTACATGGACGTGCGTTCGGCTGAATTCACGAAATATGCGGCCAATGCGATGCTTGCCACGCGCATCTCGTTCATGAACGAGATGTCGAATCTGGCGGACCGGGTCGGCGCGGATATCGAAGCGGTGCGTCGCGGTATCGGCTCGGACCCGCGGATCGGCTACCACTTTCTGTATGCGGGTTGCGGCTACGGCGGTTCGTGCTTCCCGAAGGACGTGCAGGCGCTGATCCGTACCGCCAGCGAGAGCGGGCACAATCTGCGCATCCTCGAAGCGGTCGAGGAAGTGAACTACAAGCAGAAAGACGTGCTGGTGCACAAGATCACGGCCAAACTCGGTGAAGATCTGAGCGGGCGCACGTTCGCCGTGTGGGGCCTCGCGTTCAAGCCGAATACCGACGACATGCGCGAGGCGCCGAGCCGCCGCGTGATCGCTGAACTGCTGGCGCGCGGCGCTCAGGTCCGCGCCTACGATCCGGTGGCGGTGGCCGAAGCGCGCCGCGTGTTCGCCATCGATCTGTACGATGCACCGGATCAACTCGCGCGTCTGCATTTCACCAGCACCCAGGACGAAACGCTCACCGGTGCCGACGCGCTGGTGGTCGTCACCGAATGGAAAGAGTTCAAGAGCCCGGATTTCGAGCACTTGAAATCGGTGCTGAAGTCACCGCTGATTTTCGATGGCCGCAATCTGTACGAGCCGGACGCGATGATCGAACTCGGTATCGACTATCACTCGATCGGACGACCCTATGCCCAGCCCTCTGAATTTCCGGCCGATGTCTCCAGCAATGCCTGACGCAGCTCAGTCCATGCCTGCGGAGGCGCTTACCGTGGTGCCGCGCGAGCGCCTCGGCGCGGCGCGCGTACTGGTGGTCGGCGACGTGATGCTCGATCGCTACTGGTTCGGCGACGTGAACCGTATTTCGCCTGAAGCGCCCGTGCCGGTCGTACACGTGCAGCGTCAGGAAGACCGCCTCGGCGGTGCGGCGAACGTGGCGCGCAACGCCGTTGCGCTCGGCGCACAAGCGGGTTTGCTGTGCGTGGTCGGCCATGACGAGCCCGGCGAGCGCATCGTGCAATTGCTTGGCGAAAGCGGTGTCGTGCCGCATCTGGAGCGCGATCCGGATCTGCTCACGACCATCAAGCTGCGCGTGCTGTCGCGTCAGCAGCAGTTGCTGCGCGTCGACTTCGAAAACTCGCCGGCGCATGAAGTGCTGCTCGCGGGCCTCGCGCGGTTCGACGACCTGCTGCCATCGCACGACGTAATCCTGATGTCGGACTACGCGAAGGGCGGTCTCACGCACGTCACGCAGATGATCGCGAAGGCGCATGCGGCGGGCAAGCCAGTGCTGGTCGATCCGAAGGGCGACGACTGGGAGCGCTATCGCGGCGCCACGCTGATCACGCCGAATCGCGCCGAGTTGCGCGAGGTGGTCGGTCAGTGGAAATCCGAGGAAGATTTGATCGCGCGCGTTACCAGGTTGCGCGCCGATCTCAAGTTCAACGCGTTGCTGCTGACACGTTCGGAAGAGGGCATGACGCTCTTCTCCGACGACGGCATCCTGCACGCATCGGCCGTTGCACGCGAAGTGTATGATGTGTCGGGCGCGGGCGATACGGTGATCGCCACGCTCGCCGCCATGCTCGGCGCGGGTTTGACGCTGGTCGAGGCGGTCGGGCTCGCGAATCGGGCGGCCGGCATCGTGGTCGGCAAGCTCGGCACCGCCACCGTCACTTACGACGAACTCTTTCATTGATGCGTGCCGCCGGGTTCCCCGCCGTGCGCCCTTTTGTGACGCGAGGCAGCGGAATCCGCCGGAATTCTCCGCAAGCAGCGCGGCGTCAACTGAACATCATTAGCGCAGGATCATCATGACCCTCATCGTCACCGGCGCGGCCGGCTTTATTGGCAGCAATCTCGTGAAGGCGCTCAATGAGCGCGGTGAACAACGCATCATCGCGGTCGACAACCTCACGCGCGCGGACAAGTTCAAGAATCTCGTCGACTGCGAGATCGACGATTATCTCGACAAGACCGAATTCGTCGAACGCTTCAAGCGGGGCGACTTCGGCAAAGTGCGTGCGATTTTCCACGAAGGCGCCTGCTCGGACACGATGGAAACCGACGGCCGCTACATGATGGATAACAACTTCCGCTATAGCCGTGAAGTGCTGGATGTCTGTCTCGCGCAGAACATCCAGTTTCTGTATGCGTCCTCGGCGGCGACCTATGGCGGCTCGAGCCGCTTCGTCGAAGAGCGCGAAGTCGAGCAGCCGCTGAACGTGTACGGCTATTCGAAGTTCCTGTTCGACCAGGTGATTCGCCGCGTGCTGCCCACCGCGAAGAGTCAGATTGCCGGCTTCCGCTATTTCAACGTGTACGGGCCGCGCGAGACGCACAAGGCGCGCATGGCGTCGGTGGCGTTTCATAACTTCAATCAGTTCCGCGCCGAGGGCAAGGTCAAGCTGTTCGGCGAATACAACGGTTATGCCGCTGGCGAACAGACACGCGACTTCGTCTCCGTCGAAGACGTGGTGAAGGTCAACCTGTTCTTCTTCGACAATCCGGACAAGTCGGGCATCTTCAACCTGGGCAGCGGACGTGCGCAGCCGTTCAACGATATCGCGAGCACGGTGGTCAACACGCTGCGTGCGTTGAACAGCGAGCCGGCGTTGTCGCTCGCGGATCAGGTGCAACGCGGGTTGATCGAATACATTCCGTTCCCCGATGCATTGCGCGGCAAGTATCAATGCTTCACGCAAGCCGACCTGACGAAGCTGCGTGCAGCCGGTTATGACGCGCCGTTTTTGAGCGTGCAGGAAGGTGTGGATCGATACGTACGTTGGCTATTCGGCCAGGTGTAAATCTTTCGGATACCTCTTTAAACTGGAATCTCCCGGTTGGTGATGGTCGCCAACCGGTTGTACGAGGGAGATTCCATATGTTTCGAAAAATTCTGGTTACCGCGGCCATGCTCGCCGCTTTTGGCCACGCGTATGCGGCGGTCGACGTCAACACGGCTAACGAGGACGCGCTGCGCGGCATCAAGGGCATCGGTCCTGCCAAAGCGAAAGCCATTCTCGAAGAGCGTTCAGCGCATGGTCCGTTCAAGGACCCGGCCGATCTCGGCAAGCGCGTCAAAGGCATGGGCGGGCATACCGTCGAGCGCCTGCAGGCGGAGGGTCTCGCTGTCGGTCCGGCTGGCGCGGCTGCTAACACGCAGGCTGCGGCGTCTGCACAGTCCAAGGGCGCGGCCGCTGCGGGCAGTGGCGCCAATGCGGCCAATGCCCAAAAAAGCAACGCTACTGTGGCGGTGAAGAAATAGCCTGACGCGGGCCGTGCGCGCGAGGCCGGTCACTTTTGCGCGCACGGCCCGCCATCGTCGTTCCCCTTCATGGTCGGAGTGGTCAGAACACTCCTTCAGCTGTCATGCAGATGACTGGCTCCCGCGGTTCTCAGCCGCGGGCTTTTTGCGTGGTTTGCCGAGTGGCTTGTGCGTGGCTTGAGCGCTGCCCTTTGCACGGACTGATGCACGGCCTTCTCGATCTTTTTGCACGGCGACGGGTCGCCATGCGCGCTCGCCAGCCGGCGCCTGCATCCATGCGGCCAGAAGGGCCGCACGGCAGCCGCGCGCACGGTGGTTTAGAATCGATGGATTGAAGACTCCGCGCATCGACAGCACTCGACCCGATATGGCTTACAAAACAATTGAAGACACGATTGGCAATACGCCGCTCGTACAACTCGTCCGGCTCCCTGACGACGAGATCCGCAGCCGCAACAACGTGATTCTTGCAAAGCTCGAGGGCAACAATCCCGCGGGCTCGGTGAAGGACCGCCCGGCGCTGTCGATGATCAAGAAAGCGGAAGCACGCGGCCGTATCAAGCCGGGCGACACGCTGATCGAATCGACCAGCGGCAACACGGGTATCGCCCTGGCGATGGCCGCTGCGATCCGCGGCTACAAGATGGTGCTGATCATGCCGGAAGATCTCTCGGTGGAGCGCCGTCAGAGCATGGCCGCCTATGGCGCGCAGATCGTGCTGACGCCGGTCACGGGCGGTATGGAATACGCGCGCGATCTCGCTGAACAGATGCAGCGCGAAGGCAAGGGCATCATCCTCGATCAGTTCGCGAATCCGGACAATCCGGCCGCGCACATCGAAGGCACCGGCCCGGAAATCTGGCGCGACACGGAAGGGCGCATCACGCACTTCGTTTCGTCGATGGGCACGACCGGCACGATCATGGGTGTGTCCACTTATCTGAAGGAACAGAACCAGGCGATCGAGATCGTCGGCGCGCAGCCGGAAGAGGGGTCGCGCATTCCGGGCATCCGCAAATGGCCGGAAGCCTATCTGCCGAAGATTTTCGATCGCAGCCGCGTCGACCGCGTCGAGAATGTGAGTCAGGCCGCAGCGGAAGCGATGGTGCGGCGCATGGCCTCGGTCGAAGGGATCTTTGCCGGCATTTCGTCGGGCGGAGCCTGTGAGGTGGCGCTGCGTGTCGCGCGCCAGGTCGAGAACGCGACGATCGTGTTTATCGTCTGCGATCGGGGTGACCGGTATCTGTCGACGGGGGTGTTCCCGGCTTGATTGCGCTTCGGCGCATTGAGCGGCCCTCAAGCTGAGTTGGCCAAAAAAAAGCGCCGGTTTAACCGGCGCTTTTTTGTGTCGATCGCGACCCCGCTCTTGAAGCGTTCGCGGCCCGTTCGTGAAGCGCTAGCAACCCACTCGTGAAGCACTCGCGACCCGTTTGTCCAACCCGTTCGCGACGCAGCGAGCGTCCGGCCACCGCCCCTCAGTTCATTGCGAAGCCGCGTCCGGCACTGCCGCGTTGCTGCTGGCGTTCGCCACGTTGCTCGCTTCCATCTGCGCTTTGACCCGCTGGCCCAATTGATAAACGGCCAGTGCGTAGAAGAAACTGCGGTTATAGCGCGTCAGCACATAGAAGTTCTTCAAGCCCAGCATATATTCCGTACCGCGCCCCGGCGACGGCAGATCGACCACTGTCACCGGCGTCGAGGCCTCCGACGCGATATCGAGTCCCGGCTCGTTCAACAGCAGCCCCGCGCGCAACAATTGATTCAGCGGCCAATGCGGTTCCGGCTGACCGTCGGCGGCCGCTTGCGCGACGCCCAGGCTGCCGGCGTCCGTGCCGATCTTCCACACCACCGGCCGGCCGTTTTCCCAACCGTTCTGACGCAGATAATTCGCCACGCTGCCAATCGCATCCGCCTCGTTCGTGCGCAGATCGATCTGTTTGTTGCCGTCGTAGCTCACCGCGTATTGCACAATGCTGCTCGGCAGGAACTGCGGAATCCCGATCGCGCCGGTGTACGAGCCGAGCACGGTGGTCGGATCGATTTGCGAATCGCGCGTCCACACCAGATAGTCTTCGAGATTCTTGCGGAAGGTCGCCTGGCGATCCGCGCGATTGGCGGTATTCGGATAGTCGAAGCTGAGCGTGGTCAGCGCGTCGAGCACGCGGAAGTTGCCCATGAAGCGCCCGTAGATTGTCTCCACGCCGATAATGCCGACGATCACTTCCGGGGGCACGCCGAACTCTTCATAGGCGCGTTGCAGCGTGGCCTGGTTGGCGCGCCAGAAGCGTACGCCGGCATTGATGCGCACCTGGTCGAGAAAGCGCGACTGATAAACGCGCCAGTTCTTGATCGACGGTGAGGGCGACGGCGTGACAAGCTTGACCGCGGTGGCCGAATAGCTCACGCGAGCGAACAGCGCATGCAATGCGGCTTCGTCGAAGTCGTAGCGCGCGGACATGTCGCTGATGAACGCGTCGACGTTCGGATTGTTCGCGTAGCGCTGCGGGATGATCTCTTCCTCGAAGGTTTGCCCTTGCGGCACCGACGGTTGCGGCTGGCTTTGCGCGAGCAGCACGGGCGGTTTCTTCGCGGCGCTTTGCGCGATCGCCGGACTGGTTGCCATGAACATGCACGATGCGACGGACAGTGCGGTGGCCACGGTCTTCAGGTGTAGCCGGTTTCGTGCAGACAGAGCAAGCTTGACGGTCATAGTGAGCAGGGGGCGCAGTGCGAAAGAGACAGGGGGAAAACGGTTCGGGGCAGTATACCCGACGCTTTCTGCAAAACTGTGCCCAGCGCGTCACAGTCGCATCGTGTGGTAACTTGGCAAATGTTGGCGCGCCCAGTGAGCGCGCCCTTGGACGGAGACACGCCGCGCACGCCTCGAAGGTGCCGCGCTGCAAGAGGATCATGGCAACAGCCTTTTATTCCCACGCCGATTGTTTGCTGCACGATATGGGGCAATGGCATCCCGAATGCCCGGCGCGCCTGCAGGCAATCGAAGATCAATTGATCGCGAGCCGTATCGACTCGCTGATCGAGCGCGAGTCGCCGCCGCTCGCCGATGACGCCGCGCTGCTGCGCGTGCATACCCAAGCTCACGTCGATTACATCCGCAGCCGTTCGCCCGCGGAGGGGCTCGCCGAAATCGATCCCGACACGTCGATGAACCCATACAGCTTGCAGGCTGCGTTGCGCGCAGCCGGCGCCGCGGTGGCCGCAACTGACGCCGTGATCGAAGGCCGCTACGACAATGCGTTCTGCAGCGTGCGCCCGCCGGGCCACCACGCGGAGCCGGCGCGGGCCATGGGCTTCTGCTTCTTCAACAACGTCGCGATCGCCGCCCGTCATGCGCTGGAAGTGCACGGCCTGCAGCGCGTGGCGATCATCGACTTCGACGTCCATCACGGCAACGGCACCGAAGCGGCCTTTTCGGGCGACTCGCGTGTGCTGATGTGCAGCATCTTCCAGCATCCGTTCTATCCGTTCACCGGCGCCGACAATCAGGCGCCGAACATGTGCAACGTGCCGATGCCGGCGCGCTCGAAAGGCATGGCGGTGCGCGAGGCGGTCGACATGTTGTGGTTGCCGCGCCTGCACGATTTCAAGCCTGAGATGATCTTCATTTCGGCCGGCTTCGATGCGCATCGCGAGGACGATCTCGGCAACATGGGTCTTGTCGAAGACGATTACGCATGGATCACCGACCAGGTGCGCGAGATCGCGAAGCGTTATGCGCATGGGCGGATCGTCAGCTGTCTCGAAGGCGGGTACAACCTGTCGGCGCTCGGGCGCAGCGTGGTCGCGCACGTGCGCTCGCTGGCCGGAATCTGAGCTGCCGCGCGGCAGCCACTGCAAGTTCCGGGAACTGCGCGAACGTCGTGAGCTGCATCAACTCAACGAGGAATGAGCCATGAATGCCGAGGTGCACAGTGCTTCGCTGGTCGAAACCGAACACGACGCCTATGGCGTGCCGGGCGTCGTCCGCTTGACGATGAACCGGCCGGATGCCTTCAACGCGCTCTCCGAAGCCCTGCTGGACGAGTTGCAAGCGACGCTGACGGTGCTGGCACAGTCCAATGCGCGGGTGGTGGTGATCGCCGGCGCGGGCCGCGCGTTTTGCGCGGGACACGACCTGAAGGAGATGCGCGCGGCGCCGTCGCCGGCTTACTACCAGGCGTTGTTCGCGCGCTGCACGAAACTGATGCTGACGATCCAGCGCTTGCCGCAACCGGTGATCGCGCGGGTGCACGGCATCGCCACGGCCGCCGGCTGTCAGCTGGTCGCGATGTGCGATCTGGCGGTCGCCGCTGACACCGCGCGCTTTGCCGTCTCGGGCGTCAATCTGGGTCTTTTCTGCGCGACGCCTTCGGTGCCGCTGTCGCGCAATCTGTCGCGTAAAGCGGCGCTCGAAATGCTGCTCACTGGCGATTTCATCGACGCCGTGCAAGCGAAACACCAGGGCCTCGTGAATCGCGTGGTGCCGGCCGACGCGCTCGACGCCGAGGTCGCGCGGCTCGCGAAAAGCATCTGCGCGAAACCCGTCGAAGCGGTGAGTGCCGGCAAGGGCCTGTTCTATCGGCAGTTGGAAATGGGCATCGAAGCGGCGTATCAGCTGGCCGGCCAGACCATGGCCTGCAACATGATGGACGACTCGGCGCTCGAAGGCGTGCAGGCCTTCATCGACAAACGGCCGCCCGACTGGAAGCGCTAACCGGGCTGGGTCGTTGCCGTCCGGGCTCTCCCCCTCGCACGCACGCGTCCGGACGCCTCAGCTTCCAGATGCCGCCCGATGCCGAAACTCGAGGCGTCCGCGCGTCGACCCACTCGACCCGATTGTCTCTGTCGAAACGCCGTCCGGCGCTCAGGCTTTGGGCAGCCGTTTCCCGATCCAGTCGATCAGCGCGCCGATCACCCGATCCCGGTCGAGATCGTTCATCGTCTCGTGATAGCTGCCTTCGTGCAGGGTGAGCGTCTTGTCCGGCGAACCCGCATGCGCGCCGAAATCGCGGCTGCCTTCGGGCTCGGTGAGCTTGTCGGCGGTGCCGTGATACACCAGCAGCGGCACACGTAGTCCCGCACGGCCGCGCTCGATGCGTGCCATCGCCAGCAACAACTCCGCGCCCGTACGCGCCGGAATCGCGCCGTGATGAACCAGCGGATCGTTGCGGTTGGCGTTCACCACGGGCTGCAGACGCGACAGCAAGGCCGCGTCGATTTTCATCGCCGGGAAGGTCGGCCAGATGCGGCTGATCAGCTGGCTCACCTTGAGCATCCAGCGCGGCACATCGCGGCCCGGCGCGAGTGCGGGGCTTGACAGGATCAGACCGCTCAGCCGGCGCCCGCTCGCCTCGAGCCGCTCGATCGCATACAGCGCCGCAACCGCGCCGCCCATGCTGTGGCCCATCAGGAACAGCGGCGCGCAACGGGTCGCGGCTTCATCGAGCAAGGCCTGTGCATCCAGCAGATAGTCGTCGAAGCGCTTGACCCACACCCGTTTGCCCGGCGCATGCCCATGTCCGCGCAAATCGATCGCGACGAGTTCAATGCCGGCCGGGTTCAGCCGGTCCGCCAACGCCGTGTAACGCCCCGCGTGCTCCGCGAGCCCGTGCACCAGCGCGACCGTGGCGCGCAGTTGAGTGGTAGCGGGCCACCGATACAACGGCAGTTCGATGCCGTCGCTCGTCGTGACCGTCGAGCGCAGCGGGGCGCCGCCTTTGGGGGCGTTCGCAGAGGTGTTGGCAGAAGCGTCCGCAGCGGGACGCGGATTGCCGGGTCGAGTCGTTTCCATAGCTGCTGTTTGTCCTGAACGGGTCCTGATTCTGGTTCGGCCGATCATAGTCGCAGCAGGCACGCGCGCGCGAGCCTCTTGCGCCGGGCAGGCCTCTAATGCTCTGTGGTTATAAAAAGGTCGTAATTGATTATTAAAGGGAATGACGGCGCTGCGGTAGAATTGCGGCCTCAAATCCCAATAAAAGCCACGGCGGCCGTTTGGTCGGAGCGCACAACGCTCGTCGGCAAACGCCGCCGTTTCGTTTTTCCATGATCGAAATACGCAATATCTCTCAGCGGTTCGCCGGGCCCCGGGGCTGGGTCGAGGCGCTGCACAACGTCAACCTGTCGATTCCGGCGGGTGAAGTGTTCGGCATTATCGGCCGCAGCGGCGCGGGCAAAAGCACGCTCGTGCGCACCATCAACCTGCTGACGCGCCCGAGCGAAGGCAACATCGTTGTCAACGGCCGCGATCTGACGACGCTGCCCGCCGCGCAATTGCGCGAGGCGCGTCGTGAAATCGGCATGATCTTCCAGCACTTCAACCTGCTGTCGTCGCGCACGGTGTACGAGAACGTGGCGTTGCCGCTCGAACTCGCCGGTATGAAGCGCGACGAGATCGAGGCGAATGTGCTGCCGCTGCTCGAACTGGTCGGCCTGTCGGCGCAGAAGGACCGTTATCCGGCGCAGATCAGCGGCGGCCAGAAGCAGCGCGTCGGCATCGCGCGTGCGCTGGCGAGCAAGCCGAAAGTGCTGCTCTCCGACGAAGCGACTTCCGCGCTCGATCCCGAAACCACCCGCTCGATTCTCGATCTCCTCAAGCGCATCAATCGCGAACTGAACCTGACGATCGTGCTGATCACGCACCAGATGGACGTGATCAAGCAGGTCTGCGACCGCGTCGCGGTGCTGGATGCCGGCCGCGTGGTCGAAGAGGGCAAGGTCATCGATGTGTTCCTGCAACCGCATCATGAAGTGACGCGCGCGCTGATTGGCGACGTGATCGCGCAGGAACTGCCGCCCGCCATGAAGGCGCGCGTGGCTGAACGCCTGAAGACCGGCAGCGGCCATTTGCTGCGTCTGGCATTCACTGGTTCGGGTGTCGATCAGCCGATCCTGTCAGAAACGATTCGCCGCTACGAACTCGACTTCAACATCCTGCACGGCCAGATCGACGAGATCCAGGGGCAGGCGTTCGGCTCGCTCGCGGTGCTCGCGGGCGGCGAACCCACGAAGGTGGCACAGGCGCTGACGTATCTGCGCGAACAGGGCGTGGTGGTAGAGGAGCTGTCGTATGTTGAGTGAAATGTTCGATATGTTCGTCCAGTCGTTCTGGGAAACGCTCGTGATGGTGGGCATTTCCGGACTGGTCGGCGCGGCGGTCGGTCTGCCGCTCGGCGTGCTGCTGTATCTGACGGACCGTCAGGGCGTGCTGCAGAACATCGCCGTGAATCGTGTGATGGGCGTGATCGTCAATGCGGTGCGCTCCACGCCGTTCATCATCTTGCTGGTCGCGGTGATTCCGTTCACGCGTCTCGTGGTGGGTTCGTCGATCGGCACGGCTGCGGCCGTGGTGCCGTTGACGATTGCCGCGGCGCCGTTCATCGCGCGTCTGGTTGAGACGGCTTTGCGCGAAGTCGATCGTGGTCTGATCGAGGCCGCGCAGGCAATGGGCGCGACGACCAGCCAGATCGTCTTCAAGGTGCTGTTGCCGGAATCGCTGCCGGGCGTGGTCGCCGGCTTGACGATTACCTTTGTGTCGCTGGTCGGCTACTCGGCGATGGCCGGTGCGATCGGCGGCGGCGGACTCGGCGACCTGGGCATTCGTTACGGGTATCAGCGTTTTCTGCCGGAAGTGATGGTGACGGTCGTGGTGATCCTGATCCTCTTCGTGCAACTGGTGCAGTCGTTCGGGGATTGGCTCGTGCGTCGTTTGAGCCATAAATAAACAAAATAGATAGATTCGGAAAGGTCCATCATGCAACGTCGTTTCATTCTCAAGCTGGCCGCCACGCTCGGCGTCGCGTCTCTGTTCGCTGCCGCCACGGCGGCTCACGCTGAAGACTCGATCAAGGTCGGCGTCACCGGCGGCCCGCACGCGCAGATCATGGAGGTCGTGAAGACGGTCGCCGCGAAGAATGGTCTGAACATCAAGATCGTCGAGTTTTCGGATTACGTGCAGCCGAACGCAGCGCTCGCCGGCGGCGACCTGGACGCCAACAGCTACCAGCATGACCCGTACTTGCAGGCACAGGTGAAGGACCGCGGCTACAAGCTGATCCGCATCGCCGATACGGTCACGTACCCGATGGGCATCTACTCGAAGAAAGTGAAGACGCTGGCTGAATTGCAGCCGGGCGCGAAGATCGCGGTGCCGAACGATCCGACCAACGGTGGCCGGGCACTCCTGTTGCTGCAGAAGCAGGGTCTGCTGAAGCTGCGCGCGGATGCGGGCCTCAAGGCAACGCCGCTCGATATCGTCGACAACCCGAAGAAGCTCAAGATAGTCGAACTCGACGCCGCGCAAATTCCGCGTTCGTTAAACGACGTGGACGCCGCCGCGATCAACACCAACTTCGCGATGGAAGCCGGTTTGAAGCCCAAGCAGGACGCCATCGCGATCGAAGACCCGAAGGGACCGTACGTGAACATCATCGCCATCCGCGAAGCGGACAAGAACAAGCCGTGGGTGGCCAAGCTGGTCGCGGCGTATCATTCGCCGGAAGTGAAGCAGTTTGTCGAGAGCAAGTTCGGCGGGTCGGTGATAACCGCCTGGTGATTTGACGGCCGTTTTGTCGACCGTTTCACATAGCAATATGCGACGGCAATGCAAAATTAGAGTCGTAGGTCTTAACCCGGGGTTGTCGCCCGGGTTTTTTCGAGATTAAAATAGAACGACCGTTCGATATTGCCGTCACGCCGCTGAGGAGCGATATCCTCCTGCTAGAGCGCCCGCGACACGGCTGCCGCGAAAGTGCAGTCGTTATAATGTTCGTTGGGTTGACGTATTCGTAACTTTGGAGCGTGTGCATGAAAATCCTGGTGCCAGTCAAGAGAGTGGTCGACTACAACGTGAAAGTCCGGGTCAAGTCGGACGGCACGGGCGTCGACATCGCGAACGTGAAGATGTCGATGAATCCGTTCGACGAAATCGCGGTTGAAGAAGCGGTGCGTCTGCGTGAAGCAGGCGTGGCGACCGAAGTGATCGCCGTGTCGGCAGGCGTGACGCAAGCGCAGGAAACGCTGCGCACGGCGCTGGCGATTGGAGCGGATCGGGCGATCCTGATCGAGTCTTCTGAAGAGTTGCAGCCGCTGGCGGTCGCCAAGCTGTTGAAAGCGCTGGTCGACAAGGAACAGCCTGGGCTGGTCATCCTGGGCAAGCAGGCGATCGACGACGATTCGAACCAGACCGGCCAGATGCTGGCTGCGCTGGCCAATCTGCCGCAAGCAACGTTTGCGTCGAAGGTTGTCGTAGCAGACGGCAAGGCTACGGTTTCGCGCGAAGTGGACGGCGGTGCTGAAACGCTGTCTTTGAAGCTCCCCGCCGTGGTCACAACCGATCTGCGCCTGAACGAGCCGCGCTATGTCACGCTGCCGAACATCATGAAGGCGAAGAAGAAGCCGCTGGAAGTCGTCAAGCCGGAAGATCTCGGTGTCGACGTCACGCCGCGCCTGAAGACGCTAAAAGTCGTCGAGCCGCCGAAGCGTTCCGCCGGTGTGAAGGTGCCGGATGTGAAGACTCTGGTCGAGAAGCTGAAGACCGAAGCCAAGGTGCTTTAAGTAAAACGCGGAGACGGACGAAATGACGAATCTGGTAATTGCAGAACACGACAACGCGTCGATCAAGGCCGCGACGCTGAACACGATCGCAGCGGCGCAGAAGATCGGCGGTGACATTCACGTGCTGGTCGCAGGTCATAACGCACAGGCTGCGGCTGACGCGGCAGCGAAGATTGCCGGTGTCTCGAAGGTATTGCTGGCCGACGCGCCGCAACTCGAAGCAGGCCTGGCAGAAAACGTCGAAGCGACGGTGCTGAACATCGCGAAGGACTACACGCACATCCTCGCGCCAGCAACGGCCTACGGCAAGAACATCGCACCGCGAATCGCCGCGAAGCTGGACGTCGCGCAGATCAGCGATATCACGGCAGTAGATAGCGCCGATACGTTCGAGCGCCCGATCTACGCAGGCAATGCTATTGCAACGGTTCAATCTCAAGATCCGATCAAGGTCATCACGGTCCGCTCGACCGGTTTTGACCCAGTCGCGGCAGAAGGCGGCAGCGCCACAGTTGAGAAGATCGAAGCCGCAGCCGACACGGGTCTTTCGCAGTTCGTCAGCCGTGAAGTGACGAAGCTGGACCGTCCGGAACTGACGTCGGCGAAGATCATCGTCTCGGGCGGCCGGGGTCTGGGCAACGGCGAGAACTACACGAAGGTACTCGAACCGCTGGCCGACAAGCTGAACGCGGCGCTCGGTGCATCACGCGCAGCGGTGGACGCAGGCTTCGTGCCGAACGACTATCAGGTCGGCCAGACCGGCAAGATCGTCGCGCCGCAACTGTACGTGGCCGTGGGCATCTCGGGGGCGATCCAGCATCTGGCCGGCATGAAGGACTCGAAGGTCATCGTCGCGATCAACAAGGACCCGGAAGCGCCGATTTTCAGCGTCGCCGATTACGGTCTGGTGGGCGATCTGTTCACGGTCGTACCGGAACTCGTTAGCGAGCTTGGCTAAGCGCCGCAGCGCCGGTTAAAAGGCGTCTGGCAGCACACGAAAGGGCGCGGGACCGATCAAGTCCGGCGCCCTTTTTTTATCGATAGGCAGGAGGAGAACTGAAATGAGCTATACGGCGCCGATCAAGGACATGCTGTTCGTGATGAAAGAGCTGGCCGGTCTCGAAGATATCGCAAAGCTGCCGGGCTTCGAAGATGCGAATCTCGACACGGCGCAAGCCGTGCTCGACGAATCGGCGAAACTGTGTGGCGAAGTGCTGGCCCCGCTGAACGTGGAAGGCGATCGCAATCCGAGCAGCTGGAAGGATGGCGTGGTCACCGCGACGCCCGGTTTCAAGGACGCATTCCGCCAGTTCGGCGAAGGCGGCTGGCAAGGCGTGCAACATCCGCTCGACTATGAAGGCCAGGGCCTGCCCAAGCTGATCGCCACAGCCTGTATCGAGATGCTGAACGCGTCGAACCTGTCGTTCGCGCTGTGCCCGCTGCTTACGGATGGCGCCATCGAGGCGCTGCTCACGGCCGGCAGCGAAGAGCAGAAGCAGACCTACGTGCCCAAGCTGATTTCCGGCGAGTGGACCGGCACGATGAACCTGACCGAGCCGCAAGCCGGCTCCGATCTCGCGCTGGTACGCACGCGCGCGGAGCCGCAAGGCGACGGTTCGTTCAAGCTGTTCGGCACGAAGATTTTCATCACGTGGGGCGAGCACGACATGGCGAAGAACATCGCCCATCTCGTGCTGGCGCGCACGCCGAGTGCACCGGAAGGCGTGAAGGGCATCTCGCTCTTCATCGTGCCGAAGTTTCTTGTCAACGAAGACGGTTCGCTCGGCGAGCGCAACGACGTGCATTGCGTGTCCATCGAACACAAGCTTGGCATCAAGGCGAGCCCAACCGCGGTGCTGCAATTCGGTGACCATGGCGGCGCGATCGGTCATCTGATCGGCGAGGAAAATCGCGGCCTCGAATACATGTTCATCATGATGAACGCAGCGCGTTTTGCGGTGGGCATGCAGGGTGTCGGCGTGTCGGATCGCGCCTATCAGCGGGCTGTCGCCTACGCGAAAGACCGCGTGCAAAGCCGGCCGGTGGATGGTTCCGCGAAGCAGCCGGTGGCGATCATTCAGCACCCGGACGTGCGCCGCATGCTCGCGACGATGCGCGGTCTCACCGAAGCATCACGCGCGTTGGCGTATGTCGCCGCGGCTCACTGCGATATCGCGCATCGTCATCCTGACGAAGCCACGCGCGCTGAACATCAGGCGATCTACGAATATCTCGTGCCGATCGTGAAGGGCTGGAGCACGGAGTTGTCGATCGATGTGACGAGCCTCGGCGTGCAGGTGCACGGCGGCATGGGCTTCATCGAGGAAACGGGCGCCGCGCAGTACTACCGTGACGCGCGCATTCTGCCGATCTACGAAGGCACGACCGCGATCCAGGCGAACGATCTGATCGGCCGTAAGACCGTGCGTGACGGTGGCAAGGTGGCGAAGTCGCTGCTGGCCGGTGTGGCTGAAACGATCGAGGCACTCGGCGCGCAACAAGGCGCTGCGTTCGAATCGATGAAGAAATACCTGGAGCAAGGCCACCGCTCGTTGAGCGCCGTGGTTGATTTTGTCGTGACCAATACGAAGGGCGACCCGAATGCGGTGTTTGCCGGCAGCGTGCCGTATCTGAAGCTGGCGGGCATTGTGCTGGGCGGTTGGCAAATGGCGCGTGCGCTGCTCGTGGCGGCTGAAAAGCGCGACCAGGATCCCTCGTTCTACGGCGCGAAGATCGCGACCGCGCAGTTCTATGCCGAGCATGTGCTGCCGCTGGCTTCGGCGCTGGAAGCGTCGATCGTTAGCGCGAAGGGCGGGGAGGGGGTGCTGGCGTTGTCGGAAGATCAGTTCTGATGGTGTACCTGTCTCGAGCGACGTAGCGAAAGCTCGGTGCGTAAAAAACAAACGGCGCCCTTGTGAGGCGCCGTTTGCTTTTGTCGGGCCGGTCCGTCTGCACGACGAACCGGCTCAACCGCTCGCGAAGCGTAAAGCGTTAAACCTCAAGCATAAGCCGGGCGATGCGCACCGCCGGTCTCGCCAAGATAGCGATGCACCGACAGGTCATCTGCCCTGATCGCCGGCTGCTTGCCTGACATCACGTCGGCCAGCAATTGACCCGAGCCGCACGACATCGTCCAGCCCAGCGTACCGTGACCCGTATTAAGGAACAGGTTTGCCACCGGCGTGCGGCCGACGATCGGCGTGCCATCCGGCGTCATTGGACGCAGACCGGTCCAGAAGGTCGCCTTCGACGTATCGCCGCCGCCCGGGAACAGATCGTTCACGCAGAGTTCCAGCGTTTCGCGGCGCGCCTGACGCAGCGACTTGTCAAAGCCGACGATCTCCGCCATGCCGCCGACGCGAATCCGGTTGTCAAAGCGCGTGATCGCGATCTTGTAGGTCTCGTCGAGCACGGTCGAAATCGGCGCGGACGCTTCGTTGACGATCGGCGCGGTGATCGAATAGCCCTTGAGCGGGTAGACCGGAATCTTCACGAGACCGGACAGGAATTGGGTTGAGTACGAACCCAGCGCCACGACGAACGAATCCGCGCGCACCAGTTCATCGCCGCATTGCACGCCGGCGATGCGCTCGCCCGCCATGGCGAGTGCGTCGATCGGCGTGTTGTAGCGAAACTTGACGCCCAGTTGCTCGGCCAGCGCGGCGAGGCGCGTGGTGAACATCTGGCAGTCGCCGGTTTCGTCGCCCGGCAGGCGCAGGCCGCCCGTCAGCTTGTGAGACACCGCGGCGAGCGCCGGTTCGGCTTGCGCGAGTTCGGCCGGCGACAGCAGTTCATACGGCACGTTGGCTTCCTGCAGCACGGCGATGTCTTTCGCGGCGCCGTCGAACTGCTGTTGCGTGCGGAACACCTGCAGCGTGCCGCCGGTGCGCCCTTCATACTGGATACCGGTTTCGGCGCGCAGCGCCTGCAAACAGTCGCGGCTGTATTCGGCGAGGCGGACCATGCGGCCTTTGTTCACCGCATAACGCGACGACGTGCAGTTCTGCAGCATCTGCCACATCCACTGCAACTGGAATTGCGTGCCGTCGAGGCGGATCGCGAGCGGCGCATGCTTCTGGAACATCCATTTGACGGCCTTCAGCGGCACGCCCGGTGCCGCCCACGGCGACGCGTAGCCTGGCGAGATCTGGCCTGCATTGGCAAAGCTGGTCTCGAGCGCCGGACCCGCCTCGCGGTCGATCACCGTGACTTCATGACCGGCGCGTGCCAGGTAATAAGCACTCGTCACGCCGACGACGCCACTGCCTAAAACGATGACTCGCATAGCTGCTCCAGGATATCTAATAAGCGATCTGAGGGCGGTGCGCTCGTCGATTCGTTGCAAATAGTTCGATTAACGAGGTGTAACGCGGATCGCCCAGTGTTAACCGCTATACTATTAACAGTCGGGTAGGTTTTGTTATTGTATTTTCAGGATTTTCAGCAAAAACACTATGCGTACACAGCGCCAACCGGTCCGGTCCCTCGACAAGCTCGATCACAAGATTCTGCGGCTCCTGCAACAGGACGGCCGGATGGCGATGAAAGACCTCGCCGAACAGGTCGGGCTGTCGGTTACGCCGTGTATCGAGCGCGTCAAGCGGATGGAGCGCGACGGCGTGATCACCGGCTATCACGCACGTGTGAACCCGGCTGAACTGGGCGCGGCGCTGCTGGTGTTTGTCGAGATCACGCTCGATCACAAAAGCGGCAACATGTTCGACCAGTTCCGCCGCGAGGTGCAAAAGATCCCCGAGGTGCTGGAGTGCCACCTCGTATCGGGCGATTTCGACTATCTGATCAAGGCGCGCATCGGCGAGATGGCCGACTATCGCAAGTTGCTGGGGGACATCCTGTTGCAATTGCCCGGCGCGGTGCAGTCGAAGAGCTACGTGGTGATGGAAGAGATCAAGGAAACGCTGACGATTGCAGTTGGCGATTAGTTCGCAAAGGGGTGTCTGGCGGGACTCGACAAACGGCGTAAACACTGTATATTTGTACAGGTGTTTTGCGCCGTTTTTAGTTTCTGCGTACTTCAGCCGTGACAGATTCCGACATCCACTCCGCCAACGAATTTCCGATCGCCCCGCCCGCGCCTCGCAAAGGCCGCGGTGCCGTGACGAATCTACAAGGCCGTTACGAAGTCGACCAACGCGAAGTGGTGGACGACGGCTGGCTTTCGTCGGCGGAAGAAGAGGGCGAGCCCAAGGTCTTACGCACGCAGGTGTTCGAGGAGCGGGCCAAGACGATTCTCACGCGCAACGCGTCGCCTGACATTCCGTTTAGCGTGTCGCTGAATCCGTATCGGGGCTGTGAACACGGCTGTATCTATTGCTTTGCGCGGCCTACGCATAGTTATCTGGGGCTGTCGCCGGGGCTTGATTTCGAAAGCCGTATCTACGCGAAGGTCAATGCGCCGGAGTTGCTCGAGCGCGAGTTGTCGAAGAAGTCCTATGTGCCGGAGCCGATTGCGCTCGGTGTGAATACAGACGCCTGGCAACCCGTTGAGCGAGATTTGCGGCTCACGCGGCGGGTGATCGAAGTGCTCAGTGAACGCGGTCAACCGTTCGCGGCAATCACCAAATCGTCGCTGATCGAACGCGACCTCGATTTGCTCGCCCCCATGGCGGCGCGCGGGCAATTCATGGCTGCGATCACGATCACCACGCTAGATGCGGAGATCGCGCGCACGCTTGAGCCGCGTGCGGCCACGCCGGCGCGTCGCTTGCGCACGATCCGTGCGCTGAGCGAGGCGGGTATTCCGGTTGGCGTCAGCATCGCGCCGGTAATTCCGTTCGTCACCGAACCGGACATGGAGCGCGTGCTGGAAGCCTGTGCGCAGGCCGGCGCGTGCAATGCGAGCTATATCGTGCTGCGCTTGCCGTGGGAAGTCGCGCCGCTGTTCAAGGATTGGCTCGCGGCGCATTTTCCCGATCGGGCCGACCGGGTGATGAGCCGCGTGCGTGATATGCGAGGCGGAAAAGACTACGACTCTTCGTTCTCTACCCGAATGAAGGGCGAAGGCTTGTGGGCGGACCTGCTGAAGCAGCGGTTCCATAAAGCGGTGCGCCGGCTGGGATTAAACCGGCGTGATCGCGGCATTCTTGATATGTCGCACTTTCGTCGAGTCGAGCCGGTGCGGGCTGAACCGCCGCCGCGCAACGATCCGCAGTTGGATCTCTTTTAGCGCGGCGCGCGGAAGATCATTGCGACAGCGCTTTGGCGGCCTGGACCTGACCTTCGAAGTAGGTCTGGAAGGAGATCGCGAGGCCTGTCATCAGCAGGAATGCGCCGAGCAGCAGCGAAAAGATCACGATAAAAATGACCGTCCAGCCAGAGCGGCTTTTGCGTTGGGTTTGCGCATTGAACTGCGCGTCCCATTTTTCGTCCGGACGCAGACCATAAACGATCGCGGCCAGAAAGGCGGAGAGCAGCGAAACGGCGCCGAAAAAAGCGAGTACCCAGCCGAGCATCGAAGCCCGCTCGCTTGCCACCACCAGCATGGCGCCCGGGATCCCGATCAGCGTGCCTAGCAGATGAGCCCAGCCGTAAATGTCGCGCGTGCCGTACAGATAGAAGCGGTGGGCGCCAAGGCTGCCGAAGAAGAACGCCAGCGCGGCGGTAATCGTCTTGGATCTGAAACGCTGAGAAGTCGAGGCAAGGGTGGACATGTAGGCGAGAGCAGAGTGACAAGCGGTCGAAAGGGCGGCGCGCCGGTGGGCACGGACCGACGCGCATTCTACGCCACGCGGCGTGGTGCCACTCGCGCGGCAGATGACTGCGCCGATGGTGTGGCTGATTTGTGGGCGCCGCGGGTCACGCGGCGTGCGACCCTCACGGAAGTGCGCGTGATTTGTACGCGCGGGTCACGCAGTGCGCAGATGCTTCGATGGCGCGGGTGGCTGATCGCGCTACGGGTTTGACGGGCGGCCTGAGCTCATGGCCGCGTGGCGGCCAAGTCTCGGCCACGGTTACGGCGCTGAGTAGGTAACGCGATAGACCGCGCCGGCGTAGTCGTCGCTGATTAGCAGTGAGCCGTCAGGCATCGGTTGTACGTCGGCTGGCCGGCCCCACATCGTTTCGTCCGGCTGGAGCCAGCCTTCGGCAAAGACTTCCTGATGCGCATTGCTGCCGTCCGGATTGGTGATCACCCGCACGACCCGGTAGCCGGCCTTCTTGCTGCGATTCCATGAACCGTGTTCGGCGATAAAAATATTGTCTCGATAGGCGGCCGGAAACATCGAGCCGCTGTAAAAACGCATGCCGAGCGAGGCCACGTGCGCACCGAGTTTGACAACCGGCGGCGTGAAGGCGCTGCACGGATGATCTTTGCCGAATTCGGGGTCGGGCGTGTCGCCGCCGTGGCAGTACGGAAAGCCGAAGTCCATGCCGGCGCGTGGCGCGCGGTTGAGTTTGTCGTCCGGTACATCGTCGCCCAGCAAGTCGCGGCCGTTGTCGGTGAACCACAGGTCATGGGTTGTCGGATGCCATGCGAAGCCGACCGTGTTGCGAATGCCGCGTGCGACGACTTCATAATGACTGCCGTCGGGGTCCATACGACCAATCAGCCCGAAGCGATCGCGGTCTTTCAGGCAGACGTTGCAGGGCGCGCCTTGCGGCACGTACAGTTTGCCGTCCGGCCCGAACGCGATGAATTTCCAGCCGTGATGCGTCTCAGTGGGCAGTTTGTCGGTGACGACCACCGGCTTGGGTGGGTCGCTCAAATGGGTGTCGATCGCGTCGAAGCGTAGAATCCTCGACACTGCGGACACATACAGCGTGCCATCGCGCCACGCCACGCCGGCCGGCGTTTCCAGCCCCGAGGCGATCACATGGCGTGCGGTCACGCGCCCATTTTGCAATTCAAGCGCGTAGACGTGGCCGTCGAGGCTGCCTACGTAGAGAATGCCCTTTGGCGAGAGCGCCATGGCCCGGGCACTCGGCACCGCGTCCGATAGGACCTCGATATGGAAGCCGGGCGGCAGTTTGATGCGCTCGATCGGCAACGCGGCCAGCGCCGGCATGGCCGCGGCGGCGAGCAACAGAGCTGCGCCCGCTCGCAGAGCTTGAGCGCGGACAGTGCTCGAAAGCCCAGCAGGCAGCAGAAAAGGCAGAAAAGCGGCAATCCGCCGAAAGACGGTGAATGAAGCGAAGCAAAACACAGGCGGCGGCGGGAGTTTCACGGGCGCTCCATCAGGTAATTCGGGCGTTTCGGCGTGGTCCAAGGGCCTTGCCCGGATGGCCGGGGCAACCCGGCCTGTCAGTTTATCCCGGTAAGTGTTTGTTATGGCGTCGGTTTCCCGCTATAATCGCGTGTTTCAGTCGTTCCGAACCCCGGTTTTCAAGGATTCTAGTATGGTCATCATCCGCTTGGCTCGTGGCGGCTCCAAGAAGCGCCCGTTCTACAACATCGTCGCAACCGATTCGCGTAACCGTCGTGACGGCCGCTTCATCGAACGCGTTGGCTTCTACAACCCGGTCGCTACGAAGGGTGAGTCGCTGCGTATCGCTCAAGACCGCCTGACGTACTGGCAAGGCGTTGGCGCACAACTGTCGCCGACCGTCGAGCGTCTCGTGAAAGAAGCGCAAAAGGCGCAGCCGGCTGCTTAATGGTGGCTAGCATGCGTATCGTCGTCGGTTCGGCCGGCGGCTCGCGCAGCTTGCGTGAGCAGTCCGATGCGCGAGTTTTGCTGAAGCAGGCGTCGAAGTTGGCAGCGAGGTTCCGTTATGTCTGAACGTGATTCCGGCAATCCAGGTAGCGTGAAGGCAAAAGCGGCGTCCGCGCGCGCGAAGACGTCTGGTCAGGCCCCGTTCGGGGCATTCGTCCGCAAGCCGGTCGAAGCAGCCGAAGGCAAGGCGAAAGCCAAAGTTGCAAACGCCGCTTCCAGTGCAGCAGAAATGCGAGTGGAAACGGTGGAAAGCTGGCCGGCCGATGCGGTCGAGGTCGGCGCAATCGTCGACGCTTACGGCCTCAAAGGCTGGGTCAAGGTAGCCGCGCATGCGGATTCCGGGCACGGCGGCGACGCATTGCTAAGCGCGAAGCGCTGGTGGTTGCTGAAAGGCCACGAGCGCAAGTCGGCGCCGTCATTACAGGCTAAAACGCATAGCGACAGTATCGTTGCCCAGTTGGACGGCGTCGCTGACCGCGATGTGGCACTGGCACTGCGCGGTACCCGCGTTTATATCAGCCGCAGTGAATTTCCGGTCCTCGAGGCCGACGAATTCTACTGGGTCGACCTGCTCGGCCTGGATGTGGTGAACGTTGCCGGGGTCAATCTCGGCAAGGTCGCAGACATGATCGACAACGGTGCGCACTCGGTGTTGCGCATCGAATACCCGGATACCGACAAAAGCGGTAAGCCGGTCACCGGTGAACGTTTGATCCCGTTCGTCGGCGTCTTTGTCAAAACGGTGGATCAGGCGGCGAAGCAGATCATCGTCGACTGGGAAGCCGATTATTAAATAACTCGCTGACTGGAGAGAGCGATGCAGTTCGATGTCGTGACGCTCTTTCCTGACATGTTTCGTGCGCTGACCGACTGGGGTATCACCAGCCGTGCGGCGAAGCAGGAGCGCTACGGGTTGCGCACGTGGAATCCACGCGATTTCACAACGGACAATTACCGCACAATCGACGATCGCCCCTACGGCGGCGGCCCCGGCATGGTCATGCTGGCCAAGCCCCTGGAAGACGCGATCGGCGCGGCGAAAGCGGCGCAGGCAGCGCAGGGTATTGAGGCGTCGCGCGTCGTGATGATGTCACCGCAAGGTGCTACGTTGAATCACGACCGTGTCATGCAGTTCGCGGCCGAACCTGGTCTGATCCTGTTGTGCGGGCGCTATGAAGCGATCGATCAGCGTTTGCTCGACCGTGTCGTCGACGAAGAAGTCAGTCTTGGCGACTTCGTTCTGTCCGGCGGCGAATTGCCGGCAATGGCGCTGATGGACGCCGTGGTGCGCCAGTTGCCCGGCGTGCTGAACGACTCGCAATCGGCGGTGCAGGACAGTTTCGTCGAGGTGCTGCTGGATTGTCCGCATTACACGCGTCCGGAGGAATACAGCGGCGTGCGTGTGCCTGATGTGCTGCTTGGCGGCCATCATGCAGAGATCGTTGCATGGCGTCGGCGTGAGGCCTTGCGCAATACGTTGAACAAACGGCCCGATCTGATCGTGAAGGCCAGAAAGAACAAGATGTTGAGCCGTGCCGACGAGGCATGGCTTACGAGTCTCGCGAAGGAAGAGTCGTAGGCGTAGCCTCAATCTTTCGAGCGGACATAGGCGGTGCCGCACATGCGTGTACGGCGCCAGATGTGAACCCATCCTCTATCGGGGCCGTAGCCGAGCATTTTCTGCAAGGCAGGTACGAACGCCGACAAGATGGAACTAGGAGTCAGTAATGAATCTGATTGCAATACTCGAGCAGGAAGAAATCGGCCGCGCCCTCGGCGAGAAGACCATCCCCGAATTCGCCCCCGGCGATACGGTGATCGTCAGCGTGAACGTGGTTGAAGGTACGCGTAAGCGTGTTCAGGCTTACGAAGGCGTCGTGATCGCCAAGCGTAACCGTGGTCTGAATTCGTCGTTCATCGTCCGCAAGATTTCGTCGGGCGAAGGCGTCGAGCGTACGTTCCAGACGTACTCGCCGCTGCTGGCAAGCATCGTTGTGAAGCGTCGTGGCGATGTGCGCCGTGCCAAGCTGTACTACCTGCGTGACCGTTCGGGCAAGTCGGCTCGGATCAAGGAAAAGCTGGTCGCGAAGAAAGACCGCGCTGCTCCGGAAGCGTAAAAGCTGTAAGAAAAAGCACCCCTCGCGGGTGCTTTTTTGTTTGCCAGGTCAAAATAGCGGCATGTCCTTATCCGCTTTTTCTGAGAGACCCGTTGATCCGCCCCGTCTTTGAGCCCGAAACTTTGCCCGTCGAAGCGACCGGCGCCGATTTGCCACCCGTTGCCGCAGGGCGTCTGACGCCCGATGGTCTGCGTGGGCGTTTCGAGCAGCGCCTAAGCTGGACGCCGGAACCGATTGTCGAAGCGCCCTGGCGTGACACGCACGTCGATCCGCGCGTTGCTGCTGTGTTGGTGCCGCTGGTGGTGCGTGAGAAAGGCCTCACCGTGCTGCTGACCCAACGTGCCGACCATCTGAACGACCACGCCGGCCAGGTGAGCTTTCCCGGCGGTCGCCATGAACCGTTCGACGCGGACGCGACTGCCACGGCATTGCGCGAGGCGCAGGAAGAAGTCGGTCTCGATCCGTCGCGCGTTGAAATTCTCGGTGCGCTGCCCGACTATCTGACGGGCACTGGTTTTCGCGTGACGCCTGTGATCGGTCTCGTGCATCCGCCATTCACGTTGAAAGCGGACGCACTCGAAGTTGCCGAAGTTTTCGAAGTGCCACTCGCTTTTCTGATGGATCCCGCGCATCACGAAGAGCGCGTGTTTCGTTACGAAGGCGGCGAGCGCCGCTTCTTCGCCATGCCCTATCCGCGAGCGGCATCGGCGGAAGCTGAAGGTCGCGGGAGCCCGGCAGGCGGCCATTATTTCATCTGGGGCGCAACGGCCGCGATGCTGCGCAACTTCTATCGCTTTTTAGCGGCGTGAGCTAGCGCGAACTATCGGACTGTGCAGTTGTCGGGTGTTTGTCAACGTCTCCGCTCAGCCGCATCCGACCCTGTGCTATCGTTATAAAACAATCGTAAAACTCGAAAAGCACGGCGCATCGCATGACTTTTTTCTCCGTATTGCTGGCTCTGATTATTGAACAGGTCCGCGCGCTGTCGCTGAACAATCCGGTGGCGGCATTGCTTCAATACCATGCGGAGTCGGCGGCGCACGGATTCGATGCCGGCAAGCCCAAGCATGGTCTGCTTGCGTGGCTCGTGGTGGTGGTGCCGTGGACGCTGGCTGTCGCGCTCGTCTACTACGTGCTCTATCACATTCACTTTGCGCTGGCCTTCCTGTGGAACGTTGCGGTGCTGTACTTCACGCTCGGTTTCCGCCAATTCAGTCATTACTTCACCGACATTCACCTGGCGTTGAACAATGACGATGTGCCGCGCGCGCGTGAAATCCTGAATGAGTGGACCGGGCTCGACACCGTCGACATGCCGGTCAGCGAGATCGTGCGTCATACGCTGATTCACGCGGTGGTCGCCTCGCATCGGCACGTGTTCGGCGTGTTTTTCTGGTTCCTGATTCCGGTCGGGCCCGCTGGCGCGGTGCTGTATCGGATTGCCGAGTATCTGGCGCGTGCGTGGGCTCGCCCGGTCGACGATCGCACTGCGGCGTTTTCGAGCTTCGCGCAGCGCGCTTTCTTCGTGATCGACTGGGTGCCGGCGCGGCTCACGTCGCTTGGGTTTGCGATCGTTGGTAATTTCGAAGACGCGATTTATGCGTGGCGCAACCACGCGCGTCAGTGGCCGGATGCGAACGACGGGGTGTTGCTGGCCGCGGGCAGTGGGGCGCTCGGTGCGCGTCTGAGTGGGCCGCTTGCCGAACCGTCGAGCCTCGACGCGTTGGCGACCGGCGACGGCGGTCCGATGCAGGTCGGCGACGACTGCACGCCGCGCACGCTGCAATCGGCAGTGGGTCTGGTGTGGCGCGCGGTGGTGCTGTGGATGATTCTGTTGTTGATGCTGACGATTGCCGTCTGGCTCGCTTGAAGCGATGCGAAGCTAATGCAGGGCAGAGAAGCCGGGCAAATGTCCGGCTTTTTTATTGCCTGCGGCGCACCGGTTGTACCGTTCACATTGCCTGCATCTGAAGCGCTTCATCCTCGATCAACCAGGCCACGGCAACCACGCAACCACGCCAACCCCCGCAACCACGCGACTCACTTCCAGCGCACCAGCAACCGCCCAACCACAACGCCGCCAGGCACATCACCCATCCAACGGATCACGCGCCGTCCCACACTGCCAGCACACCGTGAACTGCGCTTCAAGCGTCTCTCCGCACTGGCGGCATTGCCATGAAGGCGAACCTGCGGCGGGACCCTGCGAAGCCGCATCGATCAGGCGCCGCGCCATCACTTCATCCCGCTCATCGACAAGCCACAACTCAGGCGCGCACTGATCCGCCGGAATATCCCCAAGCGCGCCGTTCAGATACCGGTTATGCAATTCGCAAGCAATGCCCGCCGTCGCCAGCACATTGACCCAATGCTGTCCGATGATCAGATTAGGCGCGCGCATCAATTTCATCGTGAATCCATGGTTTGACAGCGGCGCGCGTCAGCGCACGATCTGGCTGGCTTCGTGCACCAGTTGCGCATACAGCGCATGCCGTTCGCGCCGGACACGTCCATCGGCGACTGCTTCGAGAATCGCGCAGCCCGGCTCCTGCAAGTGATGGCAGTTGTAGAAGCGGCAATTCGGCAGCAGTGGCCGGAACTCGGGAAACGCGCGTTCCAGCCGGCCTTCGGTCAGATGGTGCAGACCGAATTCCTGGAAGCCCGGCGAATCGATCAACGCACCGCCGTCGTTACCGGGCAGAGGATAGAGACGTGTGAAGGTCGTGGTATGACGGCCGCTGTTCAACGCGGTCGAGATTTCGCGCGTGGCGACTTCGGCATTCGGAATCAGCAGATTCACCAACGTCGATTTGCCCATGCCCGACTGGCCGAGCAGGAGCGTCGAGTGACCGTGCAGATGTTCGGTCAACGCAGCACGCGCGGCGTCCGGCTGCTTCGTGATCGACACTTCGACCACGGTGTAACCCAGCGCGCGATACGATTCGAGCCGCCTGCGCGCGCCTTCCAGCGCGCCGGTCACGTCGATCTTGTTCAGCACGACCAGCGGCTTCAACTCGTTCGCCTCGGCGGCGACCAGCGCGCGACCCAGCAGGTCTTCACTGAAGTGCGGTTCTGTGGCCAACACGATCAGCAACTGATCGAGATTGGCCGCAAACAGCTTCGATTTGTACTGATCCGAGCGATACAGCAGATTGCGCCGTTCGCCAATCTCGACGATCACGCCTTGATCCGCCGAAGTCGGCTCGTAAATCACGCGATCGCCCACGGCCACTTCGCTGCGCTTGCCGCGCGGGAAGCACTGGAGCATCGGGCTGCCGTCTTCCGGTGCGACCAGGTAATGCCGCCCATGAGCGGCGATCACAAGGCCGCCTACGCGCGTGCTCGACGGCGCGCGCGGCGCTTTCGGGGAGCGGCTCATGCGTGCCGCAGCAGGCGGTCGATCCGCTGCGACGCCGGCGGATGCGAATAGTAGAACGCGGTGTAGAGCGGATCGGGCGTCAGGGTCGACGCGTTGTCTTCATACAGCTTGACGAGCGCATTGACCAGGTCTTGCGCGTCGGTTTGCGTGGCGGCGAAGGCATCGGCTTCGAACTCGTGTTTGCGCGAGCTGAGGCTGCCGAACGGCGTCACGAAGAACAGGAACACCGGCAGCGCGAGAAAGAACAGCACCAGCGCAAGGCCGCTATTGCCGCCGATCAGCGACGGCCGCACGCCGAGTCCTTCGTAGAACCACACGCATTGCGTCAGCCATCCGAGCAGGGCGAGCATCGCGAGGCTGATCGCGAACATGACGACCATCCGCTTGATCACGTGACGACGCTTGAAGTGACCGAGTTCGTGTGCGAGCACCGCTTCGATCTCGTTGCCCGACAGGCGCGCGAGCAGCGTGTCGAAGAACACGATCCGCTTGGCCGCGCCGAAGCCGGTGAAATACGCGTTGCCGTGCGCCGAACGGCGGCTGCCGTCCATCACGAACAGGCCCTTGGCGGCGAAACCGCAGCGCTGCATCAGCGCTTCGATGCGGCTTTTTAGTGCTTCGTCCTTGAGCGGTTCGAACTTGTTGAAGAGCGGCGCGATAAACGACGGATACAGCACCAGCACGAGCATCTGGAACGCGACCCAGACGACCCACGTCCACAGCCACCACAAGTTGCCGGCCTGGTTCATCAGCCACAGCACGACGAACAGTAGCGGCAGGCCAAATGCGGCGCCCAGCAGCACGCCCTTGAGACGGTCGAGGAAGAAGATGCCCTTGCTCATCCGGTTGAAGCCAAAGCGTTGCTCGACGACGAACTGACGGTAGTACTCGAACGGCAGATCGATCACGCTGGTGATCGCGATCACCGCCGCGACCAGCGCGATCTGGCCGGCGTAGCCGCGGCCGAGCCAGTCGGAGATCGCCAGATCGAGCGCCTGCACGCCGCCCAGCAGCGTCAGCCCGATCAGCACGGCGGCGCCGACGACGATCTCGATCATCGTCAGCCGCGTGCGTTCGACGGTGTAGTCCGCGGCGCGCTGGTGCGCGGTGAGCGCGATGGTGCCGGCAAACTGGCTCGGCACCTGCTCGCGATGGCCGGCGACGAAGCGGATCTGCCGCGACGCGAGCCACAGCTTGGTGCCGACCATCGCCACGACGGCGACGACGAACAGAACAGTGAAGTACAGGGTAGGCATCCGGGGATTCCGTGGTATCTATGCGAGAATTATATGTTTCTTCCCGCCTCGCGGCGGGGGATAAGCCGAAACCCGGCCAAACCGGCTCAAACCAATCTCATACGAACAATCGCCGCGGCAAGCGTGCTTCCAGCGAAGCCATTTGCGCGGCCCTCAGGGTTGCCTTCATGACTGACATCCTCGCTTCCACCGACCAGCCGCCGCTCGTGCGCAGCGACATGAATCTCGTCTGGCTGGACATGGAAATGACCGGCCTCGAGCCGGACACCGACCGCATCATCGAAATCGCGGTGGTGGTGACGAATTCGACGCTCGACAGGATGGTCGAAGGGCCGGTGCTGGCGATTCATCAGAGCGATGAGACGCTCGCCAAAATGGATCAGTGGAATCAGAACACGCATGGCCGCTCGGGCCTGATCGACCGTGTGAAGGCGTCGACGGTGAGCGAAGCCGACGCCACCGAACAGATTCGCGACTTTCTCGCGCAATACGTGCCGCCCGGCAAATCGCCGATGTGCGGCAACTCGATCTGCCAGGATCGCCGCTTCATGGCGCGCTGGATGCCGGATCTGGAACGCTTCTTCCATTACCGCAATCTCGACGTCAGCACGCTAAAGGAATTGTGCCGCCGCTGGCAGCCGACGATCTACAAGGGTTTCCAGAAACGCGCGTTGCATACGGCGCTGGCGGATATCCATGAATCGATCGACGAACTCAAGTACTACCGCGAGCACTTCCTGATTCCGGCAGCTTCTGAATCGCCGGCTGCGGAGTAACGCAGCCGCGGATTCGGAGCCGCTGACGCGGTCTCCAGCTTAATCCTGCCGAGGCGCGCGCACCGCGTTCTTCGGCCGGAACGCCTTCACCACATTGGCGTTCGTTTCCACATATGGGCCGCCGATCAGGTCGATGCAATAGGGCACCGCGGCGAAAATCCCCGGCACCTTGACCGCGCCGCCTGCTTCGGCGTCACGCAAGCCTTCCAGCGTTTCCTTGATCGATTTCGGTTGACCCGGCAGATTGACGATCAACGCCGCGTGATCCGCGGTTTCGCGGATCACCGCCACCTGGCGCGACAGAATCGCCGTCGGCACGAAATTCAGGCTGATCTGGCGCATCTGCTCGCCGAAACCCGGCATCTCCTTCGTGGCCACGGCCAAAGTCGCTTCCGGCGTCACATCGCGGCGTGACGGGCCGGTGCCGCCGGTTGTCAGCACCAGATCGCAGCCCACTTCGTCCACCAGTTCGATCAGCGTGGTGGAAATGGTGGGTGCGTCGTCCTGAATCAGGCGTGTAACCACCTGAAAAGGCGAAGTCAGGGCCGCGCCGAGCCATTCCTGCAGCGCCGGAATGCCTTTGTCCTCGTACACGCCGGTGGACGCGCGGTCGCTGATCGACACGAGGCCGATCACGATTTCATCGGGATGCTGACGTGCCACCTTATGGGCGGCCTTATTCGTCGCGGTCGTCATCGTCGTCTTCCGGGCCTTCGTCAGCGTCGGAATCGGCGCCGGCAGACGGTCCGTCCGCGTTCTTGATCCACTGGAACAGCTCGCGGAAGTAGCGCGGCGGCTTGCTTTGCAGCGCTTCCTTGCGGGCGTTGCGGATCAGTGTGCGGCCCTGCTGCGGGTCCACATTCGGGTGCTGGCGGATGAATTCGGTCAGCGCGGCGTCGTCGGCGAGCAGTTTCTCGCGGGTGCGCTCGATCCAGTGAAGCTTGGCCGTTTCCGCCTTGTTGACGCCGTTATAGGTGTCGAGCGCGGTGCGCAGCGCGGCGATTTCCTCGTCCAGCAGCGAGCGCATCACACGCCCGACGTATTGCACCTGGCGGCGCTTGCCTTCGTGATCGGTGATGCGGCGCGCTTCGCGCACGGCGTCGTCGAGCTTTTCGGGCATCGGCATGCGCTTGAGCGCGTCTTTGGGCAGTGCGATCAGCGCCGAGCCCAGTTCCTGCAGCTCGTGCATTTCGCGCTTGAGCTGGGACTTGCTGGGACGGTCGTAGCCGTTCTCGTCGACTTCCGGCTCGGCGGATTCGATGGGTTGAATGCGGGTTTTGCGTGTCATACCGATATTGTAGCGTGCCGCGCCCGCCGAACCTGCCGTGCTGCTGTGCACAAGGGCTCACACGCCGGTTTTTGCGAGCGGCCAACCCGGCAAGCGGCAATGAGGGCAGGCGCACCTGTTTCTGGCGCACGAGTGAGGCGAGTGAACCCAGTTGAGTGAACCCGGCGAATTACCCAGGCGAATTACCCAGGCGAATGCGCTCGGCAAAAGAGCCCCTCGAATGCCAGGTACAGCTTCGCGTACCTTGCTATGATCGCGGGATGCGTGATCACGCAAAGGCGCACGCAACGCATTGGTAAATGGCACGTGTCAATGCGTAAGCACGTGCGCGGCATGGGCGAACACACAGGGCCGCTCGGCCCCGAACAGGACGGCAACGACAATGGCAGCAGACATGGACGTCAAGCAGCGCTTTTTTCCGCACACCCAGGATGAACTGAAGGAAATCGCCTCGGACATCCTTCGGCACGCGAAGTCGCTCGGCGGTACCGACGCGGCGACCGAGATTTCCGAAGGCGACGGCCTGTCCGTCTCCGTGCGGCGCGGCGAAGTCGAGACGATAGAACATAACCGCGACAAGATGGTCGGCGTGACGGTGTTCATCGGCAACAAGCGCGGCAACGCGAGCACCTCGGACTTTTCGTCGCAGGCATTGAAGGACACGGTGGCGGCGGCGTACAACATCGCGCGCTTCACCGCTGAAGACGACTGCGCGGGCCTCGCCGAAGCAGAACTGCTCGAAACCGCGCCGCGCGATCTCGATCTGTATCACCCGTGGAATCTGTCCGCGGACGAAGCGGTGGAAATCGCCCGCCGCTCGGAAGACGCCGCGTTCGCCACCGATCCGCAGATCAAGAACTCGGAAGGCGCGAGCGTCTCGGCGCAGCACTCGCAATTCGTGCTGGCCACGTCGCGCGGTTTCCTCGCCGGTTATCCGTATTCGCGCCACTACATCGCGTGCGCGCCGATCGCCGGCAGCGGCCGCAATATGCAACGCGATGACTGGTATACGTCGACCCGCAGCGCGGGCGACCTCGCCAATCCGGAAGCAGTGGGCCGCTACGCGGCGCAACGGGCGCTGTCGCGCATCGGCGCGCGCGGTCTCGACACGCGCAAGGTACCGGTGCTATTCGAAGCACCGCTCGCCGCCGGCATTCTCGGCGCGTTCGTTCAGGCAACGAGCGGCGGCGCGCTGTACCGCAAGACCTCGTTTCTCGTCGATAGCCTCGGCAAGCCGGTGTTCGCGCCGCACGTGCAGGTGGTCGAAGATCCGCACGTCGCGCGTGCCATGGGCAGTGCGCCGTTCGACGAAGAAGGCGTGCGCACGAAGCAGCGCTCGGTAGTGAAAGACGGCGTGGTGGAAGGCTATTTCCTCTCGACCTATTCGGCGCGCAAGCTCGGCATGCAGACCACCGGCAACGCCGGCGGCTCGCACAATCTGTCGCTGCGCAGTTCGAACACGCGTCCGGAAGACGACTTCGAAGAGATGCTGCGCAAGCTCGGCACAGGGCTGTTGCTGACCGAACTGATGGGGCAGGGCGTGAACTACGTGACGGGCGATTACTCGCGCGGCGCGTCGGGTTTCTGGGTCGAGAACGGCAAGATCCAGTATCCGGTCGAGGAAATCACCGTGGCGAGCACGCTGCAGGAGATGTTCCGCCATATCGTCGCGATCGGTGCGGATACGATCACGCGCGGCACCAAGGAAACGGGTTCGGTGCTGATCGAGCGGATGACGATTGCCGGGCAGTAAGCGGTTTGGCTAGCCGGCTGCGGACTGCTCTGCTCGCAGACCGGTAGCCGCTGGATAGGGCAACAAGCGGAAAAAAGAAACGCCACGCAAGCAGTTGCGTGGCGTTTTTCCTGGTGCGCGCGTTATAGGCTGGTTGCCAATGTTCGACGCTCTGGACAGAGGCATGAAGCGCGAAGCCAAAGCCCAAACCGCCGCGCCCTCAAGCGCAGCGCGAAACCTCAACTAGCCTTGCGCTTGTAAGTCACGAACGCATAGTCGAAGTCATTTGGCGCGTCCGCGCGATGCGTCTCGTGCGCGACTTCTTCCCACTCGTTTTCATCGAGTTCGGGGAACGTGGCGTCGCCTTCGAAGTCGGCGGAAATCTCGGTGATGATCAGTTTGTCTGCCTGACGCAGACCTTCCGTGTACAGCTGCGCGCCGCCGATCAGAAACGCCTCCGGTGCCTGGTCCTGGGCGGCGAGCTGCAGCGCGTCCTGCAGGGTGGTGGCCGCGTCGCAGCCCTGAAAGCGCCGCGTGGCATCCCGTGTCACGACAATGTTGCGGCGTCCCGGCAACGGCCGGCCGATCGATTCATGCGTCTTGCGGCCCATGATGATGGGCGCGCCCATCGTGGTGCGCTTGAAGAACGCGAGGTCTTCGGGAAGTCGCCAGGGCAACTGGTTGTCGCGGCCGATCACGCCGTTATTGGCGCGAGCGACGATCAGGGTGAGCGTCGTCATCGAATGGAAAGGGGAACGTAACCGGGATGATTCTACCTGAGGCTTGCGAGCGCGCGCCGCACGCCCGGCGGCGAGGCCGCAGGACGGGGCGCTGACCGGAGCGGCCGCGCCGTAGCGCGCCGCGCGGCACAACCCGCTGCCGCGCGAGCCGCGCCGTCACTCATGCGAAGGTTCGTCGGCGGCAAACGATCCAACCGACGCCTTCTCGTCAGCCGCACTCAACTCCCGCAGCCCATGCTGACCCATCAGCCGGTACAGCGTCACGCGCGAAATATTCAGATCCGCCGCCGCCTCGTTCAGCCGGTGCCGATGCCGCAGCAGCGCTGCTTCGATCGCGCGCTTCTCAGCGGCTTCGCGCGCCTGCGACAGACTCATCGTCTGCTGCTCGGTGAACTGCGCGAGATCGAGGTCATCGGCGGAAATCAGCTTGCTCTCCGCCATCACGATCGCACGGCGCACGCGGTTGATCAGCTCGCGCACATTGCCGGGCCAGTTGTAGTTATACAGTGCCTCGATCGCCGACGGCGTAAAGCCGCGGATCTTGCGCGCGTTATCGGTCTTGAACTTATGCAGAATGTGATGCGCGAGGATTTCGATATCCTTGCCGCGCGCCCGCAACGGCGGTTCGTCCACCCGCAGCACGCACAGGCGGTGAAACAGGTCGGCACGGAACTGTCCCTCGCGCATCGCGCCTTCAAGGTCGACGTGGGTAGCCGAAATGATCCGTACGTCAACCGGAATCGATTCGCGGCCGCCGAGGCGTTCGATCTTGCCCTCCTGCAGAAACCGCAGCAGGCTCGCCTGACTTTCCAAGGGCAGATCGCCGATTTCGTCGAGCAGCAGCGTGCCGCCATCGGCTTCTTCGACCCGGCCGATCTTGCGCTGATTCGCGCCGGTGAACGCGCCGCGCTCATAACCGAATAGTTCGGATTGCAACAGATGATGCGGAATCGCCCCGCAATTGATCGCGATGAACGGCGCCTTGCGGCGCGGCGAGCGTTCGTGAATCGCGAGCGCGGTGAGTTCCTTGCCGGTGCCTGACTCGCCGGAGATGAACACGCTCGCGTCGGTGTTCGCCACCTTGCGGATGGTGCGAAAGAGTTGCTGCATCGCCTCGCAGGTGCCGACCATTTCCTCATCGCCGGATTGGTTCACGGGCGCCGCGAGTTCCGGCTCGCACAGCGTCACCATACCGAAGGCGTGGCCGACCAGATAGTCGATCGTCGCGTTCGCCACCGGCATCTTCACGTAGTCGAAGCAGTAATGGCGCACAAGGCGCCGCACTAGCGGATCGTTGAGTCTTTCGTTGGTGGCGAGCGCGATCCAGCCGACTTGCTGCTGACGCAAACCCGCTTCGAGGCCACCCAGATCGCGCGGCGGGAAGCTCGCCAGATCGACGATGCCGGCGCAGCCCGCGTCGGGCTTCGCGAGTCTGCCGAGTTCATGCGCCGAGCGCGCCACCGCGACGTTCCAGCCGCGGCTTCGCAGATGCGCGACGAGAGTATCGTCCGGCGTGCGCGCGACGTACAACAGCATGCGTGCGGCGCGTGCATGGGCGGATGGCGCACCGCTCGCGCCCGCGGCCGGCGCACCGATCGAAACCACCGCCGCCACCGCGGCGCATTTCGTTACGGCTTCGACGGGGCGGTCCGCGGGCAGCGCGCGCGTCATATGCGATCCCGCTCCCGCCACCGGAGCAACACTGGTCAGATGAGGTGATTCACGCACGTTCGACCTCGTATCGTTGGCACACGTCTAATAAAACGCCCCAAGTTTGCTTGCCTGCTCGGGGGCCTGGCGCGAAGCGTCAGGTTTTGGAACACTCAAAACGTGTAGGGAAACCGCACGCCGACCACGAAGTTCGGCGCGTCCGGCGTCAAGCCGACGGAGACCGAGCCGTTGATGGTCAGATGCTTGTTCACCACATGGTTCAGGCCGAAATTCAGCGCCGCGGCCGTGGTTTCGCTGCCCGGCACTTTTTCATACGAGCCGCCTGGCGCACGCGTCTTCGATTCGGGTTCGAGCGCCATCGTGTACGAGATGCTTGCCGAATCCTTGTCGGAGAACGCCAGCGCCACGCCGCCGCCGAATTGCACGATGTCGCCGAGCTTGACTGTCGCCGGCTGGGTTTGTCCCTGCACCGACGAAATATCGGCGAACGAGCGCGCAATGTTGTAGGTGTACGAAAGACTGCCGAACAGCACCACCGGGTCATACGTCTTCAACAGCGAGACGCCGGCCGTGATGTTCCAGAAGCCGGTCCCGGTGGGCAGCTTGCTCGGCGCGACGAGGTTGGTGTTGTCGTTGTCGACCTGAATCAGCTTGTCGCCGAACGGCGACGAACCGGTCGGCGCCTTGATGCGCAGACTGCCGACCACGTCGGGCAGACTATTGGTCTCTTTCAGGAACTGGTAGTAGATCCCGAAGTTGACGTCGCCGATATCGCTGCCGTTCACCGACGCGTCCGACAACGTGCTCGCCGCACCGCCCGCGCCGCCGACGATGAAGTTGCTGTGCCGGTAGATGTACGGCACGTCGACATCGATACTCATGCGGTCGGTCAGGCCGTAGCGCGTATCGAGATCGGCCATCACCTGGTGCGACTTGGTCTCGCCCAGGTTGATGTTGCCGAGGAAAATCGCGTCGAGCGCGAGGAAGCCCGACAACTGCAATTGACGGCGATCGTAGTAGGTATCGCTGATGCCCCAGTCCAGCGTCAGCTTGTGGTCGAAGAGCGGCGCATGTTCGCGTTGCACGACAGCTTCTTCGGCCTGGGTGCGCACCGGCTCGGCGGCTTTCTGGGTCTGGCCGATCGCGCCGCTGCCGTCGGTGGCGGCCGGCAAACCGCCGGCGGTGTTGCTCGCATTGCCGCTTTCGGGCGGCGGCGGGTTGACCGGCACGCCGGTCGCCGTGCCCGTGTTGCCGCCCGGCGCGGGTGCGCCGGGATTGATCTGGGCGAGCGGCGGCAGCGGTACCGGCAGGCCATCGGCGCCGGGCTGTTCGGCCACGGCTTCACTGCCTGCCGGCGCACCGTAGCCCGGCATGCCGCGGCCGCGTTGCGCCATTTCCAGATTGGTGACCTGCCGCTCGAGTGAGTGAATTTGCCGCTGCTGCTCGTCGACCACCCGCATCAATGTATTGAGACGGTCCTCGACGGATTGTCCGGCGAGCGCCTGCGCGCCCGCCGCTTGCGAAAGTGCGAACAGCATCACGGCCGCTGGAATGGCCGCGAGTGCCATGCGCGGCACCTTTGTCGATGAAGAATTATTCATTTTGTGTTCCCCCGGTGTTCCGGCGGCGCGCCCCCTGTCTCCCGGCGACGTGCCGCTGTATCAGTACTGCATGTGCTGCTTTGCGCGGGTGGCGGCCCGCAGGGTCCTCTCCTTCATTTCCTGTTTTGCAGAGCTTGTAGTACGCCGAGCTGACGAATCATTGCCGCCGACATCTGCTGGGTCTGCAGATGTAATTGCAATGCGTTGGCGACTTGCTGGTTATTGCCTGCAATCTGCAGCAACTGGGCGATTTGCCCGTTGCCTGGCGTGATGGTCTGGGTAGCGAGCCCGGCCGGAGTCTGCAGCGCCACGTTGATACCGTTGCTGCCGAACGAGATGCCGGCTTTGATCGAACCGGTCGAATTGCTGGCCGCTGCTGACGGGGCATTGGCGGTGCCCGCCAGCGTCACGGCATTACCATTGAAATCAATCAGCGCGGAATTGGAGCCGGCGTTGCGGTCGCCTGCCACTTGCGTGACTTGTGAAACGCCGTTGACCGAAATGCGCTGTCCGCCGTTTGCCTGCGCGTTGGGGTTGGCCCCCGAGTTGGCGCCGGAACTGCCGGGGCCGCCGCCCGTCACGCTCGCAAACGTGTTGACGCTGCTGCTGACCTGTCCGGCTGCGTTCTGCGCGGCAGCGAGCGTGCCTTGCGCGAGGGCGGTCACGCCGTTGGGCAATTGCCATTGCGAAATGACGTTCAGAACGAAGCCGGAAATCATCGTGGCGCCGGCATATTTGCCGGTCTGGCTGGCGAGAACATCGTCGTCCACCATCTGCACCTTGATGGTGCCGGAGTCGATGTCGTGAGCGGCGAGAAATTCGGGCACCGGCGGCGAGCCGGCGCCTTGTGATGCATAGGCGCTGCTGCTCAGGCCGCACAGCGTGGTGCAGATTGCGAGGCCTAGCTGGGAAAGGTGGCGCTTCATGATTGGGTCAGAACAGGTCTGCCTTGATCAAGCCGTATTCGACAAAGGGAGTCGCCGCTGTGCCGTTGGCCAGCGCGCTGGCGCGAAGCTTGAGCGCGAGCGACTCGTTGTCCTGCAACAGCGGTGAATCCTCCCTGAAGGGTTTGCCGAGGACCGCGAACACCAGGCCGTTCCAGGTTCTGGCGAAGTCCTCTTCGAGCACGATGCGATTGCCGAGCGCCGGATCCGCAATGAAGACGCGCCCATCCTGGGCATGCTTGACGATCACGAAATGCTCGTACCCGTCGATGTTCATCAGAACCATCACGGGAATTTGCAAGTGTTGGAGCGCGTCGGCGTTGACCCGGAAGCCGCGGCCGCGCAAACCGATGGTCTCGACGAACTTCTTCATGTCGAGCATCGAGAAGCCATTTTTGACGACGACTTCGGGCGTCGAGAAAACCATCATCCGGCGGATCAGTTCGGTCTCCGGAATGTCGATGCCGTAGCCGTATTTGAGGAGGGTCGCTAGCGCCGCCGCACCGCAGCTGTAATCGAACTGCTGGTTGACGATGTGGTTGTACCGGATGTCGCGCATCGAGCGCACCGTCTTGGTCAACGGAACGCCCACGAAAGTGGACGTGTCGATGCTCGCCTGTGCGTAGCTGTTGCTGACGCACAAAGTGCAACCGGTCAGCGCTACAGCGAACTGTAGCGCCGGGAACCCCTTGAACCCGGACATGCTGGTCTCCCGCTTATCCACGCGCCGGCCGCTTCGATGGCTGCCGGCGCGCGCCTCCCTCTGCTTTCAGGCTTCTTCTATCTGGCTGGCGCCTGAGTGCCGCCTTATTTGCCGCTGTTGAGCGCGGCGATTGCCAGGCCGTTGTGTTGCAGGTTGCCCGCGCCGCCGGCGATATTCACGCCGATGTTGCCGGATGCATTAGCCAGCGAATTCGCACCCAGCATCGCGGTGCCCTGGAATTGACCCGTGACCGTCATGCCGGCGGTTTGCGAGTTGTCATCCGTGGCGACCATGGCCGTCGTCAGCGCGTTGGCCGGCTTCGTCGTCGTGACTGCACCGGCGAGGCTGTTGTTCTGCACGTTGCCGATACCCGACGCGACGTTCACCCCGACATTGCCCGTCACGCCCGACAGCGAGCCATCCCCGATCGACGCATTCAGATTGAAATTGTTGATATGAGCGGTGCCGCCCGACGATTGCGCGTTGAAGATCTGCGCATTGCCGAACACGTTGCCGATGTCGACTGAAGCGAGCGAGGTGTCGTTGCTCTGGGCGTTGCTGATGCCTTCGGCGATGTTGATGCCGAGGTTGCCCGACACGCCGTTAGCTGCATTGGCGCCCGTGGTCGCCGTCAGCGTGCCCGCCACTTGCGTGTTGGTGTGCTGCGTCACCGAACCCGTGGTCGTTACGTCCGTCGTGGCCAGGTTGGCGTTGACGCTAAAGGCTGCGGCATAGCCGTCCGATGACGACGACTTGCTGTTCGCGTAGCCGGACGATTGCTCGCCGACCGCCGCGTAGCCCGATCCCTGGTTGGCGTTGTAGCCCCACGCCTTGCCTTGTCCGGATGCTTCTGTTGCTTCGAAGCCGCCGGCGAGACCCGACGTGTTGGCGTAGCTCGATTCGTTATAACCGGCGTGGAGTCCGCCGCTTGCATGGGCCGAGCCTTCACCGAAGAACGGGGTGTTGAAGCCCTGATAGTTATAGCTGCCGCCGATCGAGCCGCCGGCTGCGATATGGCCGCCCGCGTTCTGGCTGGTGTGGGTGAAGCCGCCTGCAATGCCGGCTGCCTGCTGGCTGGTTTGATAGCCGCCGCCCGTCACCGCGCTGCTTTGATTGCCGTACGCGTAGCCGGTCGATGCCTGGTAGCCTTGTGAGCCGGATGCCGACGACGCATGGCTTTGCGAGAATCCCACGGAGGCCGAGCCGCTGCCCACGATCGACGCCGAAGTGTTGTTGACGCTCGTCGTCACCCGGCCAGTCATGTAGCTCTGCGCTTGCGGGTTGAGCGTCGCATTCACTGTGACCGATTGATTATTGTTGACGACGGCGCCAGCCGTGCTGGACACGTGCACGCAACCGTACAGGCCGACCAGACCCTCGACGCCGATCGCTTCACCGATCAGCGTGGCATTGAATAGATAGGCCTTTTGCGGCGCGGCGAATGCGCTGCTGGATGCGGCGACGAGGACGGCTGCAGCAATAAGAGTGCGCTTCATGATTCGCTCCGATACTTTAAGTTTGGTCAGTTAAAAAAAGTGCCCGCCGGGGGACGGAGCACAAAACTGTTTGCCGTGGCATTACCGGCGCCGGCTGTCTGGTTGATCTGGACGATCCCGCTGACGTTCTTGAAGGCATCGCTGGAGATGTTTGCTTCGCGTACGTTATGAACCCCGACTGATTGACCCAGACCGCCGTTTTTCGGGGCCGTCGCGGATAGCTCCCCATCCGAGACGGTCTCGACTCCGAGTGCAGCAGTACCTAACTGAGTGCTGTTGCGCTGCAGATTCCCTGCTCCGGCGGACTGGTTCACCAGCACCGCGCCGGATGTATTCGAAAAAGCATTGGCTTCGATCGAGGCCCGCGCATTCGTGACCCTCGCGGCCACCGAGGCGCTCTGCACGCTGGCGTTGTCGTTGCCGACCATGCCGCCGTTCGACACCGTGACCTGATTGAGCTGCGCGTTATTGATGCCGGCCGTCTCATTGACCGTGAACGCGCCGGTGACGCCGGCGCCCGCGCCCTTGCCGATCGTGGCGTCGGCGCCGACCGTCGGCACCGCCTGGGCGTGGGCATGGCTCGTCACGAGGGCCGCGCCGCTCAGGCAGACGCACAGCGCCGCATGCAGTGAACGGACTTTGAGCGCGCTCATTTCAGACCTCCGAGCGCACCGGAGAGCGCATTCGAGAGCGGCGCCAGCGAGCCCGTCACCGACGACGTGATGGTTCCGCCGATACCCGGGCCCGGCATGCCGATGCCGCCGGCGTTCAGCGCGACGTTGTTGCCGGTCGCCTTGCCGCTCAGGATCTGCGTGACCGCCTGCATGCCGGTGCCGCCGAGCACGCCGCCTTGCGCCACACCACTCGAGCCGTGCGCATTCGTCAGATCGGTATCGCCGACCAATTGGGCGACGGCCGGATTGAAGCTATTGGCCGGGAAGGTGGTGGCGCGCACCGCGACCGGGTCTTCGCTGCGCGGCACCGGCACGAAGGCATCGCGCGGGGTGACCGTGCGCTCGACAACGATGTCGCCCGGATTGACGCTCTGTTGCGCGATGGCGTCGACGGTGAAAGATGCGGTGAGCAGGGCGACGAGGCTTGCCAGGGCCGCGGGCAACACGTTGGGCGACGCCGCCAGCGGCCTGTGTGCGCCGGGCGTCCGGATGGAAGTAGTCATGTCGGTCCTTGCTCTCGTCTTGTTCGCGTGTGGTGTGTTCGGTACGCCACAGCCGCCGATTTGCATCACTAATTTGTTCGGGCTACTTTCTTTGGTAATTGGCGACGTTGCCCTGTGCAGCGCGCGCGGCGTCGACCGGAATCGGCATCGGCGAGGGCGGGGCGATCTCGTCCCACAGCGTCACGCTGCTGCCGCCGCCGTTGCCGCGCATCAGCTGCGGCGTCGCGGCCACCATCAACATGCCGATCGCGCCGCCGCGTTGCCGCGACAGCATCTGGTCGTCGAGCGAAATATCGTTCACGGATGCAGCGTCGGCCGGGATGCGCAGTACGTTGCCGGCGAGCTGACGGATTTCAGTGGTCGTGGTCGCTGCGGCAGCCGACGTGTCCGGCGGGGCCACCACTGCGAGCGTCGTGTTCGCGAGGGTGGCGGAGCCGGCATCGGCGGTTTCGGCCAGCGTGGCGGATTGCGGCAATGCGGATTCCTGTGCATTGACGCCGGCGGGCAGCACGATTAAAGCCACTGCGGCGGCGCAGAGCGCGGCGCAAGAGGCAATGCTGCTCAGGTCGATGCGGAAAACGAGTCGCATGATGTGTCTCCTTGGTGCATGGCATTTAGCGAAACATGTGCCATGAGTCGCAATCCATTGATGTATCTGGCGGCGACCTGCAGACCTCGGAGTAAGCACGGAGAAATCGGACAAAAATGTTTCAGCGCTGAAACGGACGGCAGAAAATACCTATAATTCGTTAAATCTGACGGTATGAACTACCTTGGGGTGAACGCTAGGAAAAGCGCTTCCACAATCGTTTTATTCATAAGGTGAATAAGTATTGATCGCCTGCCAGGCCTTGCTGGGAAAGGGGTCCCCGATTAAATTCGCATAATTGTTTTCCTAGTGGCGCGCGTATAGTAAGCTCTCGAAAACAGCTTCAGATTTAAAAAAGCCCGCTAACGGGCCGTCTCAAACACACACGCCGCTTTCTTGGGGATCAGCTGTCCGCACGGAATGGAATGGCCGTTCGGTTTTTGCTATTTCGCGAATCCCGAACGAGTCAGCGTGTCTGAACTCCGGTTCAGGTGCGTGCGTCATCCTTAACGTTCGTTGACGAGAGGATCTGAATAATGGAACCCGCAACGCGGCAACTGATTTACGTTTCACGCGATCCGAGCGCGGAATTGAATACTCGGTTTCATCAGCGCGGCTGGCATGTCGAAGTCGTGGGGTCGGCGCGCGACGTGCGCCGGGCGGTTCGCGCCGGAATGGCGGCGGGCGGCCTGCTCGATCTGTCTAGCGATTTTCAGCCGCACGAAATCGCCGCCTTCGAGTCCTGCCTGACCATGCCAAACGTGGGTTGGGTCGCGGCCACCATGCCCGGACAATTGCAGGACGCCGCCTTGCGCCGGCTGGTGCGGGACTATTGTTTCGACTATGTTACGGTGCCTTACTCGGGTGACAGGATCGTCGATTCGGTCGGTCATGCATACGGCATGATCTCGCTGGGCGAGCCGGCATCGAACGACGGATCGCAAGGCGCCGAAGGCGAAATGGTCGGCTCGTGCGACGCCATGCTCGCGCTGTTCCGTTCCATCCGCAAAGTGGCGATGACCGACGCGCCAGTGTTTATCTCGGGCGAATCGGGCACGGGCAAGGAATTGACCGCGGTGGCGATCCACGAACGCTCGGCGCGCCGCAATGCGCCTTTCGTGCCGATCAACTGCGGCGCGATTCCGCCGCATTTGCTGCAATCCGAACTATTTGGCTACGAGCGCGGTGCGTTCACCGGCGCCAATCAGCGCAAGATCGGCCGCGTGGAAGCGGCCAACGGCGGCACGCTGTTTCTCGACGAAATCGGCGATCTGCCGCTCGAAAGCCAGGCGAGCCTGCTGCGCTTCCTGCAGGAACGTAAGGTGGAGCGGCTGGGCGGGCATGGTTCAATCGACGTCGACGTGCGCATCATCTCGGCAACTCACGTGGATATGACGTCCGCGATGATCGAAGGGCGATTCCGCTCCGACTTGTATCACCGCCTGTGCGTGCTGCAAATCGACGAACCGCCGCTGCGAGCGCGTGGTAAGGATATCGAATTGCTCGCGCGGCATATGCTGGAGCGTTTCAAGAAAGATGCAAGCCGCCGTCTGCGCGGTTTCGCGCCCGACGCGATCGCGGCGCTGCATAACTACGGCTGGCCGGGCAACGTGCGCGAGTTGATCAATCGCGTGCGGCGCGCCATCGTGATGTCGGAGGGCCGCGCGATTACGGCACGCGATCTCGAATTGGCCGAATACGTGGAGATCGTGCCGGTGTCGCTCGCGCAGGCGCGCGAAGCGGCCGAACGTCAGGCAATCGAACTTGCGCTTCTACGTCACCGCGGCCGTCTCGGCGACGCCGCGCAGGAACTCGGTATTTCGCGCGTGACGCTATACCGTCTGTTGTGTTCGCACGGCATGCGCCATATGGAAGGCGAACCGCTGGCCACGCCGCACGGCGACTTGCCGGCCTCAGTGCCGCATCTGTAGGCTGCATTTGCCGACCTGACCGACTTTAGCGGGCCACAAAATTTAGTGAGCCCGAAAAGGCCGGCAGCAACTGCCGGTGGGCCTGCCATGGACGCTTCACGGCATTGATGGCACGGCCAGCGCGGGCCGGGTCCTGAGCGGCTCGATCTTCAATATTTTCTCCTCCGCGCGCCCGGGCCGGGCGCCGTCCGGCTTCGCTTGTTAAAATCGGGTTTTCCGCTCAATCTCCGTGGCGCCTGCGCCTGATCCAGGGGCACGCTTCGTCGAAGGAACCCGCATGAAACAATACCTCGACCTCGTCCGCGCGATTCTCGACACCGGCACGTGGCAGGAGAACCGCACCGGCATCCGCACCATCAGCATGCCGGGCGCCATGTTGCGCTTCGACCTTCAGCAGGGCTTTCCCGCGGTCACCACCAAAAAGCTGGCGTTCAAATCGGCGGTGGGCGAACTGGTCGGGTTTCTGCGCGCCTCGCGCAGCGCCGCGGATTTCCGCGACCTCGGCTGCAAGGTGTGGGACGCGAACGCCAATCAGAATCCGCAGTGGCTCGCCAATCCGTATCGCGAGGGCCCGGACGATCTCGGCGACGTATACGGTGTGCAGTGGCGCCAGTGGCCGGCCTACAAGGTGCTGGACGCCGGCGCAAGCGCGCAACTGGCCGACGCCATCGCGCGCGGCTTCCAGGTGGTGACGGAGTTCGAGGAAGACGGCAGCGCCAAGGTGCTGCTGTACAAGGCGATCGACCAGTTGCGGCAGTGTCTCGACACGATCATGCAGAATCCCGCCGACCGGCGGATTCTGTTTCATGCCTGGAACCCCGCCGTGCTGGACCAGATCGCGCTGCCGGCTTGCCACCTGCTTTATCAGTTCCTGCCGAACGTCGCGCGGCGTGAAATTTCGCTGTGTCTGTACATTCGCAGCAACGACGTCGGCCTCGGCACGCCGTTCAATCTGACTGAAGGCGCGGCGTTGCTGCATCTGGTCGGCCGGCTAACGGGTTATACACCGCGGTGGTTTACTTACTTCATCGGCGACGCGCACATCTACGAGAACCAGCTCGATATGCTGCAGCAACAGCTCACGCGCGAGCCGTACGAAAGCCCCGCCTTCGCGATCTCGGACCGGGTTCCGGACTATGTGAAAACCGGCGTGTATGAGCCGGAATGGCTCGAGAAAATCGAGCCGTCGGACTTTTCGCTGGTCGGCTACCGGCACCATGAGCCGCTCACGGCGCCGATGGCGGTCTGAACACGGTCTGAGCGTCGATTCGCAGCTGCTCAAAGAAACACCCCCGCGATGTGCGTTTACCCGTACCACAAAGGTGCTGGTAAACGGGCAGGCTTAGTGATTACTGCGAGCCTCTTCGGAGGCTCGCTTTTTTACGGGCATTGAAAGCCCATACGAACCTTGGCCAAGCGGCGTCGAGCGCTGCTGCGTTCGCGATTGCGGAGCTGCGCGGCGTCGACGAAAGAACGGTCGTGCAGGGCTGCACGCGCAACAGCGCAAAGCTCTTTGGCCTGTCACATATGGCTTGACGTCCTTCTTGTCCGGGCGACGACTAAGCAGTACTTCGCACGAAGAGCAAGAGCAAACTGTAGTCACTTTTATCCGCCGCACGCAAGGCGCTTAAGTAATGCGACCGGGCGTTATCCGCTTTAACCAATGTCCCGCCGCCGCCCCACGAAAACGGCTCTTGTTTCATGCTGCGCAAGAGCGCATCCGCCATCATTCGTGAGTGTCGACCATTGCCGTTCGGAAAGGGATGAATCCACACCAGCTCGCGGTGAAATCGTGCGGCAATCTCATCGGGCGGGAATGTGCCGTTGTCGACCCACCACCGCGTGTTACCGAAAAGGTTCCTCAGTTTGACGCTGACCTGCGTCCAGTCACATCCGATGTTCTTGTCGGACTTGCGGAACGTGCCTGCCCACGACCAGGTCTGGTCGAACATTTTCTTGTGAAGGTTGCGACAGAACTCTTCACCGAGGACATCGACCTTGCGTTGACGGCGAGCCCATTGCACGGCTTGCAGGATGTTCTCCTGCTCCCACTCATTCAGGTCGCCCTTGGTGGTCAGGTGCGTCGGTATCAGCCCTGCAAGCTCGTCGGGGTCGAGCGGTGTCTGGCCGTCCTGTTCGTCTAAATCTATCGCCATAGGTCGGACCAGCGGCCCCGGAGTAGTTCGGCCGTTCTCTGCTCAACCTGTTTGCGAAGTCGGTCGGTTGCCGGACGTTGGTCTTCCAGACTCATGGTGTGCGCAACTCCACTCACTTCCTGCAGGGCGATTGAGCGCGCGCGGTCTTCGACCACTTGAGTCAGTGGCTTTCTGGGCACCAGAGCATAGACCAGCTCGCAGTCCAGCCCGTCAGCCAACTTGCGCAGTTGTCCGAGCGTGATGCGCTCCTCAGCTTCTGCCAACTCCGATTTGTGCAGGGTCGAACCGGTAATGCCCAATCTGTCGGCTTGCTGTCGCTCCGTGAGCCCTAACGATTCTCGGATGGCCTTCAACCATCCACGCGGCGGGGGCCGACGGTTGGTCAAATCCGAGTACGCTGCGACCGACGCCTGGACCTGCTCAAGCCGGAGCTGCCTCATTCTGGAATCCATTTTGCTGGCCTATGGGCTATCAAAAATGCAACAAATGATAGCCCATAGTGAAGCGATTATCAATATAATGCTTCATTATAGAGAAGCAAATAAACGTGTATCGCGTCGTCATAGTGACGCATAATAGAATAAACTGCTTCATCATAATGAAGCACCAAATACCGATATGCTTCACCATACGGCATCAAATTTCACGCGTTTGTTTCCTTTTGCGGAAGCAAACGTCTCTGATTTGCTGAACTGCAAGCCAGCGGTTGCGAGGCACTTTGCATCCAACGTCGGTCGCCCGGTCTGATAAAAGGACGGCCGAACATTGACCCTTTGCGCATGTAGCACCTGGCCGTAGCTTTGTATTTCAGCCGAAGAAAAAGACCCGCAATCCCCTTTGGGACGCGGGTCTCAGCGTTAATTAAGCTCAAAAACCAACACCTTTGTGGGACGGGTAGCGATGCGAGTCGCGGGGGTTTTTTTCTTGCCGCCCTCCGGCCAGTTTGTCAGCGCGTTTCGCTGCGTACGTAAGCCCTCAGCCTTTGTGATGCTCGTCACGATTGTTGCCGCCGCCTGAATGCTGTTCGGCGTGCTGTGGTTGCGGCTGGGGACGTGGCTGTTCCACATGTTGCGGTTGAGGGCGCGGCTGTTGCACCTGCTGCGGCCGCGGTTCAGGGCGGGGCTGTTGTCCCTGTTGGGGACGTGGCTCAGGCCGAGGCTGCTGTACCTGCTGCGGCTCAGGGCGAGCCTGCTGAACCTGTTGCGGACGCAACTCAGGACGCGGCTGCTCTGCCTGCTGCTGCGACTGCTGCGACTGCTGCGACTGCTGCGGATGATATTCCTGACGCTGCTGCTGCGCCTGCTGCATCGGCTGCGGCCGGGGCGCCTGCGACGGTGCGCGTACTTCAGGCGGACGCTGAGCCTGCGCTTCCGGTTGACGCTGAGCCTGTTGCTGCGGCCCAGAACGAGCCCCCGGCTGGCGCCCCTGGTCCTGCGGGGCACCGCGTTGCTGTGCCTGTTGGGCCATCGGCGTGTGCGGCTGCGTCCATGCGGGCTCGTGCCGACCTTCCATGCCCGGTTGCTGACCCGCTTGCGCCGGCGCGCCGCGCTGTTGCGTATAAGCGTTCGGATTCGCGCCGTCAGCTTGCGGCGGATGCGGCACGCCATTCGACGGACGAGCTGCCTCGCCGGGTTGCGGGCGTGCGTTGGCGATTTGCGGGGGTATCCCCGGTCGTGCTTGTAGCGTGCCGCCACGTTGCGGTTGACCGTTGACTGGCGTTTCGCCCGGCCGCTGCCCCGCCTGTTGCATGCCGTTCGGCCTACCAGACGCACCAGGCGCACCAGGCGCACCAGGCGCACCCGGCGCGGCGCCCGGCGTCCGCCCGGCCAGATGCGACTGGACGACCCGCACGTTCTGCACCGGCATTACCCCCGGGCCGCCCGCCATGCGAGCAGGCACCGAGGTCCGCACGATCGGCGCGCCTGCGCCCGGCACCCGTCCGCCGCTCTGCGCAAAGCGTTGCGCGAGACTGTCGTGGTACGCGGCCGGCACGGCAGGACTGTGGGTGGCGACAACCGAACGCGACATCACGCTGGCCGGCGGACGGTAGTTCGCGTTGCGCTGGCCGGGCCCGAAGCTTTCCTTTACCGGCGCGATCACCGGACCGCCCGGATTGATCCGCGCGTTGCGCCACTGCTGCGGATCGACCTTCTGTGCGAAGCGGCCGACCGGTTGACCGTGCACGAAGGCCGTTGCCGGCACCGCGGTCACGCCGCCCGGCACACGATAGTTGATGTACGTGTTGTGAATGTTGGTCACATTCGTCACGTTGCGGTTGTAGTTGTTGACGCGGTTGTAGTAACCCGGGCTCCAGTGATCGTGACCGCCCCAGTTCGGATGCCACCGCTCGCCCGGGCCCAGCGGGAACCACGCGACGCCGGCCGCGACCGCGCCGCCAATCGCCAGGCTGACTCCCCAGTCAGCCCCGCCGCCGCCATCGCCGCCCACGAAAGCGACCAGCGCCGGGGCGTAGACAGGCGGTTCGTCGACCGCGACCGGTCCCGGCACCCATGCCCACGTGTCGTCGACCTGGGCCCAGCGGCCGTAGTGGTAGGGCGCGAAGCCCCACGGCGCATCGTCGACCCAGGTCCAGCCCCACGGCGCCTGCCATACCCAGTGGCCGTCGTGATAAGGCGCCCAGCCGGCGGGCGTGGCGCGCGGCACCCACACTTCACCGTATTGCGGGCTGCTGCGCCACGTGCCGTTGGCGTCGAGATCTTCGTAGCCGGGGATGTCGCGTGACACATAGCGTGCCGACACCGAACGGTCTTCCGTTGCGTCGCGGCTCGCCCCCCATTGATCGAAGCCGTCGAGGCCGGGTGCGCCGTTGTCGGCGACTTGCTGCAAGTTGGTGCCGGCGAAGCGGACCTGCTGGCCGGCGGCGACCGGTACCTGGCCGCTGTCGCCGTAGACGGTCACGCTGCCGCTGCGCACGGTGACCGTGGTGCTGCTGCCGTCCGGCGCGACGTCGACGCGATAGTCGCCGGGTCCGTTCAGGCCGAGCGCCAGATTCGGTGTGTCGATTTCGTAGGTGGAGCCGGGCGCCAGTTCGCGCACGCGCGCCGACAACGTACCCTGCGCGACCTTGAGTTGCGCGCTGTTGTCGTCGAGATTCAGCAGGTCGAGACTGGTGGACTGTCCCAGACGCACCGCAGTCGAGCCGATATGCAGTTCGGAGCGCGCGTTCTGATCGTTCCACAACTGATCGCCGGTCGTGAGCGGGCGATTGATCTGTGCGTACGACCAGTCGGTAGCGCCGGCGGGTTCGGTGGTGACGGTGCCGGCCGTGTAGTTCAGACGCGCAATGCGCCCTGGCGGGTCGGTGTTCTGGGAGTTCTCGGTGTTCTGTGCGGCAACGGCCGGTGGCGCCTGTTCGGCTTCCTGCGCGAAAGTGGCTTGTGCCGCAAGCATGAAGGCCGCGGCGGCGATCAGCGTGTTGCCAGTGAGCCGGCGTTTCGAATGTTGGGGTGGGGTCACTGTTTTCATGATTTATCTCCGACGGACGCAGCGTTTTGCCGCATCCGTGGAACTCACTGTACCCGCGCGGTTTGTTTCAAGGCCCCCACTTTTGTAAGGCTCTCTCGCGACCGTGTAACAAAAGGTCTCGATAAGGCTTTTCGTAAGCTGATTGCGCCAATGCTGTAATCGCGTCGATCAGTTAAGAAGGCTCAAGCGAAGGCTCAAGCGGCGAGGAGCCCGTCGAAATGGCGGTGGCCCGATGGTGTGATGCGCAAGATTCGCGGGCGCTCGGTATGCTCGACCCAGCCGTGTTTCGACCAGGATTCGAGCAGCGCCGCGCCGAGCGCGCCACCCAGGTGCGGACGCCGTTCACTCCAGTCGGGACAGGTGCAGGCGAAGCGGCGTCGGCGGCTCTTCTGGGCGGACATGTCGATGCCCCATTCGGCGAAGCGCACGGTGCCTTCGGCCGTGGCTTCGAGCGACGAGCCATGCAGCGTCAGCAGGCCGCTGCTGACCAGCCGCTCGAACACCCGCACCGACAATTCGCCTGCCATATGGTCGTAGCAGGTGCGGGCGTAGCGCATGTCCATCGGCACGGTGCGCACGGGTCGCGGCACGGTTCGTTGGGGCGCGCTGACCTGCGCGACGTTGGCTAGCGCTTCGATGGAGGCGGCGATATCCGGCGACGCGATCCGGAAATAGCGATGCCGGCCGCGCACTTCGAGCGCGAGCAAGCCGCCGTCGGTCAGACGCGCCAGATGAGCGCTGGCCGCCGACGGCGAGAGCCCGGCGATCATCGTCAGTTCACCGGCGGGGCGAGCGCTGCCGTCCATCAGCGCCCAAAGCATCGCGGCGCGGCCGGGGTCGGAGAGCAGCGCGCCGATACGGCTCAAGCCAGGGAAGTGGTTTTGTTCGTCTGCGAGGTTGGCGGGCATCAGGGCGTCTCCGGTTGGCGGCGCGCGTAGGGCGCCATGCAGTCCACTGTATCTGGCTGTCGTATTCGATGTTTCAGCTTAGCGTGAATTATCGAATGCGCTGGCTACGAAAACCTGGGGCGAGAGTGGGTGGGGGCTGCTGGACTGCCGTGCCTTTGTCGTGCGCCGCCGCTTTGGAGTCACGAAGGGCCGCCAGGCTAGAATCGAACTCTGTCTTTGTGGAACACGCTTCATGAAACTTCTTCTTGCCGCCGCGGCCGCGGTTCTGCTGCTAAGTGCATGCGCGCAGAGTGGTTCCGGTTCGAACTCAGGTGCGGGCACGGGCAGCATCACGATGTACGGCACGATCGACGAAGGTATTTCGGTTCGTAAGTAAGCCTCAGGCAGGCTCAGAGCGGACCTAAAAGAGGTCCCAGGCAGGCCCGAAACAGATCGCAAACAGGCCCGAAACAAGTCTTAAGCAGGCCCCAAAGCAGGCCCAAAACAGGCCAGAACGGGCGGCCAAATGCAGGCTCAAAAGCCGATGCGATCGGGTTTCGGCGGGTGAGTGTTGCGGCTGGCTGAAATTGATGCATCATTGGCATTCCTGCCACCATCGACCGTGTGACGATCAGGGCATTGCCACCCTGCCCTCCGAGGCCTACCGATGCCGCCGTCCGCCGCAACCTGCACCGTTTCGTCCACCGCTCCCGCCGCAGCGTCCCCCGCTGCATCTTCTCCGGCCGCGAGCCAAACCGGCTCCGGCCATTCCGATCCTCACGGCCGCCGCGCCGCGCGCGTGCTGGCGGTTTGCCAGGCGCTCTACACCTCATCCGTCTCGATCGATCTGACCTTGACCGGGCTGGTCGGCTATACGCTCGCCGACGATAAAGCGCTCGCCACCTTGCCGTTCTCGCTGATCACCGTCGCCGCCGCGCTGACCACGATCTTCGCGTCGTTCCTGATGGCGCGCGTCGGCCGGCGCGCGGGCTTTGTGCTTGGCGCGGGCGTCGGCGCGCTGGGTGGGGCCGTTTCAGTCTGGGCGATCTTTCATCACAGTTTTTGGGCGTTCTGTGCCGGCACGGCGACGGTCGGTGTGTTTCAGGCGTTCGCACAGTACTACCGGCTGGCAGCCGCGGATGCTGTCGGAATCGAAGGCAAAAGCCGAGCGATTTCGACGGTGCTCGCCGGTGGCGTGGTGGCGGCCGTTTGCGGCCCGCTTCTCGCCGCATGGAGTAAGGACTGGCTCGCGCCGGTCGCGTTTGCCGGCTCGTATGCGCTGGTCACCGGCTTCGGGCTCGTATCGATTGCCATGCTGGCGCTGCTGTATCGCGACGCCGCGCCGCCCGTGAGCGCGGCTGCGACTCACGAGCCGGCCAGACCGCTCGGTCAGATTGTGCGTCAGCCGATCTTTGCCGCCGCGCTCGCCAACAATGCGCTCGGCTATGCCGTCATGATGTTCGTGATGACCGCGACACCGATTGCCGCGCTCGCGTGCGGCCACACGATCGGCGACGGCGCGTCGATCATTCAATGGCATCTGGTCGGCATGTTCGCGCCGTCGCTGTTTTCCGCGCGGCTGATCAGGAGCTTCGGCGTGCTGCGGGTGATCGGCGCGGGAATCGTGCTGTCGGCGCTGTGCGGTGTGCTGGCGCTGCGCTCGACCGATCTGCCGCACTTCTATGCGGCGCTCGCGTGCCTGGGTGTCGGCTGGAATTTCATGTTTGTCGGTGGCTCGACGCTGCTCGCGCAATCGTACCGGCCGTCCGAGCGGGCCAAGACTCAGGCGACCAGCGAATTCACGACCTTTGCGTTCTCCGCGCTGGGCTCGCTGTTCGCCGGGCAATTGCTTGCGCGCTTCGGCTGGGCGACGATCAATGCCGCGATTTTTCCGCTGCTTGGGATGGCGGCGTTGGCCACGCTTGGGTATGCGTGGTCGAACAAGCGGCAAGCTGCCGGAAGGGTCTCCTGATGGTTGCGCGTCATATTGTTTTCGCGGTCGCTCCTGATCTGGTGTTGCTCGATGCGTGCGGGCCACTCGAGGCGTTCTGGCGTGCCGAATTGACTGTGGCGGCAGCAGCTGCGATTGGCGGCGCCGTTGCTTTTGTCCCTGCGGGGGGATCGGTCGGTGTTGATCGAGCCGAGGAGCAGGGCGGATCAAGCGGATCAAACGGATCAGGCGCCTCAAGCGCCTCAAGCGCCTCAACCGGCAGCTCCCCCAATCCAATCGCCTATCGCACGACCGTCGCGTCGATCGAAGGCGGCGTGTTACAAACCTACCCAGGTCTGCCGGTTCTCACCGAACGACTCGATTCGCTCGACGGCCAGCCGATCGACACGCTGATCGTCCCCGGCGTCCCGATCGACGAACACTGCACACTGCAGCCGGAACTCGTCGCATGGATCAGGCGCCGCGCGCCGCAGGTGCGGCGGATCTGCTCGGTCTGCACGGGCGCCTTCTATCTGGCGGCCGCGGGCCTGCTCGACGGCCGCCGCGCGACCACCCATTGGCAGGACGCGCCGCATCTCGCGCGCCGCTTTCCCAACGTGCGGGTCGACGCCGATCCGATCTTCATCCGCGACATCGGTCACGGCGAGGGCGACGGCGAGGGCGTGGTGTGGACTTCAGCAGGTGTAACGGCGGGCATCGACCTGGCGCTGGCGTTGATCGAAGAAGATGTCGGCCACACGGTCGCGATGCAGGCGGCGCGGCGACTGGTCGTGTTCATGAAGCGGCCCGGCGGACAGTCCCAATTCAGTGCGGCACTGGCCGCGCAAGCCTCGGCGGGCGGACCGTTCGAGGCACTGCATAGCTGGATGGCGGTCCATTTGCGCGACGACCTGTCGGTCGAGCGGCTCGCCGAGCGCGCGCGGATGAGTCCGCGGACGTTCGCGCGGCGCTACGTCGACGAAGTGGGCCGCACGCCGGCCAAAACCGTGTCGGCATTGAGACTGGAGGCGGCGGCGCAGGGGCTAGCGGAGACGCGCCGGCCGCTTAAGCGGATTGCGCTCGACTGCGGCTTCGGCAGCGAGCAGAATTTGCGACGTGCCTTTGTGCGGCGCTTCGGGGTGTTGCCGCTCGAGTATCGCGAGCGTTTCGAGTCCGCGGTTGAGCCACATCGCGCGGGGGCTTCCGCGGCCGCGGAGGTGAGCTGAGGGCGAGCCGGCGTGCCCCGCGAGGGGCGATGGCGACCCGCCACGCCGCCAACCGAAAGCTCGACGAAAGCCCGAAGCCCATCCAGACCGCAATCCGGCAAGATAACCCCACCCGACCCGCGACGGAGTCAATATTGCGCTCGTATAATCGCCTCCTTTAAATGCATCCGATTGACCGGAGTCAAGATGAGCACCCCTGCCTTAGCGCCACTGGACCGTTCCGAAACCACTTTTCGCTTTCTTGCCGAACCGATCTCGGTCAACTTCGGCGGCAAGGTGCACGGCGGCGCGTTGATGAAGTGGATCGACGAGACGGCGTACGCGTGTTCGGCGGTATGGTCGGGCCGCTATTGCGTGACGGTCAGCGTGGGCAATATTCGCTTTCGCCGGCCAATCCTGGTCGGCAACCTGGTTGAACTGCGCGCGCGGATCGTGGCGACGGGCCGTACCAGCATGCATATTCACGTGTCTGTGCAGGCGGGCGACCCGAAAGGCGGCGAGTTGCTGCAAACCACGGACTGCCTCGTCGTGATGGTCGCCGTCAACGAGAACGGCCATCCGGTTCCGGTGCCGGCGTTCGTGCCGGAAACGGAGGAGCAGAAGCGCCTCGCCAAATACGCAATGGATGTGAAGGAAGCACTCGATGCAATCGTCGAGCTGAAACCGGAAGAAGTGGCGCAGGGGAAGGTTTAAGCGGCGCTTGCAGGCCACGCGATGATTGCCATCGCGCGGCCTGCTGTCTGACTCTCAAATCATATTGGGCAGCTGCCTACCCAGTCGACCCAGCGATCGATCAAGGTCGATCAAGCGGCCGAATGCCCGACCATATCCTTCGGCTGCACCCATTCATCGAACTGCTGCTCGGTGACATAGCCGAGCGCCAGCGCCGACGCCTTCAGCGTGGTGCCTTCCTTGTGCGCTTTCTTCGCGATCTGCGCGGCCTTGTCGTAGCCGATGTGCGGGTTGAGCGCCGTCACCAGCATCAGCGATTCGTTGAGCAAGGTATCGATGCGCGCGTGATTCGGCTCGATGCCCACCGCGCAGTTGTCGTTGAAACTGTGCGCGCCGTCGGCGAGCAAACGGACCGATTGCAGGACGTTGTGCGCAATCATCGGCCGGAACACGTTCAACTCGAAGTTGCCGCTCGCGCCGCCGATATTCACCGCGACGTCGTTGCCGAACACTTGCGCGCACAGCATCGTCAAGGCTTCGGACTGGGTCGGATTGACCTTGCCCGGCATGATCGAGCTGCCCGGTTCGTTTTCCGGAATCGACAGTTCGCCCAGGCCGCAACGCGGGCCGCTCGCGAGCCAGCGGACGTCGTTGGCGATCTTGTTCAGACTCGCCGCCACGGTCTTCAATGCGCCGTGCGCGAACACCAGCGCGTCGGCTGCGGCCATCACTTCGAATTTGTTCGGCGCCGAGACGAACGGCAAGCCGGTCAGCTTACCGATTGCCGCGGCAACCTTGCCGGCGAACTGCGGATGCGCATTCAAACCGGTGCCGACGGCCGTGCCGCCCTGCGCGAGTTCGTACAGATGCGGCAGCGCCGATTCCACATGACGAATGCCGTGATCGAGCTGCGCGACGTAGCCTGAAAACTCCTGGCCGAGCGTGAGCGGCGTGGCATCCTGCAGGTGCGTGCGGCCGATCTTGACGATGCCGGCGAAGGCTTTCGCCTTGCCGTCGAGCGTATCGCGCAGCGTCTTCAGCGCGGGCAGCAGATGCTTGACGATTGCATAGGCCGCGGCCACGTGCATCGCCGTCGGAAACACGTCGTTCGAAGACTGACCGCGGTTCACGTCGTCGTTCGGATGCACTTTGCGCGCTTCGCCGCGCTCGCCGCCGAGCAGCTCGCTCGCGCGATTCGCGATCACCTCGTTGAGGTTCATGTTGGTCTGCGTGCCGGAGCCGGTTTGCCAGACCGCGAGCGGAAATTCCTCTGGGTGCTGGCCGTCGATGATCTCGTCGGCCGCCTGCATGATCGCCTTTGCCTTGCTCTCGTCGAGCACGCCGAGACCCAGATTGACCTCGGCGGCCGCGCGCTTGATGACGGCCAGCGCGGTGATCAGTTCGGGCGATTGCTTCTCGGACGAAATACGGAAATTCTGCAGCGAGCGCTGGGTCTGCGCGCCCCATAGACGAGCGTTCGGTACGGCGATTTCACCGAACGTGTCGCGCTCCATTCGTACGTCTTCAGCCATGGTTCAACTCCGCTTTTTCAAAGTTCTGCGTTGACAGGTAGTAAGGAGAATAGACCCGTTAGCGCGTTCCGGTAAAAACCCGCCTGTGGATCGAAAATATAGGTGCGGCGCGCGCCGTCTTCGACATCGGTCCACACGAGCGGCGAGAGCGGCGCGCCGATCGAGCGTAGATAGGCGAGTTGCGCCGGGTCCGCGAGCGTGACGCGGTAGCTCGCTTCGGGCGCGATCGCATGTTCGAAGATCTGCGCGACCTGTTCGGCGAGCGGCGCGCTATGGATGACCAGCGTCTGCTCGGTATTCAGATTGGCCGAGCGCGGATCGAGATTCATCGAGCCGATCACCAGAATCTTGCGGTCGATTACATAGGTCTTTGCGTGCAGGCTGGCGCGCGAGCGGGATCCGGTGAGACCGGCGCGCGGCGTATTCTGCTGCGGTTTGAATTCATACAACTCCACGCCCTGTTGCAGAAGCGGCACGCGGAAGGGGCTATAGCCGGCTTGCACGGCCACCGCGTCGGTTGCGGCAAGCGAGTTGGTCAGCACGGCGATGCGCACGCCCCGATGCGTCAGTTCGCCGGCTGCTTTGACGCCGGCCTCGTGCGGCACGAAGTAAGGCGAAATGATCAGAAAATCCTTCTGCGCCTCGCGCATCAGTTCGACCAATCGCTGCATCGGCGGACTGACGTAATCCGGCGACGGATGCACGATTTTCTCCGGCAGGTCCGCTTTGAATTCGGCCGGCGCCCACGTCAGGCCGAGTTGATCCTGGGCAATCTGCGAGGCGAGCGGTGTCGCGTTCAACGGTTTCGCGTTGTACGGATCGGCGTTGGCGCGCCAGTGCTGGCGTAAATCGTCGCGTGTCTGGTCGAGCACTTTCGCATCGAACTTCTGTTTGTTCAGCACCCGCAGCGGATAGGCGATGCTGCTGTTCCAGTAGTCGTCGAAACTCGCGGAGACATCGGCGACGACCGGACCGGCGGCCAGCACGTCGAGGTCGCGGAACTGCAGCGTTTCACTGGCGCTGAAATATTCGTCGCCGAGATTGCGGCCGCCGACGATCGCCAACTGGTTGTCGGTGATCATCGACTTGTTGTGCATGCGGCGCGTGAAATGGCCGATCTGCGTGAACACGTTGGTGGTGCGCTCGAACATGCCTTCTTGCGCGCTGCCGAACGGATTGAAGACACGGATCTCGATGTTGTCGTGCGAGTTCAGACCCGCCATTATCTGGTCAATATCCTTGAAGTTCAGATCGTCGACCAGCATGCGCACACGGACCCCGTGGTCGGCCGCGTAGAGCGCGGCGCCCAGCAGCAGCTTACCGGTGGTGTCCTCGTTGGCGATGTAGTACTGCATGTCGAGGGTTTTCGTCGCGGCGCGCGCGAGTGCAATGCGCATCTGCAAAGCGTCGGTGCCGCTCGACAGAACGCGGAAGCCGGACTGGTTCGGATGCGTGGCTTCGAGCGGCGCAAGGGCTGTGTGAAGCGGGGTCGTTTCGGTGGCGGGGAGTGCGTGGGTGACCGGACGGTCGAACGCGGTGGCGGGCGGTTTGGTGGCGCAGGCGGTCAAAAATGCCGTTGCGCAGCACATCAGGAAGAAATGTCTCGTCGTCTGCAAGGGAGACGTCTTCCGGGGTGCGCTGAACGCACGCTCGCGGCGCTGTGCGGTCTGATTCTGATTGTGTTCCTGATGCCACGACACGCTGTTTCCCCCTGGTTTGCACGCTTCTCATGACGGCAGCGCGTGGGGCTTGCCCACGCTGTCGAGAAATGCATTCTAAGGGGAATCACGCCGCAGAGCTTTCGTTCTTCCCTGTGACGGTGACGAGGGCGGCGAGCGTGGTGACTCGGCGCTCGCCAGCGGTGTTACCCGCGTTCGGCATTCAACGCGCGTGCGCCATCCGGATGCGTGGACCCTTTCGCGGGGCGTCCCGCCCAATACCCCGCGAGCAGCGAGCCGGACAGGTTATGCCACACCGAAAACAACGCCCCAGGCAACGCCGCGATCGGCGTGAAATACAGCTTGCCGAGTGTCGCGGCGAGCCCTGAGTTCTGCATGCCCACTTCGATGGCGAGTGTGCGGCAGACGGCTTCGTCGAAACCGAGCAAACGGCCGCCCCAATAGCCGCCGAGCAAACCGATGCCGTTGTGCAGCACCACGCCCAGCATCACCACGAGACCGACCGACGCGATGTTCTTCTGCGTGCCGCCCACCACCGCGCCGATGATCAACAGAATCGCCACCATCGAGATTAGCGGCAGGATCGGTTCGACCTTGCGCACAGCCTTGTTGAACAGTTGGTTGACGACGACACCGATCACGATCGGCAGCGCGACGATCTGCAGGATGCTCATCAGCATGCCGTGCACGTCGACGGCAATCGATGCATCCACATACAGACGCGTGAGCAGCGGCGTCGCGAACACGCCGACCAGCGTCGACAGCGCGCTGATCGTCACCGACAACGCAACGTCGCCGCGCGCCAGATAGATCATGACGTTCGACGCCGTGCCGCTAGCCACGCTGCCCACCAGCACCATGCCGGCGGTCAGATCCGGCGGCATGCGCAGGGCCTTGGCGATGACCCAGGCGGCGAGCGGCATCACCAGATAATGCAGCACGATGCCGGCAATCACCGGCGCGGGGCGCGTGAAGACGCGCTGAAAATCGGCCACCGAAAGGGTGACGCCCATCGCCAGCATGATGGTTGTCAGAAGCAGGGTGACGTGCGGCGCAATGCCGGCAAACGAGGCAGGCGAGAAGTACGCGGCAATCGAAATGAGCACGGCCCAGAGCGGAAATAAACGGGTGACGCGGGCAAGCATGACGGGCGGTCCTTGGTTATGTTTTATGGCGAGAAATCGAGGTCGGTCGAACGGCATGCCGCGAAGTGCGGTGCATGCTCGGGGCGCCACTCGCGAGGAGCGGCAGGCCTTGGCGGCGGGTGTCGGGCCGTCGGGCCGTCGGGTGGAGCATGCCTTCGTGAGGTGCGCCAGGCGGCGTCGCGCGGGTGCGCGCGATTTTGCCAAAGCGCGCATTTTACCGTTCGTGGCGCGTTTGCCGGGAAACGTTGGTTGCATGTGCAACGAGACGGCCTGGCAAGATCGAGAGCGCGGCCGGCGGATCCAACCGCTCACGAGAGCGGCCGCACAAAAAAGAAACCCGCGCAGTGCGCGGGTTGAAACCCTTTCAGAGGAGTGTCAAGAAGACACTTGAATCGTAGCGCGCGGATCGCGCTCGGCCAACCAATCATCTGTGATTTGCTTAAGCCTCATGCTGATGAGGCAGGCGGCGCGCCGGGCGTGACCGGCACGCGCCGCAGGCTCAGTTTGTGAAAGCGCAGCGTCATCAGCAGCGCGACGCTTGCGAGGCCGGCCGCGAGTCCCCACCACAAACCGCGCGCGCCGAGGCCGAAGTGAAAAGCCAGCACGTAACCGGTCGGAAAGCCGATGACCCAGTAGCCGAACGTCGCGGCGATCATCGGCACGCGGGTGTCCTTCAGGCCGCGCAGGCAGCCCGAGCCGACCGTCTGCATGCCGTCGACGATCTGGAAGATCGCGGCCACCCCGAGCAGCGAACTCGCCAACGTCACCGTGGCGGCGTTGGCGGGGTCGTCGAGATGCAGATACAGCCCGACGATCCAGTGCGGCGCGGCGATCAGCACGATGCCCGAGAGCGTCATGAAGCCGACGCCGAGCGCGAGCGCGACGAAACCCGCGTGGCGCGCGGCGAGCGGCTGGCCCGCGCCGGACCAGTAGCCGACCCGCACATTGGCCGCCTGGCCGATCGCGAGCGGCACCATGAAGGCCACCGAGGCGACGTTCAGCGCGATCTGGTGCGCGGCCAGTTGCGATTCGCCGAGCAGGCCGACCATCAGGCCGGTGGCGAGGAACAGGGTCGATTCGACGCCGTAGGTGATCGCGACCGGCCAGCCGATGCCGAACAGTTCGCCCATCAACGGCACGTTCGGCCGCGTGGCCACGACGAAATGTTTGTAGCGGGGCCGCAGATGCAACAAGGCCATCAGCACGAGCGCGCTCAGCCAGACGGTGATCGAGGTGGCCGCCGCCGAGCCGAGAAAGCCAAGGCGCGGCAGCCCGTAGACGCCGTGAATCATCCCGTAGTTGAGAAAGCCGTTCACGACCACGCTAATCAACGACACCCATAGGAGCCGTTTGGCCGCGCCGATGGCCGGCAGGAACGAGCGCATCAGGCCGACGCCGATCAGACTGCCGAGCGAGCCCCAGCGCAGCACCGCCGCATATTCGCCGACATTGTGCGCAAGCAGCGCGGGTTCGCCGAACGCCAGCAGGATCGGCGTGGCGAACGAGAGCAGGAAAAACGCGGGCACCGACAGCAGCACCGACAACACGAGACCGGTCCAGTAGATATGGGGCACGCGGCCTTCGTCCTGCGCGCCGCGCGCGTGCGAGACGCTCACGCTGACGGAGGTCAACACGCCCTGCAGCAGCGTGACCACCACGAAGAACAGGTTGGCGCCGAGGCCACCGGCGGCGAGCGCGTCCGGGCCGAGCGAGCCGAGCAGGATCGTGTCGGTGACGCCCATCGCCATTTGCGACAACTGCGCGATGGCGAGCGGCGCGGCGAGCCGGGCAGTGTCTGCCGCGTGGCGGGACAGGGTCGGCGGCCGGGCGGCCACCCGGGTGAAGCCGGATTGAGTCATGGGAGCGCTTTGAAGCGGAAGGGCGACAGCACGGACGGGCGCAAGCCGGACGATTCGCGTGGTTTGCACGCTGCCGGGGGCGGTGGCGAAACGCGGTGGCTCACCGGAAGCGTGGAGCGGCTGTCAGCCGATTGTTTGTCTGTCGAAACTGACAGCTTATTGCCTGGGCGCGGGGATGTCGATGGAGGAGGCACGATTTTGGTGCGTGAGGTCCTCCGAGTTTCCGGACTTAGTGTTTGAGTGACAGGGCCGTGACCGTGCGTCTTCGATTTGGCGTTCACGACCGCCGGCCGGTCTTCGGCTCGGCGCGTTCGGTTGGGCCGTTATACCTCTGACATCGCCGAGATGGCGCGTCAAGCCTCGTGCACCGCGATCCGCGTATCGCCGAGCAGCACCACCTGGCCCGCGCGGATTTTGCAGGTTTTACGCGTTTCAACCCGCCCGTCGACGGTCACCGCACCGTCCGCGACCATCATTTTTGCCGAGCCACCGCTGTCCGCGAGGCCCGTTATCTTCAGCAGATTGTGCAGTTCGACGTAGTCGCCGGTGAGTGTGAAGTCGAGGTTGGGCATGGCGTTTGCACCTTCAGGCAAAGGGTTCGCATCATAAGCCAGAAGCTTGCCCTTGATGAAAATCCGGGAGCCACCGGGCCGCGCTGGCACAAATACAAGCAGTTGTTATGTAGTTGTCAGGAAATGAAACCTTCCGTAACACAGGTCGCCAGCTACGAACTTCACTCGTAAAGTGCAGCTCTGTAGCAAAGCTTGCTGAATTTCCCCGGCAATGAACAGACCGGGTGAGGCGCTCATGAAGCACGCGTCACAGTGCGCCGGAATCGATGCCCGCGTCACAACAACTTTAGAGAGGATTTCGCCATGACCCAGATTCGTACGCTCCTGATCGGTACCGCCCTGACTGCCTTCGCTGCGACCGCCGCTGTGGCGCAGACCGCGCAACCGGCCGCCGCTATGAACGCCCAGGCACAGGTCCAGACTCAAGGCGCCGATGTGGCGCCCGCAGCCCCGGCTGCTCAGGGTGTGATGCCGGTTACGCCGGCGCCGACGCGTCTGACGGCGTCGGGCTCGACCGATCCGCTGGTCCAGAAGCGCGACGCCAATGCTGAGGCCAATGCTGAATACAAGGCGTCGAAGAAAGCCTCCAAGGCGGAGCTGCAGCAACAGCAGAAGGCTGCCAAATCGCAATACAAGGAGCAGGTGCGTGACGCCAAGATCAACAAGAAGGCAGACAAGCAGACTGCCAACAATGAAATGAAGATGAATATGCAAGGCCAGACGGCCGATCAGGACAATGGCGCTGACGCCAAGCACTAAGGAGGTATCGCATGACCATCACCAAGCTGACAAAGAACAGGATGTATGCCGCGTTGCTTGCCGGTTGCCTGTCGTCGGTCGCGTTCGCGCAGACGAGCGACCCGAGCGCCGCGCCGGTGACCCATGCCGACAAGAAGGCGGTCAAGGAACAATCGAAGGCCGACAAGAAGGCATCCGTGGCGCAAGCCAAGGCCGACAAGAAAAAGACTGAAGCCCAGGCCGATGCCGACAAGGCGAACGCCGACGCCAATCTGAAGGACGCGAAGAAGCAGTAAGAAAGGCGTTGATAGAAAGCAGGGCGGCCCCGACGCCTTGCTTTGGCTCGAAGGAAATGGCCCGGGGCGCAGGTGCGCCCGGGCCGTTTTTTTGTGCTCGCCGCGTGCTCGCTTTGGGCCGCGGCGCTGGCGGGTTTTTGTTGCCGGTCCGAGGGCAAGCTGCGTCCGACGTTGTTGCCCGGCGAAGCGACAGACGGAAAAAAGGGTCGCTTGTCTCCGATACTTGTATGGATATACAGTATGCGTCGCCGCTTCAACTCCACCTCAGGCCCCAATCCACTGTGCTCTCTGTCGCTGAATCTCCGCCACCGTTCGATACGGCCGCCTGGCTGGCCAGGCTCAACGACGCGCAACGCGAAGCCGTCGAATACGGTGCCGACCATCCCAACGCGCCGCCGGGCGCTTTGCTGGTGATAGCGGGCGCGGGCTCCGGCAAGACCAACACGCTGGCGCACCGCGTCGCCAATCTGATGGTGAAGGGCGCCGATCCGCGCCGTATCTTGCTGCTGACTTTCTCACGCCGCGCCGCGCTCGAAATGACCCGCCGCGTCACGCGCATCGCCAGTGCGGCGCTCGGTACGCGGGCCGCGCTGGCACAAGGGCTCACATGGTCGGGGACGTTCCATAGCGTCGGCGCGCGGCTATTGCGCGAATACGCAGACCTGATCGGCCTCGCACCGGCCTTCACGATCAACGACCGCGAGGATTCCGCCGACCTGATGAACCTCGTTCGGCACGAGCTGGGTCTGTCGGCGAAAGAGCGGCGTTTTCCGGCCAAGGGCACCTGCTTTGCGATCTACTCGCGTGTGGTTAACACCGGTGCGTCGCTTGCCGACGTGCTCAACAGCGCGTTTCCCTGGTGCCGGGAGTGGGAAGCCGATCTGCGCATGCTGTTTGCCGCGTACGTCGAAGCCAAGCAGAAGCAGAGCGTGCTCGACTACGACGACCTGCTGCTCTACTGGTCGCATATGGCCGCCGAGCCGGCGATCGCGGCCGATCTTTCGGCGCGTTTCGATCACGTGCTGGTCGACGAGTATCAGGACACCAACCGCTTGCAGGCGTCGATCCTGCTCGCGTTGAAGCCCGACGGCCGCGGCCTGACTGTGGTCGGCGACGACGCCCAGTCGATCTATTCGTTTCGCGGCGCGACCGTGCGCAACATTCTCGACTTCCCGGCGCACTTCAATCCGCCGGCGAGGCAAATCACGCTCGAACGTAATTACCGCTCCACCGGGCCGATTCTGGCGGCGTCGAATGCGGTGATCGAGCTCGCCAGCGAGCGCTACACGAAGAATCTGTGGACCGACAAGGCCTCGGCGCAGCGCCCGCGTCTGGTGACGGTCGCCGACGAAGCGGACCAGGCGCGCTATATCGTCGAACAGGTGCTTGAGGCGCGTGAGCAGGGCATGAAGCTCAAATCGCAGGCAGTGTTGTTTCGCGCCGCCCATCACAGCGCCGCGCTCGAAATCGAACTGACCCGGCGCAACATTCCGTTTGTGAAGTTCGGTGGCCTGAAGTTTCTCGACTCGGTGCACGTCAAGGATGTGCTCGCCGTGCTGCGCTGGGCCGAGAATCCGCGCGACCGCGTCGCCGGTTTTCGGGTTGTGCAATTGCTGCCGGGCGTCGGTCCCGCCACCGCCGCGAAGGTGCTCGACGAGATCGTGGCCCGGGCGGCCAGCGGCAATCCGGCCGATCTCACCCAGAGCGCCGGTGGCGCGCTGGCCGCCTTTGCGCCGCCCGCTCGCGCGCAGGAAGACTGGCATCCGTTCGTCAAACTGATGTCGAGCGTGTACGGGCGCCAGACGCCATGGCCAGCCGAGTTCGAGATGGTGCGGCGCTGGTACGAGCCGCATCTCGAACGCAATCACGAGGACGCGGCGATCCGTCATGCGGACGTGTTGCAGATGGAAAGCATCGCGGGCACCTACCCGTCGCGCGAGCGTTTCCTCACCGAATTGACGCTCGATCCCCCCGACGCCACCAGTGACGAATCCGGCGTGCCGCTGATCGACGAGGACTACCTGATTCTGTCGACGATTCATTCGGCGAAGGGGCAGGAGTGGCGTAACGTGTTCGTGCTGAATGGCGTCGACGGTTGCATTCCGTCCGATCTCGGCACCGGCAGCGAGGAGGAAATCGACGAGGAGCGGCGCCTGTTATACGTCGCGATGACGCGCGCGAAGGAAGACCTGCATATCGTCGTGCCGCAGCGCTTTTATGTGCACAACCAGACCCATATGGGCGACCGTCATGTCTGGGCGTCGCGCACGCGTTTCATTCCGGCGCATCTGATGCCGCTGTTCGACGCTTACGCGTGGCCACGCGTGCCGGTGCCGAGTGCGCCGACAGCGGCGGGGCTGGCCGCGGCGGCGCAGGCGAAGATCGAGATTGGGGCCCGGCTCAGAAAGATGTGGGATTGACGGCTTCTACCCGACCTTACCGCGACTACCGTGGCTGCCGCTGTTGAGCCGCAGGAGGGGGCGGCACGAAGAAATTGCGCAGCCACGAAGCGAAGCGCGAGAACACGTCATACGGCTCTTCGACGAAAATCTCCGGCTTCAGCAAGCGTAGGTATTCCATGATCTGCTGCGCTTCCTGTTTCTGGAACGAACCGTGTGAAATGCCCAGACGCAGTAGCCCGCGCAGTTCGCCGAGCTTTTCGCGGGCGGTGCTGCCCACGCTCGTTTCGCATGCCACCTTGGCTTCGTAGACGCGCTGGCGCAGCGATTCCACCAGCCGCCAGGCCGGCGTTTGCATGAGTTCTTCGAGCGACTGAATATCTTTTGCCTCGCTCTTGATCTGCGCCGCGAGCGGATCGATCAGCGCGGCGTCGCCTTCCGCTTCCTTGACGATGGCCGCGGCCCAGTCGCGGCACTGCTTGGCGAGCTCTTCCGGCGTCCATTCCGAGCGGGCCGCGAAGCCGAAACCGAATTCCGCCGCCTGCCGCATCAGGATCGCGACGACGTCAGGAAACTCCTTGTCCAGCGTGCGTTTCGCCCACGCGTACTGGCCACCCTGCAACATCCGCTTAACCGCGTGTTCAGTCAGCGGCACCATGTTGTCGAGCAGCTTGGCGCGCAAAAAATCCTCAAACGACGGCGTCGCGAACTGCGGATCGAGCTTCAGCGAAACCCGCAGAAAGGCGTCGAAATCCTTGCGCAGCGTCGCGATAGTCTCGTCTTTGAGCGTGAGGGTAATTTGACCCATGTGTTATCCCGTTTGGTCCTGCCCGCGCGGCTTCGTCATGTCGTCGGCCGCACCTGGACCTTGTGAGACGCGACGCCGAATGCCGGTGCGGTTGATTCTGCCTGTTGCCGCGTAACCAGCGGGACGTATCCCGATGAGCGGACCTCGACTTGATATCGGCGGAATTGAAAGAAACTTGAGGGCGTGCGGGAAATTGAGGGCCACTTTAGAGGGTGGCGTCGTTTCGAGGCCAGTACGCGGCGGCCGTTGCCCATGCCGGGGCCGCCGCGCCTGGCGGTTGCGGGTGTGTGGGCGCCATTTGCGCCATTTAACCCGTCACGTGCGATGTAAGTCCCGGACTGTGCCTATTTGAGCACGACGCCTTGCCAGACAAAAAAGACGGCCAGACCCACCGCGATAGTCAGGAGTGGCCGGCGCGTCAGCGCGCTGACCGCGATGGCGGCCAGCGCCCCAACCAGTTGCGGATTGCGCCAGGTCAATTCGGCATTGGTGCCGTGCGGCGAGACCGCCATCGGCACGATGATCGCGGTCAGCACCGTAACCGGTACGAAGCCTAGCGCGGTGCGCACGAGCGGCGGAAACACCAGCCGGTCGCCCAGCACGAAGACGGCGGCGCGGATCACCCACGTAATGACCGCCATGCCAAGGATCAGGACAACGTAGTTCATCGCGATGCTCCTGCGGTTTTCTGCGAGGTTTCCTGTGATGTTTCCTGTGAGATTTTCCGCGGGGCATCCCGCCGAGGCGCCTGGGTGGGCTCCTGCGAGGTTGCGGGCGGGGTTTCGCGATTCTCCCGTGTGCCTCGCCCACGTCGCGGCACTGACAGCAAGACGCCGATTGCGACGCCGGCGAACACCGCGCCCAGCAGGCCGAGCTTGTATGGCCACGCTTGCCAGAAGAAAGCCAGCGTGCCGGCGGTGACGGCCGCCGCGATATAGCGCAGCGCGACGAGCTGGGGCACCACGATCGCAATGAACGTGGCCACCATCGCGAAATCGAGTCCGAGCGACTGCAGGCCGGGAAAGGCGGCGCCGAACAGCAGGCCGGCGACGGTCCAGATCTGCCAGTTCAGGTACATGGCGAGACCCGCGCCGAAGAAGTAGTGCGGGCCGGCCGTGCCGGGCTCCCGATGCCGGTAGTGCTCCCATGCGACCGCGAAGACTTCGTCGGTGAGCAGCGCGCCGAGCGCCCAGCGCCAGCGCGCGGACAGATGCGCGACGTGCGGCGCGAGTGTCGCGCTATACAGCACGTGACGCAGGTTGACGACGAGCGTGGTCGCCCAGATCACCGCAAAGCTCGCGTGGCCGGCAATCAGGCCCAGCGCGATGAATTGCGCGGAACCGGCGAACACGACGAGCGACATCAACTGCCCATGCCATAGATGCAGCGGACCGGACGCGACCAGGGTGCCAAAGATCACGCCGAAGGGCGCCGCGCCAACCATCATCGGGATGATGTCGCGCGCGCCGGCGGTGAATTCCTTTAAGTGGCCTGTGCTCGAGCGCTGGCCGGGGTTGGGATGGGTCAATCTTGCCTCCTTGATTCGGGAAGCATAGCGGGCGGCGCGAGGCAGGGCTTGTACGTTCTTGCGGTAGGCGCGCAGATGCTGCTGAGGGCCGTGGCTGGTTGATCGGGCTGATGCAATGCGTGAGGTGGCCAGAGCGGAGGGCGGGCCAATCGGAACGGATCCTGCAGAGGTAGGTCTTGGGATTGCACTGCAGCATAGCGCTAGCTGCGCGGCCCGCCGATGTGGGTGCTTTGCAGCCGTCGGGATGGCCTGAACGACCGGCCACGCGACTTGATAGCGTTGCAAACGTACCCGCAGCCGGCGTCCTGCTCTTCTTGTGAGCCCTGCGTCAGCTACTTTGCCAACGTCCCGGCGGCACGCCGAACATGCGCCGGAAATGGCGCGTGAAATGGCTCTGGTCCGTGAAGCCGCTGGCCGCGGCGACATCCGTCACGGACGCACCTGCACGCAATGGAGCGAGCGAGCGTTGCAGGCGCACCTGGTTGCGCCACGCATGCGGTGGCAGACCGGTGGCCTGGTTGAAAAGGCGTGCGGCGTGAAACGGCGATAGTCCCGCTGCTTGCGCGACTTCGGCCAGCGTGACGGCTTCGGCGAGGTCGCCGGTCAGGCGCTCCTGCATGGTCGCGACGCGGGGGTCGTCGGTAGCGAGGCGCGACGGCTCCGGCTGCGTTTGCGAGTAGCGGGCCAGCAAGGTGGACACCGCGTCGAGCATGGCGGCCTCGGCGGCGAGCGGATCGTCGCCGGCCTCCAGCAGGCGGTGTGCATGCGCCAGTCGCCGCGCCAGATCGGGATCGCGGATCACACCCGGCGCGAACCACGGTAATGGCTGCGGCGTACCGGCGAGTTCATTGGCGAGATCGTGGATGAAATCGACGGGCGCATACATCACGCGATATCGCCAGCCTGCCTCGACAGCCTTCGAACCCGTGTGCAACTCGCCGGGGTTGATGACCGGCACGCTGCCCGCTTCGGCGACATAGTTCGAACCACGATACCGATAGCCCTCGGCGCCCGCGACGATCACCGGAATCGTATACGCGTCGTGCCAATGCGGCGTGAACTCATGGTCGTGATATTCGGCCGTGAGCAGATCCGCGCCGGGCAAAAGCGGCGTGCGCCAATAGCGGGCGGAATCCTGGAAGCGATGGGCATTCATGATGGAGGTCTGGTGGTACGGTGGCGCGGTGGTCCGACAGACCGGCAAACCGCCGGCCGGCGACCCGCGACCGGGTTCGGCATGACCGGTCAGTGTAGCGCGCTGTGACCGCTGCCGCAGCCCTTACTCGGGCCGTTCATGGCTTTGCTTCCTGCGTTTTGCCGTAGGGTGCAAATCACTTGACGGGGATTGTCGTGCCGGCCGGTACCGGCACCGCGCTCACGCTGTTTTTCGCGCTGCCGCTGACGACGCGATCGCTATAGGTCATGTACACCAGCGTGCTGCGCTTCGCATCGACTATCCGCACCACGTGCAGCGATTTGAAAATCAGCGACATGCTCACAGAGAACACATCGGCCTGCTTTTTCACCGGCCCCGTGAAGCTGAGCGCACCGACCTGGCGGCAGGCGATCGACGCTTCGGTCGGATCTTCGGCAATGCCGAGCGTGCCCTTGACGCCGCCAGTGCGTGCCCGCGACACATAGCAGGTCACACCCTGGACGAGCGGGTCGTCATAGGCTTCGACGACCACGCGGTCAGAGCCCGTGACGCGGAAGTTGGTATTGACGCTGCCGACTTCTTCGCTGTGAGCGCAAGGCAGCAACAGGGCGCTGGCGGCCGCCGCGAGCGAGACACGCAATAACAGAGTGGATTTCATGGGATCGCCGAAAAACACCCATGCTATAACGGCGACCGCTTTATTTTCGGGGAGAGCGCCAGCTGCGGCTTAAATATTTTTGCATTTGGCGTTGCTGGCTTGGCAAACCATGCCCCCAGCCACGCTTCCGGCTTGACTTGCGGTCGCCGAGTGGGCGTTTGGCGACGGCTGGCGTTATGCGGCTCGTTCTTCGTGGGCGCGGGCTTGCCTGCCTGGTTGTAATTCATCGTGAATGTCGCCGCGGCCCTGCTGGTGCCGGGCTTCAACACCGCAGCTGTCTGGATGTAACGCGCCATTAGGGGGACGTTTTCGGTGCCCGTGCGCGTGCCGAGTGAGACATTGCTGGTACTCGGCGTATTGCTGGTTGTGTAGGTGTAGTTTGCGGGGCCAAAAGAAATGGGCGTCATTTGATACAGAAGCTGGATGCCGAGGCCTGCCGCGGAGGAGCCCGGGCTCAGAGTCAACGCATTGGTCTGGTTCGACGGCGTAGCGGAATCCATCAAGCTGATGGCGGGTTTGGCATGGGCGTCGCATTGGAGGCCCAAATTCAGCATGGTCGAGCCCGCGTAGGTGCCGACGCCTTGAAAAGCGGAGCCTGATATCGTGGCAACGTGACGGCGATGTCTGTCGTGATGACCGAGCAACTGGGGACTGAGTTGTTAAGAATCGTGTATTTGACGTTGATTGTGCTGTTGCCTTGCGTACCACCGTTGGCAAATTCCTGATTCGGGACATGGGCAAGGGTGGAGAATCCAAACGAACCTGTGAGCGCGGTGCTGGTCTTGACCGGTTCGAAACGGCCTTGCAATACGTTCGTACCGTTTCGCGAAGGCCCCATATCAAACGAGTTGATGACGCCGCCGTACAGGATTGGCGTCATGACACTGCCGGAAGCATTGCGCATTCTGAACCCCACGCCATCCCCCATCCCATTTGTCGTGTAGACATCTGAGTAACCGGCGACCAAGTGATTGCTGCATTATTTATGGTCGTCATGTACCAGTCGGCGCCAAGGGCTACAGTGCAGGTCACAGGAATCGAAAATGCCGCAGGCGCCCCGGGATAGGTTGCCCGACTTCGAGGTTGGCGGGGACGCTCACGGACGGAAAGTTGATCGTGAGGGGCAGCGAAGCCGAGCAATCGTTAAACTTTGCAAACGCGCACGTTGAAGTGCACGCCGCGACGACGAGCAGCGCTTTCATGCACAAACGAGATAGTGTGGAAGACATGTTCGAACCTTGTGATCTGGGGGTGCCACTTAGCGACGCGAACCGGCGCTCCGGCGGAATTTCGATATAAACGATTGTCCGGTGGGGGGCGCGTGCAGGCGATCAGAAGATTCTTGAGGTGATCAGATAAATCCTACGGGCAAGGGGGCGCAGGGCGGACCTCGCTAAGTGCGTTTTGACCGATGGGTGCCTGACGGTGTTGAATATTGGCCCCAGCGGGCCGGCTCGACTTCGCGGGCGCGTTGCATGTGCTTGCTGCGGCGGGAATTGTCGTTTTGTCGCTATCGGAATGGCGTCGCCAAAACAAAAAGGCCCGCACGAATGCGGGCCTTCTAAATTTTTGGCTCCTCGACCTGGGCTCGAACCAGGGACCTACGGATTAACAGTCCGGCGCTCTACCGACTGAGCTATCGAGGAACAGCAGTACAACTTGATCTACATAAAAAAGCCCGTATTGGTTAACGGGCTTTTGCAATTCTTGGCTCCTCGACCTGGGCTCGAACCAGGGACCTACGGATTAACAGTCCGGCGCTCTACCGACTGAGCTATCGAGGAACAGAACAACAAACAGCAGAGAAGCGAAATTGTAGGAGCAGCTTAAGCACCTGTCAATACCCTGCGTTCATCTCGATTTGATTCGAATGCAACAGCAGGGTACCGGCTGCGCTACTCAACGTGCGAGCAGAGCCAGCTTTTCCTTCACGTCCTTGAATTCTTCGGCTTCCGGCAGCGGCGCCTTGGTCTTGGTGATGCTCGGCCAGTTCTTCGCCAGATCGGCATTCAGCTCAGTGAAGTGCTGCTGGTCGCCCGGCACGTCTTCTTCGGCATAAATGGCGTTTACCGGGCACTCGGCCACGCACACGGCGCAGTCGATGCATTCATCGGGGTCGATCGCGAGGAAGTTGGGACCTTCGCGAAAGCAGTCCACCGGGCACACATCGACGCAGTCGGTATAGCGGCACTTGATGCAGCTTTCGGTCACAACGTGAGTCATTCAGGCAGCTCCTGCATGCGGAATCAGGGAAGGCGAAACGCCAAAAGCGCTATTGTAACGTAACGTCAAGAGCCGCATACGCCAGCAGGCAATGCCTTTTATACGTTTTCGTGATTAGGTTATGGCGTTCGGCGTAACAGTCCCGCAACAGGCTGGGGGCGCGCTGAATCCAGACGCATTCGGGTAACATGCGTCAGGTCGGCGCACACGGGGCGCGCCGCACGCGCATGGGTTGACGCGGTTGGTCGAGCCAGGCTTTCCGTTCTCCTGCAGTCCAGTTCGCACCATCATGATTATTACTTCGCTGCTCGACACCGATCTGTACAAGTTCACGATGATGCAAGTGGTGTTGCATCACTTTCCCGCGGCGAATGTCGAGTACCGGTTTCGCTGCCGCACGCCGAATGTCGATCTCGTACCGTATATCGCCGAGATTCGCGGTGAAGTGCGCAAGCTGTGCGAGCTGCGCTTCACCGACGACGAACTCGACTACCTGCGGCGCATGCGCTTCATCAAGGGCGACTTCATCGAGTTTCTCGCGCTGTTCCATCTGAACGAGAAATACATATCGATCGAACCCTCGCCGAAGGGCAACGGCGAAATCGACATCGAGATCAAGGGGCCGTGGCTGCACACGATCCTGTTCGAGATCCCGATGCTCGCGATCGTCAACGAAGTCTACTTCCGCAACACCCAGCAACAGCCCGACTACAGCGAAGGGCGCGGCCGTCTGGTCGAGAAGATCAAGCTGCTGGGCGCGCGTCCGGAGTTCGCCGACTGCAAGATCGCCGATTACGGCACGCGCCGCCGCTTCTCGAAGCAATGGCACGAAGAAGTGATCCTCACGCTGAAAGACGGCCTCGGCGAGCAGTTCGCTGGCACCAGCAACGTGTTCTACGCGATGAAACACAGCCTCACGCCGCTCGGCACGATGGCGCATGAATACCTGCAGGCGTGTCAGGCGCTCGGTCCGCGGCTGCGTGACTCGCAGATCTTCGGTTTCGAAATGTGGGCTAAGGAATATCGCGGCGACCTGGGCATCGCACTGTCAGACGTGTACGGCATGGAGGCGTTCCTGCGCGACTTCGACATGTACTTCTGCAAGCTGTTCGACGGCGCGCGCCACGATTCCGGCGATCCGTTCGACTGGGGCGAGCGCCTGCTCAAGCACTACGAAGCGAACCGCTGCGATCCGCGCACCAAGATCCTCGTCTTCTCCGACGCGCTCGACATTCCGAAGGTGCTGCAACTGTACGAGCGTTTCCGCGGCCGCTGCAAGCTGGCATTCGGCGTAGGAACCAATCTGACAAACGATCTGGGCTACAACCCGTTGCAGATCGTCATCAAGATGGTTCGCTGCAATGGTCAGCCGGTGGCGAAGCTGTCCGATTCGCCGGGCAAGAACATGTGCGAAGACAAGGCCTATCTCGCGTATCTGCGGCAGGTGTTCGGCATTGCGCAACCCGAGGAAGACGCTGCGAAGTAAGGCTGCGCCCGCGCGGCTCAGGTGCGACTCAGTGTGCCGCTCTGGTGCCAATCTCTCATGCAGATGCGCTCGCCGCGTGGCCGGGACGTGCCCATAGGCCGTTCGGCCAGGGTGGTCGCGCGCAGGGTGGCCGGTATAATTCCCGCCATATCGCACGGCTGTCGACACGAGGATTTCGCATATGGATACATCGATTGCCCGCCGTAACATCCTGGCGCGCATCCGCGCAGCGCAGGGGCGCGAGCCTGAGCCGTCCGCTTCAGAGCGCGAGGCGGCTGCGGACTACCTGGCGCGCCATCCTCAAGGTCCGCGTCCGGAGATGCCAGCCGATCTGACCGCGCGCTTCATCGAAGAAGCGCGGAAAATGGCGACCACGGTCGATACGGTCGAAGCACTGAGCGAGGTGCCGGCCGCCGCGCATCGCTACCTCACTGAACATGCTTTGCCGGTGCAGGCAATCGCATGGCAAACCCTCCAGCATCTTCAGTGGACCGAAGCCGGCCTCACCGTCGAATTCCGCAAACCCGAAGACGGTGACGTGGTCGGACTCACCGGCTGCTTCTGTGCGACTGCGGAGACCGGCACACTGGTCCTGCTGTCCGGACCCGAGACCTATGCATCGGCGGGCCTGCTTCCGGAAACGCATATCGCGATCGTGCCGGCCTCGCGCATCGTCTCGGGGCATGAAGAGGCGTTCGAGCTGATCCGCAGCGAACGCGGTGAGCTTCCGCGTGCGGTCAATTTCGTTTCCGGGCCATCGCGCACCGGCGATATCGAACAGACTATCGTGCTTGGCGCACATGGGCCTTATCGGGTGCATGTGATTGTCGTGCGTGGCGCCTGAGTTGGGCGAGCGAGGTGTCTGCTGACGGCGCGCGCATTTGTCCGCTGTAACAAGGATTCCAAAAATATGAAACGACATGCCGTATGGACGAGCATGGTGTTCGTCGCTGCGCTTACGCTGGCGGCGTGGCCCCAACTGGCTTCGGCGGCTACGCTCGACGGCGCGACTTTATCGGCACTGTGGGGCTTGCCGTTTGCAGGCGTGTTGTTGTCGATTGCAGTGTTTCCGTTGGTCGCGCCGGCATTCTGGCATCACCATTTCGGCAAGATCGCGGCAGCGTGGGCGCTCCTGTTTCTGGTGCCGTTTGCGCTTACCTTCGGCACGGCCCTCGCATTCGGTACGCTAGTGCACGCGGTTCTCGAAGAATATATTCCATTCATCGTGTTGCTGACCGCGCTCTATACGGTGGCGGGCGGCATCCGCGTACGCGGCAATCTGCAAGGCACGCCGCGACTGAATACCGCGATTCTCGCTCTCGGCACCTTGTTGGCCAGCATCATGGGTACGACCGGCGCGGCGATGCTGCTGATCCGGCCATTGCTGCGCGCCAACGACAATCGCAAGCACGTCGTTCATGTGGTGGTGTTCTTCATCTTCCTGGTGGCAAACGCGGGCGGCTCACTATCGCCGCTCGGCGACCCGCCGCTCTTTCTCGGCTTCCTGCAGGGCGTGAGTTTCTTCTGGACCACCACGCATCTGGCGTTGCCGATGTTGTTCGTCTGCGTCGTGCTGCTGGCCGCGTTCTATGCCTTGGACTCGTACTATTTTCATCGGCGTGAAGAAGAGCGCGCGCGCTTTCTCGATCCGACGCCGGATTCGCCGCCGCTCGGCATCGACGGCACGATCAACTTCGTGCTTCTCGCGGCCGTGATTGCGCTGGTTTTGATGAGCGGACTCTGGAAGCCGGACGTCGCGTTCGACGTCTTCGGTACGCACGTCGCGTTGCAAAATGCGGTGCGCGATGTGGCGCTGATCGGCGTCACGTTGCTCTCGCTCGCGTTGACACCGCGCGCGGCCCGCGCGGGCAACGACTTCAACTGGGCGCCGATCGAAGAAGTCGCCAAGCTGTTTGCCGGCATTTTCGTGACGATCGCGCCGGTCATTACGATCCTGCGGGCCGGCGAGGCGGGCGCGTTCGCCGGCATCGTCCATCTGGTCAACCCGTCCGGCCAGCCGCACGACATGATGTACTTCTGGGCGACCGGCCTGCTATCGTCGTTTCTGGACAATGCGCCGACCTACCTGGTGTTCTTCAACCTGGCCGGCGGCGACGCGCAGAGCCTGATGACCACCGGCGCCACCACGCTCGCCGCGATCTCGGCGGGCGCGGTGTTCATGGGCGCCAATACGTATATCGGCAACGCGCCGAACTTCATGGTGAAAGCGATCGCGGAATCGCGGGGCGTCCGCATGCCGAGTTTTTTCGCGTATCTCGGCTGGTCGGCTGCAGTGTTGTTGCCACTGTTTTTCGTTACCGGCTGGCTGTTTTTCTGACGCCGGGTTTCATGCTTATTTTCGACGCCGAGACCATTTAACTCGACGCGCTATTCGGAGAATTGCAATGCAGAAGATCCTCGTCGCCCGTCCGATCTTTCCCGATGTGATCGAACGGCTCAAACAGTATTTCGACGTCGACTGGCACCAGGGCGACGTGTTGTCAGTGGAAGAACTGACTCGCCGTCTCGCGGACAAAGACGGCGCGCTGACCGCGGGCGATCCGATCGGCGCGGCGGTATTCGCAGCGGCGCCGCGTCTGCGCGTCGTGTCGAACATGGCGGTGGGCTACAACAATTTCGACATGGCCGCGTTCAATGCGGCGAATGTGCTCGGCACCAATACGCCGGACGTGCTGAACGAATCCACTGCGGATTTCGGCTGGGCGTTGATGATGGCCGCGGCACGCCGCATCGCCGAATCGGAGCATTGGCTGCGCGAGGGCAAATGGCAGAAGTGGAGCTATGACAGCTTTCTCGGCGGCGATATCCACGGCTCGACCCTCGGTGTGATCGGCATGGGCCGTATCGGGCAAGCGCTGGCACGTCGTGCGAAGGGCTTTAACATGCAGGTGATTTATCACAATCGTTCACGCGTCGCGCCCGAGATCGAAGCGGAGTTGAACGCGCAATATGCGTCCAAACAGGACCTGCTGCAACGCGCGGATCACGTGGTGCTGGTCTTGCCGTACACGAAGGAAAACCATCACACGATCGGCGCGGCTGAACTCGCGCAGATGAAGCCGACCGCGACGCTCACCAACATCGCGCGCGGCGGTATTGTCGACGATGCCGCGCTGGTCGAGGCGCTGCGTTCGAAGCAGATTGCCGCAGCCGGTCTGGATGTCTATGAGGGCGAGCCGAATCTGAATCCGGACCTGCTGAGCGTGCCGAATGTCGTACTGACACCGCACATCGCCAGCGCGACCGAAGCCACGCGCCGCGCCATGGCGAATCTCGCCGCGGACAATCTGATCGCGGCGCTGGGCGAAGGTCCGCGCGCCGGGAGACCGCCGAATCCGATCAACCCAGAAGTGCTTGGCAAGGCGCGTTCATGACAATGATTCTGGTGGCGGCCGTTGCAGTGCTCGCGGTCGCTTTGGTCATCGCGTTGGCATTGCTGATGCGCGGCCATGGCCGCGCTGACGAAAGCGAGCGCTTCGAGATTTTGAGCGAGCGTATCGACGCAGCGGCAGATGCGCAATCGCATGCTTATGAGCGGCTCGAGCGGCAACTGCGCAATGACATCACCGAAACGGCGCGCGTGTCGCGCAGCGAGCAGAGCAGCGGGTTCGCGCACTTCCAGCAGACACTGGCATCACAATTCAGCAGTATGACGACGGTGCAGGGCGGCAAGATCGACGGCTTCGCGCAGCAACTCGACGCGGTGCGTCACAGCTTGCAGCAGCAGGCGCAGCAGGCGCGCGATGAGCAAGGGCGCACGCTCAGGCAGTTCGGCGAAACGCTGACCTTGCAACTGGGGCAGCTCACCGAGGCGAACGATCGGCGCTTCGCCGAGGTGCGTGCGACCATCGAGCAGCGGCTGAAAGACATCGAGACGAACAACTCGACCAAGCTCGAAGAGATGCGCCGCACAGTCGACGAGAAGTTGCACGCTACGCTCGAACAACGCCTCGGTGAATCGTTCAAGCTGGTGTCCGACCGGCTGGAGCAGGTGCATCGCGGACTCGGCGAGATGCAGACGCTGGCTGCGGGCGTGGGCGATCTGAAGAAGGTTCTGACCAACGTCAAGACGCGCGGCACGTGGGGCGAAGTGCAACTCGAAGCGTTGCTCGAACAATTGCTCACAGCGGATCAATACGCAAAGAACGTCGCGACGGTGCCGAAGAGCGCCGATCGCGTCGAATTCGCGATCAAACTGCCGGGCCGCGCGGCGACGGGGGAATTCGCCACGCCGGTCTGGTTGCCGATCGACGCCAAGTTCCCGCGTGAAGATTACGAGCGGCTGATCGAGGCTCAGGAGCGCGCCGATCCCGTTGCGGTGGAGGAAGCGTCGCGCGCGCTGGAAACGCGGATTCGCGCCGAGGCCCGCACGATCGCTGAGAAGTATGTGTCGCCGCCGCACACCACCGATTTCGCACTGCTGTTTCTCCCCACCGAAGGCCTGTACGCGGAAGTCCTGCGTCGGCCGGGCCTGACTGATCAGTTGCAACGCGACTACCGCGTGACGATTGCCGGCCCGACCACGCTCACGGCCTTGCTCAATAGTTTGCAGATGGGCTTCCGCACGCTGGCGATCGAGAAGCGCTCGAGCGAGGTGTGGCAGGTGCTCGGCGCGGTGAAAACGGAATTCGGCAAGTTCGGCGACGTGCTGGCGAGAACCAAGGCACAGCTTGAAACCGTCACGCGTTCGATCGAAGCCGCGGAAACCCGCACCCGCGTGATGAACCGCAAGCTGCGGGACGTCGAGGCGTTGCCGGGTGAAGAGGCGAGCGGATTGCTCGGCGATGTGCTAACGGGCGTGGATCCCGACGAGCAGTAGTTTTTGGGGCGGGGATTAGTATGCGGCCGCGCTTGCCAGCCGTTCCAGCGCGTCACCTGCGAGGCGCACGACACGCCAATCCGGCATCACAGAGGCGCCCATCTTCTCGTAGAAGCTAATGGCCTGCTTGTTCCAGTCGAGCACGGTCCATTCGAAGCGCCCGCACTGCCGCTCGACGGCCAGCGCGGCCAGCCGGGCGAGTATCGCGGTGCCAAGACCGCTGCCTCGCTGACCCGGTTGCACGTAGACATCTTCCAGGTACAGCCCGCGCTTGCCGACGAAGCTCGAGTAATTGTGGAAGAACAGCGCATAGCCGACGAGGCGTCCTTCGTCTTCCGCCACCAACGCTTCGATCGCGGGCCGCGCGCCGAACAGCGCGTCGCGCAAACCGTCTTCAGTCGCGACGAATACGTGCGTGAGGTTTTCGAATTCGGCCAGCTCGTACGTCAGCGCGAAGATTGCGCCGGTATCCGCAGGGGTCGCGGCGCGGATCGTTGCGGTCATTACGCTTCTTCCGGCGCGTCGGTCAGTTGGATTTCAATGCCGCCAAAGCGCGAGGCCACCCAGTTGTATGCGTGGCATGCAATCCACAGCAGGATGAAGCCGAGAATCGCGTTCAGCAGCAACGCGCTGAACACCGTGCTCAGTTCGACCGAGCCGTAGCGGATGAACGCCACCAGCACGCCGAGCAGCACGATCGGCACCGAGAACGTCAAGTACACGAGGATAAGTGCTTTGGCTGTCTGTCCCGGTGCAATGAACGAGATCTGTTTTTTCATGTAAGTCAAACCCGTGTGTCGAAGTGGTAATCGGTAAAGCTGCAAAACGAGGCTGCAAATGTGGCCGAAAATAAAGCCGCAAACAAGGTCACAACAGAAGCGCTCAGTACGTCATCAGATGAGACCGTCGAACAGCATGATATCGACGTGCTCGCCCTCGGCAATCTCGGCTTCGTCATGCCCGAGCACGATGAAGCAATTGGCCTCGCTCATCGAACTCAGCACGCCGGAGCTTTGCGAGCCGGTTGGCGTGACATGCCATTGACCGTGCGCATCCCGCTCGGCCACGCCGCGCTGGTACTCGGTGCGGCCGGCGCGCTTGCGGATTGGCTGGCGGCTGGCGGCGCGCAAGACTGGCAATGCCTGCGGCGTCGCGCCGGACATCAACAGCAGCGCCTCGCGGACGATTTGATAGAACGTCACCATCACGGCCACGGGATTGCCCGGCAAGCCGAAGAATAGCGCGGGCTGTCCGAGGCCCGGATGCTCGCCGGACCAGACGCGCCCAAAGGCGAGCGGCCGACCTGGGCGCATGGCGAGACTCCAGAAGGCGACGTCGCCGAACGTCTGCAGCAATTGCTTGGTGAAATCCGCCTCGCCAACGGAAACGCCGCCCGAGGTCAACACCACGTCGGCGCTGGCCGCGGCGCTGCGCAGCGCGGCTTCGAGCGCGGCGGGTTCGTCGCGCACCACACCGAGATCCAACGTATCCATGTTCAGACGCCGGAGCATCGCAAACAGCGTGTAGCGATTGCTGTCGTACACCGAACCCGGGTCGAGCGGCTCACCGAGCGAGCGCAATTCGTCACCGGTGGATAAAAATGCGACGCGCAAACGCCGCCGCACGTTGACTTCGCCAATGCCGAGCGAAGCCAGCAATCCGAGGTCCGAAGCGCGCATGATGCGGCCGGTGCGCAGCGCGGCGTGACCGCGAGCGAGATCTTCGCCGGCCAGACGCCGGTTGGCGCCGGCCCGCACGGCATTCGCCGCAAAGCGAATCGAGGTGGAATCGGCACTGCGCTCGACGAGTTCCTGCGGCACGACGCTGTCGCAGTCAGCCGGCATGGAGGCGCCCGTCATGACGCGCACGCATTGCGTCGTGCCCACGTGGCCCGCGAATGGATGGCCGGCCAGCGCCTTGCCGACGATCGTCAGATCGATTGTCGACTCGTTCGTCGCCAATGCCGCGCGATTGAACGCGTAGCCGTCCATGGCCGAGTTGTCGTGTGAAGGGACGTCGATCGGCGAGACGATGTCGGCCGCAAGCACGCGATTGAGCGCATCGCGCAAAGGCACGCGTTCGACCGCCGTGACAGGCGTTGCCCATTGACGGACGATCGCCTGAGCGGCCGGGACGGGTAGCGCGTGAGGATCGTACTGCGCGACGCAGCGGGAAAATTCGTTAAGCGTGGTCATGAAGGAGTGGACGTCGCGACCAGAGGCGGGAGCGGCTGTTGCCGTGCGGCCGGAGCGGGATTTGAAACCGGGGCCTCAGCAACGCTCGAGGTCGGCGAGTTCTTGTAAAGAATTGATATTGTAAAACGCGCGCTCGTCGGTAAAGGCGACTTCGACCGTCCTGTGGCGCGCGTACCACGCGCGGACCTTGCGCTCACCGGCTTCCAGAAAGCTTGCGAGGTCGTCCGCGAGACTCGTGCGCAGCAGCGCGAACACGGGATGAAGCGAGACGTGGCCTTTGGCGTCAGTGGTCGTGACGGTGGCGATGTCGGCCTGATTCGAGTGCAGTGCGTGCGCGAGGCGCTCGGCGAGTTCCGCGGGCAGTCCCGGCGTATCGCAAGGCGCGCTCAGCACGTACGCGGTGCCGGCCGTGCGCAGTCCGGCCAGCAGACCCGCCAGCGGGCCGGGGAAGCCGGGCAGGGTGTCGGCAAGCACCTTGGCGCCGAACGGCGCGCCGAGCGCGCTGTAGACATAAGGATGGCGATTGGCGCTGATCAGCAGGGCGCCGGTTTGCGGTGCGAGCCGCTTTAGCACATGGGCCGCGAGCGGCTCGCCGTGCAGCGGTTGCAGTCCTTTGTCGAGCCCGCCCATACGCATGCCGCGTCCGCCCGCGAGGACCAGGCCGGTGATGTGATTGCGTGTCGGGTTCATGGGTCTGGCCGTTTAGCCGCCGATATACGACATTTCCACGCGGCGACCGTCCTGCACGCGTGGCGCAGCGGCGCTGCTGCCACGCAATTGCGAATAGCGGTCGCTGCGGGCTTGCCAGATTTCAGCAACGGCCGTGGCGATATCGGCGTCGCTCGCGCCGCTGCGCAGCAACGCGCGCAGATCGTGACCGGACGATGCGAACAGGCACAAGTACAGCTTGCCCTCGGTCGACAGACGCGCTCGCGTACAACTACTGCAAAACGCCCGTGTCACACTCGAAATCACGCCGATTTCGCCGCTACCGTCCATGTAGCCCCAGCGCTGGGCGGTTTCGGCGGCGCTGTGCGCTTCGAGCGGCGCCAGCGGGAAATGTTCGGCGATCCGCGTCACGACCTCGGCGGAAGGCAGCACTTCGGTCATGTTCCAGCCGTTCGACGTGCCCACGTCCATGTACTCGATGAAACGCAATACCGCACCCGAGCCTTTGAAGTGACGCGCCATCGGCACGATCTGGCTGTCGTTGGTCCCGCGCTTGACGACCATGTTGACCTTCACCGGCGCGAGCCCCACCGCTTGGGCCGTGGCGATTCCGTCCAGCACGTCGGCGACCGCGAAGTCGGCGTCGTTCATGCGGCGAAACAGGGCGTCGTCGAGCGCGTCGAGACTCACCGTCACGCGGGTCAGGCCGGCGTCTTTCAGGCTGCGTGCCTTGCGCTCCAGCAGTGAACCGTTGGTGGTCAGCGTCAGATCGAGTGGGCGGCCTTCCGGCGTGGTGAGTTGCGCGAGCCGTTCGATCAGGCGTTCCAGATTTTTGCGCAGCAGCGGTTCGCCACCCGTAAGGCGGATTTTCTCCACGCCATGCGCGACAAAGAGCCGCGCCAACCGTTCGATTTCTTCGAAGCTGAGCAGCGCGCCATGCGGCAAAAACGCGTAATCCTTGTCGAACACCGCGCGCGGCATGCAGTAGACGCAGCGAAAATTGCAGCGATCCGTCACCGATATGCGCAAGTCGCGCAGCGGGCGCGCCAGCGTATCGTGCAGTGCGCCACTAGGCGTCTGCAGGGGGCCGGAGATGACCGGCACCGCGCTGAGATCGGCAACAGGGATGATGCGTCGGGACATGAATTGCTTCGCTTGATGCTTCGTTTTGGGCTGCTCAGGTGCTGCGCGGTTGTCGTCTGGCGCTACGATTATTGCTGCGATTGGAATCTGGATCTTCATTCTAGCGGAAATGCATTCGGCGGCCGGCAGACCCCGGACGCTGTCGGGGTATACGGGGAGCCGCATAAAGCGCGCCAGTAGGGTGGGCCGCCCGGCGCCCTTAAAAACAAAAAGCCCGCCGATGAGGGCGGGCTTTTTGCGTGGCGGCGGTTCGCTTACTGCGAGTGCTTACCGGTTTCCACCATTTGCATCGGCGCGGTTTCAACCGGCGGCAACGACTTGCGCTCGCGACCCACGCGAACCGGCTTGGCCGCTTGCGCAGCAGCTTCCTGCGCGGCCCGCAGCTTGTCGGCGTCGGTGCTTACCCAGACGAGACCGGCTTGTTCCAGCACCGGCTTCAGGGCTTCCTCCGACGCGCCGTCGTTACGCGGTGCTTGCGGAGCCACTGCGACGGGCGCCCGCTCGACTGCTGCCGGCTCGACTACCGCTTCAACTGCCGGCGCGACCGCTGCAACCACCGGCTGCGGTTCGACGATCTCGGCTTGCGGCGTCGGCTGGGTAGCCGGTGCTTCGACCACGGCCGCCGGGGCTGCGGTTTCTACCGGAGCCGATGCGGCTTGCGCCTCGACGACCGGCGCAACTGCCGGCGTTTCGACCCGAGCTTCAACAGGCGTTTCAACGCGAGCTTCAACGGGAGCTTCGGCGTGAGCAACCGGTTCGACGAGCGAAACCGTTTCGCTCGCGGCCGGTGCAGCCTGGGCGGCTTCGACCGGTGCGGCAGCGGCTTGCGCCACCGGTGCTTCCACTGCCTGCTCGACTGCAACTGGTGCCACCGGCACTTCCGTGGCCGGCACAACCGTTTCCGTCGTGGCAGCCTTCTCGACAGCCAGAGCCGGCGTTTCGACTGCGGCATGCAGTTCGCTGACCACAGCGGTTTCCGTTGCGACGGCAGCGACAACTACTTCCACCGGCTTGACGTCGTTCGCTTCGTTGACTTCAGCTTTGTGCTCAACCGGTTGATGCGCGGTACGCACCGGCGCTTCGTCGGTCACATTGATGTTGTCGCCTTCAGCTTCCGCGACGTCCGCAGCCAGGTTGCCGTTCACGTCTTCTTCACGCTCACGACGACCACCACGGCGGCCGCGACGGCGGCGACGGCGCTCTTCACCTTCACGCGCCACCGCTTCCTGGTCGACCGGCGCACCGTTTTCGCCCAAGCTGGTCTGGTTTTGCACCAGTTCTTCCGCCGTGAGGGCGTCGGTCTGCGTCAGTGCATCTGCCGCTTCCGGCTGTTGCTTGCGGCGTTCGCCTCGTTCAGCGCGCTCGCCACGTTCACGACGTTCGCCGCGTTCCTGGCGCTCGCCACGCTCGGCGCGCGGTGCGCCGTCGACGGTTTCCGCTGCACGTTCGTTGCCGCGAGTGTCGCGGTCACGGTTTTCGCGGCCTTCGCGACTTTCACGCGGTTCACGAGCCTCACGCGGTTCGCGGCCTTCGCGAACCTCACGCGGCTCACGATTGCCACGCGGCTCGCGTGCTTCACGCGGTTCACGACCTTCGCGTGCCTCACGGCCTTCGCGCGGTTCGCGTTCCTCGCGACGCTGTGACGGCTGCTGAGCTTGAGCCTGACGGCCGCCGGTCGTGCCTTCGGCACGGGCCGCTGCGTCGCGGCTGCCAGCGCCGCCACGGCGATTGCGGTTGCGATCGCCGCCGCGTTCGCCAGTGCGTTCACCGCGCTCCGTGCGTTCGCCGCGTTGCGGACGGGTCTGCTTTTCAGCCGTAGCCGGCGCGGCAGGCGCCGGTGCGGCCGGTTGCATGCCGAACAGATTCTTCAACCAGCCGATAAAGCCGCCGCCGGCCGGTGTGACTGCCACCGGAGCCGGGGTTGCCGCTGGACGAACCGGCGCGCTCGGCGCCGGCTTCTCAGGCGTGATGCCCTTGACCGCCGCTTCCTGCTTCGGCTTCACTTCTTCGGCACGCTTGCTGTAACCGGTTTCCGATTCCAGTTCACGGGCTGCTTCCTCGGCCATCTTCCACGAGGCGCGCGGTTCGTCGAGGCGAGCATCGTCGTGACGCAGGCGCTCGAGCTTGTAATGCGGCGTATCGAGGTGCTTATTGGGGATCAGGACGACATTGACCTTGAAACGCGATTCGATCTTGTTGATTTCGGCGCGCTTTTCGTTCAACAGGAAGGCGGTCACTTCGACCGGCACCTGGCAATGGATCGCCGCGGTGTTTTCCTTCATCGCTTCTTCCTGAATGATCCGCAGCACTTGCAGCGCGGACGATTCGGTATCGCGGATGTGGCCCGTGCCGTTACAGCGCGGGCAGGTCACGTGGCTGCCTTCCGACAGCGCCGGACGCAGACGTTGACGCGACAGTTCCATCAGGCCGAAGCGCGAGATCTTGCCCATCTGGACGCGCGCACGGTCGTGCTTCAAAGCGTCTTTCAGGCGTTGCTCGACTTCGCGCTGGCTCTTGGCCGATTCCATGTCGATGAAGTCGATCACGATCAGGCCGCCCAAGTCGCGCAGGCGCAACTGGCGGGCCACTTCGTCGGCCGCTTCGAGGTTGGTGCGTGCAGCCGTTTCCTCGATGTCGGCGCCCTTGGTGGCGCGCGCCGAGTTCACGTCGATCGCGACCAGGGCTTCCGTGTGGTCGATCACGATAGCGCCGCCGGAGGGCAGCGGCACCGTGCGCGAGTACGCGGTTTCGATCTGATGTTCGATCTGGAAGCGCGAGAACAGCGGCACGTCGTCGTGATATCGCTTCACTTTGCTGACATTGTCCGGCATCACAATATCCATGAAGGCGCGAGCCTGGTCATGGATTTCGGTGGTGTCGATCAGAATTTCGCCGATATCCGGCTGGAAATAGTCACGAATCGCGCGGATTACGAGGCTCGATTCGAGATAAATCAGCATCGGCTGGCCGCTCGAACCGCTTTGCGACGCAGCCTCGATGGCGCGCCACAGTTGCATCAGGTAGTTCAGGTCCCACTGCAATTCTTCGGCGCTGCGGCCAATCCCGGCCGTGCGCGCGATGATGCTCATACCTTCGGGCAATTGCAGCTGCGCCATGGTTTCGCGCAGTTCCTGACGGTCGTCGCCTTCGATCCGGCGCGATACGCCGCCGCCGCGCGGGTTGTTCGGCATCAAAACCAGATACCGGCCAGCAAGCGAGATGAACGTGGTGAGGGCCGCGCCCTTGTTGCCGCGCTCTTCCTTTTCGACCTGAACGATCAGTTCCTGGCCTTCTTTCAGAGCGTCCTGAATGCGCGCGGAGCGCATATCGACGCCGTCGCGGAAATACTGGCGAGCGACTTCCTTGAACGGCAAAAAGCCGTGGCGGTCTTCGCCGTAGTTGACGAAACAGGCCTCGAGCGACGGCTCGATGCGGGTGATGATGCCCTTGTAAATATTGCCTTTGCGCTGTTCGCGCCCGGCGGTTTCGATGTCGATATCGATGAGTTTTTGCCCATCGACGATGGCAACGCGCAGTTCTTCCTGCTGCGTCGCGTTGAACAACATTCGTTTCATTGAACGGCTCCAGGCGGCTTAGCTAGCCCTCAGCTGCGCGGTTGTCAGCCGCGAGAGCCAGGAGGGCAGCGGCATGCCGCGCCTTATTGTGTTTTCACAAGCACGCTGGAGCGGAAAAAATGGCGGGAGAATTGCCTGAGAGGGCCCGGTCCCATTGAAATATGGGCACGGTGCCGCAGGGCACATGCGAACACGGCTTCAAATAACGACCCGACACGCCGCGGGTTCTGCCAGCAGACCTTCATAAGCCTTTCGTCCACTCGCGCCGGTGCGCCAACTGGGCGCGTGACCGGAGGGTCGAAGGCTGCGGTCATGCCGCAACGGGAAGTTCGCGCAGTCGGCGCGTCTTTTCTCGCTGGGGGTGTCTCGCCTCATTTTGACGTCGCCATGTCTTGTATTTTCTACAAGACGCCTCGGGCGCACGCCGTATTTTCGCAACCGGCAGCTTCAACCAGCAGGGCGTCAGACCGCCCGATACCGAAGCTGAAAGTTAAATTCTTTTTGACCAAAATTCCGTTACCGTCGAAGCTGACCTTGACCGAACGCGCCTGTGGGCGCCGTCCCTGCCGGGCACTGACTTCGTGCGTGCAACATGTTGCATCTCATTTTCAGGGTGAGCAACCAGACCCCGGCGCAAGTAAAATAACGGTTTATCGCTTGCACCTGCGCAATCCGCCCGAATTCCGGACACTGCGCCGGCCGCCGCAGACTGCTGGGCAAATTATATTCATAATGAAAGAGTTAGGCAAAATATCCCAGAAATCGGTCGCAAGTGACCAGGTCTCGATGATCGAGATCGACGACAGTGCGGCCGGACAGCGCATTGATAATTTCCTGTTGCGCGTCTGTAAAGGCGTGCCGAAAAGCCATATCTACCGCATCCTGCGCAGCGGGGAAGTGCGGGTGAACAAGGGCCGGATAGACGCGCAGTATCGCCTTGAACTGGGCGATCTGGTGCGGGTGCCCCCCATTCGCGTTGCTCAACCCAACGAGGCGATCGCCCAGGCACCGGTGCCGAGCGCCGATTTCAGAATTATTTTTGAAGACGAGCACATGCTCGTGATCGACAAACCTGCCGGGGTGGCGGTCCACGGCGGCAGCGGTGTCGCGTTCGGCGTGATCGAGCAGATGCGCGAGGCGCGGCCGCAGGCGAAATTCCTCGAATTGGTGCATCGGCTGGATCGCGAAACGTCCGGCATCCTGATGCTTGCCAAGAAACGCTCGGCGCTGGTCAATCTGCACGAGCAGATTCGCGAGAACAAGATGGATAAGCGCTACTATGCGTGCGTCCATGGCGACTGGGCGAGTGACTGGGGCCGCCGCCGCGCGGTTAAGGAGCCGTTGCACAAGTATTTGACCGCGGACGGCGAACGGCGTGTGCGTGTCCAGGCCGACGGCCTCGCGTCGCATACGGTGTTCAATCTGGTCGACAGATGGCCGGAGTACGCGCTGCTTGAAGCAGAACTGAAGACAGGCCGTACGCATCAGATTCGCGTCCATTTGCAGCATCTGGAACTGCCGATCGTGGGCGATGCAAAATACGGCGACTTCGCGCTGAACAAGGCGCTGGCGCGCGCCAACGCAAAGCCTGGCCTGAAGCGCATGTTCCTGCACGCATACCGTCTTAAGCTAACGCATCCGGCAACCGGCGCGCCCGTGCAGTTCGAGGCGCCGTTGCCGGCCGAGTGCCGCAATTTCGTTGCGCAGCTCAATGATTTACGAAATGGGTCAAACCCGGAGACGACACCGCATGGCTAGAGAGCAATTTGATCTGATCGTCTTCGACTGGGACGGGACGCTGATGGATTCGACCGCGCACATCACGCGCAGCATCCAGTCGGCCTGCCGCGATCTCGGCTTGCCGGTTCCCGCCGACGAGGCTGCCAGCTACGTGATTGGCCTCGGCTTGCGTGATGCACTGCAAATCGCCGCGCCCACGCTCGATCCTGTCGATTACCCGCGTCTGGCGGAGCGCTACCGCTTCCACTATTTAGTCAAGGATCAGACTACCGAGTTGTTCGTCGGCGTGCGCGAGATGTTGCAGGACTTGCGCGATCAGGGTTATCTGCTGGCGGTGGCGACCGGCAAGAGCCGCGTCGGGCTGAACCGCGCGCTCGATCAATCGCGTCTGACGAGCCTGTTCGACGGCACGCGCTGTGCCGACGAAACCTTCTCCAAGCCCCATCCGGCCATGCTGCATGAACTCACGCGTGAACTGGGGCAGGACCCGGCGCGCACGGTGATGGTCGGCGATACGACGCACGATTTGCAGATGGCGATCAATGCGGGTGTGGCGGGTATTGGTGTGACGTATGGGGCGCATCCGGCCGGCTCGCTGACCGCGTTGTCGCCGAAATTCGTCGCGTCGAGCGTGAGCGCGCTGTCCGGCTGGCTGCGAGAGAACGCATGAGCGGCGGCATGAGCGAAGCGGCCACGGAAGCGGTGCGCATTTGCGCGTCTGACGAACTGGTCGATGGAGGTGTGGGCGTCCGGCGCGCGGCCATGCTGGGCAGTGGCGAGGTAGTGGTATTTTTTGTTCGCTATGATGGCCGTGCATATGGCTATCTGAATCGCTGCGCCCACGTGCCGATGGAGCTCGACTGGTCCGAAGGGCAGTTCTTCGAATCGTCCGGTTTATACTTGATGTGCGCTACACATGGCGCGATTTACGCGCCTGATACGGGCAAATGCGTGGGTGGCCCGTGCCGTGGCGGCCGGTTGCGTCCGGTTCAGGTTGATGAGCGGGATACGCCTGAAGGCCGCGCCGTGTTCTGGCTGCCGGACGGCGAACTGCGCCCCGTCACGCCCTGATTTTTCCCCTCTTCGACCTTTCCACTGCACCGCATGTCCGATAATTTGACGCCTGAACCGAAGGAACCGTCCCTGACAGGCCGCCCCCGCACGCTTGCCGATGAGCCGGGCTGGGAGCGCGCCGCGCTCGAGCGCATCGCGCTTGCGGCAATCAACGAACAGCGCGCGGCCCGCCGCTGGAAGATTTTTTTCCGCTTTGTGTTCCTGATCGTCTTGCTGCTGGCGATATGGGGTGCCTTTGATTTCTCTGGCGACAAGGTCTCCACCACCGGCCGGCATACGGCAATGGTGACGCTTGACGGCGAAATATCCGCTGATACGAACGCGAACGCAGAAGATGTCAACACCGCACTGGAAAGTGCTTTCGACGACGCGGGCACGGCAGGCGTGATCCTGCGTTGCAATAGCCCGGGTGGCAGTCCGGTGCAGGCAGGCATCATCTACAACGAGATTCGCCGGCTTCGCGCCAAATACCCGTCGATCCCGTTGTACGTTGTGGTCGGCGATATGTGCGCGTCAGGGGGCTATTACGCGGCCGCGGCGGCCGACAAGATTTATGTCGACAAGGCGAGCATCGTCGGCTCGATTGGCGTGTTGATGGATAGCTTTGGCTTCACCGGTTTGATGGATAAGCTGGGGATTCAGCGTCGTCTGCATACTTCAGGGGAGAACAAAGGCTTTTTCGACCCGTTCTCGCCGGAAACGCCGAAGATGGACGAGCATGCGCAAGACATGCTCGATCAGATCCACGCGCAGTTCATCGACGCGGTTCGCCAGGGCCGTGGCAAGCGGCTTCACGAAACGCCGGACATGTTCTCGGGTCTCTTCTGGACCGGTCAGAAGAGTGTCGAGCTGGGGCTCGCAGACGGTTTTGGCGACGCGGATTACGTCGCGCGCGACCTTTTCAAAGCGCCGGATATCGTCGACTACACGGTCAAGGAGAGCATCACGGACCGCGTGGCGCGCAAATTTGGCGCCGCCGTGGGCAGTGGCGCCGTTCACGCGATGGCGCTTGGCGGAAAGATGAGCCTGCGGTAATTGTTTGCGTCTAAAAAGCCCGCGCGATCGCCAGGTGAGCGCGCGGGCTTTTTGTTTGTGGGCCGTTAAAACGGTGATCGATGGACCGATTGGTTGGAGCGCTCAGTCCATCTGAAAGACCGCGAGTACAAATCAGTTCCCGGGCAACGGCTGAGCCACAGCATCGATCAGACGGCGAGAATCAGAAAAATAGCCGGCCGCTTGTGCAGATCGATAGCCGGTTTCTTTTTCCAGTCGGCCACGGTGCGGCTGACGATGGTTTCCGTCTCCAGCGTTAAGTCGACCGCCACGCAAACCAGCGTCGACGGCGCGCAGGTTGCCAGCAACGTGTCGAGCAACGCCCGATTCCGGTACGGCGTCTCGATAAAGATCTGCGTTTGCTTGCCCTTGCGCGACTGTTGCTCCAGATCGCGCAGACGCTTGGCCCGTTCGGTGCCGTCGACCGGCAGGTAGCCATGAAACGCAAAGCTCTGACCATTCAGGCCGGAAGCCATCAACGCCAGCAAGATCGAACTCGGTCCGACAAACGGCACGACCTTCACGCCGCGCTCATGCGCGCGGCGCACCAGCAGGGCGCCCGGGTCCGCGACTGCCGGGCAGCCGGCTTCGGACACCAAACCTGCATCCGTGCCGGCCAGCAGTGGTGCGAGCAGTTTGTCGATTTCGCCCGCCGGGGTGTTGACGTTCAATTCGCGAATTTCGATTTCCTGAATTGGCTTTTCAGTGCCGACCTTCTTCAGAAAAGCCCGGGTGGTTTTCGCGTTCTCGCCGATGTAATAGTGCAGCGATGCCGCGCGTGCCCGAACCGGCGCGGGCAGAACGGCATCGAGCGCGTCGGCGTCACCTTCGCCGAGCGTGTTCGGGATCAGATATAAGGTGCCGCTCATGATGCCCCCAGAAGTGGATAGTCCACTGCGAGCAGCATGCGCGACAGTGCGATCAACGGCAGGCCGACCAGCGCGGTCGGGTCGTCCGAGTGAATGGCTTCGAGCAATGCGATGCCGAGACCTTCGGATTTGGCGCTACCCGCGACGTCGTAGGGTGTTTCAGCGCGCAGATACGCCTCTAGCGCGGCGTCCGGTAGGTCGCGGAATTGCACGCGGGTGATGACGTCGACGGCTTGCCCTATCCCAGAGCGGGTGTCGAACAGGCACAGCGCACTATGAAACAGCACTTCGCGGCCGCGCATTGCCTGCAGCTGGGCGAGTGCCTTGTCGTGCGTGCCGGGTTTGCCGATCTGCAGGCCGTCGTAGGTGGCGACCTGATCGGAGCCGATCACGAGCGCGGCTTCACGGGCGCCGAGCTTGTCCGCGACTGCGCGGGCCTTGGCCTCGGCGAGGCGCAGGGCGGTCGCTTCAGGCGTTTCGCCGGCAAACGGCGTCTCGTCGATCGCCGGCACAAGGACGTCGAATGGAACGCGCAGGCGCTCCAGCAGCTCGCGACGATAAGGCGAACTCGACGCCAGAATCAGGCGTGGCGGGCGATTGGGGGAATCTGACATGGTCAACCAACGGCTAGAGAGGCGGGTCGTACGGGGTTGTGCGGACGTCGCACGTGTACGGGCTTAAGTGTTTGACTCGAAAAGACAAAACGGATATGATTTTGGGCTTTTCATCGGTATGCTATTGCGCGAGCGGGCTTTTCTGAGTTCCTCGAGCGGCTTTGCAAGCCGGTGCATTGCAACCGGTTTATTCCCGGCGAAATCCTTGCCGACGCAGGAGCGCACATGACTCAACATCCTGGCAACCCTGCTGGTCTATCCGACCCGCACGATATCGATCTGTTCGAATTTGCGCGGAGTGGGCGTCAGGCCGCGGGTGTCGTGCGCGTCTCGCAACTGCCGCGCATGTTAAACGAAGTCCCGGCAGAAGCGCCAGACCGCGATGCCGCGTTCACCTGGCAAGCCGAAGGAACGACGCAGCCGGAATTGCAGGACGACGGCGCCGAGGGTCCGCAGCCTTATCTGAGGCTCGCGATTCACGGTGCGGCATGGCTCGAATGTCAGCGGTGCATGACGCCGTATCTGCAGGCATTCAATGTCGATGCAACTTACCGGATCGTCAACACTGAGGCGGAAGCCGAAGAGTTTCCGCTCGACGAGGATGAAGTCGAAGTGATCGTGGGCTCGCGCCAGTTCGATCTCATCGACTTGATCGAAGAAGAGTTGTTGCTTTCCTTGCCGCTCGTGCCCAAGCACGAGGTGTGTCCCGAAGTGCACGAGAGCCTCGTCTCTGGTGTGGCTGGAGCAGAAGGCGAGGGCGACGAGGCTGCGCCGGACGAAGCTGGTGAGGGCGTTGACCCCGAGCGGCCCAATCCGTTTGCGGCGCTCGAAAGTCTCAAGCGCGGTGAGCCGGGCGACAAGAAGCACTGAACAAGTTGCATGGGAGCGCGAAGCGGGCGCATTGGCCATTCGGTCAATGGCGGACACCGGGTCGGGCTGTGTTAGAATTCGGAAAATTTTTAGGAGTTAGTCATGGCAGTTCAACAAAATAAGAAGTCGCCGTCGAAGCGCGGCATGCACCGTTCGCACGATTTCCTGACGGCAGCGCCGCTGGCCGTGGAACCGAGCACGGGCGAAGTGCATCTGCGTCACCACGTTAGCCCGAACGGCTACTATCGCGGCAAGAAAGTCGTCAAGACGAAGAACGACTAATCGTTTCACTGCGTTGCGCCCCTTGGCGTTTCGCGTGGCGATCGGCTCGCTTGACATTTTCCCGGCTCGGCAAAAAGGCGGCATTCAATTGCCGCTTTTTTGTGTCGATCGCAATTGGCGCTTTAGCGCTTGCTGCGGTTCCATGCAGGGCGCCTGAAATTCGTCGCACTCCATGACAGTAAAGCTCACGATAGATTGCATGGGAGGCGACCACGGCCCGTCCGTGACCGTTCCCGCTGCCGTTAACTTCGTTCGTTCGCATCCTGACGCGCAACTGCTGCTCGTCGGCATTGAAAGTGCGATTCGTGCGCAGCTGAAGAAGTTGAAGGCTCAAGACCTGCCGGCGCTGACCGTCGTACCCGCTTCCGAGATCGTCGCCATGGACGATCCGGTTGAAGTCGCGCTGCGCAAGAAAAAAGATTCGTCCATGCGCGTGGCGCTGAACCGCGTCAAGGAAGGCGAGGCGCAAGCCTGCATTTCCGCCGGCAACACCGGTGCGCTGATGGCGGTATCGCGCTATGTGCTGAAAACGCTGCCGGGCATTGAGCGCCCGGCCATCGCGTTCGCGTTGCCCAATCCCGATGGCTACACAACCATGCTCGATCTGGGCGCCAACGTCGACTGCGAACCGCAGCATCTGCTGCAGTTCGCGGAGATGGGGCACGCGCTCGTGTCGGCGCTCGAAGGCAAGGAGCGGCCCACCATTGGCCTGCTCAACATCGGCGAAGAAGTCATCAAGGGTAACGACACCATCAAACGTGCCGGCGAACTGCTGCGCGCGAGTACACTTAACTTTCACGGCAACGTTGAAGGCAACGACATCTTCAAGGGCACGGTCGACGTCATCGTCTGCGATGGTTTTGTCGGCAATGTCGCGCTGAAGACGTCGGAGGGCCTCGCGCAGATGCTCAACGACATCATCAAGGAAGAGTTCGGCCGTTCGTGGCTCACCAAGGTGATGGCGGTGCTCGCCTTGCCTGTATTGATGCGCTTCAAGAAGCGCGTCGATCATCGGCAATATAATGGCGCGGCGTTGCTGGGCCTGCGTGGGCTGGTGATCAAAAGCCATGGCTCGGCGGACGCCTACGGGTTTGAGTGGGCTATCAAACGCGGGTATGATGCCGTCAAAAACGGCGTGCTGGAACGCCTTGCGCGAGCAATGGAAGAGAACGCGGGTTCTCTTGAACAGGCGGCGCGCGACGCAAGCGGTGCGGGTCACGCAAGCCCGATCGCAGGCCAGCCGGCCGAGCCCTACGCTGCGCAATCCTCGAAGGCATAATGGCTCAATCCACAATTTATTCCCGCGTGATCGGCACCGGCAGCTATCTGCCGCCCGGCCGCGTCACCAATCAGGATCTGGCAGAACGTCTCGCCAGTCAGGGCGTCGAGACGAGCGACGAGTGGATCGTTGCCCGCACGGGCATCCATGCACGCCACTTCGCCGAACCCGATGTCACCACCAGCGATCTGGCGCTGATCGCCTCGCAGCGCGCGATCGAAGCGGCCGATATCGATCCGCAGTCCATCGATCTGATCATCGTTGCAACCTCCACGCCAGACTTCGTGTTTCCGAGCACGGCGTGCCTGTTGCAGAACAAGCTCGGCATCAAGAACCACGGCGCGGCATTCGACGTGCAAGCCGTCTGTTCGGGCTTCGCTTATGCGGTGGCGACAGCGGACAGTTTCATTCGCAGTGGCCAGCATCGCACGGCGCTCGTGATCGGCGCGGAAACCTTTTCGCGCATTCTTGATTTCAAGGATCGCACCACCTGCGTGCTGTTCGGCGACGGCGCGGGCGCGGTGATCCTGCAGGCATCCGAAGAACCGGGCGTGCTGGCTAGCGCATTGCACGCCGACGGCAGCCATTCGAAGATTCTGTGCACGCCGGGCAATGTGAACGGCGGCGTGATCGAAGGCAGTGCGTTCCTGCATATGGACGGCCAGGCGGTGTTCAAGCTTGCCGTCAATGTGCTCGAGAAGGTCGCGGTCGAGGCACTCGCCAAGGCCAATCTGTCGGCCGGGCAGGTCGACTGGTTGATCCCGCACCAGGCCAACATCCGCATTATGCAAAGCACCTGCCGCAAGCTTGGCTTGCCGCAGGAGCGCATGGTCGTCACGGTGGGCGAGCACGGCAATACGTCGGCTGCGTCCATTCCGCTCGCATTTGACGTCGCGGTGCGCGACGGCCGCATCAAGCGCGGCCAGAACGTGCTGATCGAAGGCGTCGGCGGCGGCTTCACGTGGGGCGCGTCGGTTATCCGCTACTGATAGCGGCGACGTTATGGCGAGCGCTCTTCGTGGCGCCCCGCTACGCTTGAGCGCGCTCTCAACCCATCGGGCGCGCCACCCACATCTGACAACATCGATTTTGGGGACGATATGAAATTTGCGTTCGTTTTTCCTGGGCAAGGTTCGCAGTCGGTCGGCATGCTCAACGCATTCGCCGATCACGCGGTCGTGCGTGAGACGGTTCAGGAAGCATCCGATGCGCTCAATCAGGACCTCGGCAAGCTGATCGCCGAAGGCCCCGTCGAAGATCTGAATCTCACCACCAATACCCAGCCGGTCATGCTGACCGCCGCGTATGCGGTTTATCGCGCGTGGCAGCAGGCGGGCGGCCCGAAGCCGGCCATCGTCGCCGGTCATAGCCTCGGCGAGTACACCGCGTTGGTCGCGGCGGGCGCGCTCGCGTTTCGCGATGCAGTGCCGCTCGTGCGTTTTCGTGCGCAAGCCATGCAAACGGCCGTCCCGGTCGGCGTCGGCGGCATGGCCGCGATTCTCGGCCTCGATGACGACGCGGTGCGCGCGGTTTGCGCCGAGGCGTCGGTCGCCGGTGTGGTCGAAGCGGTGAATTTCAACGCGCCGGCACAAGTCGTGATCGCCGGTCACAAGGCCGCAGTCGAAAAGGCTTGCGAAGTCGCGAAGGCGAAGGGCGCAAAGCGTGCCTTGCCGCTGCCGGTATCGGCGCCGTTCCACTCCTCGCTGCTCAAGCCCGCGTCGGATCAATTGCGTGAGTATCTGGCTGGTATCGACGTGCAGGTGCCGTCGATTCCAGTGCTCAACAACGTCGACGTCGCGGTGGTTAGTGAGCCGGCTAGCATCAAGGACGCACTGGTGCGCCAGGCCGCAGGTCCGGTGCGTTGGGTGGAAAGCGTGCAGGCGATGGCGGCGCAAGGCGTCACGCACGTGGTCGAATGCGGACCTGGCAAGGTCCTTGCGGGTTTGACCAAGCGTATCGACGGCAATCTGGTTGGTGCGTCGGTGTTCGATCCGGCCTCGCTCGAAGAAACGCTCAAGCTCGTGACAGCGGGCTGAGCGCCGCGTTATACGCAGCAGCTGGCGGCGCCAACAATCGCCACCAAGAATCAATCAGCCCTCCGAAAGGGCATCCGGACTGACAGATGGAAAAGACTCTCGACAAGCAGATCGCAATCGTGACCGGCGCCTCGCGCGGCATTGGCCGTGCAATCGCGATCGAACTGGCGCGCCAGGGCGCGACGGTGATCGGCACCGCGACCAGCGAAAGCGGCGCAGCCGCGATTACCGAAGCGTTTGGTGCGGCCGGCGTGAGCGGCCGCGGCGCGGTCCTCAACGTAAACGACGCTGCCGCGGCGGAAGCGCTGATCGACGGCACCGTGAAGGAATTCGGCGCGCTGCACGTGCTGGTGAACAACGCCGGCATTACGCAGGACCAACTGGCTATGCGCATGAAGGACGACGACTGGGACGCGGTGATCGACACCAATCTCAAGTCGGTCTTCCGCCTGTCGCGCGCTGTGCTGCGTCCGATGATGAAGGCGAAGGGCGGCCGTATCATCAACATCACGTCGGTGGTCGGCTCGGCCGGCAACCCGGGGCAGGTCAACTACGCGGCCGCGAAAGCGGGCGTAGCAGGCATGACGCGCGCACTTGCACGCGAGATCGGCAGCCGCGGCATCACGGTGAATTGCGTCGCGCCGGGCTTCATCGATACCGACATGACCAAAACGCTGCCGGAAGAGCAGCAAACCGCACTGAAGACGCAGATTCCGCTCGGCCGCCTTGGCAGCCCGGACGATATCGCGCACGCTGTGGCGTTCCTCGCGTCGCCGCAAGCGGGTTATATCACCGGCACGACACTGCATGTGAACGGCGGAATGTACATGTCGTAACCAAATTCGGTTACTATCCGCGCCTTGATGCGTTTGCAAAAGCATAAGACGCATGCCTTGACAGGAACCCGATGCGCCGCTTTTTTGCCGGGTCAAACCTGATAAAATGCGCGCACCTGTATTTTTGAACTTCTTTTCCCTTGGAGGGGTAATGGACAATATCGAACAGCGCGTCAAGAAGATCGTCGCAGAACAACTGGGCGTTGCAGAAGCTGAAATCAAGAGCGAAGCTTCGTTCGTGAACGACCTCGGCGCCGACTCGCTCGACACCGTTGAGCTCGTGATGGCCCTCGAAGACGAATTCGGCATGGAAATTCCGGATGAAGAAGCCGAGAAGATCACCACCGTTCAGCAAGCGATCGACTACGCTCGCGCGAACGTCAAGGCCTAAAGTCATTCGCGCCTGCGTTTCTGCGTTGGCGGCGTATGACGCCCTGCCGTGTCGGTTTCCGACGCCAGCGGGGCTGGCGCTTTTTGCCGTGCAGGAGCCAGCGATGTTGACAGCGCAAGTTTCCGCGCGATTGCCGACTTTCAAGAAAACGCCGGGCCGCCCCAGGTTTTCTTGCCCCCTCTGGGGGACCTGGTGTGAAACACCAGGTGTGGGGGGCGGTTAACAGCCACAGGGCACACAGGGCAGGTTCCTGTGGCCGCTGTGGCTTTTGCTTTTGTCATCTATGAAAAAGGGGTTACCGTGAGCCGCCGTCGTGTTGTTGTTACAGGCCTGGGGCTGATTTCGCCTGTTGGCAATAATGTTGCCGATGGCTGGGCCAATCTGGTCGCCGGCAAGTCGGGTATTGCCAATATCACGAAGTTCGATGCGTCGAACTTTTCGACTCGTTTCGCCGGCGAGGTGAAGGGCTTCAATATCGAGGACTACATCTCCGGTAAAGATGCGCGCAAGATGGATACGTTCATCCATTACGGCGTTGCGGCCGGCATTCAGGCGATGCAGGACAGCGGTCTCGAAGTGACCGATGAGAATTCCGAGCGCATTGGCGTGGTAGTCGGTTCGGGCATTGGCGGTCTGCCGATGATCGAAGAAACGCAGACCGAATACCTGAATCGTGGTCCGCGCCGGATCTCGCCGTTCTTTGTTCCGGCGTCGATCATCAATATGATCTCCGGGCATCTGTCGATGAAGTTCGGCCTCAAGGGCCCGAACCTCGCGATCGTTACCGCATGTACCACCGGGCTGCATTGTATCGGTGAGGCTTCGCGCCTGATCGAGTACGGCGACGCGGACGTGATGGTCGCCGGCGGCGCGGAAGCAACGGTGTCGCCGCTTGGGATCGGCGGATTTGCGGCGGCGAAAGCGCTGTCGCAGCGCAATGACGATCCGGCAACGGCTAGCCGTCCGTGGGACAAAGACCGCGACGGTTTCGTACTGGGCGAGGGCGCCGGCGTGATGGTGCTCGAAGAGTACGAGCATGCGAAGGCGCGTGGCGCGAAGATTTACGCCGAGATCAGCGGCTATGGAATGAGCGGCGACGCCTATCACATGACCGCCCCGCTGGAAGACGGCGACGGCGCCCGCCGGTGCATGCTGGCTGCCATGAAGAACGCGGGCATCAATTCGGATCAGGTGAATTACCTGAACGCGCACGGCACCTCCACGCCGCTCGGTGACCTCGCTGAAACCACCGGTATCAAGCGCGCTTTCGGCGACCACGCCAAAAACATGGTCGTGAACTCGACCAAGTCGATGACGGGTCACCTGTTGGGCGGCGCCGGCGGTCTGGAATCCGTGTTCACCGTGCTGGCCGTGCATCATCAGGTGTCGCCGCCCACGATCAACATCTTCAATCAGGATCCGGACTGCGATCTCGATTACTGCGCGAACACGGCGCGGGAGGTGAAGATCGACGTCGCGCTGAAGAACTCGTTCGGGTTCGGCGGCACGAACGGCACGCTGGTCTTCAAGCGCGCCTGATCGCCCGCTCGCTTGTTGACGCGCCAGTCGAAAACGCCGGCTTGTCCGGCGGCTTACCTCGAATCGGCAACGCCCGGCGGG
>NZ_JAQQEF010000080.1:0-1343 GCF_046027605.1 Paraburkholderia fungorum
CCTCGGAAGTTGCCATGCCACTACCGCTCGTCAATGGGCGAAACCGCCAGGCGAGAATCGGCCTTATTACGACCAGCCACCCGTCACCATGACATCCTCCGACGTGATCATGCGGCTGTCGTCGGCCGCGAGGAAGAGCGCCATGCGCGCGAGATCGCCGGGCTCCATTTCCTCGTCGATGCACTGGCCGCGTCGTATCTCTTCGCGGCCTTCGTCGGTGAGCCACAGGTTGCGCTGCTTCTCAGTCAACACCCAGCCCGGCACGAGCGTGTTCACGCGGATCCCATACGCGCCGAGGTCCTTGGCGAACCCGCGCGTCAGGCCCTGTACTGCCGCCTTGCTCATGGCGTAAACCGGGAACTGGCTGCTCTTGAGCATCCAGCAATGCGAGCCGAGATTAATGATCGAGCCCGCGCGTGCGGCCTTCATATCCTCGACCACGGCCTGCGCTGCGAACAACTGATGCCGCACGTTAACTGCAACGCCTGCATCGAACGACTCGGGCGTAACGTCGGCGAGCGCGTGGCGGCGATCGTTCGCCGCGTTGTTCACGAGCACCTCGATCGGTCCAAATGCTGCCCGCACTTCGGCGATGGCCGCGTGCAACGCGGGAATGTCGGTGACGTCGCAGGCGACGAAGAGCGGTTTATGGCGCGCGTTACCGAGCGATTTGGCAAGAGCTGTTCCCGCGTTCGTGTCGATGTCGAGAAAGCCCACACGTGCGCCTTGCGCAACGAAGTGCTCGACGAACGAAGCGCCAATGCCACTCGCGCCGCCCGTAATGAGCACGACCCGGTCTACTAGACTGGGATAGCTCGCGTAACGTGCTTGTCCCGAAGATTTTTCGCTAGAAGTTGCCATTCACATCCCGTATTGATTAATCGCTGCGACGACGAAGCCGACTGTGCGCCATGGAAGTTTTCTTGTGAGCTAAGCAGGTCCGGCTTCGTGGCGGCCTCCCGTCTGACGCCCAAATGACGCCCAAATGACGCATTGTCCACGAGAAGGTGGCGATCCGCAAAGACGTGCTCGTCGTCGTGCGTTTCCAATACAACGCCGCCGAGCAAGCGACATGGGCGCCAGTGATCAAGCTGATGGACGACCCGCTGCGCCTCGGGGCCGGCCGGCAGCCCGCGAAGGATGGATTTTCAACCCGAAGCGGCCTTTGTAGGCTCTCCCGCAATAAGAAAAAGTCTGGCTATCCAAGAGACCGCGTCGCGTCTTGCGCTCTTGCACGGTGTCCTGTGAGTGCACCTCGGCGTTGTCATGAGGTCGTCCCTTGGCAAACAGTGGCGGCGTTTGAACGACCGCTTTGGAGAAATGTGGCCGTCCGCAGTGGGTCG
>NZ_JAQQEF010000081.1:0-1319 GCF_046027605.1 Paraburkholderia fungorum
TGTTGATTTGCACTGAATTCTGACCCACCTGACACGGTGATTTGCATCGAATATTGACCCACGTGGAACACACTGGCCCGCTGTGCAGCTAGCGGGAGAACGGAGTGATCGACATGGCAATATTGAGCATCATCCGACGCTGGCATTATCGCGATCATGTCTCGCTACGCGAGATCGCCAAACGGCTTGGCGTTTCAAGAAACACCGTCAGGCGCTATATACGCGCCGGCACCGTAGTGCCCACCTATCCGGAACGGCAGAGCCCGAGCAAGCTCGACGGATTTGCGGCGAAGCTCGCCGGCTGGTTAAAGACGGAAGCAAACCGGCCGCGCAAACAGCGCAGAACCCTCAAGCAGATTCACGCTGACCTCACCGTGCTGGGGTTCACCGGATCCTACGACCGGGTCGCCGCCTTTGCGCGCCGCTGGCGACAGGAGCAGCAGGAGCAGGCAAGGAGCGCAGCACGTGGCACCTTTGTGCCGCTGAGCTTTGCACTCGGTGAAGCATTCCAGTTCGACTGGAGCGAGGACTGGGCCGTGATCAACGGCGAGCGCACCAAACTGCAGGTTGCGCAATTCAAGCTTAGCCACAGCCGGGCGTTCTTCCTGCGTGCCTATCTTCTGCAAACTCACGAGATGCTGTTCGACGCCCATCACCACGCGTTCGTCGCGTGGGGTGGTATTCCGCGCCGGGGTATCTATGACAACATGAAGACCGCTGTCGACAAGGTACGTCGTGGCAAGCTTCGGGACGTCAACGCGCGCTTCAGCGCCATGGTCAGTCACTACCTGTTTGACGCTGAATTCTGCAATCCGGCCTCGGGCTGGGAGAAAGGGCAGATCGAGAAGAACGTTCAGGACAGCCGTCACCGGCTGTGGCAACGAGTGCCCGCGTTCGGTTCGCTCGCTGCATTGAACGACTGGCTGGCCGACCAGTGCGTCCTGCTCTGGCAGCAGACGCAGCATCCTGAGCAGGACACGACGATCTGGGACGCGTGGTCGATCGAGCGGCCCCATCTGATGCCGGTCGGCCAGGCATTCGACGGCTTTGTCGAGCACACCAAGCTTGTTTCGCCCACGTGTCTGGTGAGTTTCGACCGCAACCGTTATAGCGTGCCGGCGGCATTTGCCAACCGGCCCATCAGCCTGCATGTCTATGCGTCCCAGCTCGTCTTCGTCGCCGAAGGCCAGGTCATCGCGGAGCATGTCCGGCGTATCAACCGCAGCCATGATCGCGGAGAAACCATCTACGACTGGCGTCATTACCTCGCAGTCCTGCAGCGCAAGCCTGGAGCGTTGCGCAACGGCGCGCCGTTCGCA
>NZ_JAQQEF010000082.1:0-1239 GCF_046027605.1 Paraburkholderia fungorum
TGTAGTGGTCAAGTAAACTTGGACACCCGGAAAGGGGAATATTTAAAAAAGTGAAGCTTCGCATCGTGCCGGCGGCTGACCGCCTGCTGCCGAATGGATGCGACGGTAGTTATAAAAGTCGTCGATGTAGGCCCCGATGTCGTGTTCGGCGTGCGCGTGATCGGAGTACCCTTTCTCGTCGATCCATTCGCTTTTCAGGCTTCTAAAGAAACGCTCCACTGGCGCGTTATCCCAGCAATTTCCCTTTCTGCTCATGCTCTGAACGATGCCGTTTGCCTTCAATTCGTTCACGAAGTGCGCGCTGGTGTACTGGCATCCCTGATCCGAGTGGAACATCACCCCTGGCGGCGGACGTCGCTGGTCGCGCGCCTGCTGCAAAGCCCTGATGACCAGTCCTGTATCAGGTAGCAGAGCAAACGCCCAGCCGACGATCCGGCGCGAATACAGGTCCATCACGATGGCCAGATATGACCAGCCCTGAAGCGTTCTCACATAAGTAATATCTCCTGCCCACACCTGGTTGATGGACGGCGGCTCGAAGTTACGCGCCAGCAGATTCGGCGCCACCAGCGCCTCGCCATTGCTCTTCTGATAGCGGTGCGTGCGCTTTCTGGTAACCACCAACTGCGCGCGCTGCATCAGCGTGTGGGCACGATAACGCCCTACCTTGTGACCACGCCTTTTAAGCTCGTCCGACATCCTTCGGCTGCCATAGCTGCAGCGGGTTTCACGATGAATCTCGCGTGCAGCCGCCAGCTGCGGGCAGGGTGTAGGGCTAGCAGGCGGCCGCCCGACGAACGCGTAATAGCTGCTGCCCGCCACTTTCATCACCCGACACATCACACTCACAGGCCAGACCTTCTTCAGTGACTGGATTACTTCGAGAAGCGATCCATTTCCTTGACGAAGAAGGCCGTAGACTTTTTTAGAATGTCCCGCTCCCTCTCCAGATCAGCGACCTTGGCTTCGAGCTCGCGAATACGCCGTGCGTCGGTCTCGATCTCTATCGCCGTGCGCGGCGGCTTGGCCTGCTGCTCGCGCCACTGCGCGACCCAGCGACGCAACGCCGTATCGCCAACGCCCAGCGCTTCGCAGGCCTGCGAGTACGAATAGCCCTTGCTGACCACCAGCTGGACTGCTTCTGCCTTGAATTCTTCAGGAATGTTCCGTCTGCTCATTTCTCACCTCAGTTGGAGAATTATCCCCTTTAGAGGTGTCCAGGTTCATTGAACCACTACA
>NZ_JAQQEF010000083.1:0-965 GCF_046027605.1 Paraburkholderia fungorum
ATGGCGGCAGTGGCATGACAGCATTGGCATCCGCCCACGGCTCAAGCTGCTTGAGGCGTTTCTCGATCAGCTTCAGGCCGATGTTCCAGCTTTTGCGGATTTCCAGCTCAAACGCTTCCTCGGAAAGGTAGGCATCCGATGCCAGGCACTCGCGCATCTGCGCGAGGAAGCCGACAGGATGAAAATGCCAGCTTTTCGGGTCCATCGGCGTGGATAGGAGCGCCTTGTTTGCAGCGTTCAGGCCATTGTTTTTTACGTTTGCATCACGCCAGAACTGCTGCTTCTGCGCATCCCGGAGAAACGCATTGAACTGATCGGCCGTCAACTGCGGAAGCGGCGGATGCCCGCCAGTCTGCAATTTCGCGTAACGCGTGCTGTTGCGGTCGCTGTCCCATTCCGTGTGAAACCGGATAGCCGTAGTTCGGAGGATCGCATCCACCCCTTCGGAATGCAGATCATCCAGGTTCAGGATCGCCGGAGACTTGTGCGCCGCGCCCACGATGGCCTGCATCACCGCATCATCGTCTTCGACAAAGCCATCGTCCTGCGTATTCAGTTCCATGTCTTCGTACGCCTGCCAGCCTCGCGCGATCCAGTCGCTGTCGGTGGTCAGCGTGACCCACGCATCGCGGACAAAGTCCCGGCCATCGGCAGCGGCATCTGCCTGAAGGGCATACGCGTAGTACGTCGTACCGTCCATGCCGTACAGTTTGAAGCAGACCAGCTTGTTTAAGGCTGTAGGCTTTTTGCCATCAACCGCACAGGGGATAGCTGCGAGAAAACATGACCCTGCCGGAAACGTTTGCATTCCAGAAGCAGCCAAGATACTTGGTTGTTTCAAAGGCTGATACGTCGCCAGCTTCGCCGTCCTCGTCAGCCACACCTTCCCCATGCCGTCGCTTCTCGTTCCGTCTGCATAGTCCTGATGCGATGAGTTAGGGTTATGGATATCCAGCGGAGCCAAG
>NZ_JAQQEF010000084.1:0-962 GCF_046027605.1 Paraburkholderia fungorum
ATTGACTCCGCTGGATATCCATAACCCCAATTCTTCGCATCAGGACTATGCAGACGGAACGAGAAGCGACGGCATGGGGAAGGTGTGGCTGACGAGGACGGCGAAGCTGGCGACCGATATATTCGCTAGAACAGGGAGAATATCCGCATCCACAATGAGGCTCTTCGCATCGGGATCATGTTTTCTCGCCGCGATCCCCTGTGCGGTTGATGGCAAAAAGCCTGAAGCGTTGAACAAGCTGATCTGTTTCAAGCTGTACGGCATGGACGGTACGGCCTACTACGCGTATGGCCGTCAGGCGGACGCCGCTGCCGATGGCCGGGACTTTGTCCGCGATGCCTGGGTCACGCTGACCACCGACAGCGACTGGATCGTGCGAGGCTGGCAGGCGTACGAAGACATGGAACTGAATACGCAGGACGATGGCTTTGTCGAAGACGATGATGCGGTGATGCACGCCATCGTGGGCGCGGCGCACAGGTCTTCGGCGATCCTGAACCTGGATGATCTGCATTCCGAAGGGGTGGATGCGATCCTCCGAACGACGACTATCCGGTTTCACACGGAATGGGACAGCGACCGCAACAGCACGCGTTACGCGAAATTGCAGACTGGCGGGCATCCGCCGCTTCCGCAGATGACGGCCGATCAGTTCAATGCGTTTCTCCGGGATGCGCAGAAGCAGCAGTTCTGGCGTGATGCAAACGTAAAAAACAATGGCTTGAACGCTGCAAACAAGGCGCCCCTGTCCACGCCGATGGACCCGAAAAACTGGCATTTTCATCCTGTCGGCTTCCTCGCTCAGATGCGCGAGTGCCTGGCATCGGATGCCTACCTTTCCGAGGAAGCGTTTGAGCTGGAAATTCGCAAAAGCTGGAACATCGGCCTGAAGCTGATCGAGAAACGCCTCAAGCAGCTTGAGCCCTGGGCGGATGCCAATGCTGTTATGCCACTGCCGCCAC
>NZ_JAQQEF010000085.1:0-948 GCF_046027605.1 Paraburkholderia fungorum
GTCATCTTCGCGTCGCCGAAGACGTTAGCCCACTCAGAGAAGCTCAGGTTGGTTGTGATGACGACGCTCGTGCGCTCGTAGAGTTTGCTCAGCAGATGGAAGAGCAAGGCGCCACCGGTCTGGCTGAACGGCAGATAACCCAGTTCGTCGAGGATGACGAGGTCGGCGTACATCAGACGCACAGCCAGTTGCCCGGGCTTTCCAGTCAGCTTCTCCTGCTCAAGCGCATTGACGAGTTCAATGGTGGAGAAGAAGCGCACGCGGCTTCGATCATGTTCGATCGCCTGCACGCCAATCGCCGTCGCCAGATGCGTTTTGCCCGTGCCCGGTCCGCCGACCAGCACGACGTTGTGTGCCGATGTCATGAACTCACACCGATGCAACTGACGCACGGTTGCCTCGTTGACATCGCTACAACCGAAGTCAAAGCCGTTGAGATCCCGATACGCCGGGAAGCGGGCTACCTTCATCTGATAGGCCAGTGAACGTACCTCACGGGCCGCCATCTCCGCCTTGAGCAGACCTGCCAGAACTAGCGATGCCGACTTGTACGCGGGGGAATCCTGCGCGGCCAGCTCGCCAAGCGCCTGGGCCATGCCGTGCAGCTTCAGTGACTTGAGCATTTCCATCATGGCGTCAGGCTGCATGATGATCCTCCCGGCCTCTCAGGTCGTCATAACGGCCGACGTTGGCTTGCGGCTCGACGCGCAGGGCGAAGGCCTGGGGTGTCTGCAGCGGAGGCACGGGTGCCCCGTCAAGCAGCCGGCTCAGGAAGTTCATCACCGTTTGCTTTGAGGGCGCACCGGCCTCGAGTGCCAGTTCGACGGCGGTGAGCACGGCCTGTTCGTCGTGCAGCAGCACCAGCGCCAGTATCTCGACCATCTCCCGGTCGCCACCGGGGTGCTTCAGCAGGATTGTCTGCAGCCCCTTGAAGGCGGCAGGAAACTC
>NZ_JAQQEF010000086.1:0-889 GCF_046027605.1 Paraburkholderia fungorum
GAAGCCCGTGTTCATGGTGAGCAGGATGCCGCACAGAATCCATACGCCACGGCTCTTCAATGCGGCGCGAAAGTCGTGGGTCTTCGTTACGTTCTCCGAGGAGAGGTTGCGTTTCAATAGCAGCTTTTCTTCGGCGGTGAGCCAGTGGGCATCGTCAATGGTTTCCGTCAGTGTGAGCAGTACGATCACGCCGAGAACAATGGCGGGCAGACCTTCCACGATCAACATCCATTGCCAGCCGCGATAGCCGAGGGTCTCGTGCATGTTCTGCAGCACCCAGCCTGAGACCGGTCCGCCGATGCACAGGCTCAGCGGCAGCGCCACCATGAAGCCCGCCATGACGCGGTTCTGCTTGTGGGACGGAAACCAGCTGTTCAGATAGAGAACCACGCCCGGGAAGAAGCCCGCCTCACACACGCCAAGCAGAAAGCGCAGCGCGTAGAACATGGTCCCCGAGCCGGTATGGAAGAACTTTCCCAGCGGCCCGATATACATCAACAGGATGGAGACCAGACCCCATGTCACCATGATGCGGGCAATCCAGCGGCGCGCACCTACGCGATGCAGCGCAATATTGCTCGGCATCTCGAACAGGACGTAGCCCCAGAACAGCATGCTCGCGCCCAGCGCGTAGACGTTGTCGTCCAGATGCAGATCGCCCAGCATCTGCAGCTTTGCAAAACCGATATTGACCCGGTCGAGGTACGACACCATGTAGCACAGGAAGAACAGCGGCACGCACCGCCAGAACACCTTGTCGTAAGTTGCCTTTTCCTGGTTTTGCGAAACCTCGTTCGCCACGTTCGTCTTTTCCATGCTCAACGCCATGACAGTCTCCTGATTGTCTTCTTTGCCGCGCCGCCCGGACAAGCGTCCCTGCCTTGTCTCA
>NZ_JAQQEF010000087.1:0-882 GCF_046027605.1 Paraburkholderia fungorum
GGCCAGGCGCGCAGACGCATCGCTGGGTAGCGCGGCAAACATACAATCAGGAGACAATCATGGCCTTGAGCATGGAAAAAGCAGGCATGAGCGAGGTTTCGCAGGACTAGGAAAGCAACTTACGACAAGGTGTTCTGGCGCTGCGTGCCGCTGTTTTTTCTTTGCTACATGGGGTCGTACCTCGACCGGGTCAACATCGGTTTCGCGAAGCTGCAGATGCTGGGAGACCTGAATCTCAGCGACAATGTCTACGCGTTAGGCGCGCGCATGCTGTTCTGGGGTTACGTCCTGTTTGAAATGCCGAGCAACATCGTGCTGCACCGCTTCGGCGCGCGCCGCTGGATTGCCAGGATCATGGTGACGTGGGGTCTCGTCTCCATCCTGCTGATGTATATCGGGCCGTTGGGGCGGTTCTTCCACACTGGCTCGGCAACCATGTTCTACATGCTGCGTTTCCTGCTGGCCGCGTGCGAAGCGGGCTTCTTTCCCGGCGTGATTCTCTATCTGAACAGCTGGTTCCCCTCGCACAGGCAGAACCGCGTCATGGCCGGCTTCATGGTGGCGCTGCCGCTGAGCCTGTGCATCGGCGGACCGGTCTCAGGCTGGGTGCTGCAGAACATGCACGATACGTTCGGCTTTCGAGGCTGGCAGTGGATGCTGATCGTGGAAGGTTTGCCCGCCATCATTCTCGGGGCGACGGTGCTGCTCAAGCTGACGGAAACAATCGACGACGCGCGCTGGCTCACGCCCGAAGAGAAGTCGCTATTGAAGCGCAACCTCTCGTCGGAGAACCTGACGAAGACCCACGACTTTCGCGCCGCATTGAAGAGTCGCGGCGTCTGGATCCTGTGCGACATCCTGCTCACAATGAACACCGGTTTT
>NZ_JAQQEF010000088.1:0-844 GCF_046027605.1 Paraburkholderia fungorum
CCACGACTACCTGAAGAAAACCCTGACCGCGCGCGTCTACGACGTGGCCCGCGAGACCGAACTCGAACGCGCGCCGAATCTGTCGGCACGGCTGCGCAATCCGGTGTATCTGAAGCGCGAGGACAACCAGCCGGTGTTCTCGTTCAAGGTGCGCGGCGCGTACAACAAGATGGCGCATATTCCGGCGGATGCGCTCGAACGCGGGGTGATTACCGCGTCGGCGGGCAATCATGCACAGGGCGTGGCGCTCTCGGCGGCGCGCATGGGCGTGAAGGCGATCATCGTCGTGCCGGTCACCACGCCGCAGGTCAAGGTCGACGCGGTGCGCGCACATGGTGGCGCGACCGTCGAAGTCGTGCAGTTCGGCGAGTCCTACAGCGATGCGTACGGGCACGCGGTCAAGCTGCAGGAAGAGCGCGGCCTGACCTTCGTCCATCCGTTCGATGATCCCTACGTGATCGCCGGGCAGGGCACAGTCGCGATGGAGATCCTGAGCCAGCATCAAGGCCCGATCCACGCGATCTTCGTGCCGATCGGCGGTGGCGGTCTCGCCGCGGGCGTCGCGGCGTATGTGAAATCGGTGCGCCCGGAGATCAGGGTAATTGGCGTGCAGACCGACGACTCGTGTGCGATGGCCGCCTCGCTGAAGGCCGGCGAACGGGTGACGTTAAACGAAGTCGGGCTGTTCTCGGACGGCACCGCGGTGAAGCTCGTCGGTGAAGAAACCTTCCGCCTGTGCAGCGAATATCTCGACGACGTGCTGCTCGTGAATACCGATGCTTTATGCGCGGCGATCAAGGATGTGTTTCAGGACACCCGCAGCGTGCTTGAACCCGCCGGCGCG
>NZ_JAQQEF010000089.1:0-834 GCF_046027605.1 Paraburkholderia fungorum
TACAGCCGAACGGTCTTCACATCGAAACCCGTCGGACTGGTCCGGTCTGCGGTTTCAATCAGGTCGCGATATCGCTGCACGCTTTCCTCGATCTCCTGCTGACGCTTGTCGATCTTGCTTGCCGTGTAGTTCCTGTCGCGGCTGTTTGACGCCTCGAACTTGCTACCGTCGATGGCCACCATGTCGATGGATAGCAGTTTCAGCCCGCGACACAGTTCGACGAAACGCCGGCATACGTTGCGAATGGCTGCGCCGCTGTCACGGCGAAAGTCGGCGATCGTCTTGAAGTCCGGAGCCAGACGTCCCGTTAGCCACATCAACTCGACGTTACGCTGACATTCACGCTCGAGACGCCGGCTGGAAGGTATCCGGTTCAGGTATCCGTAGATATAGATCTTGAGCATCACACCCGGATGGTAGGACGGCCGACCCGTGATCGCTGGCGTGGCACCGTTGAAACCCAGTTCTGCAAGATCCAGTTCGTCAACGAAGACATCGATGACTCTCACCGGATTGTCCTGTCCAATGTAGTCATCGACGCATTCGGGAAGTAGTGCGACCTGCTTGCGGTCATCGCCTTCAACGAATCGCTTCATGCGTCACCCGGTCTCGTGCGTTGATTCAGTTTAGGCGATCAATGCGTTTTCACCCACTCTGGACCGGCTTATGCCTTTTGCTCAAAATACGGGCTTGAGACGATTGGCGCGCTCAGTTGTGGGACGCATTGCGGCCATCAGCGGTCAGTCGACGATCCGGGTGAAATCTTCGACAATCTTCGAGGCCTCGCTTGGTTGCGCGAACTCGCGAACGCGCTTCCACCATCGGCCAACCTTG
>NZ_JAQQEF010000009.1:0-311354 GCF_046027605.1 Paraburkholderia fungorum
TTTCCGTTTTGTGTTTGTGTGGCGGGGGGGCGTGGGGGGGGGTTGGGCGATGGCGCGGAGCGGATCGCTTTATGGCCGGCTTGGACCGGGTATGGACCGGGTATGGACCGGGGATTGGCCATCCCCACGCCGCGCACGAACTCACTGCGCCCGAAAGCCACCGCCTGCCATTAGCCTCAGCGCAGCGCCTGCGCGCATTCGGCCACCAGCGCCGGTCCGCGGTAAATGAAGCCGGTATAGAGCTGCACCAGCGAAGCGCCCGCCGCGAGCTTGGCGCGCGCATCCTCGCCCGAGAAAATCCCACCCACGCCGATAATCGGCACAGTCTCGCCGACTTCCGCGCGCAGTTTTCGGATCACCTCGTTCGACGCGTCGAACACTGGCTTGCCCGACAGGCCGCCGGCCTCGTCGCCGTACTGCATGCCGGTGACGGCGGTGCGCGACAGCGTGGTGTTGGTGGCGATCACGCCTTCGAACTGGTGGCGCAACAGCGTGTCGGCGATCGATTTGATCTGTTCGTCATCGAGGTCCGGCGCGATCTTCAGGGCGAGCGGCACCAGCTTGCCGTGCATGTCGGCCAGACGCTGCTGCTTGTCCTTCAGCGCGGCGAGCAGCGCGTCGAGTTCCCCCGCGCCTTGCAACTGGCGCAGATTCTTCGTATTCGGCGACGAGATGTTGACCGTCACGTAGCTCGCGAACGGGTACACGCGTTCGAGGCAGTACAGATAGTCTTCGGCGGCGCGCTCGATCGGGGTGTCGGCGTTCTTGCCGATATTCAGCCCGAGAATGCCGCGATAGCGCGCGGCTTGCACGTTCTTGACGAACTGGTCGACGCCCGCGTTGTTGAAGCCCATCCGGTTGATCACGGCATTCGCCTGCGGCAGGCGGAACATGCGCGGGCGCGGATTACCCGGCTGCGCGCGCGGCGTGACCGTGCCCACTTCGATGAAGCCGAAGCCGAGTGCGGCCAGACCGTCGATCGCGGCGCCGTCCTTGTCGAGGCCCGCGGCGAGCCCAACCGGATTGCGGAAGGTCAGCCCCATTACGGTGCGTGGCGCATCCGGCACGCGCGGCCCGAGCGCGCTGGCGAGACCGGTGCGGCCGGCGGCGCCGAGTATGCGCAAAGTCAGGTGATGAGCGTCTTCCGCGTCCATGCGAAAGAGTTGGGCGCGTACGAGCGGGTAGAGGGAGCTGAACACAGGACGAAGCCGGGCGGCCGGAAAATGGGAACCCGCCATTTTACCGGCTTTGAGGCTTTAATGAGACTAACTGAAAGGGAAGTGGAGGCGCCGGTGCCGGAGTGCGTGGGTCCTACCGTGCTGGCCGGGCCAGTGAAACCCGCGGACATTACGGCCGTAGTGGCCCGCGTTTGCCTTGAATCGCCAGATCGACCGGCGGCAGATCGATGCTGGCAGGATCGAGCACCTGCCATGCACCGTCGATCAAGCCCTCGAGTGGCCGGAAATTCGCCTTGTACGCCATCTTCGGACTCTCGCGAATCCAGTAGCCGAGGTACACGAAGGGCAGCTTGAGACTGCGCGCCTGCTCGATCTGCCAGTAGATGTTGTAGGTGCCGAAGCTGGTATGCGGCAGACCCGGTTCGAAGAACGTATATACCGACGAGAGCCCGTCACCGAGAATGTCGATCATGCTGATCATGCGCAGAATGCCGGGCGCTTCCGGATGGTCCGGCAACGGCTCGCGGAATTCGACCAGCCGCGAGTTGATCCGGCTTTGCAGCAGGAACTGTTCGTACTGGTCGCGGCTGTCGCGGTCCATGCCGCCGCCGGCATGTCGCGCCGACTGATAACGCATGTAGAGCGCGTAGTGCTCTTCGTCGTAATGCAGCGGGGCGACGGTTGCGACCAGTTCGCCGTGCTTCTTCCAGACCCGGCGCTGCGTACGGTTCGCCTCGAAACGGTCGACCGGCACACGCACCGGCACGCAGGCGCGGCAGCCATCGCAATACGGGCGGTACGTGAACACGCCAGAGCGCCGGAAGCCGGCTTTGACGAGGTCGGTATAGACGTCGGAGTTGATCAGATGGCTGGGTGTGGCGACTTGCGAGCGCGCGATGCGTCCATCCAGATAGCTGCAGGGATAGGGCGCCGTTGCATAAAATTGCAGCGCGGAAAGCGGGGAAAGAGGCAGCTCGTTGGGATGAGTCACGTTGGCAGCTCTCGAAGCGTCTCTGGTATTGCAAACCCGGCGCCTTGCGGTTTTTCAACCCGCGGCTCGTGACCCGCGGCCCGGTAGGCAACGGATCCGGATTCGGCCTGATTCTTACTACGCCGCCGGCGCGACGACATCGAGCAACACGGTCTTGTCGAAGCGCCAGGGAATGGGCGGTGCGTCGACAGACGCGCGAACATGCGCGATGAATGCCTTGCGCGCAATCTCGCGGCCGCCAAGCGACGCCAGATGCGACGTGTTCTGCTGGCAGTCTATCATTTCTATTTTGTGACGTCGCAAGTGTCCGACGAGCGCGGCCAGCGCCATTTTCGACGCATCGGTGAGCTCCGCGAACATCGATTCGCCGAAGAACATCCGGCCGAACGACACCCCGTACAAACCGCCTACGCGCTTGCCTTCGAACCAGGTTTCGATGCTGTGCGCGTCGCCCACCCGATGCAGCGACGAATACGCTTCGACCACGTCGGCGGTGATCCAGGTGCCGCGCTGGCCGCGCCGCGGCGCTTGCGCACAGGCGCGCATCACGGCGGCGAAATCGTGGTCGACGCGGATTTCCCACGCGTCCTCGCGCAGCACCCGCTTGAGCGTCTTGCGCAGCGACGGCGATAGTTTGAACTCGGCGGGGCGCAGGATCATGCGCGGGTCGGGACTCCACCACAACACCGGCTGGCCGTCCGAGTACCACGGAAAGATGCCGCGCCGGTAGGCGTCGATCAGCCGCGACGGCAGCAGGTCGCCGCTGGCGGCGAGCAGGCCCGGTGCGCCGCTTGCCGCGCCGAGCGCGCGCTCGACGGGAGGGAACGGATCGTCAGGTCCGAGCCAGGGAACCATGCGCGCCGCTCAGCCTTCGCGCAGCGAGCGGAAGATGTCGCCCGTGTGCAGGCCGTAACTGCCGGCGGCACGGTCGGCGAAAAAGAAACGCAAGGTCTGGCCGACCGTCGGGAAAGCGATCTCGTCCCACGGAATTTCGTGTTCCTCGAAGAGTTTCACTTCGAGGCTTTCCTCGCCGGCCGCGATGTCGAGGTCGAGCAGCCGCGCCATATAGAACAGATGCACCTGATGCACGTGCGGTACGTTCAGCAGCGAGAACAGGCTTTGCACCTCGACGCGCGCGCCGGCTTCTTCCAGGGTTTCGCGCGAAGCCGCTTCGGCCGTGGTTTCGCCCATTTCCATGAAACCTGCCGGCAGCGTCCAGTAGCCATAGCGCGGTTCGATCGCGCGCCGGCACAGCAGCACTTTGTCGTCCCAGACCGGAACGGTGCCGACCACGTTGCGCGGATTCTGATAGTGCACCGTGCCGCAATTGCCGCATACGAAGCGCTCGCGGTTGTCACCCGGCGGAATGCTCAGGCTGACGCCGTGGCCGCAGACAGAACAGAATTTCATAGGAAGGGGACGAGAAAGAGTGATGGGAGTTTATCACTGGGCCGGCATTTTCCGAGGGACGGCGAAGGCGGCAGGCCGGCGGGAGGTGAAGGCAGCGGCGCGTGGTATGCGATGGACGGGGGCGGGCAATGACGGCCTTGTCCGATTGGCTAACGCTGGCGCCTTTACGCGCTATTCGACGACGGGTGAGTTAGGATTGCTACTAGATCGATGCATGGACGTGAGGCGTGCGGTATCTGGGTGAGGGAAAGAGGAGAGCACGCACGCAACTGAAGAGCGAAGCAGAAAACAAAAAAGGCCTGCCGATTTGGCAAGCCCTTGATGTTGTTTCGACGTTTCGAATCGCTTCAGCTACTTGGAAGTGACTTGGTTGCGGGGGTAGGATTTGAACCTACGACCTTCGGGTTATGAGCCCGACGAGCTGCCAGACTGCTCCACCCCGCGTCCGTCGAAGAAAAGAGTATAGGACAAAGCGGGGGTCGACGCAATAGCTATTTAAGAGCCGACTTCAATACGCGCCAATACGAGGCGGCTCGCAAGCGTGGCGGGTTTCGACGCGAAGCGACTTCCGAAGCGACGCGAACTGCAAAGCGCGGCGGCTCGCAACGCGACGCGAACTCCCAGGCACAGCGAATTTCAAAGCACAGCGAACTTCCAGGCGCGGCGCCGTCCAAAGTCGCCACGCGCATTGCCACCGTCGCCTGCCCGAAGGCCCTCGTAAGACGCTGCGCTAGAATTCAGATTCTCTTCCTCGCGCCGGGATGCATTTGCAACGGCCCGCGCTTCACTTCTTACCTTGCTCTGAACTCCATGGATATCGCTCACGATCTACAGGTGATTGCCGCTCAGGAACACGCGCTGGTGTTCCCGCAATTCGACGCCGACCGCGCATGGCAGGTCGGTGTCTATCTGCATGAAGTCTGCAAAGCACGCGGTATCGCCGCCGCCATCGACGTGCGCACGTTCGGTCAGCCGCTGTTCTTCAGCTTGCTCGACGGCGCGACGCCGGACAATGTCGACTGGGCGCGCCGCAAGGGCAACACGGTCGCGCATTTTCGGCGCAGTTCGTACGCGATCGGTCTGAAGATGCAACAGGCCGGCAGCACGCTCGCTGACAAGCACGGCTTGCCGGCCACGGAATACGCGTCCCATGGCGGCGCTTTCCCATTGAAGGTCGCGGGCGCGGGCGTGATCGGCTCGATCACGGTATCCGGATTGCCGCAGCGGGCCGATCATGAACTGGTAGTGGAAGCGCTGTGTGCTCATCTTGGCCATGACTACAGCAAGCTCGCGCTTGCAAAGGCCTGAGCCGATGCGCATGCCTCCTTATGCATTGCTTGCCATTGCGATCGTCGCCGAAGTCATTGCGACCTCCGCGATGCGGGCGTCGGAAGGTTTTTCGCGCCTGTTGCCGGCAACGGTTGTGGTGATCGGCTACGGCATTGCGTTCTATTGCCTGTCGCTGACGCTCAAGACTATTCCGGTCGGCATCGTCTACGCAGTGTGGTCCGGCGCCGGTATCGTGCTGATCACACTGGTCGCGCTCGTGCTGTACCGGCAAGTGCCCGACCTGCCGGCCATCATCGGGCTCGGGCTGATCATTGCCGGTGTCGCCGTGCTGAATATGTTCTCGAAGATGCAGGCGCACTGAGCCTTACTTGCAGCGCACGATCATCGACCGGTTTTTCACGTTGGCCGAGACGACGTTCGTGACGCTGCCGCCCGCGGTGCCGCCTTCGTCATTGTCTTTCGACACGATGTCGTAGCCGGTTGCGCCACATGCGCGACCGGCCTGCACATAGCAGGAGGCCCAGCTGGAAGCGGCATCGGCGCCGCTGCAGTTCACCGCAAAGCCGGTCTGGCCGTTCGGCAGATTGATCAGCGACGTGGTATTCGACGATGCGCAGCCGGCGAGACCCGCGCCAAGCAACAGGGCGGCGGGCACGGCAACAGACAGGGACGCTCCGCGGACGAGCGCAAGCGCGGCGCTGCGGGGTCGGAAGCGGCCGGGGCGGCGCAGTTGCGTCATGAAATGCATCGTGATGTTTCCTTTCAAATAGATATCGAGTCTCGCCTCATACACCGGAAGTGTGCGCTCGAGGCTAAGGCGTTTCGATCGTGATGCCCGCCGCGCCAATCTTTTGACGGCTTTCCGCGCCGCTTTCGGTGGCCGCGTCTTCCCAGATGCTGATGGCTTTCGGGATGTCGATGCCATGGCTTTCGGCGTACGCAAACCATTTGTTTGCGGCATCCGGCTCAGGCAGTTCGTGGTTCTGCAGAAAATATTTTCCCATACTGCGCTCGTTGGACTTGAAATGGCGTCACAGCGTCAGCACCGATCGTGCCCGTGAATGTGCCGGTGAACTGGTTCGACAGAGGCGAGCGGCACAAGTGCAATCCGGCGTATCACTTTGCAGAGAGAACTTATCGGCTCGGGGCGCGCCTTACTTACTTGTCTGCCGCGAGCGCATGCGTGTGAACCGTCCACGTGGCGTCCGTCCATCCACTGCAAGCGAGGAGAAAGAACATGGCTGAACGCGTCAGCGGCCCTTATCGCGGCTATTACATCAGCGCTGCCGCGCGCCTCGTGCCGGCTGTCGAAGCATCCGCGCCGGGCGCCGGCGCCGCAACCGGTACGTACGTCGGTTCGGTGAGTCTGGCTGAACAGGGGCCGGACGATCCGCACCGGATGGAAACCCTGCTCGAACTCGGCGATGCGCAGCGCTTTGGCAGCGAAGAGGACGCGCTGATTTTCGTCGAACGGGCCGCGCGCGACTATGTCGACCGCCTGCTCGGAGCTGCCTGATGGCGGCGCGCGGCACTCAGGAAGACGGCGCCGGAGGCTGGACCGCGGTCCAGCCGCGCGAGTACCATATCGGGCATGTCCGGGGGCAGCCGGTTCTGACCGGTGTCCATATCCTGCCGGATACTTCTGATGAGGCGACCATGGAAATTCGGTTTCCCGCGGACGCGCCTGCTTACCGCGACTCCAATCTGACGGTGGTGTTTCCCGCGCTCGTGGACGGCGAAACGGTGCCGTGCGCGATCTCGGTCGAAGCGCTCGAGGATCACTTCGGCGCGTACAGCGAAGATCTCGAAGGCTGGATGCGCGCGTTCGACGCCGGGCGTCCGCATATCGAGGCGGTTGCGCGCGAACATTTGCAGATCAGCAACGGCACACCTGTGCTGCTCAAGAGCGGCCATTTCCCGCCGGGAAACGTCGCGGTTTAGACGCGGGCTCGTGGCGACACGGCAGATAGACACGCGCGTTCAAAATTGGTCGATTGCGCGGGTGGTGTTCGACGCGTGAGGTTGTTCGCGTCGGCGCCGCCTTCGTGTGTATTTCGTGCGTGCAGGCCGTTCGGGCTTCCGTCCCTTTCACGTGTATTTCATGCGTGCGGGCCGCACGAGCTTGCGTCGTTTCCGCGCAGGAAGGTCCGCTCCCAGTCAGGCTGTTTTCGCGGCGTCCCGATGCGTGTCCATACCGGCCGATGCCGTGGCGCGCGCAGCGTTGAACGCCTGACGGATACCGTCTTCGTACGACGTTTTGGCGATCGGACCGATGAGTTGTGTGAGTGCAGCGTCGTCGAGCACGAGCGGCTCGGTCATCAGGTAATTCATTTCCACCAGTTCCCGCATCAGCGGATTGAAGAGGCCGAGCATGCACAGCAGGGTCTTGCCGGCCACCATCAGCTTGGGCTCGCGGGCCGCCAGCGCATAAGCCTGTCTCGCCACCTCGCGCTGCGTGATCGTGCCCGTGCCGGCCAGGTGCCACCAGCGGCCATATGCTTCCGGTGTACGTGTGAGTTTCTCGACCACCGGTCCGATATCCGGCAAGTAGATGAATTCGTGCGGTACGTCCACCGGCCCGATCACCTGCGCGCGCTTGCCGTGCGCCGCGCCCTCGAACACGCCATTGATCAGACTGCGTTCGATGCCAGGACCGTAAAAGTCCGGCAGGCGCAGCACCAGTGTCGACAGGGTGGGCGATCCGCTTGTGCCTCCGCTTACACGCCCACTTGCGCTTGTATTCCCGCTTGTGCTCTCACTCGCGCTTCCGCTTGTGCGTCCGCCTGAACGCCCATGTGCCGCCAGCACCAGATCTTCCTGCGCGAGCCGCATCTTGCCTTTGAACGTATGCGGCTCACGCGGATGATTTTCGCTAATCGGATTGCCGCGCGCGCGGCCGTAGGGATACACGGTGCCGATCAGAATGAAGCGTTCGACGCCCGCCGCCGTCACGCCGCTCAGGGTTCTTTCCATTAGCGGTGGATGCGCGGCGAACTGATCGTAGGGCACGCCCACCAGATAGATCACGGTCTGCAGGCCCTCGGCCGCGGCGCGGATCGAGGCCGGGTCGTCCGGATTCCACGTGACGATTTCCGCATGCAGGTCATCGCCGAAAGCGGCCTCGAGCGGCGCACGGGCGCGGCCGACCACCCGATAATCCCGGCCCGCCGCGCTTAGCGCCGCTGCGATGACTTGACCGGCCGCGCCCGCGGCACCGAATAATCCGACTTTCCCTGTGGCTTGCATGACGACTCCTGGAAGCGGCGCCGTATCGCGCCTGGGGGACTGTGACTGATTTTCAACGATCTTGGTTGATCGGTGAAAATTTAATGAACATCGTTCAGTAAACACCGTTCAGTTTAATTTGACTTTTCAGTTTGTCAACCGGAGAATGTTCGTCATGGGAATCGTCGAACGAAAAAGCCGTCAGAAACAGGCGCTGCGCGAGCGCATCCTCGATGCCGCGCGGCGCATCGTCATGCGCGAAGGTTTTGCCGCGCTCTCCATGCGCAAGATTGCGGACGCCATCGAGTATTCGCCCGCCACGCTGTATCTTCATTTCGCGAGCCGCGATGAGATCGCGCATGCGTTGTGCGCGGAAGGTTATGCGCAATTGCTGGAGACGTTCGTGCCGTTAGCGCAGATCGCCGATCCGGCTGAGCGATTGAGGGCGCTCGGGCGCGCTTATGTGGCTTTTGGTGTCGCGCATCCGGAAACCTACCGGTTGATCTTCATGGAAGACCCCAGCTATACGGGCGCGGCGTTGGGCGGGAAGGCCGCGGTGTCGGGCACGGGTGTGTCGGTGGCTGCGATCGCGGATGCGGGGGCGACGGACGAAGCTGTGGCGATGCCGGCGGCCAGGGCAGCGGCCGCAGGAACAACGGCGGCGGGAACAGCGGCAGCAGGAACAACCGCGGCAGAAACGACCGCAGCAGAAACAACGGCCGCAGGTTCCACCGCTTCCGGAACAGCGAGTCTCGCGCCCGCGAAATCCGATGACGACCCCGGCGATGCCTCGTTGCGCATCATGCTCTCCGCGCTCGAAGAATTGAAAGCGGCGGGGCGCCTGTCCGCGTCCATGGATGTGGCAGTGTGGGCCGAGGCGTTCTGGGCGACCTTGCACGGCATCGTCGCACTCAACCTCACATGCCCGGTGTTTCCGACCGCGCCGCTGGATACGGTGGTGGGTCTCGCACTTGATGCGTGGCTGGGTACCTCAGATGCCGGTCAGCCGTCAGGCATCACCAGTTCTTCGCGCGCGCGTAAAAGAAAGTCCGCTGACGCGCCGGTGGAATCGACCCCCGAGTTGGGCGGCGACCTGGCCGCTCAGCCGTCTCAGGCCGCCGCGCCGTCCGGCAGGAAGTCCACGAAGTAGCCTGAGCCATCAACCTCAAAACCGCCACCGACGCGGAGATCCACGACGCCACCAAAGCGGCGTCCAAACCAGAACCCAAAGCGCAGACCAGGTCCACCACCAAGCCGAAAGCAACGCGTGCGTGATAACGTTCAGTTCCGACTCATCTCGCGCCATCGCGCTTAGCTCTCAATGTCCATTTCCGCCTCGCCCGCCGTCAGCGACGAAGTCGCGACTTACGTAGCCAACCGCATCGGTTTCATTGAACTGGAAAGGCCGAAGGCGCTCAACGCGCTGTCGACCGGCATGATTCGCGCCATGCACGCGGCGCTCGATCAGTGGCGCGAAGATCCCAACGTGCTCGCCGTGGTGGTGCGCAGCGAGCATCCGCGCGCGTTCTGCGCGGGCGGCGATATCCGCTTTCTGTACGAGTCGGCTGAGCGCGGCGAGCAGGCCGCGCGCGATACGTTTTTCATCGAGGAATACCGGCTCAATCACACGATCTTCACCTACCCGAAGCCCTATATCGCGCTGATGAACGGCGTCGTGATGGGTGGCGGCATGGGGATTTCGCAGGGCGCGCATCGTACCGGCGGCCTGCGGGTGGTCACCAACTCGACGAAGATGGCAATGCCCGAGACCCGCATCGGACTTTTTCCCGATGTCGGCGCGAGCTGGTTTCTGGCGCGCACGCCAGGCGCGCTCGGCCGTTATCTGGCGGTCACCGGTGAGACGATCGGCGCCGCCGATGCACTCTATGCAGGCCTCGCCGATGCCTATATCGACGACGCGGCATTGCCCGCGCTAGTCGATACGTTGCGCAGCGAACTGTTCGAACGCGGCGTCGACGTGGTGGCGTGCATCGAGCGTGAGACAGCCGCGCATCGGGTCGTGCCGGAACCCAATGTTTCGCCGCTCGCGAGCGCGCGTGCGTTGATCGACCGCCATTTCGCATTGCCCGACATGACGCGGATTCTCGCTTCGCTGGAGCATGAGCGGGCGCATGGCGGCGAGGCCGCCGATTGGGCCGAGCAGACGATTGCCGTGTTGCGCGAACGTTCGCCGTTGTCGATGGCGGTGTCGCTGGAAGTGGTGACGCGCGCGGAGGGTTCGATGGCGGAGGTGCTGCGCGGCGATCTGGATCTGACACGCACGAGCTTTGCGCAGGGCGACACGATCGAAGGGATTCGTGCACGCATCATCGACAAGGACAATGCGCCGCGCTGGCGCTTTGCGCGCATTGAAGACGTGAACGCCGCCGATGTGGCGAAGATGTTCGAAAGCCCGTGGCCGGCAAACGAGCATCCGTTGCGCGATCTGCGCGCCTGAATAAACTCGGGCAACGACAACGGCAACGGCGATACCAGCGGCAGAAGCTGTGCCGGTCCGGCGAGCCGCAAACCGCAAACCGCCGAACCAGCATAGCCCCGCGAGTGGAGCCGAAACGCTCAGTCCTCGTCTTCGCTCGCCATGAAGGCGCGCATGAACACCAGCGCGCCCCAGCCCCACATCGCGTTCGCCGCGAAACCCACAGCAAGGCGCGGCAGCATATTGCCGCTCGGCCAGATGCCGCGCAGCGGATCGACGACGAACACACTCGCCGCCGTCAACGCAATGCCGCCGAACACGAACGCCGGCACCCACGGCGCACGCCGTCCAGGCGCCACGCGCAGCAGCCACGCCATCAGCACCGCCCAGAACGCACTCCAGATTGCGTTCGCGATGAACTCGGGCAACCCGAGCGGCAAAAACGGTGCGGTTGAAAAACCGTTCGGGTCGATCAAACCGGCTGCGTGCAGCAGCGCCAGCGTCGATTCATGAAAGAACAGGGAAGCCAGAAAACCGGCGACGAACGGTAGGATGAGTTTTTGCATGCATTGCACCGCGAGAGCTCAGGCGGCGTGATCTGCGCGGCCTGCACCGGATTATCGGAAACGTGGCGCCATTATATAGAGGGGTACCGCGCTTTCAGCGTGGGTGAGGCGCAACATCCGTATGCTTTAGCGTCGGGCTAATCACGAAAGTGGAAAACCTAAGCTCAAAAAAATCGTTCAAAAGCCGCGCCCCGATCCATAGACTGTTTCTCCATGCAGACGGCGTTTGCCGCCGTCGCCCATTTAATCGAGCGCATCACGCGCACGTTTGGTCGAGGGAAGCCGTCGCGATGTCCTGCCTGATGCCGATCTTCAACCGCTCCATGGCGCACGCGCGTTCGCGGACGCGCTGTCGGAACTAGTCCGCGCCTCATCGCCGTATTTCCGTCCTTTTTGCGCTCGCATCTCCGGCCGCGTGTCGGGTGGATGCGCGCGGCTAGCGGCGCGCGACCAGCGGCGCGCGGCCAGCGGCGCGCGGCCAGCGTGTGGCTTTTCACTTGACGCACGGTCGTGACACACGTCTCCATTCAATCCAGTTTCGAACAAGCAGGAGCAGTAAATGAATGTGTTCTGGTTCATTCCGACTCACGGCGATGGCCGCTATCTCGGTACGTCCCAAGGCGCACGCGCAGCGGATTTCGACTACTTCCAGCAGATCGCCGTGGCCGCCGATACGCTCGGCTACGAGGGCGTGCTGCTGCCTACGGGCCGTTCGTGCGAAGACGCATGGGTCGTCGCATCGAGCCTGATGGCCGCCACCAAACGTCTGAAGTTTCTCGTCGCGATCCGTCCGGGCATTTCGTCGCCGGGTCTGGCGGCGCGCATGGCGGCGACCTTCGACCGGGTGTCGAATGGGCGTCTGCTGATCAACGTCGTGACCGGCGGCGATCCGGGTGAGCTGGAAGGCGACGGCGTGTTCGTCGATCACGACACGCGCTATGAAATCACCGACGAATTCCTGCATGTCTGGCGCAATCTGTTGAGCGCCGCGCATACCAAGGAAGCGATCGACTTCGAAGGCAAGCATCTGACCTCGAAGGGCGGCAAGGTGCTGTTTCCGTCGCTGCAGAAGCCGCATCCGCCGCTGTGGTTCGGCGGGTCGTCGGCGGCTGCGCACGACATCGCGGCCGATCACATCGACACGTATCTGACGTGGGGCGAGCCGCCCGCGGCCGTCGCCAAAAAGGTCGCCGACATTCGCGCGCGCGCTGAAGCGCGTGGCCGCAAGATCAAGTTCGGCATTCGCCTGCATGTGATCGTGCGCGAGACCGAGGAAGAAGCATGGGCCGCCGCCGACAAGCTGATCAGCAAGCTCGACGACGAAACCATTGCCCGCGCGCAGGCTTCGTACTCGAAGATGGATTCTGAAGGACAGCGCCGGATGGCGGCATTGCACGGCGGCAAGCGAGGCGGTCGCGCGGAGCTCGAGGTCTATCCGCATCTGTGGGCGGGCGTGGGTCTCGCGCGCGGCGGCGCGGGGACCGCGATTGTCGGCAACCCCGAGCAGGTCGTGGCGCTGATGAAGGAATATCAGGATCTCGGCATCGACACGTTCATCCTGTCCGGCTATCCGCATCTCGAAGAGTCATATCGCTTTGCCGAACTGGTGTTTCCGCTGCTGCCGGGCCGTAAGAGCAAGACGGCGGGCGGTCCGCTGTCGGGTCCGTTCGGCGAGATCGTCGGCGGCAACCATCTGCCGAAGGCGGCGAGCTCGAGCTGAGCATCGCCGGCCGCCTCGGCAACAACGTTCATCGATAGGCAATGAGGAAATCATCATGGCTCAATCCACTGTGAGTGTGGAACGAGGCACACAGGCGGGTGCGCAGGCGGATTCTGGCGGGCGTGCAAGCGCGGGTACCGGCCTGCTGCGCCGCATCGGCGCGCATCTTGCGCCGTGGCTCGCGCCGCTGGCGATTCTGCTGGCGTGGGAATTCGCCGCGCGCAGCGGGATTCTGTCGACGCGCGTGCTGCCCGAGCCGCTGGCGGTCGTGAAGGCCGCGTGGTCGCTGATCCAGTCCGGCGAAATGTGGGCCGACGTGAAGGTCAGCACGTGGCGCGCGGTGTCGGGCTTTGCGGTCGGCGGCAGTATCGGGCTCGTGCTCGGCCTTGCAACGGGTCTCTTCAAGCCCGTCGAAATCGCACTCGATTCGACCGTGCAGATGATCCGCAACATTCCCGCGCTGGCGATGATCCCGCTCGTGATCCTGTGGTTCGGTATCGAGGAAGAGGCGAAGCTGTTTCTCGTCGCGCTGGGCGTGTTTTTCCCGATCTACGTGAACACGTTTCACGGCATCCGCTCGGTCGACGCCAATCTGACCGAGATGGCGCGCAGTTACGGCGTGAAGGGTTTCGCACTGTACCGGCACGTGATCTTGCCGGGCGCGTTGCCGTCGATTCTGGTCGGCGTGCGTTTCGCGTTGGGGCTGATGTGGGTCACGCTGATCGTCGCCGAAACCATTTCCGCGCAATCGGGCATCGGCTATATGACGATGAATGCCCGTGAATTCCTGCAAACCGATGTGGTGGTGGTCGGCATCCTGCTGTACGCGGCGCTCGGCAAACTCGCCGACGTGCTGGCCAAGGGCCTCGAGCGGGTCACGCTGCGTTGGCATCCGGCTTATCAACGAGGAGCGAAAGCATGAACGCAACGACCTTGTCGGCGTCGTTCGGCGGCATCGCGGGCAGCGATCTCGAAGCCGAACTGGCGCAACCGCGCACCGTCGATCACGACGCAGACGAAGCCGCCGGTTTCGAGCGCGCCGATCCGGCGGCGCGCGATAGCCAACGGGCCGGCGCGCTAACCCGCAACGATGCACGCCGATCCGCCGATTATTCGGTCGAGCTGCGCGGCGTCGGCAAGCAGTACGGCGAGCGCAAGGTGCTGTCCGATTTCGATCTGTCGATCGAGCGCGGCAGTTTCGTGGCGATTGTCGGGCGCAGCGGCTGCGGAAAATCGACCTTGTTGCGGCTGGTCGCGGGTCTGGAAAAGACCACCTCGGGCGTGCTCGAAAAGCGCGCCGACGACGGCCGGCCGCTCGACACCCGCATCATGTTCCAGGACGCGCGGCTCCTGCCCTGGAAAAGCGTGCTGCAAAACGTGATGCTCGGCCTCGGCCGCAGCGCCCGTGACGATGCGCGTGCCGTGCTCGCCGAAGTCGGCTTGCTCGAACGCGCCAACGACTGGCCCGCGCAATTGTCCGGCGGTCAGCGTCAACGGGTGGCGCTCGCTCGCGCGCTGGTGCATCGGCCGCAATTGCTGCTGCTGGACGAACCGCTCGGCGCGCTCGACGCGTTGACCCGCATCGAAATGCACGCGCTGATCGAACGACTGTGGCGCGAACATCAATTTACCGCGCTGCTGGTGACACACGACGTGCACGAAGCCGTCGCGTTAGGCGACCGGATTCTGCTGATCGAAGACGGGCGCATCGCGCTCGATCAGCCGGTGCCGCTGGCACGCCCGCGGGCGCGTGCGTCGGCCGGTTTTGCCGCGCTGGAAGATCATGTGTTGCAACGCGTACTGAAGACCGCGTCGAACGACGACGCGCTGTCCTGGCGCGCTTACGACGCACGTGACGAGGACCGCCTCAGGCGGCCGACAGACGTCCGCTGGGCCGTCTGAGATCCCTTGACTGACCGTTTTTCAATCGCTTTTCCAGGAGCCACTCGACATGAGCATTTCCGCAATCAACGTACGAAATCAGTTCAAAGGCAAGATCAAGGAAATCATCCGCGGGCCGGTCGTGTCCGAAGTCGATGTGGATACGCCGTTCGGTATCGTCACCTCGGTAATCACCACGCGTTCGGTCGACGAACTCGACCTGAAGGTCGGCTCGGAGGTGGTCGCGCTTGTGAAGTCGACGGAGGTGTCGATCGCGCGTCTGTAAGCGCTATTTCGCGTTGGCGGCACTGGCGGGCGGCTCGTGCATCATCTTGTCGTTGGTCGGCTTGCGCGGGCGCTTGATCGGCATATTGTCCGGATTGCTCGCACCGCCTGAGCCGGAGGCCGCTTCGGGCGGCTTGACCATTGAAGCGCCGTCATTCCGCGGGGCCGCCTGCGTCTTGAGCGGCGGGTTTGACATTTGTGCGAACGCCACGGTGCCGCACGCGCCGACTACGGCGAGCACGACGCCCGCCGTCAGCGCTGTCATTCTGTATTTCTCCACCTCGTTCTCCTTTCCGATGCGGTTTATTGGATTTCTGCGTCCACGCTTGTGGGCGTAGACCCGCGGCAGCGCGGAAAATTCGCGTGTTGCGCTGCGTTCCGACCCCGGCGCATCCCGTCCACATTTAGTCAACACGATGCCGGGCACGCCCTGGCGTGCATGCAGTGCCACCGCGCAACACACTGCACGCAACGCTTATGCCTCGACGCGCCACTGCATGCGGCCGCGAAACTTGCTAGGATGAATTGAGCATCACGACGGAGACGGCCATGTCGAAGTCATTGAGTCCTGAAGCGGTTGAAGCATTGCGGCGCCTGAACGATGTCGGCGTGGGACAGTCCATGCCGAAGTTCGCGCAATCCGTCACCGCGGAATTGCTGGCGAATGGACTCGCTGCCAAGGCGAGCGGCGGGGAAGTCGAAATCACCTGCAACGGACGGCAGTACCTTTCCGGCGATTGCGATTGATCGTCGGATAAGGCGGCCCATTGTGTGTTCCGAGCCGCGCAGGCGGCCCGGCGGACAACTGTGGCCTGCGGATTTCACCAACGTCGCTAAAGACGCCAGGAGGCGAACATGGAGCCCAAGGGCCTCGACATGGGCGACTATCAGGAGCGCTATCTGGACTACGAGGTCGAAGTCGCGGTCGAACAGGTGCTCACCGGCGTCAAGGCGCATTTTCGGATCTTGCGGGGCGACGCGGTGGTGGTCGACTGGCGGCTCGTGCACATCGACAGCCTATGGTCTACCGAGCATGCCGCCGCCGAGGCGGGTTTCCGGGCGGCGCGTGAAATGATCGATGCCGACCTCGTCCCATAGCCTCAACGTGCGAGTCGGCAAACGGCTTCGATTAAGCTGACGGATTCTTGACGACTCGCTGGAGGCCGCTTTGCATCTTGCACGTGCCATTCCGATCATCCGTATTTTTTCAGAAGAGAAAGCCCGGGAGTTTTACGTGGACTTTCTCGGCTTCACCGTCGACTGGCAACACCGCTTCGAGGCGAATTTCCCGCTCTACATGCAGATGCGCCGCTCCGATCTGATTCTGCACTTGAGCGAGCACCATGGCGACGCGACGCCAGGCTCGACGATTTTCGTGCCGGTGCAGGACATCGACGCGCTGCATGCCGAACTTCAACGCAAGGACTACAAGTACGGGAAGCCGGGTGTCGAAGCGTTGCCGTGGGGGAAAGTGCTGGAAACGATTGATCCGTTCGGTAACCGGATTCGTTTCTGCGAATCGCCGCCAGCTGATGTGCGCGAGGCGTGATGAAGGAGGGCGCGGGGCTCGATGCCGCGCCGCCCTGTAAACGGCACTGGGCGCCGGCATGCATGGCTGCATGCGCGGCGCCCAGTTCGGCTGCCGTCTTGTGGACGGCAACCCTCAACGGCGACAGATTAGTGGCCGAAGAAAACCGATTGCGGGCCCGACGAAGGCTGTGCACGCGTACCCGATTGCGACGACACGTTGTTCACGCCGCCGTATGCGTTGGCTTCGGCGCTAGCGCGTTCAGCTGCAACGGTTTGCGCGTTCTGGCCTTGCTGCGAAGCCGGTGCGCCGACCGACGGACGATAAAACGGTGCCGGGCCGTAGCCGCTAGCAAATGCGGGAGCAGCGATCGAGGCAGAAACAGCAACCAGCAGGGCGGCGATGAGCTTGGTCTTCATGGTGTGACTCCGAGTACGTTTCGATTTCATTTCAGGAAGGCGTCGCAGGGGCCGGTGAGGTGTGTCTGCAACGTCGATGGGATGTAGTGTATACCCCTACTATCGAAAATTTATGCTGATAATCTGAAATTACTATTCTTGTTATTGAAATAATCGCTCAGACGTATAGGCGACAAGCCTCTGCCGTGGTCCGACCCCGTCGGCGACGCGTTTTCGGCGCTCGAAGACCCGCCTGACAGGGTGGGTTATCAGCGTGTTGTCGAAAATTTCTGGGCAGTCGCAGGCGTTTCTGGGGCATTTGACGACTTGCGGTAAAATCGCGGTTTGATTCAAGCCGCCTGGCCGCCCCATGTCTTCAGCTCAAACTCCCAGTCCGCGCCGCGTTTGCGTCGCGCCGATGATGGACTGGACCGATCGTCACTGCCGCTCCTTACATCGCGTGATATCGCGGCATACGTGGCTTTACACCGAAATGGTCACCACCGGCGCACTGCTGCACGGCGATGTGCCGCGCCATCTCGCGTTTACGCCCGATGAAGCGCCGGTCGCTTTGCAGCTCGGCGGCAGTGAACCTGACGACCTCGCGCGTTCGGCAAAGCTCGGTGAGCAATGGGGTTATGACGAGATCAATCTGAATTGCGGCTGCCCATCTGAGCGCGTGCAGCGCGGGGCGTTCGGCGCGTGTCTGATGAACGAGCCGCGGCTCGTCGCCGATTGCGTGAAGGCCATGCGCGATGCCGTGTCAATCCCGGTCACGGTCAAGCACCGGATCGGCGTCGATGCGGTGGAGGACTATGCCTTTGTGCGCGACTTCGTCGGCACGATCGCGGACGCCGGCTGCAACGTGTTCGTCGTGCACGCGCGCAACGCGATTCTCAAGGGCTTGAGCCCAAAAGAGAACCGCGAGATTCCGCCGCTCAAATACGACTACGCGTATCAGTTGAAGCGCGATTTTCCGCATCTGGAGATCATCATCAATGGCGGCATCAAGACGCTGGATGAAGTGGAGACGCATCTCCAGCATGTCGACGGTGTGATGCTCGGGCGCGAGGCTTATCACAACCCTTATGTGCTGGCCGATGTCGATGCACGCTTCTACGGCGCGACGGATACGCCGCTCACGCGTGAGCAGGTCGAGGCAAAGCTGATCGACTATTGCGCGGCTGAAATGGCGCGCGGCACGTACCTCGGCTCGATCACGCGTCATGCGCTTGGTCTTTACCGTGGCGAGGCGGGTGCGCGTGGATGGCGTCGCGTGTTGTCCGATAGCAAGCGTCTGGCGGCGCGTGATCTGACCATCTTCGACGAGGCAAGGCAGCATCTGCGTGAGCCCGTCGAAATTTTTGAATAAAGGACTAGGCAAACGAGATTCTTGTTCGTATAATCTCGTTTCTTCATCGGCGAGCCAAGTTTTCTCAGCAATGAGTTGCTTAGCAAGTCAAGCAGATGTCAGTGGTGGCTGTAGCTCAGTTGGTAGAGTCCAGGATTGTGATTCCTGTTGTCGTGGGTTCGAGCCCCATCAGCCACCCCAAAGAATTACGCGGGTTTCCGCGATAGTAGTCACTAGCTTGTTACAACTTTTGGAATTTGAAATTCCAATTTTTGGAAGATGAGCAGAAAGAATAGGCCCGCCAAAAGCGGGCCTTTTTGCGTCTCACGGATCGCAATCGGGGGGGTATGGAAAATATCTGGAAGTGGATTGTCGACGAAAGCCACTGGGTGTTCGACGGCTTTGGCAGCTTGGTGGTGATGGCCCTCCTGGGCTGGCTTTACCACCGGATCTTCGGTAAATCCGAGAACGGTTCCGGGCAGACGCAAAGAAGCGGTAGCAACACCACCAACTATCAGTCTGGCGGCGATATGAACATCGGCGTCGAGAAACCGCGGAAGCGTCGACCATGAAGCTTGGCGGCCAGAAACAGAGCCAGTCTTCCGGGGACAACTCGAATAACTATCAGGCTCAGGGCGACATCGTTGTCCAAGGCGTGACTGAAGAAGGCGCGCGTCAGATAGCGCTCAACGTCTACACCGAAAACTTTCTTCAGCTAGGCCGAGATGCGGCCGACCTAGCCCTTGGACGCGCGCAACGGCTCATCGAAGACTATCTTCGTCAACAGCAAAAGCAGGCTCCGGAAGGGCTTCAGCAGGTCAATGACCCAGATTTCCAGTCAGCCCTGTTCGAGGCACAAAAGGCCTTTGCACGATCAGGCGACGAGGATCTCGAGGGATTGCTCGTAGACATTCTGGTTGAGCGATCCGGAGAGCCGCAGCGCAACCTTCGTCAGATTGTGCTTAACGAGAGCATCGACACGGTTGCAAAGCTCACGCAAGAGCATGTTGACATCATCACATTCATTTTTTTGATGAGGTATACCAGCGTCTCAGCGCGGAATCGTAGCGAATTCGCAGAGATATGGAAGACCAACATGCTTCAGTTCGTGCCGCCTGAAGGAACTGAGGACAACGTGTACTCCTATCTCGATTATGTTGGCGTTGCCAGTGTTGGAGTGATGAAAGCAAGTATCGTTGACACGATGAGCACACGTGGGTCGGGCTTTTTAAGTCAGGGCTTTGATGCGGCGGAAGGCGAAGCGCTTACGAAGCGAGATTACCGTGTCGGACCATTATTGCGTCCAAGCGCGAGGGATGCCGCCAAAGTCGAACTTGCGGTAGCAAATGAGGATGCTTTAAATGAGCGGATCCGGCAACTTGAAATCCCGCCTAACCTTGCGGTCGAGCTTAAAGCGAAACTCGTCCCGCTTATGATCCCTTCGGCAGAGCGGGCAGCCGCTTTGGCCGAAATGATCCCTGGTTTTGCGGAAGTTGCGGCTCGATTGGATCAAGGCGCACTCGGAAACACCATCCTGACGCCTGTGGGATTCGCCATTGCCCACTCAAACGCAAAACGCGCAGGTCTGAACATGGGCCCGCTGGAAATTTGGGTCAAGTAAATGCGTGTCTGCGCGGCCACGCTCAGCGGGTGGCGCGCACCTTACGGGCGCGCCTCCGATCGTAGACCTGATTCACCATGCGCTCGTCGGCGTGGCCCGTCGCATCTATGATCCGGTCGTCGCCTTCCTCCTTACGATCGGTCACAGCTGCCGGCCGCATGTCGCGCAGCGAGAAGCGTTCGAACGTTATGCCGCGCGCCTTAGCCTCAATCTCGCAGTAATCCATCAAGCGCGACCAGCTGGTATTCCACCCGCTACGCGTATACACCTGGCCCGCCGTATTGCCGAACACATACAGGCTCGTTGTCCGCTCGAGCGCGAGCGCCTCGTCGACCACGGCTCGCAGCTCGGGTGGCCGCGCAAGTCGACGGACTGCTTACGTCTCGATCGGATCGCCGCAGGCAACGTCCATCTGATCGACACGTTGTCTGCGCATCACGCCGCGAAAAACCGCTTTTCCAGCCAGCGCGTGAATTGTGAAATCGGATAGCAGTAGGCAAAAAAGATCACCAGTGTGGCGACGTAAGTGAGCACGGTGAAACTCGAACGGGCGACGGTGCTGCTCGCAATCTGCGCGGTATCGATCAGATCGTGGATGCCGACCAGCGACGAGAGCGCCGTGCCCATCGTGATGATCGCGTAGACGTTCATCCACGGTGGCAGCATGCGCCGCACGCATTGCGGCAACACGATATGCAGCAGGATCTGCGTGCGCGAAAGCGCGAGCGAGCTGGCGGCTTCCCACTGGGTGGTCGGAATGGAGACCACTGCGCCGCGAAATACCTCGGCAATGTTCGCGCTGGCCGGCAGCGCGAGGCCGAGCGTCACCTTGAGCCAGTCGGGAAAAGGCAGCGTCGCGCCGAATACCGTGAATTCGAACGGAAACACATAGGTGGTGAAGTAGATCAATACCAGCCACGGCGCGTTGCGAAACGCTTGCACCCACAGTCTCGCGAAACGTCCGGCGAATGAGTGCGACAGCGCGAGCGCGCCGATCGCGAGGCCAATGATCGAACCGATCGCAATGGCGCCGAGGCTGATCAGCACATTCACTGCAAAGCCGTGCGCGAGCGCGGGTGCCCATTCGACGAAGCGCGCGAGCGTCTCGGCGCGCGAGCCGGAATCGGGCGCAACGCTCCACAGCAGCGCGCCAACGATCAGCACGCCTGGCACAGCGACGGCGCCCGAGGCCAAGCCCCGGGTGGGCGAGTTCCCGAGCGCTGCTTCTTCGCGCGCCGCGGTAATTTCAGGGAGCGTCGACGTGACGATTGCTTCAGGCGCCATAACCGGGGATCCATAGACGTCGTTCAAGCCAGCGGCCCGCGAGGCTCACTAGCCATGTCAGCAAACCGAAGAACAGCAGGATCAGGATCATCAGTGCGAGCACGTTGTCGCGTTGCGTCCAGATCATGATCGACTGATACGTGATGTCGCCCACCGCGATTGCCGATGCGAGCGACGACGCCTTCACGAGCTCGACGAAGTTATTGACGAGCGCCGGCAGTGCGGTACGAACCGCAAGCGGAAATTCGATGCGCCAGAAGCGCGTGGCGCGGTCGAAGCCGAGCGACGCCGCGCCTTCGAGCGTTTGCGAAGGCAGCGCGTCGAAACCCGCTCGCAGCGCCTCCGCATGAAAAGCACCCTTATGCAGCGACAACACCAGCACGACCCAGAAGAATGGCTTGAACGGATTATCGAGGTGGCTGTCGCGCAGCCATTGCGAGATCAGCGTGTTCAGTACCAGAAATGCACAGTACAACTGCACGAGTGTCGGCGTGTTGCGCGTGAGTTCGACAAACGCATGCGCCGCGCCCGCAATCCAGCGGTTGTTGCCACGTAGTGCAAGCAGCAGCAAAAGGCCGGCTAACGCGCTGCCGCACATCGTCGACACGACGATTTCGACACTCACTGCGATGCCTTGGAGAAATGGCACGCGCTCGTAGGCGTCGAGCAGAAAGCGAAAGTCGAGCCCGGCGTGCGCGGTGGCGTCGATCAGTGCATTGAGCGATGTCGCCACGTTCATTGCTCGGCGGGCAACTGACGATGCCATTCGGCCAGCGCCGGCGACGGCGGGGTGAGCCCATTCTTCGCCTCGTCGTCGATCAGCCAGCCGCTCTTGTGCCAATCACGCACGATCGCGTCGAGCTTCGCCGCCGTGTCCTTTTCGCCTTGCCGCACCCAGATCACCGACGGGGCCGGTTCGAGCTCCGGCTGGATCGTGCGGTAGTCGCGCCATTCGGGGTCGTGCTGCTGGAGCGGATAAAGTAGCGGTGCGGCGTCGTGCACCGCGGCGACGCAACTCCCGCCGCGCAACGCGAGCAGGGATTGCGACGCGCCAGGGAAGGCGCGCGGAATCGCGCCGTACTTCTCCACGACCGGACGGATATAACTGCTGCCCTGCGAAATACACACGGGCTTGCCGCGCAGGTCTTCCCACTTCGTGATGCCGCTCGATTTCAGCGTGATAGCCGTACCGCCCACGCGATAGTAGGGCGTTGGCACATGGTCGAGAATCTCGCCGCGCTGCGGGTTGTATTCCATGTTCGCGATCAGGATGTCGACTTTGCCTTGCTGGAGGAACTGCACGCGGGTCGACGGCTGCACCGACACCAATTGAACCTTGACGCCAAGCCGTTTGCCGATCTCGTTCGCAAGGTCGACGTTGATGCCGCGCGGCTGCTGGGTTTGCGGATCGAGCGAGCCGAACGGGCTGCCGCCGATCAGCACGCCGACCGCAATCTCATGCCGGGACGCGATCTTGTCCAAAGTCTGGTCGGAATGAGCCGGTGAGCTTGCCACTGCGGCGAAGGCGGCCGCGATCAGCGCTGGATGGGCGATTCGTTTGAGTCGTGCCGCGTTCAGTAATGTCATGAGCGATCGGATAAATGGAGTGGGAGCCGGCGCGCACGCCGCTGCGACGGCGCCCTTGCAGCCGCATACCCTAGAGCAATATTGGCGCACGACAAACGAAATGAATCTGCTAAGCAAAGCACGCGGACGTTAAAGCGTGGACGCGAGCGCTGGCGCAAGTTTTCCGCTGACATAGCAGGTCGATAGATAAGGTTTCGCGCATTCATTGGTTAGCGAAAGTCATTTGTGTTCCTAAAATTATTTGCTGCTGGTTTAGGCGATCCGGCGGCCCGGTGATCGGCTTTACCGCCCGCCTTGCATTCACGACAGGACCACGGATGACGAAACTGATTCTCCCGGAGCGCGCCGCCCGCATCGGCATCGACGCAATTGAGGAGGGCGTGCGGCGTCTCGCTGCGGGGGGCGCCGCGCGCGTGCGTCGCGCCGCCGCTGCACGCAGTCCTGAAACACCCATCACGGAGGCGCTATGAACCGCATCGCCCTGGAAGAGCACGCGGTGCTCACGGCGGCCGATATCGACGCCCCGAATGCCGCGCGACAAAGCGGCAACGGCGCACTACTTGCGCTGCGCAACGTCCATCTGTCATACGGAAGCACGCCGGTGCTCAGGGGTATCGATCTGGCGGTCCGGCGCGGTCAGGCTGTGTCGATCATCGGGCCATCCGGCTCGGGCAAGTCGACGATTCTGCGCTGCATCAACGGTCTGATCGTTCCGCAAAGCGGCGAAATCCATGTCGACGGGATCGATGTCCGCGCGCAGAAAACCGACGCCCAACGCATCGCGTTGCGCAAACGCATCGGCTTCGTATTCCAGCAGTACAACTTATTTCCGCACCTGAGCGTGCTTGACAATTTGACCATCGCGCCCATGCGCGTGCTCGGGCGTAGCCGCGCCGAGGCCGAAAGCGACGCGCACGCGCTGCTCGCGAAAGTGCGTCTTGCGGACAAAGCCCGTGCATACCCGGGCGCGTTGTCGGGCGGCCAGCAACAGCGGGTGGCGATCGCGCGCACGCTGGCGATGCGCCCCGACCTGATTCTGTTCGACGAAGTCACATCGGCGCTCGATCCGGAAACGGTGGGGGAAGTGCTGAACGTGATCGGCGAACTGGCCGACGAAGGGCAGACCTGCGTGCTGGTCACGCACGAGATGCGCTTTGCCGAGGACATCAGCGACGAGGTGTTCTTCACCGAAGGCGGTGTGATCGTCGAGCACGGTAGCGCGGCGCAGATCTTCGGCAACCCGACCAACGACCGCGCGCGACTTTTCCTGCAGCGTGCCCGCGGCGAGGACCGGGTGGCCCGTGCGCGGCGCCGCGTCTGAGGCGCAGCCGTTTCTTCAACCTTCGTTCCATTCTCACGATCATGACAACGACTACCCACGAAACCGGCAACGACGTCTCGACTCAACGACGCGCAATCGTCGAAGCGCTGCTCGCCGACGCCCGCCGGATCATCCACGAACAAGGCGTGACGCGCGCTGCGCTGAAAGCGCTCAGCGAACGGCTCGTGGAACTGGCGACGCATCGCACGCTGTTCGATGCGGCCGATTTCCCGCCGCCGCAACCCGGTAGTGGCGACACCTCGACCCGCTACCGGCTCAATCCCGGCGAAGACGGTTTCGCGCTTTATCTGAACTCGCTGCTGCCGGGCAAGACGACGATTCCGCATAACCATGACACATGGGCCGTGATTGCGGCAATCGACGGCGCGGAACTCAACCGCCTCTACCGGCGCACGGACGATGGCCGCGACCCGGAGCGCGCGCAGCTCGAACTGGCGCAGGAAGTGGTGGTGCGTCCTGGGGTGCCGATCGCTTTTCTGCCTGACGACATCCACAGCATTCACGTCGGCGGTGCGGAGCCGACGCTGCACTTCCACCTGTATGGCCGCCCGCTGGAAACGCTGACGGGGCGCCTTGGTTTCGAGACGGACACAGGCCTCGTGGTGCGTTACAACGCGACGCACATGCAGCGCGCCACCCAGGCGGTCGGCTGATGTCGGCGCGTGAGGATGGTTTGCTGACGCGGGTTCTGCACGCAGGTTCGCCGCCATTCGAAAACGGCTCCGCGCCGGTCAACGTGCCGGTCGTGCGGAGCAGCACGATTCGTTTCGAGAACAACAAGGAGCGCGCCGCGCTGCAGCGGCGGCGCGAGGCGGGCGAGGCCGTCAGCACGTATGGGCGGCATGGCATGGCGACCCATCGCGCGCTGGAAGCCGCGATCGGTGCACTCGAAGGGGCGAGCAATGTGCTGCTCACGCCTTCGGGGCTGTCGGCCGTTTCGCTGGTGTTCATCGCGCTGTTGTCGCCAGGCGACCACGTGCTGGTGCAGGATAGCGTCTACGGTCCGGTACGCGAGCGTATCGAACCGCTGCTGACGCGCCTGGGTGTGTCCTGCAGCTATTTCAATGCGCGCGATGGCGTACCTGTGACACTTTTGCGGCCTGCCACGCGGCTTATCTACGCGGAATCGCCGTCGTCGTTCCTGTATGAAGTGATCGATTTACCGGCTCTCGCCGCTTTCGCGCGCGAGCACGGCGTGCTGCTTGCAGCGGATAACACGTGGGGCGCGGGGCTGCTCTATCAGCCGCTTGCGCTTGGCGCCGACATTTCGGTGCAGGCGCTTACCAAGTATCTCGGCGGCCATTCGGACCTGATGCAAGGCGCGGTATCCACGGCGGACCCAGCGCTCGGCCGCCGCCTGCTCGACACGCACGACGCGCTTGGCCTGAGCGTGGGCGCCGATGATGCGTATCTCGCGCTGCGTGGCATTCGCACGCTCGCCGTGCGGCTTGCGCAGCACGGCCGCAATGCGCTCGAAGTGGCCCGCTATCTGCAAAGCGAAAGCGACGTGGTGGCTCGCGTGTTTCATCCCGCTTTACCCGACGATCCTGGCTACGCGCTGTGGCAGCGTGATTTCACCGGCGCCAACGGTCTCGTTTCGTTTGCGTTCCGTCACGCGCAAGCGGCCGAGGCGAGTGCTTTCGTGGATGCGTTGCGGCTGTTCGATATCGGCGCTTCGTGGGGCGGCTACGAAAGCCTTGCGCTGATCGCGCCGCCGTCACGTCTGAACGAGCACAGCTACTGGCGCGGCAGTGAGCCGATCGTGCGGCTGCATGTGGGCCTCGAAGACCCCGCCGATCTGATCGCCGATCTCAGTCAGGCGTTTCGCCGCGTACTCAAATAGACCGCATCGCCTTCCAATTTATCTTGTTCACCGATTCCCAATGGCAGACATTTCTCCACTGATTTCCGCAACCACCGTGCGCGAATGGTTGAACGACGAGAAGGAAATCGCGTTGTTCGACGTGCGCGAAGCCGGCGAGTTCGGCGAGGGGCACCCGTTCTTCGCGATCCCGCTGCCGTACAGCCGCCTCGAACTCGATATCGAACGGCTCGCGCCGCGTCGCAATGTGCGCATCGTCCTGATCGACGATGGCAACGGTGAAGAGGCGCTAGCGCGGCGTGCGGCGCGCCGGCTCGGCGCGCTTGGTTATACGCGCGTCTCGATTCTCGAAGGCGGCTCGCGCGGCTGGCAGGCCGCGGGCTACACGCTTTTCAAAGGCGTGAACGTGCCGTCGAAAACCTTTGGCGAGCTCGTCGAGCATGCGTATGGCACACCGCACATATCAGCAGCGGAACTCGCCCAACAGCAGGCCGAGGGCGTGCCGCTGATTCTGCTCGATGGACGCACCGTCGAAGAACACACGAAGATGACGATTCCGGGCGGCCTAAGCTGCCCGAACGGCGAGCTAGCCTATCGCATTGGCGCACTGGCACCCGATCCGCACACGCCGATCGTGATTCATTGTGCAGGGCGTACACGCAGCATCATTGGAGCACAACTGCTGCGTAGTTTCGGCGTGCCGAATCCGGTGATCGCGCTCGAAAACGGTACGCAAGGCTGGGCGCTTGCCGGTCTGAAGCTGGAGCACGGCAGCGTGCGCCGCTATTCCGATGACGTCGATGAAACCGCGCTGGCTGACGCACGTCAACGTGCATCGGCACTGTCCGCACGCTTCGCGCTCGCGACGCTGGATCGGCAGACCGCGCAGTCGTGGCTCGATGCGCCGGAACGCACCACCTATCTGCTCGATGTGCGCAGCGCTGAGGAATTTGCACGCGACGGCGTGCCGGCCGCAGTGCATGCGCCAGGCGGTCAACTCCTGCAGGCAACCGATCAGACCATTGGCGTGCGCCGCGCGCGTGTGCTACTGGTCGACCATGACAAGGTCCGGGCACCGGTGATTGCCAGCTGGCTTACGCAACTGGGCATCGAGACCGCACTGGTTGCCGCGCGCGATGCTGCAGCGTTGCAGCGCGTGGCATCGGGCCGCGGTCAACCTGGATCGCCCGATCCTGTTCTTATCGACGCGAACGGTTTGCGCAAACTGAGTGGCGTCGATGCGCTGCACCTCATCGATTTGCGGTCCAGCTCGGCTTACCGGCGAGAACATGCCGCAGGCGCGCGCTGGTCGATCCGCCCCAGGCTGTCTGAAACACTCGCTGGCGCCAGTACTTCCGACCCAGTCGTGCTGTTCGCCGACACGCCCGCGCTCGCCGCGCTGGCCGCGCGTGATCTGCGGGAGGCCGGCTTCACGTCGGTCTCGATCGCGACGAATAGCCTTGCGACCTGGGTCGAGGCGGGCCTTGCGCTCGAGTCGTCGCCGGATAGTCCGACAGACAGCGAACGTATCGATCATCTGTTCTTCGTGCACGACCGCCATGAAGGCAATCTCGATGCGGCACGCGCCTATCTCGCGTGGGAAACGGGGCTGATCGCGCAGTGCGCGCCGGATGAACTCGAGCCCTTCCGCATCGACGCGCGGACCTCCGAAGCCGCAACCTCTCACTGACATCATCCGTTGATGGACGTGACCGCGCGCTTGACTGGCGCGGTAGCCGCGCGCGTTGTGTGCAGCGTGGTGTTCGACACGCGACGTTGTCAGCGCTGCGTGCTTGCGCCGGTGTCGCGACGATAGAAAGCTACGTGGGCGCAGCTTTGGCGAAACTACGCCGACATCCCGAAAGCGGGCGACTGTGTGCAAGGCAAGCGACGTAGTCGAAAGAATGGAGCAACTCCTGGACCGTGCTAATTGAAAAGTCAAAGTTAAGAACAGATTAAATCTATCTGCATTGATAGTTGGAACTTGCAACTTAAACTTTGATTCGGTTCGCCGACGCGTCGGGACCTTCGTTTTGAACTGACCGGGGAGCGCACGTCGAAAACCCTCGATCGGCGCGTGGTGCCGTCACACCCACGCAGAGCAAGCTGTGGATATTCGTGAGCGGGTCGGCTGGTCGAGCCCGCTCAATGACCGCCAAGGCTTGCCTCGCGCATTGCGCAAGTGTCTGGACACGGCCAGCGTTGCTCGGGTTCGATGCAGCGCGACACCCACGTTACAGACCGGCTGGGCCCGCACGTAATTCGGATCGACGGATCGACGGCCTGGCGATCCTCCAGATCATCGCTGACGCAATGCATTGCGGACTACTGACGTCCGGATCTTTCGTCGACACATACGGAACAGTCATGAACGGTTTTTTGCGCCATTTAGGAAAATTTTCTTCGGTCGTATTGCTGGCGACAACGCCTCTGCTGGGCCATGCTCAAGTCAGGATCGGGTTTGCCGCGGGACTCACCGGGGATTCGTCGCACTATGGTGTCGATCTCGAGAGAGGTGCGAAAATTGCCATCGACGAAGCGAATTCAAGCCACCTCACGATTGACGGTAAGCCGGTCACATTCGAACTCGTTGTGGAGGACGACCAAAGCGACCCACGCATGGGCACCATTGTTGCTCAGCGACTGGTCGACGAAGGGGTGGTGGGGGTGGTGGGCCACTTCAACTCAGGCACTACGCTCCCGGCATCAGCGATCTACCATAGCGCCGGTATTCCGATGGTATCGCCAACGGCGAGCAATCCCACGCTGACCTCGCAAGGCTTTAATAACGTATTCCGTCTCGTCAATTCAGACGCGCAGTTGGGCGCCTATGCGGCACGATATGCCGTGCAGAATATGCATGCCATGCACATCGGCACGCTCGACGATCGAACCGCATTTGGACAGGGATTGGCGGACGCCTTCTCAAAGGCAGTCGTCGCGGCTGGCGCAACGATCGCAGACCGGGAATATACCGCCGACCAATCCGAGGATTTTCGTGCCCAGATAACGGCGATGAAGGCCAAAGGCGTTGACGTGGTTTTCTTTGCCGGCCTGGATAAGCAGGCAGGCGAACTCTCAAAGCAAATTCACCAGCTGAACCTTAAGGCCACGATCCTGGGAGGCGGCAGTTTCACCAACGACAATTTTCTCTCTCTCGCAGGGCCGACTGGACAGGGCACCGTATCGTGGGAGCCGGGCGTGTCCCTGAACATGATGCCAGGCGGCGCTGGTTTTGACGCAAAGATGAAATCTCGTTACCACGCAGGGGTTCTTGCCTATTCACCGAACGCCTACGACGCCGTTTGGACGCTGATCCACGCTATGCAGAAGGCGAATTCCACAGAGCCGAAGGTGTACCTTCCCGAGGTTGTTCATACGTCGTTCGCGGGCGTGTCGGGACCGATTTCGTTCATGCCGAACGGCGATCTGAAAGATCCGCCAGCAACGCTCTATAAGGTCATAAACGGAAAGTGGGTGCCACAAATGATCGCTCGTGACGGGCAAATGCATCCACTAGGCCAGTGAACCGCCATCGCCGCTGTGGAGTCCGGGCGGTGGCGCCCGGTTTGACTCGCGTGGCCGCGATGTTCGCGTGGACCGACTGTTTGGCGCGTGGCCGTGGGAAACCGTTGATGCAGCCAACCTCGATGCCGCAGTATCAATACAAAATCAGATAAGGAGAGTCAACTTGACTGAGGCGATGAGTCCTCCCCCGCGTAGTCTTTCGGAGCTTGAGGCGCGGCTAAAACAGGATCTCGCATGGCTTGGTCTGCCACCGAAACCATGGGTGCCGGAGCGCATGCTTGACGGCACTCGCGTAATCGATGTGCTGGTCGTCGGTGGAGGAATGTGCGGTCTCGCGGCAGCGACAGCGCTTAAGTTGCTGGGTATAAACAACGTCAAGGTGATCGATAGAGGGCGCCGTGGCGCCGAAGGTCCGTGGTCGACATTTGCGCGGATGGAAACCCTGCGCTCGCCGAAGGATCTGACGGGGCCGGCGCTGGGTCTGCCGGCGTTGACCTTCCGTGCCTGGTTCGAGTCACAATTCGGCCAGCTGGCATGGGAAAGACTGGACAAAATTCCCACGCTGATGTGGATGGACTATCTGCGCTGGTATCGGACAATTCTCGGTATCGCGATTGACAACGATGTGAAACTTGCGCGCGTCGAGCCCCGCCAGGATGGACTGGTGGACGCATACCTCACACACGCTCAAGGAACCGGGCGAATCGTAACCCGGCGTCTCATTCTCGCGACCGGCCGTGACGGCTTGGGCGCGCCTTATTTGCCGTCCTGCGCCGACGGCATCGAGCGCCGCTACTATGCGCATTCCGCCGACCAGATCGATTTCGGCGCACTGGCGGGAAAACGCGTGGCAGTGGTGGGTGCAGGCGCGTCAGCCATGGACAACGCCGCGACCGCTCTCGAAGCCGGCGCACACCGTGTCGATCTGTTCATCCGGCGCGAAGACATTCCGCGCGTCAATAAGCTCACGGGTATTGGCAGTCCGGGACTTGAACACGGCTTCGCCGCGTTGCCGGACGCGTGGAAATGGAGAGTCAACGCCTATTCGGCGAAAACGCAAATTCCTCCGCCCAGAGGCAGCACACTGCGTGTCTCGCGGCACAGCAACGCGTTTTTCCATTTGGGCAGTCCGGTGAAGACGCTTACCGTCGAATCGGATTCACTTGTGGTTCAAACCCCCAAAGGACGATACCAGACTGATTTCATTATTTTCGCAACGGGCTTCAGCATTGATATCACCCGGCGCCCGGAACTCGCTTCCTTCGCTTCGCAGATTCGCCTCTGGCAAGAGCGCTCTACGCCGCCTGATAACGAGCGTACCGGAGACCTGGGCCTGGCCCCTGATCTGGGGCCGCTGTTCGAGTTCCGCGAGCGGCATCCTGGCGCGTGCCCCGCATTGTCCAGAATTCACTGTTTCAATTCTGCCGCGTTGATGAGCCACGGCAGACTATCGGGTGACATTCCCGGCGTGAGTGTCGGCGCGCGAAGGCTTGCCGAGGGAATAGCCACACAACTCTTTGTGGAAGATATCGACAGTCATTACACAGCGTTGCTTGATTATGAATCGCCCGAGCTGCACGGGGATGAGTGGATGGATGGCGACATCGAGGTGGACACGGGGAACCCTCAGGAAGCGGATTCTACTGGTCGCTAAAACGGGAAACGATGTGATGGCCGGATGATCGCCGCATCTACGCCAGGCTGCCCGCAACAGATCCCAAGGCACGCCGGCGCGACAGGCCGGCGACGGCACATATGCGTATATCCTCGATCTATAGCAGAAACGATTCTTTGACGGCGCATTGACCATTGCGCATGATTCGCGCTCGTTCATGCGTCGAAGCTGCGGCTATAAAGGCAGCGCTTTTCTGCGCCCATGGCTTATTGATCCTGTCAGGACCTCCGGCTTATGTCTCATACCGAATCGAAGCCCAACGGCACGCGCGCGCGCCGCCGTTCGTTACTGAAGGTGGCCGCAGGCCTTGGCGCGGGCGTGGCCCTGCGTGGGTTCGGCGCTGCTGGCGTGACGCTTGCCGCGAGTGGCGCGGCACGCGCGCAGGACCGCAAGGTGCTGAGCATCGGTTACCAGAAATACGGCAATTTCATCGTCCTCAAGGCGCGCGGCACGCTTGAAAAGCGTCTCGCGCCGCTCGGCTTTTCCGTTCAGTGGCTCGAGTTTCCGGCGGGCCCGCAGCTGCTGGAAGGCGTGAATGCGAACGCCGTCGATATCGGCGTGGTGGGGGAGACGCCGCCTGTGTTTGCTCAGGCGGGTGGCGTGAACTTCGTGTACATCGCCGCCGAGCCGGACGCACCGCGCGGCGAAGCGCTAATTGTGCCGAAGGACTCGCCGATCCGCTCGATCGCCGAGCTGCGCGGCAAGAAGGTGGCCGTTACCAAGGGCTCGAATGCCCACTACCTGTTGGTCAAGGCGCTGGAGCACGGCAAGGTCGGCTACAACGAGATCCAGCCGGCCTACCTCGTTCCCGCCGATGCGCGCGCCGCGTTTGCCAACGGCAGTGTCGACGCCTGGTCGATCTGGGATCCGTATCTAGCCGCCGCCGAGCGTCAACTGGGCGCGCGCGTGCTGACGAATGGCGAGAACCTCGTGCGCAACGTCGAATATTATGTCGCGCGCCGTTCGTTCGCGACGGAGCACGCCGATGCGGTCCACGCCGTGCTGGCCGAACTGCAGCAGCTCGACGGCTGGGCCGAGCACAACGTGGCGGCCGTCGCCGCCCAGCTCGCGCCGCTTACCGGGCTCGACACGGGGACGCTCGAACTCGCGTTGGGCCGCACGGGTTACGGCGTGCTGCCGGTCGACCCGGGCCGGTTCGCGTATCAGCAGCAGATCGCTGACGCACTCTACGAAATCAGGCTGATCCCGAAGAAGCTGGTCGTCACCGACGCGCGTTGGCAAAACGCATAATGCGGGCGCGTAGCGCGTGCCGGCCTGCTTGTGTGAATACCGTTTCGATCTGCTAGCCGGGGCGGCGCGGTGGCGCTTGCCCGCTGACCTCGGCCCCTGCATCGCGCGCCAGCCCGAACAGATCGAAGATGCCGAGCAGACCCACGGCCGCAACGATCAGAAACGCGACGCTGAAATCCGCCGGCGCGATCGAATGCGAGTCGTGCCCATGCAGCCATTCGGCGACGCGTAACGCGATCGCGCCAAGGGCCACGCCGATACCCATCGTCATCTGGAACAAGGTACTCGACAACGCGGATGCGCCGCTCATCTGGGCCTTCGGGACGTCGGCGAAGCTGAGTGTATTCAACGCCGTGAACTGCAACGAGCGCGACAGCCCGCTCAGGAAGAGCACGGCCACGATCACCGTCCTGGGCGTGGCAGGCGAAAGCAAACTCATTGCCGCAAGCGAGATCGCGGCGAACATTCCGTTGACGATCAGCACGCTGCGAAAGCCGAAGCGCCGCATGACGGGCGTCGTCACCACCTTCATCGACAGGTTGCCGGCGAACACCGAAAGCGTGAGCAGCCCCGACTCGAACGCATTCAGTCCGAAGCCCACCTGGAACAGCAGCGGCAGCAGAAACGGCACTGCACTGATCGATACACGAAAGAGCGAGCCACCGCCCATGGCCACCGCAAAGGTCTTCACACGCAAGGCCGACAGATCGACGACCGGCTCGTGCGCGCGCCTCACATGAAACCATGCGGCGCCCCCCGAGGCCACCCCGATGGCGAGCAGGCCCGTTATCTCGGACCACGGCGTATTGCTGCGCCCAAGCAATTCCATCGCGTACATCAGCGTTGCCCCGGCGACGCCCGTCAGTACAAAACCAGCCGTATCGAAGCGGCGCCCGGCGTTCTCCTTTGTGTTGTCGAGATACATGATCGACAACAGCAGGCCGATGCAGCCGAGCGGCAGATTCAGGTAGAAGATCCAGTGCCACGACGAGTAGGTCGTGATGAAGCCGCCAAGCGGCGGCCCGATCACCGGCGCGACGAGCCCCGGCCAGGTAATGAAGGCGATAGCGCGCATGAGGCCGTCCTTCGGCGTTGCGCGTAACACGGCGAGCCGGCCGACCGGCACCATCATGGCGCCGCCGATGCCTTGCAGCACGCGAGCGGCGGTGAATTCAGGCAGGCTCGTGGTCATGCCGCACAGCACCGACGCCGCGGTGAACACGGCGAGCGCGCTGCTGAACACGGTCCGCAAGCCGAAGCGGTCGGCGGCCCAGCCACTGATCGGAATGAAGACGGCGAGCGTCAGCAAATACGACGTGATGCCCAGGCTCAGATCGACCGGATGCACACCGAACGAGCGCGCCATCTGCGGCAGCGCCGTGGCGATGATGGTGCCGTCGAGGTTCTCCATGAAAAAAGCGGCTGCGACGAGCATTACGATCAGCGAGCCGTGTCCTGAGTTGTGTCTCGGCGCGCGGGATAGGTTGGGGGCCTGCATCGGCGAGAGGATCTCCTGAACGTTGTGCACTGGCGGATTGGCCGGGATTCGGGCCACAGCGTACGTGAGCCGCGCCGCACAATCAATGGAATCAAAAGGGGCTGTGATTAGCGCAGTTTACAAATGATTCGATTCGTCGAGGCTCATGGCGGGTCTGAGGCTTAGCAAAAAGACCGAATAGCAAATCCACTATAAGTATTTGCCGTCACCGGCGTGGTTGATATCTACTAGCGAGTTGCTTGAATTCGCAACTAACGCGAACTGTACTCCAGGAGACCATTTACATGATTCGGAAGAACACGCTTCGATTGCTGCTTGCCGCCTCGCTGGCAGCAATCGGATCTGCTCACGCGCAAAGCGCCGGTACGCTGCAGAAGATCAAGGATAGCGGAACGATAGTTCTTGGCGTGCGTCCCGCAGTCGTACCGTTTTCGTATTACGACGATCAGCAGAAGCCGATTGGCTATTCTCAGGACGTCGGGCTCGCCATCGTGGACGCCGTCAAACAGAAACTGAATTTGCCGAACCTGGCCGTCAGGACGATTGCGATTACGCCGCAGAACCGCATTCCGCTGTTACAGAACGGCACGATCGACATCGAATGCAGTACCACGACGAACAACGCCGAGCGGCAGAAACAGGCAGCCTTCTCCAATACGATCTTCATTATCGGCACACGCCTCCTGACGAAGAAAGAGACAGGCATCAAAGACTTCGCCGACCTCAAGGGACGCACCGTCGTGACGAACGCGGGCTCGACGTCCGAACAGATCCTGCACCGGCTCAACGTGGAGCAGCACCTGGGCATCGTCATCACGACGCAGAAGGATGTCGCGGAGTCGTTCCTCGCGCTGTCGACTGGGCGCGCCGACGCGTTCATGCTTGACGACGCGATGCTGGCGGGCGAGCGGGCGAAGGCGTCCAATTCCGACGATTACGTGATCGTCGGTACGCCTCAATCGAAAGAGGCGTATGGGTGCATGTTCCGCAAGGACGATCCTGACTTCAAGAAGCTGGTCGACGACGCGGTCGCGCGGCTGCAGACGTCGGGCCAGGCGGATGCGCTCTACAGGAAGTGGTTCGAGAGCCCGATTGCGCCGAGCCGGGTCAATCTGCATCTGCCGGAGAGCGACGATCTCAAGTCCCTGTTCAAGGCTCCCAACGACAAGCCGCTGAGCTGATCGCGCGGTTGGCCGCGCCTGGCGAACCCGTCGGCCGTGCCTTGTCAACATAACGGGAAACGGACATGGGTTATCGCTGGGATTGGGCGGTTTTTCTCCAGCCTGTCGCTACGGGCGAGCCATCCACTTATCTCGGATGGATTGTCTCAGGGGTGGAAACGACGGTCGGCATTGCGATCGCCGGTTGGGTCATTGCGCTTGTGGTCGGAACGGCGATGGGCGTCGTTCGCACCATACCGGGCAGAGGGCTGCGCTGGTGTTCAGCCAGTTATGTCGCACTGTTTCGCAACATTCCGTTGATCGTGCAGTTCTTCCTGTGGTTCTGGGCCGTTCCCGAGCTGCTGCCTGGCCCGCTCGGCAGTACGCTCAAGCATATGCCGCCGGAGCAATCCGGCGTGCTGACGTCGATAGTCTGCCTCGGGCTGTTCACGTCGGCGCGAGTATGCGAACAGGTGCGGGCGGGCCTGCAGGCGCTGCCGGCCGGGCAGCGGGCCGCAGGGCTGTCGCTTGGACTGAGCGGGTTCCAGACCTACCGGTACGTGCTGCTGCCCGTCGCGGTGCGCAACCTCGTGCCGCCTCTGACATCCGAATTTCTGAATATCGTCAAGAATTCGTCGGTGGCCTCGACGATCGGCGTGCTCGAACTGACCGCACAGGCGCAGCGAATGATCGACTACACGTCCCAGGCATACGAATCGTTCGCCGCGATCATCGGCGGCTATGCGCTGTTGACCGGCCTCATCATGATTGTCGGGCGAAGAATCGAAAAGACGGTCCGACTGGCTGCGTCCGGGCGATAGGTGATGCCATACAGTTTTCACTGGACTGTCATACCGAAGGATTTGCCCGAACTGGTCCGCGGGCTGCACATTACGCTTGAAATCACGGCGGTGGCGCTGGTCGCCGGATTTTTGCTTGGCGTGCTGCTGGCCTTGTTCAGACTATCGCGCTCGCGGTTGCTGTCGGCGTTTGCGCGTGCCTATGTGACGGCCTTTCGCGCCGTGCCGCTGCCGGTGGTGCTGCTGGTATTCTTTCTCGTCGTGCCGCAACTGCTGGTGGCGTTCCTGCATCTGCCGGCAGGCACCGACATACGCCGCGTCTCGGCATTGATCGCGTTTTCGCTATTCGAGGCGGCTTACTACGCGGAGATCATTCGCGCAGGCGTCAACAGCGTGCCGCCCGGACAGTTCAATGCAGCGCAGGCGCTCGGCATGACACCGCTCCAGAGCATGCGGCTGATCGTGCTTCCTCAGGCGCTGCGGGCGATCGTTCCGTTGCTGCTGACGCAGGCCATCATCCTGTTTCAGGACACGTCTCTCGTCTACGTGGTGGGTCTTGGCGACTTCTTCACGATCGCCTCGAACGTTGGGGCACGGGATGGCACGACAGTCGAGTTGATATTGTTTGCCGGTGCATGCTACTTCTGTGTGTGCACGGCCATGTCCGCCGTAGTGCGTCGATTGCAGGTCCGGCTTGGGGGCGCAGTGGGCACGGAGACCATTTAGGCGGTATGTCTTCGGAACACCGCCAAGGCGTTCTCATCTACTTCAGCAAGGCACACGCCGCCCAAACAGGGCAGGGTGACCCACTGTCATCCTTATTGCCCACCTGAGCGAACATAAAATCGCGGAACGTCTGGGCGGCCGGACTCAGGCTGCGGCCGCGCCGATGCAGCAGGGCGATCGGCCGCGTAATAGGCGGGCAGGAGAGCCTGCGCGTGACCACGTGGCGTGCATCCAGCACGACCGACGCATAGCCGGGCACAAACGCGATGCCGAGTCCCGCCGTGACCATACCGATCACGGTCCATACCTGTGACACTTCGTATTGAGGCACCAGCCGCACACCGGCTTCGAGGGCGCTCCGGTCGATCAATTGCCGCGTCACATTGCGTGCGGTGAGCGCGATCAGCGGATAGCGCGCAATGTCCTTCCACGACACTTCAGCGTATTGCGCAAGCGGATGATCCGTCGGCACGATCAATAGCACTTCATCGAGCAGAATCGTCTCGCCGGTCACCAGATCGCCGGCGCCGCCTGGATTGCTCAGGCCGAGTTCCACCGCGCCATCCTCGACGAGGCGCCTGACGTCGCCGGAGGGCACGTCGCGCAACACCACCGCGATCTCCGCATAGTCACGTTTATAGCCGGCGATGATCGACGGCAGCATCAGCGAGCACAGCAGGGGCGAGGCCGCGATGCTCACGCGGCCTCGGCGCTTGTTCGATAACTCTTTCGTGTCGGCGATGGCTGAACTCAATTCGTGCAGCAGCCTTAACGCCGTAGGCAGAAACTCAGCGCCCGCATCGGTCAGTTGCGCGGCGCGCGATGTGCGATCGAGCAAGCGCACGCCCAGTTCCTTCTCCAGTTCATGCAGCAGCAGGCTGACGGCGGCCTGCGTGACATGCAGCAGAGCGGCGGCGTTCGTAAAGCTCTTTTCCTGCGCGACCACCACGAAGGCACGCAATTGCTTGAGCGAAACATTGCCAATCTGAAACGTTTCCGTGGCCATAACTTCACCTTATCCGGGGACAACTTTTACTCGTTGGCCGTGCTTCGACGCAGTCCCTAGACTGGCAGGCGTCAGTCGTCCGCTGAGGACGCGTACTGGCAATGAAAACCCTGAATCCTGGAGACCCTGTCATGGACAGTATTGTTGTCGACGTACATACGCATAACTACAGTGAGAACTGGCTCAACCTGTTGCGCGAACACGGCAAGCCGCGCTACGAAGTGAAGCAGGTGGCAGGCGGCCGGGAGGCCATTCACCACGACGGCGCGGCATTCAATACGATCTTCCCGGCCTTCTTCGATTTCGATGCACGCGTCAAGGCGATGAACGAACACGGCGTCGACATCTGCGTCGTCTCGCTGGCCGCGCCGAGCGTCTATTGGGGCACGCCCGAAATCAGCCTGAAGGCAGCCCAGGCGATGAACAACGACTTCGCCGCCGCTCAGACCGCGCATCCCGACCGGATCCGCTGGTTCGCGACGCTGCCCTGGCAGCACCCGGAACTCGCCAAACCCGAACTCGAACGTGCGTTGAAACTCGGTGCGAGCGGTGTGCTGGTGCTGGCCAACGTCGGCGAGAAATCGCTGACCGATCCGCTCTTCGCGCCCACATGGAAGGCGATCGACGACCACGCGCTGCCGGTGCTGATTCATCCGACCGCACCGCCGGCAGTGCACGGCCTCGATATGCAGAAGTACATGCTGATCGTGCCGATCGGTTTCATGTTCGATACCACGCTGGCGCTCGGCCGGATGATCTACGACGGGTTCTTCGATCGCTATACGAAGCTCAAGATCATCGGTGCGCATGGCGGCGGCGCGCTGCCGTTCCTGATCTCGCGCTTCGACCGTTGCCACGAGAAGATCGACAGCGCCCGCGCCACCATCAGCAAGCGGCCGTCCACTTACATGGGGCGTCTGTTCCTCGACTCGGTGGTCTATTCGCGTGAAGCGCTGCAAATGGCGATCAACTGCGTCGGCGAGGACAACGTGCTGTACGGTTCGGATTTCCCGCACAACATCAGCGACATGGGCGGCATTCTCGCGCGCGTGAACGAACTGCCCGGCTCGGTTCGTCACAAGGTACGCGGCAACAATGCTGAGCGGATCTTTAATCTCAAGCTGTAACGCTTTTGCTTCGCGAACCGGGGCGCTTCGCTCCGGTGGTTCCGCAGGATCAAGTCGTTCAAGTCGCAATCGATTTGGCGAAAACTGAGGCCCCGGCATTGCTGCCGGGGCCTTTTTTATTGCGGCGCGATGTGTTTGATTGAGGCTTGTTATCGCTTGCTATGGCTTCGTGTTCTTGCTCATGCATGCGGTGCGCTCTGCGCACCGCATGCTTCATCGTCTTCAATGCGCCTGCTTCAGCGCCGGAGATTGATCGTCCGCTTCAGGGCCCGGCTCGGCGACCGCCTTGTCGTCCTTGTCGCTGCGCAGCATCAGCACGCCGATCAGGCCGAGCGCGAAGAACAGCGTTGCATAGTGGGCCGGCATGAATTTGTCGCCGGTTACATGCAGCAGCCACGTCAGGATGAACGGCGAGAAGCCGCCAAACAGCGATGCCCCGATGTTGTACGAGATCGCAAGGCCAGTCGAGCGCACCGAGGTCGGGAACAGTTGCGCCGATGCGCTGGGCACCGAACTGGTGGCGGCGCTGGTGAGGACCGCGAAGACGCTTTCCACCGTGAGGATCGAGATCATCGAAGGCGAGTGAATCATCCAGTAGTAGGACGGATACAGCGTTATCAGGAACGCGACCAGTGCAAGGCTCATCACGCGCTTCTGACCGACGCGATCGCCTAGCCAGCCGAACAGCGGAATCGTCACGATACGCAGCGTGACCGACATGAGCAACACGGTGAACGGCAGCTTGATCGGCATGCCCAGCGTTTGCACCGCGAAGATCGGCAGGAACGTGAAGATGACGTACGACATCACGTTGAGTGCCGCGCTCATCGACGTCGAAATGAACACCTCTTTCGGGTAGTCGGTGAGTACTTTGCCTAGCGGCGCCCGCGCGGGTTTGCCGAGTTTCTGGAACGCTTCGGTTTCAGGCATCCGGTTACGGATGTAGATACCGACCGGACCGATCAGCAAGCCGAACGCGAAGGGCAGACGCCACGCCCACGACTCGACCGTTGCCTGCGAGAAAAAGCCGGTCAACAGCGCGCCCATTGCAATCGCGATCAACGCGCCCAACGCCTGCGCAAACATCTGCCAGCTGCCGTAGAAGCTGCGACGGCCCTTCGGCGCATACTCGACCAGCATGGCCGTGGCGGTACCGAATTCGCCGCCGGCCGACACGCCCTGCAGCAATCGCGCAAACACCACCAGCAGCGGCGCGACGATGCCGATCTGATGGAAGCCCGGCGTGAACGCCACAATCGCGGACGCGATCGTCATCATCATGATGACCAGCGTCAAACCCGCCTTACGTCCATGGCGGTCCGCGTAGACGCCGAGCAGAACGCCGCCGATTGGCCGCACCACGAAGCCCGCACCAAATGTCGCCGTGGTCATCAGCAGTCCCCCATATGGACTGCTCGATGGGAAGAACTGTTTGGCGATCACCAGTGTGAGAAAGCCAAATAGCACGAAGTCGTACCATTCGAGTACGTTGCCAATCGTCGAAGCGACCGCGCCCCGCCAGTTTCCACCCTTGCCTGCTGCTTCCATTGCCGCTCCCCATGTGGTTGTACGCTGATACGTGCCGAGTCGGTACGCGCGGCGCCGTTGCCGTTATTGCTGAATGGATTTGAACTCGAGGAATGCTTCGATACTGAACCGGCCATTTTCGCGGCCGAATCCGGATTGTCCGACGCCACCGAACGGCGAGGCGGGATTGGGCGGCGCACCGTTGAGAATGACCTGGCCTGTGCGCATGCGCCGGGCCGCATTCATCGCACGCGTCTGATTGCCCGACCACACCGCGCCGGACAAGCCGTACGGCGTTGCATTCGCGAGGTCGATGCCGTCTTCGTCGCTGTCGTACGGCATCATGGCGAGCACGGGGCCGAACACTTCTTCGCAGCCGAGCGCCATCGTGCGTGCGACATCGGTGAACACCGTCGGCGCGATGAAGTAGCCGCGTTCGAAACCGGCTGCGCGGCCCGCGCCGCCGGCGAGCAGCGTTGCGCCGGCGGCGAGCGCCGCGCCGATGTGGCGGTTGATGCTGTCGAATTGCCGGGCGCTCGCCACGGGCCCGAGCCGGGTGGTTTCATCCGCGGGGTCGCCCAGGGTCCATTCTTTCAGTGCTGCGGTGACGCGTTGCGCGACTTCCTGTTGCAGATGGCGCGGTGTCAGCAGACGCGATTGCGCGACGCATGCCTGGCCCGAGTTGTTCATGCAGCGGCGTACGACCGCGGGCACGGCGGCGTCGAGATCGGCATCGTCGAGAATCAGCGCGGCCGACTTGCCGCCGAGCTCCAGGGCGACGCGCTTCAACGAACCCGCGGCGCTCGCCAGGATGTGTCTCGCGACCGCGCCCGAGCCGGTGAAGCTCACGATGTCGATGCGTGGATCGGCAACCAGCCATTCGCCGACATCCGCGCCGCCCCAGACCATGTTGACGAGTCCCGGCGGCAGATCGGCTTCTTCGACGGCTTCCATGAAGAGCTGGGCGGCGCCCGGTGCGATCTCGCTCGCCTTGAGCACCGTGGGGCAGCCGGCGGCGATGGCCCCGGCGACCTTCGCGACGATCTGATGCAGCGGGTAGTTCCACGGTGTGATCGCGGCCACCACGCCGACTGGTTCGCGCACCACGCGCGAGGTGCGGATCTGCTCTTCCCAGTTCACCTGGTGCAGGCCTTCGATGATGGCATCGAGATTGGCGAGTGGCATCGGCACCTGCATCGAGCGGCCGACCCACACGGGTACGCCCACTTCGACAACCAGGCTCTCGACGATCCGCTCGGTGCGTTTGGCGATGGCCGCGCGTAGCGCAAGCAACGCCCGCTCGCGCTGCTCGATGCTGCTCGACGCCCAGCGCGCAAAGCAGCGGTGCGCCGAGTCGATGGCCGCGTCGACGTCGGCCTTGCTGCATGACAACAGTTCGCCGACCGGTTGTTCAGTGACCGGGCTGACCAGCGTGATCGTGTTCGTGCCGGTGCTCGGCCGCAACTGGCCGTCGACATGGAAGTAGCGATAGGTATTCATGGACGCGATCTCGCGGATAGGAAGGGGCGAGCGATAAACGAAACACAGGGCATCTCCGCTTGCGCGCCGGAGTACTTCGGTGTGCCCCGGCGCATCGGCATCGCACGGTGATTCGCGGACTTGTGCTTACGCGACACGCGCCGGGCTGACAATCGCGCTCAGTTCGGCGATAAAGCGCTCGTTTTCATGAGGCGTGCCGATTGTCACGCGCAGCCACTGCGGCAAACCGTAGCTCGCGAGCGGACGCACGATCACGCCGCGGCGCATCAGCGCGGTGTTGACACGTTGCCCCGAGTCTTTCTCCTCGCCGACCTTGACCATCACGAAGTTGCCGGATGACGGCACGTACGTGAGGCCGAGTTCGTCGAAGGCCGCGGCGAGCCGCTGATGGCCTTGCCGGTTGATCGCGCGTGAATGTTCGAGGAACGTGCTGTCGTCAAGCGCGGCGATGGCCGCGGCCTGGGCCAGCGAATTGACGTTGAACGCGGGCCGCAGCCGGTTGAGCAGACCCGTCAACACGGGACCGGCAACGCCGAAGCCAACGCGCAGACCGGCCAGTCCGAATGCCTTCGAAAAAGTGCGGGTGACGCAGAGATTCGGAAAACGCTCGATCCAGTGCAGCGAGTCGTAGCGGTCCTCGTCGTCCAGATACTCGGTGTAGGCCTCGTCCAGCACGACGACGATATTCGCCGGCACGCGTTCGAGAAACGCCTCGATCCTGCTGCCGGCGATGAACGTGCCGGTCGGGTTGTTCGGATTGGCGATGAAGATCAGCCGCGTGTTCGGCTTGATGGCCGCCAGCATCGCGTCGAGATCGTGACCCATCGACGCGTCGACCGGCACCACGATATGTTCGGCGCCACAGGCCTGAGTCGCGTTGCCGTAGACCACGAACGCATACTGGGAATACACCGCGGATTGTCCGGGATGCAGCACGGCGTGAGCGGCCATTTCGAGCAGATCGTGACTGCCGTTGCCGAGCGTGATGCAGGCGGCGTCGACGGAATAGGCCTTGGCCAGCGCCTGTTTCAGGTCAAAGCCGTTTGCATCGGGATAACGGCTCGCCTCGGCGAGCGCGTCGACGATGGCGGCGCGCGCGTGAGGCGACATGCCAAGCGGATTCTCGTTCGACGCCAGCTTCACGATGGTCGAACGCTCGAGCCCGAACTCGCGCATGACATCGGAAACCGGCCGTCCCGCCACATACGGCGGAATGTCGAGAATGTGCGGCGCGCACTGCGTTAAAAACTCTGACATGCCTACCTCATCCTTTGTTTTGAATGTTGATGTGCCGCGCCGCATCGTCTCCTGACGCGGAACCCGACGGATTGCGGTACCTGTTGCCCTTGGCGTGCCGACAACCTTAAACACGCCATATTGACGAGGCAAGTGACGATCGGGTTATGAGTGCATCGCCGGAAAGCTATGAGTGCGATGCAGCATCGGTCTCCTCCAGTCCACCCGGCACGATTGCCGACCGTGGCTCGCGGCAAGCCGGGAAGGGTCTACCCGGATACAGGGTTCGACGCCGGCTGGCGCGGTGCGTTGAGCGGTCGGCAATTTACTGTAATGGCGGCTGTCCTCATCGACAAACGAAATAAAGAAATGCGGACATAAAGTGACTGCATGGTTCGAGCGCGCGGCACGAAGCCGCGCGCGTGGATCAGAACCGATACCGGATGCCCGTGCCGACGCCGAACTGGTTGCTGCCGTTTGGCTCTTCGTTGGTGGTCGCGCCGGTCACGCGGTTGTAGTCGACGGTGCCGTACAACGTCACCTTCTTGGACAGGAAGTATTCGGCGAGCGCCACATAGGTATAGCGCTTGCCGTCCGCGCCGCTGACGGCCGAGACGTTCTGCGCGTTGTCGTAGTAGGCCGCGCCGGTCAGTCTGAAGGCCGGCGTGACGTAATACGCCGCGCCTGCGACGAACGCGTTGTCCTTGCGCCCGACCGCCGTGCCCACCGCCGCGTTGCCCGTCAGGAACGCGTCAACCGAGCCGGTGTGGTCGTCGTCGTTGTAATAGCCGAGCCAGAACTCCCACGCCTGCAGACCCTTGAACCGGAGCTGGACGTTGAACGCGCGCTGCGAGAAGTTGGCTGCGTTGTAGCCCTGCACGAAGCCGGCTTCGACGCCGAAGGGACTCGGATCGTACGCGATGGCCAGCACCTTCAGCGTGCCCGAATTGAAATTGCCCGCCACGCCGCCGAGGCTGAACGAGCCGCGCATCGTCAACGGGCCGCGATCCAGCGTGTACAACGCCATGTTGCTGCCGCCGCGCAGCGCGCCGGAGAACGCGACCGGCAACCACTCGTTCTGCAGGTAGTTGCCGACCGTCAGCGGATCCCAGCCGTCGGTGAGCAGCTGATAGGTCGGGTTGTCCATGATACCGAGCTTGAGCGAACCGTAGGTCGGGTTGCCGACGCCGACATAAGCATTACGGTTGAAGATCACGCCCGCGCTGGACATCGAGCCGTTCGGCAGGTTGAAGCCGCTCTGCAGGTCGAACATTGCATAGGTGCCTCCACCGAGATCCTCGCGGCCGCGCATCCCCCAACGGCTTTGGGAGATCGCGCCGTTGGCCAGCGAGAACTGGGAATCGTCGGCTTTGTTTGCACCTGTCAGATATCGGAGGCTGGCATCCGCGACGCCGTACAGGGTGACGCTCGACTGCGCATGGACGGCTCCTGCGAGGCTCAGTGCTGCAAGCGCGCCTGCGAGCTGCGACACGTATCCTCTTGCTTGCTTCTTCATCGCGACTTCCCCTATTTTTTTCGTTTGAACAGACCGACATCGACGTGCCCGCGCCTGGTATCAAACATGGCGAGCGGTTGGAAAGACAGTTTGGGTAGCACAGACATCCCGATTGATATGATTGTTGGGTGGCAGTCCTAATGGTGAAATCTGCAACCTGATGCTCCGGATCGAACCTCAGCCAAACTATTGGAGCGTCATGACAATGTCTTGCTCGCATGCTCCAGATCCACCCGCCAGTCCTGGACGGGGGATTGAGACGTAAGCTAACTAGACCATATTGTTCCGGCAATCTACACTTGGGCTATGAGTAGATAGAAAGAAGGCTATGGGTTAATGCTTGCATAAAGTTTTCTTATCGGTTCTCGGTGTTGTCCCGCTCAGTGTTGTCCCGGATATCGGCGGACTCATAACCTTCCTTCTACGAACCCATAGCTTTTTGACGAGTGGCCGTGGGCGTTCCCGCGATCGTAGAATCGAAGCGTCAGCGTGAGACTCGTGAAATGAGTTTGCGAATTTGCGAGTTCATGAGTTCGCGGCCGGATCCCTTGCATTCAGGAGAATGTCGATGCGCATTGTCGATTCGCACTTTCATTGGTGGCCACGGTCCATTTTCGAGGCGCTGTGCAAGCGGGAAGGTTTCCCGCGCGCCGAGCCCAACGGCCGGGGCGGCTATAAGTATTGGCGCGCCGACAACGGCGTGCCGGGTTTTGACCTTGGCGCCGACTGGTTCGACATCGAGAAGCAACTTGCACGCATGGATGCAACCGGCCATGAGATCGACGTGGTGTGTTCGATCGGCCCGTTCTCGGTTCACTTTTCCGATCTGCCTGTCGAAGAAGGCCGGGCGGCGGCCATGCAGTGGAATGAAGAAATGGCCGACGCGCAGCGCCGCTATCCGGGTCGCGTGTGGGCGAGCGCGGCGGTGCCGCTAGTCGACACGCAGGTCGCGCTGGAAGTGCTCGAGCATGCGATTACCCGCCTCGGGTTGATGGGCGTGAATCTGCCGGGCAGCATCGGCGCGGATCCGCGTATCGACGCCGAGCGGCTCGAACCGTTTTATGCGCGCGTCGAGGAACTCGGCATTCCCATGTTTCTGCACCCAACCGACGCGGTCTTCAACGATATTCTCGACGGCTACGATGGCGCGCTCTATCTGAGTCTCGGGCGCGTGATCGACGTCAGCGTGTCCGCTTGCCGGCTGATCCTGTCGGGGCTGATGGAGCGCCATCCGGCGCTGAAGATCGTCATGTCGCACACCGGCGGCGCGTTACCGTATCAGGCTGGCCGCATGGACAAGAATTCGAAGAAGGCCAGGCTGCCACAGCCGCCGAGCACCTACATCAAGCGGATGTACACGGACACGGTGTCGCCGCACGAGATGGGGGTGCGCTTCGCGGTCGAATTCTATGGCGCCGATCATGTAATGTACGGCAGCGACTATCCATGCTGGGATCCGGATGCCGCGTTGAAGGTGCTGCGCGAAGCGGGTCTTTCGGAAGCGGATCAGAACAAGGTGCTGGGTGAAAACGCGCGGCGCATTCTGAATCTGCGTGAGCCGGCTCACGTGTGATGCGCGCGTAACGCGCGGTAATAATTCTTCGTGATGCCGGCGCCGGTTTTCAGAGAGGCGAGATCGGCGTCAGCGTGGCGACGCCGACGCCGACGCCTCAAGCATGTAATCCCTCCGAGCGCCGCATCATCTCGATCAGGTTGTCGATTTCCGGCAATTCCGGGCGCACGCGGCGCGCATAGTTGAGCGTGAGATACATTGGCTCGACGTCGACATCCAGTTCGACCAGCGAGCCTGCCGCGATATCCGGCTGCAATGCACGCCGTAACGCACAGGCGATCCCCATGCCGGCCACCACCATGTCACGTACCGTGCCCATTTCCTGGGCCTGTGACGCGATGATCGGATCGGTCAGGCCCACCGCGCGCAGCTTCTCCGTAATCATCCGGCCGAAATACGACAGCTCATAGGCCGCGACGAACGGATAGGCCGACAGCGTATCGATCGAAATGTTTTGCGCTTTCGCCAGCGGATGGTTCGGCGGCGCGACGAAGGCGAGCCGATAGCGGCCCATCTGCTCGGTCTGCAATCCCGGTACTTCACCGTTGCTGAGCATGAACACGAGGTCGACCGCGCCTTTCAGGAACAGTGCGTGGACTTCCTCGAACGTGCCGGTGCGTACGATCAGCTCGACCTGCGTGCGCAACGACGTGAATTCTTCCAGTGGCCGCCGCAGCAGTGCGTTCGCGACAAAGCGTTGCGCAGCGAAATGAAGCTTGCGTTTGGATTGCCCCGCGTCGGACGAAATGGCCCGCGTGCGCGCCAGCGTGTCCACCGCATAGGCATAGAAGTTACGCCCGACCGGTGTGAGCTGCGGGGAAACACCAGGATGGCGCTCGAACAGCGGGCCGCCCACTTTGCTCTCCAGTTCGCGCATGTGAACGCTCACCGAAGGCTGCGTGATATCGAGCGCGCTCGCAGCCGAACCGAAGCCGCCTGTGTCGACGACCGCGACGAAAACTTCGAGGCCCCGCATCGTGACCGGTCGCATTTACTTCCCCTTGTGAAGCCTGTTAGCTCATAGCCATCTTACTATGAACTCATAGCCCGATAGCGGATTGCCCGGCCTGGCACCCCTCATTTAGTCTCGTTTAACAAACAAAAAAACGTCGGCCCGGCAGCGGGTCACCTGTCGTGCGAACACCGGACGGGCGCTCAGTGATACCTGGCATCCCGGCATTCCGGCATCCGTTAACGTGGAACTGCAAATGAACCTGATAGGCGTAGACATCGGCGGTACCTTCACTGACCTGGTCGGCTATCGAGAGGGCGAACTCGTGCTCGCGAAGACGCTCACCACGCCCGCGAACCCAACCGAGGGCGTGGCGCATGCACTCGATCTGGCCGGCACCCGGCTAGGTGAAATCGACGAGTTCCTGCATGGGTCGACCATCGCGATCAATACGGTACTCGAGCGCAGCGGCGTCGCCACCGCATTGATCACGACCCAAGGCTTTCGCGATGTCTACGAGATCGGCCGCGGCAACCGGCCCGACGCATTCGATATCCACTTCAAGCGGCCGCGCCCGCTGGTATCGCGCGAGTTGCGCTACGAAGTGCAGGAGCGGCTCAACGCGCGCGGCGAGGTTCTGACGCCGCTCGACGACGCCGAAGTGCTCGCGCTCGGCGAGCAGCTTGTTGCTGCGGGCGTCGAATCGGTCGCGGTGTGTTTCCTGCATTCGTACGCGAACCCGGTGCATGAACGGGCGGCCGGCCACGTGCTGCGTGAAGCGTTTCCGAAGCTGTTCGTCACGCTGTCGCATGAGATTCTGCGCGAATGCCGCGAGTATGAGCGCACCTCCACGACGGTGCTCAACGCCTACGTCGGGCCACGCGTGCAGCGCTATCTGCGCACGCTCGAAACGCATCTGCGCGAACGCGACTTCAGCGGTGCGATCCATATGATGCGTTCGAGCGGCGGCAGCATGTCGCTCGCGCATGCCTGCGTCGAGCCGGTCTCGATGATGGAGTCCGGACCGGTCGCCGGCATGATCGGTGCCGGACATATCGCCAGATTGCTCGGTCTGCGTCAGGCGATCGGCTTCGACATGGGCGGCACCACCGCGAAGGCGACGCTGATTACGGATGGCGAGATGTCGATCGAGGAGGGCTACTACATCGGCGGCTATGCGACGGGCCAGCCGATGCAGTTGCCGGTCGTCGCGATCGTCGAGGTCGGCACCGGCGGCGGCAGCATTGCATGGCGCGACGGCTCGGGCGGCCTGCACGTCGGTCCGCAAAGCGCCGGTTCGGCACCCGGACCGGTGTGCTACGGGCGCGGCGGCGCGGAGCCGACCATCACCGACGCCAACCTGGTGCTCGGCCGCCTGAACGCGGGCCGTTTTCTCGACGGCGGCATGGCGCTCGACGCACCCGGCGCCGAACGTGCGATCGCGTCGCGCGTTGGCGAACCGATGAGCCTGACGACGGCGGAAGCGGCAATGGGCATCGTCCGCATTGCCGATTCCGCGATGGCGCTGGCGGTGCGCGCGGTGTCGGTGCGCAAGGGCGTGGATCCGCGCGAGGCCGCGATGATCGCGTTCGGTGGCGCCGGGCCGGTGCACGCGGCATCGCTGTGCAAGGAGATCTACATTCCGACGCTGGTGATTCCGAAGCTGCCCGGCAACTTCTCGGCGCTCGGCATGCTGCTCGCACCGTGGCGTCATGATCTGGTGCGCACGCTGGTCGGCACGCTCGGACAAATCGATTCACAGGCCGTCGCCGACGCGTTCGAGGAACTGCGCACAGCCGCGCGCAAGCAACTCGCCGGCGACGAGCTCGACGAGGCCGCAGCGCAATTCGAGTTCGGCGTCGATCTGCGCTACCGCGGCCAGGAGCACAGCATCACCGTGCCGCTCGCCGCGCCCGACGCGCTATCGCACACCAACACCGACATGCGCCACCGCTTCGACGAACTGCACGACAAGCGTTACGGCCATTCAGCGGTGGGCGAAATCATCGAGGTCGTCAATCTGCGTCTGACGGTCACCGTCGAGCGCGCGAGCGGCTCGGTCGACAACCTGCTCGGGGCCGCACCCGAAGTCGAAGCGCCGCGCGCAGAGCAGACCCGCGACGTGATCTTCGACGATCCGGCGCGGCCGCTTGCCACCCGCATCCTGTGGCGCCCGAGTCTCGCACCCGGCTTCACGGTCGAGGGACCGGCGATCATCGAGGAACCGCATTCGACCACGGTGCTGTTTCCGGGCGACGTCGCGCGTGTCACCGAACACGGCCACATCGTGGTCGCCATCAAACTTCCGGAAGAGCAAACGCAATGACAGCCGACTCCACCTCAGCCGCACCGCTCGCGCACGACTCGACACCGGGGCCTTCGACCGCTCGCCGGGTGAATCCTATTACGCTCGAAGTCGTGACGAACTCGCTGATCGCATACGCGGAAGAAATGGCGCTCGCGCTCTGCAAGTCCGCCTACAACATGATGATCTACGAGGTGCGCGATTTCTGTTGCGGCCTGATCGACACGGACGGGCGGATGATCTGCCAGAACTCCGGCGGCCTGCCGATCTTTCTCGCCGATCTCGACATCGCCGTGCGCGACGGCATCGAGCGCTTCGGCCTCGACGGTTTCGCGCCGGGCGACGTGGTGATCATGAACCACGCCGGCGTGTGCGGACAGCATCTGAATAACGTCGTGGTCTACACGCCGTGCTTCTATGAAGGCAAGGTCGTGGCGTTCGCGGCGAACCGCGCGCACTGGGTCGACGTCGGCGGCCTGCGCACCGGTTTTGGCAACGTGCAGACCTACGAGATCTTTCACGAGGGCATCCAGATGCGCTCGATCAAGCTGTACGACGCCGGCAAACGCAACGAAGGCGTCTGGCAGATGATCTCCGACAACATCCGCTTTCCGGAGGCGTCGCTCGGCGATCTGCGCGCGCAGATCGCGGCATGCCAGCTCGGTGGACGCAGGCTCGCGGAACTGTTCGGGCGCTATTCGATTGCGACGGTGCGCGACTGCATCTCCGCTTCGTGGGATCAGGCCGAGGCGGAGGCGCGCGCGGTGGTCGAAAGCATTCCGGACGGCGTGTACAGCGCCGAATCGCATCTGGACAGCGACGGCCGCCGCCTGAACGTACCGTTGCGCGTGAAGGTGACGGTCAAGGTCGAAGGCTCGAATCTGACGATCGATTACTCGGAGATGAACGAGCAGGTGCCTGGGCCTTTGAACTCGGGTTATTCGGGCGGGCTATCGGCGGCGCGCGTGGCGTTCAAGTGCCTCACGATGCCTCATGCGCCGGTCAACGAAGGCTGCTTCCGGCCGCTCACGCTGATCTCGCCGCTCGGCACCATGCTCAACGCCCGGCCGCCGGCGGCACTCGGGCTGTGGAGCGTCGCGCTGCCGACCGTGATCGATACGCTGTTGCGCGCGCTGACTCCGGCGTTGCCCGAGTTCATCCCGGCCGCGCACAAGGGCGACATGGGCGGCTGCTCGTTCTACGGCCAGCGCGAGGAAAACGGCGAGCGCTACGTGCTGATGAATATCTTCGGCGGAGGATGGGGCGGCCGCGATACGGCCGACGGCGAATCCGCCTCGGTGTCGATCTGCCAGGGCGATGTGCGCAACACGCCGGTCGAGTTGCAGGAGATCCGCTATCCGTTCCTCGTCGAATGCCATCAGTTGCGTGCGGATAGTGGTGGTCCGGGCCGGCAGCGCGGCGGACTCGGCGTCGAATTGCGCTATCGCTGTCTGCAGAACAGCACGGTCAATATCAACCTCGAACGGATCATCGATCCGCCGTGGGGCGTGGGCGGCGGCAAGCCGGGACGCAGCAACGCGTCGTTGATCCGCAGCGGCAACGGCAGCGAGCGCTCGGTCACGAAGGAGAGCAACGTGGTGCTCGGCAAGGGCGATACGGTCACCTTCTGGACCGCCGGCGGCGGCGGCTATGGCGATCCGTTCGAGCGCGCAAAAGAGGCGCTGGCGGAAGACGTGCGCCTCGGCTACGTGAGCGTCGAAGGGGCCGCGCGCGATTACGGCTACGAAATGGAACCGCGGGAGAACGTTTCGTGAGCACGGCATTGTCCGACGAGCGGCGCGCGCGTCTGCGCGCGGCGATGCGTGATGCCGGACTCGATCTGCTGGTCGTTTCCGGCAACGCATGGCGCAGCGACTATCTGCGCTTTGCCCTCGATGTCACGCCGATGGAAGGCGAGGCGGTCGCACTTTTCGCACGCGATGCGCGCACGCGGCTGGTGGTCGAGCATCCGTTCGAGGCGGCGCGTCTCGCCGCCGAGCAACCGTCCTACGACGTGCTGTGCGCGCCGAACGCGGCCGCTTATGCCGCGTCGCTGTTGGCCGCGGCGGATCCGTTGCGCACGGCCGTGGCCCCGGCGCATGCGACACCCTGGTGTCTGGCGCGCGGTGCGTTCGGGTCCGGTATCGATGCGGCAACGAAGCTGCTCGACCGGCTGATGGTCGCGAAGTCGGCCGCCGAGGCCGCCGCGGTCGCGCGCGCCGCCGCGCTTGCCGATGAAGGCTACAAGGTGTTTCGGGCCGCGTCGCGAGTAGGGCGCCGCGAGTACGAAGTGATCGCCGACGTCGAGGCATGGCTGCGCGCGCAAGGTTGTCGGGAGAACTTCATCATCATGGGCTCGGGCCAGCAGGAAGTGCGCAGCATGCATCCGCCCGGCGAGCGGCGCCTCGCGCCCGGCGATCTGGTGACGACTGAACTCACGCCGTGCGTCGACGGGTACTACTCGCAGATCTGCCGCACGTTGACGATCGGCGAGCCCACCGACATCCAGCGGCGCGCCTTCGCGGTCTATGTCGAAGCGATGGAGGCGGGCATTGCGCGGGTGCGTCCGGGTGTGACGCATGGCGAGATTGCCGTCGCACAGAACGACGTGTTCCGCCGGCACGGCCTCGGCGACTACGTGAGCGCCGAATATACGCGCGTGCGGGGCCATGGCATCGGCCTCTATGTCGACGGTCCGCATGTGCTTGAGGGCGTCGACCAGGTGCTGGAGCCGAACATGACGCTGATCGTGCATCCGAACACCTACCATCCGGACGCCGGCTATATCGTGCTGGGCGACACGGTGCGCGTCACCGAAACCGGTTGCGAAGTGCTGACGGCGACGTCCCGCGAGCTGTTTTCCGTCCCCGTTTGAAGCTCATTTGAAGCCCATTGAACCCGTCGACGGCGCGAGCGGCTCCGCGCGCCTCGATATCGAGGAGTGAATTCATGCGTCGTGGACTCGTCAGCTGGTCGCGCGAGGAGCTTTCGCAAACCTCATTGGACGCGCGCGTGGGCCGGCTTCAGCAGGCCATGCGCGCGCAGCGGCTGGATGCCGTGCTCGCCTACGGGTCGTTTGCGCAGCCGGCCGCCGTGCAGTGGCTGTCGAATTTTCTGCCCTATTGGGGCGATGCGATGCTGGCCGTGTTTCCCGAAGGACCGCCGATCCTGCTGACGGCACTCACGCGCCGTGTGCATCCATGGATTCACGCGGTGTCCCATACCGGCGGCGTCATGACCGCGCCGCGACTTGGGGCCAACGTTCAGGCACTGCTCGACGAGCGGGTGCCGGTGGGTCAGCGCATCGGGGTGATCGCACTCGAGACGCTGCCGTGGCCCGTCGCGAAGCAATTGATCGACGCAGGGCGTGGCGAAACGCTGGTCGACGCGAGCGAACTTTACGCGACGCTGCGGCAGCCGGCGGATCAGGCCGAAATCGACCTCGCGGTGCGTGCGGTGTCGATTGCTCGCAGTGCAATGCGTGCCGTCCCGGCCGACGCGCACTGCACCCCCGGGGTGATTGCCGCGATCGAAGCCGCGGCGCGGCTCGCGGGTGCCGAAGAGGTGCTGCAACGGATCGCGCCGGATCTTGCGGCGGATCCGACGCCACGCCGCATCGAGGGTCATGTGCCGCTGGGCGCGCGCTATGCGATCGATTTGTCGCTTGCGTACAAGGGCGTGTGGGTGCGCGCCGCGCGCTGCGTTGTGCGTGAGACGTTGCCTTTGCCGGCGTCGATACCGCTGTCATTGCCGATGCCAGTGCACATGCCAATCTCGTGGCAACGCGCACAGCGCTGGTTCGCGGCGACGGCCGCCGTGTTTCACGCCGATAGTGAAGAACCGAATCTCGACGGCGCGCCCGGCGAAGTACAGGACTGGACACTTGAAGCCTGCATCGGGCTGCATTCGCTCGAACGGGTCGCCTCGCGACACACCGGCCGCCTGCACGCGCTGCCGCCCGGTGCGCTCGCGATGCTGTCGGTCGAGTTGCGGCTCGACGACGGCCCATGGCGTGCCAGCGTGCCGCTGGTGATGGGGCGAGCCGGTGAGCCGAGCCGCTTGCTCGACATTTAGTACTCGACCTTTAATCGCGCCTGATGAAAACCTCCCCCCTGCTTGACGAGCTTGCCGCGTTCACGGCTGACGCCTCGGCCGGCGCCGGTCGGGACCGGCTTGCGCTGCATCTGGCCGACGCGTCGATCGCACTGATGGCCGGCATGCGCAGTACCGAGGGCCATGCCGTCGCAGCCTTGATCCATCGCACCGAAGCCTCGCCGCTTGCGCATAGCGCGCGCCTCGCCGCCGTGATGCGGCTCTCCGAGATCGACGACATCCACCGGCCGAGCGCCGTCACCGCCAGTGCAATCGCCGTGCCGTGCGCGCTCGCGATGCGTGCGCTCGCAACCGACGCTGATCCGGCGCGTTTCATCGATGCGATTTTCGTGGGTCAGGAAGTGGCGCTGCGCCTTGCACTCGCGATGGGCGGTGCGGCGTTGCTCGCGCAGGGACTGTGGCCGAGCTATCTCGTCGCACCGTTTGGCGCGGCGGCCACCACGGCCCGGCTGCTGGGACTGAACGCGGCTCGCACCGCCGAGGCTCTCGCGATGGCGCTTGCGCAGACACCGCGTGCCGTGGGCCGCTCGCCGCGCACGCCGTGCCCTGGACGCTGGGCGTTGTTCGGCAACGCGGTGCGTGCGGGTTGCTTCTCCGCGTTGGCCGCGGCGGACGGTATCGATGGTGACACGGGTTTGCTCACCGAGGGGTGGCTGGCCGGCATTCGTGGTGCGCCGGCTGACGCGACGCCACTGCGCGAGCTCGATGCCGCGTCACCGCTGAGTGCGCAGACCAGCATCAAACCGCATTGCAGCGCGAAGCAAAGTCTTGCCGCGATACACGGCTTGCGCGAACTGCTGGCACGTGGACTCGAGCCGGCGCGTATCGACGCGATCGAGGTTGAGGTGCCGAGCGCTTACGCCGGCATGATTGCGCGTGAATCGCCGGCGGTGAGCCGCATTGCGAGCATCGTCAGTGCGCCGGGACAACTGGCGCTGGCCGCGCTGCGACCCGCATTGCTCGACGATGTATCGCGGGACACGCTCGACTGGAGTGGGCCGCTCGGCGCTTTCGCCGCGAACGTCACGGTGCGCGCGGAGCCGGCGCTCGATGCGTTGTATCCGCGGCAATGGCCCGCGCGTGTCACGGTGATCGCCGGGCAGCGTCGCGAGCAGATCCTGGTGGTGGACAGCCCGGGCGATCCGGCCTTGCCGTTCGATGCCGCGGCGTTGATCGACAAGGCGACGCGAGTGATCGGCGGCAGGCGCGGCCGCGCACTCGTGCAAACCGCGATGAACGCATGCCACGACGCAAGCGCGCTCGAAGCGCTGTGTCACACGTTCGATGTGCCGGTCCGCTAGCGGGGAACGAGCGATAGCGCGTGGCCAGGGGGCGGTGGCAAGCGGGACTTAGTGCTCCAACTACGCTCAATGTTCCAACTGCGCTCAATGCTCCAACTGCGCGGACGTCGCCCGCGGCACCGTGTGCACCGTCAGATCGCCAGGCCTGCCCATGCGCTCGTACCACAGCTCGACGAAGCCGAGTGCGGCCGGCGACAGCGAATGCTCGGCATGCGTGATCAACTGGATATCGCGCGGCACCACGGGTTGTTCGATACGCCGCGCGGTCAGCGTGTGATAGGCGAGCGAATCGAGCAGCACGGCAGGTAACACGGCCACACCGAGATTGGCCGAAGCGAACGACAGTGCCGTCGACAGATAGGACACTTCGTAAGCCGGCGACAGCTTCTCGCCGCGTGCGCGCAACGCTTCATCGATCAGATCACGAATGCCGTTGCCTTGTTTGACGGTGATGCATGGCAATCCCAGCACGTCGTCCCATGTGACGCGATGCTGGCGCGCGAGCGGCGAATCCGTGAGGCAGATCGCGCTGATATGGTCGCGCGTCAGGCATTGCAGTTCGATGCCTTCCGGCTTACTGCCGAGCGTGCCGATGCTGAACTCGACTTCCTCGCTGAGCACCGGCGCCGTGAGCCGGTCGGGTGCCACGTCCTGCATCGCGATCTCGACCTCGGGATAGCGAATCCGGTAGTCGGCGAGCAGCGTGGGTAGGACGGCGGCCGCCACCGATGGTGTGGACGCGAAACTGAGGCGGCCGCGGCTGCGTTCGGTGACGCCGCGGGCGCCCGCCTTCAATGCATCGAGGTCGCGCAGCATGCGCTCCGCGGTCGGCAGGATCTCGTGCGCGGCGGCAGTGGGGCGCAACGTGCGCGACGTGCGGTCGAACAGCTTGATGCCGAGTCCGTCTTCGAGCTGCTTGATCAGCACACTGGCGGCAGATTGCGTAATGAACATCTGGTCGGCAGCACGCGTCAGGACGCCGAGCCGGTAGGCGAGAACGAATGCTTGCAGTTGCCGTAGGGTCGGATTCATGAGTCCACTTTATGCGGGCATGTTTATATTTCGTTGGTCTTTATGAATGATGCACCGTAAATTCAACTCTCACAAGGAGACAACGGGTGCGCCCCTCATGACCATAAGAAACGCACAAGTGCTGATCGTCGGCGCCGGTCCGATCGGACTGACCATGGCACTCGATCTCGCCGCGCGAGGCATCGACGTGACGGTGCTCGAAATGCGTCGGCCCGGAGAGCCACCCAGCGTCAAATGCAATCACGTCGCGGCGCGCTCGATGGAGATCTTCCGGCGCCTTGGCGTCGCCGCGGCGGTTCGCGCTGCGGGATTGCCCGACGACTATGCGCACGATGTCGCCTATCGCACCACGGCCACCGGCATCGAACTCACCCGTATTCCGATTCCGAGCCGCCTTGGGCGCCTGCGTGGCGATCCAGGCCCGGATACGCGCTGGCCGACCGCCGAGCCGCCGCATCGCATCAACCAGATCTATCTCGAACCGATCCTGTTCGAACACGCTGCCGCGATGCCGCGCGTGACGATCATCAACCGGATCGAAGTGACCGGTTTCAGCCAGCATGCCGAGGGCGTGCAGGTCTCCGCCCGCCGTCTCGACGATGGCGCCACGCTGAGCTTCGATGCACGCTATCTGATCGGTTGCGACGGTGGCCGCTCGCTGGTGCGCAAGGGCATCGGTGCGTCGCTGGTCGGCGATGCGGTAGTGCAGCGGGTGCAATCGACTTATATCCGCGCGCCGCGTCTCATCGATCTGTTCAGATACGCGCCGGCGTGGAGCACCTTCTCGCTGAATCCGCGCCGCAGCGGAAACGTGTACGCGATCGACGGCCGCGAGCGCTGGCTGGTGCACAACTACCTGCGCGATAGCGAGGCGGATTTCGAATCGGTCGATCGCGACCGTTCGATTCGCGACATCCTCGGCGTCGATGACGCCTTCGAATACGAAGTTATCAGCAAGGAAGACTGGTTCGGCCGACGGCTGGTCGCCGACCGCTTCCGCGATGGACGCGTGTTTCTGTGCGGCGACGCCGCGCATCTGTGGGTGCCGTACGCAGGCTACGGGATGAACGCCGGCATCGCCGATGCCGCGAATCTCGCGTGGTTGCTGGCCGCGCATCTGAACGGCTGGGGCGGCGAGCACATCCTCGATGCGTACGAGGCCGAGCGCATGCCGATCACTGAACAGGTTTCGTACTTCGCGATGAATCATGCGCATGCCATGGCGAAGCAGCGCGGCAGCGTCCCCGTCAACATCGAGGCGCCCGGCGCCGAAGGTGATGCGTTGCGCGCCGAGCTTGGCCGCCGTGCATACGAACTGAACGTGCAGCAGTACAGCGCAGCCGGCTTGAACTTCGGCTACTTTTACGACAAGTCGCCGCTCATCGAATACGACGGCGAAGCGGCACCTGTGTACAGCATGGGCGAGTTCACCGAATCGACTGCGCCGGGCTGCCGCGTGCCGCATATCGTGCGCGCGGACGGCACCTCGCTGTACGACGAAATGGGCACGGATTACGCGTTGCTGCGCTTCGATACATCGATCGATGTGGCGCCGCTGATCGACGCCGCCCGCCTGCGCGGCATGCCGCTGCGCGTACTCGATATCGCGCCGCACGAACAGCGCGCGCCATATCGCCATGCATTGCTGCTTGCGCGGCCCGACCAGCACGTCGGCTGGCGCGGCGACGCACTGCCCGCGGATCCGCTCGCGTTGATCGATCGGCTGCGCGGCGCCATCCGCTATCAATAATCTCAACCTGAAGGGTTCGAACATGCCTTATACCGGTGGTCAAATGCTCGCGGCGTCGCTGATCGAGCAAAACGTCGATACGCTCTTCATGATTCCGGGCGTGCAGCTCGACTGGGCCGTCGACGCACTGCGCGAACGGCAGGACCAGATCAAGCTGGTGGTGCCGCGCCACGAGCAGGCAACGACCTATATGGCCGACGGCTACTACCGCGTGAGCGGCAGGCCCGGCGTGGCGATGGTCGTGCCGGGTCCGGGCGTCCTGAACGCGGGTGCGGGACTTGCCACGGCCTATGCGGCCAATTCGAAGGTGGTGCTGATCGCCGGCAACGTGCATTCGCACGGGATCGGCGCCGGCTATGGCCTGCTGCACGAGATCAAGGACCAGACCGGGCTGATCGCCGGCCTGACGAAATGGAATGCGAACGTCGACGATCCGGCACAGATCGGCGCGGCGATGCATGCCGCGTTTGCCCAACTGCATGCGGGCCGGCCGCGTCCGGTCGGCATCGAGGTGCCGCACGACGTGCTCGAGGCGCGCGCCGGTGCCACCCCGGCCGACACCACGCGCTGGCGTGACGCCGCGTCGCCGCCGGCCGCCGCGCCGCTCGATATGGAAGTCGTGGGCCGCATTGCGAGAGCCATCGACGAAGCGCGGCTGCCGGTGCTGTACGTCGGCGGCGGCGTGATCGCGGCGAACGCGAGCGAAGCGCTGGCGCGTCTCGCACACAAGGTCGGCATGCCGGTCGTGCTGAGCGACAACGGGCTTGGCGCGCTGTCCGATCGCGATCCGCTGGCGATGAACACGCTCGCCGGCCGCGCCGTGTTCGAGCACGCGGATCTGGTGGTCGTGGTCGGCAGCCGCTTCATGAACGCGCTGCATCCGTCGCCGTCATGGAGCGCGGCAGGCACGCGCTTCATCCACATCAACATCGACGCGGACGATCTACGTGCGCCGCGCCGCGCGGCCATCGCGTTGCAGGCCGACGCCGCCGAAGCGCTCGGCGCGCTGGCCGATGCCGTCAAGCCGCGTGAAGTGCTGACCCAGGCGGAAGCGCGCGGACTGAAAGAGTGGGCCCAGGCGCAGATCGACCGGGTGACGCCGCAGGTCGACTACATCCGCGCGATGCGCGCCGCGTTGCCGGAGGATGGCATCTTCGTCAACGAGCTGACGCAGGTGGGTTATCTGTCGCGTATCGCGTTTCCGATCTACACGCCGCGTACCTATGTCGGCCCCGGTTATCAGGGCACGCTCGGCTACGGCTTTCCGACTGCGCTGGGCGCGGCTGTCGGTGGAGGCGGGCGCCGCGTGCTGTCGATCACCGGCGACGGCGGCTTCGGCTGGAACCTGCAGGAACTCGCCACCGCGCGCAAGTACAACCTGCCCGTCACGTTGGTGGTGTTCAACGACGGCCATTTCGGCAATGTGCGCGCAATCCAGAAGCGCGTGTTCGGTCCGGACAACCAGGTTGCCGTCGAGTTGCAGAACCCCGATTTCGTTGCACTTGCGCAGGCGTTCGGCGTACCCGGCGTGCGCGCCAACTCGGCTGCCGCATTGCAGGCGGCGATCACCGACTCGCTGAGCCAGAACGGCCCGGTGCTGATCGAGGCGCCGGTCGGCGAAATGCCGAGTCCGTGGCATCTGATGCGTTTGCAGCCGATGCCCGGCGTCAAGGTGCCGGACGCGGGACCGCATCCGCTGTCGTCGCGCCCGCCGGTGTGAGCGAACGCAGTTGACACTGCGCCAATGTTTCAGCGGCATGAGCCGCTGAAGCACAGCGCGGCCACCGCGCCGCCAGAATCCCAATACAACGCCAGACAAGACGGAGAAACCGACATGAACGCCGATGACATCGCGCGGCTCGTGGTCGACAGGACGGACGAAGGCATCTTCACGGTCAACCGCGATATCTTTCGCGATCCGGAGATCTTCGAACTGGAGATGCGCTTTATCTTCGAACGGGGCTGGGTGTTTCTCGGTCTCGCCTCGCAGGCGCCGCAACCGAACGACTACTTCACGACCTGGCTCGGACGCCAGCCGGTGATCGTGATGCGCAGCGCGGAGGGCGAACTCGGCGCGTTCATGAACACCTGCCGCCATCGCGGCGCGCAGATTTGCCAGAAACGCCAGGGCAACGCGCGCTATCACGTGTGCCCGTATCACGGCTGGTCGTACGATAGCAGCGGCAAGTCGAAGACGATCAAGGACCTGCAGTCGGGCTGCTACAGCGACGCGTTTCATGCGGAGAATCACGATCTCGTGCCAGTGCCGCGCTTCGAGCAATATCGCGGCTTCCTGTTCGGCTGCCTCGATGCGAACGTTCAGTCGCTCGACGACCACCTGAACGATGCACGTTTCTTCCTCGATCTGGTCGTCGACCAAAGTCCCGATGGGATCGAGGCTGTGCCCGGAAGTTCGACCTATACGTTTCGCGGCAACTGGAAACTGCAGATGGAAAACGGACTCGACGCCTATCATCTGACGTCGACCCATCCGAGCTTCATGAAACTGGTCGAGCGGCGTAACTCGAGTGAATCGCGCTATCAACTGAAGTCCGTCGATTTCGCGAGTTTCACCGAGCGCGGCGGTTTCACGTTCGAGAACGGTCATGCGGCACTCTTCACGCCGAACCCGAATCCGCAGATCCGTCCGCTCTATGCATCAATCGACGAGTTGCAGGAGCGGGTCGGCAAAGACCGCGCCGCATGGATGCTGACCACCCGCAACCTCGTCCTGTTTCCGAACGTGCAGGTGGCGGAGAATGCGTCGCTGCAATTGCGGGTGATCCGTCCGCTGGCGCCGGATCTGACGGAGATGACCATCTACTGTCTCGCGCCGGTCGGCGAATCGGATAAGGCGCGTGATTTCCGCTTGCGCCAGTTCGAAGATTTCTTCAACAGCACCGGCATGGCGACGCCTGACGATACGACCTGCTACGAAGATTGCCAGGCCGGTTATCGCGCACAGATCGTGCAATGGCAGCAAGGCTACGCGCGCGGGATGACGTCGGTACAGGCCGGCACCAATGAGATCGGCGAACGCATCGGCATTCAGGCGCGCACGAGCCAGATGGGCGAAGTCAAAGTGCAGGACGAAACCTTGTTCCATGCGGGCTATCGTGCATGGGCGGAGATGATGACGGCGGGGCTTGCCGCCGAACATGCTGAACGTACTGAACGTGCCGCGCATTCAGCGTCGGCTGCGCATCCGTCAGTACAGCCGGTGGTCTTTCGCAAGGAGGCGTTGTGAATCAACCCCTATTGGCGGAGATCACCCAGTTCCTCTATGCCGAAGCCCTCGCACTCGACGAGCGCCGCTGGGACGACTGGCTCGCGCTGTATCGCGAAGACTGCGAATACTGGGTGCCCGCGTGGAAGTCGGAAGACGAGCAGACCAGCAATCCGCGGCGCGAACTGTCGCTGATCTATTACGCGCATCGCGCGGGGCTCGAAGACCGGGTGTGGCGCGTGAAATCGGGCCGCTCGGTTGCAAGCGCGGTCCTGCCGCGCACGCAACACCTGATCTCCAATCCGCGCATTGTCGAAGACGATGGCGCGGCTGACCGTGAATCGGCCGGCACTGGCGTGCAGACGGTGCACGTGGCGTGCGAATGGACCACGCATCAATATCAGCCGAAAGATCATACGGTCGAGATTTTCTTTGGCCGCTACCGGCAAATCCTCGTGCGCGACGGCGAGTCGTGGCGGATCGCGCGCAAGCGGATCGTGCTGCTGAACGATTATCTGCCGGCCCGGATCGATTTCTACAGCCTCTAACTGAACACGCCACGTGCTCGCCACACGTGGCCATGGCGGAGCATACCTATGTCGATACCCCCATCCTCACGCAAGGTCGAGCAACAACTCACGATCGCGGACAACGGCCTCAAATGGCCGGAACCGCCCGTGTTCGAGAGCAAGGAAGACGAGCGCCGCGACCGCAAGATCCGGCTCGCCGCGTGTTACCGGATCTTTTCGATGCACGGTTTCGACGCCGGCATTGCCGGTCACATCTCGTGCCGCGATCCCATCCTCACCGATCACTTCTGGGTCAATCCACTGGGCGTGCACTTCAGCCGTATCCGCGTATCCGATCTGGTGCTGGTCGATCACACGGGACGGATTGTCGACGGCATTCATCCGATCAACGCGGCGGCCTACGCAATCCATTCGCGCATTCATCAGGCTCGGCCCGATGTCGTGGCGGCTGCGCATTCGCACTCGCGTTACTGCACCACGTATGCGTCGTTCGGTGAACTGATTCCGCCGATCACTCAGGAAGCGGTCGGCTTCTACAACTCGCATTCGTTGTTCGACGGCTACAACGGCATCGCCGCCGATACTTCCGAAGGCGATCTGATCGCCCAGGCACTTGGACCGAATAAGGCCGTGATCTGCCGGCATCATGGGGTCTTCACTGTCGGTGAGACGCTGGAGGAAGCGGTCTCCTGGTATCTGCGCGCCGAGCGGGCGTGCGAACAGGTCCTGCTCGCGCGCGCCGCCGGCACGCCGAAGCAGATCGATCCCGACATGGCTGCTTATACAGTCAAGCAGGTCGGTTCGCCGCGTGCGGGCTGGTTCGGTTTGCAGCCGCTGCTCGACAAGGTGCTCGCCGAGCAGACCGATCTGTACGAATGAGCATGACGTCACACGGATCGGTTGAGCGGCCGGCGGCAGTTCCGCTCGGCGGACTGCCATGAAGATCTGCGTATTCGGCGCCGGCGCGATCGGCGGCCTGATCGCGGCGCGGCTCGCGGCGAGCGGCACGCCCGTGTCGGTAGTCGCACGCGGCGCGCATTTGCAGGCGATACAGCAGCGCGGCCTCGTGTGGCGCGAGCGAGACGATGAACGGGTCGTGCGAGTCAAGGCAAGCGCCGATGGGCACGCATTCGGTCCGCAAGACTATGTGATCGTCGCGCTGAAAAGCAACGCGCTGCCCGGCGCATTGCCGGCGCTCAAACCGTTGATGGGTGAACACACCGTACTGGTGCCCGCGATGAATGGGGTGCCGTGGTGGTTCTTCAACGGCTTCGGCGGCACGCTTGCCGGCATGCAACTCGACGACGTCGATCCCGGAGCGCGGCTCGGTACGCAGATCGATATCGCGCGGGTGCTGGGCTGCGTAATCTATCTGAGCGCGCGCGTGCCGGAGCCCGGTGTCGTTGAACACATGGGCCGTGAAGACATCGAACTGGGTGAGCCCGACGGCACGCTATCCGAGCGCGCCGAACGTTTGCGTGCGTGCCTGGCTTCCGCCGGTTTTGCGTGCCGGACGAGCGTCGATATCCGCAGCGCGATCTGGAACAAGCTGATCGGCAACGCCGGTCTGAACCCCGTTGCGGCGTTGACGCACGCGACGCTCGACCGGATCATCGACGATCCGGGTGTGCGGACCCTACTGCTCACTGCCATGGACGAAGTGATCGCGGTCGGCACCGCGCTTGGCTTGCGGATCCGGCAATCGTCATCCGAACGGCTGGAGATGGGCCGTTCGCTGGGCGCGGTGGAAGTGTCGATGTTGCAGGACGTCAGGCATGGCAGGCCGCTCGAATATGAAGCGTTGTGCGCGGCGGTGGTGCGAATCGGCGAACGGGCGGGCGTGCGAGTGCCGACGCTGCGCGCGCTCGCCGCGTTGATACGGCTGCGCGCGCAACAGATGTAGCGATTCGCTTAAGCGCAGCGGTAACGCCCCTCGTCATCCCGCGTAATGCCTTGCGCGGCCTCGTTGTCCTCGAGCCAGCGCACGATCTCGCGGCCGTCGGTCGAACCGCTTGCGGCCATCAGATCGGCGAACAGTTTCGGCCCGTCCTGCAAGGCGGCGTCGAGCGAATCGAAGCGCGGTGCATCGAACGTGGGCGGAGCAGGGACGCGATGCTCGAACGAGCGTGTCGCGCCAGGTGCCAGCAACGGCAACGTCAGGTCGAAGCCGGCTTTCGCGGTAGTGGTCGCACCACTCAGCGACGGATCGAGTGGCATGGCGCGCATGCCCGCCTGGATCACCAGATCGCGGTCGGCCTGGAAGCGCGTGGCGAGCGCCCAGTCCATCTGCGCGTCGGAAAAGATGTCGATGTCGGGATCGACGACGAACACGTGCTTGAGATTCGCCTGCGAGGCGAACACGGCGGCGATCGCATTGCGCGCCTCGCCCGGCACGCGCTGCTGGATTGCAATGCGCACGTTGAAGGTGCCGCCGCAACTCGGCGTGACATAGACGCCGCGGATTTCGCGCACGGCCGTTTCGAGCCCGCGCCACACCATCACTTCAGTGCGCAGCGCACAGAGCTGCGCCGTGTCGGTCTGCGCCATGGAAGGGCCGCTGATGGTCGCGGTCTGGAACAGCGGATTGCGGCGATGCGTGATCGCGGTCAGATGGAACATCGGATTACGTTTGACGCCGCCGTAATAGCCGAGGAATTCGCCATACGGGCCTTCCGGTTCGACATGGCCGCGTTCGTCCAGATAGCCCTCGAGGATGAACTGCGCGTCGGCCGGCACGCGCAAGTCGCTGGTGACGCACTTGACCACGCCCATCGGCGCGCCGCGCAGCGAAGCGGCAAGCGCCAGTTCATCATTCGGCAGACGCAGCGTGGCGGCGAGCTGGTCGATCGGATGTGAGCCGACGGCGAACGCAACCGGCGTACGCTCGCCGCGTTTCGCATTGGCCAGATAGATCGCGCGCAGATCGGACGGCGCGACGAGATCGACACCGGCACGGCGCCGCCCGCGCAGCATCAGGCGGCGCATGCCGACGTTGCTCCAGCCGGTTTGCGGATCCACTGCGTAGTCGATCGATGCCGAGATGTACGGCGCACCGTCCAGACCGTGCTGAAGATGCACGGGCAACGCGGTCAGATCGCACGCCTCGCCTTCGAGTACCACTTCCTGCACGGGCGCAGCTTCGCGCGGCACGTCGACGAGTACGCCCGGCTTGCGCAACCGCGCCACGATCTCGCCAAGCAACTGGTCGCGGGTGGTGCCGAACGCGTGCGCAAGACGTTCGCGGCTCCCGGCGACATTGCCGCACAGTGCGATTGTTTGGTCGCCGGGCCGCTCGAATAGCACGGCTTTCGGATTGCCTTCGAGCACATGTGCGATCCGCGACAGCGGCACGTCTGCGCTGTGCCGTTCGAGTTCTGTGTCGTCGAGCGAATCGATGAAGCGGCGCAAATCGAAACGCTGCAGATCGGGAGTGGGGCTGTCGTTATCTGGGGTGGTCAAAAGAGGTCTCCTGCGTGAACAGAGCGGTGCCGTGCGATCTGCTGCGGTGTAGTGCGCTGTGATGTGACGTATTACGCACGGCTTGCATGGGGTTGATCTGCGCCTTCTGCTGTGAGCGTCTTGTTGTTGATTGAAGGACGGTGGTCGTGATGTCGGAAAAGTATAGTCAATCGATAACGCTGTGCCAATGCACTTCGCGAATAAACAGATCGATGTGCCAGGCACGTTCGATCATCAACATAACTTCATCGTCACATTGAAACTTTTCGTTTCTGGACTGCGAAACGTTCCAGTAGAGTGAGATGCATCTGGCGATGGTGTGGAGACGTCGATCGCCTCGCGAACCGGTCAAACAGGACAATGAAAATAGTTATCGTGGGTGCCGGACTCGGCGGTCTGACCGCGGCGCTGGCGTTGTACAAGCACGGCTTTGACGTGACGGTTCTCGAACAGGCGGCCATGTTGGGCGAGATCGGCGCGGGCGTGCAACTGAGCTCGAATGCGACGCGCGTTTTGTACAACGTCGGCGTGGGCGAACGGATCGAGCCGCTCGCGTGCGAACCGCTCGGCAAGCGCGTGCGTTTGTGGAGTACCGGGCAGACGTGGCCGCTCTTCGATCTCGGTGCGCATTCGCGCGAGCACTATGGTTTCCCCTATTTCACGCTGCATCGCGCGGATTTGCATCAGGCGCTCGTCGATGGCGTGCGCGCGATCGATGCCGATGCAATTCACCTCGGCGAAAAAGTCGTCGAACTTCGGCAGCACGAAGGCGGGGTGACGGTGCGCACCGCGCGCGGCGTGGAGTACGAGGCCGACCTCGTGATCGGCGCCGACGGCGTGCATTCCGTTGTGCGCGGCGCGTTCTTTGGGCCCGACGCACCGCAGTACTCCGGAATCATGGCGTGGCGCGGCGTGATCGACGCTACGCGCTTGCCGGAGCATCTGCAAACACCGTATGGCGTCAACTGGGTCGGACCCGGCGCGCACGTGATTCACTATCCGCTGCGCGCGGGACGTCTGGTGAACTTTGTCGGCGTGGTCGAGCGCGACGGGTGGACCGTCGAGTCGTGGTCCGAGCGCGGTAGGCTTGACGATTGCCTGCGCGACTTCGACGGCTGGCACAGCGACGTGCAGATGCTGATCCGCGCTATCGAGATACCGTACAAGTGGGCGCTGATGGTGCGCGAGCCGATGTCGCGCTGGGTCGACGGCCGCGTCGCGCTGCTGGGCGACGCCTGTCATCCGACCTTGCCGTTTCTCGCGCAAGGCGCGTGCATGGCGATCGAGGACGGCTATGTGCTGGCTCGCTGTCTTGCGCATCACGCTTCCAGCATTGACGTTGCGCTTGCGCGGTATCAGTCGCTGCGTACGGAGCGCACCGAACGCGTGGTGCGGGGTTCGGCCGCTAACGCGAAGCGCTTTCATAATCCGGAGCTCGCGCATGCGGCTGGCGCGGCGGCGTATGTGGAACGTGAGTGGACTGAAGAGAAGATTCACGAGCGGTATGACTGGTTGTTTGAGTACGACGCTGATGGTGTCGCGGTTGAATGAGGTGAGTTCTGTGATGTGTGGCCGGACATCACGCACGCTTCTCTTCTGGAGACAAACATGATTCATCTGCGAGTCGGCGATATCGTCACGCACAATGCCGGACACTCGCCCGATGCCGCCGCATTGATCGAAGACGATCGCGTCGTTAGCTGGCGCGACCTCGATCTCAGTACCAATCGAATTGCCAACGGACTGGCGTCGCTCGGATTGGCAAAAGGCACGCGCATTGCCACGGTCATTCGCAATGGCGCGGCGGCGGTCGAAATGATCTTCGCGCTGGCAAAGGCCGGCGTGCTCGCCATCCCGGTCAATTACGGACTGACACCCGCGGAAGTCGCGGTGCTCCTCGACGATTCGTTGCCGAACGCGATCATCGTGGATGCGGAGTTCCTTCCAGCATTCGGCGATGTGCTCGACCGTCCCGGTACGACGATCATCGTGCGCGGCAATGCGGCATTGCGTACGGGCTGGATCGACTATCGCGAGCTTGAGCAGGCCGCAGCCGATACACCGCCGGAGGCGAATGTCGAGCCGGACGATCTGCGCATGATCCGCTACACCAGCGGAACGACGGCCGCGCCGAAGGGATGTCTGGGGACGCATCGGCAGATCCTGTCGAGCATCGACAACTTCCTGAAGCAGATGCCGGTTCCGCAAAGTGGGCCGTTCCTGCAGATGCTGCCGCTGTTTTCAGGTGCGGGTATCTGGATGTCCATCGTTGCCGCCTATCACGGCGTCGCCAACGTGTTGATACCCGACTTCAATCCGCAAGTCGTTTTGAACGCAATCGCCACGCACGGTGTCGCGCATACCTGCGGCGTGCCGACGATGGTCAGCCGCCTCACCGAAGAACTGGAAAAGGGCGAGTACGCAGTCGAATCGTTGCGGCTCTTCGGCTACACGGGCGCGAAGATGCCGCCCGCCACGATCCGCCGCGCGCTTCAATCGTTCGACTGCGGTTTTTATCAGGGCTTCGGCGGCGGCGAGATGGGCGGTCTCGTCTCCTATCTGATGCCCGACGACCATCGCGCCGCGCTCGGCGGCGACGCGACCCGGCTCGCGTCGGTCGGCCGCCCCGCCGGTTACGTGGAAATCCGCATCCGCCACCTGAGCGACGGCACGCCACTGCCCGCGAACGAGCCGGGTGAAATCACCGTGCGTTCCGCCAGCAATTTCTCGGGCTATCTGAACCGTCCGGAGGATACGGCGAAAACGCTGCGCGGCGAATGGGTCTTTACCGGCGACGTCGGCTATCTCGACGACGAGGGCTATCTGTTCGCGGTCGATCGTGCCAAGGACATGGTCATCACTGGCGGCATGAATGTGTCGTCGGCTGAAGTCGAAGCGGCGCTCTCCGAGCATCCGGCCGTCAAGGCGGTGGCCGTCATCGGTTTGCCGAGCGAGGAGTGGGGCGAGGCGGTCACCGCCATCGTCGTGCTGCGCGAAGACGGCAACGTGAGCTCGACGGAGTTGATGCAGTTCGCCCGTCAGCGTCTTGCCGGCTACAAGTCGCCGAAGGCCGTGCATTTCGTCAGCGAGTTTCCGCTGAACAGCGTCGGCAAGGTGCTCAAGCGCGAGCTCCGTGAACAGTTCGCGGCCACCGGTCAGCGTTGAATCGATCGTTTTGATATCTGGAAGGAGAGGTTATGGCATGGGAACTCAGCCGCTCGGCAGGCCCGCGTGGTTATCTGGTCGAAAAGGACGAGTTTGAGACGATCGACATCACAATGCCGGTTGAAGGCATCGCGAAGCTGACGCTGAATCGGCCGGAGAAGCTGAACGCGTTCAATTCGGCGATGATCGGCGAGATTCGCGCGGCGATGTGGCGGCTCAACTATGACGACAGCGTGCGCGTGATCGTGGTCACCGGTGCGGGCCGCGGCTTCTGCACGGGCCGCGACGTGAAGGAGCTGCAGGGCGAGCGCCGCATGCCGCTGCCGCAATATCGTGCGTACGTGCGCGCCAATCACGACATGCTGGATGATCTCGAGTCGATCGAGAAGCCGGTCATTGCGGCGATCAACGGCGTGTGCGCGGGTGGCGGCATCGAGCTGGCGGCGTCGTGCGATTTTCGCTTCGCGTCGAAGCAGGCCACCTTCCTGTTGCCGGAAATCTTCATCGGTGTGATTCCGGCTTCCGGCGCGTGCTCACGCATGATCCAGATGATCGGCATCGAGAACGTGAAGGACCTGGTCATGACCGGCCGTACCGTCGACGCAGACGAAATCCGCAGCATGGGCTTCGTGCGCCGCGTGGTCGAACACGAGCAGCTGGAGGCGCAAGCGTTCGCGTATGCGAAGCTGCTGATGAAGGGCGCGCCACAGGCGGTCGGCATCGGCAAGCATGTCACCAACACATGCCAGAACATCGATACCGAAACCGGCCGCGTGCTGGAGCGTCTTGCGCAGTCGTCGCTGGTCGGCACGACCGATTCGACCGAGGGCGTTCGCTCGTTCCTCGAAAAGCGGCCGCCGAAGTTCACCGGCCGCTAGGCATCGTCGCGAGCGTTTGTTTTTGCGAAACGGCGTTGTGAGAAATCACAACGCCGTTTTTTTGGGCCTGGCGAAACGTTGTGCAATGCAGAATCGTTTCGTCGTTAGATAGTCGGGTCGATTGGCGTCGATGCCCCGTTAGTGCCCATGTCCCCCATGGCCGCCACCGCCACTGCTCCACGAACTGCCGCCGCCGTGGCCGCCACCACCGCCGTGCCAGCCGCCGCCTCCGTGTCCGCCATGCCAGTAACCGTGGCCCCCGTGGTAATAACAGCACGAGCCGCCCCAGCCGCCCCAGATGTTCACCGAGCCGTAAGCCGGTCCATACACGGGCCCGTAACCATAACCGTAGCCGTAGTAGCCGGGATAGTAGGGTTGCGCATACGCGTAGTCGTATCCCGGCGCGACTACGCACCCGGTCAGACTCGCCGCCACCGCTACCAGTACGATTGATGCAATGCGCCTGCTCACGATTTTCTCCCGCGATTTTCGCCGCGTATAAGAGTGAGAAATGCGGCGAGCGCCGGAGTTCAGCGGCATTTGTGTCCGCACATTACGACGCGGCGGCGCCAGCCCGCTTCGATGATCGGTGCGCGGCAATCGAACCCCATAGGGGCCGCGCGTTGCGGCAGTCTTTCGAACGCTAACGGATTCATCGGCCTGTAACAGTTCGTTAAATTTTCGAAACGTAACTGTAGGGCGCGCTTGATATTTTCCCGTCAGACAATTTGCCTTTGAATCCAGTCGCACGCTTGCTGAGGCTGGACGAAGAAGAACGCACTCCCCATTGCCGGGCCGCTCGATGCGAAGCCCGCACAAACCTGGCCGTCAATGAAGCAAGATACACCGCCGGCAATCGCATCCGAAAGGCGCGCTGAAGGCGACGCCTGGGTTGACCGCGGCGAACTCCAGGCCGCACTCCAATGTTTCGAAGCAGCGCGCTCGCTCGATCCCGCCGATGTCGTCAATCTCGAGCGCGTCGCCGCGACGCTCGCCGCGCTGAACCGCTTTCCCGAAGCCGTCGCCCGCTATCACGAAGCAATCGCATTCGATCCGCGCAACGCCGATTTGCATCACGGCCTTGCCCGGTCGTTCGAGCAGATGCACCGGCCCGAGCAGGCGGTAGAAGCCTATCGCGAAGCAGTCCGGCTGAATCCGAACGCCGACGGCTCGCACAACAACATGGCCAACTGCCTGCAGGTACTCGGCCGGTTCGACGAGTCGCACGAGGCCTACCGCCGCGCGATCGGAGCCGCCCCGCTGGTGCCGTTGTACTACCGCAATTTCGTGCAGTCCAAGCGCCTTGCCGCCGACGATCCGGTGTTCGTCGCGCTCGAGCAACTCGTAGGCGCGGCCGCTTTGTTCACGCCCGCCAATCAGGCGGAGATTCACTTCGCGTATGGTCAGGCACTCTCCGATGTGGGCCGCAACGACGCGTCGTTCGAGCATTTCCTGAAAGCCAATGCGCAGTACCGGAGCGGCGTGCGTTACGACGAAGCCGCGTCGCTCGGCCTGTTCGCTCATTTGCCGGAGCTGCTGACTTCGGAGGTGCTGGCAGCGAAGCGCGGTCTGGGCGATCCGTCGGCGGCGCCGATTTTTATCGTCGGCATGCCACGCTCCGGTTCGACCCTGATCGAACAGATCCTCGCGAGTCATCCGCAGGTTTTCGGCGCGGGGGAGCGCACGGAGTTCGGCGAGGCGTTGGTGAATTTCATCGGACGCGATGCGGGCGACCCGTTACGTATCGATCTCGAAGCACTGGACGGCGTGAGCGCCACGCAATTGCGCCCGCTCGGCGCCGACTACTTGCGTCACATGGTCACGGCGCTGCCGGAACTGCGGGACGCAACCCCGGCCTATACACGTTTCACCGACAAATACCCGTTCAATTTCATCAATGTCGGGCTGATCCATCTGGCGTTGCCGAATGCGCGCTTCATTCATAGCACCCGCTCGCCGCTGCAAAGCTGTCTGTCGATTTTTTCGCGAATTTTCCACGACGTGCCGTTCAGCTACGATCTGGGTGAACTGGGCCGATACTATCGCGCGTACGACGCGTTGATGGCACATTGGCAGCAGGTGTTACCCGAGGGCACGATGATCGAAATCAAATACGAAGAACTGGTCGAAGACTTCGAGGTTAATGTCCGGCGCTTGCTCGAGCATTGCGGACTTGACTGGGACGCGCGCTGTCTGTCGTTTCATCAGACTGTGCGGCAGGTGAGTACGGCAAGCGCGGCGCAGGTGCGCCGTCCGCTCTACAAGACGTCGGTGCGGCGCTGGCAGCCGCAGCCCGCGCTGCTGCAGCCCTTGCTCGACGGGCTGGGGCCTGAACTGGCGCCCGCTGACAGCCCTGGCGCGCACGAGGAGGCGCCGCTTGCAGAGGCCAATGCGGCTGACACGACGAGCACGGCTGACAGACCCGATACGGCGGCCACCGGCACGGAGCGCAAATCATGAGCGCGCCCCGTGGCGCTGTCATCTGGATGACCGGCTTGTCGGGCGCCGGTAAATCGACCGTGGCCGGCGCGTTGCATCAGTGTCTGAAAGAAGCGGGGCATGCTTCGGTCGTGCTCGACGGCGATGTACTGCGGCGCGGCCTGACCGCCGACCTCGGCTTCACGCCCGAAGACCGCGCCGAGAATCTGCGGCGGGTCGCGCATGTCGCGGCGCTGTTCATGCAGCAGGGCTTCATCGCGATTGCCGCGGTGATCTCGCCCGAGCAGCGGCATCGGCGCATGGCGCGCGAGATCGTGGGCGAGGGTTTTGTCGAAGTGTTCGTGAATGCGCCGCTGGCGGTGTGCGAGGCACGCGATGTCAAAGGCCTGTACGCGCGGGCGCGGCGCGGTGAGATTCCCCATTTCACCGGGGTTTCCGGACCATTCGACGTGCCGCTCGAACCGGATGTCACGCTCGAAACCGATCGGATTCCGCTTGAGCAGGCGGTGAGCCGCCTCGTGGCGCATCTCACCAGGATGGGCTGCCTGCCCTGCGAAACCGGGGGCGGGCCTGGTCTCGGGGAATAGCCGGTGCAAAGCGGATGTTTTTTTGTCCGCGCAAACTATCCACCAGGCGCCGCGGCGTGCTTGATGTTGCGCGTACTCGCGGTCATTCCGGGCTGGCATCCGCCGAATGCGCCGCGCTCAGCGTCTGCCTTGGTGCTTAACTCAGCGCTTGCGTAAAGGTTCGATCAGCGACGACAAACCGTTGTGATCGATCTCGTGCATCAACGCCAGCAGACGGCCGATTTCGCCCGGCGGAAAGCCCTGGCTCGCAAACCAGTTCAGATAGTGGCCCGGCAGGTCCGCGATCAGCCGGCCTTTGTATTTGCCGTAAGGCATCACGCGTGTGACCAGCAGTTCGAGGTGTTCGGCATTCATCGCAGATGGGCAACGGAGACAATCGGTCAGGGCGGCGAAGTGCGCCGTGCCTGCAGGAACAGCATTTTAGCTGCGCTGCAGGCATTGCGCCGGCATGGTAACGTCACGCGCTTTCCGTTCACATATTCAACAGGACAAGTTCGATGGAATACCGCAGACTCGGCAACTCGGATGTGCAGGTGAGCCTGATCGGTCTCGGCACCATGACATGGGGCGAGCAGAATACCGAGCAGGAAGCGCACGCACAGATCGATTACGCGCTCGACCACGGCGTCAATCTGCTCGACGCCGCGGAAATGTACCCGGTGCCGCCGCGCCCTGAAACGCAAGGCTCGACCGAGCGTTACATCGGCACGTGGATCGCCCGGCACCGCGGCGCGCGCGAGAAGATCGTGCTGGCCACCAAGATCGCCGGCCCGGCGCGTCAACCGCACAATCCGCGCCATATTCGCGGCGAGGGCAACCAGTTCGACCGCAAGAACCTGACCGAAGCGCTGAACGATAGCCTCAAGCGCCTGCAAACGGACTACGTCGATCTGTATCAGTTGCACTGGCCGGATCGCAGCACGATGACGTTCGGCCGTCCCGCCTATCCGTGGGTCGACGACGCGTACACGGTGCCGATCGAAGAAACCCTGTCGGTACTCGCCGAGTTCGTCAAGGCCGGCAAGATTCGCCATATCGGCGTGTCGAACGAAACGCCGTGGGGTGTCGCGCAGTTTCTGCGCGCGGCGGAAAAGCTCGACTTGCCGCGCATCGTCAGTATCCAGAATCCGTATAGCCTGTTGAACCGTACCTACGAAGTGGGGCTGTCCGAGTACGCGCATCGCGACAATATCGGCCTGCTTGCCTATTCGCCGCTGGCCTTCGGCTGGCTGTCGGGCAAGTATGAAGGTGGCGCACGCCCGGCAGGCGCCCGCATCTCGCTGTTCGAGCGCTTTCAGCGCTACAGCAAGCCGCAAGCGGTTCAGGCAACCACGCGTTATGTGGAACTGGCGAAGCGTCACGGTTTGTCGCCCGCGCAATTCGCGCTGGCCTTCGTCAATAGCCGGCCGTTCTTGACGAGCAATCTGATCGGCGCCACGTCGCTCGAGCAACTGAAAGAAAATATCGCCAGCGCCGAGGTGAAACTCTCGCCGGAAGTGCTTGCGGAGATCGACAAGCTGCACGAGTTGCAGCCGAATCCGGCGCCTTGAGGTGCCTTAAGTCTTATTAAGTCGGCACGAGTTTGATTGAGTGTTGTCCCGGCATCGTTGCCGGGACACGAGCATGAGTTGATGTTGATCCGTTTCGCGAGGATCGCCAACCTCAAACACGCTCAGCGAATCGTATATAGCGAAAACAGAAGCGCGTTAGAACGCGACTGAAGATCGTCAGACCATCTCCTATCAAGCCACCTTCCTGAACAAACGGTTCCGAGCCGTTCAAAGCCACGACCACCACAGTTGTGGCCGCCGCAGAAATCAATAGCGGATGCTGGCTGCAAACTGAAGCGTCCCTTGGCCACTCAAGGGCTCATGGTGCATCGCTACCTCGCGTCAGCCCGGTATCCCGTCATTTAGCGCGTCCATGACGCCCCCGTTCGAAGAGGCGATTCTGATGACGGGCCAGTCAGATTCCTGGTGCCAGATAACCGCATCACGAAAATCGGACAGCGCTTCAGGTATCGATAAACCTGGCAGAAACTCGGAAGCGATTGTCCGTCTGGCGCCTGGGAACTGGATAGCATGACATGAAGGGCCAAACGCAATTCACGCTGGAGCGCAGGGCGCCCATCGACGGGTCCCTGTCGCGCTGATCCATTTCGGCCGACCGCTTCAGAAAGGCAATGGAGACTGGAATGACGGATTTATCTCACCTCGACAGCATCGCGATCTTGCCGGATGCAATCGAGGCATGCGCGACTCGTCTGAAACGGGAGTTACTGGGATTGAACACATGAGCGAACAACTGGACGGAACGCAATTTGGTACACCGTCGATACATAAGTCAGTCTTCGTTGCGCCCGGCGTGTCCATTGTCGGAGATGTGCGGATTGGGGAGAAAGCTTCAATCTGGTTCAACTCCGTATTACGAGGCGACGTCCAACGCATCGTTGTGGGCGCCAGAACGAATATTCAGGATGGCTGCATTCTGCACGGTACAACCAACGGCGCACCGACGCTGGTAGGCAGTCAGGTCACCGTGGGGCATGGTGCAATCCTTCACGCATGTAGAATCGAAGACCGGGCCTTTGTGGGTTTCGGCACGCGCGTCCTCGACGACGCAGTCGTCCGTACAGGTGGGATGCTGGCTGCAGGCGCCGTACTGACGCCGGGCAAGGTCGTCGGCTCAGGCGAGCTGTGGGCGGGAAATCCAGCCCGTTTCCTAAGGAATGTTACCGAAGAAGAAGCCGCGGGCATTCTGGCCGCTGCTGAACGCTATGTGGCGCTTGGAGAGCGATATGTGTTCTCCAAGCCCGTCGTCATGCATTTCTAGTGGTTCGGCGCATCGCGACCCGTCGCGGTGCGCATTCAAACGGCGTGGCAGCGAGTGGGATTCAATGCGCATCGACGTCGACACTTCATGGCAACTTCTTAACGGGCCTTCAGTAGTATTGGGCCCGTTTCTGTCGCTCACATGTTGATGACCACGCGGCCGACGGTGCCCTCGGCGACAGCGCGGTACGCGTCCTGTCCATCGGCTAACCCGTAGCGGTGGCCAATCAGCGGAGCCCGGAGTTTCCCGCTTTCGAATCCTTCAACCAGAGCCGTCATCAGCGGAGCGGACTCGGCGACGCCTAGCTTTGCACTGTCGGCGCCAAGCAATTGTGTCTCGTTGTGATAGAAATCGATGACGTCAAAGTCAACGCGGCGTTTGCCCGTTGAGCTGATTTCCACCACGCGACCGCGTCGCTTTGCAAGGTGCAGTGCAGTTTCGAATGCAATGCCACCGACGGAGTCGTAGACGACATCGACACCCCCCGTCAGCTCACGAACGCGTTCGACGGTATTGTCGCCGAACGGAACGAACTCGTCGATCAGAGAGGCCGCGGGAGAACCTGCGGCCGGCGCTGCGCGATCAATCCCGATGACCCGGCAATTGCGTGCCTTGGCGATTTGCGTCACCGCCCCGCCCACGCCGCCGCCGGCACCAATGACAGCGATGGTCTCACCTTCAGTCAGGTGCGCGTAGCTCACCGTGCCAAGCCACGCTACGACGAAGTTCACGCCGATAGCAGAGGCTTCTTCGTGTGACAGGTTGCCCGGCTTACGGGAAAGTGCGGCAATCGGCACCTTGATGAATTGCGCGTGAGTGCCGTCCCGCGTGAATCCGATGTCGCCGCCTGTGCCCCAGACTTCCTTGCCGAGCCACTCGGTCGGACCGTCTACCACGACGCCGCTGAAGTCCCGTCCGGGAATGCGCGGAGGAACGGTATGGTCGAAGTGCCCGGAGACGTTCTTGACGTCGCTAGGGTTCACCGACGCGCTGCGAACCTGCACGATTGCGCTCAGGCTATCGCGTTCCGGCGTCGGCACTTCCACATTCTCGAGAACATCCGGCTTACCAAAGGTTTTGAATTGCAAGGCTTTCATGTCGTCCGTTCCTGATTTTATGAAGGGCTGTGAACTGCAACCGCTGAAATCAGTGTAGAGACATGAATCGTTGCTGTTCAGACAACCGCTTTCGAGTTGCGGACAGAATCGGTCCGGTCCGCATCGGCGGCCACGGGTTCATCGCTTGTCCCGGACTCGTCCGATAACTTTTCATCCGCACAGAATTCGCTTGGTGAGGTTCCGAGTTCGCGCCGGAACATGTCGCTGAAGCTGCTCGGGCGATAGCCGAGCGCGCGAGCCACTGCACTCACGGACTGGCCCTCGGCCAGCTTCGAAACCGCAATCGCCAATTGAACCTGGCGCCTCCATTCGGCAAAGCCAATACCGAGCGAGCGCGAAAACAGACGTGCGAGCGTTCTGACGCTCGCGCCGACTGACGCTGCATGTTGCTCGAAGCTGATATCCACGGATGGGTTTTCTATTACCGCGCGGCAAAGAACATCGAGTCTCCGGTCAGATTCGTCGGGCAGGGGAATCCGGAGCGAATAACGGTTCGCATGCCCAAGTTCGAGTGCAACGAGGCGGTACGCTACTTCGAGGTACTCCTGGTTTCTTTCAGCCTCCCGTTCGGCAATGGTGGTGATGAGTTCGCGAAGCAGACCATTGATTTCAAAAACGTCGGGCTGCCTGCTCAGATGCTGAACATCACTCTCGCGTAGGTACAGGTTACGCATTTCGACCGCACTCATCATGCGGATGGAGTGCACCGTATTCGGGGGTAACCATACTGCACGCTGAGGCGGCACGACCAGCGCTTCGCGGCCGACTTCGACCCACATGACACCGGCTACCGCGTAAAGCACTTGTGCCCAGTCGTGGGCGTGTGGGTCGATACGCAGTCCCCGTGGGTAGGGTCTCGCCAACGATTTGCCGCGGCCGGAATCATCGGACAGATCGGGCGGTGCTGCTTTGGACATAGTCGTCAATCCACGTGTTGTTGCGCGAAAGAGTAGTGCGAGGCGGCCCGTAAATCAATGTTAGCCAGTTCGATAAGGCGGCGGCTGCGCGAGGGGTTACGGCAGGCTCGCCTTAACCGGTTCGCGGAAGTGTGCGACGGCCATATCGACGAATGCCTTGACTTTTAAAGGCAGGAATTTGCGATTTGAGTAGACGATGCGAAATTCCCGGTCGGGCAGGCTGTACTGCGGCAACAGACGCGTGAGCTTGCCAGTGCGAATGTCGTCTTCGACGAGATAGGCGGCAAGCGTTGCGATGCCTAAGCCCGCAAGCACGCACTCACGAACCATTCCGATGTTGTTGGCGTACAGGGTGGGTTTCGGCGTAGCACGGACCTCGGTTCCATCCGGTGCGTTGAAGATAATTTCGTCGGTAGCCAGCGCGGTGCGGAATGAAAGATAAGGATGATTGGTCAACTCAGCCGGATGCGCGGGCGCGCCGTTCCTGGCGATATAGTCAGGCGACGAGCAAATGTAGTAGTCGGTTGATGTCAAATGTCTTGAGACGAGCGTCTGCGCCGTGACGTGGCGCGTCGCGAGAATCCCCAGGTCGAACTCCTCCTCGATGAGATCGACAGCGCGATCGACCAGAGCAAGGTCGACAATGACATTGGGGTACTCATGTTGATAGGCGCTCAGAATCGGCCCTAGCTTGCGCATGGCAAACAGGGATGGCGCCACAATGCGAAGCCGCCCTGAAGTGCTGACTGCGTTCGTCGACAGCATCGAATACGTTTCTTCGACTTCGCCAAGTATCTGACGGCAGCGTTCCAGGTAGATGCGCCCGGCCTCGGTCGGCGACATCTTGCGTGTGGTCCGTTGCAGCAGCCGCGTGCCGAGATGGTCCTCCAGATCAGTGATGACCCGGCTGATGCGCGGAACGCCCATCTCCAGCGTCTCGGATGCGTGAGCGTAGCTATTCGCCTCTGCTACCTTAACGAACACCTTCATCGCTGTCAGTACGTCCACCACTACCTCGCATTGAGTTTGCATCGGCGGCAGACCTTGGCCGCCATAGTACGCACTCTAGCGCCGGCCGGTCCCGTTGACGGGACAGTTACTTTCGAATTTCGGACAAATCTCCCCTGACGAGTTCTTCGTCAGTCAAACGCGTGGCTGCGGCGGTCGGTGAAGGCGCCGCCGTCGTCGCACAGATTTACTCGGTGCTGGCACGTTAGTTCAATGCACGGCCGGACGCGAGTGCATGGCATGCCAATCTGGCAACGACCGACGAACTGCCGGGGTCGTGCACGCGTGCTGCGTCGATCGCTCAGACCGCGGTTTGGGTGGCTTCCGTGGTCTTTGCGCTTGCGCGCGGCGAGTTCTCGCCGAGATCCCAGAACAGCCCCGCCATGATCTGCAGACCTTCGCGCACCACCGGTCCTAGCAAATGCTCGTTCGGCGCGTGCTGCGAGCAGGCCGGGTAGGAATGCGGCACCCAGATGGTCGGCAGGCCGAGCGTGTCGGCGAATACTTCGTTGGGCAGCGTGCCGCCGAGATTCGGCAACACCGCTGTTTTTTTGCCGGTAGTCTGTTCGAGCGAGGCGATGGCCCACGTGACCCACGGGTCGTCGGGATTCAGACGCGTCGCGGGCGCACCGCGCTCGGCGCTGATCTCGACCAGCGAAAAACCATGCGTGTCCAGATGCGCGCGCAGATGCTGCTCGAGGTTTTCCCAGTCGGTACCGACCACAAAACGCAACTGGCAATGCGCGAACGCGGACGACGGAATCGCATTGACCGGGTTCTCGGGATTGCCCGCCTTGAAGGCCAGCACTTCGAAGCTGTTCCAGCCGAACACCCGTTCCGGTGGCGTGAGACCGGGCTCGCCCCAGTTATCGTCGACGGCCGGGTCGCCCGGGCCGCCGCCCACCGGGATATCCGCCAATGCTCGACGCACCGCCTCGGGAATCGGCGGCGGACGCAGACCGTCGACCGCGATCACGCCACGCGCGTCCACCAGGCTTGCCAGCGCGTTCGCCAGCACGGTGGCCGGATTGCGCAACAGACCGCCCCAATTGCCCGAGTGATGCGCGCCGGCGCGCAGATTCAGCGAGAGCTTGAAGTTCACCGAGCCGCGCGAGCCGAGGAACACGGTGGGGCGGCGCGCGGCGAGACGTGGGCCGTCGGAGGCGATCAGCACGTCTGCTGCCAGTTCCTGTTTGTGCTGGTGACAGATCGCGTCGAGCCCCGGCGAGCCGGTTTCCTCACCCATCTCGATCAGCAGCTTCGCGTTGAAGCCGAGCTTGCCGCCGCGCGCGGCCAGTACGCTCGCGAGCGCCGCGAGGTTGATCGAGTGCTGGCCCTTGTTGTCGGCGGTGCCACGGCCAAACCAGCGTTCGCCTTCGATGGTCACGGCCCACGGCGTCAGCGGGGCGCGCCACTGGCTGTCGTAGCCGCGCACCACGTCGCCATGGCCGTAGATCAGCACGGTCGGCAGACGCTCGTCTTCATGGCGATGGGCGAACAGGAACGGTCCGGATCCTTGCGCCGGGTTATCGACGATGCGCGTGCTGAAGCCGAGACCTTCGACTTCGGGCGTGATTTCGTCAGTCAGATACGCCAGCAGCGTGGCGGCGCGCTCGCTTTCCTGGCTCTCGGTGCGAAAGCCGACGCGCCGGTTGAGATTCTGAAGGAAAGCGCCTGATTCGAAATGATGCGTGGCGTGTTCGATGGCCTGATCGCGGCTCATGGTTGTCTCCAATGCGGGTGTGGGGGATGGCGGCGCGGCGCCGTGCGTGGCGCGCCTGAATCGCGGCCATCCGCTTCGAAACGATTCTAGGAGGCCGTTATTTTTGTCACAATGATCGTCTTTCGAAGCTGGCATTGCCGAAAAGGCAAAGCTCAGCGCATCCGCGCGAGGTCGCAAACGCGCGCATCAGGCATCGCTCATGGCACTCTCATTACACGGCATTGCAGTGCGCTATTTTGTTGAAGTGGCGCGGACCGGCTCGATCAGCGACGCGTCCGCGCGCCTGCATGTGGCCGTTTCGGCGATCAGCCGGCAGATCGCGCGGCTCGAAGGCGATCTCGGCGTTGCGCTGTTCGAGCGGCGGCCGCGCGGTATGTCGCTCTCCGAGGCGGGCGAGCGGTTGCTTGCCTACGCGCAGCGCAGCCTGCTCGAGGCGGAGCACGTGATGAAGGAGATTGGCGGCCTCGCGGCGTTGCACGGCAGCATAATCAAGGTGGCCAGTTCGGAGGGGTTCGCCGTGGACTTCCTGCCGGGCGCGATGGCGGCTTTTCGCGCTCACTATCCGGCGATCGACTTCACGCTCTCCGTGGTGCCGCCGGGCGAGGCGACTCGCCGGGTGCGCGATGGCGACGCCGATCTCGCCCTCACGTTCAGTCTCGCGCCGGAAAAGGGCGTCAAGGTTGAACTTACCGAGCGCGCGCCGGTGCTGGCGCTGCTGCGCGCCGACCATCCGCTGGCTGGGCGCGCCAGGCTGTCGCTGGCCGATCTGCGGCGCTACCCGCTGGTGCTGCCCGAGCCTGGCACGACGATTCGTCAGCTGATCGACATTACCTGCGCGCTCGAAGGGGTGCTGCTCGAGCCTGATCTCACCTGCAACCATAGCGGCGCGATGTACCGTTATGCCCAGAAATCCGGGGCGGTCATGTTTACGGGGTTGCTGTCGGTGCGCGACCGTTATCTTGACGACGGCTTCGTCGCGATACCGTTCGTGCATCCGCAGATGCGCCAGCGCAGCATTCAGGTCCAGACAATGGCTGGACGGGAACTGCCGCCGTCGGTGAAGGCGTTCCGCGACCATCTGATCGGGGAGATCGGCGGCGCGAAGTCCGCGGATGCTGCGGCGCCGAAGGCCGCCCGAAGGCGTGGCGACGCGCATTGAAAGGCAAATCTCCCTGCCGGCGCGCGAATCACGACCTAAACTGTGGGGACGGGGCGGGCTGGTCGGCCTCCGCTGCGCGGCTTGTGCTGCTGTGGCTCACACCAGTGGTAGGATTCAGCCCGAAAAATGGAGAGCGGTACGCGCTGAATGGGCGTGCCGTCCACAACAGAGCGATAGGACTCAGGACATCGAATGGCGCAACAAAAAACAAACCCAAAACTTGAGCAGGCGCTCACGCGCGGAGATCTTGCAATTCGCCAGGCCAACTCGGCGCGGGCGACTGCGTTGCTGCGCGCGTTGGGCAAGATGATCGTCGACGCGTCGGCGACGATCGGCGTCGAGGCATTCACGCTGATTCCGGACGGCGACAAGATTTACGATCCCACCGACGGGCTGTGGCCGCAGGAATTGCAGGTTTCGCTCGACGGTCCTGTCGAGGAAGCGGATCCGGACGAGGTTCGGACTGTGCGGTTGATTGCCGATGATCCTGGCACGGTGTTCAGGGTTGAGTGGCAGCGGGCGGATGGGAAGATCGGGCGTCAGGATGGGGGGCCGTTTGCAACGGTGGCCTTTATTTCCGACGTGGATATTCCGTGGACGGATGAAGAGGATTGAAGTTGCGCGGGGCGCTGGGGTTTGGTTGGTTGCCTGCGGCGTTGGACTTTGTTTGAACTGGCTTTTTGGCCTTTCCTTGAATTGATATTGGACTATTAGTGTTGCCCCTGTGCGGGGCGGCACTTACTTTCTTTGCCGCCGCAAAGAAAGATAAGCAAAGAAAGCGGCTCAACCCGCCAACTCATAAGCGGGTCCCCCGCACAGTTACGGTAGTGGTGCATCTGGAATCTGTGTTCTCGCACATTCGGCGTGAGTGACAAGGCGCTCATGCTTCCCGCCTCGCACTGCGTGCTCGCCGGAACGGGTCAGCGGGAAGTGCGGTGGGCTTGCTCAGGAATCGTGTCAGTCATCGGCTTCTTCATTTGCTTCTCTTCGCAAGCCGTCATGTGCCGGCGCGCGCTGCGCGAGACGACGCGCACTTCTTGAAATCGCCCGCGGCGTTTTCGCGTTCACGCTTCATTTGGCACGCTCGCTAAGCGTGTATCTGCATCTTTGCCTTTGCCTTTGCCTTTGCCTTTGCCTTTGCCTTTGCCTTTGCCTTTGCCTTTGCCTTTGCCTTTGCCTTTGCCTTTGTCTTTGTCTCTGTCCTTGTCTCCCTCTCTCGGTTATCGCCAGGGCATTTTGGAGGCAAAGTTGATGGGCCCGACGCGTCCAAACGAAGCTCAATGTTTCTGATGAACCTTTCCGGCGACCACGCAGTGCGAGGCGGGGAGTATGACTGCCTTGTCACCGACGCCAAATGTGCGGGAACACAGATTCCAGATGCACCACTACCGCGACTGTGCGGGGTACCCGCTTATGCGCTAGCGGGTTGAGCCGCTTTCTTTGCTTATCTTTCTTTGCGGCGGCAAAGAAAGTAAGTGCCGCCCCGCACAGGGGCAACGCTAATAGACCACTAAGAGATCAAGGAAAGGCCAACGCCGTAGGCGAACAGGCAACCAAACGCGAGCAGGCAAACAATTCAGGAAAAGGCCAACGTCGTAGGCAAACAACCCATAAGCGCTGTGCATGCAACCAATTCAAGAAAAGGCCAACGCCGTAGGCGAACAGGCAACAACCACATCAACCATAAACCCCGCCGAAGGCAAAAAACCTTATTTCATCATCCTTCGCCGAAACAAAACCGCCGAAACAACAAACCCACCCACAACGTAAACGACGAGCACGCCAACGTGCAAAACAGCACCATCAACAGGCCGCCCCAGCATAGCCGGCCGAATCAAATCGACAGCATGCGCCAAAGGCAAAAATTCAGTCACGATCCGCACCACAGCAGGCAACTGCGAAACAGGAAAGAACACCCCCGACAGCAATAACATCGGCGTCAACACCAACGTCTGGTAAAACATAAAAAAGTCATACGACGGCGCAAGCGCCGTCACCACCATCGCGAGACTCGCAAACGCGAGCCCCGTCAGTACGATCACCGGCAACGCCAGCAGCATCGACGGAAAACTCGCATAGCCCAGTGCGCCCGCGACCAGCATGATCGCCGCACCCGACAGCATCGATTTGCTGGCCGCCCAGATCACCTCGCCGAGCACGATGTCGCCGAGCGTCAGAGGCGTATGCATGATCGCCTCCCACGTGCGCTGTACGTGCATGCGCGAAAAGCCCGAATACATCGACTCGAAACTGGCCGACATCATCACGCTCGATGCCACCGTGCCCGCCGCCAGAAACGCGATATACGACACGCCGTCGACGTGCCCAACCATCAGACCCAGCCCGAAGCCCAGGCCGAACAGATAGATCATCGGATCGGCAAGATTGCCGAACATCGAAGCAATCGCGAGCTTTTTCCAAACCAGATAGTTGCGGCGCCACACCGCCATCCAGTTGACAGCGTTGGCGGGGAAGGCGGCAAACGTTTCCTGCTTCGACGGTGTCCCGCCGTGGGTGTCGTAAGTGCGTGCGTCCATGCTGTGTCTCTTGCTGTGTCGTTATAGCCGAAGAGGAATGCGAGCTGAGCGGCTGTCGCTTCGCATCAGTCCTGCATCTCGCGCCCGGTCAGACGCAGGAATACATCCTCCAGATTCGCCGGGCGATGCAAATAGCGCAGATCGGCCCGCTGCTTGAGCCGGGCGTGCACCGGTTGGGCATCGTTCACATAGCAGAACAGCGTCTCGCCGCTGATCTCGGTGCGCTCGACCAGCGGCGCCAGTTCATCGCGCAACGCGACCGGATCGGGTCCGAAGATTTCGATCACATCGCAACCGATCTCGGATGCAATCAATTCGCTCGGCGCACCTTCGGCGATCTTGCGTCCTTCCTCGATCACGCAAAGGCGGTGGCACAGCCGTTCAGCCTCTTCCATGAAGTGCGTAGTCAGCAGAATGGTCTTGCCGCGTGAGAGCAGCGAGCGCAGCCGCTCCCAGATCAGATGGCGCGCTTGCGGATCGAGGCCGGTGGTCGGCTCGTCCATGATCAGCACGTCAGGGTCGTTGACGAGCGCCCGAGCCAGCGTGAGGCGCCGCTTCATGCCGCCCGACAGTTCGCTCACGCGCGCGTCCGCCTTGTTCTCAAGGCGCGCGAATTCGAGCAGCGAAGGCACCATCGCGCGGCACTGCGCGGCGCTCAGACCGAAGTAGCGGCCGAACACCAGCAGGTTTTCGCGGACCGTGAAATCAGGATCGAGATTGTCGAACTGCGGTACCACGCCGACGCGCGCACGCGCCACCCGCGCGCGGCCCGGAATCGGCTCGCCGCACAGGCGGATCGTGCCGGCATCCGGTGCCGCGATGCCGAGCAGCATGCGCAACGTCGTGGTCTTGCCTGCGCCGTTCGGACCGAGCAGGCCGAAACATTCGCCGGCGTTTACATGAAACGACAATCCGTCGACGACCGTCTTTTCGCCGTAGCTTTTTTTAACCTCGTGGAATTCAATGGCCGCTTCAGACATGGATCGATCAAGGCTCCGGAAAACACGTAATTGGCCGCTAACGCCGCTAAGTCCCCTAGGCCGCTTAGGCCACTCAGGCCACTCAGGCCACTATGCCGCCAAGACCCCAAGACCCCAAGACCCCAAGACCCCAAGACCCCAAGACCCCAAGACCCCAAGACCCCAAGACGCTTAGGCCCCTAAGCCCTTAAGCCCTGAGGCCCTTAAGCCCTCAGGCCCCTAAGCCCTCAGGCCCCTGAGGCCGCCCATTCTATGGCATTGGCAACGCAGTGTTGACCGCCGCCGGCTGCGCCGTGCGGCGCTTCTTGCGCTGTGACAATTTGCGCATCGGTGATCCAAACCCGCCTCAGGCTTGCCTCGGCGCACCCGTGCACCTGTTTAGGACGCACTTAGCGTTTTCCATCCCTTGCAACCTGAATTGCGGCGCACCATGATTCATTCAGACCGCGTTCCTCGCGGGATGGGAGAGAAATCATGGCGAGCTACCAGAAAATCCTGTTGTGCTACGACGGCTCGCGTGAAGGCCGCAAAGCGTTACGTTGCGGTGCCGACCTGGCGATGGAGCTGAAGGCGGAAACGCACTTGTTGTCGGTGGTCGACATGCGCTCGAGCATTGCGCAAAGTGCGGGCCTGCTGACCGACGTGGCTTGCGGAAGCTTCGAAAAAACAGCCCGCGACATTTTGCAGGAAGGGGTGGACTGGCTCACCGAACGCGGCGTGACCGCGCAAGGGCATTTTGCGTTTGGCCATCCAATCGACGAGATCGCCAACCTGGCCAACGAATTGCATGTCGATCTCGTGGTGGTCGGCCACCGTTGTCGCACCGGTCTGTCACGATGGTGGATGGGCGCGGGCAATACTCCGCTGCTCGACCGGATCTCGTGCAGCATTCTGGTGGCGTGTTCTTCCGCGCAGGAGCAGGAACAGCAGCAAGCGGCGGCGGCCTGACCTACGCGGGGTGAAGGGCGACGACTGTCGCGTGGGTGGACGGCACGGGGAATACCCTGCTGCTCGACCGAATCTCGTGCCGCGTTCTTGTGGCGTCTCCTCCGCGCGGAAATACGGGCTACAGCAAGCGGCGGCCGCCTGACGCACGTAGGGGCAGCGGGCGTGCGCGGGGCTGGGTGGGCCGCGTGGACTGAACTGACTAGGTGGCCACATGAGTCAAATGGGCCCCGGAGCCGAACGCTCGCCTATGGCGACCGTTCGGTCAAACGGTGATTCGCTCAAGAGACGGCGCTCGCCAACCGATCACTCGGACTACTCGTTCAGATTGACCGCGGCGAGCTTCCATGTGAACAAACCTTCACGCCGGAAGATCGCTGAATAACGCGCATCGCCGGCACCATGTTGGTAGGTGACGACGAACTCGTTCAGGCTGCGATAACCCGCAGTTGTCTGCGGCGGTTGCGGTGGCGTTGCACTGTTCTCGCCATTGCCGATATTGGCAGCACCGTTGACGCCATTGCCCGCGGCAGGGGATGCCGGCACCGATGCGGGGGGCGTGGCATCCGGCGAATTTCCCGCGGCAGGCGGCACCGGCGGCCGTTCACCCGGATCGCCGCGCGGCGGCATGCCGTTCAGCAAGGCCGCAACGCCGTCCGGTGTTGCATAAGCATCGACCAGCGGACCGATCAAGGCCACCCCGATCATTGCGCCGATGGCGGCCAACGGATTGCCGCTGCCATGCGAGTCGAGCCGACGCGATAACAAGCCGGTGACCTGCTGCTTCAGGCTCTCGCGCAAGGCGGGAAAGTCGACGTATTCATTGACGGTTTGCGCATCACGCGCATCCGCCGCGCGCTTGAGGCTATTCAGCGCCATGTAGGGCGACGCGTAACCGAACCCCAATGCGGCGATCACCGCGATCACAATCAAAGTGACGATGAGTGGCCGGGTCGTGCTGCGTCTGGTGCGTGTTGAAACTGCCATCGAGTGGGACTCTCCATCAGGTGTGATCTAACGTGGACCGCGGCCACGCGAAAACGATCCCTGACGATGAGCTATCGGCGGCGGCACGGCAGCCAAAAAAGCTTCGTGCCGCATAGCTGCATATCCACGTATCCGAATATCCGCATCTTCACGCGCCGCACAACCGCATTGGAGCGGCGTGCCCGCCCAGTACTTCTTATGCCTCGAACACCGCGCCGTGCACATTGGCTTCGTCGGCGATACAGCGATCGATCATGCGGCATACGGCGTCGACCGTGCCAACCATGATCAGCCGCGATGGCCCGTGATAGACCCGCACCGGCGCGCGCCGCGCCGGTTCAGCCGTGTTCAGCCCCGAATTCAACGACACGCGAGCAAACGCAGGCAACGAGGACGGCAAGCCCGATCCACTGGCGGGCGCGTCGAACAGCGACGGAGCGCTGGCCGAGGCCGACGACGACTCGATCAGTGAGCAGGGCACCAGCTTGCGCAGATGGCGCAAACGACCGAACTGGCGAAAAGGCAGCAGGCGGGCAAGGCGTTCCATGAGTCTCTCCAGGCGATACAACATTGGGGCAGCGTTCGGGCAGCTTTGACGCAGTTTCGGGGCAGCGCTCAGGGCGCCCCCGGGCAACCCTCGTGCAGCTTTTAAGCCAGCTTTGCGGCGGCGCAGGAGCGAGTGGTCAGAATTCGCCCGGGCGGATCAACCCGACGGCGATACCCTCGAGCGCGAATTCCGCACTGCCGGTTTCAACGAAGATGTTGTCGTAATCGGGATTCTCGGCAATCAGCTCGATACCGTTCGGCCGGCGCTTCAACCGCTTCACCGTCACGTCGTCACCAAGGCGCGCGATGATGATCTGGCCGTCTTTGGCTTCGGTTTTTTTCTGCACTGCAAGCAGGTCGCCGTCGAAGATGCCCGCGTCGCGCATGGACAGCCCGCGCACCTTCAGCAGGTAGTCCGGCTTGCTCGAGAACAGCGCCGGGTCGCATGCGTAGTGCTGCGAGATATGTTCCTGCGCGAGGATCGGGCTACCCGCGGCCACACGGCCGATCAGTGGCAGCGACAGTTGCATGATGCTGGCGTGCGGCAGCGTGAACTGGTACGGCGAATCTTCCGCGCCCGCCAGCAGGCGAATGCCGCGCGATGCGCCGGCCGCGAGTTCGATCACACCCTTGCGAGCCAGCGCCCGCAAATGTTCTTCTGCCGAATTGGCCGAACTGAAACCCAGCTCGGCGGCGATCTCCGCGCGGGTGGGCGGAAAGCCGGTGCGTTCGATGGCCCGGCGGATCAGATCGAAAACCTGCTGCTGTCGTGCGGTGAGTTTGGTCATGGTGCCACTGTATGGATGAACAGGTGACTGTATTTTTATACAGTATTCGTCGCAATTCAAGCTTTACTTTAAGTTCGTCTCGCGAGGTGGCGTTCGAGCGTCGTATTCCGACGCCTCAACAGCCGTTTTCGTGCCGCAACGCCTTATCTGGCCGTCATTACCACTTTTGCGTATTAAAGAATGAGGAAACATTATTTTTAATGATGAAAGCCCTTCGATAGACTGGCCTCCGAGTTGGCGCTCAGGGGCACGTGAGCGCGACGCAAAACAACACCACACGCTGTTTCAGCGGACCACCACGCGGAGAAAGTTGGCATGAATCATCAGGGCACGGGGCTGGCAGGGAAGACCAAAAAACTCATCGCGGCGCTCGCAGTCGGCGCGGCAGCGGCGCTCGGTGTCATGGCGCAGGCACATGCAGCCGACCCGACACTGCTGAACGTGTCCTACGACCCGACCCGCGAGCTGTACCAGGACATCAACCAGGCATTCGGCAAGGAGTGGAAGGCGAAGACCGGCGAGACCATCACCTTCAAGCAGTCGCACGGCGGCTCGGGCGCGCAGGCTCGCTCGGTGCTGGACGGTCTGCAGGCGGACGTGGTGACGCTGGCGCTCGCCTACGACATCGACGCGCTGGCTAGCAAGGGTCTGGTCGACAAGGGCTGGCAGAAGCGTTTGCCGGACAACGCGTCGCCGTACACGTCGACGATCGTGTTTCTGGTGCGCAAGGGCAACCCGAAGCACATCAAGGATTGGGACGATCTGATCAAGCCGGGTGTGTCGATCGTCACGCCGAATCCGAAGACCTCGGGCGGCGCGCGCTGGAACTACCTGGCCGCATGGGCCTATGCCGAACATCTGCCTGGCGGCAACGACCAGAAGGCCAAGGACTTCGTCGGCAAGCTCTATAAGAATGCCGGCGTGCTGGATTCGGGCGCGCGTGGCGCGACCACCAGCTTCGTGCAACGCGGCATCGGCGACGTGCTGATTGCGTGGGAAAACGAAGCGTTCCTGTCGCTGAAGGAATTCGGCCCGGACAAGTTTGAAATCGTCGTGCCGTCGGTGAGCATTCTGGCGGAGCCGCCGGTGGCGGTGGTGGACAAGGTGGTCGACAGGCACGGCACGCGCAAGGTGGCCGAAGCGTATCTGAACTTCCTGTACAGCGAGCAAGGTCAGGAAATCGCGGCGAAGAACTTCTACCGTCCGCGTTCGAACAAGGTGCCCGCGGAGCTGACGGCCAAGTTTCCGAAGCTGAAGCTGTACACGATTGACGATTCGTTCGGCGGCTGGGCGAACGCGCAGAAGACGCACTTTGCCGACGGCGGCGTGTTCGATTCGATCTACTCGCCGCAGTAAGCCGCAGTACGCAATCCAGAGCTGGACCCGCGTCGTTCGGCGTGCAAGGTATCACCCAGCCAGAAAGCGCGCCCCCGGGCGCGCTTTCTGGCGAGCCAGGCGGCCAGAAAAGAGCCGCCGGCCTCAACCCTGAAGAGTACTCAGCATGACGACGTTGACCTTCCGGAAGCCGAGCGCGTTGCCCGGTTTTGGCCTGACACTCGGCATCACAGTGGCTTATCTGAGCCTCGTGGTGCTGATTCCGCTTGCGGCGGCCTTTCTCAAGACCGCGACGCTCGACTGGCCCCAGTTCGTGCGCGCGGTGAGCTCGCCGCGCGTGCTCGCGTCGTATCGCCTCACGTTCTTTTCGGCCCTCGGCGGCGCGCTGATCAACGCGGTGTTCGGCTTTCTGGTCGCGTGGGTGCTGGTGCGCTATACGTTCCCGTTCAAGCGCATCGTCGACGCGGTGGTCGATCTGCCGTTTGCCCTGCCGACCTCCGTGGCCGGCATTTCGCTCGCGGCCGTCTATGCGGGCAACGGCTGGATCGGGCAGTTTCTCGAACCGCTCGGGATCAAGATCGCATTTACGCCGGCAGGCGTGCTGATCGCGCTGACCTTCATCGGTTTGCCGTTCGTGGTGCGGACCGTGCAGCCGGTGCTCGAAGAGTTCGAACGTGAACAGGAAGAAGCCGCCGCCTGCCTCGGCGCGTCGCGCTGGCTGACGTTTCGCCGCGTGGTGTTGCCGGCGGTGTTTCCCGCGTTGCTGACCGGCTTCGCGCTGGCGTTCGCGCGGGCGCTCGGCGAATACGGCTCGGTGATTTTCATCGCCGGTAACGTGCCGATGAAATCGGAAATCACGTCGCTGCTGATCATCACCAAGCTGGAGCAATACGACTACGCCGGCGCCACGGCGATCGCGGTCGTGATGCTGGTGGTGTCGTTCCTGATGCTGTTGTTGATCAATACGCTGCAGTGGTATCTGCAGCGTCGCACGAGCCGCGGTGGCGCGGGTCCCGCGCCGGCCGCCGCGAGTGTGGCGGCGATCGGTGTCGGCGGAGGTGCGCAATGAGCCACGATTCCGTAAAAAGCGGCGCGGTCGCCGTGGCGCCGCGTGCGCCGCTCAATGTCGCGCGCCGGCCCGATCCGGTCACCGAGCCGCCCGTCGTGCGCTGGGTTCTGACCGGCGTCGCGTTGCTGTTTCTCGCGCTGTTCCTCGTCGTGCCGCTCGTCGCCGTGTTCTATCAGGCGCTCGCCAAGGGCGTCGGCTTCTATCTGGAATCGCTGGCCGATCCGGATGCGTTGTCGGCCATCAAGCTCACGGTCATTACCGCTGCGATCGCCGTGCCGCTGAATCTGGTGTTCGGCCTTGCAGCGTCATGGTGTATCGCCAAGTTCGAATTTCGCGGCAAGGCGTTGCTGACCACGTTGATCGATCTGCCGTTCTCGGTCTCGCCGGTGATCTCCGGTTTGCTCTATGTGCTGATGTTCGGCGCGCAAGGCTGGTTCGGTCCCTGGTTGCAAGACCATAACGTGCAGATCATTTTCGCGGTGCCGGGCATCGTGCTGGCGACGATCTTCGTCACGTTCCCGTTCGTCGCGCGTGAACTGATTCCGCTGATGCAGGCGCAAGGCAACGACGAAGAAGAAGCCGCGCACGTGCTCGGCGCGTCTGGCTGGCAGATCTTTCGCCGTGTCACGCTACCCAACGTCAAATGGGGCCTGCTGTACGGCGTGATTCTGTGTAACGCACGGGCAATGGGCGAGTTCGGCGCGGTGTCGGTGGTGTCGGGCCACATTCGCGGCCAGACCGACACGATGCCGCTGCATGTCGAAATTCTCTATAACGAATACAACTTCTCGGCGGCGTTCGCCGTGGCGTCGGTGCTGGCCTTGCTCGCACTCGTCACGCTCGGTTTGAAGCTGCTCGCCGAGCGCCATATGTCGGCGGAACTGTCGGCCGCGCGCGATGTGCCGGCGTATGCCGGGCCTGTCACGCCGGCGTCCGCTTCACCGTCCGCTTCACAGTCTGTCAACACATCGCATGCGTCGCTGAATGCAGTCAAGCACCCGCTCAAGCAAGGAGAGCTGTAATGGGTATCACCGTTCGTAACCTGCAAAAGCGCTTCGGCGATTTCGTCGCGCTCGATAACGTTTCGCTCGACTTTCCGCCGGGCGAACTGGTTGCGCTGCTCGGGCCGTCGGGTTGTGGCAAGACCACCTTGTTGCGCGTGATCGCCGGACTCGAATACGCGGACGGCGGCCAGGTCGTGCTGCAAGGCCAGGACGTCGCGACGGTCGGCGCGCGTGAACGTGAAGTCGGCTTCGTGTTCCAGCATTACGCGCTGTTCCGTCATATGACGGTGTTCGAGAACGTCGCGTTCGGCTTGCGCGTGAAGCCCCGCAAGGAGCGACCTTCGGAAGCGGTGATTCGCGAGAAGGTCCATGAACTGCTGAAGCTCGTGCAACTCGACTGGCTTGCGCAACGCTATCCGTCCGAACTGTCGGGTGGCCAGCGGCAGCGGATTGCGCTCGCGCGCGCGTTGGCTGTCGAACCTAAAGTGCTCTTGCTCGACGAACCGTTCGGCGCGCTGGATGCGAAGGTGCGCAAGGAATTGCGTAGCTGGCTGCGTCGTTTGCACGACGACCTGCACATCTCGACGATTTTCGTCACGCACGATCAGGAAGAAGCGCTTGAAGTAGCTGACCGTATCGTCGTGCTGAATCGCGGGCATGTGGAGCAGGTGGGCAGTCCGCAGGACGTGTACGACCATCCGCAAACTTCGTTCGTTTACGAGTTTCTCGGCGCGGCGAACCGTCTGCATGGCAACGTGGATGCGAGCGGTTTTGTAGTAGACGGCGCGGCGCTGCCGGTCGCAATCAAGGCCGACTTCAAGGGGCCGGCTTTTGCCTATGTGCGTCCGCACGATCTGCAGTTGTATCCGCAAGCATCGGGCCACCGCGAGGGCATTGTGGTCGACGTGCGGCGCGTGGTGACGCTCGGCGGCTCGGTACGTGTGGAGCTCGCGGGCCGTGAGGGCAATGTGCTTGAGGCTGAGCTCGATCGTGAATCGTGGCGCGATCTGCAACTGGCAATCGGCGATGGTGTCACGGCCGTGCCGCGAGCGTTGCGCGTATTTCCCGCGCAATGAGCAGCGCTACAAACGACGCCCTAAGCGATACCTTAAGCGTCGCCATGAGCAGCGGAGCAACACTCGGCGTTTCAATCGAACTCAAATAAATTAACTCTGGCCTAACCGGAGACATACAGATGAATTTCCAGCAATTGCGCTTTGTGCGCGAGGCCGTGCGTCAGAACATGAATCTGACTGAGGTGGCGAACGTGTTGTACACGTCGCAGTCGGGTGTATCGAAACAGATCAAGGATCTGGAAGACGAACTCGGCGTCGACATTTTCATTCGACGCGGCAAGCGTCTGACGGGTCTTACCGAGCCGGGTAAGGCGGTGCATCAGCTGATCGAGCGGATGCTGCTCGATGCGGAGAATCTGCGCCGCGTCGCGCGTCAATACGCGGATCAGGACAGCGGCCACCTCGTGGTGGCGACCACGCACACACAGGCGCGTTACGCGCTGCCGAAGGTGATCCGTCAATTCACCGAGGTGTTCCCGAAGGTGCATCTGGCGCTGCGCCAGGGCAGCCCGCAACAGATCGCGCAGATGATCATCAACGGCGAAGCGGACATCGGCATTTCGACCGAAGCGCTCGACCGCTTCCCGGATATCGTCACGTTCCCGTGCTATTCGTGGCATCACGTCGTGGTGGTGCCGAAGGACCATCCGCTGGTGGGCCGCGAGAATCTGACGCTCGACGAGATCGCCGAATTCCCGATCGTCACGTACGACCAGGACTTCACGGGCCGCTCGCATATCGACCAGGCGTTCGCGAAAGCGGGCGCGTTGCCCGACGTCGTGTTGACCGCGATCGATGCCGACGTGATCAAGACTTACGTCGAACTCGGCATGGGCATCGGCGTGGTCGCAGCCATGGCCTACGATCCGAAGCGCGATACGGAACTGGTTGCGCTCGATACGCAGCATCTGTTCGAGGCGAGCACGACGCGGCTCGGCTTGCGCAAGGGCGCGTTCCTGCGTGCGTATGCGTACCGGCTGATCGAAATGTTCGCGCCGCAGTTGAACGAAGCGGAAATCGCCGCGCAATTGCGCGAGGCGGTTTGAGAGGGGGCGAACCCAAAACGAACGGCCATCCGTTTCTTCACGCATGGCGGCGTGTGGCGCATCGCTTACAATCGCCGCCATGAATACTCTGACTTCCTCTTCCGCGACGCCTTCCGGCGAAGGCACAACGCCGCAACTGCCGCGCATCGCCGTGCTGGCAACCGGCGGCACGATTGCCGGGGCCGCCGCGGACGCGACCAACACGTCCGGCTATCAGGCGGGTGTGGTTGGCGTCGATCAATTGCTGGCCGTGGTGCCGGCTTTGTCCACGGTCGCGCGGATCGCGGCCGAACAGATTGCCAGCGTCGACAGCAAAGACATGGCCATGGCGCTGTGGACCACGCTCGCGCAACGCATCAATACGCTGCTGGCCGAAGATGACGTCGACGGCGTGGTGGTCACGCATGGCACCGATACGCTCGAAGAAACCGCCTATTTACTGCATCTGACGATCAAGTCGGATAAGCCAGTGGTGCTGACCGCCGCAATGCGCCCGGCATCGGCGCTCTCCGCCGACGGGCCCTTGAATCTGCTGAATGCCATGACGGTGGCGGCGAACGCGGGTGCGCGCGGGCAGGGCGTGCTGGTGGCCTTCAACAACAGGATTCACAGCGCACGCGACGTGGTCAAGACGAGCACGTACGCCGTCGACACGTTCCAGTCGCCGGAGATCGGCGCGCTCGGCTGGGTGCAGGACGGCCGCGTCGAATTCCAGCGCAGCGTGGTGCGCCCGCATACGCGCGCTGCGGAATTCGTGATCGGTGCGAAGTGGCCGCATGTGGAGGTCGTAGTGAGCTATGCAGGCGTCACGCGGATTGCCGTGGATGCGTTGGTGGCAGCCGGCGTGCGCGGTATCGTGGTGGCGGGTACGGGCAATGGCTCGATTCACGCCGCCATGCAACAGGCATTGGCCGATGCGGCCTCGCAAGGCGTGGCGGTGGTGCGTTCGTCGCGCGTGGGCTCAGGTCACGTGATGCGTAACGGCGCGGCCGCGGACGATGCGCTTGGTTTCATCAGCGCGGGTTCGTTGAATCCGTACAAGGCGCGGGTTCTGCTGATGCTCGCGTTGGCCGCGGGCGGCACGGGGGCGGTTGCGTTGCAGAAGACTTTCGATACGTACTGATTGATTAAGCGGAGGGCCCGGTTCAAAGTCAGCACCGTGTCCCGCACATGAAGCTTGAATGACAACGCGGCGCCCAGGTCACCGACCCGAGCGCCGCGTTGTGGTTTCAGCTTGAGGTTTATCGCTATCGCCGCAATCTGGCAACGCCGGCAAGCCCTCAGTCCGCCAGATCAGGCCGCCAGATCAGGAGGCAGCTTCCCGCCGTTCGCCGCCAGCGCCAGCATCACCTGTTTGTGCAGCCAGACGTTCATGCTCGCTGAATCGTTCGTGTCGCCGGTGTACTTCAGCTCCTTGGCGAGCTGCTTGCGATGATCGAGGCTGCTGTCGACGCCGAGCGCTTTCAGCGTGTCGACGATCGACGTGCGCCAATTCAACGTTTGCCCGCTCTCACTCACGAACTGGTCCATGACGACAGCAACGTCGACGTCAGCGAGCGGCGCGGGTGCCGGTGCAGCCGCCGGTGCAGCGGCTTGCGCCGCTGCCGGATCCGGTGTCGGCTCAACCGCGGGTGCGGGCTGGTCGGGCTTCGCTTTGCCGAAGAGCTTGTTTACGATGTCACCAAAGATGCTCATTCTGAATCCTTTGCAGATGGGTTACTGGCGCAAGCACATTTCGCTTACGGGATGAACACTGGTTGGGCACCGGGCCAAAATCAGGCGAAAATCAGGCGAACGAAGCAGAGGACATGCTGGCCACGATCGGCAAGCCGCACCTGAACGCCGCACTTGAGCACCGCATTTGAAGACCAATACGCCCGCAACCAGACTCAACGAGTGTAGGAGAAAGCGCGGACCGATGTGTCAAAAAAGGTCGTGCCGCGGGCGCGCAGTTGCAAGCAAATGCAAGGGGACTTGCTAGCACGGGTGCGAGGAGACCTGCAAAGAGAGGTGCGGGCAGGCGGCATGCATGATGCAGCCGCTGCGAGAGATTGGCGGAAAACGCATAAGTTGAAATCCGACAGCCGGACACCCGACGACGACGTCTGACCGACCAAGGCTTCCCCGGCGCCGCCGGGTGCCGCTGCGGACCCCACTTGCCGCTCTCAGCCCAGAGCGGCACGATTTGCCCTTTGCGCCGTGTATATCGCACGACACAAAGAGCGCCCCACCTGCGATTGCCATGACGATGACGTTGCAACGATCATGACAACCTGTGTTGCTACCTGACAATTCAAGCGGTTCAGGCCGCCTTGGCTTCGCTACCCGGCGCTTGCGCGACTTCGTAGTTGGCCATGATTTCCAGCGCGCGCACCATCGCCGAGTGATCCCATGCCTTGCCGCCGTTCGCTGCGCACACGCTGAACAGTTGTTGTGCGCTCGCTGTATGCGGCAGGGCGATGCCGAGTTTGCGCGCGCCGTCCAGTGCGAGGTTCAGATCCTTCTGGTGCAGCTCGATCCGGAAGCCCGGATCGAACGTACGCCTGGTCATGCGCTCGCCGTGCACTTCGAGAATCCGCGACGAAGCGAAGCCACCCATCAAGGCTTTGCGCACCCGCTCCGGATCGGCGCCCGAGCGTGACGCGAACAGCAGGGCTTCCGCGACCGCTTCGATGTTCAGCGCGACGATGATCTGGTTCGCGACCTTGCAGGTTTGACCCGCGCCGTTATCGCCGATCAGCGAGATGTTCTTGCCCATCAGATCGAACAGCGGCTTGGCCAATGCAAAAGCCTTTTCCGGACCGCCGACCATGATCGTCAGCGACGCTTCACGTGCGCCGACCTCACCGCCGGACACCGGCGCGTCGAGGTAGTCGGCGCCGAGCGCGTTGATCTTCTTCGCGAAGGCTTGCGTGTCGAGCGGCGAGATCGAACTCATGTCGATCACCAGCTTGCCTTGCGTGAGACCGGCGGCAACGCCGTCGTCGGCGAACAGCACGTTGGCGACGTCGGGCGTGTCCGGCACCATGATGATGACGACGTCGGCGGCTTGCGCGACAGCGGTCGAATCGGGGACTACGTTCGCGCTTTTGCTCAGATCTTCCGGCACCGGGTATGCGCCATTCACAAACAGCGTGTGGCCGCCTTTGATGAGGTTGCGCGCCATATGCGCGCCCATGATGCCGAGGCCGATAAAACCGATCTTTGCCATGTGTCTAAATCTCCAGTGTTGTTTGGGGCCCCAAGGGGTTCCCTTCGGGGCGTGGTGTGCCTGAGGTGATCCGGCGTGCCTCACGCGTCGAACAGTGCTTCGCTCAACGCGTCGAGCAACGCCTCGCTCAGGCAGCGGCGTGGGCTGCGCCGCGGGTTTGCCCGGCCACGCTCTGCACCCAGCAGAGGCCGGCAGCCGTGGTCGTGCGCGGCTTGTATTCGCAACCGACGTAGCCTTCGTAGCTGAGCGAGTCGAGCAGATCGAACAGGAACGGGTAATTGATTTCGCCGGTGCCCGGTTCGTTGCGGCCCGGGTTGTCGGCGAGCTGGATGTGCGCGATCTGCGGTAGATTCTTTTTGATCGTCGCCGCGAGTTCGCCTTCCATCCGTTGCATGTGATAGATGTCGTATTGCAGGAACAGATTGTCCGAACCCACTGCGCGAATCACGTCGAGGCCTTCGCTCGAACGGTTCAGCGCAAAGCCGGGTATGTCGTACGAATTGCACGGCTCGACCAGCAGCTTGATGCCGGCTTTTTTCAGTTCGCCGGCGGCGAAGCGCAGATTGTCGACGATCGTCGAGCGAGCCTTATCCGCATCGACGCCCGCGCCCGGAATGCCGACGAGGCAGTTCAGTTGCGGCACCTTCAAGGCCTTTGCGTACTCGATCGCGCGGCCAACGCCTTCCTGAAACTCGCCCACGCGATCCGGCAGGCACGCGATCCCGCGTTCTCCCGCTTCCCAGTTGCCCGCGGGCAGGTTGTGCAACACGAGCTTCAAACGGTTCTGCTGCAGACGTTCGCTCAATTCGGCGATCTGATACGGATACGGAAACAGGAATTCGACGGCGTTGAAGCCTGCGTCCGCTGCTGCCGCAAAGCGGTCGAGGAACGGGGCTTCGTTGAACAGCATGGTGAGATTCGCTGCAAATTTCGGCATGGTGCTTGTGTCTCGCTGGTCGGTCATTGGAATAACTTCATGAGGCGGCGCTGTGATGCCAGGCCGCGCTCATGTGAGGCTTGTCAGGTCGACCCGCAGGTCGACCCGCGGCTCAACGCCCAGGTCAGCCCGCGGATCAAACCGTCAGGACGCTCAGTCGAGCATGCTGATGGCCGTCGGCGCATCTTCGCGCGTCTCAGCCAGCGCTTCGAACTCGTTGATCGCGTCGATCTCGGTGCCCATCGCAATGTTGGTCACGCGTTCGAGGATCACTTCGACGATCACCGGCACGTTGAACTCGGAGAGCATCGATTGCGCTTTCAACAGCGCCGGCTTGAGTTCTTCCGGCTTGAACACGCGAATCGCCTTGCAACCGAGGCCTTCGGCAACCGCCACGTGGTCCACGCCGTAGCCATTCGTTTCCGGCGAGTTGATGTTCTCGAAGCCGAGCTGCACGCAGAAGTCCATGTCGAACGCGCGCTGTGCCTGGCGGATCAAGCCGAGGTACGAGTTGTTCACCACCACGTGCACGTACGGCAGCTTGAATTGCGCGCCGGCCGCCAGCTCTTCGATCATGAACTGGAAGTCGTAGTCGCCCGAGAGCGCGACGATCGGACGTTGCGGGTCGGCTGCACGCACACCGAGCGCGGCCGGAATCGTCCAGCCGAGCGGGCCTGCCTGGCCGCAGTTGATCCAGTTGCGCGCCTTGTAGACGTGCAGGAATTGCGCGCCGGCGATCTGCGACAAACCGATCGTGCTGACGTAGCACGTATCGCGGCCGAACACCTGGTTCATCTCTTCGTACACGCGCTGCGGCTTCATCGGCACGTTGTCGAAGTGCGTCTTGCGATGCATGGTCCGCTTGCGCTGCTGGCAATCGGCGACCCATGCGCCGCGGTCTTTCAGCTTGCCGGCGGCCTTCCATTCCTTCGCCACTTCGACGAACAGTTCGAGCGCGGCCTTCGCGTCCGACACGATGCCGAGGTCCGGGCCGAACACGCGACCGATTTGCGTCGGCTCGATGTCCACATGCACGAACTTGCGGCCCTTCGTATAAACCTCGATGCTGCCCGTGTGACGGTTCGCCCAACGGTTGCCGATGCCGAGCACGAAGTCGGAGGCGAGCATCGTCGCGTTGCCGTAGCGGTGCGAGGTTTGCAAGCCGACCATGCCGGCCATCAGCGGATGGTCGTCGGGAATCGCGCCCCACGACATCAGCGTCGGGATTACCGGCACGCCGATCGTTTCGGCGAATTCGACCAGCAGATCTTCAGCGGCCGCGTTCAGCACGCCGCCACCCGAGACGATCAACGGCTTGTCGGCGTCGTTGAGCAGGTTCAGCGCGGCTTCGATCTGTTTGCGCGTCGCTTTCGGCTTGTAGACCGGCAGCGGTTCGTACGTGTCGATGTCGAATTCGATTTCGGCGAGTTGCACGTCGATCGGCAGGTCGACCAGCACCGGACCCGGACGGCCCGAGCGCATCAGGTGGAATGCCTGCTGGAACACGCGCGGCACCAATGCCGGTTCACGCACGGTGACGGCCCATTTGGTGACCGGCTTCGCAATCGATTCGATATCCACGGCCTGGAAGTCTTCCTTGTACAGACGCGCACGCGGCGCCTGACCCGTGATAGCCAGAATAGGAATCGAGTCGGCCTGAGCGGAGTACAAACCGGTGATCATGTCGGTGCCCGCGGGGCCCGACGTGCCGATACACACGCCGATGTTGCCCGGCTGGGCGCGCGTATAGCCTTCGGCCATGTGCGACGCGCCTTCGACGTGGCGCGCCAGCACGTGGCTGATGTTGCCTGCCTTGCGCATGGCCGAGTAGAACGGGTTGATGGCTGCGCCCGGAACGCCGAATGCGGTGTCGATGCCTTCTTTTTCGAGCACCAGCACGGCTGCGTCGACGGCTCTCATCTTGGCCATGAATGTCTCCTGAATGTCTGAGGTGGGCGAATGAGTTGGCTAACGGATTCGCTGACGGATATGCAAACCAGAGGTGTTGATCGAACTGTAGGCTTCACCTAAAGGTTTGATAAGATCAGTCCAGGTCGCTTATTTCGAAACAAAAAGTATGGAATGACGGGTGGGCTGGACGGCGGGAACGCAGCGCGACGCCTGCCACGCTTGGGACGCGGAGAGCAGAGGGAGCCGCGATCCGGAAGCTGCAAGCTGTGAGCCCTAACTCGTTGGTCCTGGGGCGCGCGATTGGGAGGAGACAAAAATGGACCGCTTCAAACAGATCGAAACATTTGTGCGCGTCGCCGACGCGGGCAGTCTCGCGGCGGCCGCGCTGGAAGAGGGCGTGTCGCCGGTGATTCTCGGACGCCGCATCGACGCGCTGGAAAAGCGCCTCGGCGTCAAGCTGATGTACCGCTCGACGCGGCGCCTCGTCGTCAGCGAAGACGGCGCGGCATTTCTCGAGCGCTGCCGCGGCCTCCTGACCGAATGGGACCAGGCGGAGAACGAACTGAGCGCCGGACGGCGCGCGGTGAACGGCCATCTGATCGTGTCGGCGCCGGCCGCGTTCGGCCGCAAGCACGTCGCACCGCTGGCACCGGCTTTCCTCGCCGACAAGCCTGAACTACAGGTCTCGTTCAATCTGACCGACCGGGTCGTGGATCTGGTGCGCGAAGGTTATGACCTGTCGATCCGGATCGGCGGCGCGGTCGATCCGAATTTCGTCGCGGTGAAGCTGGCGTCGAACCGGCGAGTGGTGTGCGGCACGCCCGACTATTTCCGCCAATACGGCAAGCCGGCAACGCTCGAAGATCTGCCGCAGCACAACTGTCTGGCGTTCAATCTGCAAGGCGGCCAGAACCGTGGCTGGTACTTCCGCCGCAACGGCAAACTGGCAACGGTGCGGGTGGGCGGCACGCTCGATTGCAACGACGGCGAACTGCTGCATCGTTGGGTCTCCGAAGGGCTCGGGCTCGGTTGGCGCTCCACGTGGGAAATCCAGCAGCAACTGGCGCGCGGCGAACTGGAAACCGTGCTGGATGAATTCGCGTTGCCCGACTACGACATTCTGGCGGTCTATCCGCAGCAGCGTTATGTGCCGGCCAAGGTGCGCTACTTCATCGATTATCTGAAAGAGGTGTATGCCAGCGAGGACTACTGGAATCGTCCGACTTATTAGCTGGCCTGTCTTTCCGTCTTAATTGAGCGCAGACGGGAATAAACTCGGGATGTGAGCGGTTATGCGTGATGAGCGAGTGAAAACGCGTCACACAGCCTAGCCGTAATACCCTGGAGGGCCGAGGTGGTCCAGACCCAAGCAACCGCAGCCCGCGCGCAGCAAACGGCCGAAACCGAGGCGGCGAGGAGCCGCCGTTTTCAGCAGCTGGCTCTGCCGCACCTCGACGCGGCGTACAACCTCGCGCGCTGGCTATGCGGCAACTCGAACGATGCGGACGACGTCGTGCAGGAAGCGTTCATGCGCGCGTTCCGTTTCTTCGATACCTTCCGGGGCGACTCGGCGCGACCGTGGCTGCTCGCGATCGTGCGCCGCACCTGGTACACGGAATGGCGGCGGCGCGCGTCGTCGCACGAGGTGGTGGAGTTCGACGACAGCATGGACGACGCGACTTTCGACGGCTGGAGCGCGGGCGGCGACGATCCGCAGGCGCTGCTGATCCGCGGCGAAGACGCGAAGCAGGTCCATGAGGCGCTTGCACAGCTGCCGGTGGAGTACCGCGAGGTCCTGATCCTGCGCGAACTCGAAGAGATGGGCTATCGCGAGATCGCCGCGGTCGCCGATGTGCCGATCGGAACGGTCATGTCGAGGCTCGCGCGCGGGCGCCGCAAGTTGGCAGCGCTCCTGATGGCGCCGGCAGACGGGCAGTCTGGGTCTGGGTCTGGGTCAGGACGCCGGGCGTCCGGGCTGCCGGCGGCTGGCCTGCCGGCGTCCGGGCGTGCAGCGCGCGATGCACCGCAGCAGTCGCATCACGGTCCCGCCGAGCCGCGCGACGGCACGCGCGCCGCGGGCGAGGGCAGGTCGGAGTCCGGCGGCGCCGCGCGCAGCGCACTCTCTCCCGCGTGCCCGGGGCCAACCGCCTCGGTTACACCGCTCCGGGCGGTTTCGAACGCCCGGTCATCCAACATGCCTGGCGGCGCTGCCGCCGGCTTCGCTCAGGAGACGCCAGATGGACTGTAACGAAGCGCGGCCGCTCCTCGACGCGAGCGCCGATCGTGAATTACCCGCGCCGGATGCGCTGCGGGTGCAGCAGCACATTGAAAGTTGCGATGCTTGCCGCCGGGAAAGCGAAGGCTTGCAGACGCTGAGCCGGTCGCTGACCGCCGCGCCGTATCACCGCGCGCCGGACGCGCTGCGCGCCCGGATCATCGCGGCGCTCCCGTCGACGCAAGAGGCCGTCCCGGCGCTCCAACCCCGCAAGGCGGCGCCGCGCCGGCGGCGCTGGTTCGCCTGGCTGGACAACTGGCGCGGCTCACAGAGTGGCTCGGGGAGTATGGGCGGCCTGGGTGGCTTGGGAGGAGGGCTGGGCACCGCCGGCGGCGGTTCGAGCCGGCTGATTACGCAAGGCTGGCTGGCGGCGCTGGTCATCGCTCTCGGCGCGGCTGCTGCGGGCGTCACGCTGAGCCTGCATCGGGCTCCGGAGATTTCGCCGTTCACCGACGAGCTGGTGGAAAGCCACGTGCGGGCGCAGGTGTCCGGCCGCGACATCGACGTGATTTCGACGGACAAGCATACCGTCAAGCCGTGGTTCAACGGCCGGCTCGATTATTCGCCACCGGTCGAAGATCTGGCCGCCAGCGGCTTCGCGCTGGAGGGCGGGCGGCTGGATTACCTCGCGCATCAGCGAGTGGCGGTGCTGGTGTACCGCTATCGCAAGCATGTGATCGACGTGTATGTGTTTCCGCAAGGCGGCGCCGAAGGTAAGGGCGGCGCGGCGCCCGCCGTACTTGCCCGCGAAGGCTATTCGATCTCGCACTGGAACGCTGAAGGCATGACCTGGTGGGCCATCACGGACGCCGCGCCGGATGCGTTGAGCGGGCTGGAAACGGCATTGAAGGCGCGTTTGCAAAGCGGCGGCGAGCGCACGGAAGGCGGCTGACGGATTCGGGGGATCGGCCGGCTGCCTCGGCCCACCGCCGCCTAAACCCTTGAAAACACTCCCGAATCGCGCGCTCGATTAACGGGATATCTTGCAACCCGGCCCCATTCAGGTTACACTCTTTGGCTTCTCACTTGCCACACCGGTTCCGACGCCCGGGTGGCTTTAATCCACAAGGAGTGAATATGCGTCATTACGAAATCGTATTTATCGTGCATCCGGATCAAAGCGAGCAGGTGCCCGCAATGATCGAGCGTTACAAGAGCACGATCACCTCGCACGGTGGCCAGATCCACCGTATCGAAGACTGGGGCCGTCGCCAACTGGCCTACATGATCGAGAAACTCGCGAAGGCTCACTACGTCTGCATGAACATCGAATGCGACCAAACCACGCTCGACGAGCTGGAACACGCATTCAAGTTCAACGACGCTGTTCTGCGTCACCTGATCGTCAAGATGAAGAAGGCCGAAACGGCCCCGTCGCCGATGATGAAGGAAGTGCAGCGCGAAGAAGCCAAGAAGTCGGCTGCTACGCAACCGTCCGAAGCGCAGGCTTAAGACACACTATTTAAGCTACCAGATCAAGCGTCGCTCTCGTCGAAGGCTACATGAATCGGCTGCAACTGATGGCCAGCGTCGTCGAACGCGAACCGGTGCGGTATACCCCCGCCGGCGTTCCGATTGCAGGCTGTACGTTGCACCACCGCACGGAAGTCGTCGAAGCCGGCATTGCCCGGCAAGTCGAACTGACCATGCAGGCAGTAGCCGCAGGCGAGGCGAGCGGTAAGCTGGAAGGCTGTCAGATGGGCGTGGAAACGCTCTTCACAGGCTTTCTGGCGAAAAAGCACCGCAACGCAAGAACTCTGGTATTTCACATCACAGAATTGCAGGACATTGGAAAGGACTGAACATGCCCCGCCCGACTGGTAAGAAATTCGACAAGCGTCGTCAGCAACAAAATCCGCTCTTCAAGCGCAAGAAGTTCTGCCGTTTCACGGCCGCTAACGTCGATCATATCGACTACAAGGACCTCGAAACGCTGAAGGACTTCATCGGCGAAAACGGCAAGATCACGCCGGCGCGTCTCACGGGTACGAAGTCGCACTATCAACGCCAGCTGGATACGGCAATCAAGCGCGCACGTTTCCTCGCGCTGGTGCCGTACACCGACCAGCACAAGGCCTAACCCGACGACGCGATAAGGAGTATCCGAATGCAAATTATTCTTCTGGAAAAAGTCGTCAACCTGGGCAATCTGGGCGACATCGTCAAGGTTAAGGACGGTTACGCACGTAACTTCCTGATCCCGAACAAGCAGGCTCGCCGTGCCACGAAGGAAGCCTTGGCTGAATTCGAAGTTCGCCGCGCTGAACTCGAAAAGGTCGCCGCTGAAAAGCTGGCGGCCGCTCAAGCTCAAGGCGAAAAGCTGGCAGGCTCGACGGTTCAGATCAACCAGAAGGCTGGCGTCGACGGCCGTCTGTTCGGTTCGGTGACGAACGCGGACATCGCTGACGCACTGGTTAAACAAGGCTTCGCAGTGGAAAAGGCGCAAGTGCGTCTGCCGGAAGGCCCGCTGAAGATCGTTGGCGACCACGCTGTTCAGATCTCGCTGCACACCGACGTGCTCGTCGATGTGAACGTGGCTGTGATCGGCGAACACGTTTAAGCATCGAGTAGCATCTGCCAGGATGTTGCTGGCAAAAGGCAGGGGCCGGGTGACCGGTCCCTGCCTTTTTTATTGCCCGCTTTCGCCGCACCGAAGTATCGGTTTTGATTTCCCTCCGCGCGCATTTACCCCGATAATTCCTCTCCATGAACGCACCGTCCAAAGATCCCCAAATCGAGTCGCTGAAAGTCCCGCCGCATTCGATCGAAGCCGAGCAGTCGGTGCTGGGCGGCCTGCTGCTCGACAACGCCGCATGGGACCGCATCGCCGACTTCCTGTCGCAGAGCGACTTTTACCGCTACGACCACCGCATCATTTTCGAACACATCGGCAAGCTGATCGCGGCTACACGTCCGGCCGACGTGATTACCGTGTACGAGGCGCTCGGCACCTCGGGCAAGGCGGAAGAGGTTGGCGGTCTCGCGTACCTGAACGCGCTGGCGCAGAACACGCCGAGCGCGGCCAACATCCGCCGCTATGCGGAAATCGTGCGCGATCGCGCGGTGTTGCGCCGTCTGGTGTCAGTGGCCGACGAGATTTCAGCCGACGCTTTCAATCCGCAAGGTAAGGAAGTCCGCCAGCTACTGGACGAGGCCGAATCGAAGGTGTTTTCGATCGCTGAAGACGGCGCGCGTGGCACGCAGGGTTTCCTGGAAATCGGACCGCTCCTGACCCAGGTGGTCGAGCGCATCGACACGCTGTATCACACCGCCAATCCGAGCGACGTGACCGGCACGCCAACCGGTTTTGTCGACCTCGACCGCATGACCTCGGGCATGCACGGGGGTGAGCTGATCATCGTGGCGGGTCGCCCGTCGATGGGTAAAACGGCGTTTTCGATGAACGTCGGCGAATACGTGGCGGTCGAGTACGGCCTGCCGGTCGCTGTGTTCTCCATGGAAATGCCGGGCTCGCAACTCACCATGCGTATGCTCGGCTCGGTCGGCCGGCTCGATCAGCATCGCATGCGAACTGGGCGCCTGACCGACGAGGATTGGCCGAAGCTCACGCACGCGGTGCAGAAAATGAGCGAGGCGCAGATTTTCATCGACGAAACGGGCGGCCTGAATCCGATGGAGTTGCGCTCGCGCGCGCGTCGGCTGTCTCGCCAGTGCGGCAAGCTCGGCCTGATCATCATCGACTACTTGCAGCTGATGAGCGGTTCGTCGTCGGGTGAAAACCGGGCGACCGAAATCTCGGAAATCTCGCGTTCGTTGAAGAGTCTCGCCAAAGAACTCGACGTACCCGTGATCGCGTTGTCTCAGCTCAACCGGGGCCTCGAACAGCGCCCGAACAAGCGGCCAATTATGTCCGACTTGCGGGAATCCGGCGCTATCGAGCAGGATGCGGACGTCATCCTGTTCATTTACCGCGACGAGGTGTACAACCCGGACAGCCCGGACAAGGGCACGGCAGAGATCATCATCGGTAAACAGCGGAATGGTCCGATCGGACCTGTTCGGCTCACGTTCCACGGTCAATTCACGAAGTTCGATAATTTTGCTGGCGCGCAGAACTTCTACAGCGAGTAAAGAAATAACGCCGGGGCCTGTTGTAACAACGCTTTCAAAAGTGCGGCATCGATCCTGGAACGGTACAATGTGGCGGTTTTATGTCAGCCATAAATGTGACCAATTTCCGGGATCCCAATGTTCGGTCGATTCATGCCCACCGAGGGCAAGTTCTTTGAAATTTTCAATGCGCACGCAACGTGCATCGTCTCGGCGAGCCACGAACTCGAGTTGCTGATCGACAATTTGCAGGACGCCGAGACTCATAAGCAAAACGTGCAAAAGGCCGAAAAGGCCGCAGACAAGCTCACGCACGAAACGATCGACCTACTGCACAAGACCTTCATCACGCCGCTCGACCGCGACGAGATCCACAAGCTGATCACCACGATGGATGACATCCTCGATCTGATGGAGGACGTCGCCACCGCTATCTCGCTGTACGACGTGCAGGCGGTGACCTCCGAGGCGAGCCAGCTGGCGCATATCTGCACGGCCACCTCCGAGCGCGTCCAATTCGCCGTCAGCCTGCTGTCCGACATGAAGCAGGCGGGCCAGATCCTGAAGGCGTGCGAGGAAATCGACCGTCTGGAATCGGAAGCCGACCGCGTACTGCGCTCGGCCATGTCGAAACTTTTCCGCGAAGAAGACAACGTCAAGACGCTGATCAAGCTGAAGGCGATCTACGAACTGCTCGAAACGATCACCGACAAGTGTGAGGACGTGGCGAACATCATCGAAGGCATCGTGCTGGAAAACGCATAATGCAATCGATACAACTCGCTATCTGGGTCGTCGCCGGCCTGGTCGCCGTCGCGCTGATTTTCGACTTCATGAACGGCTTCCATGACGCGGCGAATTCGATCGCCACGGTCGTGTCGACTGGCGTGCTGAAGCCGCAGCAGGCCGTGGCCTTTGCGGCAGCTTTCAACGTTATCGCGTATTTCGTGTTCCACCTGAAAGTGGCGCAGACGGTCGGCAAGGGCACGATCGATCCGAATATCGTCGACCACTACGTCATTTTCGGCGCGCTGGTCGGCGCGATCGGCTGGAACATCATCACGTGGCATTACGGTATTCCGTCCAGCTCGTCGCATGCGCTGATCGGCGGCCTGGTGGGCGCGGCGCTTGCCAAGTCGGGCTGGGGTTCGCTCAATTTCGACGGTCTGATGAAGACGGTGGCCTTCATTTTCATCTCGCCGTTGCTCGGTTTCGTGCTTGGCTCGTTCTTCATGCTGGCGGTGTCGTGGATCTACTTCCGCACGCCGCCTAGCAAGGTCGATCGGCGTTTCCGGCGTCTGCAACTGGTCTCCGCGGGCTTGTATAGCCTCGGCCATGGCGGCAACGACGCGCAGAAAACCATTGGCATCATCTGGATGCTGCTGATCGCGACAGGCTTTGCATCGTCGATCGCGGATGCGCCGCCGCTGTGGGTGATCGGCGGCTGCTATTTGTCCATGGGGATCGGCACGTTGTTCGGCGGCTGGCGGATCGTCCGCACCATGGGGCAGAAGATCACCAAGCTGAAGCCGGTCGGCGGCTTTTGCGCGGAGGCGGGCGGCGCGATCACGCTGTTCACGGCGTCGTGGCTCGGCATTCCGGTGTCCACCACGCATACGATTACCGGCGCGATCGTCGGCGTCGGCGCAACGCAGAAGTTGAGCGCCGTGCGTTGGGGGGTAGCCGGCAATATCGTCTGGGCGTGGATTCTGACGATTCCGGCCTCCGCGGCACTCTCCGCCGCTGCCTGGTGGCTGGGTCACCGCTTTCTGTAAGCGCGCGCGAGGCGCAAAATCCATGCGCCTCGCCGGGATTAACAAAGCGCGCCGCTCAGATCAACGGCGCGCTGCCTCCATCCATCGGGACGATTGCGCCCGTCACATAGCTCGCGCGGCGGCTCGCCAGAAACAGCGCGACGTCAGCGATTTCCTCCGGCTTTGCATAACGCCCGAGCGGCACTTTAGCCTGCCCGCGCGCTAGCGCTTCCCCGCTTTCGATGCCTTGCTGCGACGCTTCCAGCTTGACCGCCTCCTCGACGCGCTCAGTCAGTGTCGAACCCGGGTTGATCGCGTTGATACGAATCCCGTAGCGCGCGTAGTAGTGGGCGAGGCCAACCGTGGCGAGCATCAGCGCGGCATTCGCGGCACCCCCGGCGATATGGATATCGCTCGCGATCTTGCCGCCCATCCCGATGATATTGACGATCGTGCCGGGCGCGGCGGCGTCGCCCGCTTTGACGCGCTCGGCCATGCGCCGCAGCACTTCCTGCTGCGGGTAGATATACGGGAAATATTTCGCTTCCATGGTGGCGCGGAACGCGTCGGCGTCCAGCGTTTCCGGGTCGTAGCGGCGGGCTGCGCCGGCGCTGTTGATCAGCACGTCGATCGGGCCGACCGCAGTGCTGACTTCCTCGACGATGTCCGCGGCACTGTGCGGTTCGTGCAAATCGGCGCGGGTCCGATGCACATGCAGGCCTTCCTGCCTCAACTGTTCGTAAGCGCGCGCCAGATTGGCGGGGTCGCGCGAAACGATCGCCACCTTCGCACCTTCGAGCGCGAACGCCCGGGCGCAGGCGAGGCCGATGCCTTTGCTGCCGCCCGTGATCAACACTACCTTGTCTTTTAGCCCGAGATCCATCGTCACCACCCGCTGTCGGAAGAATATCGATGACGATAGCAGATCGGCGGCGCAGCGGGGATGGACTAGCGCGTGGGGGTGGGGTGTGAGCGCCGCCGTGCGACTAATCTTGGGCGGCATGGCAATGGCATTGGCATTGGTTAGGGTAGCCTAGGCTTCGAGCTTCGAGCTTCGAGCTTCGAGCCACGGCCCGCGCCGTTAAAAGTTACCGTTGGCGAAGCGTGCGATCGGGTCGTCGGTGGTTTGCGTGGGGGCAGGGACGCCGCGCGATGTCGTTGAGGCGCGCATGATCTGCACACCGGTGTTCTCGTCGGCTTGTTGAGCTTGCTGCGCCTGGCGCGCGGCGACTGAAGCAGGCGGAGGTGGCTCGAATGCGTCGGCTGCGGCGTCGATCGGATCCGGCGCGCGGGCTGACGGTTCAACGCGCGCAGCCGTCGTCTGCTGATTCGTCAACTCCACGGCGGTGTCGTACGTACTCGCCCGGGTGGTCTGAACGCGCACCGGAGACACCGCACCCGCCGCGCGCGCTTGCATTTGCGCGGCGCTCATCCCGGGCGGCGGCGGCTCGAACGGATCAGCTTGCGGTGCCGGTGCCGCAGCCGTAGCGACCGTCGGCTGAGCGGTTGCAGTCAGCGGCGCACGCGTGGTCGCCGCGACACGTGCCGTTTGCTGCGGCGCTTCCGGCGGCGCGGCATAGCCTGAAGCTTGCGACGCAACAGGCGCTACCGCATAACCCGCCGAGCGCGTCGCCGCAGCATTTGCCGCGTAGCCCGGCGAAACGTGCATCGCCCCAGCGGCGCCCGCATAAGCCGGCGCTGTCTGAGCCACTGGTGCAACGCGCTCGGGTTGTGGCGCGGCAGCCTGATAGCTCGGCGTATCGAATGGTGCCGGTGTCGCGGCCGGCGCGGCCACCCGACGAATACCGTCGAAGCGTTTGGCCCAATACGGATTGGTCAGATAGTCGAGCCGTACGGTGCCGCCCGTCGACGGCGCATTGACGAAACGCAGCTTGCCCACATAAATGCCGACATGTGAATGCGCGCGCCCAGTGGTGTTGAAGAAAATCAGATCGCCCGGCGCGATTTCGTCCGGCTCGATCGATTCGCCGCGCCCGCTCATATCCGCAGTCGTCCGCGGCAGATTGACTGAAGCGGCGCGCGACACCACATAACGAACCAATCCACTGCAATCAAAGCCGCTATCGGGCGTATTGCCGCCCCAACGGTACGGAATGCCGACCAGACTCATCGCCTGAATCGAAATTTCTTCACGGCCGATGCTGTGATCGACAAAGTTCGGGAAGCCCGGCGGCGGCGCGTGATAAGCGCCGTTCGCGACGACGACCGATGACCCCGGCCCGCGCGACGTCTTTTGCGGCGCGCCGGCGCAAGCGGCGAGCAGCAAAACGGTCAGCAGCGAAAGGGCGAGTCGGCGCATGAAGACGACGTGAGCGGTAAACGCTCGTTTAATGGCGATGATTTCGGGATGGTAGCCCGTGGAACCTGGCTCAGGCAAGAATTCTTGACAACTTACTTGAAGTTTATGCGCTAAGTGTTGCCCGTGGGGAACGATTCGGCAACAAAAAAGCCGCGTCCGGAATCACCCGGACGCGGCTTCTTTCTTAAGCTAAGGCGTTGAAACTTAAAGAATTTCCGACGCGTAGTCGGCGAGGCGCGAACGCTCACCGCGCGCCAGCGTCACGTGCCCGCTGTGCGCCCAGCCCTTGAAGCGGTCGACCACGTAGGTCAGACCCGAGCTGCCTTCTGTCAGATAAGGCGTATCGATCTGCGCGATATTGCCAAGACAGATGATCTTCGTACCCGGCCCCGCGCGCGTGACCAGTGTCTTCATCTGCTTCGGCGTCAGGTTTTGCGCCTCGTCGATGATCAGATACTTGTCCACGAACGTACGGCCGCGCATGAAGTTCATGCTCTTGACCTTCAGGCGCGAGCGGATCAGCTCCTGCGTGGCGGCGCGACCCCATTCGCCGGCGGCGTCGTCGGTTTTCTGCAGGACTTCGAGGTTGTCGTCGAATGCACCCATCCACGGCTGCATTTTTTCCTCTTCCGTCCCCGGCAGGAAGCCGATGTCTTCACCGACCGGCACCGTGGCGCGCGTCACAATGATCTCGTTGTAGCGCTTGTCGTCGAGCACCTGGGCGAGGCCTGCCGCGAGCGCGACCAGCGTCTTGCCGGTACCGGCCTGACCCAGTAGCGTGACGAAGTCGATCTCCGGATTCATCAGCAGGTTCAGCGCGAAGTTCTGCTCGCGATTGCGCGCCGTGATGCCCCACACGTTGTTCTTGTGGTGGCCGTAGTCGCGCAAGGTTTGCAGCAACGCCGTCTTGCCGTTCAGCTCGCGCACCAGCGCATGGAAGGTCGGCTCGCCGTTCTGCGGTTCCAGATAGACGAACTCGTTGACCAGCATCGAGGCGCACAGCGGACCCGTCACGCGGTAATACGTGGTGCCGGTTTTGGTGTCCTGCCAGCTCTCCATGCCCTTCGCGTGCCTGGTCCAGAAATCCTGCGGCAGCGCGCGGATGCCCGAATACAGCAGATCGCTGTCTTCGAGCACCTGGTCGTTGAAGTAATCTTCCGCGGGCAGGCCGAGCGCATGCGCCTTGATGCGCATGTTGATGTCTTTCGACACCAGCACGACCTGGCGATCCATGCGGTCGCGCTGCAGCGCGCGCACCACGCCGAGAATCTGGTTGTCGGCCTTGCCTTCAGGCAGACCTTCGACCGGCTCGATGGCGGTGAGCTTGGTCTGGAAGTACAGACGCCCGGACGCCTCGCGGCTGCCTAGACGCGCCAGCGAAATGCCGTCGGACATATTGCCGGCGTTCGCCACCAGCGCGTCCAGCGTGCGGCTCACCTGACGGGCGTTACGCGCGACTTCCGACATGCCCTTTTTATGGTTGTCGAGTTCTTCCAACGTCATCATGGGCAGATAGACGTCGTGTTCCTCGAAACGGAACAGGCAGCTTGGATCGTGCATCAGCACGTTCGTATCCAGCACGAAGAGCTTCTGGACTTCGAGCGGATCGGAGGCTGCACCACGCTTCTTGCTGGTGCCGCGCACGCTGGCTGCTGCTGCGGCGGGCGTGCTGGCGGCCGGGTCTTTCGCGCTTGGCGCGCGCGCGACCACGGGCTGCGATTTAGCAGCAGCGGGTGCGGCTTGCGCCGCCGGTTCGGCCTGCGGCCGGGTAGCGGGAACCGGTTGCAGCAATGCTGCGGTCTGCTTCGACTTGCGTGTGCGCGCCGGTGCAGCTTGCTCGGCGGATGCAGACGCAGCAGCGGAAGCCGACGAAGCCGGAACGGGCCGCAAAGTGGTCGCGGCATTGGCGGCGTGCGCCATCGGCGTGGCGACATTCGCGCGACCGTAGTCGGCGGACTCAGCGGATTCCCCTTCGGTTGCCTGTTTCTTCGCGGCGGAGCGCGCCGGCGTGGCGGCTTTGGCCTTGTATTCGTCAGGCGGCAGGAGATTGCCGAGCTTGCTGGGGGGGGTAGGCAAAGGCATGGTTTCCCTCGAATAATCGGGTCACATTTCGTGCGCCGCCTGTCGCATTCTGCCGGTGCCAGTGAGTGCGCACGCAGTTTGCGCCCGGAGGCGCGCATTCGGTCTAGAGATGCCGGTTCGCCTGGTCTTCGATCGGCTCCTTAACGGAAGCGCGTGGCCGAGTGAACGAACGGCTCTGCGCAATTAAAAAAGCCGCCGCCCCGGCGTACGGGACAAGCGGCTCGCCTTCGGTTGTCGCGTTGCACCTCATGACCTCGACGGAACCGGTAAAACGGCCCTCAAGTCTGGCGCAGCGGCGAAAAGTATGGGGTGGACAGGCACTCATTGGAACCCAATATAACGCGCCTCAAAGCGCTTGTACAGCCTCCAGAATGTCATCGACATGCCCTGGCACTTTCACGCCGCGCCACTCCTGGCGCAGCACGCCTTCGGCGTCGATCAGGAACGTGGAGCGTTCGATCCCACGTACTTCTTTGCCATACATTTTCTTCAATTTCATGACGCCGAAGAGCGCACACAAGGTTTCCTCGGGGTCCGAGATCAACGGGAACGGTAGTTCGAGCTTTGCCTTGAAGTTGTCATGGGAGCGCAGGCTGTCGCGCGACACGCCGAGAATTTCCGCGCCTGCCTTCTTGAACTTCGGGTAGAGATCGCGGAATTGCAGGCCTTCGGTCGTGCAGCCCGGAGTGTTGTCTTTCGGATAGAAATACAGCACCACCTTCTTGCCCCGCAGCCTGGACAGCGTGATGTCGCCGCCGGTAGCGGGGGCGGTAAAGTCGGGGATGGGTTGGTCGACTGCGATAGGCACGAGGTTCTCCGGTTGTTATGGCTGGCGCCGCGCTTGCAACGGCTGCGGCGCCGGCCTGGCATCGAGGCTGGGGGGAGGGCGACTGACGCGCGGTGGACGCTCGCGCGGCGGTCGGGTCATCAGGGTCGTCGGGGCCGGCTGCCGCCTGGCCACTCAGGGCTGGACAATCAACTCGCCGGAGCGGCCTGGAATCTCGCCCCACGTAACAGGGTACGATGGCAGCGTGCTGCGGTCCAGCGTGGCGTAGTAATCACCCATGGTCGCGAAGGTGTGGCCTTGCGCGCGCCAGCCCTCGAGAAGCTGCTCGAAAATCGGCGCGAGCTTTTGTCCTTCGAGCTCCGCGTGCAGCGTGAACACCTGATCGTGCGGATTGTTTTCGGTGTGCTTCAACATCCATGCGGCGACGTTGTGCTCATCCACACCGTCCACGCCGAGCACTTCGTCGAGCGTGGGCAGCGTGGTGGGCATCTGCACGTGCGACAGTTGCCTGCCGCCGACCACCGGCAGATAGGGCGAATGGCCGCGCCCGTCGGACGCGTATTGCATGCCCCACGCGTCGATCTGCTCAAATGCATGGCCGTTCATTTGCCAGCCCGCCGCACCGTGCGTGACGGGCGGCGTCCCGAAGATCGCAACAAAGCGGTTGAAGCTCTTCTGCATCTGCTTCTCGGTCCACTCGCGGTCTTGCGAACGCACGTTGTCCTGCCAATACACGTGATCCCACGTGTGGATGCCGCATTCGAAACCGGCTTCATGAATCGCGCGCATTTCCGCGGCGCTCTTCACGCCGATGTCCGGCCCCGGCAGCAGCACGCCGTACATCAATTGCTTGACGCCGTAATGTTCGACCACCGAGGTGCGCGACACCTTCTTCAGAAAGCCTGGCCGCAATACGCGGCGCATTGCCCAACCCGTGTGGTCGGGGCCGAGGCTAAAGAGGAAGGTGGCGCGTGCCTTGAAGCGGTCGAAGATGCGCGCGAGATTCGGCACGCCTTCACGGGTGCCGCGCAGCGTGTCGACGTCGATTTTCAGGACGATGCGAGCCAAGGATCAGGCCTTAGTGTTGTTCGACGAGCGCGCGTGCTTCGGCGACGTGGCCGCGATACGCTTCGAAAATCTTGCGCAGCGCTTCGTCGAAGGTCGACTGCGGCGCCCAGCCGAGTTCCTGCATCGTATTGTCGATCTTCGGGACGCGGTTCTGCACGTCCTGGTAGCCCGCGCCGTAGTACGCACCCGAGGACGTTTCGACCAGTTGCACTTGCTTCGCGAGCTCGGCGTATTCCGGGAATTCGGCGGCGAGCGTCAGCATCTTGTGCGCGAGCTCGCGCACCGAGAAGTTATTGGTCGGGTTGCCGATGTTGTAGATCTTGCCCGTGGCGACGCCATCCTTGTTCTCGATGATCTTCATCAGCGCGCCGATGCCGTCGTCGATATCCGTGAAGGCGCGCTTTTGCGCGCCGCCGTCCACGAGGCTGATGTTTTCGCCGCGCACGATGTGACCGAGGAACTGTGTGACCACGCGCGAGCTGCCTTCCTTCGGCGTGTAGATCGAATCGAGGCCCGGGCCGATCCAGTTGAACGGACGGAACAGCGTGAAGTTCAGGCCTTCCATGCCGTAACCCCAGATCACGCGGTCCATCAGCTGCTTGGAGCACGCGTAGATCCAGCGCGGCTTGTTGATCGGGCCGTACGACAGTTGCGACTCTTCCGGATCGAACTGCTCGTCCGTGCACATGCCGTAGACCTCGGAGGTCGACGGAAACACGAGGTGCTTGCCGTACTTGACGGCCGAACGCACGATCGGCAGGTTCGCCTCGAAGTCGAGTTCGAACACGCGCAACGGTTGCTTCACATACGTGGCGGGCGTGGCGATCGCGACCAGCGGCAGGATCACATCGCACTTCTTGATGTGATACTCGACCCACTCCTTGTTGATCGTGATGTCGCCTTCAAAGAAGTGCATCCGCTCATGATTGACCAGATCGCCCAGACGTTCAGTCTGCATGTCCATCCCGAAGACTTCCCAATCGGTCGTTTCGAGAATGCGTTTGGACAGGTGATGGCCGATAAAGCCGTTCACACCCAGAATCAGGACTTTTTTTGCGTTCATGAATGACGGGGAATTTGGATGAGCTGGGCGAATTCGGCCGGGGTGACGACGGTTTCAGTGCCGTCGTGCTGGTGCCGCAATTCGTGGATGGTGATCGCGCGACCGTCGCCGCATATCGCGAAAACGGCATTATCGCTTACGTGCAGGCCCGGCGGCAAATCTGAGCGAAGCGCGCCGGGCGCGGCGAGGCGCGCCCGGGCGATGATGAAACGGTGGCCTTCGAGGTCGGTGAACGCGCCGGGATAGGGCGGCGCGACCGCGCGGATCAGGTTGTAGACCTGTTGCGCCGGTTGTGTCCAGTCGATCCGGCCGTCTTCCGGCTTACGCCCGCCGTAGTAGCTGCCGTGCGACAGATCGTTCGGCAGATGCGGTGCAACGCCAGCCAGCAAAGCCGGCAGCACACGCCACAGCGTCTGCTCGGCGGCCACCGTGACCTTGTCGAATACCTGCGCGGCGGTGTCGTCGGGCAGGATCGGCACCGGCGTTTGCGCGATGATCGCGCCCGCGTCGGGCTTGGCGGCCATTTCGTGCAGCGTCGCGCCGGTTTCGGTTTCGCCGTGCAGCACCGCCCAGTTGGTCGGCACGCGGCCGCGATATTTCGGCAGCAGCGAGCCGTGCATGTTGTAAGCGCCCCGTGCGGCGAGCGCCAGCAGGTCGACCGGCAACATGTGGCGGTAGTAGAACGAAAAGATGAAGTCCGGCCGTGCGGCGCTGAGCGCCTCACGCAGTTCCGCACTCTTCGGATCGGCCGGCGTGACGACCTTGATGCCGTACTCAGCGGCAACCGAGGCGACGCTGCCGAACCAGATGTTCTCGGTTGGGCTGTCTTCGTGCGTGACGACCAGCGCCACGTCGACGCCGCGCGCGAGCAGCACCTGCAGGCAGCGCACGCCGACGTTGTGATACGCGAATACGACGGCGCGCGGCTTCATGGGTTCGGGCCCTGATCGATTAGCGGCGCGGCCTGCACGGCCTGCACCACGGCCTGGCGCGGCGCTTCGGTCACGGTGGTGCCGTCGCGCTGTTCGAGAATCGTCTGCACCAGATATCGCGGACGGGCCCGCACCTGCTGGTAAATCCGGCCGATGTATTCACCCAGCAGCCCCAGCGCGAAAATGATCACGCCGAGCAGGAAGAAGGTGATAGCGAACAGCGTGAACACACCTTGCACTTCCGCGCCGATGATGAAGCGGCGAATCAGCAGCAGCACGAACAATGCGGCGGAGCCGAGCGACAGGATCACGCCGATGAACGACAACCATTGCAGCGGCACCACCGAGAAGCCGGTGACCAGGTCGAAATTCAGGCGGATCAGGCTGTAAAGCGAGTATTTCGATTCGCCGGCAAAGCGCTCTTCGTGCGCGACTTCGATCTCGACCGGATTCTGCGCGAAGGTGTACGCCAGCGCCGGAATGAAGGTGTTGATCTCGCCGCAGCGATTGATCGTGTCGATGATGTGCCGGCTGTACGCGCGCAGCATGCAGCCCTGGTCGGTCATCTTGATGCGGGTGATGCGCTCGCGCAGACGGTTCATCGCGCGTGAGGCCTTGCGGCGCCACAGGCTGTCCTGACGTTGCAGGCGAATCGTGCCGACGTAGTCGTAGCCTTCGCGCATCTTGTTGACCAGCTTGCCGATTTCTTCCGGCGGGTTCTGCAGATCGGCGTCGAGCGTGATGACGATTTCGCCACGCGATTGTTCGAAGCCCGCCAGAATCGCCATGTGCTGGCCGTAGTTGCCGTTCAGCAGGATCACCCGGGTCGTGTCGGGCCGCGCGCGGAACTGCTCAGCGAGCAGGGCGGCGGATTTGTCGCGGCTGCCGTCGTTGATGAAGATCACTTCATAGGCGGTGCCGAGCGCGTCGAGCGCCGGGTAAAGGCGCGCGAACAGCGCAGCCAGTCCGGCTTCCTCGTTGTACACCGGGATGATGATCGACACTTCCGGCGTGACGGCGCGATGTTCCGAATAACTCATTTCCGCTTATTTTCCGTATTGTTCGCAAATTTCATTGACCGCGCGGCACACCCGTTCCACGTCGCCCTCGTTCATCAGCGTGAAGAGCGGCAGCGTGACGGTGGTGGCGCCGAAGCGCTCCGCATGCGGGAACATGCCTTCCCTGAAGCCTTTCGCGCGGTATAGCGAGAACAGATGAATCGCCGGGTAATGCACGCCCGAACCGATGCCGCGCTCCTTCAGCTGACCCATGAAACCCGCGCGGTCGATCGACAGTTTTTCGAGCGGCAGCGTGATCTGGAACATGTGCCAGTTGCTGTTTTCGAAGTCCGCAAACGGCAGGCCTACGCCCAGTTTCACCGCGGCGCCGCCTTCCAGGCCGGCGAAATACGCGCGCACGAGCTTTTTGCGCTGGGCGAGGAAACGCTCGAGATGCGGCAACTGGCCGAGGCCGACGCGCGCGGCGACGTCCGTCAGGTTGTACTTGCCGCCCAGCACGTCGCAGTCCATGCCGTCGAAACCGGTGCGGGTGATGCCTTGCAGGCGGTATTTCTGCGCGAGGATCGCTTCTTCCTCGTTGTTCAGCACCAGTGCGCCGCCTTCGATCGAGGTCAGATTCTTGTTCGCGTGGAAGCTGAACGAGACGATATCGCCGAGCTTGCCGATGCGCTCACCATTCCACGTCGAGCCGAATGCCTGGGCCGCGTCTTCGATCACGCGCAGCTTGTGGGCGCGGGCGATCTCATACAGGCGATCCATGTCGACCGGCAGACCGGACAGATACACCGGGATGATCGCCTTGGTGCGCGGGGTGATGGCCTTTTCAAGCAGATCGAGGTCGATGTTGCGCGTGACCGGGTCGATGTCGGCGAACACGGGCGTGGCGCCGACTTCGTAGATCACGTTGCTGGTCGACACCCACGTGGCGGGGGTGGTAATGACTTCGTCGCCTTCGCCCACGCCGGCGATACGCAGCCCGATTTCGAGCGTCGCGGTGCCGGAATTGAACGTCCGCACCGGCCGGCCACCGCAGAACTCGGATAACGCCGCTTCGAACTTCTGGTTCTGCGGGCCGGTCGTGATCCAGCCGGAGCGGAGCACGTCGGCGACGCCCTGAATCGTTTCTTCATCGATCTCAGGTTTGACAAACGGCAAAAACGGGACTGTTGATTGGCTCATGAATGCTTCGCTCGATTGAAAGGGGCGCAACCCGAAGGGCGCGAAGTAGATCACAAACCACTCGCAAACCCAAGGCCACGACTGAAAAAAGGGCGCAACCGCCAAGCCTGCCGCGGCCAAGCTTACATTTTACCTGGCCGGCGCCGCTGCCCGGCTTCCCCCGTCGCTTGCAGCCGGGACTTTCGCAGCACCAGCACCAGCACCAGCACCAGCACCAGCACCAGCACCAGCACCAGCAATAAACGGTAATAACGCGTGCCCGGCACAGCGCGGCCGGGGCATAACAAACTAGCTGCGCGCCAGCACGACGACGCCGATCAGGATGACGCCGATCCCGACCAGCTTCTGGACTGACATCACTTCGCCGAATAGATACCACGCCGCGAACGCGTTGACGACGTATCCGAGCGACAGCATCGGGTAGGCAATCGACACGTCCACCCGCGAGAGCCCGATCACCCATACGCCCACACTGATCACGTAGCAGGCCAGCCCGCCGATGATCGGCGGCTGGGTCGCCAGACGGAAGGCGATGGGCAGGATGTTCGCACGGGTGAATTCGAAGTGTCCAACGGCATTCGTTCCGGCTTTGAGCAACAACTGCGCGCCCGCGTTCAACGTGACGCCGGCGAGGATACAAAAGAGCGAAATCGGGTTCATCGAACGGTTAGATCCGGAGATGGGGTCATTGTTGTGGTTTTTCTACTGCCGCCGATGCGGTGGGTGCCGCAGGTGCCGCTACTGCCGCTGCATCGGATGCGGGCGCGGGCACCGCTGCGGGCTTCATTACCACCACCCGGCGCGAGTCGCGCGCGATCACCTGCATCGGCAAGCCCTCTTTGAGCAGCCTGTCGTAAGTGGGCGGCGGGATCAGCGCGAGTGCGTAGCGGTCGGCCTTCCAGCGCTCGATCCACGCGTCGACCGACGGCACCCATTTCTGCGGTTCGACGGATACGCCGAACGCCAGTTCGTCGGGATGTTCGACCATGATCGTCGTGTGGCCGACGTAGAACGGCAGCGTGTGGTCGAGCACGCCGACCGAGTAGAACGGCGTATCGGCCGGCAACCTGGCGATTTCGGCCTTGATGGCGGGCGCGAGCGGCGCGCCGGAACTCAGGCGGCCGAACACGTCGTGACCCGTGCCGGCAATCGTACCGAGCAGCAACCACGCCGCGCCGAAGCTCGCAACGGCGCCCAGCGTGCCGGCGCGGCTGCGGCGGTTCAGCCACAGCGCGACCAGCGTGAGCACGAAGGCGACGCCGAGTGCCGCCAGCACCCAGCTGCGGTATTCGACATACAGCTCAGCCGGGTTGCGCGCGTTGCCGAAGCGCGACATGAACAGCGCCGCGAACGCCGCCACCACGAGAAACAGCGCATAGCCGGCCAGGTGGCGGCGCAGTTGAGCCCGTGTGACGAGCGGCAGATACATGCCGATGACAAGGGCGATCGGCGGGGCGATCGGCAGCGTGTACGACAGTAGCTTCGAGTGCGACGCGCTGAAGAACAGGAAGATGAACGCGGTCCACACCAGCATCAGCGTGACTGGCGCGAAACCGTTCGGCTGGCGCGGCTGGCGCCATGCGTGGCGCACGCTCTGGATAGTCACCGACAACCACGGCAGGAAGCCGACCAGCAGCACGGGCACAAAGTAATAGAACGCCCCCGGGCGGTTCTGCTCCGGTGTCAGATAGCGCTTGAACTGCTGAACAATGAAGAAGAAGTTCAGGAATTCCGGGTTGCGCTGCTGCACCAGCACGAACCATGGCGTGACGATCGCGAAGAACACGATCAGGCCGCCGATCAGATGCAGGCGCTTCCACAGGGCCCAGTCGCGGGCGAGCAGGGTGTACAGCACCAGCACCGCACCCGGCAGGATCACGCCCACGAGGCCCTTGGAGAGCACCGCGAGCGCCATCGACCCCCAGCACACCCACATCCATGCCCGCACGTTGGCGTCCGGCAGTTTGGGGCGCTGCGCCAGCAGCAGCGCGCAGAGCGTCAGCTCCATCCAGAACGACAGGCCCATGTCGAGCGTGTTGAAGTGACCCATCAGGTTCCAGTACGGCGATGTGGCCAGCACGAGCGCCGCGAACACGCCGGTCGCCGCGTTGAACACGCGCGCGCCGGTGAAGCCGATCAGCAGTACGCCGGCAAAGCCCGTCAGCGCGGTGTAAAGCCGCGCCTGCCATTCGCCGATGCCGAACCACGCGAACGTGAGCGCATTCGCCCAGGTTTGCAGCGGCGGCTTCTCGAAATACTTGTAGCCGTTATAGCGCGGCGTGATCCAGTCGCCGGTGACGAACATCTCGCGCGCCATTTCGGCGTAGCGCCCCTCGTCGCTCGGCAGCAGATGGCGCCAGCCGAGCGGCACGAACCAGATCACGGCGAGGGCCAGCACCAGCAGCAGGATCGTGGTGCGATTGAGCGGTAGCCTTGTCGGCATATCGTTCATGTATTTCAACCTTTTGGGCGACGCCATGTACGGCGTGGCAGTGTTATATGAAGTCGAGGACGGCGCTCCGGCAGCCTGCTTTCCGGAGATGCAACTTTCATCCGGACGCTAACCGGCCCGCACTGTTCAGGGGCGCTGCCAAAGCGCCAATGGCGCGCAGTGTACGTTATCGGCCGTGACGCGCCCACGGCGCGCAGTCAGTTCGTGCGGATGGGCACGGCGCGAGTCCGCGGTCATGAGTCATGAGGACGCATGCGCAGCCCCCTGGTCTGCGGCGGCCGCGAGGCCGTTACGCTTCGATCAGCAACGCGGCAGCGACCTTGCGGCCCTCGGCCATGAGAATGTTGTAGGTGCGGCAGGCGGCCTTGAAGTCCATCGTTTCGACGCCGATGCGTTTGGCGGTGAGCGCGGCGGTCAGGCGCGGATGCGGAAAGCGCAGCCGGTCACCGCTGCCGAACACCACCACTTCGGGCGCCGATTCCACCAGCATGGCGAAATGCTCGGCGCTCAGGTCGTCGAAAGAGGAGACCGGCCAAGGGATGACGGGCGTTTCGGGCAGCACGAGAAGGCTGCCCGAATGGCGCACCAGATTGATTTCGACGTAGTCGGCGCCGTAGCCGGTAACGGTGTTGAGGGCGCCACTGGAGTCTTGATGTAATTTCAAATTCGTTTTCCGAAGTCGTCGTGAGGCATCATGCGTGTGGGCGGCCTGACCAGGCAGAACGGAAGCAGGGCGGTTTGACGCGAGCGGGACACGCGAATGACACAGAAGTGGCCGAAAAGGCTTGCCGATGCGGTTGGTGCATTGCGGAAGTCGGCCAAAATCCGCTAAATTATAGCTTTTTAGCCGCCTCGCGGCGCCCCCCGCTCGAGTGCTGCCTCATGTGCTGTCATAAGCCGCCCTGAGGGCACGGGCGCGGCCCACCGGCTACCTGCCTGGTTCCGCACGTTTTTCGGTTGTTTTTTGGCCTGCTGCTTTTGGCCGCTTTGGCCTGCCTTGAGCGATCTGGCTGCTGCACCGGCGCAATCCGCCGCAGGCGCGCCTGACTGGCCTGGAAAGCCGGCGCATCCGCGTCTCGCGGCCCGATCCGTGTCTCGCGGCCGCGCCGCGTCATAATTTCCCGCATCGGCGGACTTGCCCGGCCCGGCTTTTTTTCGCCCCCGCTTGTTCGCCCAAGCCCATCAACAGGATGAAGTGCCCGCCGTGAAACCGATTCTCAAATCCAACAAGTTGTTGAATGTCTGCTACGACATTCGCGGGCCTGTCCTCGAACATGCAAAGCGGCTCGAAGAAGAGGGCCACCGCATCATCAAGCTGAACATCGGCAATCTCGCGCCGTTCGGCTTCGACGCGCCGGATGAAATCATCCAGGACATGATCCTGAATCTGCCGGGTTCGTCCGGCTACTCGGATTCCAAGGGCGTGTTCGCCGCGCGCAAGGCGATCATGCATTACACGCAGCAAAAGGGCGTGCATGGCGTCGAACTGGACGACATCTACATCGGCAATGGCGCCTCAGAACTGATCGTGATGGCGTTGCAGGGCCTCCTGAACGACGGCGACGAAGTGTTGCTGCCCGCGCCGGATTACCCGCTGTGGACCGCCGGCGTAAGCCTGTCGGGCGGCACGCCGGTGCACTACATCTGCGACGAATCGAACCGCTGGATGCCTGATCTGGACGACATCCGCGCGAAAATCACGCCGAATACGCGCGCGCTCGTCGTCATCAATCCGAACAACCCCACCGGCGCGCTGTACTCGGACGAACTCCTGCTCGGCCTGATCGAGATTGCCCGCCAGCACGGCCTCGTGATCTTCGCCGACGAGGTCTACGACAAGATCGTCTACGACGGCAAGAAGCACACGTCGATGGCCGCGCTTTCCGAAGACGTGCTCACTGTCACGTTCAACAGCCTCTCGAAGAGCTACCGCTCGTGCGGCTACCGGGCCGGCTGGATGTTTATCTCGGGCCTGACCGGCGAGAACCGCCGCAATGCCAAAGACTATTTCGAAGGGCTCGGCATTCTGGCTTCGATGCGCCTGTGCCCGAACGTGCCCGGCCAGTACGCGATCCAGACCGCGCTCGGCGGCTATCAAAGCATCAACGACCTGATCGTGCCGAGCGGGCGCCTGTACAAACAGCGCGAACTCGCGTATGACATGCTGACGGCCATCCCCGGCGTGAGCTGCGTGAAGCCCGAGGCGGCGCTGTACATGTTCCCACGCCTCGATCCGAAGATTTATCCGATCCAGGACGACCAGCAGTTCATCCTCGACCTTCTGCTGGAAGAGCGCGTGCTGCTGGTTCAAGGCACCGGTTTCAACTGGAAGACGCCGGATCACTTCCGCGTCGTGTTCCTGCCGAATGTGGACGACCTCGCGGATTCGATCAACCGGATCGCGCGTTTCCTCGACGGTTACCGCAAACGCCACACGGCATGAGATGGACGGCGCGTCTCGCGCGCCGCGGCCAGCCCCGTTTCCTTTTAATCACTTACTCGAAAACACACGCTGCATGGAACCGATCAAAGTTGGACTGCTGGGCTTCGGCACGGTAGGCAGCGGCACCTTCACGGTACTGCGCCGCAATCAGGAAGAAATCAAACGCCGCGCGGGCCGTGGCATCGAGATTGCGCGCATTGCCGTGCGCAACCCCGCCAAGGCGACCGCGGCGCTCGGGAATGCTGCCGGCACCGTGGCGCTGACCGATGACTTCAACGCGGTGGTGGACGATCCGTCGATCGATATCGTGGCGGAGATGATCGGCGGCACGGGTGTGGCGCGCGAGCTCGTGCTGCGCGCGATTAAAAACCGCAAGCATGTGGTGACCGCGAACAAGGCGCTGCTCGCGGTGCACGGCACGGAGATTTTCGAAGCGGCGCGCGCCAACGGCGTGATGGTGTCGTTCGAAGCGGCGGTGGCGGGCGGCATTCCGATCATCAAGGCGCTGCGCGAGGGGCTCACGGCCAATCGCATCCAGTACATCGCCGGCATCATCAACGGCACGACGAACTACATCCTCTCGGAGATGCGCGACCGTGGGCTCGATTTCGCGACCGCGTTGAAAGCCGCGCAGGAACTGGGTTACGCCGAAGCCGATCCGACCTTCGACATCGAAGGTGTGGACGCCGCGCACAAGGCGACGATCATGAGCGCGATCGCGTTCGGCGTGCCGGTGCAGTTCGACAAGGCGTATGTCGAAGGCATCAGCAAGCTCGCGGCGATCGACATCAAATACGCCGAGGAACTCGGCTACCGTATCAAGCTGCTCGGTATTGCGCGCCGCACGGATAAGGGCATCGAACTGCGCGTGCATCCCACGCTGATTCCCGAGAAGCGACTGCTGGCCAACGTGGAAGGCGCGATGAACGCTGTCGTCGTGCATGGCGACGCCGTGGGCACGACGCTGTACTACGGAAAGGGCGCGGGCGCGGAGCCGACGGCATCCGCCGTGGTGGCCGACCTGGTCGACGTGACGCGTCTGCATACAGCGGACCCGGAGCATCGCGTGCCGCATCTGGCGTTCCAGCCGGACAGCCTGTCGAGCACGCCGATCCTGCCGATCGACGAAGTGACGAGCGGCTACTACCTGCGTCTGCGTGTCGCGGACGTGACGGGCGTGCTGGCCGACATCACGCGCATTCTGGCGGATACGGGCATTTCGATCGACGCGCTGCTGCAGAAGGAATCGGAGCAGGTCGATGCGAACGGCAAGGGCGAAACCGACATCATCCTGATTACGCACGAAACGGTTGAGAAGAATGTCAACGCCGCGATCAAGACGATCGAAGCGCTGAAGACCGTTGTCTCGCAAGTCACGAAGTTGCGCATGGAAGCGCTGAACTAGGCCGAACTATGAACTACCTCTCTACGCGCGGCGCCGGAGCCGGCGAGCGCCATACGTTTTCCGACATTCTGCTGGGCGGTCTCGCGAAAGACGGCGGCCTGTACTTGCCGGCGGAATATCCGCGCGTCACGGCTGACGAGCTGACGCGCTGGCGCACGCTGCCGTACGCGGACCTCGCATTCGAAATCCTGTCGAAATTCAGCGACGACATTCCCGCCGACGATCTGCGCGCACTGACGCGCAAGACCTACACGGCCGGGACGTATTGCAACGTGCGTGACGACGAAAGCGCCGCGCAGATCACGCCGTTGAAGACGCTTGGTGTTGAGAACGACACAACGTTGTCGCTGCTGGAACTGTCGAACGGCCCGACGCTCGCATTCAAGGACATGGCGATGCAGTTGATCGGCAACCTGTTTGAATACGCGCTGGCCAAGCATGGCGAAACGCTGAACATTCTCGGCGCGACTTCCGGCGACACCGGCAGCGCGGCCGAATATGCGATGCGCGGCAAAAAGGGCATCAGCGTGTTCATGCTCTCGCCGCACAAGAAGATGAGCGCGTTCCAGACCGCGCAGATGTATAGCCTGCAGGACCCGAATATTTTCAACCTCGCAATCGAGGGCGTATTCGACGACGCGCAGGACATCGTCAAGGCGGTCTCGAACGATCACGCGTTCAAGGCGAAGTACAAGATCGGCACGGTCAACTCGATCAACTGGGCGCGCGTGGTGGCGCAGGTCGTGTATTACTTCAAGGGTTACTTTGCCGCGACGAAGTCGAACGACGAGCGTGTGTCGTTCACGGTGCCGTCGGGCAACTTCGGCAATGTGTGCGCGGGTCACATTGCGCGGATGATGGGTTTGCCGATCGAGAAGCTGGTGGTGGCGACGAACGAGAACGACGTGCTCGACGAATTCTTCCGCACCGGCATTTACCGCGTGCGCAAGGCGGCTGAGACGTATCACACGACCAGCCCGAGCATGGACATTTCGAAGGCGTCGAACTTCGAGCGTTTCGTATTCGATCTGCTGGATCGCGATCCGGCGCGTGTGCTGCAGCTGTTCCGCGACGTCGAGGAGAAGGGCGGTTTCGACCTCACGGCGAGCGGCGATTTTGCGCGCGTGAAGGAGTTCGGTTTCGTGTCGGGCCGCAGCAGCCACGAGGACCGGGTAGACGCGATCCGGGACGTGTTCGAGCGTTACGACACGATGATCGATACGCACACGGCCGACGGCCTGAAGGTAGCACGCGAGCATTTGCAGGCGGGCATTCCGATGATCGTGCTGGAGACGGCACAGCCGATCAAGTTTGGCGAAACGATCCGCGAGGCGCTGCAGCGCGAACCGGAGCGCCCACCCGCGTTTTCGGGTCTGGAATCGCTGCCGCAGCGTTTCGAAGTATTGCCGGCGGACGCGCAGCGCGTGAAGGACTACATCGTCGCCAACACAGGCGAGTAGACCGACGAGTGTGGAGCGCGACAGAGTCGCGCTCCATAGGACCGACGCACGAGGTTAGGAAATACCTCGAAGGCGCGCGCAGCGCCGCTGGAAGAATGACTGCTGTGTCACTGGCGCGGAGTGTGCGGGAGCACGGATTCCAGATGCACCACTACCGCGACTGCGCGGGGGACCCGCTTAAGAGCTAGCGGTTTGAGCTGCTTTCTTTTGCCTACTTTTCTTTGCAGCAGGCAAAGAAAAGTAGGTGCCTGCCCCGCACAGGGGCGACGCTAATAGACCAATAGCAAAGCAAGGAAAGGCCAACGCCGTTAGGCAAACCCCCCACCGCCAAAGGCAAAAAACCCCGCCATAACTCCCGGCGCGCCAGCGCCCACACCCCGCTACAATATTCCTTTAAAACCCGCATCTCCGAGATCAAAGATGTCCACCCCAACGCCCCGCGCTCCGATGCTCCCCACCGCCGAAGCCTTGGCGACATTACTGAGCGCAGCGCACCCGATCAACGGCACGGAATCGATCCCAACACTAGACGCGCTCAACCGCGTTCTGGCCAAAGACGTCACTTCACCGCTCGACGTGCCTCCCATGAACACGAGTTCAATGGACGGCTACGCAATCCGCACAGAAGATCTGAAAACGCACGGCAACCGCCTGCCAATTTCCCAACGCATTCCCGCGGGCCACGCGCCCGAGCCGTTAAAACCAGGCACGGCAGCCCGCATCTTCACGGGCGCCACAGTGCCGCCGGGCGCCGACGCGATCGTGATGCAGGAGCAAACCGGGACCGCCGGCAACGAGGTCACGATCCTGCATAGCCCGGCCGCCGGCGAATGGATCACGGCCCAGGGCGCGGACATCCGCAGCGGCTCGGTCATCCTTCCGGCGGGCACGCGTCTCACGCCACAAGCCTTGGGGCTCGCCGCCTCGGTCGGCTGCGCAGCACTCGAAGTGCGCCGCCGCGTAAAAGTCGCCGTGTTCTTCACCGGCGACGAACTGACCATGCCTGGCGAGCCGCTGAAACCCGGCGCGATCTACAACTCGAACCGTTTCACGCTGCGCGGGCTGCTGGAAAAACTCGGCTGCGACGTCACCGACTACGGCATCGTCCCAGATAAGCTCGACGCTACCCGCGCAACGCTGCGCGAAGCCGCGCAGGCTCACGATCTGATCCTCACCTGCGGCGGCGTCTCGGTAGGCGAGGAAGATCACGTCAAGCCGGCAGTCGAGGCAGAAGGGCGCCTGTCGATGTGGCAGATTGCGATGAAACCGGGCAAGCCCCTCGCGTTCGGCGCCGTGCGCCGTGCCGCGCAGCAAACAGACGCGACGGGGGACGCGTCGGGCGAAACCTTCTTCATCGGCCTGCCGGGCAACCCGGTCTCCAGCTTCGCGACCTTTCTGCTCTTCGTGCGCCCGTTCATCCTGCTTCTGGCCGGCATGCAGACGGTGGCACCCCGCGCGTTGTCGCTGCGAGCGGATTTCACGCAGAGCAAGGCGGACCGCCGCAACGAATTCCTGCGCGCGCGCATCAATCCAGCCGGCGGCCTCGATCTGTTTCCGAATCAGAGTTCGGCCGTGCTGACTTCGACCGTATGGGGCGACGGCCTGATCGACAATCCGCCGAACCACGCAATCAGCGCCGGTGAGACCGTGCGCTTCATTCCCTTTTCCGAATTGCTTAACTGAGGCCGGCAACAGCCGGCGCTTTCCCGATGAAGATTCAACTCCGATATTTTGCAAGCGTGCGTGAAGCGCTCAAAACAGCCGACGAAACGCTCGACGTGCCCGACGGCATCGCGACCGTCGGCGACGTGCGCGCCTGGTTGCGCGTGCGCGGCGGCATCTGGGCCGACACCCTCGCCGACGGCCGCGCGCTGCGCATGGCCTGCAATCATGTCATGACCGACGCCGGTACCCGTATTACCGAAGGCTGCGAAGTCGCGTTCTTTCCGCCCGTCACCGGCGGCTGAGCGGCGCCGCATAGTCGCTAAACACCGCGTTGAGCCTCGCCAGACATATCGAGCCTCGCGAATCCGCATAGGAGCCAGAGATGCCCGTTCGCGTCCAGACGGAAGACTTCGACCTCACCGCCGAGGTCGCCGCATTGCGCGCGCGCAATCCTAAGATCGGCGCAGTGGCCTGTTTTGTCGGCACCGTGCGCGATCTGAACGAGGGCAGCGCCGTCGAAACAATGGAGCTCGAACACTACCCGGGCATGACGGAGAAGTCGCTGGAGGCGATCGTCGTGAGCGCGCGTGAGCGTTGGCCGGGAATCGAGGTGCTGATCGTGCATCGGGTCGGCAAGCTTTATCCGCTCGACCAGATCGTGCTCGTGGCGACCACCGCCGCCCATCGGGGCGACGCCTTCGCGTCGTGCGAGTTCGTGATGGACTATCTGAAGACCCAGGCGCCGTTCTGGAAGAAAGAGAAGACCGAACAAGGCGAGCGCTGGGTCGATGCACGTGTCGCGGACGACGCGGCGCTGGCCCGTTGGGGTGTCGAATCGGGGAATCAGGCTGAGGATTAACGCGCGTGCCTGTGCTCGCGGCGTGCGGTCCTTCTGGCCACCACGGAATGGCGATGTAGCGCCGGATGATCGCCCGTTGAGCGGACCAGAGCCTCTAAAGCAAGCACGTCACTCGCCCCGCGCTTTCCCGACGATCCGCGTTGGAAACGGCTCGCCGGGCGCTCGCGTGGCCTCGTGTGAATCCTCATCGCCGCGCGGATGCCGCTTCGACGCGATGCGCGCCAGCAAGGCCTGCTGCTCCGCGGGAATCTTGTAATCCCAGCCGAAGCGGCTCAACTGCAAACTTTGCGCGATCCGTAGCGCCGGTTCCATGAAGCGGACCGCCGCGACCGGCTCGTAGCGCGACTCCACCGTATCCAGAAACAGATAGAGCCAGCGGCTGAAGTGCTGCGGCTCGACGCCCTCGAGCGGCTGATGCGCCTGCTGTACATTGCCGCGGTACTGCTTCGCGCCGAGCACGAGGCTGCCCCAGAACGTGCACATCTTGGGCAAGTGGTCGTCCCAACGGCCCGCCAGCGTTGCGTCGAACACGGGGCCCAGCAGCGGGTCGGCCCGCACGCGGTCGTAAAAGCCGTAGACGAGCTCGCGAATATTCGCCTCAGTAGGCTCGGCGGCGCGCTCGACAACCGGTGCGGCAGGGAAAGACGGATTCATGCAGGTTCCAGATACGCGGTCATTCATCATGAAGCGCGCCCACAGCACGAGCGACAGTCAGAAACAACCTCAAACTATGTCCAAATGAAAGGAAGTAGGCCACGAATACCCTGCTTTTCGTAAGAATGGCCTGTGGGCAAAACGTTACCATTGCTGCCGAAAGACAAACAGCGACTGTCAGCGCAAAATAAGAAAACATGCGCAACGCCTGCATCTTAGGGTGAAGCGACGGCCCCCGGCAACCCTTGCATCGACGCGGTTATCCCCCGGATCGCGGCTTGCGCTCATCGTGACACCTGCACTCATGAGACTGACCGACTATACGGATTACGCACTCCGAGTTCTGTTGTACCTCGCCGTCCGTGGCGAGGGCTTATCGACCATCCAGGACATTTCGGACGCGTACGGCATCTCCAAAAATCACTTGATGAAGGTGGTTCAGCAACTCGGCGAACTCGGCTGGGTCGAGACCGTACGCGGACGCAACGGCGGCCTGCGGCTAGCCGAACAAACCAACGCATTGACCGTGGGTGAGATCGTGCGGGCCACGGAAAGCGACTTTGCGCTGGTCGGCTGCTTCCCGGATCAGCACGGTGAGCGCCGAGCCTGTGTCATTACACCGCACTGCCGTCTGCGCGGCGCGCTCGAGGCGGCGCGTAACGCGTTCCTCGCCGAACTTGACCGCCACACGATCGGCGAGGTTGCGGGGCCACATGGCCCACTGGCTGCGCTGCTCGGTTTAGGTACCGTCATCCGGATCGTGCCTGCCGACGAGGGCGCGGCGCCCCTTGCCTAAAAGCAGCCAGCAAGTTTTCGCGCGTTAAATGTTAAATAGTTGTTGTCAGTTGCAAAAAAGCGCTTGAAACCTGCGCAAAACGCCTCATTTTGGTGGTAATCGAAAATTGGAGGTCTCTTGATGAGAATCGACAAACTCACCACCAAATTCCAGGAAGCACTGGCCGACGCGCAGAGTCTGGCTGTCGGTCATGACAATCAATACATCGAACCGGTTCATGTCCTGTCGGCGCTCGTCGCCCAGCAGGACGGCGCGGCGCGTTCGCTGCTGTCGCGCGCGGGCGTGCACGTGCAGGCGTTGCAAACAGCCCTGAACGATGCCATGACGCGCCTGCCGCAAGTGCAGGGCACTGACGGCAACGTGCAGATCGGCCGCGAGCTGACCGGCTTGTTGAACCAGGCCGACAAGGAAGCGCAGAAACTCAACGACACGTTCATCGCGAGCGAGATGTTCCTGCTCGCGGTCGCCGACGATAAAGGCGAGGCCGGCCGTCTCGCGCGCCAGCACGGGCTGTCGCGTAAGTCGCTGGAAAGCGCGATCGTGGCGGTGCGAGGCGGTTCGCAAGTACATAGCCAGGACGCCGAAAGCCAGCGCGAAGCGCTGAAGAAATACACCGTCGATCTGACCGAGCGCGCGCGGGCGGGCAAGCTCGACCCCGTGATCGGCCGTGACGACGAGATCCGCCGTTCCATTCAGATCCTGCAGCGCCGCACCAAGAACAATCCGGTGCTGATCGGCGAGCCGGGCGTGGGTAAGACCGCGATCGTCGAAGGCCTCGCGCAGCGTATCGTCAACGGCGAAGTGCCGGAAACGCTCAAGGGCAAACGCGTGTTGTCGCTGGATATGGCGGCGTTGCTGGCGGGCGCCAAGTATCGCGGCGAATTCGAAGAACGCCTGAAGGCCGTCCTGAGCGACATCGCGAAAGACGAAGGCCAGACCATCGTCTTCATCGATGAAATTCATACCATGGTCGGCACCGGCAAGGCGGAAGGCGCGATGGACGCGGGCAATATGCTCAAGCCCGCGCTCTCGCGCGGCGAATTGCATTGCGTCGGCGCCACCACGCTCGACGAATATCGCAAGTACATCGAGAAGGACGCCGCGCTCGAGCGCCGCTTCCAGAAGGTGCTGGTCGACGAACCGTCGGTGGAAGCCACCATCGCGATCCTGCGCGGTTTGCAGGAGAAGTACGAACTGCACCACGGCGTCGATATCACCGACCCGGCGATCGTCGCCGCGGCCGAACTGTCGCATCGCTACATCACGGATCGCTTCCTGCCGGACAAGGCGATCGATCTGATCGACGAAGCCGCTTCGAAGATCAAGATGGAAATCGACTCGAAGCCGGAAGAGATGGATCGCCTCGACCGTCGTTTGATCCAGTTGAAGATCGAGCGCGAAGCCGTCAAGAAGGAAAAAGATGAAGCATCGCAAAAGCGTCTGCAACTGATCGAAGAGGAAATCGAGCGGCTGAATCGTGAATATTCGGACCTCGAAGAAATCTGGACCGCGGAAAAAGCGGCGGTGCAGGGCAGCGCGCAGTTGAAGGAAGAGATCGAGAAAACGCGTGCGGAAATCACGCGCCTGCAGCGTGAAGGCAAGCTCGAGAAGGTCGCCGAGTTGCAGTACGGCAAGCTGCCGGGTCTAGAGGCGCAGTTGAAGGAAGTGACCCAGGCCGAGGCGAAAGAGCAGAACAACCCGACCCGGCCGCGGTTGTTGCGCACGCAGGTGGGCGCGGAGGAGATCGCGGAAGTCGTGTCGCGCTCCACCGGTATTCCGGTGTCGCGCATGATGCAGGGCGAGCGCGAAAAGCTGCTGCAGATCGAAGAGAAACTGCACGACCGCGTGGTCGGTCAGAACGAAGCGATCAGCGCGGTGGCCGATGCGATCCGCCGTTCGCGCGCGGGTCTGTCCGATCCGAACCGCCCCTATGGCTCGTTCCTGTTCCTCGGGCCGACCGGTGTGGGCAAGACCGAGCTGTGCAAGGCGCTGGCTTCGTTCCTGTTCGACTCGGAAGATCATCTGATCCGCATCGACATGAGCGAATTCATGGAGAAGCATAGCGTCGCGCGTTTGATCGGCGCGCCGCCGGGCTATGTCGGTTATGAAGAAGGCGGCTACCTGACCGAAGCCGTGCGCCGCAAGCCGTACAGCGTGATCCTGCTCGACGAAATCGAGAAGGCGCATCCGGACGTGTTCAATGTGCTGCTGCAAGTGCTCGACGACGGCCGCATGACCGACGGCCAGGGCCGTACCGTGGACTTCAAGAACACGGTGATCGTGATGACGTCGAACCTCGGTTCGCAGGTCATCCAGGCGATGGTCGGCGAGCCGCAGGAAGCGGTGAAGGACGCAGTCTGGGAAGAGGTGAAGCTGCACTTCCGGCCCGAGTTCCTGAACCGGATCGACGACGTCGTGGTGTTCCATGCGCTCGACCGTTCGAACATCCAGTCGATCGCGCGGATTCAATTGCAGCGTCTGCATGAGCGGCTTGCCAAACTCGACATGCAACTGCTGGTGTCGGACGAGGCGCTCGAGCACGTCGGCAAGGTCGGCTACGATCCTCTGTTCGGTGCGCGGCCGTTGAAGCGGGCCATCCAGCAGGAGATCGAGAACCCGGTCGCCAAGCTGATTCTGGCCGGCAAGTTCGGTCCGAAAGATGTGATTCCGGTCGAAGTGGAAGACGGCAAGCTGGTGTTCGACCGCGTTGTGCATTAAGTGCGACACGTTCGGCGCAGCCAGGAGCGGCGGTTTTCACGCCGTTTCCGCCGATGTTAAAAAGCGGCAACGAAGGTGACTTCGTTGCCGCTTTTTTTTGCCTGCTTTGGCCAGTTATAAGGCGGTGCCGGGTGACGCGCCTGATGACTTATGCGTTGCCCTTGCCGAACAGCGCCGACAGGCCGCCGAGCGCGCCCAGCACGGTCGTCGAATTCAGTTTGCCCTCGGCGGGGACTTCGCCTTCGGGCGTCGCCGCGTTGACGACGTGCGGCAAAAGCTGCGACAGCAGACCCGTGACCTGGTCCGGTTGCACGCCGGCTTTGGCAGCGAGGTTGGTGACGGTCTCCGAGCCGAGCACGCTGTGCAGCGCATCGGCTGCGATGGGCTGGTTCTCGCCGTTGCTGACCCACGACGTCACGACGTCGCCGAGACCCTTTTCCTTGAAGCGGTCAATCAGGCCGTTCAAACCGCCCGGCTGGCTGTTGACGAACTCCAGCGCGGCTGAAATGAGGGCTGCTTGCTGGCCGCCGCCTTCAGGCGATTTGCCAACCAGGGAACCGATAGTGTCGAGTAGGCTCATGACGGTCTCTCTTGAATGCCGACCTGTGTTCGACGAGTCGGCGGGGTGAAAACGCCGCGCGGTTGCGCGGCGCCGGGGGTAGGAAGGCGGACGGGAGCGGGGCGCAGCTTAGATGCTCGTCACGCGTGCATGACACGTGACCGGCACTGCTGTGACGCTGCCGGCGCGCTACCTGATTTACGCGCCGCCAGAGGCCGCCGCAGCCGATGCGGCCTTGCTCTTCTTCGTTTTCTTCGATGCCTTGGCGCCGGATGCGTCAGCCGGCGCGCTGGCGGCGGCCGCTGTGGCCGGTGCCGAAGCCGCCGCGTCGGCCTTGCTCTTCTTCTTCGACTTCGACGCCTTGGTGCCGGATGCTTCAGCCGGCGCCGCTGGTGCTGGTGTAGCGGCGGTAGTCGCTGCAGGCGTGGCCGCCGGCGCCGCCTTGGTGCTGGCGGTGCTGCCGGACTTCGTGGCCGCTTTGGCGCCCGTAGGCGGCGTGGACGAGCCGTTGATCGTCAGGCCGGCCGCTTCGAGATTGGTCACGGATTTGGTGCCAATGCCTTTGACGCGGGTGGCGAGATCATCGGCATTCTTGAACGGGCCGTTTTTGGTGCGTTCGTCGATGATCGCTTTTGCATGAACCGGGCCGATACCCTTGACCGATTCGAGTGCCGCCTGATCGGCGGAATTTACTTCGACGGCCGCCGCGAATCCGGCCGACAGCGACAAAGCCACAGCAACGCAAAGCATTAAAAGCTTCTTCAGCATGGCAAGCACTCCATTGAGGGCAAAAAAAGTTAGCCGCTAAGGGACGACAGGGACGACTCGGACGATTTGGGACGACGCATCCTGTCAGCATTCGCTGCGCTTAAGCATAGAACAAATTGCGCGCCCTTATTTGCGAACGCGGACGATTTATACCGATCGATTCATGACAAGTAAATCAGGGCTGACAATATTTGAAGCTTTTGCCTGGCGATTAAGCGGTTATGAGTTTATCGATCAACGCGACTCACCATAAATAATGATAACGCCGATAAATGACAGCATCGCCCGCTTGACTTAGAGTGCACTCGAAGTCCTAACCTGAGTTCCGTTATGTCGAAAATGTCAAAAGCACTCACCATCGGCGAGGTCGCCGGGACGATCGGCGTCTCGACCCATACGCTGCGTTATTACGAACAGGCTGGCCTGATTCGGGCGGTCGGGCGTACGCAGGCGGGGCATCGTCTGTATTCGCCGGCCGATCTCGACTGGCTGCAGTTCGTGATGCGTCTGAAGGCGACCGGCATGCCGATCGCCGGAATGCAGGCGTTCGCGGCGCTGCGGGCGCAAGGTCAACCGACGATGGGCGAGCGCCGCGACATGCTGGTGGCGCATCGGGATGCTGTTTTGTCGCGGATCGCCGAGTTGCAAAGCAATCTCGGCGCGATCATCGACAAGATCGCTTACTACGAAGCTGCTGGGCGGCAACCCGCTGGGCGGCAATCCGCTGGGCGGCAATCCGCCGAACTGCAACCTGCTGGCCCCGTGGCTGCTGCGCAACCGCCCGTTGCGCGCAAGCAGGCCACCAGCGCTCCGACACGACAGATCGACGAAACCCAATCGCTTTCGCATTCGGAAAAGGACTCACCATGGAACACGCACAGAACGATCGCTACACCCAAGGCTGGAACAAACTGAAGGAAATCGACGGCTCGACCGGCGAGCAGGTGATCGCCGCGCTCGCGCCGATCGCGCCGGATTTCGGACGCCTATTGATCGAATTTGGCTTCGGCGATATTTACAGCCGGCCGCAACTCGATCTGCGCGCGAGAGAGATCGCGACGATTGCATCGCTGGCGACGCTTGGTTGCGCGCAGCCGCAACTGAAGGTGCATATCGAGGCCGCGTTGAACGTCGGTTGCACGCGCGAGGAGATCGTCGAAGTGTTCATGCAGATGGCACTTTACGCGGGCTTTCCGGCGGCGCTGAACGCGCTGTTCGCGGCGCAGGAGATTTTCGAGCGGCGTGATCGGGCGTTGAAGGAAGCGCAGGCGTCGGAGGAGGCTCAGGCGGCTTGAAATACGGGAGAGGGAAGGCGGCTGTCGAGTGCGGCCGTTTTCTTTTCGACCATATACGCAACTAACGGTCTGCTATTGCTCGCCACTTCGTCAATACGTCAGGCGGTGCGCCTCAAAACCAGTTTTTCATGAACGAGCATGCTCCGGTGGGTTTGTGCGCCGCTTCGTTCATACAGCTCGCAGTTCAGCGCCATCAAACCGCCGAGTCCACCCCAACCACGGCCTCCGCGCGCAAATACCGCTTGCTCACGCCGCGCCAGTACAACAGCAAGCCAATGCCAGCAATCGCCAGGCTCGCCGTATTCGCTACCCAGAAGCCCCGCGCGCCGGTCAGCCATTCCGGCGTGGTACCCGACACATTGAAGCCGAGCAGATACCCGCCGCCGAGCCCCACGCCCCACAACGCAACCGCATAGATGACGGTCGGCACGACCGCTACCTTGTATGCGCGCAGTACGAACGCGGTCGTGATCTGCAGGGCATCGAACAGGTGATAGCACACGACGATCAGCACCAGCGGCATGGCCGCCGCGGCGACTTGCGCATTCGGCGTATAGCCTTCGATCACATACGGCCGCAGCACCAGCACGATCGCGCCATAACAGCAGGCGATCGCCACGGCCATCATGATGCCGTGCCTCGACAGCGTGCGCGCCGCTTCCGGGCGATGCGCGCCGAGCGCCTGGGCGACCAGCGTCGACGAAGCGATCCCGATCGACAGCGGCGTCATATAGAGCACCGCGCCGATGTTGCCGGCGATCTGGTGCCCGGCGAGCGTGGTCGTGCCGAAGCGCGCGATGAAGAGCGCCATGAACGTGTACGAGGTCACTTCGATCAGGTACGACAGACCCATCGGAATGCCCAGCCGCAACTGCGCCGCCTGCCGGCGCCAGACCGGCCAGCAGAAGTGCGCGAAGATCGCAAACGGCTTGAACACGTGAACGCGCGTCAACAGCAGCATTCCTACCACGGCCAGCGCCCAGTTGATCGTGGTGCTGGCGAGCGCGCAACCCGGGCCGCCGAGCGCCGGCACGCCGAAGCCGCCGAAGATGAACCACGTGTTGAGCGGCACTTTGAGCAGCAGCGCGCCGATCTGCAGGATCATCACGAGCCGCGGTTTGCCGACCGCATTGGTGATCGAACTGTAGACGCGAAAGGTGAGGCCGGCCGGCAAGCCGAACGCCAGAATCTGCAGGTAGGCGACCGTGCGCTCATGCAGCGCTTCAGGCACGCGCGCCAACCGCAACACAGGCCCCGGAAAGTAGAGAATCAGAAAGCCGATCACGGTCAGCGCGAGCGCGAGCCATAACGCCTGGCGCACTTCTTCGCCGATCTCGATGTAGCGGCGCGCGCCGTAGAGTTGCGCGGTGATGGGTTGCAGCGCGGTCAGGATGCCGGTCAGACCGATGTACACGGAAATATAGATCGACGAGCCGAGGCCGAGCGCGGCGAGATCGACGGCCGAATAGCGGCCGACCATCGCCGTGTCGATCACGCCGAACGCGATGATCGCCAGTTGGCCGATCAGCACGGGCCATGCGAGCCCGGCGATTTTCCGTACGTCGGCGAACATGATCAGTCCGACTTCTTGTGCCAGCTGCGGCGTTTGACGACCGGCGGCTTCGGACGGTCGATCCGCACGTACAGGCGGAAGCGTTCGTCGCGGTCGGCCACGCGGCGGCCTTCCCACACCAGCTTCCAGATGAAGTCCGACATCGCGCTCGGGTCGCCGTAGTCCTGGGTGTCCTGGCGCAGGATCACATCGCAATCCTGGTTGAACGAAAAATGCATGTCGCCGAAATAGGCGAAAGTCGCGATCTGCGCGTTGCCCAGGCGAACCGGCGAGATGCAGGTGTAGTCTTCTGGCAGATGGCTGGCGATCTGTTCGGCGACGTCTTTATAGGTCCGGCTGTAGTTGACGACCGGCAGCCATAGCGTCATCAGCAGCACCCACATCAGCGTCGTGCCGGCGCTCGAGAGCACCACGCTGCGCCACAGGACTTTCGGATGGCGGGCGAGGCGCCACCGCACCAGCACGAACCAGCAGATCGTCACGGCGACCGCGCACACGAACGACAGGACCTTGAATTGCGGCGCAAATCCCGGGGCGAGACGCGCGAGATTGCGGGCGAGCGGATACGGGAAACCGGTCAGTCCAGCGATATACACGAGCCAGACGAAGCTGCCGAGGATCGTGAAGCTCAGCAGCGCGAACCAGTCGATCGCATTGATTGCGCCGCGTTTGAGCGTGGGCAGCGCGAAGGTGGCCAGCACCGCGAGCGCCGGCAGCAGCAGCATGTAAAGCCGGTTCGACTGATGGCTTTGCAACACCACCAACACCAGCAGCGGCCCGATTACCGAGAGCGGGATCGCCACGTGCGGCGCGCGCCGCAGACCGGACCAACTGAACCAGGCCCAGAGCGCCAGCGGCCAGGCCGGCCACGTGAAGAGCGGGAGATTCTTGAGCGCGTAGGCGGCCACTGAACCGGGCGGCCCGGCGAACGACGACAGGCTGACGTGCACCCATTGGTTCAGGTACCAGACGGCGTCATCGGGAAAGGCAGCGAGCGCGGCGATTGGCCACGCGACCGACAGCACGAGCGCCACCGGCAAACCGGCCAGCAGCAGCCAGCGCGAACGCGCCTCCCGCACGATCAGCGCCATCGCCAGGGTGCCGAGTAACAGCGCGCCGACCAGCACCGGGCTGCTGGCGAGAGCGACGAGGCCCAACGCGAGGCCCCAGATCAGCGCGCCTTGAATCGGCTTGTCGATCATCCGCACGAGCCCATAGACGAGCATGGCGATGCCGAAGAACTGCGCCAGCTGCGGCGTGGTTTCGTGGCCGCGTTCGGCAAGGCCGAAGCAGGCGAGCAGGATCAGCAGGGCGCCGTCGGCGAGGGTGCGGCCGTAGTCGCGCGGCTCCGGCTCGCCGCCGAACGCGTATTTGAACGGCTGCACTTCGGCGCGCCGTCCGAGCAGGTAGGCCGCATACCAGACGAACGCACAGGCCGCGCAAAACAGCAGGCCAGTAAACACGCGTGACGCGTTGCTCGCATCGACCCATGGTGCCAGCGCGCGGATCGCACTGGCACCGAGCCAATAGCCGAGCGGACCGTCTTCCGTCATGTACTTGCCGACCAGATTCGGCAGCAGCCAGTCGTGCGCGTTGCCGTTGGCCATCGTCCACATGACGCCGAAGCCGGCTGCGTCCTCGTTCTTCCACGGATCCCGGCCGAACAGGCCAAAAAATGCGTAGACGATACAGATGGTTAGCAGCAGCCAGCGCGGCAACGCACTGGTCGCGGAGGCAGTGAGGCGAACGACAGGTCTCATGCGGTGTGTGGATATCGGATAAGCGGTGCAGCCGGGACCGGACGGAAGGTCCGGCGGGAATGGCCAATTTGGAGCATCCGGCATTGTAGTCGTGCCGTGCGATGCGCGTCACGGCCGGTAACGGCTCGCAACGTGATTGAGACGCCTGTAACACGGCGCCGCAACGGACGGCAGTGTGCGCGGAAGCGTCCGGCGTGAGGAACGACGAAGCGGCGGCAAAAAGGTCGAGACAAAGGTTGAGACAAACGGCGGCGACAAAAAAGGGCAGCTCGCGCTGCCCTTTTTTGCTGCTTCGTTGCTGGCCGAGGCCGGCGACGAGGCGGGTATTACTTCGCTGCTGCCTTGCCGGTAGCGCGCGTGCCGAACTTCTTGTTGAACTTCTCGACGCGGCCTGCCGTGTCCATGATCTTTTGTTGGCCAGTGTAGAACGGATGCGATTCCGACGACACTTCGATCTTGGCGAGCGGGTAGGTCTTGCCGTTGAATTCGGCGGTTTCACGCGTCAGGATGGTCGAGCGCGTCACAAACTTGAAGTCGATCGACATGTCGACGAACAGGACTTCGCGGTAATCCGGGTGAATGCCTTCTTTCATGGTCTTTCCTTTAATCTGGCGGTAGCCAACCCGCGTGCAGCCGCGAAAAATGCGGACAGCATCTAGGCGCGAGCCACTTGCCTATGGTCGAAAAACGGCGATTATGCCAGAAAATCAGTCGCTTGACGACCTTTCTGCGGGCTTTTTGGCAGTGGCTGGCGTTGTTTCTGCGCTGCTTCGACAGTTCGGTTTTACGTTGGGGTGCCGGCGGTGGCCCCCGCCGAGTTGTCCCGCTGTGTGGCGGCAGTCATGCACCAGCGAACGTCAACCCCACCCGCGCCGGGTCCTGGCGGTAATACCGCGCGAGCAACCGGTATAGCTCGGGATATTCCGCCTCGAAGGCCCGCGGCTGGACGAACAATGCTTCGCTGCAAACGGCAAAAAATTCCGACGGATGGTCCGCCGCGTACGGGTCGATCAGCGAATCGCGTTCGAAACGGGCCCAGCGCCTCTCCGGCACCGCATCCACTTTGGCGCAGAAGTGGTCGTAAGCATGGTCGAAGACGTCGGCCCATGACTGTGAATCGAGCGGTGCATGCCAGCGGCGCATGAGCGGCGGATGGCCGTCCGCCTCGCCGTTCAGCATGTCGATCTTGTGCGCGAATTCATGAATGACGACGTTATAGGCGTCCGTGCCGCCGGCCATCTGCGCGTCTTCCCATGACAAGACCACCGGGCCGCCTTCCCACGCTTCGCCGCTTGCGTCGTGTTCGACCTCATGCACCACGCCGTCTTCGTCCTCGACCGTCTTGCGGATCACGAATTCGCCCGGATAGACGATCACGCCGACCCAACCGCGATACAGGTCGAGGCTCAGGTTCAGCACCGGCAAGCACGCTTGCGCGGCGATCGCCACGGTCATCGCGTCGGTCAGCTCGAGCTCGTGCGCAGTTGAAAATTCCTTTTGCGCGATGAAGAGGCTGGTCAGCTCGCGCAGACGCACGAGATCCGGCGCCTCGAGGTAGGCGAGGAACGGCAGGCCGTCGAGCGTGGCTTGCCAAAGGGCGTCGTCGATTGCGTAGTCGCGCAGCGCGCGGTCGCGGCGGCGCGTGCCGAACCATTGAGTGAGTTTCGAGAGCATGGCCTGATGAAACCCTTAGTCGATCTGTTTTTGCCACGCGGCGAAGAGGCAGCCGCATACGGCAATGCCGAGCAGGAAGGTGAAGCCATCCAGCGAGGCCAGGAAGCTCGCCTGCTGCGCAACGGTGCGGCTGATTTCCACGATCGCAAGCGAATGCGCCTCGGAAGCCGAGCGGCCGGCGGCGCTGAAACCGCTGGTCAACGCCGCGAGCGAATTCTGGAACAACGGATTGTACGGATTTACGAACTCCGCGAGGCGCGCTTGATGCAGCGCCTGCCGATGTTGCTCGACGATGATCACCGAAGCCGTCGCGAACGAGATCGTCAGTTGCCGGACGATGTTTTTCAGCCGGTAGCCATGTGTGAACTCCTCGATGGCGAAGATTCTAAACGTTAGATTGGCGACCGGCAGCACGATGAACAGCAATAGCAGGCCGCGCAGCAGCATCGGCACGATCAGCGCGGCTTCGCCCACGCCCGGCGACATGCGCGTCATCCACGCCGCGGCGAACGCGGCCACCGCGAAGCCTGGCACGATGATCCACTTCTTGCGCGGCAGAAGCTTTGCATAACGCAGATAGACGAACAGCGCGCTCGCCGAAATCAATGACGTTATACCGACCAGTTGCCCGGTATTCTCGACCGGGTAGCCGAGGCCGCTCTCGAGAAAGCGCGACGTCAGATAGCTGAATACCGTCGAGATGAAGTAGTAGAAGATGTACAGCACGAGCCCGACCTGAAAGACCTTTTCGCGCAGTGCATGCAGGCGCACCAGCGGCGCCGGATGATGCCATTGCTGGTACGCGAACCAGCCGAGCGCGACGATGCCGGTGATCGTCAGCAGAACCAGCCCTGGCGAGGCGCTGAACAGCTGAAACCGCACTTGCTGCATCACAATTTGCAGCGCGCCTTGCGCGAATGCGAAGATCAGATAAGGCCAGAAGTGCGCAGTGCCACGTTCTTCCGGCAAGCGGTCGCCGGTGTCGGGCAGCGCAAGCAGCGCAAGGATTGCAAACAGCACACCGGCGGGCGCGGTGCAGGCGAACAGCGCACGCCAGTCGAAATGCGCAACCAGTTGGCCGCCGATCAGCGGCGCAAGCGCACTGCTCAGAACGATCAGCACCAGAAAAGCACGGGTTGCCGCGGGCCGTTGCTGCGGCGTGAAGCTCATCTGGATCAGGATGCGGCAGGTGCCCATCATCGGGCCGATGAAGTAGCCCTGGAAGCCGCGCGCGAATGCGAGTTCGATCGATGACTCGCACAAGGTGGCGGCGATCGCCGCTGCTGAATAGAGCAGCATGCAGCCGGCCACGTAGCGCCGGTAACCGAAGCGCTCGACCCACCATTGCTGCTGCAGGATGCCGAGTACGGCCGCGACCGCATAGGCGCTCGACGCCCACACCAGTTCGTCGGGCGACGCGTTGATGCCGCCTGCGATGTAGCTGGTGAAAAACGAAAAAATCGCGTTGTCGAAATAGTCGAGGCCCGTGACGACGGCCAGCACCCACGGGAAAAAATCGCCGCGCAGTTTCTCGACGCTGAACAACGGTGCGCGGGATGTCGCGGTGCTCATGCGGAGGGATCCGGAGCGGAGTCGGGCACGGCTTCATCCTGTGGCTTTTTGCGTCTTCCCTGCGACGTGCCGGTCGCGTTGGCGTGCGCCGCGCGGCGCTGCTCGAGCAACGCGTCCGCGTTTTCTCCGGCGAGACGTCGTTCGAGATAGTCGAGGTCGGGGCTAAGCTCAGCGCGCAGCTTTTGCGCTTCCTTGAGTTCGCGGCGCATCGAATCGATGCGGGCATCGAGTGCTTCGACCTGTTCCGAGAGGGCGTCGCGAATCTGCTGCAGCGATTCGGTGGAGTAGCGATGACCGCCTTCGACCGGTTCGAGCGGACGCTTGAGCATTTCGGTGATGCCTTGCAGCGAGAAGCCGAGCGAACGCAGGCGCAGAATGCGGCCGAAGCGCTTCAGATTTTCCTCGTCGTAAAGGCGGTAGCGGCCTTCGCTGCGGGTAGGCGAGACAAGGCCGCGCTCCTCGTAGTACTTCAGCGTGCGCGGCGTGACGCCGAGGCGTTCGGCGGCGTCGCGAACGGTGAGTAGGGCGGGTGAGTCCTTTGGCATAAGCGTGTGATGGACATTGCGGACTGACTGCAGTGTACTCTAACGTGTACGTTCACGTACATGTTATCGGGATAACCGCCTCACTCGGGCAAAATTCGGCAGGATCTGACAGACGAAAAAAAACCGCTCGTTTCTGGCGAGCGGCTTTTTTATGCGGGGAAGATGATGCGGTAGGTACGGCTATTTCGGCACGAGGCCTTAGCTGCCGCCGCCACGACGCATCATGTCGAAGAACTCGGAGTTGCTCTTCGTCTGGCGAATCTTGTCGAGCAGGAATTCCATCGACTCGACTTCGTCCATGTCGTGAATGAACTTGCGCAGCACCCAGATCTTTTGCAGGACTTCGGGTTTGATCAGCAGTTCTTCACGGCGCGTGCCGGACTTGTTCAGGTTGATCGACGGATAGACGCGCTTTTCAGCCAGGCGACGCTCCAGGTGCACTTCCATGTTGCCGGTGCCCTTGAACTCTTCGTAGATCACGTCGTCCATGCGGCTGCCGGTTTCGATCAGCGCCGTGCCGATGATGGTGAGCGAGCCGCCTTCCTCGATATTGCGCGCAGCCCCGAAGAAGCGCTTCGGACGTTGCAGCGCGTTCGCGTCGACACCACCCGTCAGCACCTTGCCCGAGGCCGGCACGACGGTGTTGTACGCACGCGCGAGACGGGTGATCGAGTCGAGCAGAATCACCACGTCGTTCTTCATTTCGACGAGGCGCTTGGCTTTTTCGATCACCATTTCGGCGACTTGCACGTGACGCGCAGCCGGTTCGTCGAACGTGGAGGCGATCACTTCGCCGGCCACGGAACGCTGCATTTCGGTCACTTCTTCCGGGCGTTCGTCGATCAGCAGCACGAACAGCACGACATCCGGGTGGTTTTGCTTAATCGCGTGCGCGATGTGTTGCAGCATCACGGTCTTGCCGGACTTCGGCGACGCCACCAGCAGGCCGCGCTGGCCCTTACCGATCGGCGCGATCATGTCGATGATGCGGCCCGTGACGTTTTCCTCGCCACGCATTTCACGTTCGAGCAGCAGCACCTTGTTCGGGTGCAGCGGCGTCAGGTTTTCGAACATGATCTTGTGCTTCGAGGCTTCCGGCGGCTGGCCGTTGACCTTGTCCACCTTCACCAGCGCGAAATAGCGCTCACCGTCTTTCGGCGTACGCACTTCGCCTTCGATCGTGTCGCCCGTGTGCAGGTTGAAGCGGCGGATTTGCGACGGACTGATGTAAATATCATCCGTGCTGGCGAGATACGAGGTTTCCGGCGACCGCAGGAAGCCAAAGCCATCCGGCAGCACTTCGAGCGTGCCGTCGCCGAAGATCGTGTCGCCCGTTTTGGCTCGTTTTTTTAGAATGGCAAACATCAATTCCTGCTTGCGCAGGCGGTTTGCACTTTCGATCTCGAGGCCATTGGCCATCTCGATCAATTCGGACACGTGCAGAGTCTTAAGCTCGGATAAATGCATACGGAGAACCCGCAGGAGAAGGTGCGACGAAATGAAATCTGGGAGGAGAGTGAGCGGAACCGCTCAAGGACTTACACGTCTTTTCGACGTTTTGCGGATTCTAGCATAGCACACGCCAATTTCCGCCAGTGCGACGGCATGGCATCTTTCTTATTGAGCGTGTTGCCGGCTGACAACACGCTCAAGACGGCACGCCTGAAGGTCTCGAGGTCCCAGCGCGCGCCGATGCGACCACTTTACAGATTGCCGTCGAGGAATGCGGTGAGTTGCGACTTCGACAATGCGCCGACCTTCTGCGCGGCGACAGCGCCGTTCTTGAAGAGGATCAGCGTGGGGATGCCACGCACCCCAAACTTGACCGGCGTCGATTGGTGTTCGTCGACATTGATCTTGGCGATTTGCAGGCGATCAGCGTAATCCTTGGCGACTTCGTCGAGGATCGGCGCGATCATCTTGCACGGACCGCACCATTCAGCCCAGAAATCGAGCAGCACGGGTTTATCGGATTTCACGACGTCCTGTTCGAACGATGCGTCGCTAATATGCTTGATTGATTCGCTCATTGTATGAATACCTCTATCGGTTCGAGGCCCGCCTGAATTGCTCGCCACGATACGTGAAAATCTAGGGAAACTTCCGTTCGCTTTGCCACAATCGGAGCCTTGTCTGCGCACGCTTGAACGAGCCGAAAGGCCCATTCCGGAATGCGCGGAAAGCACGCGTTTGCGGGTCATCCGTACGGCAGTTTAGCTTAATTCGCTATGCGTTGCCGGTGGTGATAGTACTCATCACCGGCAGCGGGGCCAACGGCTGCCGGTGAAGCGCCACCTCTTTTTGATAGGTCGCGACGCAGCTTATCTGGTGGCTGGCAGCGCAAACACAAGAGCGCCGAACACCTGGAGTCTGAGTACCGACTATATGATGTGAAGCTCCTGATTCGGCGCGTCGATGTCATTTTGGTCGTATAAGAGTCGCGCGGCGGGCCAAGCGGTGATAGAATGTTTCGTGACGGGCCTCCTCGCATGGAGGGATGGTCAACCTGGTCAGGTCGGGAACGAAGCAGCCACAGCCGTTTTCCACCAGTGCCGAGGGTCGGGCTCGTCACCTTCCTTTTTTGTTTTCCTCTGCCGTATCTCCCCATCTTCTGTTTACCCCCAGGCGCTGTCGCACAGACGCTGTGGTGGGCCTCGCTGCGGCATTTTTCGCGCGCTTCATCTATTTTTTTCTATTGGTCCGTTAGCCTGTTTCAATGAAGCGGCAACTCGCGTTCGCGCGCCGTCTCGAATCGGTTTTGCGCGCCATTGTTACTGATACAATTTCCGGATGACCTATCAAGTTCTCGCACGCAAATGGCGGCCGAAGGGTTTCGCTTCGCTCGTCGGACAGGAGCACGTGGTGCGCGCGCTCACGCACGCGCTCGACGGTGGCCGTCTGCATCACGCCTATTTGTTTACCGGCACCCGCGGCGTCGGCAAAACCACGCTGTCGCGCATCTTCGCCAAGGCGCTGAATTGTGAAACCGGCGTGACCTCCACGCCGTGCGGCGTGTGCCGGGCGTGCCGGGAGATCGACGAAGGCCGCTTTGTCGATTATGTCGAGATGGACGCGGCGAGTAATCGCGGTGTCGACGAAATGGCGGCGCTGCTGGAGCGCGCGGTGTACGCGCCGGTTGATGCGCGCTTCAAGGTCTACATGATCGACGAAGTGCACATGCTGACCAACCACGCTTTCAACGCAATGTTGAAGACGCTGGAAGAGCCGCCTTCGCACGTCAAATTCATTCTTGCTACCACCGATCCGCAGAAGATTCCGGTCACGGTGCTGTCGCGCTGTCTGCAGTTCAATCTGAAGCAGATGCCGGCCGGACATATCGTGTCGCATCTCGAGCACATTCTCGGCGAAGAGCAGGTGCCGTTCGACGCCCAGGCGTTGCGCCTGCTCGCGCGCGCGGCCGACGGATCGATGCGCGACGCGCTCTCGCTGACCGATCAGGCAATCGCCTATTCGGCCAATCAGGTGAATGAGGAAGCGGTGCGCGGCATGCTCGGCGCGCTCGATCAAAGCTATCTGATCCGCCTGCTCGACGCGCTGGCCGACGGTGACGGCGCCGCCGTGCTGGCGGTCGCGGACGAGATGGCATTGCGCAGCCTGTCGTTTTCAACGGCGTTGCAGGACCTGGCAAGCTTGCTGCACCGGATCGCGTGGGCGCAGTTCGCGCCGTCGTCGGTGCTGGACGAGTGGCCGGAAGCGGGTGATCTGCGTCGGTTTGCCGACGCGTTGAGCGCCGAGCAGGTGCAATTGTTCTATCAGATTGCGACCATCGGCCGAAGCGAACTGGGTCTTGCGCCGGACGAGTACGCCGGTTTCACGATGACGCTGTTGCGCATGCTGGCGTTCGAGCCGGCGCCCACGGGCGGCGGCGGTGGCGCGGCTGCGGCGCGTCCGGCAGGACCCGCTGGCGCCAGGCGCGCCGGCTCGCCGGCGGTAGCGGCGCAGCAGGCCGGAACTGCGCAGCGGGCGGGAGCAGTGGAGCAGCCGGTAGCGGCACAGAGGACGGGAGCAGTGGGGCCGGCGGCAGTTGTGCAGCCGTCGGCAGCGGCGTCGCATACGGATGAAGCAATCGCCGTCGTGCCGATGCGCTCCGCAAATCCACTGGCAGAAGCGAAGGCGGCGACTCCGGATTCGCAACAGCTGGCGTCTGCGGGCTCTGCTGAAAATGTCGACACGCCGAAGCCAACTATGGGTGAAGCGGCAACCGTTTCCAAGTCTGCATCGGACTCTGACGAAACGAACGCTGTGCCTGCGCCCGCGGCGGTCGAGGTCGCTGCCGCACCGGCTTTAGCGCCGTGGCAGGAAGAAGCGTCCGGGCAACCGGTTCTCAGCGATCCGGTGCCTTCACCGAAGAACGCGAGCGCGCCCCAAGCGGCCCCGATGCCCGAAGCGGTGTCCTCGGCACCAGAGGTCGAAGCGATCGCAGCAACAAAAGTAGCTGCTGTGCCGGCCTCGGCGCCGGTGACCGAAGCGGTCGAAGCGATCGCAGCAACAAAAATGGCTGCTGCACCGGCCTTGGCACCCACGGCCGAATCGATCGCGGCAACGAAAGCAGCGGCTGCACCGGCCTTGGCACCGTGGGACGACGCGCCCACCGAGCGAACGCTGAACGGGTCACCCGCTGCGATTCCGTCTCAGGAAGCGGCGCCCGCGTCTTCGCTCACGGCTCCGGCCGCAGCCGCGCTCGCACGTGCAGAAGAGGCCGCCCCGGCAACGGCATCGCAAGCGCCGCCGCTCGCAGCCGACATCCCGCCGCGTCGCGCGGGCGGTGCGAGCGACGCGCTAAATGTGTTGCGCAGCGCCGGCCTGAAAGTGTCGTCGGATCGTGGCCGCACCACGGCGGCAGCCTCTGCCAAGCCCGCCGCAGTCCCTGCCACGCCCAGGCCGGCCGCGCCCCGCGTGGTCGTCAATGTGCCGACGCCGGGCGCCCCGCGTCGCGCGCCGCAACAAGACGCGGCAGCGCGTGCGCCGTCGCCGCAGGGCCAGCGCGACGGTGCGGAGCAAAACGGCAACGGCTCATCGAGCGCGCCGTGGGACGACATGCCGCCCGATGAATACATGCCGCTCACGGCCGCGGACGAAGGGTACTACGGCCTGCCAGACGACAACTACATGCCGGTATTCGACAGCGGACCCGACGACGTCCGCGTGAACGCCGCGTCCGCACCGCTCCCCGCGCCAGTGGTCGACAAGCGCCCGCTGCCGCCCGCCGTCCCGCTCGATTCTTTGGGCTTCAAGGGCGACTGGCCGGCGCTCGCCGTCGATCTGCCGCTCAAGGGTATTTCGTATCAACTCGCGTTCAACAGCGAGCTGATGGCGCTCGAAGGCAGCACGCTCAAACTGAATGTGCCGGTGCCGCAGTACGCGGAAACCTCGCAGGTCGCTAAACTGAAAGCCGCGCTCGCTGAAAAGCTCGGCCAGACTATCGAGGTGCTGGTCGAAGTCGGCCCGGCGCGCCGCACTGCAGCCGCGCACGACGCCGCCATGCGCGCCCAGCGTCAGCAGGAAGCGGAGCGCGAAATCGGCGCCGATCCGTTCGTGCAGTCGCTGATCCGCGAGTTCGGCGCGAGCATCGTGCCAGGTTCGATCCGCCCGATTACGCAGGACGCAGGCCCAAGCGGCGCGCCGTCCGTCCACTGATTCGCCGCGCCTTGCGGCGCACCCGATTTCCGGATTTCACGCTATCAAGAAGGAGCATGTCCATGATGAAAGGTCAACTCGCCGGGCTGATGAAGCAGGCCCAGCAGATGCAGGAAAACATGAAGAAGATGCAGGAGCAGCTTGCATTGATCGAAGTCGAGGGTCAGTCGGGCGCCGGTCTCGTCAAGGTGACGATGACCTGCAAGAACGACGTGCGCCGCGTATCGATCGATCCGAGCCTGCTCGCCGACGACAAGGACATGCTGGAAGACCTGGTCGCCGCTGCGTTCAACGACGCCGTGCGCAAGGCCGAAGCCACCGCCCAGGAAAAAATGGGCGGGATGACCTCGGGTCTGCCGCTGCCGCCGGGTTTCAAGCTGCCGTTCTAAGCGACTTCGCTGTAGGAAGGGACTCACGCCGCTGATTGGCGGCGTGAGTTGAATACGCGAGCCGCGCCAGTTTCAATGTTTAGTTCGTAGTTCGTAGTTCGTAGTTCGTAGTTCGTAGTTCGTAGTTCGTAGTTCGTAGTTCGTTCAAGATTGCATCCGTGCAGTTCAGTTCGTTCGTCGGGCGTGCCTGCCCGGATTCGTTGCCGAGCTGATAGAAGCAACCGCAACAAGCAACCGCAGCGCCACCCGCATTCTGGGCCATACCGGGCAACCCCCACTTCGACACAGCCGATTCGCATGAAACAACCTTCCGCCTTGTCGGCGCTCGTCGAAGCGCTGCGCGTGCTGCCCGGGGTCGGGCCTAAATCCGCGCAACGCATGGCTTATCACCTGATGCAGCACGATCGTGACGGCGCCGAAAAACTCGGCCGCTCGTTGCTGTTCGCGACTGAACATCTGCAGCATTGCGAGAAGTGCAACACTTTTACCGAAGCGCGGATCTGCGAGGTCTGCCTCGATGAGGAGCGCGATCCGGCGTTGTTGTGCGTCGTCGAGACGCCCGCCGACCAGATCATGCTCGAACAGACAATGACCTATCGCGGCCTTTATTTCGTGCTGATGGGGCGGCTCAGTCCACTCGACGGCATCGGCCCGAAGGAGATCCATTTCGACCGGCTGGTCAAGCGCGCGTCGGATGGCATCGTCAAGGAAGTGGTGCTCGCAACCAATTTCACCAACGAAGGCGAGGCCACCGCGCATTACCTCGGGCAGACGCTCAAGGCGCGCGGTCTTGCCGTGACGCGTCTAGCGCGCGGCGTGCCGGTGGGCGGCGAACTCGAGTACGTCGACGCCGGCACGATCGCGCGTGCGATGCTCGACCGGCGCTCGATGTAGTGTGACGTGGGACGATGCGGCATAAGCGCGTCGCGCCAGGCCTGAGCAAGGCACGCGAGGCCTCGCTACAACGCCTCGCACCTCACGCTCCGCGCGTCGCCAGGAACGGCAACACAGAGACAGAAACACAGAGGAGACACATGAGCGTCACCCCAGACCCAGGCGTCACCGACACACCTAAAGGCCCGCTTGCCGGCGTCAAGGTGCTCGAACTCGGCACGCTGATCGCCGGCCCGTTCGCCGCGCGTTTTCTCGGCGAGTTCGGCGCCGATGTCATCAAGATCGAAGATCCGAAGGGTGGCGATCCGCTGCGCAAATGGCGCAAGCTTTATCCGGAAGCCGGCGGCACGTCGCTATGGTGGGCCGTTCAGGCGCGCAACAAGAAGTCCGTCACGATCAATCTGAAAGCCGAAGAGGGCAAGGAGATCGTGCGGCGTCTGGCGAAAGAGGCGGATATCGTCGTGGAAAATTTCCGGCCCGGTTTGCTGGAGAAGCTCGGCCTCGGTTATGACGTCCTGTCGGCGGAGAACCCCGGGCTCGTGATGGTGCGTCTGTCCGGCTACGGCCAGACCGGGCCGTATCGCGACCGGCCTGGATTCGGCGCGATCGCCGAGTCGATGGGCGGTCTGCGCCATATCACCGGTTATCCGGACTTGCCGCCGCCGCGCATCGGCATTTCGATCGGCGATTCGATTGCCGCGCTGCACGGCGTGATCGGCGCGCTGATGGCGCTGCATCACAAGCAGGTGAACGGTGGCAAGGGACAGGTCGTCGACGTCGCGTTGTACGAGGCGGTCTTCAACATGATGGAGAGCGTGGTGCCGGAATACGGCGTGTACGGCATGGTGCGCGAGCGCACCGGCGCGTCGCTGCCGGGCATCGTGCCGTCGAACACGTATCCTTGCCGCGATGGCAGCATCGTCATCGGCGGCAATAGCGATCCGATCTTCAAGCGCCTGATGATCGCGATCGAACGCGAAGACCTGGCGAACGACCCAGCTCTCGCGCACAACGACGGCCGCGTGCCGCGTACCCAGGAAATCGACGGCGCGATCGCCGCTTGGCTCGCCACGCGCACCATCGACGAAGCGCTCGCCGTGCTGAACGCCGCCGACGTGCCGGTCGGCCGCATTTACAGCGTCGCGGACATGTTCACCGACCCGCAATTCATGGCGCGCCAGATGATCCAGCGCTTCAAATGGCAGGACGGTAAAGAAATCACGCTCCCGTCGGTGACGCCCAAACTCTCGGAAACCCCCGGCGAAACGCGCTGGTTAGGCCCCGAACTGGGTGAACATACCGATGAAGTCCTGCAATCGCTAGGTTATGATTCAGACCACATTGCAAGGTTGCACGCGCAACAGATTGTGTGAGTGAGCGTGCGTCTGGTCTGCTGCCGCGTGAGCAACGGCTGTTCGGCTGTTGCACAGCAGGCCATGCGCGCGCCGCAGGCGCTAAAGCGAACCCGGATGCATCCACGCCGCCCACGCGCGTCGCGGCAAAAAAGACAACAAAAGTTTGGAGACAACAGACCATGCAACGCAGAACCTTCCTCGCCGGTACCGCGGCGCTCGCGGGCGCCACGTTCACAGCCACGCCGCTCGCTTTCGCACAGGGCAAACCTGAAACCACCAAGGTCGCGATCGCCGTCGGCGGCAAGAACCTGTTCTATTACTTGCCGCTCACGATTGCCGAGCGCCGCAATTACTTCAAGGACGAAGGACTCGAGGTCGAAATCTCGGATTTTGCCGGCGGCTCGCAAGCACTGAAGGCGGCCGTGGGTGGCAGTGCGGATGTGGTGTCCGGCGCATTCGAGCACACCTTGCTGTTGCAGGCGCAGAAGCAGGCGTTCCGTGAATTCGTGCTGCAAGGGCGCGCCCCGCAGATCGTGCTCGCGGTGTCGAAGAAGGCGATGCCGAACTACAAGTCGATCGCCGATCTGAAGGGCAAGAAAATCGGCGTCACCGCGCCAGGTTCGTCGACCTCGATCATGGCGAGTTTCGTGCTGGCGAAGGCCGGGTTGACCGCGAAAGACGTCGCATTCATCGGCGTGGGCGCAGGGGCGGGCGCGATCGCGGCGCTCCAGTCGGGCCAGATCGACGCAATCGCCAATCTCGACCCGGTGATGACCAAGCTTGAACGCACCGGCGACATTCGCATCGTGTCGGACACGCGCACGCTTGCTGATACGCGCAGCGTGTTCGGCGGCGACATGCCGGCGGGTTGCCTATATGCGTCGCAGAGTTTCATCACGAAGAATCCGAACACCACCCAGGCACTGACCAATGCGATGGTGCGCGCGCTCAAGTGGTTGCAAACGGCGACCGGCAGCGAACTGATCAGCACGGTGCCGGAAGGCTATCTGCTCGGCGACCGCGCGGTGTATCTGGACGCGTGGCAGCACGTGAAGGAGGCGATGTCGCCGGACGGCCTGATGCCTGCCGATGGCCCGGCCACCTCACTGAAGACCTTGCAGGCGTTCGATCCGAACGTGCAGGGCAAGCCGATCGATTTGTCGAAGGCATGGACCAACGACTTCGTGAAGAAAGCACTGACGACGGTCAAGGCCTGAGCACCGTGAGTGTGGGGTCGAGGGCGGCACGTGCCGCGTTCAACTCGACTACCGCCGTCATGACGATATGACAAACCGAAACCGATCTTCGAAGCGAGTCGAACCATGACCGTTGCCGCTCTGGCGCTCGACAACATCACTTGCACCTTCGCTGCGCGGGACAACCGCGCGCAGCGCTATACGGCGGTCAAAGATACGACCTTGCGCATCACGCCGGGAGAATTCGTTTCGGTGGTCGGCCCGACCGGTTGTGGCAAGTCCACCTTGCTGAACGTCGGCGCGGGTTTGCTGGAGCCGTCTTCCGGAACGGTCAACGTGTTCGGCGAGCCGCTCAAGGGAATCAACCGTCGTGCCGGCTACATGTTTCAGGCCGACGCGCTGATGCCGTGGCGCTCGGCCATTGACAACGTGATGGCCGGCCTGGCATTTCATGGCGTGGCGCCGGCCGAAGCGCGCAGCAAGGCCGACGAGTGGTTGAAGCGGGTCGGTCTCGGCGGCTTCGGCGACCGCTATCCGCATCAACTGTCGGGCGGCATGCGTAAGCGCGTTGCGATGGCGCAGACGCTGATCCTCGACCCCGACATCATCCTGATGGACGAGCCGTTTTCCGCCCTCGATATCCAGACGCGTCAGCTGATGGAAAACGAGCTGCTCGAGCTGTGGGCGGCGAAACGCAAGGCGGTGTTGTTCATCACGCACGATCTCGACGAAGCGATCTCGATGTCCGACCGCGTGGTGGTGTTGTCAGCGGGGCCGGGCACGCATCCGATCGGCGAATTCAAGATCGATTTGCCGCGTCCGCGCGACGTCGCCGAGATTCGCGCGCATCCGCGTTTCGTCGAGTTGCATGCGCAGATCTGGAGCGTGCTGCGCGATGAGGTGCTCAAGGGTTACCAGCAGCAACTCACGGCGGTTTAAACGCGGCCTCGCAGTGGGAGCCGTAAATGCGGCTCATGGTCGGGTCGCGGCGTAGCCGGGTGACGCATTGGCGTCTCGTTGCTGCGTTCGCTAGTTGTGTTCAGTCGATGCGTTCAGTAGTCAATGGTGTGTTCGCGAGTTGCATCGATCAATCGTCCAAGGCAAATCGAGTCATGTGGAAGACGTTGCGCCCGAACCGGGCGAACCTGGTGATCTGGCAGTGGCTGCTGCTCGTGCTGTGCTTCGTGCTCTGGTACGTGTTGACCAGTCCGACACTGCTGCCGCCATTCTATTTCGACGACCCGAACAAGGCCGCGTTCTTCTTCGGCGAGCCGCAGAAGGTGCTGCAACGCATCTGGGAGTGGTTCACGGGCGGCGAGATCTATCTGCACCTGTGGATCACGCTGGTCGAAACGGTGCTCGCGTTCGTGCTCGGCACCGCGTTCGGGCTCGGTGTCGGCCTGTGGCTTGCGCTGTCGCCGCTCGCGAGTGCGCTGTTCGATCCGTATATCAAGGCCGCCAACTCGATGCCGCGCGTGATTCTCGCGCCGATCTTCGGCGTGTGGTTCGGCCTCGGCATCTGGTCGAAGGTGGCGCTAGGCGTCACGCTGGTGTTCTTTATCGTGTTCTTCAACGTCTACCAGGGCGTGAAGGAAGTGAGCCCGGTCGTGCTCGCCAACGCGCGCATGCTCGGCGCGAACCGCAAGCAGTTGCTGCGGTTTGTCTATCTGCCAAGCGCGATGAGCTGGGTGTTTTCGAGCCTGCATACCTCGGTGGGCCTCGCGTTCGTCGGCTCGGTAGTGGGGGAGTATCTTGGATCGGCGCGCGGCGTCGGCTACCTGATTCTGCAAGCCGAAGGCACCTTCGATATCAATACCGTGTTCGCCGGGATTCTGGTGCTGACCGCCTTCGCGTTGATTCTCGATGGCATTGTTGGGATCGGCGAGCGGCGGCTGATGAAGTGGCAGCCGAAGTCGGGCGACACGGAAAAGCTGTAGTCGTGCAGCGGGTGACGCGAGCGCCCGCGTCACCCACTGCGCCTAAGGCGTGATCACCACCTTCCCAATCACGCGTCGCTGCGCCATATCGTGCAACGCGCGGCCGGTGTCTTCGAGCGAATAGCGTTCCGATACATAGGGCTTCAGCTTGCCCTCGCCGATCCAGCCGGTCATCTGCTCGAACGCGGCGTGATTATGCCGCGGCTCACGTTTCGCGAAATCGCCCCAGAACACGCCGACCAGACTCGCGCCTTTGAGCAGCATGAGGTTGAGCGGCAACTTCGGGATCTCGCCGTTTGCAAAGCCGACCACCAGATAACGTCCGCGCCAGCCGATGCTGCGAAACGCCGGTTCCGCATATACACCGCCGACCGGGTCGTAGATCACGTCCGGACCCTTGCCATCGGTCAGCGCCTTGATGCGCTCGCGCAGATCCTCGGTGCTGTAGTTGATGGTGGCGTCCGCGCCGTGCTTCACGCAGGTGGCGAGCTTCTCGTCGCTCGACGCCGCCGCGATCACGCGCGCGCCGAGCGCCTTGCCGATCTCGACCGCGGCAAGTCCGACGCCGCCTGCCGCTCCCAACACCAGCATCGTTTCCCCCGCCTTCAACTCGGCGCGATCAACCACCGCATGATGCGAAGTGCCATAGGCGAGCGTGAACGCGGCGGCCACTTCGAAGTCGACGCCGTCCGCCAGCGGCACGCACGCCGCGGCTGGCGCCAGCGCCTGCTCGGCAAAGCCGCCCGTGCCGGTATACGCAACCACGCGCGAACCCGGTTTGAACTGGGTCACACCGGCGCCGACCGCGCGAACGACGCCCGCGACTTCCGAACCCGGCGTAAAGGGCAGCGGCGGTTTGAACTGGTATTTGTTCTCGATGATCAGCACATCGGGAAAATTGACGGCCGCGGCTTTGACGTCGATCACGACGTGCCCGGGCGGCGGCTCGAGATCCGGCAGATTTTCGACGACCAGGCTTTCCGGCGGCCCGTATTGATTACAGCGAATCGCGCGCATCGTGTCTCCATATCGATCAGGGTCCCCCAAGGGACGTCCTTCGGGGCATCGCAACCATTTTGAGTGTAAAACAATCCGCACGACCGTACGATTTTATTGCTCTGAGCAGGCTGCTTGCGCGGTCGGCACCCGTCGACGCGGCGCCTCGCGCGTGCGCTTTGCATGCGATGCGCGCAGCGCCTGCCGCGTCGTTCGCCTGCCTTCTTTCCTCGGTTACAATCGCCGCATGCGAATCCTACTCAGCAATGACGACGGCTATCTGGCGCCCGGCCTTGCCGCGCTTTACGAAGCGCTCAAGCCGATCGCGGACGTCACCGTGATGGCCCCCGAGCAGAACTGCAGCGGCGCGTCGAACTCCTTGACCTTGTCGCGGCCGCTCTCGGTGCTGCGCTCGGCGAACGGTTTCTACTACGTCAACGGCACGCCAACCGACTCGGTGCACATCGCGCTGACCGGCATGCTGGACCACACGCCGGACCTCGTGGTCTCGGGTATCAACAATGGCCAGAACATGGGCGAGGACACGCTGTATTCGGGCACCGTCGCCGCCGCCACCGAAGGCATCATGTTCGGCGTGCCGGCCATCGCTTTCTCGCTGGTCGACAAAGACTGGGTGCATCTCGAAGACGCCGCGCGTGTCGCCGCTGAGATCGTCGCGCACTACCTCGAGCAGCCGTTGCCGGGGCATCCGCTTCTGAACGTCAATATTCCGAACCTGCCGTACGAGCAACTCGACGGCTGGCATATCACCCGTCTCGGCAAGCGGCATCCGTCGCAGCCGGTGATCCGCCAGACCAACCCGCGCGGCGAACCGATCTACTGGATCGGGCCGTCGGGCAGCGCGCGCGATGCGAGCGAAGGCACCGATTTCCACGCTGTCGCGAACGGGCAGGTGTCGATTACGCCGTTGCAGCTCGACCTGACCCACACGCAAATGCTGCCCGCAGCGCGCGACTGGGCGCGCGCCGGCAGCGGCGCTTCATGACCAGCGAACGCGCAAAGCGCTTTCCGCTCGGCCTCGAGGATCTGGTGCGTGAACCGCGCCGGCCTGAAGGGCGTCCGGGCGAAGTGCGCGCGGCGGCGCTCGCCGCGGCTGCCGCGTTGAACGCGCGTCCGCAGCCGGCGAAGAACTCGCCGTCCGGTGTCGCGGGGAAGGCCCAGGCGAAGCTGCCGGCGAGGGCGCAGAGTCAGCCGCAAGCAATGTCGCAGGCATGGCCGCAGGCGAAGCCGTCGGCGAGCGTGCAGAGCCAACCGCACGCAACGTCGCAAGTAAAGCCGCCAGCGAAGGCACCGGCGAGTTCGTCGCTGAACGCATCGGTTAGCAGCCCGCCCAAGCCCCAAACCAGACAGCCCGCGAAACCGCCCGCACCAGCCGGCGTACATGGTTCTGCTGTGCGCGCCGCGCCAAAACCGGCACCGGTGAACAAGCCCGCCGTCAAACTCACCGAGCGCACCGCCGCGCCGAACGTCGCATTGAACGGCGCTTTGGCGCTGACGTCGGAACGGGTCCGCGAACGGATGGTCGAACGCCTGCGTGCGAACGGTGTGACCGATCAGCGCGTGTTGAACGCGATGTCGGTGGTGCCGCGTCACATGTTCGTCGACCCGGGCCTCGCGGCCCAGGCCTATGAAGATGCAGCGTTGCCGATCGGCCATCACCAGACGATCTCCAAGCCCTCTGTGGTTGCACGGATGATCGAACTGGCGGCCGCCGGCCGCGCGTTGAACACCGTGCTCGAAATCGGCACCGGCTGCGGCTATCAGGCGGCAGTGCTGAGCCAGGTCGCGCGTGACGTCTATTCGATCGAACGCATCAAGCCGCTGTCCGAACGCGCGAAGACGAACTTGCGTCCGCTGCGCATTCCGAACATCCGGTTGCATTACGGCGACGGTCGCCTGGGGTTGCCGTCGGCGGCGCCGTTCGATGCGATCGTGATCGCCGCCGCTGGCCTCGATGTACCGCAAGCATTGCTTGAACAACTCGCGATCGGCGGCCGTCTGGTCGCGCCGGTCGGCTCGCAGGAAGGCCAGAACCAGGTGCTGACTCTGGTCGAGCGCCTCGGACCCGCGCAGTGGCGCGAGTCGCGGCTTGATCGCGTTTTCTTTGTACCCTTAAAATCCGGAGTGATTTGACACCGATGAGTATGTTGCGCGCGATGCAAAGAACCAGACTGACTATCCCCATGACCGTAACCCAGCGTAGCGTGTGCGTGCTCGCCTTGTCCCTGTTGATGTCGGCTTGTGCGACCCGCCTCGATCAGGCGCCGGTTGTGGACCGCTCCGGCGGCGGTGCGCTCGGCACGCAAGCCGCGCAGCAGCCGGCCGTGCCGCTCGGACCGCCGCCGCCGGGCTACTATCGCGTGAAGCCGGGCGATACGCTGTACCGGATCGCGTTGGAAAACGGCCAGAACTACCGCGATATTTCGACGTGGAACAATCTCACCAACCCGAATCAGATCGAAGTCGATCAGTTGCTGCGCGTCGTGCCGCCGGGCGCGAACACTGCCGCACTGACGCCGGGCGTGTCGACGGCCCCGCTCGGCAACGGGGGCGTAGTGCAGAGCGCGCCGCTGGGCAGCACGCCGCCGGCAGCGGGCGGCGCGGCAGGCGTTGCGGCGCCGCCGATCTACGGCTCCACGACGAACAACGCCGCGTTGACGCCGCCGCCCGCGGCCGCCGCCAGCGATTCGAGCACCGGCGCCTCCGGCAACGTCGTCTTCGCATGGCCGGTGCGCGGGCCGATGCTCGGCACGTTCAACGATTCGACCAACAAGGGCATCAATATCGGCGGCGCGGCTGGCGATCCGGTCAAGGCTTCGGCGGATGGGCGTGTGGTTTATGCCGGAAATGGGCTGCGTGGTTACGGCAATCTAATTATCATCAAACATGATGCAACTTATCTCACCGCGTATGCACACAACCGCGCTTTGATGGTAAAAGAGGGGGACGCGGTGACCAAAGGGCAGAAGATCGCTGAGATGGGCAATAGTGATTCCGACCGCGTAATGTTGCATTTCGAAGTTCGCCGGCAGGGTAAACCTGTCGACCCACTGAAGTATTTGCCGCCGCAATAAGCGATACGACCATGCCGAAATCGAAGCGCCGCCTGCCGCAAGCCGAGTCTGAGACGATTAGCCGTGTGACGTCCGCTTCGGTGGAGGAAAGCGGCGCTTCGGAAGTCGAAGAAGAGATCGCAGAGGAGCGCGATCTCGACGAACGCCAGGGCAGCGCGGAAGAGGCCGGCGAGGCCCGCGAAGGCGCGAGCGAAGCCCCGCCCGACGCGGACGATTTCCGCGCGCTGCTGCAAGCCGAGCTGACGGCTGACACGATCCAGCATTACCTGAACCGCATCAGCGTCAAGCCGCTTCTGACCGTCGAAGAAGAGCAGAAGTATTCGCGTCTGGCGAAGGCGGGCGAGTTCGACGCGCGGCAGGTGATGATCGAGCGCAATTTGCGGCTTGTCGTCAGTATCGCGAAGGGTTACCTGAATCGCGGCGTGCCGCTGCTCGATCTGATCGAAGAGGGCAACCTCGGGCTGATGCACGCGATCGAGAAATTCGATCCCACCCGCGGCTTCCGTTTCTCCACGTATGCCACCTGGTGGATTCGCCAAAGCATCGAACGCGCGATCATGAACCAGGCGCGCACGGTGCGTTTGCCGGTGCACGTGATCCGTGAGCTCAATCAGGTGCTGCGCGCGAAGCGCCACCTGGAAAAGAATTCGATGAATTCCGGCGAGGCAGCCGAGCGCCGCGACGCCAGCATCGACGACATTGCCTATCTGACCGGCAAGACCACCGACGAAGTCACGGACATTCTGGCGCTGAACGAGCACACCGCGTCGCTCGACGCGCCGCTCGACCTCGACCCGGCAAGCAGCTTGCTCGATCTGCTTTCCGACGACCAAAGCCAGTCGCCGGATGCCGAAGTGCAGCACCGCGAGCTGGAAACGCTTACACGGGCATGGCTCGCGCGCCTGTCGGACAAGCACCGTCATGTGATCGAACGCCGCTTCGGGCTGAACCACATCGAGCCCGCCACGCTTGAAGAGCTGGCCGACGAAATGGGCCTCACGCGTGAGCGTGTGCGCCAGATCCAACAGGAAGCGCTGGTGCGGCTCAAGCGCTTCTTTGCCTCCAACGGTGTGCGCAAGGACGCCGTTCTCTAACCTGATGACACCGATTCTTGTTTTCGACATCGAGACGATTCCCGATGTCGCCGGCATTCGCCGCCTCGAAGATTTGCCTGCCACGCTGAGCGACGCCGAAGTCGCCGAGCACGCCTTTGCGGCGCGCCGCGAAAAGACCGGCAGCGATTTCCTGCCGCACCACCTGCAGCGGATCGCCGCGATTTCCTGCGTGTTCCGTGACAACAACGGCTTCCGGGTGCGCTCGCTCGGCACGCTGGAAGACGGTGAGGCGGCGCTCGTGCAGTCGTTTTATCGCGTGATCGAGAAGTACACGCCGCAGCTGGTGTCGTGGAACGGCGGTGGGTTCGACCTGCCGGTGCTGAACTATCGCGCGCTCGTCAACGGCATTCCGGCCTACCGGTTTTGGGACCTCGGCGAGGACGACCGCGAGTTCAAGTGGAACAACTACATCAGCCGCTATCACGCGCGTCACACCGATCTGATGGACGTGCTGGCGATGTATCAGGCGCGCGCCAATGCGCCGCTCGACGCGCTCGCCAAGATGTGCGGTTTTCCCGGCAAGATGGGCATGGACGGCAGTCAGGTGTGGCATGCGTACCAGCAAGGCCAGATCGAGGAGATCCGCAATTATTGCGAGACCGATGTCGTCAATACGTATCTGCTGTATTGCCGCTTCCAGCTGATCCGCGGCGCGTTTTCGCCCGAAGAGTACGCGGACGAGATCAATCTGGTCAAAAATGCGCTGGCGCTGGAAACGGCGCCGCAATGGGCCGAGTATCTGGCTGCATTCGACCAGTAGCCTGCTTGCCCGTCTTGTAACGAAACGGATTGCCGCGCGTGCCGAATCCTTGGCAAGGCGGCGCTTCGTCTACAATCTCGCCTTTCCCCCAAGTTTGTCAGGAAGTCGCAGGTGTCCCGAACTGCCCCCCAACGCCGCTCGCCGAAGCGCCAGAAGGCGCCCGCTCCGGCGAAAGCGCACGTCATTACCGGCACTGAGCCGGTCATCGAAATCGTTTCGCTCGACATGGAAGCGCGCGGTGTAGGCCGCATCGAGAGCGAAGACGGCACGCCCGGCAAGGTAGTTTTTGTCGAAGGCGCATTGCCGGGCGAGCGTGTCAGCTACACGACGCATCGCAGCAAGCCGAAATTCGAGCAGGCCGAGGTGGTCCAGGTGTTCCGCGAAAGCGTGCTTCGCACCCGGCCGAAATGCGTCTACTTCGATATCTGCGGCGGTTGTTCGATGCAGCATCTCGATATCCGCGCCCAGATTGCCGTCAAGCAGCGCGTGCTCGAAGACAATTTCCAGCATCTGGCGAAGCTGCGTCCGGAGACGGTGTACCGGCCAATTCACGGGCCGGCGTGGGGATACCGCTACCGCGCGCGTCTGGCGGTGCGCTATCTGCCGGAAAAGGGCGGCATGCGGATCGGCTTCTACGAGAAGAACAGCAGCCACATCTCCGACATGAAGACCTGCGAGGTGCTGCCGCCGCATATTTCGGCCATGCTGATGCCGCTGCGTTTCATGGTCCGCAAGCTGTCGATTTACGATCGCATGCCGCAGATCGAGCTTGCGGTCGGCTCGTCGGTCACCGCGCTGGTGCTGCGCCATCTCGCGCCGATCACCGCGGCTGACGAACAGGTGCTGCGCGATTTCGCCGACGAACACAAGATCCAGTGGTGGTTGCAGCCGGGCGGGCCTGACACAGTCACGCCGTTCTATCCACTCGACGTGCAGCTCGACTACACGCTGCCGGAATTCAACATCCGGATGCCGTTCAAGCCGACCGATTTCACCCAGGTGAATCATGCGATCAATCGCGTGCTGGTGAGCCGCGCGCTGCGTCTGCTGGCGCCGGCCCGTACGGACCGCGTGCTCGATCTGTTCTGCGGCATCGGCAACTTCACGCTGCCGCTCGCCCGGATTTCGAAGGAAGTGGTGGGTATCGAAGGCAGCGAGGTGCTGACTTCGCGCGCGCTGGCCAATGCTGAACTGAATGGCGTGGCGGGTCATACGTCGTTCGCCTGCCGCAACCTGTTCGAAGTCACCGCCGACGACATGCGCGCGCTCGGTCATTTCGACAAGTTCCTCATTGACCCGCCGCGCGAAGGCGCGCTGGCCGTCGCCAAGGCACTCGTGGAGATTGCGCAAAGCGGCAATGGGCCGCTGCCCACGCGTATCGTCTACGTGTCGTGCAACCCGGCGACGCTCGCACGCGATGCAGACCAGCTGGTGCACGAGGCCGGCTATCGGCTGGTGGGCGCGGGTGTGGTGAACATGTTCCCGCACACCTCACACGTGGAGTCGATTGCGTTGTTCGAGCGGGACTGAGAGAGATTGTTGCCAGCTTGTGCTGCATAGGTTGGCGGCGCGCGCGGCACAAACAGAAACGCCACGACCGAGGTCGTGGCGTTTCTGTTTTAAAGCTTTATGCTGAAGGCGTTCGGCCGAGGCTTAGAACTGCCACCACGACTTTTCCTTACCCGGCCTTGCACGGCCCGTGATGTACGGGCTGTCGGGGAAGGTGCCGGCCAGAATGCGCTTCGTGTCGTCGGCCAGTTGCGGCTGATTGAGCCTCTCGTACGACAGCATCATGATGTGCAGTGCGTCTTCGATAGCCGGCGCGTTCTTGTATTCCTTCAACGCCAGCTGCGCGCGGTTGATCGCGGCGACGTAGGCGCCACGGCGGTAGTAATAATCCGCCGCATGGACTTCGTGCGACGCCAGCGCGTTCACGATATAGCGCATGCGTTGCGCGGCGTCCGGCGCATACTTGCTGTTCGGGTACTTGTCGACCACGACCTTGAACGCGTCATACGACTGGCGCAGCGACACCGGATCGCGCTCGCTCATGTCCTGGCCGGAAAAGCGGCCGAACAGACCGAGGTCGTCATTGAAGTGGATCATGCCCTTCAGGTAGTACGCGTAGGCGATGTCCGGGTGATCCGGGTGCAACTGGATGAAGCGGTCGATCGCCTGGTCGGCGGCGGCGTTTTCGTTATCTTTCCAGTTGCAATACGCGACGTTGATCTGCGCTTGCTGGGCAAAGTGGCCGAACGGATCGCGGCCTTCGAGCATTTCGAAATACTTGGCGCACTTGCCAAAATCACCGCCGCTCAGAGCGTCGTTCGCCTCCGTATATAATTTGTTGTTGTTCCACGTAGCCGTCTCATCGGTCTTTTCCGGCAGGCCGTGACAAGCCGCAACAACGGCAACGGCCGCGGCGCACGCAATGTATCCGGCCACTTTCCGGGCCGCCTTCTTGATGGCCGCCAAATTGATCGCCGCTTTAGTGATGGTGTTCAAGGCTCGCATTTTCCAGTCTAGCTTTACGTCCAGGTGACCCAGACTCAATGACCCGCTCAAATACTCCAGGCGCCGCTACCGGTGCCGGGAATAGCAACAAAGATTATAGCGTAAGCGCTGACCCCTCCGACGCGTTGGGCGTCGATTCCCTTGACGACGATCTCGGCAGCGACGCGCTCGCCGCCGCCGGCCCGCAAAGCCTGGTGCCGACGGTGGCGAGCCGCGTGGCGGACGAGACGCCGCGCAGCGTTGTCGTGCCCGACGAACTGGCTGGCGAACGCCTCGACAAGGTGCTCGCGCGAATCTTTCCGGAGTTTTCACGCAACCGGCTGCAAAGCTGGATCGAGTCGGAGCGGGTGCGCATCGACGGCAAGCCGGCAAAGATCCGTCAGCCGGTGGCGCTTGGCGCGACCATCGAGCTCGTGCCCGATCTGCTGCCCGAGCAACTGGCGTTCACGCCCGAGCCGGTCCCGCTCGAGATCGTCTACGAGGACGACACCCTGGTGGTCATCAACAAGCCGGCCGGCATGGTTGTGCATCCGGCGGCCGGCAACTGGAGCGGCACGGTGCTGAACGGCCTGCTGTATCGCTACGGCGATGCCGCGGCAGGCTTGCCGCGTGCCGGTATCGTGCATCGGCTGGACAAGGAGACTTCCGGTCTGATGGTGGTGGCGCGCACTCTCGAGGCGCAGACCGACCTCGTGCGCCAGCTTCAGGCGCGCACGGTCAAGCGCCGTTACCTCGCGCTGGTGTGGGGCAACATGCCCGAGGAAGGCACGATCGACGCGCCGATCGGCCGCGATCCGCGCGAACGCACGCGCATGGCGGTGGTGACGAGCGCATCGGGCAAAGCCGCGCGCACGCATTTCCGACGCGTGGATACGGCGATCTGGCAGCGTCAGCCGGTCACCGCGATTCATTGTGATCTGGAAACCGGACGCACCCATCAGATTCGCGTGCATTGCGCGCATATCGGCCATCCGCTGCTCGGCGATCCGGTTTATGGACGCGCACGCGGCAAGCGCTCGGTCACGCCGCTGCCGGACGGTTTCGCGCGTCAGGCGTTGCATGCGTGGCGTCTCGGCCTGATCCATCCGCAAACCGGCCGCACCATGCAATGGCGCGCCGATGCACCGGAAGACATGCAGGTGCTGTCGGCGGCGCTCGGTCTCGGGCGCGACGACGCGGGCGAGTTCGACGAGACGTACTACGAGGAAGACGACTACAACGCCTCGCTGGACGAGGATGTCGATGAAGGCGACGCATACGACGAAAGCGACGAAGACGACCAAAGCGGTGCACACGAAGAAGACGACGAACACGAAGGCAAAGACGAAGACGAACCCGACGAACACCCCAAGGACGGTCACGCATGAGCTTGCCCGAGCTGAGCTTTGCCGAGGTTGTGCAACCGGCATGGAACGTATCGCCGCGTGTGCGCGCGCTCGTCACCACGCGCAACGGCGGCGTGAGCGAGCCGCCGTTCGGCCGCTGGCAGGATGGCGCGGAGCGGTCCGGCGGTTTGAATCTGGGGGTGAAAGCCGGTGACGATCCCGTCGCGGTCGCCACCAATCGCGCACGGCTGCTGAGTCTGGCAGGCGTCGGCGAGGCCGCGTGGCTCGAACAGATTCACGGCGCGGGCATCGTGCGCGCCGAGGATGCGCTTCGCCAGATTCACTCAAGCGGCACGCCGATACGCGCCGATGCCAGCGTCACCGATCGGCCCGGCACGGTATGCGTCGTGATGGTGGCCGATTGCATGCCGGTGCTGTTGTGCGACGAAGCGGGGCGCGCAGTCGGTGCGGCTCATGCCGGCTGGCGCGGGCTGGCCGCGGGCATCGTCGAACAGACGGCGGAGCGCGTCGCCGGGCTCGCCGGCGTGGCGCCCGCATCGTTGCATGCCTATCTCGGCCCGGCGATCGGGCCCAGCGCATTCGAGGTGGGCGCAGATGTGCGTGACGCCTTCATGAACGGCGTGGATGGCGCACAACGCGAGGCCACGGCGAATGCCTTCGTTACGCATCCGCAAAACCCCGGCAAATATCTGGCCGATCTTGCTGCACTTGCGCGCTTGCGTTTGCAGCGGCTCGGTGTAACGCGCGTGGTCGGCGGTGATCTTTGTACGGTCACGCAACGTGAGCGTTTCTATTCCTATCGCCGCGACCGTGAGACTGGCCGCATGGCCGCGCTGATCTGGCTGGACGATCAGGCGCAGACGATTGCGGATTGAGCGGGCGCCCGCCGCGGCGTCTTGTCTACGAGCCCGCGTATGAGGGTTTATTCGGAGGTGTCGGATGCTTTTTTGCTGCACTGCCGGAATTCGCCGCGCATGCGTAGATCTGCCGCCAAAAGTGTCCGCGGGCGAACGGATAAACACACATAAACCCACGCAATACGGGAGCTTTTTTCGCTTGCAGCGGCACCGATCAACCCCTGTTCGAAAAGCGCGATCTGCTACACAGGGAAAACGATAATTAAAAAACTATCGCACTGCGGCAAAATCGGGAACAAGCATTGACATGCCTTGCGATGGGGAGCAAGAATGTTCCTCACAGCTCCTCGTACATGGGACAGGGCGTGACGAGGTCGCGAGCAATCGCCCACGTGCGCATGAACCTGCCTCTCAACCCGTCCGCAAGGACTTACCGGTCAAAAGCAGGTATGGCAGCTCCACATTCCTCAGCTTCCCCCAGCACGGACTCCTCGAAGGAGCAGACGCAGCAGGCCGGTGCGAGCGGCGCGACACCGGCCGCAGGCATGCAGCAGTTATTCGACGCGTGGATGAACGCATGGCGTTCGCTCGGCACGCCGCCCGGCGGCAATGGCATGCCTTTCCCGATGCCTCAGATGCCGCAAATGGGCATCCCTCAAATGCCGCAAATGGGTCTGCCGCAGATGCCGTCATTCCCAGGCATGCCTGATTTCAGCAAACTGGCTGCTGGGTCGCTGCCGTCACTACCTTCATTCGCCGGACTGAATGTTCCGAGCGCCGCGATTCCCTCGGAGCGTCTGCAAAAACTGCAAGCCGACTATTCGCGCGAGGCGATGGAACTGATCCAGCAGGCCACCAGCTCCGCGACCAGGGCGCCCGAACTCAAGGACCGCCGCTTCAGTTCCGACGCGTGGAGCTCAGCGCCGGCCTATGCATTCACCGCCGCCTGGTATCTGTTGAATGCGCGCTATCTGCAGGAAATGGTCGACGCGCTCGAAACGGAACCGAAGGTGCGCGAGCGTATCCGTTTCGCCGTTCAGCAGTGGACCGCGGCCGCATCGCCGAGCAACTTCTTCGCATTGAATCCGGAAGCGCAAAAGACCTTGCTGGATAGCCAGGGTGAGAGCTTGCGGCAGGGCGTGATGAATCTGCTGGGCGACTTGCAGCGCGGCAAGATTTCGCAGACGGACGAATCCGGTTTCGTGGTCGGCGAAAATCTTGCGAACACTGAAGGTTCGGTGGTGTTCGAGAACGAGCTGATGCAGCTGATCCAGTACAAGCCGCACACGGCGACCGTGCGTGAACGGCCGCTCCTGATCGTGCCGCCTTGCATCAACAAGTTCTACATCCTCGATTTGCAACCGGAGAACTCGCTGGTCGCGCATGGGCTCGATTCGGGGCATCAGGTGTTTCTGATTTCGTGGCGCAACGCGGACGCGTCGATCGCCAGCAAGACGTGGGACGACTACATCGGCGAGGGCGTGCTCAAGGCAATCGACACGGTCAGCAAGATCAGCGGCCGCGAGCAGATCAACACGCTCGGTTTCTGCGTCGGCGGCACCATGCTCGCCACGGCGCTGGCCGTGGCAGCCTCGCGCGGCGAACATCCGGCTGCGTCGATGACCTTGCTCACTGCGATGCTCGATTTCTCGGACACAGGCGTGCTCGACGTGTTCGTCGACGAGGCGCACGTTCAGATGCGCGAGCAGACCATTGGCGGCAAGAACGGTGGCACACCGGGATTGATGCGCGGCATCGAATTCGCCAACACCTTCTCGTTCCTGCGGCCGAACGATCTGGTGTGGAACTACGTCGTCGACAATTACCTCAAGGGTCGCACGCCGGTGCCGTTCGACCTGCTGTACTGGAACAGCGATTCGACCAGTCTGCCGGGACCAATGTATGTCTGGTATCTGCGCAATACGTACCTCGAGAATCGTCTGCGCGAGCCGGGTGCGTTGACCACCTGCGGCGAACCGGTCGACCTTTCGAAGATCGACGTGCCCACCTTCATCTACGGCTCGCGCGAAGACCATATCGTGCCGTGGCAAACCGCTTATGCGTCGGTGCCGTTGCTCGCGGGGCCGCTGAAGTTCGTGCTGGGCGCATCGGGACATATCGCGGGTGTGATCAATCCGCCGGCGAAGAAAAAGCGTAATTACTGGACGCTGGAAGGCGACGCCAGGACGCTGCCGGAAAGCGCCGACGAATGGCTCGATCAGGCGGCCGAAGTGCCCGGCAGCTGGTGGCCCGAATGGACTACATGGCTCGACCAGTATGGCGGCAAGAAAGTGAAGCCGCGCGCCGCGGCCGGCTCCGCCGAATTCCCTGTGATCGAGCCGGCGCCGGGACGCTATGTGCGGCAGCGCGAGTAAGTGTGCGCGCACCTGAAGGTGTGGTTGATCTGGCGGTATGAATGCGCGTTCGCGTGAACAAGGACGCAGGAGCAACAAGATTTTTAACTTGACGGGCTGCGGTGTATTCAGCCGATGTGCCCGGAGGATATGGAAATGACTGATGTTGTGATCGTATCGGCCGCCCGTACGGCAGTAGGTAAATTCGGTGGGTCGCTGGCGAAGATCGCCGCGCCCGAACTCGGCGCAACGGTGATTCGCGCCGTACTCGAACGGGCTGGTCTGAAGCCTGAGCAGGTCAGCGAAGTCATTCTGGGGCAGGTGCTGACGGCGGGCTCGGGCCAGAACCCGGCACGTCAATCGCTGATCAAGGCAGGGCTGCCCGCGGCCGTGCCGGGCATGACGATCAACGTGGTGTGCGGCTCGGGCCTGAAGTCCGTGATGCTGGCGGCCAACGCGATCATCGCGGGCGATGCCGACATCGTGATTGCCGGCGGTCAGGAAAACATGAGCGCCGCACCGCACGTGCTGCCGGGCTCGCGCGACGGTTTCCGCATGGGCGACGCGAAGCTGATCGACTCGATGATCGTCGACGGCCTGTGGGATGTCTACAACCAGTACCACATGGGTGTGACGGCTGAGAACGTCGCCAGGGAATACGGCATCACACGCGAGCAGCAGGACGCGTTTGCGGCGCTGTCGCAGAACAAGGCGGAAGCCGCGCAGAAGTCGGGCCGTTTCAACGACGAAATCGTGCCGGTCGAGATTCCGCAACGCAAGGGCGAGCCGCTGCGTTTCGCAACCGACGAGTTCGTGCGTCACGGCGTGACGGCTGAGGCCCTGGCGGGTCTGAAGCCGGCGTTCTCGAAGGAAGGCTCGGTGACGGCGGCCAATGCGTCGGGTCTGAACGACGGCGCGGCGGCGGTGCTGGTGATGTCGGCGAAAAAGGCCGAGGCGCTCGGCCTCACGCCGCTCGCGCGCATCAAGGCGTACGCCACCTCGGGTCTGGATCCGAAGGTGATGGGCATGGGCCCGGTGCCGGCCTCGCGCCGTTGCCTCGAACGTGCGGGCTGGACGCCGGCCGATCTGGACCTGATGGAAATCAACGAGGCGTTTGCCGCCCAGGCCTGCGCTGTGAATCAGCAAATGGGCTGGGACACGTCGAAGATCAACGTGAACGGTGGCGCGATTGCTATCGGGCATCCGATCGGTGCGTCCGGCGCCCGGATTCTCGTCACGCTGCTGCACGAAATGCAGAAGCGCGATGCGAAGAAGGGTCTGGCGTCGCTGTGTATCGGCGGTGGCATGGGTGTCGCGCTGGCGCTCGAACGCGCTTAACGGGCCTGGTAGAGCGCCTGGAAGCGGACTCAAGCCGCTTGAGAGGATTCTGGCAGGCGGTAAGCAGGATTGCCGCGCGTCACAGTTGCGAGGCAGCAGGTGGCGCGCGGTGAGTAGTGGCCTCGTCGGCCGGTCGCCCGGCGGCAGTGGAGATGAAGCACCAGGCGAGGGAAGAGGCAGCCGGTCGGCGCCTCGAAAACGAAAAACGGAGTGTGGTTTATGACACAGCGAATTGCGTACGTAACGGGCGGGATGGGTGGCATCGGCACGAGCATTTGCCAACGGCTGCACAAAGAGGGCTTCAAGGTCGTTGCAGGTTGCGGCCCGAACTCGCCGCGCCGCGTGAAGTGGCTCGAAGAGCAGAAGGCGCTCGGCTATGATTTCATCGCGTCCGAAGGCAACGTCGGCGATTGGGAGTCCACCAAGGCGGCGTTCGACAAGGTCAAGGCCGAAGTCGGCGAGATCGACGTGCTGGTGAACAATGCCGGTATTACGCGCGACGTCGTGTTCCGCAAGATGACGCACGAAGACTGGACGGCGGTGATCGACACCAACCTGACCAGCCTGTTCAACGTCACCAAGCAGGTGATCGACGGCATGGTCGAGCGCGGCTTCGGACGCGTCATCAACATCTCGTCGGTGAACGGCCAGAAAGGGCAATTCGGCCAGACCAACTACTCGACCGCGAAGGCCGGCATTCACGGCTTCACGATGTCGCTGGCGCAGGAAGTGGCCACCAAAGGCGTGACGGTCAACACCGTGTCGCCAGGCTACATCGGCACGGATATGGTCAAGTCGATCCGCCCGGACGTGCTGGAAAAGATCGTTGCGACGATTCCGGTGCGCCGTCTCGGCCAGCCGCAGGAAATCGGCTCGATCGTGGCATGGCTCGCCTCGGATGAATCGGGTTTCTCCACGGGCGCGGATTTTTCGCTGAATGGCGGTTTGCATATGGGCTGAGTCATCGGCGCGCCGCTCATAAGGCAGCGTGCTTCTGCTCAGATGGTTCCGGCGGCGTCTCGACTGTGCAATTGCCCGATTGTGCAGCCGGCATGACGCCGTTTCCGCGCTCAACTCGCGCTCAAAGGCGTTACATGACCACTACTACAAAGAAAACAGCCGAACGATTGATCAAGAAGTATCCGAATCGTCGACTCTACGATACCGAGACAAGCACATACATCACGCTGACGGACGTCAAGCAGCTCGTGTTGGATCAGGAGGATTTCAAGGTCATCGATGCGAAGAGCAACGAGGACCTCACGCGTGCCATCCTGTTGCAGATCATTCTCGAAGAAGAGAGCGGCGGCTTGCCGATGTTCTCGTCGTCGATGCTGTCGCAGATCATCCGTTTCTATGGCCATGCGATGCAGGGCATGATGGGCACGTATCTGGAGAAGAACATCCAGGCCTTCATCGACATTCAGGCGAAGCTCGCCGACCAGTCGAAGAACCTGTATGAAGGCAAGGCAATGAACCCCGAGGTCTGGTCGCAATTCATGAACATGCAGGCCCCCATGATGCAGGGCATGATGACCAGCTATATCGAGCAGTCGAAGAACATGTTCGTGCAGATGCAGGAGCAGATGCAGAACCAGGCGAAATCGATGTTCGCCACGTTCCCGTTCACGCCAGGTGGACCGGTGAACGCGGCTGGTGCACCGGTCGCGCCGGCTAATCCGCAAACCAATCCGGAGCCGGAGAAGAAGTAGCGGCGCAGCGCGACGCCGAGACAGCGCGCATCGCTATGCGGTCGTTTCAGGCAGCGGTAGGCGGGAGCGTACGTCGCGTGCCAAGGTGCCACCGGTTGGTACCGTCGTGGTTCGCGCCCGAGCGAAAGCGGGCGGGCGCGGGCACGAGCGTGGCGCGCGGTACAATCGGGGTTGCTTGCGGCGTCACTACCGGCAAGGTGTTGCCTTCACGGCCCCTCGTGATTCACCGTGAGCCCTCATGAAGCTGAGGGTCGCGCGCCGCTCAGCTTCGCCGCTCCGTCCTTGTTGGTCGCCACCGCTATCCGCCCGCCCCATCTATGCCGCGAACCCCTTTTCCAACCGCGTCCATGCCTTCGATTCCGTGGCCCGGATTTTTCCGCCTTGGTTGACCGGATGATTCGCAAAGACAGCCGCTGCGTGGTGCCCGCGTGAGCCGGCTGTTCCTTGCCCCGATGGAAGGGCTCGCGGACTACGTGTTGCGCGACGTGCTGACCCGTACAGGCGGATTCGACGGGTGCGTGTCCGAGTTTGTCCGGGTGACGGGCTCGGTGCTTCCCGAGCGTGTCTACGAGAGGGACACGCCCGAAGTCCTCTACGGAGGCCGTACCCCTGGCGGCACGCCGATGGTGATTCAATTGCTCGGTAGCGATCCGGAATGGATGGCGCTGAATGCGGCCCAGGCGGCCAGTTTGTCGCCGCATGGACTCGATCTGAACTTCGGTTGTCCCGCCAAAGTCGTCAACCGGCACGGTGGCGGCGCGATGTTGCTGGCGCACCCTGAACAGCTGAACCGGATCGTTTCGTCCGTTCGCGCGGCGGTGCCTGCCGGCATCGCCGTGACAGCAAAAATGCGGCTCGGCGTGTCCGACACTTCGCTCGCAATCGAATGCGCGACAGCGCTGGCGGAAGGTGGCGCGGCCTCTCTCGTGGTCCATGCCAGGACGCGTGACCATGGCTACCGGCCGCCGGCGCACTGGGAGTGGATCGCGCGTATCGACGCAGCCGTGGACGTGCCCGTCATTGCCAACGGAGAAGTCTGGACCGTGGCCGACTGGGGCCGGTGCCGGGCGGTCAGCGGCTGCACGGATGTGATGATCGGGCGCGGCGCCGTGTCGGATCCTTTCCTCGCCCTGCGGATACGCGGACTGATGGACCGGACGCCTTCCGGCGAGGAATGGCCGGCCGTGCTGAGCCATCTCGCCGATTACCTGAAAAAACTGCAAGCCCGCGTCGCGGCCCGCCATGAGCACGGACGCGTCAAAATGTGGCTGAGCTATCTGAAGCGGACCTGGCCGCAGGCCGCCGAACTGCATGCAGCCATCCGGCGCCTGCATGATTCGCGTGAGATTCTTGAGGTGATCGAGCACGCGCTGGGGTTCAATGGCGTAATGCCGGCTCACCGACGTGCGATTCCGGGCTTGCCCGATCCGGGCGCGCCTCACCACTTGGCCGGCTGCATGGTCGTTAGCGCGGTACAATAAACGGTTATGCGCGCGGGACGTTGTCGGGTCGTGGTCTTTGTCACCATCGGACCTTGGCGTTGCCGCACGGTCCCCATTTGTCGCTATTGTCACCGCTATACGCCGGACCCCACCTATGTCGCAGACCATTTCTCCCGCCGTGCCGAGCCCTTCTACGCCGAAGGTCGGTTTCGTCAGCCTCGGCTGCCCTAAAGCGCTCGTCGATTCCGAACAGATCATCACGCAGTTGCGCGCCGAGGGCTACGAAATCTCCGGCACCTACGACGGCGCGGACCTCGTGGTCGTCAATACGTGCGGCTTCATCGACGAAGCGGTGCAGGAAAGCCTCGACGCGATCGGCGAAGCGCTCAGCGAAAACGGCAAGGTGATTGTCACGGGCTGCCTGGGTGCCAAGCAGAGTGCAAGCGGCTCTAACCTGATCGAAGAAGTGCATCCGAAGGTACTGGCCGTGACCGGCCCGCATGCGCTCGGCGAAGTGATGCAGGCGGTGCACAATCATCTGCCGAAGCCGCACGATCCGTTCACCGATCTGGTGCCGGCCGCGGGCGTGAAGCTCACGCCGCGCCACTACGCATACCTGAAAATTTCCGAAGGCTGTAATCATCGCTGCACGTTCTGCATCATCCCGTCGATGCGCGGCGACCTCGTGTCGCGCCCGGTCGCCGAGGTCATGCTCGAAGCGGAGAACCTGTTCAAATCCGGCGTGAAGGAACTGCTGGTGATTTCGCAGGACACGAGCGCCTATGGCGTCGATGTCAAATACCGCACGGGGTTCTGGAACGGCAAGCCGATCAAGACGCGCATGACCGATCTGGTCGGCGCGCTCGGCGAGCTCGCGGCGCAATACGGCGCATGGGTGCGTTTGCATTACGTGTATCCCTATCCGAGCGTCGACGAAGTCATCCCGATGATGGCCGAAGGTCCGTTCAAGGGCCATGTGCTGCCATACCTCGACGTGCCGTTCCAGCATGCGCATCCGGAAGTTCTGAAGCGCATGAAGCGTCCGGCCAACGCCGAGAAGGTGATGGAGCGCGTGAAGGCATGGCGTGAAATATGCCCTGATCTGACGATCCGCAGCACGTTCATCGCCGGCTTTCCGGGCGAGACCGAGGAGCAATTCCAGACGCTGCTCGATTTCATCCGCGAGGCGGAACTGGATCGGGTGGGCTGCTTTGCTTACTCGCCGGTCGAAGGCGCGAGCGCCAACGAACTCGACGGCGCATTGCCCGACGAAGTGCGTGAAGAACGCCGCGCGCGTTTCATGGAAGTCGCCGAAGAAGTATCGGCCAAACGGATCGCGAAAAAGGTCGGCAAGACGCTGAAAGTGCTGGTCGACGAGATCAATGCCGACGGCGGCATCGGCCGCACGGCGGCGGATGCGCCCGAGATCGACGGTGTCGTGTATATCGCACCGGCCACCAAGGCGTCGAAGCGCTACAAGGTCGGCGATTTCGTTTCGGTGAAGATCACCGGCGCCGACGGTCATGATCTGTGGGGCGAGGTTTAAGCGATGACGGTGAGTACGACTGACACGCCCGAAGGCTTGACCCCGGACGGCCGGCGCCCGGATGCCCGGCGCCCGGATGCCCGGCGCCCGGATAGCCGGCGCCCCGAAATCCTCGCGCTCGGCGAGGCCATGATCGAGTTCAACCAGTCGTCTAAAGAGCAGCCGAACTATCTGCAAGGCTTCGGCGGCGATACGTCGAACTTCTGCATCGCGGCGGCACGGCAGGGCGCGAAGACCGGTTTCGTGTCGGCTGTCGGCAGCGATCATTTCGGGCGTCTGTTGATCGATCTGTGGGAACGCGAGCAGGTCGAGACGTCGCTCGTGCGGATCGATCCCCATGCGCCCACCGGCGTCTATTTCGTTTCGCACGGCCCCGTTGGCCATGCGTTCGACTATCTGCGCGCGGGTTCGGCCGCGAGCCGCTACGCGCCGCACGATCTTCCGCTCGATGCGATCGCCGCGGCCAAGGTCATCCACCTGTCCGGCATCAGCCTCGCGATCAGTTTGAGCGCCTGCGACGCAGCATTGGCGGCGATCGCGCAGGCGCGCGCGAACGGTGTGCGCGTGAGTTTCGACACCAATCTGCGCCTGAAGCTGTGGCCGCTCGCGAGGGCGCGCGCGGTGATGCTAGAAGCCATTCGCCAAACCGACATTTGCCTGCCGAGCTGGGACGACGTCACCGAACTCACCGGCTTGACCGGCCGTGACGAGATCGTCGACTTTCTGCTGTCTCACGGCCCGCGTGTCGTCGCACTCAAGCTCGGCAAGGAAGGCGCGTACATCGCCACGCCTCACGAGCGGCGCGTCGTGCCGGGCCACGTCGTCAACGCGGTCGATGCAACCGGCGCGGGCGACTGTTTCGGCGGCGCGTTCATCGCGCGTATCGTCGCGGGTGACGATCCTTTTCAAGCGGCGCGTTATGCGAACGTTGCCGCGGCGCTGTCCACGCAGGGTTACGGCGCGGTCGCGCCGATCCCTTCGCGCGCGACGGTCGAACAGTTGCTGGCGGGCTGATCACGAGGCGCCGGTACGCGTGGGGCGCGCGGGCCGCCATGGCAAGATCATCTTGAGAAACTGAAGAGAGGAGCGAGCGATGCAACGGGACGTAGTGGTGGTAAGCGGTGTGCGTACGGCGATCGGTGGTTTTGGCGGCAGTCTCAAGGATTTTCCGCCCACGGATCTTGGCGCACGCGTCGTGCGTGAGGCGCTGGCGCGCGCGAACGTGTCCGGCGACGAAGTCGGCCATGTGGTATTCGGCAACGTCGTGCATACCGAACCGAAAGACATGTATCTGGCGCGCGTGGCCGCGATCAACGGCGGCGTCGCGCAACACGCGCCCGCCTTGACCGTCAACCGCCTGTGCGGTTCGGGCTTGCAGGCCATCATTTCGGCCGCGCAAAGCGTGTTGCTCGGCGACGCTGACATCGCGATCGGCGGCGGTGCGGAAAACATGAGCCGCGCGCCGTATTCCATGCCGGCCGCGCGCTTCGGTCAGCGCATGGGCGATGCGCGCCTCGTCGACATGATGGTCGGCGCGCTGAACGACCCGTTCCAGTCGATCCATATGGGCGTGACCGCCGAGAATGTCGCGCGCAAATACGAGATCTCGCGCGAAACGCAGGATGCGCTCGCGCTCGAATCGCATCGTCGCGCGGCCAACGCGATTTCCGCTGGCTACTTCAAGGACCAGATCCTGCCGATCACGATTCCGTCGAAGAAGGGCGACGTCGTGTTCGATACGGATGAACACGCGCGCATGAACGCGACGGCTGAAGACTTCTCGAAGTTGAAGCCGGTGTTCGCCAAGGAAAACGGCACGGTGACCGCGGGTAACGCGTCGGGTATCAACGACGCCGCGGCAGCGGTCGTGCTGATGGAACGCAGCGTCGCTGAAAAGCGCGGCATCAAGCCGCTGGCGCGGCTGGTTTCGTACGCGCACGCAGGCGTCGATCCGGCGTACATGGGTATTGGCCCGGTGCCCGCCACGCGCAAGGCGCTCGAGCGCGCCGGCCTGACGGTCGCCGATCTGGATGTGATCGAAGCGAACGAGGCGTTTGCGGCGCAGGCGTGCGCGGTCAGCAAGGAACTCGGTTTCGATCCGGCCAAGGTCAATCCGAACGGTTCGGGCATTTCGCTCGGCCACCCGATCGGCGCGACCGGTGCACTGATCACCGTCAAGGCGTTGTATGAATTGCAGCGGGTCGGCGGCCGCTATGCGCTGGTGACGATGTGTATCGGCGGCGGGCAAGGTATCGCGGCGATCTTTGAACGGATCTGAGGCCGAAGCCGAAGCCGAAGGCGGGGCAACGCAGCGCGACGCCCCGATTCTCCCTGTCGAACGAAGTCCGACACCACGCCGATAGCAAACTCGTCTCGAGCAGCGCCAGGTAACAAGGAAAGAACGGATGCAGGAATCGAAAGCGATCAAGGGTGCGACGCACCGGCGTGCCTGGGCAGTCTCCCAGGGGCGCTTGCTTCAGGGCGTAGTGAGCGTGGCCGCCTTGCTGTGCGCCGGCGCCGGGGCTGTATTGCCCGCGCAGGCGTGGGCGGAAAGCGACGCGGTGAAGGAGTTGGCCGCACCCGCGCCGATTCAGTTGCCGCTCAAACCGAGCCCCGAATTCGCGAAGTTTCCGCGCTATGCCGGCATGCTCGGCTCGCGTCAGATCGTGCTGCGGCTTGGCGCGAAAACCGACGACCCGGCCGGTGTGCACGGCGAGTATCAGTACACCGATACCGGCGAAGTCATCCTGATCGCGGGAGACCGCGACGGCGACACGCTCGAAGTCGAGGAATCGAACGACGGCACCCATATCACCGGCAACTGGGTCGGCAAGTTTGCCGCCGACGGTTCGGTGGCGGGCGACCGGATGAACGTCGACGATTCCGACCCGCAGCCGTTCGATCTGAAGCCGCTGGCAGCGGGGCAGGCCGTGCCGGCTGCCGCGAAGGCGGCCGCGGCTGCGCAAGCGTCAGCAGCCGCGGGTGCGGCTGTGCCGACTTCGTCGCCCGCGGGGAACGGCCACGCTGTCGGCGGGGTCAGCAACCTGCAAATCGGCGAGTGAAGCACCGCCGCCCGCCTGACCGCTTGCGCGCTCTGCCAGGCGCAATTCTGCCGGCTCAGCTACGCTCGCGTGTGCGGCGCCGGTCGGAACAGCGCCCTCGGTTTTCTGTCTGCTGCCTAGTCTCTCACCCAATTTCACCATGACCCAATCCAAACTCAAACGCGGCCTGCAAACTCAGATCGTGCGTGCCGAAGACCAGCTCACGCCAGGCTTCGAATCGTTCTCGATGCCGGTAACGCGGGCTTCGACGGTCGTGTTCCCGGACCTCGCGACCATGCGCGCGCTCGACTGGAAAAACGACGCGCAATGGCGCTATGGCCTGCACGCCACGCCGACTTCGCTCGCGCTGGCGCAGCGGCTTGCCACCATCGAGGGCGGCCATCATGCGTTGTTGCAGCCTTCGGGGTTGTCGGCTATTTCGAACGTGTACTTCGGCCTTGTGAAGGCCGGCGACGACGTGCTGATTCCCGATAACGTCTACTCGCCGAACCGCGATCATGGCGATTGGCTGGCGCGCGATTTCGGTATCACCGCGCGCTACTACGATCCGATGATCGGCGCGGGGATCGCGGATCTGATCCAGCCGAACACACGATTGATCTGGCTCGAAGCGCCTGGCTCGGTCACGATGGAAGTGCCCGACGTGCCCGCTATCACCGCGGTGGCGCGCGCGCGCAACGTCGTCACGGCAATCGACAATACCTGGTCCGCAGGACTCGGTTTCCGGCCGTTCGATCACGGCGTGGATATCTCGGTGCAGGCCTTGACCAAATACCAGTCGGGCGGCGGCGACGTGTTGATGGGCGCGACAATCACCGTCGATCGCGAATTGCATCTGAAGCTGAAGGCGGCGCGCATGCGCATGGGGATCGGCGTGTCGTCGGATGACTGTTCGCTGATTTTGCGCAGCCTGCCGAGCATGCAACTGCGCTTCGAAGCGCATGACCGAGCGGCGCTTGGCCTCGCCACATGGCTGAAGACACGTCCGGAAATTGCCGCGGTCTTGCATCCGGCGTTGTCCGACTGTCCGGGACATGAGTTTTACAAACGCGACTTTACGGGCGCGGGCGGACTTTTCTCGGTCGTGTTCGACGAGCGTTACAGTGCGGCGCAAATCGACACGTTCTGCGAGTCGCTCGAGCTGTTTTCGCTCGGCTGGAGCTGGGGCGGCGCGCACAGTCTTGCGATGCCCTACGACGTCGCCTCGATGCGCACCGCAGGGCAATGGCCGTATCGCGGTACGCTGGTGCGGTTCTACATCGGCCTGGAAGAAGAAGCCGATCTGCGCGCGGATATTGAACAGCGGCTGGTGGCGCTGGGTTAAGCACCCGCGCAGGTTGTTGAAGGCGGAAAAAGCCCATCGGGACGCGGTCCCGATGGGCTTTTTCTTTTGTCAAGATAGCCAGTAAGCCTAACCATTCGGCTGAATGGTCGGCGCTGGATCCCGACGCTACGATGGTGCGCACCACAACTACCCATTACCGCACGATGGTGAGCTTCGAAGAATCTATTTTTCTAAATGTTGCTGAATCTTGGCGTGCCGATTGTCGGCCCGATCTTTACGCTCGCGCTCGCCGCACTCACGCACGGCTCGCGCGTCGCGAAGGCGTTGATCGCCGCATCGGTGAAAGACGGCCAACTGTTCTGGTGTGCGATTGGATTGTGTGCGGCCGCGGTTTATGAGGCGGTGACCGCGCTGGAGGTGGGGCGCGACGGAATGCCCATCCTGAAGGGCGCCATTGCTGGATTCTGCATGCTGGCATTCGCCTGTTCGAGCATCGTGATGTTGTCTTTGGTCAATGCGCATCATGCCGAGGCAACCCCATGCATTCGTGACGGGCAGAAACGGTTTGTTACCGGGGCATTTCGCGCACGGCAATCGTGATTTCGATTCTGGCAACATCTCTTGCTGCTGTACTGTTTGTAATCCTACATGTGCACCTGAACTAGATTTTTTAGATAACGCATCTTTTATACTGATCTACTTTTGGGAGGCGCTAATGGACAAATTATTCACGTTTCTGCAATCTGACGAAAACTACGCTCGCGTTCTGAAGTGGCACGGCGCTGTGATCATCATCACTGGGATCAGCATGTTGGCCCTGTTCCTGTTCGCGGGTTTCAAAAAATAGTGTTCCTGCCCGCGCTGGCCGTCATTGCATCGGCCAGCGCAACTTAAGCTTCACCACAATCGCAGCAGCCCATCCAACCCAACGTAGTTGAACGCCACGCTGGCTGCTTCGCGTACCACCGGCTTCGCGCGGAATGCGACGGAAAGTCCCGCAGCGGCCATCATTTTCAGATCGTTCGAACCGTCGCCCATCGCAATCGCGCGCGTGGGTTCGATACCCAGTTGGGCGCATGTCTCGCGCAACGTACGTGCTTTCACATCGGCGTTGACGATCTCGCCGGTCACGTTGCCAGTCAACTTGCCATCAACGATTTCGAGTGTGTTCGCGCGCGTGAAATCGAGGCCGAGCCGAGCCTTCAGTTTTTCGGTGAAGAACGTGAATCCACCGGACACCAGCAGCGTTTTCAATCCCGCCGCTTGCGCGCCGGCCAGCATCTGTTCGGCCCCCGGCGAGAGTTTCAGCCGTTCTTCATAAACGCGTTCGAGCGCGCCGGCGTCGAGTCCCTTGAGGAGCGCCACGCGGCGCGTCAGGCTCTCGTTGAAGTCCTTGATTTCGCCGCGCATCGAGGCTTCCGTGATCGCGGCCACTTCTGCTTTCAACCCGCAAAAGTCGGCGATTTCATCGATGCATTCGATCGTGATCAGCGTCGAGTCCATGTCCATCGCAACAAGGCCGAAGTCACGCAACTGGCGGCCGGCTTCGACAAACGCGTAGTCCAGTTGATGCGTGCCGCAATAGACTTCGAGGTCGGCGCGCTGCGCAATGTTCGCATCGGCAATGCGAATCGCGTTCGCGTCGATGACGGCGGCGTGCGAGCCGCGCGCGAGCGCGACGAGCGTCTTGTGGTGGTCGACGGAAAGGGGCGCGGTGCTTTGGATGACGAGGTTCATGGTCGACGCATTGACGCTGATAAGGACGGCCGCGCGACGCGCGCGGAAAATCCCGCCATTGTAACGGGTCAGTGACAGGCGACCCACCGGGGACGTCCGGTAACCGAACGCCAACCGAGCGGCAAACCAGCAGCCGGCGACACCCTCGTCAGGTCATCCTCTATGCAATCATCCGGCGCCCGCGTCATACTGGCGCTTCGAACGACGCCCCGCAGCCATCGAGCCTGGCGAGTCCGTGCGCCATTGAGGCGCGCGGCACACCGTCCACGGCATGCATTGGCACCCATGACGAGGCGCACCACACGGAGACAAGCCATGCCCCCCGCGATCGCCAGCGACGCATCCACTCTTGCGCGCGACTTCGACCTGCGCCACCTGAGCCCCGCCTTCTACGCCGACCCGTACCCGGTCTATCATGCGCTGCGCACGCATGAGCCGGTTAAACGCATGCCGGACGGCTCGCTGTTCCTGACGCGTTTTCGCGACGTGCAGGCGGTCTACCGCGACCCGAAAACCTTCAGTTCCGACAAGACCGTCGAATTCAAGCCGAAGTACGGTGACTCGCCGCTCTACACCCATCACACCACCAGTCTGGTCTTCAACGACCCGCCGCGTCATACCCGGGTGCGCAAACTGATCGCCGGCGCGCTGACGGCGCGCGCGATCGCGGCCATGGAACCAGGCCTGATCCGTCTCGTCGATGGCTTGCTTGATGCGGCCGCGGCGCGTGGCCGGATCGATCTGATCAGCGAGTTCGCGTCGGCGATTCCGGTCGAGATCATCGGCAATCTGCTGGATGTGCCGCATGCCGAGCGCGCGCCGTTGCGCGACTGGTCGCTGGCGATACTCGGTGCGCTGGAGCCGTCGCTCAGCGAGGCGCAACTCGAACGGGGCAACCGCGCGGTCAGCGAATTCGTCGACTATCTGCGCGATCTGGTGACGCGGCGCCGGCGTGAACCCGGCGATCCGCAGCACGACGTGCTGACGCGGCTGATTCAGGGCGAGGAGGGCGGCGAGCAGTTGTCGGAAGCGGAACTGCTGCAAAACTGCATCTTCATCCTGAACGCCGGTCACGAGACCACCACGAATCTGATCGGCAACGGTCTCGTTACGCTGATCGACTGGCCGGAACAGCGCGCCGCATTGTTGCGAGAGCCGGCGCTGATCGAGGCGGCGATCGAAGAATGTTTGCGCTTCGAGAGCTCGAATCAGCTCGGCAACCGGATGGCCACCGTCGACACAGAGATCGGCGGTGTCGCGGTGCCACGCGGTACGCCTGTCACACTGTGCATCGGCGCGGCCAACCGCGACCCCGAGCAGTTCGCGCAACCGGACCGCTTCGACATTCGGCGCGAGCCGAACCGGCATCTGGCGTTCGGCTTCGGCATCCACCAATGCGCAGGCTTGTCGCTCGCGCGACTCGAGGCGCGCATTGCCATTGAGCGTTTCGTGCAGCGTTTTCCGGCGTACCGGCTCGACGGCGAGCCGACGCGCGGTGGGCGCGTGCGGTTTCGCGGCTTCGCCGCGGTGCCGCTCGAACTCGAACCGACCGGCGGCGCTCCGTATCTTTTGCCGACATGACGCAAGACTTACAGCCGATACCCGCGGCGGCCAGCACCGCGCCGCGCCAGTCATAGCCGGAAAACCGTGGCACGCTTGCTGCTTCACCGAAGGTCCTAGGCCTTGGGGAGCGCACGATGGCACACATGATCTGGAAGGGCGCAATCAGCTTCGGCCTGGTCCACGTACCGGTGCAGTTGTATCCGGCGACGCAGTCGGAGAAAGTCGGGTTCAATCTGCTGGACAAGCGCACGATCGATCCGATCGGCTACAAGCAGATCAACAAGCGCACCGGCAAGGATGTGACGCGCGAGAACATCGTGCGCGGCTTCGAGTACGAAAAGGACAAGTACGTCGTCCTCTCGGACGACGAAATTCGCTCGGCCAATCCGGAGTCGACCCAGACGGTCGATATCCTCGCCTTCGTCGAGGCCCCGGACATCTCGTTTCTCTATCTCGACACGCCATACTTCCTGACGCCCGACCGCAAAGGCGAAAAGGTCTATGCATTGCTGCGCGAAGCGATGAAAGCGTCGGGCAAGATCGGCGTGGCGAGCGTCGTGCTGCACAACAAGCAGCATCTTGCGGCGCTGATTCCGGTCGGACCGGTGCTGGCATTGAACACGCTGCGCTGGGCCGCCGAAGTGCGCGACTTCGACGACTTCAAGCTGCCGCCTGACGGTATGAAGGCGGCCGGTGTCACCGCGCGCGAACTCGACATGGCGAAAAAGCTGATCGACGACATGAGCGACGCGTGGGATCCCGCGCAGTATCACGACACGTTCCGCGACGACATCATGGCGCTGGTCGACCGCAAGATTCGCGCGGGTAAGACCGAGGAAATCACCGAGGTCGAAGCGCCGCACGAATCGCGTCAATCCGCCGACATTCTGGATTTGTCCGACCTGCTCAAGCGCAGCCTCGGCCGCGGCAAAGGCAAGCCGGCTGCGGGGGCGCGCAAGCGTGCCGCGGACGATGACGAAGAGGCCGCCGATGCCGATGCCGATGCCGGTGACGAGCCAGCCGCACCAGCCCGCAAGAAGCCGCGCGCGGCGCGCACCGCGAGTACGAGCCGCGGCGGCAAGAGCGGCGGCGCCAGCGCGAAGGCGGCGCCGGCGGCACGCAAACGCCGTGCCGCGGCGTGATCGCTCGATTGATCGCTGAGTGCTCGATACGCCGCGCCAGGTCCACTCGCAACGAGGTCCACCTCCATGAGCGACAGGCTCGATCTCTACAACCGCAAGCGCCGTTTCGACGACACGCCGGAGCCGTCGGGCGCGGCTGCGCGCAAGAAAGCGGGCAGTAGAACCGCGGCGCGTGATTCGAACCAGACGCTCTCCTATGTGATTCAGGAGCACGACGCGCGGCGCTTGCACTACGACTTCCGGCTCGAACTGAACGGTACCTTGCTGTCATGGGCGGTGCCCAAGGGACCGAGTCTCGACCCGTCGGTGAAACGGCTCGCGGTGCATGTCGAGGATCATCCAGTCGAATACGGCTCGTTCGAAGGCGAAATCCCACCTGGCAATTACGGCGCCGGAACGGTGATCGTATGGGATCGCGGCACGTGGGAGCCGGTCGGCGGCGCAGCGGAGGCGGCCAGGTCGTATAAGGCGGGCAAGCTCAAATTCCGGCTCTCCGGCGACAAACTGCACGGCGGCTGGACGCTGGTGCGCAGTCATATGCGCGGCAGCGGCGACAAGGAGCAGTGGCTGCTGATCAAGGAGCGCGACGACGAAGCTCGCGATGAAAGCGAATATGACGTCCTGAAGAAACGTCCAGGCAGCGTGCTGGCCGGCAGTGCGCCGGTGGGCAAAGGCGCAAGGTCCACGCGATCCAAAGCCGGTGCAAAAGACTCCCCACCCTCAACAACAACCGCTAAGGGCCGCGCAAAAGCCGCCTCTTCAAACCGCGCCGACCCCAAAAAAACCGACATCGTAGCCACGCGCACCACGCAGTCGCTACGCGAGCTTGCCGCGTCGCCCTCGATCAAAGGTGCGCTCAAGGCCGCGTTGCCCGCCACCTTCAAGCCACAACTGGCGACGCTTGTCGACACCGCGCCACCCGGCGACGATTGGGCATACGAAATCAAGTTCGATGGCTACCGTGTGCTGGTCCGCATCGAACGAAAAGCGAAGACCAGTCCGGTCACGGTGTTCACACGGGCGGGCAACGACTGGACGGCAAAGTTCAGCAAGCAGGTGAAGGCGTTCGAGCGACTCGATATCGACAGTGCGTGGCTCGACGGCGAAGCCGTGGTGCTCGATAAAAACGGCGTGCCGAATTTTCAGGCGCTGCAAAACGCGTTCGACTCGAACCGTCCGCAGGACATCGTCATCTATCTGTTCGACATCCCGTTCCTGAATGGCTACGACTTGCGCGGCGTGCCGCTTGAACAACGCCGCGCGATTTTGCGCGCATTGATGGACGGCCACGACGGCAAAGAGAGCGACGACGAAGTATTGCGTTTCTCCAACGACTTCGCGTTCAGCGCCGACGATCTGCTGAAGAGCGCATGCGACATGGCGCTCGAAGGCATCATCGGCAAACGGCGCGACAGCGGCTACGCATCGGGGCGCTCGTCGTCGTGGATCAAATTGAAATGCCGGCGGCGCCAGGAGTTCGTGATTGGCGGCTATTCGGAGCCCTCGGGCAGCCGCGCGGCGTTCGGTGCGCTGTTGCTCGGCGTGCACGACGGCAAGGGCAAGTTGCAATACGCCGGACGGGTCGGCACGGGTTTCGACGCGCCGTTGCTGCGCTCGGTCAAGAAGGAACTCGATGCGCACGAGACCAAACGTATGCCGTTCGCCAGCGCGCCGCGCGAGCGAAGCAGGACGCCGGTGCATTGGGTCGAGCCGGTACTCGTCTGCGAATGCAATTTCGCTGAATGGACGAGCGATGGCATCGTGCGGCAGGCGTCGTTCGTGAGTCTGCGCGAGGACAAGCCGGCGCGGCAGATCGTCAAGGAAGCACCCCGCAAAGGAGCCGATGTGCAAGAGCAAACCGATACCGCATCCGAGGCCGTGCCGAAGAAGCGCGCGGCGAAAAAGACCGCTGCGGGTGCCGCAGCCGAGCCCGCTAAAAAGAGCGCCGCCAGGACATCTGCGACGAAAGCGGCCGCGACCAGAATCTCTGCAGCAAAGACGTCGGCAAAAAACTCGCCGGCAGCGAAAGCGGCAGCAGCCAGCACGCCCGCAACAAAAACCACCGCGATGAAATCAAAAGCGTCCGCGACCCCTGCAGAAGTTGCGGGCGTTCGCGTCTCCCATCCCGATCGTGTCATCGACAAGAGCACCGGCACCCGCAAGATCGATCTCGTGCAGTACTACGAGTCGGTGGCCGACTGGATGCTGCCGCATCTGCGGGATCGCCCGGTGTCGCTGGTGCGTGCACCCGAGGACATCGGCGGCGAGCTGTTTTTCCAGAAGCACAGCCAGAAACTGTCGATTCCGAACGTCACGCAACATCCTGGACTCGACCCCGGCCATCCGCCGCTGATTACCGTCGACATGCTTAAAGCGCTGGTCGGTGCCGCGCAGATGGGCACGGTCGAATTCCACACGTGGAATGCCGTGGTGTCGAACATCGAAAAACCCGATCGCATGGTGTTCGATCTCGACCCCGATGCATCGCTCGGGTGGGAGCGGATGATCGAGGCCGCGCAACTGACGCGCTCGCTGCTCGAGGAACTTGGGCTGACTTCGTTTTGCAAGACGAGCGGCGGCAAAGGGTTCCATGTCGTGGTGCCGCTCGCGAAGCAAGCCGGCTGGGACGAAGTGAAGGCGTTCTCGCAAGCGGTTGCGCAGCATATGGCGACGACGCTGCCCAAGTACTTCAGCGCGAAGATGGGTGCGCAGAATCGCAAGCAGAAGATATTCGTCGATTATCTGCGCAACAACCGGGGCTCGAGTACGGTAGCGGCATTTTCGGCGCGCGCCCGGCCGGGTCTGGGCGTTTCCGTGCCGCTCTCATGGGACGAAGTCGCCACGACGACGAGCGGCGATCAATGGACCATCGAAAACGTACACGAGCGTCTCGAAGACCTGAAACGCGACCCGTGGGCGGACTATGCGAAGACGCGTCAGCGCATCACCACGGCAATGAAAAAACGTCTGGACGAAGCGCAGTGACCGCGATCCAGCCGAACTCATTCAATCTGAACAGGAGCAAGTCATGAAGGCCACACCGCAATCGTCCGACGGCGACAAGCAAGCCGACCCGCATGCAAAGAAGCATCCGCGATCGATGCAGGAGGCGTCCGCGCCGTTGCCCCACGAAACCGATCAGGACCCGGAGTCGCAGCACGAGGACAATCCGCGGCATGTCGGCAAGCAGGCGCATAGCGACGTCGAGCGCGGACTCAAGGATACGGACCGCCGTGGCGGCGACGAGTATCAGCAAAAGACGCAGAATGACGCGCACACGGATGTCAATTCCGATGGCAAGGCAGGGGCTGGCGGGCGCGGCAAACGCTGAGGGTGCCGGTGAGTTGCTTCGCGAGGAACCTTCGCGGTGTGCCGGTCCAGCGCCGGGCTCATTGCGGATCAGCGTCCCAATAAGGCGGATCCCCAAAATGCCCGGCAAGGAATTCGATGAACGCGAGCGCCCTGGGCGGCACAAACGCACGACTCGGACATACCGCCCAGATCGCCACATTCTCCGCGAGCGGATAGCTGTCGAGCACGCTCACCAGTTCGCCGCTGCGCAGATACGGCGCCACGTCCCAGGTCGATTTGAGCGCGATGCCGAAACCATTTAGCAACGCGTCGCGAATCACTTCGCCGTTGTCGGTGACGAGGCGTCCGCTCACCCGCACCTCGAGCGGGCCGGCGGGCGTCACGAAGGCCCAGTCGCGCTGGTCTGACAGGATCATGCATTCATGCTGCGCGAGGTCCGACGGATGATGCGGCATTCCATGCGCGGCGAGATAGGCGGGCGCGGCGCACAGCACGCGGCGGTTCACTGCGAGGCGCCGCGCCACCAGCGACGAATCCTTGAGTACGCCAACGCGGATGGCCACGTCGATGCCCGCGTCGACCAGATCGATCAACTGATCCGTCAGCCGCAGATCGACGCTCACCCCTGGATAGCGGCGCAGGAATTCGCAGATCACCGGCGACACGTGCTGCCGCCCGAACGACGACGACATCGACACCCGCAAGCGTCCCTGCGGCTCGGCCTGCGCGCGGCCCACCGACGCGCGTGCGGTGTCGGCCGCGTCGAGCAGCGCCTGAGCGCGTGTCATGAACACTTCGCCATCTTGCGTGAGACTGATGCGGCGTGTGGTCCGATGCAGTAGCCGTGCGCCGAGCAGCCTTTCCAACTGCGCGATGCGCGAACTCGCGACCGCCGCCGAGAGGCCAAATTCGCGGCCAGCCGCCGACACGTTGGCCAGCAGGGCGGCCCGCACGAACAGGGCAACGTCGAGCAGATCGAGCCGTTCCCGTTCGCTGGACGAGGGTTTGGCGGTGGGTTTTGCAACAGGTGTCGCGGAATCAGCGGGAAGGTCCATTCTTCTGAAATTCAAAAAGATGTTTCAGCCATTATGATGCTTTTATGAAAAGAAAAACCACCTTAGGATGACCTCCATGCAATCGATTGCTGGCGCGGCGCCCAACGCAGCGCGGCAACGGTCGCCGACTTCTCAACCTCATCTGAAAGAACAGGAGCTGTGATGAAAGCCGTAGGCCTCTATCGTTATTTGCCGATCGATCAAGCTGAATCGCTGGTCGACGTCGAGATTCCCACACCCGAAGCCACCGGCCGCGATCTGCTGGTGAAGGTCGAAGCCATTTCCGTCAATCCGGTCGACACCAAGGTGCGGGCGCCGAAAGACACCGTCGAGAAAGCGCCGCGTGTGCTCGGCTGGGACGCCGCCGGCACGGTGGTGGCGGTCGGTCCGGAGGTCACGCTGTTCAAGGTCGGCGATCCGGTTTTCTACGCGGGCAGCATCACGCGGCCGGGGGCGAATAGCGAGTTTCATCTGGTCGACGAGCGCATTGTCGGGCGCAAACCGGCGTCGCTCGATTTCACCCACGCCGCGGCGTTGCCGTTGACCGCGATCACCGCCTGGGAGGCGCTCTTCGACCGCCTCGGCGTGTCGCCGCAAGGCGCGGACGAAGGCCGCACGGTGCTGATCATCGGCGGGGCGGGCGGGGTCGGTTCGATCGGTATCCAGTTGGCCAAACAGCTCGCGAAGCTGAAAGTGATCGCGACCGCTTCGCGTCCCGAGTCGGCCAAATGGGCCACGGAGCTGGGCGCGGATCATATCGTCGATCACTTCGACGACATGCCCGCGCAACTGAAAAAGCTCGGCATCGACCAGGTCGATTACGTGCTGATCTTCAACGACACCGACAAGAATTTCCCGGCGGCTGCCGAAGCGATCAAGCCGCAGGGCGGCATCTGCTCGATTGTCGAAAACAGTCGCCCGGTGCCGATCGAATTGTTGAAGGCGAAAAGCGCCGCGTTTCACTGGGAGTTCATGTACACGCGTTCGATGTTCGGCACCCCGGACATGATCGAGCAACATAAGCTGCTGACAGAAGTGGCGCGTCTCGTCGACGCGGGCACCTTGCGCACGACGGTCGGCCAGGATATCGGCAAGATCAACGCGGCGAATCTGCGCCGTGCGCATCAGTTGCTCGAAGCGGGACGCGCGATCGGCAAGCTGGTGCTGACGGGCTTCTGAACGGCTTGAGGTTGGCGTTTCTGTCACATCGAACGCGCAGAAAGCGCTTCAACGCAAGGCGGGTAACACCCAATTCGCAGGAAGCGCGCGCGGCGCCGCTTGGCGGTAGACTGGTGGGGCATCATGCTAAAACGGTTGCGTGTCTCGCGGCTCGTCTGGCCGGGTCCCAACGGGCATCATCAGCCTCATCAGGCTTCGGTCAGGCGGTGCAGTGGCTATAGCGCTTAAGCGGGCGCGCAGCGGCACAACAACGAGGTGACAGTATGAGCTCCAGCTTCAAACTCTCCGCCGTTTCAGTTGTCGCTTCTCTCGCGTGCGCGCTCGCGCCCGGCATGTTCGTGCCGGCGGCCCGCGCAGCCACACCGATCACGGTGACGTCGCAGTCCGCCCTCGACGGTCCGATCCGTTACACGGTCCGCGTCACGTCGAAACAGTTCGGCAATTCACAGGAAACGCGCACGATCCGCTCCGGCGAATCGGACGATTTCACGTGGAAAACCGTGCCGCCCGGCGGTCCCGTGCCCGCCACGGATAGCTGCCCGAATTACGCGTCGCTGCCGGTCGATACCAACGGCGCGATGATTCGCCAGACGCAGATCCGCTTTGCGCCGGTGGTCGGCGGTGACGGCACCGCGTCCGTGCAATTGAGCTTCCAGGCGCAGACGCCACATGGCGTGAAGACGGTGACGAGCGGCGGCAAAACGCTCAAGTGTCCGAACGACGTGACCGTCAGCCAGATTCTGCGTTTTACGATGCCGACCAACGGCAGCACGAAGACGCTGACGCTCAATGACGGCACCGAAGTGGCCGTGACCGCGAAACGTTGACGCGTACCTGACGCGACGGTGGGCTGAGCGGCGAGCCGGCGACGCAAGCTCGTCGGCCTGTGCGCGTTGGTTGTGTCGATGAACGCCACTCAGCGCCGCTCACCGCCACTCACCGCCGCGCCGCGGCCCGCTCAACCAGCCGTCCCGCGAGAAACCGGTGCTCCGCCGAGAACAGCCGCCGATACGTGAGCAGCACCGCACCCACCGTTCCCAAGGCTGACGCCGCCGCGATCAGGAACATGATCACGATCTGATAGCGCACCGCCTGCAACGGCGACTGACCGGCCAGCACCTGCCCGGTCATCATGCCGGGCAAACTCACCACGCCGACCACGGCCATCTGATTCAGCGTGGGCATCATGCCCGCCCGTACCGCCTGGCGCGCCGGTGCCTGAGCCGCCTCCCAGCGCGTCGCGCCGAGCGCGAGCGCCATGTCCACACGGTCACGCCGCGCGGTCAACTCCTCGGTCATCCGTTCAATACCGAGCGACACACCGGTGAGCGTATTGCCGAGGATCATGCCGAGAATCGGAATCGCATACTGCGGCTCATACCAGGGATGAATGCGGATCACGACGAAGAGTCCGACCGCGGCAACCAGCCACGAACTGACCCAGATCGACAGCACACTGTCCGCACGTTGGCCCGCATACGTGCGGCTGCCGCGCTGCGCGCCCGCCAGGCCGGCGATCAGCGTCATCACGATCATCAAGGGCAGCACCACGAACCAGTGGTCGTAACGGAACACCCAGCCGAGCACATAGCCGATTGCCAGCAACTGCACGACGGTGCGCACCGCCGCCCACGCGAGCTTGCGTTCGAGGTCCAGCTTGAGCGCCACCGACACCACGCCGTTCACCACGATCAGCAACGCGGCGATTGCGACGTCCCAGAGACTCAGGTTTTGCAAGGTCATCGGTCGAGCTCCCGAGGCGCGTGCGTTGGCGCGGATTCATCTAGCACACCGGCGCGCATCGTCAGGTGCCGCTCGCTCATGCGTGCGGCCTGCGCCGGATCGTGCGACACCCAGATCGACGCATGCCGGCCCGGCTCGGCGTCAAACCATGCATGCACCAGGCCTTCGATCGCGTGCGACGACTCCGGGTCGAGTGAGGCGGTGGGTTCATCGAGCAGCAGCACTTCGGGCGCAAGTTGCAGAACCCGGATCAGCGCGGTGATCTGCGCCTCGCCGCCGGACAACTCGCTCGCACGCTTGTCGAGAAAATCATCGGCACGGCCGGCCTGGGCGGCGAGGTGCGCGGCGCGCGCGCGATCGAAGCGCACGTCGCGATAGGTCCGCAATTCGAACGGATAACGCAGATTGTCCTCGACGCTGCCGTCGAGCAGCGCGGGCCGCTGCCGGATATACGCGACGTTGCGCCGGTAGCGCGGAATGGCGGCGCGCTCGACCGGCGCACCATGCCACATGATGCGTCCGGCATCGAGCGGATCGAGCAGGGCGAGGGCGCGCAGAAACACGCTCTTGCCCGACCCCGATGGACCGGTGATCGCGACGCGGTCGCCCGCGCGGAGCGCGAAGCGGGTCGGTTGCAGCAGTGTTTGGCCGCGCAAGGCATCGCGTCGGGCGATGCCCTCGGCGAGGACGAAGGGAACATCGGTCATGAGTTGGATCGTGGTGGATTTTTTGCGTTGAATCAGGCGCCGGACTGAGACGTTGCAACGGGGTTTTAGTTGACGGCAAGCTGTGCCCGAATTATTGCGCGAACCCGCGCTCGAACTGCGTGACATGATGACATGACACCTGGTGGCCACGACCGCCAGGCACGATACGTGCTGCCCCGATCCACAACGAAGAACAAGGCGGAGCTTCTCAATGGCAGTGTCGAGCACGATTGGAAGGCGGATAGGCAAAATCATCGCATGGCTGGTGGCGATCATCGTCGTTCTGATTGTCGCGCTGATCATTTTCATTCTGACCTTCGACTGGAACCGGGCCCGCCCTTACATCGACGACAAGGTCACCCAGGCGATCGGCCGGCCGTTCGCGATCAACGGCGATCTGAAAGTAGGCTGGCGGCATCCGGTCGGCGAAACCGGCTGGCGGGGCTGGGTCCCCTGGCCGCGTTTCTCGGCGGCCAATATCACGATCGGCAACCCCGACTGGACCCAACAACCGCACTTCGCCACGCTCGATGAAATCGACTTCGAGGTCAAGGTGCTGCCGCTGCTCGCGCACGACATTGTGATTCCCGCGATCAACCTCGTGAATCCGTCGGTGGATCTCGAGCGTCTGGTCGATGGGCGCAACAACTGGACCTTCAAACTGCCGGCTTCCACGGGTCCTTCCGAATGGAAGCTCGATCTGCACGACATCGCGTTTGCCAAGGGCAATATCGCGCTGTCCGATCAGCAGAAGAAGGTCGAGATGCAGATGGCCATCGATACGCTCGGTCAACCGATTCCGATCGGCGAGGCCATGAAGCAGCAGGAGGCGGCCTCGCGCAGTGCCTCGGCGGAAGCGATCGGCAAGGCCGGCGCAAACAAGCTCACCGCACAGGCTAATGCGCAGGCCGCGTCGGAAGCGGCGGCGGCTTCCGCGGCGGCGGCGTCCGGCGCGTCGTCGACGGATATCACCGCATCGGGCACGACGGCGGCGAATGGCGCGTCGGGTGCGCTGGCGGCCGGTGGGTCGGGCGGTGCAAGTGGAGTGAATGGAGCAAGCGGAGCAAGCGGTGCAAGCGAGAGCGCGGCGGTGGCTTCCGCGTCGAACGCCAGCGAAGCCGGCACGGCGAACAGCGCGAAACCGGTGATTCCGCCGTATGCGATCGGTTGGACCGTCAAGGGGACGTACAACAAGACGCCGGTATCCGGCAGCGGCAAGGTGGGCGGCGTGCTGGCGTTGCAGGACGCGAACCGGCCGTTCCCGGTGCAGGCCGATGTGAAGGCCGGCGATCTGCACGTCGGCCTCGTGGGCACGATCACCGATCCGGCGCATCTCGCCGCAGTCGATTTGCGTCTCTGGCTGCAAGGTAACAGCCTCGCGCGCCTTTATTCGCTGACCGGCGTGACCTTGCCCGACACGCCGCCGTATGCAACCGAGGGGCGGCTGGTCGGTCAGTTCAAGTCCAGCGGCAACGTCTTCAAGTATGAAAATTTTACAGGCCGGGTGGGCGGCAGCGATCTGAATGGCTCGCTGATCTATACGGCACGTCAACCACGTCCGCTGTTGCAGGGCGAACTGGTGTCGCATCTGCTGCAATTCTCCGATCTGGCGCCGATCATCGGCGCGGACTCGAACGCGAGCAAGGCCAAGCGGGGTGATGCGACGGCGCAACCGTCCAACAAGGCGTTGCCGGTCGAAGAGTTCCGCACCGACCGCTGGAAGGCGATCGACGCCGACGTCAAGTTCACGGGACGGCGAATCGTCAAGGACACCAACCTGCCGATCACGGACGTGTATACCCACGTCGTGATGACCGACGGCGTGCTATCGCTCGAGCCGCTGAAGTTCGGCGTGGCGGGCGGCTCGCTGTCATCGAATATTCATCTGGACGGCAGCACGACGCCGCTGAAGGGTCGCTTCGCGACCTCGGCACGGCATCTGAAGCTCAAGCAGTTGTTCCCGAGCGTCAAGACGATGCAGAACGCGCTCGGTGAAATCAACGGCGACGCCGCGCTGACCGCGACGGGCAATTCGCCGGCGGCGTTGGCGGCGACGTCGAATGGCGAGGTGAAGGCCCTGGTCACCGATGGCACGGTGAGCCGTCTGCTGATGGAAGCAGCAGGGCTGAACGTGGCCAACGTGGTCTATGAAAAGCTGTTCGGCAAACGCGACGTGAAGATCAACTGCGCCGCGGCGGACTTTGTCGCGACGAACGGCGTACTGGATTCGCGTGTCTTCGCGCTCGACACGGATGACGCGGTGATCGACATCGACGGCAATGTAAATATGCGCGACGAGACGATGGATCTTGGCGTGCATCCGCATACGAAGGGATTCCGGGTTTTCTCGCTGCGTTCGCCGCTGTATGTGAAGGGGACCTTCAAAGACCCGCACGTGGGCGTGAATGCCGCCGCACTGGCACTGCGAGGCGGCGCCGCTGTCGGACTCGGCCTGATCAATCCGTTTGCGGCACTGATTCCGCTGTTGGCGCCTAGCAACAACAAACCGCTGCCGTGCGCGCAGTTGCTGTCCCAGGTTCGGCAGGCGCCAAGCGCGCCGCCGCCGGGCGTCAAGCAGCAGCCAAAAACGGCGATTTCCCTCGACGGCGCGCCCGTCAACAAATCGTCGGGCGGCGCTTCCGCACCGGCTGCGTCCGAAAAGAAACCTGCGGTCGTGTCGCCGGCCAGTGCGGCCGAATATAAGGGGAGCTGATGTTTTTTGCCCTGCCCGCGGATTGGTGGAGTTGGACCGTCGGCGCTGCCCTTTCCTTGATTTTCTTGTGGCTGATCAGCGTTCCCCCGCCACCGGGCGAGCCTTGACTGCACAGCGGGAAAAAGGAAAGACGATGCCGCAGGCGCGCGGGCGAACCAGCGCCGCGCGGGCGAACGGGAAATGGCAGAAAGAGATCAGCGCCGCGGACGTAGGGACAACGGCGCTGCCACAGGAAGGAACAAGAAAAAGGACTTACCTTAACGAGCGCGGCGCGGCATCCCCCGCAGCATCCTGCCTGCGAACCCCGCGGCGGGCGCTCCCCACGCGGGTCGCGCCAAATTCCGTCAGAATCTTGCCGCGAGCGCGGCTCGCAAAGACCAGGAATCCAAAGCCATCGGCCTCATACCAGTACCCGCCGTTCTCGAGTCCATCGAGCGGCTGTTCCAATGCATTGGTAATGGATTCGATGCAACGCCGCCGCAATTCGGCGGGCGCGGGATAGGGCGGTTGTGCGCCTCGTACGCTGCACAGAAGAACGTCGAGCCCGGGCAGCACATGCGCATAGAGCACCGGCTCGTCTTGCGCACGAGCGCGCGCGATTTTGGTGTCGAGCTGACCGAACGGCTTGAAATGCCGTAGTACCGCGAGGAACGACTCATCGCCGTCCACCTTCGCGCGCCTACGCTTTTTCGGGAAGGACATAAAAATTCGCCTGAAAAAGAATTGCAAGAAACGCAGCGTCCTCATGCGACAACTCCCGGCTTCGCGCGCCGCACGTCGATCTTTTATAGCATACGACAAGGCCGGATTCACGATGATTCGACGACTGCGCCGTCTCACCGCCTCCCGCACGAATCATGCCGAACCGCCTCGCCGCGCGCTTTCGCTTCCCAGCACCTCTGTCTCCATCATAGACGCACGCGCCGCCGAAAAAACATCTCGCACCAATAAAAAAGTCATTTTTGTGTGGGCGAGCGCATCTTGCCGCTACGTTGAAATATCTCACATTCACGTCGATAATGGCCCGTCCGCTCGTTGCGCGGTGGGCGCGCCAATCTGGCACCGCGAGAGCCCGCCCGCACACGGCGAGGCATGCGGTCCGGGCGTGCCGCCGCGGCATGAGTGACCCTTCGCGACCCTTCGGGCGAACATGAAACTATTCACCAAGGGTCTGCTGCTGATTGCAGTGCCGAGCGTGGTCGAGCTGGCGCTTCTGGGCGTCGTCTTCGATACCCAGGAGCAGACAGCGCAGGCCGCGCAGTGGGTCAGCAACAGCAAACAGATCCTTTATCAGTCGTCGGCCATGATCGATCCGCTGCTGCGTCAGGCCGCGCGGGTCCGCACGAGCATGGTAGTGGGCGACCCGTCGTTTATCGACCGTCACACCGTCTGGGTCGATCTCGGCGACCGGCTTTCGAATCTCGAGACGCTGGTGGCCGATACGCCGCAACAGGTCGAGCGCGTGCGCAAGATGCAGCAGGCAATCGACGCGTATCGCGAGCAGGCTGCCACGGTCTCGCAGGCGCTGCACGCCGGACGCCACCTGAATTCGTTTGCCTCGTTGGACAGCGGCGCGCTCCCACTGCAGATTGCATTGTTTCGCAACGAGCTCGCTGATTTTACTAACGAGGCTTCGCGGCTCGACGCCGAGCGCGGCGCGGCCCTGGCACGACGCCGCGAACGCCAGCAATACGCGCTGATCGCCGCGGTGCTGGGTTCGATGCTGATCTGGGCGGCCACCGCCATGGTGTTTGCGCGCAGCATCGGGCGGCGGCTGGAGGTGTTGACGGATAATGCCGAACGTCTGGGCAATGGGCGGCAACTCGCGGCGCCGCTCTCCGGCAGCGACGAAATTGCCGCGCTCGACGCGGTGCTGCATCAGACCGGCGCGCGCCTGCGCGAGGCCGAAAGCGAGCAGGCCCTGCTGAAAGCACGGCTCGAAGCGCGCGCGGGGGAACTGGCGGGCGTCAACGAGGAGCTGCGCCAGGAGACGCAAGACAACGAAATGTTCATCTATAGCGTGTCGCACGATCTGCGCTCGCCGTTGGTGAATCTGCAGGGCTTTTCGAAAGAATTGCAAGTGTCGTGCGATGAACTGGACAGCATCGTCGTGGCGGCGAAACTGCCGGAGGCCGAGCACCGGCGTATGGTGCATATCCTCGACGGCGATGTGCGCGAATCGCTGCACTATTTGCGCACCGCGGTGACGCAGGCGGCGTCGATCATCGACGCGTTATTGCGGATCTCGCGTGCCGGCCGGCTCGAATACCAGTGGCAGCGGGTGAGTGTCGGACGGGTAGTGGGCCGCGTGGTCGATGCGCTGCAGAGTGCGATCGGGCAGCGCAAAGCGGTGGTCACCGTGCGCGAATTGCCGCCCGCATGGGGCGATCCGGGTGCGATCGAACAGATTTTCAGCAACCTGATCGGCAACGCGATCAGTTATCTCGACCCGGCGCGCCATGGGCGCATCGAGATCGGCGCGCTGGAGCCGGAGCTGGAAGCGCTCGATGAAAGGGAGCCGCGCGCGTTGCGCACGCGCACCTATTATGTGCGCGACAACGGCCTCGGAATTCCAGCGGCGTATATGTCGAAGGTATTCCGGGCGTTTCAGCGTCTGCACGGAGACGTCGCGAACGGCGACGGTATCGGCCTCGCGATGGTGCGGCGGATGGTGGAACGGCATGGCGGCCGCGTGTGGGTCGAGTCGGCGGAAGGCGCGGGGTCGACCTTTTTCGTCGTGTTGCCGGAACAGCCCGCACGCCTTTGAGCCAGAATTGAGCCGGGTTGAGCCGTAATGCGTCGCAGGGGACACTGTGGGGACAGTGAAAGCACTATGCAAAAATGGATTGTCAGCACGGAGGGCATATGAGTCACGGGGAAACGGTCAGCATCGTGCTGATCGAAGATGACGACGGCCACGCCACGCTGGTCGAGCGCAATCTGCGCCGTGCCGGTATTTCGAACGGTTTCGTGCGCTTTCGCGATGGCCAGCAGGCACTCGATTATTTCTTCGGCTCCGCGCCGGCGGACGCCGCCGCGAGCCCCTACCCGCCTCGCGAGGATCTGACGAATTTCGTCGTGCTGCTCGATCTGAAAATGCCGCGCGTGGACGGCTTCGAGGTGTTACGGCGACTGAAGGATTCGCCGCAGACCGCCGCGGTGCCCGTGATCGTGCTGACCACGACCGACGATCCACGTGAAATCGCGCGCTGCTACGAACTCGGCTGCAACGTCTACATCACCAAGCCGGTCGAGTACGATGCGTTCATCGAAGCGGTGCGCCGTCTCGGCTTCTTCCTGCAGGTGGTCAAGTTGCCGCCAGGGCACCGCCTGACAGCACCGTGACAGAAGCCGCTGTTGTGAAGGCGCTCCGAAAGCAGCCCGTGACAAGATAACCACGCCAGACCTAGCCAAAGAAGACTCCGCATGACCCACGAAGTGCCCACGCAGCCCGCCGCTTATGTGCTGGTCGTCGATGACGACGAAGGCATCCTGCGGCTCGCGCGCAAGTCGCTCGAACGCGCCGGCTGCCGTGTCGCAATCTGTCCGGGTGTCGAGGCCGCCCGCGAGCGGCTCGCCGCGGGCGCGCCCGACCTGCTCGTGCTCGACTACCAGTTGAACGGCGCGGAGAGCGGCCTCGACTTCTTTCGCCGCTTGCGCGCGGAGGGTGTGCGGATTCCCGCCATCCTCGTGACCGGCTTTACTGACGAATCTCGCGTGATCGAAGCATTGCGCGCCGGCGTATCCGATGTGGTGCCGAAATCCGGCGATTATCTCGATTACCTGCCCGAGGCGGTGGAGCGCGTGCTCTCGCAGGTGGGCTTGCAGAAGGCGTCGGACGAAGCGTTGCTGCTGCGCGACCGCGAACAGCACTACCGCACCTTGTCAGAGGCGTTGCCACACCTTGTGCTGACCTGCAATGCCGCGGGCGATTGCGATTTCCTTTCGAAGCAGTGGTTCGACTACACCGGGTTGACGGAAAGCAGTTCGTACGGTCTCGCGTGGCTCGACGCGGTGCATCCCGACGATCGCGAAGAGATTCGTCGTACCTGGCTGAAGGCCGTGACGAGCCGTGCCGGCGATTATCGGCACGAACTGCGGATTCGCCGCCACGACGGCGAATATCGCTGGTTCGACGCTCGCTTGGTTTCCATGCGCGACGCCGAAGGCAACGTCAGCAAATGGTTTGGTAGCTGCACCGACATTCATCCCCAGCGCGAGGCAATCGAGGAACGCGAACGGCTGCTCGCCTCGGAGCAGGCCGCCCGCCAGATCGCCGAAGAAGCCAATCGTGCGAAAGACCGCTTCCTCGCCATGCTGTCGCATGAATTGCGCACGCCGCTTACGCCGGTATTGGCGGGCGCCAGCGTGCTGGAGATGATTCCGGGTCTGCCTGATCAGGCGCGCGCGAGCGTGCGTATGATCCGCCGTAACGTCGAACTCGAGGCGCGCCTGATCGACGATCTGCTCGATCTCACGCGCGTGGCGAACGGCAAGCTGCGTTTGTCGCTCGAAACCGTCGACGTGCACGAAGTGATGGACAGTGTGCTCGAACTCTTTCGCAGCGAGATTCAGGTCAAGCAGCAGGACGTGCACGTCTACAAGAACGCTCAGAACCACTACGTGCTCGCCGACCGCGCGCGCTTGCAGCAGATGCTGTGGAATCTGATTCGCAACGCCGCCAAGTTCACGCCCGACGGCGGCCATATCTATGTGCGCACGCGCGATGAACGCATGCACGTGCAGATCTCGGTCGAAGATACGGGCATCGGCATCGAGCCCGAGCAGATCGGCAAACTGTTCAATGCATTCGAACAGGGCGACCAGAACATGACACGGCAGTTCGGTGGCCTGGGCCTCGGGCTTGCGATCACCAAGGCACTGACCGATGTGCACGGCGGCACGGTGATCGCCCAGAGCCCAGGCGCGCACTGCGGCGCGACGTTCACGATCACGCTGCCCACTGCCGCCGCGCCGGTCGAATCAACCCCCGTTGCAACACCCGATGAGGTGCATTCTCCAGGCCTCCTGACCATTTTGTTGATCGAAGACCACGTGGATACCGCCGAAGTGATGGAGCAGCTGATTCGCAGTCTGGGTCACGACGTGACGACAGTAGGCCGGGTGGACGACGCATTGGCCGCCACCCAGACGCAGACGTTCGATCTGGTGATCAGCGATGTGGGCTTGCCCGATGGCACCGGCCTCGATTTTGTCAAAGCGTTCCGCGAGCATTCGGATGCACCGGCGGTCGCATTAACCGGCTTCGGTACTGACGAAGATGTACGCCGTTGCCTGAGCGCCGGCTTTACTTCGCATTTGACGAAGCCTGTCAATTTCGGACAACTCGAGACGATGATCGAAAGCGCGGTGAGTCGGAAGGCGGAAAAGGAAAACGACGCTTAAGGGTTCGTTGTGTCGATGAGATCGGCGTAATGTGCGCGCGGTATGAAAAAGGCCTGTGGCGATTTCTTCGCAACAGGCCTTCTTTGTTATTCGCACCAGGTAGTCTGCCGGCGCGAATTGTTAACCCAGCTTAATGTGACTCAGCGTGGCTTTAAACGCCTTGGCGCGGCGGCGAGTTCTTCAGCGAATCGCGGATTTCACGCAGCAGCAGGACGTCTTCCGGCGGGGGCGCCGGCTCTGCCGGTGCGGCTTCAAGCGGCTTGCGCAGATTGTTGATGAACTTGACCATCAGGAAAATGATGAACGCGAGGATCAGGAAATTAATTGCCACAGTGATGAACGAGCCATAACCGAACACCGCGACACCGGCCGTTTGCAAGTCTTTATAAGACTCGGGACTGCCTTTGAAGCTCGGGGGAATATCGCCGAGGCGAATGAACTTGTTGGAAAAATCGAGGCCGCCGGTGGCGACGCCGACAACCGGCATGATCAGGTCTTTAACAATTGAATTGACGATGGTGGAAAATGCGCCGCCGATAATCACCCCGACGGCGAGATCCATTACGTTGCCTTTGAGGGCAAATTCCTTGAATTCCTTGATCATGCTCATATGCGTTTCTCCCAGAGGTCGATAATCGAATCATACCAATCTGAGAAGGATAGGCTAGTCCTTTGGCTAGTCTTTCGGCCCGGAAAGAGATCAAGGCGTTTTATTCTGGAAACTGTGACTGGCTATGGCGGGCCCGTTCGATATGCGCGGCAAAACTGACCGGGTCGGTATTGGTGCCGCACAGCAGCACGCCGACGCGCTTGCCTTGCAGTGATTCGCGCAGCGGTCCGAGTAGCGCAGCCGTTGCGGCGGCGCAGGCCGGTTCGACGGCCAGCTTAAGTTGTCCGAACAAGGTCAGCATGGCGGCGCGCAACTGGTCGTCGGAGACGGTCACGAGCTGGTCGATATGACGGCGGCACAACTCGTAGCTGTATTCCTCGGTATGCGGCGACATCAGCGAATCGGCAATGCCGTGCATGTGGCCCATCTTGACCGTGTGATTGGCCGCGAAGCTTTTGCCCATTGCATCCGCGCCTTCCGGTTCGACGCCATACACGTGCACGCGCGGATTGGCGAGCCGCATGGCGGTGGCGACGCCGGCCGCGAGACCGCCGCCGCCGATCGGCACGATCACCGCTTCGAGATCCGGCGTTTGCGTGGCCCATTCATAGCCGAGCGTGGCCGAACCCAGCACCGTGCGATAACCGTTGAACGGGTGCACGAAATAGCGGCCTTCCTCTGCCTCGATACCGCGCACGAGTTCGAACGCTTCGGCAATGTCTTCCGCGAACACGATGTCGGCGTGATATTGCCGGCACAAGGCGACGCGCGCCGGATTGGCCGCGCGAAACAGCACGACCTTCGCGCTGATGCCAAGACGCATGGCCGCATACGCCACCGCCACCGCGTGATTACCGCCCGATACACAGGTGACGCCTGCGCTGCGTTGCGCTTCGTCGAGTGCGAGCAGGTTGGTGAACGCGCCGCGCGCCTTGAAACTGCCGCCCGCTTGCAGCAACTCGAACTTGAAGTTCACCACCGTGCCTTCCAGCGACGGAAAGTCGAGCCGGTCGAACACCGGCGTTCGCGTCACCCACGGCGTCAACGCAAAGTGCTGGGTGGCGATGGCGTCGAGCGTGGGGATCGGCTCGCCGTCGATCGTATGGTCGGTGTGCTGCGGTGTGGCGGTTGACATGGCGTGGGCGTTTTTTTCTCGTATAGCTAAGACTCTTGTTGCGTCAGTCCGGTTCAGTGCACGTGTGCTTCGACCGACATGCTGTGGATGAATTTTTGCAGGAAGCGCTCGCATGCCACGAGCTGATCCAGGGCGACGAATTCGTTGGCCTTGTGGGCCTGCTGGATGTCGCCGGGGCCGCACACAATGCTTGGAATGCCCGCCAGCGAGAACAGGCCGGCTTCGGTGCCGTACGCGACCTTGCGCTTGTCCTGATCCGCGGTCAGCGCGCGTACGAGTTGCGTGATCGCGGCTTGTTCAGACGAATCGAGTCCGGGCGCGGCAGCGATTTTCGTAATCTCGATGGCCGCGGATGGATGCTCGCGCAACATTTTCGGCAGCAGCGTTTCGCGCGCGTATTGATCGATGCGCGCGAAGATCGGTTCAGGATCGAGCGTGGGCAGATTACGGAATTCGAACTGGAATTTGCATTCGGCCGGCACGGTATTGATTGCATTGCCGCCCACGATCGTGCTGGTTTGCGCCGTGGTGAAGGGCACGTCATATTGCTCGTCGAACGGGCCTTGCGCGCGGAACTGATCGGCCATATCGCGGATGTAGCAGATCAGGCGCGCGGCGTATTCGATGGCGTTCAAACCCTTCGGTGTCAGCGACGAATGCGCCGCCTGGCCGCGCACGCAGCACTGATACGCGTTGATGCCTTTGTGCGCCACGATCGGGCGCATGCTGGTCGGCTCGCCGACAATGCAACCGTCCGGCTTCACGCCGCGCTTCATCAGATCGGCAATCAGCAGCGGTGCGCCGGCACAGCCTATTTCTTCGTCGAACGACAACGCGAAGTGAATCGGCCTCGCGAGTTTGGTGCGTTGCATGTCGGGCACGAGCGATAGCGCCGCGCCGATGAAGCCTTTCATATCGCACGTGCCGCGGCCGTACAGTTTATCGCCGCGAATTTCCGGCTTGAACGGATCGCTGTCCCATTGCTGGCCGTCTACGGGCACGACATCCGTATGGCCCGACAGCACCACGCCGCCGTTGGTCTCGCCGTCATGCGCGGGAATCGTCGCGAACAGATTGGCCCATTTGCCTCTTTCGTCGTGGGTGAGCGTGGCTTCGATGCCGACTGCGCGCAGTTCGTCGCGCACGGTCTCGATCAGACCGAGATTCGGATTGCGGCTCACCGTGTCCATCGACACGAGACGGGTTACCCAGGGAAGCGACGCGGGCGAGGAAGCATTCGATTCAGAAGCGGGTGTTTGCGAGGATTGCGCTGATTCAGCGACGTGAGACATGACAAGACTCCGGCATTTGAGTCTTTCGATCATACCCAAAAAAAACGCGCCCGTATGCTGCGGCACGCGTTTGCGCACCGCAGCATGGATGAAAAACGGCTGGACGTACGCTGTTTTTAACCGCGCCGGCGTGGGTGCCGGTATTTGCGCCGGTGTCGACGCAATACCGGCGCGCTGGCAGCGCGACGCCGCGCTACGCACTACGCGCTACGTCAGCGCACAGCCGCCGCGGCAGGCGTGCCGCGGCTGGGCGTTCCGAGTGCGCGCAAGGTTTCTTTCACCGTCGCCACCCGTACGGCCAGATCGGGGCTGCGTGTTTCGATACGCAGCTTGTCCTGGCCCGCGAGCTTGATGTGCTTGTGTTTCTGCACCATCTCGATGATCCGCATTGCGTCAATAGGCGGATTAGGGATGAACTGCAAGCCGATCACGGTTTCGCCCGCATCGATTTTCGAAATGCCCAAGGGCTTGGCCGCGAGACGCAGACGATGCGTCTCGATCAGCGCATGCGCCTGCGGTGGCAGCTTGCCGAAGCGGTCGATCAACTCTTCCTGAATGCTATCGATCGAATCGTTGTGTTCGCAATTAGCGAGGCGCTTGTACAGCGACAGACGTTCCTGCACGTCGCCGCAATAGTCCGCGGGCAGAATCGCGGGCGCGTGCAGATTGATTTCGGTGGTCGCGGCGAGCGGGGCGGTGAGGTCCGGTTCCTTGCCTTCCTTGAGCGCCTTCACGGCGTCGTTCAGCATGTCGGTATAGAGCTGGAAACCGATCTCGTGAATCTCGCCCGACTGCTTGTCGCCGAGCACTTCGCCCGTGCCGCGAATCTCGAGGTCGTGCATCGCCAGATAGAAGCCCGAACCGAGTTCCTCCATCTGCTGGATGGCTTCCAGGCGGCGTTGCGCCTGCTTGGTCAGGCCTTGCGGGTCATGCACCAGCAGATACGAGTACGCCTGGTGATGCGAGCGGCCGACGCGGCCACGCAACTGGTGCAATTGCGCGAGACCGAACTTGTGGGCTCGGTGAATCAGGATCGTGTTGGCGCTCGGCACGTCGATACCGGTTTCGATGATCGTCGTGCACAGCAGAACGTTCGCGCGCTGTGCAACGAAATCACGCATCACGCGTTCGAGTTCGCGCTCATGCATCTGTCCGTGCGCGACCGCGATACGTGCTTCAGGGACGAGCGCTTCGAGCATCTGCCGCCGATTCTCGATTGTCTCGACTTCGTTGTGCAGGAAGTACACCTGGCCGCCGCGCTTCAACTCACGCAACATGGCCTCGCGAATCACGCTGTCTTCTTCACGACGCACGAAGGTTTTGATCGCGAGCCGCTTTTGCGGCGCCGTGGCGATCACCGAGAAATCGCGTAGGCCTTCGAGCGCCATGCCGAGCGTACGCGGGATTGGCGTGGCGGTGAGCGTGAGCACATCGACTTCAGCGCGCAACGCTTTCAATGCCTCTTTCTGGCGCACGCCGAAGCGGTGTTCCTCGTCGATGATCACGAGCCCGAGCCGCTTGAACTGCACATCCGAGGACAGCAGCTTGTGCGTGCCGATCACGATATCGACCGTACCTTCGTTGATCTGCTGGATCGCCGCGTTGACCTCCTTGGTTGACTTGAAACGCGACAATTCGGCGATCCGCACCGGCCAATCGGAGAAACGGTCGGTAAAGGTTTGCGTGTGCTGTTCGGCGAGCAGCGTGGTGGGCGAGAGCAGCGCAACCTGCTTGCCGCCCATCACCGCAATGAACGCCGCGCGCAAGGCCACCTCGGTCTTGCCGAAGCCGACGTCGCCGCAAACGAGGCGATCCATCGGTTTGCCGCTTGTCATGTCGCCGATCACCGCGGCAATCGCGGCGGCCTGGTCCGGCGTCTCCTCGAAGCCGAAGCTCTCGGCGAACTTCACATAGTCTTTCGGTTCAAGCGCGAATGCATGGCCTTCGCGCAGGGCGCGCCGGGCATACAGGTTCAGCAGTTCCGCCGCGGTGTCGCGGATCTGTTGAGCGGCTCTGCGTTTAGCCTTTTCCCACTGGCCGGAGCCGAGCGAATGCAACGGCGCGCTTTCCGGATCCGCACCGCTGTAGCGTGAGATCACGTGCAACTGCGCGACCGGCACGTAGAGCTTGCTGTTGCTAGCGTATTCGAGGTGCAGGAACTCGGTCTCGCCTTCGCCGAGGTCCATTGTGACGAGGCCCATATAGCGGCCGATGCCGTGCTGCGAATGCACGACCGGATCGCCTACCTTGAGCTCGGACAGATCGCGCACCATCGAATCGACGTTGCTGGCCTGTTCCTGGCGCCGCCGCCCGGTACGGCGCGCGAGCGGCCCATAGATCTCGGTCTCGGTGATGATCGCGAAACCGTCGGCCGGCACCGCAAAGCCGTTGGCCAAAGGTGCGACGCCTAGCGAAAAACGCGCGTCGCCCAAGAGCCAGTCCTGGAAGCTGTCGCTCGACGCGGGCCGCAGATGATTGTCGGCAAGCAACTGCAACAGGGTTTCGCGCCGGCCGGCCGATTCAGCGGCGAACAGCACGCGGTTCGGCGTGGTGTCGAGATAGGCGCGCAAAGCCGAAACCGGATCTTCCGCATGGCGGTCGATCGCGAGATTGGGCAGCGGCACGGACCAGCCGCCGCCCGCGTTGGCGGGCAAGACGAGCCGCGCGAACGGCTTGGCGAACGTGAAGAAATCCTCGTCCGAGAGGAATAGCCGCTGCGGTTCCAGAATCGGCCGGTCCCGGTCGTGCGACAGGAAGTTGTAGCGCTGCTTCGTGTCGTTGGTGAAGCGCTTGATCGCCGCGTCCAGATCGCCGACGAACGCCAGTTGCGCGCCCTCGGGAAGATAGTGGAACAGCGTGGCCGTTTCGTCGAAGAAGAGCGGTAGATAGTATTCGATGCCCGCCGATGGCACGCCGTTGCCGATATCCTTGTAGATCGACGCACGGCTCGGGTCGCCCTCGAAGGTCTCGCGCCAGCGGCTGCGGAAGGCCGTGCGGGCGGCTTCGTCGAAGGGGAATTCGCGGCCGGGCAGCAAACGCACGTCCTTCACGGGATAAAGGCTGCGCTGCGTGTCAGGGTCGAACGCGCGGATCGAGTCGACCTGGTCGTCGAACAGGTCGATCCGGTACGGCAGGGCCGAGCCCATTGGATACAGGTCGAGCAGCGAGCCGCGCACGCAGTATTCGCCGGGACGCACCACCTGGCTGACGTGTTCGTAGCCGGCGAGCGTCAACTGCGCTTTCAGTCTGGCTTCGTTGAGGCGTTCGCCTTGCGAGAAGGAGAACGTGTAGCCCGCCATGAACGAGGCAGGGGGCATGCGGTACAGCGCGGTGGTGGCGGGTACCAGCAGGATGTCGCAGCGGCCTTCGCCGAGATCGTGCAGCGTGGCGAGCCGCTCGGAGACGAGATCCTGGTGCGGCGAGAAAGTATCGTAAGGCAGCGTTTCCCAGTCCGGCAGCAAGCGTACGCGTGCCTCGGGCGCGAAAAAGCCGATTTCCTGCGCGAGGCGCTGCGCGTCGACGGCGCTTTCGCAGACGACCGCCAGCAGCGGCACCTTCTCGCGATAGGCGAGATGGTAGCGGGCGATCAGCAGCGCGTCGGACGAGCCGTGCGTGCCGTCGAAGGCAAAACGCTGACCGGCCTTGACGAGCGCGACGGGCGGGGAGTACTGCGATGTTGCGGCGATGTCTGGCATAGAAGAGAAAAAGCGGCCTCGGGCTCACACGTGATCGGCAAGTTTACGCGTGTCGGGGCGTGGATGCGAAGGACCTATTATAAAATCCGTCCTTTACTTTGACCTCGCGGCATCCGCACTCGTGACTTCCCGTCTATTTGCCCTGATTCCGTGCGCAGGCACCGGCAGCCGTTCCGGCGCCGCGATGCCCAAACAATATCGCACTGTCGCCGGTCGCGACATGTTGCATTATTCGCTGGCGGCCTTTGACGCCTGCAGCGAGTTTGCGCAAACCCTTGTCGTGATTGCCCCCGACGACCAGCACTTCGACGCGCGCCGTTTCGCTGGCTTGCGTTTTGCCGTGCGCCGCTCGGGCGGGGCGTCGCGCCAGGCGTCGGTGCTGAACGGGCTGCACGCGCTGGCCGAATTCGGCGCGCACGACGACGATTGGGTGCTGGTGCACGACGCCGCGCGGCCGGGCATTACGCCTGGCTTGATCCGCACGCTGATCGGTGCGCTGAAGGAGGACGCGGTGGGCGGCATCATGGCGTTGCCGGTGGCGGACACCCTGAAACGGATCGACGCGGCTTCGCCGGACGGACGGATCGCCCGCACTGAAGGTCGCGACGGGCTGTGGCAGGCGCAGACGCCGCAGATGTTTCGCATTGGCATGTTGCGCGAGGCGATTTTGCGCGCGCAGGCCGACGGTCACGATCTGACGGATGAGGCAAGCGCAATCGAATGGCTGGGACACGCGCCGAAGCTGGTTCAGGGCAATTTGCGCAACTTCAAGGTGACGTATCCGGAAGACTTCGATCTGGCCGAGGCGATTCTGAGCCGGACGTCTTTGGCTTCCTGAATGGATCAATCTGGATCAATCAAATTTTAGTTAATGGAATCGAGGGCTTGACGCATATGGATTTTAGAATTGGGCAGGGTTATGACGTGCATGCGCTGGTGCCGGGACGGCCGTTGATTATCGGCGGCGTGACGATTCCTTATGAGCGCGGACTGCTTGGGCACTCGGATGCCGATGTGCTGTTGCATGCGATTACGGATGCGATTTTTGGCGCTGCCGCGATGGGGGATATTGGGCGGCATTTTTCCGATACCGATGCTGCGTTTGCTGGCGCGGATAGCCGGGTTTTGTTGCGGGAGTGTTTTGCCCGGGTTAAGGCGGCTGGGTTTTCTATTGCCAATGTGGATAGCAGTGTGGTGGCGCAGGCGCCCAAGCTGGCGCCTCATATTGAAGGGATGCGGGCTAATATCGCTGCGGATCTTGACCTGCCGGTTGAGCGGGTGAATGTCAAGGCGAAGACTAATGAGAAGCTGGGTTATCTCGGGCGCGGGGAGGGGATCGAGGCGCAGGCGGCGGTTTTGTTGATCAGGAATTGATGATGGTTTTTTGCCGTACCGGTGTTAGGTTTTGGATGCCTGCGGCGTGGTGTTTTTTTTGACCTGGTTGTCTGCTCGGCGCTTGTTCTTTGTGCTTTTATGGCGGTAGCGTTTTCTTGGGCTGGCTCCTTGGTCTTTCCATGATCTGAATTTTTGGCCTTTCCTTGAATTGGTATTGGTCTATTAGTGTTGCCCCTGTGCGGGGCGGCACTTACTTTCTTTGCCGCGGCAAAGAAAGATAAGCAAAGAAAGCCGCTCACCCCGCCAGCTCATAAGCGGGTCCCCCGCACAGTTGCGGTAGTGGTGCATCTGGAATCCGTGCTCTCGCGCATTCGGCGTGAGTGACCAGGCAGTCATACTTCCGGCGGCGCTGCGCGCGCCGACACGGTACTTCACTAAACCATCTGCTGCGTTTTAGCGCTCACGTTTTGCGTGATTCCGTGGCACGTATTGCATTACCACTGCGACTTCCAGGCCCGAATAACGCTCGAAGGGCAGGTTTGCTCACGAGTGCAGAAACGATCCGCCGAGGCAGAGCCAACGGCCCCCACTGCACGAACCGAAGCCCCAGGTTTCCCATGTAGACCCGGCCGCGACGCACGCAGTGCGGAGTGGGAGCTGATGAGTGCCTGGTCACCGACGCCGAATGTGCGAGAGCACGGATTCCAGATGCACCACTACCGCAACTGTGCGGGGGACCCGCTTATGAGCTGGCGGGGTGAGCGGCTTTCTTTGCTTATCTTTCTTTGCCGCGGCAAAGAAAGTAAGTGCCGCCCCGCACAGGGGCAACACTAATAGACCAATACCAATTCAAGGAAAGGCCAAAGACCCAGTTCAAGAAAAGCCCAAAGACCCAGTTCAAGAAAAGCCCAAGCGCCACGCGCCCTTACAACGTAGAGCCGCCAACCTCGCGATTGCAAGGGCACTGTTCGCCCGTCTGCAAACCGTCCAGAATCCGCAGCACTTCTTCCGGATTGCGCCCGACGTTCAGGTTGTTCACCGAAACATGCTGAATCGTGTTGTCCGGATCGACGATGAACGTCGCCCGTAGTGCCACGCCTTCTTCCGCGTCGCGCACGCCCAGCTGATCGATCAGTTCGCCCTTCACGTCGCCGAATGAATAATGGTTCAGCTTGCTCAAGTCCTTGTGCTCACGGCGCCATGCCAGCTTGACGAATTCGTTGTCCACGCTGCCGCCCATCAAGACCGCATCGCGCTCGTCGAAATCCTTGGCCAGTTTGCCGAATTCGACGATTTCCGTCGGACAGATGAACGTGAAATCCTTAGGGTAGAAATAGATAATCTTCCACTTGCCCGGAAATGACTGCTCCGTGATCTCTTCGAATGCGGAAACGCCATGCTCTTCGTGGTGATTGAAGCCCGGCTTGGCCGCAGTGACGGTGAACGCTTCAACTTTATCGCCAACGGTTTTCATGCGAATACTCCTTCGTTTGATGGAAAAATTGCATGTTGAGGCTACAGGTTCGCCGTAGCGAGCCCGTTATTCGTCTCCGACATTGACCTATAGGATCATTCGTCCAGTAGTTTTATCCTGGCAAGTCGCGTGCTGATAGTCGACCCGGCCGGTGGTCGCAGGAACCGCACAAAGGCGCGGAAAATCAGGCGCCTTTTGCCAGCGGAAACTCGATCGTCACTTCGAGCCCCGGTCCCGGCGTGCGGTTGCGCAGTCGCAGCGCGCCGCGATAACGGCCGACCAGTCGCTGCACAATGGCCATGCCCAGTCCCGTGCCGTTCGCCTGGGTGCGCGCTGAGTTCACACGGTAGAACGGTCGTGTGACAAGGGCCAGTTGGTCTTCAGGAATTCCGGGTCCCTCGTCGACAACGGACAACTCGACCCGAGAGTGTGATACCCGCGTTTCGAGAATCACATGCGGAATGCCGTCGCCATCGCTCAAGCCGTACTTGCGCGCGTTCTCCAGCAGATTGCCGACCACGCGCCGCATGTCGGTTTCATCTGCCTCGATCACCGCCGATGGCGCAAGACGCGTGATCAGCCGCATGCTGTCCTCGCTCTGCATCCGCGCGGCCAATTCGCCGGCGATCACCGACAGATCGACAGGCTCCGGAACCCGCTGCACCGGACGAGCGTAATCGAGGAACCGGCCGATGATCATGTCCATCTGCTCGATGTCGTCGACCATCGCGTCTTTGGTGGCCTGATCGGACGGGCTCATTTCGGTTTCGAGTCGCAATCGTGCAAGCGGTGTGCGTAGATCGTGCGAAATGCCCGCCAGCATCAGCGCGCGGTCGGCCTCGAGTTGTTCGAGGTCCTGCACCATCTGGTTGAAACTGCGATTGGTCTCGGCGGCGACACCCATGCCGCGTTCCGGCAAGGGTTCAGGCGACTGGCCCGAGCCGACCTTGCGCGCGGCCATGGCGAGCCGGGCGAACGGGCGATTCACGAGACTCGTGATGAACGCCGCGCCGAACAGGGATAGCGCCAGCGCGAACACGCCCCAGCCGGCCCACTGCAAGCCTGTCGCGTTGTCCAGTTGGTCGCGGTCGAGCGCCACCCAGTAATCGTCGTCGTCGATCTTGAAGCTGATCCAGACGCCGGGGATGTCGTTGACACTCTGTGCAATGACCGTGTCGTCGCCGAGGCGGCCGCGAATGTCATGTTCGATCAGCCGGTTCAGCGACTCGTCGGGCTGGAGTTTGTATTTGTCGGTGGTTTCCCGTGGGTACACGCGCACCCCTTCATTGCTCTCCAGATCCTGCAGCAGGGCGCGCCGCAGGTCCGGATCGGAATAGAGGAGGGCGGTGCGTGTGAGCTTGACGATGGCAACCAGTTGCAAAGCCACGCGCTGTGCGCGCGGCTCGCGTTCGATCACCCGAAAGCTCTGGAACCACGCGGCGAGACTGACTGCGATCAACAGCGCGATCAACAGAAAGGTCCGCCAGAAAAGGCCGCCGAACGCGAGCGTCAGGAGGCGCCGGTCGATCCGCATGGGCCCTTCTTATCTGGAAATGTCTTGCAGGGGACCCGAGTAAGTGCCTTGCATGGGAGCCGAGTGAGCGCGCTGAGGCGCGAACTCTGGTCGACCGCTAAAGCGCCAACTCTGGTCGACAGCGTTGCATGGGACCAGAGATAAGGCGCTAAAGCGCCAACTCTGGTCGACACAGGCGTTGAGAACAAACTCAGGCTGCGCCGTCAGGAATAAATACGTAGCCAAGGCCCCAGACGGTTTGGATGAAACGCGGGCTGCCTGGGTCAGGTTCGATCAGCTTGCGCAGACGCGAAATCTGCACGTCGAGGCTGCGGTCGAACACTTCGTATTCACGGCCGCGAGCCAGTTCCATCAGCTTTTCGCGCGACAGCGGCTGACGCGGGTGACGCGCAAATACCTTCAGCACCGAGAACTCACCCGTAGTCAGCGGAATTTCCTGGCCGGCCTTGGTGAGCGTGCGCGTGGCGAGATTCAGCGCGAACTCGCCGAACTCGAACACTTCGGTGGTTTCGGACGGCGCGCCCGGCAACTCCGAAGGCGATTGACGGCGCAGCACCGCATGAATCCGCGCGACCAGTTCGCGCGGGTTGAACGGCTTGGGCAGATAGTCGTCGGCGCCCATTTCGAGCCCGACGATACGATCGACGTCTTCACCCTTGGCCGTCAGCATGATGATCGGCGTGCGGTCGTTGCTGCCGCGCAAGCGGCGGCAGATCGACAGGCCGTCTTCGCCCGGCAGCATCAGATCGAGCACGAGCAAATCGAAACGCTCACGCACCCAGAGCTTGTTCATGGAGGGCGCGTTCTCGGCAACGTAGACATTGAAGCCCTGTTCACCGAGGTAGCGGCGCAGCAGATCGCGCAGGCGCGGATCGTCGTCGACGACGAGGATTTTCGAAGGGTTTTTAGTTTCCATGGTCGGCATCTTAGCGCGATTAGAAAGGGGTGCGCGGTTGCATCATTTAGCGGGTTACAGTCAGTTACAAAATTTACCCGCACTGTGGCACGACGTAAAGCAGGGGCAGGTAGACTCCTTTACTGAATGCGGCTGTTCGGTGGATACTTCACTCGACTAAAACTCTCGCACCCGGCTCGCTACCGGGGTCTGTATACGCATTTGAGGTAGCCGGTTGCCGCGCCACGAAGGGAACAACATGAAGGGAGGGGTTTGGCCGAATGTGCGCCTAAGCGTAATTGCACTGGCGGTAGCCGGGACGCTTGCAGGCACACTAGGACCAACGCTCGCCCACGCCCAGCCTGCAGCCGAGAGAGCTGCGAGCGAGCACGCACCCAGGTCCGCTAATCCCAAGGCGAATCGCCGCAGCCCCAACAACGACGGCCCCGCGTCCGACATCATGTTGCGCACCGCAGTCCCTCCCGATCTTGATCAACGTCGTCGTGATGGTCATATGACGCCCGACGAACGGCGCCTGTTACGACAGCACATCGAAGACGCTGTCCGGGAACTCTATAAACGGTAGCTATTTTCGTGCCTGGTCTGGGCGCGCTGCGGGCGCCGTTTGCGTGCGTGAAAGATTTCCTTGCACTTTCCCCGTCAACTTTGCTGTTCCGTCTGTCCCGTTGAGTCGCCAGAGCGCAGCGCGATTGCATGCGCGAAATGCCTGTTGACGATGCCATGCAACCGGATGATCGATGATCAAATCACTGACAGGCGGTCATGGTAGCAGTCGATGGCAGTCGTCGCCGTCGCGCTCGTGACCGTGACCTGGTGGTGTGTTCCGGCATTCGCTGGGCAGCAAGGCGCGGCTCATGCTCTCCATGGCAAACATCGCGCGCGGTCTGCTGCGTCAGCTTTTCCCACTAACGAGCAGGACCTTCTTGACGCCGACGACGCGCGCTTCTTCCTCCCGCGCATCGGCTTTGCGCCCGATAGTGGCGAGCTCGCGCAATACGTTGGACTCACCCGCGAGCAGGCCGTCGACAGGGTGCCGGCGACAGCCCGAACCGAAGCTGTCACGCCGCTGCCGGACTGGGTGCTCGAACCCATCCCGACTCGCGACATCCGCAAGACATGGACGGATGACCAGCGCCGCGACGAGCAAAAACTGCGCGGTCAGCGTTACGAAATATTACGTGCATGGTGGGTGCGCGAGATGCTGAGCACGCCGTCGCCATTGACCGAGCGCATGACGCTCTTCTGGCATAAGCACTTCACGTCGGATCAGGACAAGGTCCCATATCCGCAGCAGATGGCGCAGCAAAACACGCTGTTGCGCCGCCACGCGCTCGGCAACTTCGGCGAACTGTTGCACGCCGTCGCGGAAGATCCGGCGATGCTGCAATACCTCGATGGCGCGAGCAATCGCAAGGGAAAGCCAAACGAAAATTTTGCCCGCGAGGTGATGGAACTGTTCACGCTCGGCGAAGGACATTACACGCAGCGCGACGTCTCGGAAGCGGCGCGTGCCTACACCGGATGGGGCCTCGATCCCGACACTCAAGCCTACGTGTGGCGTGCCAACCAGCACGACGACGGCGACAAGACCGTGCTCGGTCAAACCGGTCCATTCGACGACGATCAGGTGCTCGACATCCTGCTTGCACGACCGGAAACCGCGACCTTCGTCACGACCAGGCTGTGGCGCGAGTTCGTCTCCGATACGCCGGACCCCACTCGCATCGCACCGATCGCCGCGCAGTTCCGCGCGAGTCACTACGATATCAAGGTGGCGCTGCGCGGCCTCTTCGTGAGCGACGCGTTCTGGAGCGAGGAATGAGCGCTCCGGCTAACGTAAAGCTCACCGTGAGCGGCGTGCCGGATAACGCACAGACGAAACCGCCGCTGCAGCGCGCAATGGCGCGCATCGGCCAGCCTGGCCACGGCGGCGTACGCTTTGACATCGGCACATGGCTTGCGCCGTACAACACCGCGCCAACGGCGAAGCTGGGGCTTTCGGCCGAGCTTCAGTTGCAGCACGCGGTCTTGCCGCTTACGCCAGTCGACGCGATCGACACCGATTCGACCGCCAGCGCTTATCTGGAGTCGTTGCTGATGGACCCGGCTTATCAGTTGAAGTGAATGACCTGGGCCGGCGGCGGAATTGAACCGCTCAACCGTTTAGCGACGATCAGCAGCGCAAATGAACGATCCGTCGACGGCAGCAGGACACGCGCCATGACAATCGAACGAGGTGCAGGATGAACCGACGCAGCTTTCTCTCGATGGGTGCAGCCGCCGGCGCGACGCTCTGGCTGCCACGCGCGTTCGGCGCGCAAGCGGCATCGGCGGCAGAAGTGGCGCAAGCGGGGGCAGCCCTGGGCGGCCCAACGAATCGTGGCTACGGCAACCTGCTGATTCTCGTGGAACTGAAGGGCGGCAACGATGGTTTGAATACCGTGATTCCGTTTGCCGATCCCGTCTACTATCAACTGCGCAAAAACATCGGCATCAAACGCGACCAGGCGATTCAACTCGACGAGCGCACCGCGCTGCATCCCTCGTTGCAGTCGCTGATGCCGCTTTGGCAAAGCCGGCAACTGGCGATCGTGCAAGGCGTCAGCTATGCGCAACCGAATCTGTCGCACTTCCGCTCGATCGAGATCTGGGATACCGCGTCGCGTTCGGACCAATATCTGCGCGAGGGCTGGCTCACGCGGGCATTTGCGCAGACACCGGTGCCCGCTGGTTTTGCCGCTGACGGCCTGGTGATCGGCAGTGCGGAAATGGGACCGCTTGCCAACGACGCACGTGTGATCGCGCTGGTCAATCCGGCGCAGTTCGTCAAGGCTGCGCGCTTCGCCACACCGGTGCCGCTGCACGAGCGCAATCCGGAATTCGCGCACATTCGCGACGTCGAGAACGACATCGTGAAAGCCGCCAACCATCTGCGTCCCACGCAAGCTGAGGCGCAATGGAAAACGGTGTTCCCTGGTGGAGCATTCGGCAGTTCGATCAAGACGGCGATGCAAGTGCTCGCCGCCAGCGACGCTCCGAAGCAAGTCCTCCTGGGGAACACGCCGCAGCGGCAGCCGAAGAGCGGGCAGGGCGTCGCGGTGATCCGTTTGACGTTGAACGGTTTCGATACGCACCAGAACCAGTCCGGTCAGCAGACGGCACTGCTTAGGCAACTGGCCGAAGGGTTTGTGTCGATGAAGTCGGCGCTGATGGAGCTCGGCCGTTGGGACCAGACGCTGGTGATGACCTATGCAGAATTCGGCCGCCGCCCACGTGAGAATCAGAGCAACGGCACCGACCACGGCACCGTGGCGCCGCATTTCGTGATGGGCGGCCGCGTGCTGGGCGGTTTGTATGGCGTGCCGCCGGTGCTTGCGCGGCTCGACGGCAATGGCAATCTGCCGGTCGGCGTCGATTTCCAGCAACTCTATGCGACCGTGCTCGGGCCATGGTGGGGACTCGACGCGTCCACGATCCTGCAGCAACGGTTCGAGCCGCTGCCGTTGCTACGCGTCTGAGAACGGGCGGCGCTTGCGCTTGTGCTTCAGTGTGCCGTGGTGGCCATTGCGTCGCCCACTGGAGCCGGTGGCGCCGCTAGACCCGCTTACCTCGCGCGCCACGCGATCCAAAGTTTGCGGATCGGCGTCAACGCGATGCGCTGATGCAGCACGTGATAGCCATCGCGTTCGATTTCATCGAGCAGCGCCAATGCGAGTGCCGCCTGCGCCATCAAGGTGCGCTGCGAGCGCCGCTCACTTGCGGGTATGGCGGCGAGCGCCGCATGCAGCGCATCGCGGGCCCGTTTGGTTTCGAAGCGCATCAGCTCGGTAAACGCATCGGTATATTTCCGATTGATCAGATCCGCCGCGGTGACGTTAAAGCGCTGCATTTCGTCGATCGGAATATAGATCCGGCCGTAGCGCGCATCATTGCCGGTTTCAACGACGAACTGCGCGAGCTGCAGCGCCTCGCCGAGCGGCGCGGACCAGCTCGACGCCAGTGCGCCGTCTTTTGCCGCGGCGCGCGCGACCAGCGACGCGAAGGTCCCGCCGACACCTTGCACGTAACGCCGCAGATTCGGATAGTCGAGGTAGCGCGCCTGATCGAGATCCATCTCGAAGCCGGCGAGCAATGCCTGCAACGCCGGATACTCGGCCTGCACGTCGGGCAGATACGCCGCCAGCGCCTTTGAAACCGGATGCGACGGCGAGCCCGACGCGAGCGCGGCGATTTCGTTTTGCCACCATGCGAGTTTGGTGCGGCCGATGGCCGGATCGCTGGTTTCCTTGACGGTTTCCTCGAACTCGCGGCGCAGCGCGAACAGCGCGGTCAGGAGCGCCTGGCTTGCCGCGGGCGCCTGGCGAAGCGCATAGTAAGTGCTCGATCCGGGCGGCGCCGCTTTCTGCTGGCAATATTCGTCGAAATTCACGGGATTGGAATGTGGGGGAAGGGCGGGCGAAGAGGGCACGGCATGCGTGCAACATCCGTGCAATTAGCCAAAAATTGTAGCATCCACGCCCCTTGGCCAGATGCATGCGCAAATGCAGACAAGTGCGAATCAATCGGTTAGAATCTCGCGCTTACGCTTTCGGGCGCGGTTGTTTTACGCGATCGTGAGCCTGCAGGACAACGGGTAGAACGTACAGCGCTTTGCCCGGCTGCGAGGGTGGCGAAATTGGTAGACGCACCAGGTTTAGGTCCTGACGCCCGCAAGGGTGTAGGGGTTCGAGTCCCCTCCCTCGCACCATCCCTATGTAGCGGAGAACCCCGTTAAGTCTTTGGACTGACGGGGTTTTTTGTTTTTCAAGTGACTTGCGTCGGGCCGCGCGGGGCCGCCGGTGCTCAGGCGCCCGGCGCCGGCGCTTGTTGATCCGCTGATGTGCCTGGCAATTCGGCTTGCGCGGCGCCTTCCAGAAACCGGCGGGTCGATTCGAACGCCTGCAGCATCGGATCAGGCCACGGTGTTTGTAGCATGACCGCCTGATGGTTCTCGAACGCCGACGACAATAGTTTTACCAGTTCAGGCGAACGCAGATGACGCAGCAGTACGCTGACGGCGATCGCGGTCGCCTGGCTCGCGCCGGCGGTTTGAAGTTCTGAGGCGGTGAGGGCCGCTACCTGTTTGTTGATATCCACTGAAACTTCCTTGGGTGAAATGTGGGAGATTGAAGGCTCGGTCGCCGATCGCGAATTTTGACACGGTTGACGGGTTGCCGCGAACGCCGCTGCCTCGCGGAGCCGGGCGGACTCGAAGCGCGGTGACGGTTTTCAGCACAGTTAATCCATTAGGCGATATACCGGCAGAAAATCACCATGCATGGCCTGATATTCTGATTCATTGGCAGTGGATTGCTGGCGACGACCGTCATCAAGCTATTCCGGTTCGATCTGTCTCACGTGACGGGTGTCGAGCGGATCGTGTCGTTCATCGGTATCGGCTCGATGTTGCTGCTGATCGGCTACTTTTCGCCGTTGCCGCCCAAGGCTGCGGTCCTGGAAACTGAGCAATGAAACGTGTCTTGCGCGTGACGGGGTGGTGCCTTGCGACTGCCTCCGTGTGGGTGTCGACGGCAGCCGGGGCGGCCGATCATTTTTCGCAGCGCTTTGCGCTCGAACTCGAAAGCGGCGCGGCCTATTGCGCTGTGACGCTTCCGGCTGCCGTCTACGCGGCCAGCCAGCGCAGCGATCTTGGCGACGTGCGCGTCTTCAATGGCGCCGGCGAACCCGTACCGTATTCGCTCGAAACGCCGCGCGAGCCGGCCCGGATACCACCCACGCTGCGTCCAGTGGCCTGGTTCCCCTTGCCGGCCACGGCTGCCGGCGCCGCGGGGGTGCCACTCGGCGTCACGATTGCAGCCGACGGTTCATTGCGCGCGACGTCGGCGCCGCCGTCCCGGGCGCAACATGACGTGGACCTGATCGACGTCGGGCGCGAGGCACGAGGGAAAACTCAGGTGGGCGCCCTGGTCGTACATATGCGCGACGACAACTACCAGGGGCGTGTCAGCGTCGAGGCGAGCGACGATTTGCGCAACTGGCAACCCGCCGGCGAAGCGCAACTGCTCAAGGTCAACTACAACGGCAGCACGCTGAGCCAGGACCGCATCGAATTGAACGGCATGCGCGTGCGTTACCTGCGGTTGCACTGGCTTGACGGCGCGCCGTACATCGAATCGATTGACGCTCAGGTACAGGCGGCCAGCACCGGCGCCGCGCAACGCGCGGATAGCCAGCGGGAATGGCGCGAAGACATCGTCGCACAGGCGGGGCCGAAACCCGGCGAGTATTTCTTCGCGACCAGCGGCTCTTATCCTGTCGATCGATTGCGCCTGAATTTGCCACAGCCGAATACGGTGGCGGCCGCCGTCGTGTATTCGCGTGCAGGGCTGGAATCGGCGTGGCGGGAAGTATCGGGCGCGACGCTGTTCCGGCTGCACAACGGCGCGATGGAGCAAAGCAATCCATCGCTCGAGTTGGCACCCGACACGGATCGTCAGTGGCGCTTGGTGGTGGACACGCGTAACGGCGGGCTGGGAAGCGGCACGTTGACCGTTGCCGCGGGCTGGCGTCCGGCGACACTCACTTTCGTCGCGCGCGGGGCCGCGCCTTTCACCCTGGCGGTAGGGAGTGCGGCAGCGGTGTCGTCGGCGGTGAGCCGGGCGGATCTGCTGAGAGGTGCGTCGGCGGTTGCCGTGGCGGCGCGACTGGGTGAGGCACTGCCCGTGGGACAAGCGGCCGACGCGCAGTCGCCCGGAAACGACCCCGATGCGATGCGGCGCTACATGCTGTGGGCGGCTTTGTTGCTCGCGGTCGGCTCGCTTGGGGCCATCGCCTGGCGGCTTGCGCGCGGCGCTCAGGTCCAGCCGCCGGCCGGCGGAGTGGCTAAGGGAATGGCCGGTGAGAGCGATACGAGCGGTGGCGTGGGTAGTACGGCCGATGGCGTAGGCGGCGTGGATGAATTGGCCGGTGGTGTGCCCGATGGATCAGGCGCAGCGGGCGCCACGGTGAAAGATGCAGGCATTGCTGGTGCTGACGGTCAAGGCACGGGAAAGAGTTGACTGCGGCGCAGGGGTATCTCGGCGTAACGGATTGCGCTGAACCGAGGAATTGGGACGTGCCGACAGATTCGTTGCATCGCGGGAATGTGCTCCGGTGAGCGTGACCGGCGCAATCACGGGCGGAGCCGAATCGCAAGATGCGGTCCGTCACGAGGATCGAAGCGAGCAATCGCACAGCGCTGAAGATGCGCACTGTGCCGGCATGCCGTTGCTTACTCCTCGCGCTCCACCATCGTGTTGATGATCTTGTCGAGCGCCTGGCCGAACGCGAGTTTTTCCTGTTCGTCGAGGCAGTGGAACATATCCCCATTCCACTTACGGGCGATCGGCATCACCTTGCGATAGAGCGCGCGGCCCTCCGGCGTGAGCGACACCAGCACGACGCGGCCGTCTTCGGCGCTCGGATCGCGTTTCACGAGTCCTTGCTTGATCAATGCCTCGGCTGCACGGCTGGCCTGACTCTTGTCCAGATTGGCATGCCGCGCCAGTTCCATGATCGAAAACGGTCCGAACGAGCCCACTGACGCAATCACCCGCGCCTCAGGCAACGTCACGCCCAGCTTGTCCTGGTAGCGCTCACCGATGCCACGCTCGGCGAGTTTGTTCAGGACATGCAGGCGATACGTGAGGAACTGCTCGAGTCCGGCTTTGGCGGAGGCCTTCATGGTCTTCCCGTGATGAGTGAAGCGGTCGTGGCGCTGTGATTGTTGCCGCAACCGTCCCGCCGGTCAACGCGCGCCGTATTTCAGGCGCGTCAACTGTTCGGCCGCGTCGGCAAGCAAACGCGCCGCGTCGCGAATCGCCATTTCGAGCGTGATCGGGCCAGGGGCCGGCGAAAAGCAGCCGCTGAAGTGTTCTGCAAGGCGCGGCAGCGCCGCTGAATCGACCGCGCCGGAGAGCAGCGTGGCCGGCACGCCGACTGCCTGCGCATGACGGCAAGCGATGAACGGCGCCTTGCCGTGCAGCGTTTGCACGTCCGAGCGGCCTTCGCCGGTGATCAGCCAGTTCGCGCCTTCAAGCGCCGCGTCCAGACCGATCTGGCGCGCGACGGTTTCCGCGCCTGGCTCGAACTGCGCGCCCAGCATGTGCAGCGCGAAGCCGAGACCACCGGCCGCACCCGCGCCGGGTTGGTCGCGCGCCGTGCGCCCGAGCGCCGCCTCCAACAGATCGGCGAAGCGGCCGAGGACGGTATCGAGCGGGGCAATCTGTTCCGGCTTCACACCCTTTTGCGGGCCGAACACCGCAGTCGCACCGTGATCCCCGGTCAGTGGGTTATCCACATCCGACATGCCGACGAACTCGGTGTCCGCGAGCCGGGCGTCCAGTTGCGACACGTCGAGGCGCGCCAGCCGGGCAAGCTGTTCGGGCGTCGCGTCGAGTTCCTTGTCTTGCGCGTCGAAAAGTCTCAGCCCGAGGCCGGCCAGCAAACCCGCGCCACCGTCGTTCGTGCTGCTGCCGCCGAGCGCGACGAAAAAGCGCCGTACCCCGGCGTCGAGCAAGGCGCGAATCGCTTCGCCCATGCCACGCGTGCTGCGCGCCTCGACCGGCACGCCCATGCCCACCGGGTCGGTGATGCCGACGATTTCGGCCGTTTCGATGATCGCGCTGCCGTCCGCGAGCACGCCGGTGAGTGCCTCGCGCACCGGACCAGCCGCGCCGCGCACGCTCAGCTTGCGGCGCTCGCCGCCGCTCGTGAGCATCGCGTCGAGCGTGCCTTCGCCGCCGTCGGCCATCGGACAGATGCGCACAGTGGCGTCCGGGCGGGCACGCTGGACGCCGGATGCAATCGCCTGTGCGACCTGTTCGGCGCTGAGCGAACCTTTGAAGGAATCTGGAGCAATGACGACGATGGGCGAGGACGGCAAATTCGGCATGGTGTCTCTGAATGGTTGGAGTCGTTACGAGGGCGGGTGACGTGAACAGATGCAGGCGCAGCCCCGAGCGCGTCCGTTAGCTTATCAGCATGGGCGCGCCGACTGAATATGTCGAACGGCATAGCCGGGATCGTCCGTGGCGGGGCGCGCGGGAATCATGAGGAAGAACGCCCGGGGCGAGCGCGGCGCGCTCGCCTGTGCGCGCTTGCGACGGCAGCGGCGCCGACGAAAGGGGGCGTTGACTAACTAAATTAACTAACCTGACGCAAGAACGCCGTAAACCGGCAGCGACCGAATCGAGAGCAGACACCGAACAGCCACCGGTAAGCTGCAAAACAGGCGAAAAACAGCGGGGAAAGCGGCCCGAACATCGACAAAAATGCGCGCAATCATCGAATCCCGGCTAAGCGCGCAAATAGTTTGCTAAAATATTCGGCTCTTTGGACCCAACCGTGCTGCCGGCGGCCTGCAAGCCCGCGGCGCAGGCGCGCAATCGATGCTAAACGAACGTCAACGTGGCATCGAAAAGCGGCACGGAGAAGATAACTGATTCGCTCGAATAATTTTAGGACGATTGAAGCCATGGCTAACGTTGTTGAAAACCTCGGCAAGCTCGAACGCCGCGTAACGATTTCCCTGCCGAAGGACGCCGTGCAGAAGGAAGTGGACTCGCGTATCCGTCAACTCGCGAAGAACGTGCGCATGCCGGGTTTCCGCCCGGGCAAGGTGCCGCTCAAGATGGTGACGCAACAGTATTCGGGTCAGGTGGAAGCCGAAGTCCTGAGCGACAAGGTCGGCAAGGAATTTTTCGACATCAGCCGCGCCGAAAACCTGCGCGTTGCCGGCCAGCCGAGCTTCGCGCCGAAGATCGACGCTGTTGAAGGCGACTACGCGTTCGACGCGACGTTCGAGGTTTATCCGGAAGTGAAGCTTGGCGACGTCGCCACGGCTGAAATCGAGCGCACCACGACCACGATCAGCGAAGCGGAAATCGACCGCACGCTGGACATCCTGCGCAAGCAGCGCGTGCACTTCCACGCTCGCGGCGAAGCCGGCGAGCACGGTGACGGCGGCGCGGACGTAGCGGCGAAAGACGGCGACCGCGTAACAGTCGACTTCGTCGGCAAGATTGAAGGTGAAGTGTTCCAGGGCGGCAGCGCAGACGATTTCGCATTCGTGCTGGGCGAAGGCCGCATGCTGCCGGAATTCGAAAAGGCAGCGCTGGGCCTGAAGGTCGGCGAGTCGAAGGAATTCGATCTGGCATTCCCTGAGGACTATCACGGCAAGGAAGTCGCCGGCAAGACCGCCCAATTCACGATCACGATGAAGAAGATCGAATGGCCGCATCTGCCGGAAATCGACGCTGAATTCGCGAAGTCGCTGGGTATCGAAGACGGCGATCTGGTCAAGATGCGCGCCGAGATCAAAGACAATCTCGAACGCGAAGCCAAGCGCCGTACGCAAGCCATCGTCAAGAACCAGGTTATGGACGCGCTCTTGAAGATTTCGGAGCTGGACGTGCCGAACGCGCTGATCGAACAGGATCAGGAGCGCCTCGTCGGTATGGCGCGTCAGGATCTGGAGCAACGCGGCGTGCCGAACGCCAAAGACGCACCGATCCCGGCTGAAATGTTCAAGGAACAGGCTGAGCGCCGCGTGAAGCTGGGCCTTGTGCTGGCCGAGCTAGTCAAGGCCAACGAACTGCAAGCCAAGCCGGAGCAGATTCGTGCCGAAGTCGACGAATTCGCGAAAAGCTACGAAGACCCGAAGGAAGTCGTCCGCTGGTATTATTCCAACCAGCAACGTCTTGCCGAAATGGAAGCGTACGTCGTTGAAGCTAACGTCGTCGATTTCGTTCTGAGCAAGGCCAAGGTGACGGACAAGGAAGTAAGCTTCGAAGAACTGGCAAGCGCAACGGCGCAAGCGTAAGCGTCGCTGCAACGGCGTGCCGGCTGTCGGAGCGACGGCCCGCACGCCGTTTTTTTGTGTTGTGAATGTGTATTGCGTTTTTGCATGATGTTGCATGGCGCGCGTGCACTGTTCGCGCACTTGAATACGGGCTCGTCGACCACACCTGTCTAGCATCTAATATTTAGAATATTTCCAGACAAGGATCCATTGCATGACCTTTCGCGCCCAAATGCTGGACACGTTGACCTCCCAGTCGTCCCGGGATCTCGAAGCGCAGGCGCTCGGACTGGTGCCGATCGTCGTGGAAACGAGCGGCCGGGGCGAGCGCTCGTATGACATCTATTCGCGTCTGCTGAAAGAACGTATTGTGTTCCTGGTCGGCGAAGTGAACGACCAGACGGCCAACCTCGTGGTCGCGCAGATGTTGTTCCTTGAAAGTGAAAACCCGGACAAGGACATCAGCTTCTATATCAACAGCCCGGGCGGTTCGGTTTCAGCCGGGATGGCGATCTACGATACGATGCAGTTCATCAAACCGGATGTGTCGACGCTGTGCATGGGCCTCGCCGCCAGCATGGGCGCGTTCCTGCTGGCAGCCGGCGCGAAGGGCAAACGCTTTGCGTTGCCGAATTCGCGCGTGATGATTCACCAACCGCTCGGCGGCGCGCGTGGCCAGGCGTCTGATATTGAAATCCAGGCGCGCGAAATCCTGTATTTGAAGGAGCGGCTGAATCATCTGCTCGCACACCACACCGGCCAGCCTGTCGAACGTATCGCACGCGACACCGACCGGGACAATTTCATGTCCGGCGACGACGCGCAAGCTTACGGTCTGGTTGACCAGGTGGCGCACAAGCGTCCTTGAATCGGTGCGGTCTTGCCCCAAAACGGGGCGAGGCCGTCGTCGGATCGGTTGTGAAATAGTCAAGACTCGTCCGAGTGCCTGCGGCAAACGCCGTCACCTTGGCTCAAGCCCTGCCGCGCCCAAACTGCGAGGCTAGGGCAAACGGCGTATCATGTAATCGAGTGTCCGGAGGCTCACACATCTATGGCGGACAAGAAAGGTTCTAACAGCGAAAAGCTGTTGTATTGCTCGTTCTGCGGCAAGAGCCAGCATGAAGTCAAAAAACTGATTGCCGGCCCGTCGGTGTTCATCTGTGATGAATGTATCGACCTGTGCAACGAAATCATCCGCGATGAGGCTGCAGGCGCGGGCATTGAGGCGGGCTTGTCCAAGTCCGATCTGCCGAGTCCGCAGGAAATCCGTGAAATTCTCGACCAGTATGTGATCGGTCAGGAACGCGCGAAGAAGATTCTCGCGGTCGCGGTGTACAACCACTACAAGCGCCTCAAGCACCTCGACAAGAAGGACGAGATCGAGCTGTCCAAGAGCAACATCCTGCTGATCGGCCCGACTGGTTCCGGCAAGACCTTGCTCGCGCAGACGCTCGCACGCCTTCTGAACGTCCCGTTCGTCATTGCCGACGCAACGACGCTGACGGAAGCCGGCTACGTCGGCGAAGACGTCGAGAACATCATTCAGAAGCTGCTGCAGAATTGCAATTACGAAGTCGACAAGGCCCAGCGCGGCATTGTCTACATCGACGAAATCGACAAGATCAGCCGCAAGTCCGACAACCCGTCGATTACCCGTGACGTATCGGGTGAGGGCGTTCAGCAGGCCTTGCTGAAACTGGTTGAAGGCACGATGGCGTCGGTGCCTCCGCAAGGTGGCCGTAAACATCCGAATCAGGACTTCATCCAGGTCGACACCACTAACATCCTGTTTATTTGCGGTGGCGCGTTCGACGGCCTCGAGAAGGTCATCGTCGACCGTACCGAGAAGACGGGTATCGGCTTCGGCGCCAGCGTGAAGAGTAAGCAGGACCGCGACGCCGGCGAAGTGCTGCGCGAAGTCGAGCCGGAAGATCTGATCAAGTTCGGGCTGATTCCTGAACTGATCGGCCGTCTGCCGGTGGTGGCTACACTCGGCAAGCTCGACGAAACGGCGTTGATGAAGATCCTCGTCGAACCGAAGAACGCCTTGGTGAAGCAATACCACAAGCTGTTCAACATGGAGCGCGTCGAGCTCGAAATTCGCCCGGCTGCGTTGCAGGCTGTTGCACGTAAGGCGATCCGTCGTAAGACGGGCGCCCGGGGTCTGCGTTCGATCCTGGAACAGGCGTTGCTTGATGTGATGTACGACCTGCCGCAAATGAAAGGCGTTAGCAAGGTCATCATTGACGACAACGTAATTGACGGCGACGGCAAACCGCTACTGATCTACGAAGACGCCCCTAAAGTGGCGGGTTCGAACTGATCGGCTTTCGGGTTCTGCAAAAAAAGCCGTTCATGGCAACGTGAACGGCTTTTTTCGTTTATCGTGTGGTCAGCCTGGTTGTTTTCACTATGGAGTCACAGAACCTTCGGAGTCACTGAACTTTTCCCACACGCGGAGGCTTGCAATCTTTTCTGCTGGCCTCACCTATCGAACGAACTGATTCCACTCATGGGGAAATGAAATGTCAGGAACCCAACTCCTTCCGCCGGAACGCATTACGCTCCCGCTGCTCCCGCTGCGTGACGTAGTCGTCTTCCCGCACATGGTGATTCCGCTCTTCGTAGGCCGCCCGAAGTCGATCAAGGCTCTCGAAGCAGCGATGGAAGGCGGCAAGCACATCATGCTGGTCGCCCAGAAAACGGCTGCGAAAGATGAGCCGACCGAAAAGGACATGTACGAAGTAGGGTGTATCGCCAACATCCTGCAAATGCTGAAGCTGCCCGATGGCACCGTTAAGGTGCTCGTCGAAGGCTTGCAGCGCGCGAAAACGCTTTCCATCGAAGAACAGGAAACGCAGTTCTCGTGCGAAGTCATGCCGCTCGAACCCGACCACGCCGACAGCGCCGAAACTGAAGCGCTGCGCCGCGCGATCGTGTCGCAGTTCGACCAGTATGTGAAGCTGAACAAGAAAATCCCGCCGGAGATCCTGACTTCATTGTCGGGTATCGACGAGGCTGGCCGTCTGGCCGACACGATCGCGGCACACCTGCCGCTCAAGCTGGACCAGAAGCAGCACATCCTCGAAATGTTCCCGGTCATCGAGCGCCTCGAGCATCTGCTTGCGCAACTCGAAGCCGAGATCGACATCCTGCAGGTCGAAAAGCGCATCCGTGGGCGTGTCAAACGCCAGATGGAGAAGAGCCAGCGCGAGTACTACCTGAACGAACAGGTCAAGGCGATCCAGAAGGAACTGGGCGAAGGCGAAGAAGGTGCGGATCTCGAGGAACTCGAGAAGCGCATCACGGCTGCCCGCATGCCGAAGGAAGCCAAGAAGAAGGCCGACGCCGAGTTGAAGAAGCTCAAGCTGATGTCGCCGATGTCGGCCGAAGCGACGGTGGTGCGCAACTACATCGACACGCTGATCGGCTTGCCGTGGCGCAAGAAGAGCAAGGTCAACAACGACCTCTCGAATGCGGAACGCGTGCTCGACGAAGACCATTTCGGTCTCGAGAAAGTGAAGGAACGTATTCTCGAGTATCTCGCGGTCCAGCAACGTGTCGACAAGGTCAAGGCGCCGATCCTGTGCCTCGTTGGGCCTCCGGGTGTCGGTAAGACGTCGCTGGGTCAGTCGATCGCTCGCGCTACGAACCGCAAGTTCGTGCGTATGGCGCTCGGTGGCGTGCGTGACGAAGCCGAGATTCGCGGTCACCGTCGTACCTACATCGGTTCGATGCCGGGCAAGATTCTGCAAAGCCTGACCAAGGTCGGTGTGCGCAATCCGCTCTTCCTGCTCGACGAAGTCGACAAGATGGGTCAGGATTTCCGCGGCGATCCGTCGTCGGCTCTGCTGGAAGTGCTCGATCCGGAACAGAACCATACGTTCGCCGATCACTACGTCGAAGTCGACTTCGATCTGTCGGATGTGATGTTCGTGGCGACGTCGAACTCGCTGAACATTCCGCCGCCGTTGCTCGACCGGATGGAAGTAATCCGTCTGTCGGGTTACACGGAAGACGAGAAGGTCAGCATCGCGCAACGTTATCTTTTGCCCAAGCAGAAGAAAAACAACGGCCTCAAGGATGGCGAGGTCGATGTGACGGAAACCGCGATCCGCGACATCATTCGTTACTACACGCGTGAAGCGGGCGTTCGTTCGCTCGAGCGTGAAATTTCGAAGATCTGCCGCAAGGTCGTGAAGATGCTTCTGCTGAAGAAGGCGGAAGGCGCGGTGAAAGTCGACGGCAGCAATATCGACACCTTCCTCGGCGTGCGGAAGTACGACTTCGGTTTGGCCGCGAAGGAAAATCAGGTTGGCCAGGTCACGGGTCTTGCGTGGACGGAAGTGGGCGGCGATTTGCTGACCATTGAAGCCGCGGTGATGCCGGGTAAGGGCAATGTGATCCGTACCGGTTCGCTCGGCGACGTGATGAAGGAATCCGTCGAAGCTGCGCGCTCGGTGGTTCGCTCGCGTTCGCGCCGTCTCGGTATTAAGGACGAAGCATTCGAGAAGCAGGACATTCACATTCACGTGCCCGAAGGCGCTACGCCCAAGGACGGTCCTTCGGCGGGTATCGCGATGACAACCGCGCTGGTGTCGGTCTTGACCGGTATTCCGGTGCGGGCTGACGTTGCGATGACGGGCGAAATCACGTTGCGTGGTGAAGTTCTGCCGATCGGTGGCCTGAAGGAAAAACTGCTGGCGGCGCATCGCGGCGGTATCAAGCTGGTGCTGATCCCGGAAGAAAACGTCAAGGACTTGACGGAGATTCCGGACAACGTGAAGAACGCAATCGAAATCGTGCCGGTCCGCTGGGTCGACAAGGTGCTCGAGTTGGCGCTCGAACGTGTGCCTCAGGCATTGCCTGACGAAGAGCCGAAGCCGGCTACTACGCCTGTCGCAGCGGCTGAGCCCGGCAAGGACGGCGCGGCAACGGACGTCGTGAAGCACTAAGGTAGTCAGCAGCGAACGCTGTTTGCTGTATAAAAACCCGCGACCCAGGTCGCGGGTTTTTTTATTGTCGGCGAGCTACCGAAGCATGCGTTTGGAGCGCAAATAATCCCATCTTTTGAGCAATAGACGTTCTGCGTCGCCGACTGCTTGCGCGCGCATCGATTCGCGGCAAGATTTGGTTATAGAAGTGCCCTCAGAACTTTTCGAATCAGGCTCAACCCCGGTTGACACAAGGGTTTCGGCCAATTCTAATGAGTCGGCTCGGCGTTGCCCGCAGCCGCGTGATGCCAGGTGCTGGAGAGCGCCGTCACGATTGCCATAAACAGCCATAAACATTCTCGGGGGTTGGAATGAACAAAACGGAATTGATCGATCACATTGCACATGAAGCCGATATTTCGAAGGCCGCGGCGGGCCGCGCATTGGATGCGGTGATCGGTGGCGTCAAAGGTACGTTGAAGAAAGGCGGCTCGGTCACGTTGGTGGGCTTCGGAACGTTTGCCGTGGGCAAGCGTACCGCGCGCACGGGACGCAATCCGCGCACAGGCGACGCCATCAAGATCAAGGCGGCGAAGGTCCCGAAATTTAGGCCTGGCAAAGCTCTGAAGGATGCGCTAAACTAATGGGCTTGCTGCTTGAGGAATTGCGGATTCGCTAAAGAAGTGTGGTGAATTCTGCGTGACTTGGTGTCGCATCGGTTGGACGCGGTTGAGACACCCAGTTGATAAATCGGGCAGCAAAGCAGAAGCACACTGAATCTTGAAACGGGTGCTTAGCTCAGTTGGTAGAGCGGCGCCCTTACAAGGCGTAGGTCGGGAGTTCGAGCCTCTCAGCACCCACCAGTTTCAGATTCGGTTAAGTGTTTCAGCGCAATATAAGGAGTGGTAGTTCAGTCGGTTAGAATACCGGCCTGTCACGCCGGGGGTCGCGGGTTCGAGTCCCGTCCACTCCGCCAGTATCCTCGAAAGGCGAACTACGGTTCGCCTTTTTTATTGCCCGCTGTTGTAAGATCGGGCGTTCTGTTTTTGGCACCCCTCACGCATGCTCGATTTTTTCCGCAATCACAAACGCCTGATGATGTTCATGCTCATCCTCGTCATTGTGCCGGGGTTGGGTTTTGTGGGTATTCAAGGCTTCCGCGGCTTCTTTGACGAAAGTGCAAACGTCGCCAGCGTCAACGGCCACAAGATTACCCGCGCAGAGTATGACGACGCGATGCGTCAGCAGCTCGACCGTGCCCGTCAGATGCTCGGCGCGCAGTTCGATATGAAGTCGTTCGACACGCCGGAGCGCCGTAGCGAGATGCTCGACGGTCTGATCGAGCAACGTGTGCTGGCTGATGAGACGCAGCGCCTGCATCTGACCGCATCGGACGACGCTGTGCGCCGTGTGCTGCTGAACGATCCGGTGATCTCGTCGCTGAAGAATCCTGACGGCTCGATTGACGTCGACCGTTACAAGCAATTGCTCGCGATGCAGGGCATGACGCCCGATCAATACGACGAACGTGTGCGTTACAGCATCGCTACGCAGCAACTGCCGGCGAGCATTCAAGGCAGCGCCTTCACGTCGAAGACTCTCGCACAGCATCTGACCGAGCTCGCCGAACAGCAGCGCGAAGTGCAGGGTATCGCGTTCCATCCGCGTGACTATGCAACGAAGGTGCAGCCTACGGATGCACAACTGCAGGCGTATTACGACGCGCATCGCAATGACTTCGCGAGGCCCGCCACGGCAACGATCCAGTACCTTGTGATGTCGCCGGCAACGGTGGGTGCGGGTGTGCAGCCGAGCGACGCCGACCTGAAAAAGTACTACGACGACAACATCGCGCACTACCGCACGGACGGTCAGGTGCGCGCGAGCCACATCCTGATCGCCGCGCCGAAAGATGCCAGCGCCGCCGACAAGGCCAAGGCGAAGCAGAAGGCAGAAGACCTGCTCGCACAGATCAAGGCGCACCCGGACCAGTTCGCGCAGATCGCCCAGCAGAACTCGCAGGATCCCGGTTCGGCGTCGAAAGGTGGCGACCTGGGCTACTTCGGTCGCGGCATGATCGCAGGTGGCCAGTCGTTCGACGACGCTGTGTTCGGTCTTAAGAAAGACGAAGTGAGCGGCATTGTGCAGACCGACTTCGGCTATCACATCGTCAAGGTCACGGACGTGAAGCCGGCTGTCACCAGGCCGTTCGACGAAGTGAAAGGTCAGATCGCCAAAGACCTGAAGACGCAACTGGCGAGCAAGGCATTCACCGACGACTCGGAAGGCTTCACGTCGATCGTCTACGAGAAGGCGAAGAGCCTGCAGCCTGCCGCCGACAAGTACAAGCTGCAACTGCAAACGGCCACGGTGACGCCGCAGCCGGATCCGAAGCTGCCGCCTGACAGCCCGCTGAACAACGCGAAGTTCCTCGCTGCTGTGTTCGCAAACGACGCGGTCACCGCGCGCAACAACACGCAAGCGATCGACGTCGGCGGCAACACGCTGATCGCGGCACGCGTGACCGATTACAAGGCTGCGGTCGTGCCGGCGCTCGACGCTGTCAAGGACGCAGTGCGTCAGAAAGTGATCGCGATTCAGTCGGACGAGGCCGCTGATAAGGACGGCATCGCGAAGCTGGCGGAGTTTGAGAAGTCGAAGGCGACAACGGGCTTCTCGTCGCCACTGAAGGTTTCGCGCAATGACGCGCAGGGCGTGCCGCCGGCTGCGTTGAGTGCAATCTACAAAGCGGACGCGCAAAAGTTACCGGCGTATGTCGGCGTGGATCTCGGTGACGACGGCTATGCGATCTACCGTGTGAACTCGGTTATTGCGGGTGCGCCGATCGATCCGCAGCGTTTGGCTGCCGCCCAGCAGCAGATTGCGCAAGTTGACGCGCAGTCGGAAGCGGAGGCTTATCTTCAAGCGCTGCGTGCCCGTTCGAAGGTGAAGTTCTACGGTTCACTCGACAGCAGCAATGCTCAGGCGAGCGGCGACTAAGCTCTCCAGCGCGCAAGCAAGCAACAAGCAACAAGCAACAAGCAAAGCTACACAGATACAAAAAAGCCCCGCAATCGCGGGGCTTTTTTTGTTTAACGAGTGCAAGCTCGCCAAACGGTTGACTCGGATGCACTCGGCTCCCTTATATACCGTCAGTCCTTAAAGGCAACCGCTAATCGCGCTGGTGGCGTCGCTTCCCGCAGCGCCATTCGCGCGGAAACCGACCCACGTACCGGGGCCGCTGTACGACGGACGTACCACGGCGGCCGCGCCGTTAGGCGGTTGCTGGCCCGGCACGTACACATCCATGGCCTGGTCGTTAGCCAGGGTGTCTTGCGACACGACTTGCTGTTGCGAGCTATCGGCCCACTTTTGCGCGATGCACGTAGCGACGGCCTTCGGTGGTTGCTGGCTTTGACCCACGGATTGGACACCAGCAGGCGGTTGGGCGGCACATGCGGAAATTGCCACGGTCAAAGCGATTAACGGTAAATATTTCACGTTATCTCCTCAGAAGTCGCTCAAAATCGAGCCGGGATTACACGGGATTACGAAAGTGTCAGAGCGACCTTGCCGATCCGTGTTCCCCAATTACCGGAAACAAGTTGTTAGCGAGCTTTTCAGGGCGGCGAACTTGTGCGAAGGAGTGGCTTGATAGCCGGCCACACGTTGTTGAGTAGCACTGGCTGTGCCTGCTGGGTGGGATGAAGCTGATCCGCCTGAAACATCTCGGGTTTGTCGGCGATTCCAGCGAGCAGGAAGGGCACCAGCGGCACCTTCAATTGTTTCGACAGATCACCGTACAGGCCGTGGAACTTTTGCGTGTAGTCGGGGCCGTAATTAGGCGGCACGTACATGCCAACCAGCACGACCTTCGCGTGGCTCTGCTGAGTCTGCTCGATGATGGTACGCAGGTTGTCTTCGGTCGTGGAGAGCGGCACACCGCGTAACGCGTCGTTGGCGCCGAGTTCCACGATCACGATGCTCGGCTTGAGACGTTGCAATAGTGCCGGCAAGCGAGCCCGTCCGCCGCTCGTCGTGTCGCCGCTGATGCTCGCATTGGCGACGCTATAATCGATTCGCTCGTTGGTGAGGCGCTGGCGCATCAAGGCAACCCAGCCGGTGTCACGGGGCAAGCCGTATTCGGCCGAGATACTGTCGCCGAGTACGACGATCACCGGCCTGGCCGGTTCGGGCGCGTTAGCCGCATCGGCTGGGAAGGGCAGCGAAAACAGGGTTGCGGCCAGCACGGCCGAGCCGCATACCGTCGTCAGCGCCGGCGCGCGAGGCGCTACGGCACGCAATTTCAACCTACGCTTCACCATGCTAAACAGAACTGATCCAGTCATTGACGTGCGGGGTTTGTGCAAGAAGGTTAAGGATGCAACAGGCGAACTGACGATTCTCGAGGACATCGATCTTGCTATCGATGCCGGCAGCAGTGTGGCAATCGTCGGTGCATCCGGGTCGGGCAAGTCTACGCTGCTCGGCTTGCTCGCAGGATTGGACAGCGCGAGCTCGGGCTCGGTTCGGCTGCTCGGCCGCGAACTCACTGAACTGAACGAAGACGAGCGCGCCGCGTTGCGCAGCGGCTCGGTCGGTTTCGTGTTCCAGTCGTTTCAACTCATGCCACATTTGACGGCGCTCGAAAACGTCACCTTGCCGCTCGAACTGCAAGGCGGCATCGGCACGCGTGAGGCTGCGGCGCGTGCGCGCGGTTTGCTGGAGCAGGTGGGGCTTGGCAAGCGCACTGCGCATTATCCGAAGCTGCTGTCGGGCGGCGAGCAGCAGCGAGTCGCCCTCGCTCGCGCGTTTGTGACGCATCCGGCGATCCTGTTTGCCGACGAGCCGACTGGCAGCCTCGATGCCGCAACCGGTCATGCAGTGATCGATTTGATGTTCGAGATGAACCGCGCGAACGGCGCCACGTTGATTCTCGTCACGCACGACATCGAGCTCGCGCGCCGCTGCGATACGACGGTGACGATCGAAGCGGGGCGGTTGGCCTGAGAACGGGCTGCCTGCCGTTCAAGCCATCGATCGTCACCGGGCCAAAGTACCGGCCTTCTTCGCGTGAAGCGACGCGTCCCGCGGCAACATTCGGCCGTCTAAAAACAAAACCCCACGCTCCGAAAAACGTGGGGTGGATCAGCAGTCTGAAGCGGGCCGCCAAGGCCCGCTTTTTATTTCAGCGAACGTCTCTCACCGCTTCAACGCAGCACGCGCCCGCGCAATCAACGCCGACGTCGACGAGTCATGCTTCTTCTCATCGACACTTGCCGACGTCAGATCCGCCTCGACCACCTTGCCGAGGATCTTGCCTAGCTCGACGCCCCACTGATCGAACGGATTGATGTCCCACACCGATGCCTGCACCAGCACCTTATGCTCGTACAGCGCGATCAATGCGCCCAGCGAACGCGCGGTGAGCGCCTCGACGAGCAGCGTGGAGGTCGGCCGGTTACCCGGGAACACCAGGTGCGGCGCGAGGTCAGGCTTGTCCGCGCCGGCCACCTTCTTCGCTTCTTCGAGCGTGCGGCCGAGCATCAACGCTTCGCTTTGCGCGAAGCAGTTCGCCAGCAGCTTCGGATGATGACTGACGAGCGGATGCTCCGGCGTCAGTACGGCGATGAAGTCGATCGGCACGATGGTCGGACCTTGGTGCAGCATTTGAAAAAATGCATGCTGACCATTCGTGCCCGGCTCGCCCCACGTCACGGCGGCGGTCGGATAGTCGACCATCACACCATCCAGACGGGCCGACTTGCCGTTGCTCTCCATCTCGAGTTGTTGCAGATACGACGGCAGGAAATGCAGCGCTTCCGAATACGGTGCGACCAGATAGCTTTGCGAGCCGAAGAAGTTGCGATACCAGATGCCGATCATGCCGAGCAGCACGGGCAGATTCTTCTCGAGCGGTGCGTCGCGGAAATGCTGGTCCATCTCGTTGGCGCCGGCCAGCAGTTCGCCGAACTGCTGCGGGCCGATTGCAATCATGATCGACAGACCGACTGCCGACCATAGCGAATAACGTCCGCCGACCCAGTCCCACATCTCGAACACGTTCTCTTTCGCAATGCCGAACTTGACCACCTCAGCGGGGTTCGCCGACACGCCGACGAAGTGCTTCGCCAGTGCGCTTTCCGGGCAGCCTTTCTCGATGAACCAGTCGCGCAGCGAGCGCGCATTGGTCATGGTCTCGAGCGTGGTGAAGGTCTTGGAGACGATGATCGCGAGGGTTTCTTCGGGATCGATCTGCTGCATTACGTTGTACAGATCCGCACCATCGACATTCGACACGAAGTGCGTGGTGATCTCCGGCGCGGCCAGGTGATGCAGTGCATGCACGACCATCTTCGGCCCGAGATCCGAGCCGCCGATGCCGATGTTCACGACGTAGCGAATCCGCTTGCCCGTATAGCCAGTCCACTCGCCGCTGCGGACCTTGTCGGCGAAGGCCGCCATCTTCGCGCGCTCGGCCTCGATCTGCGCGTGGAACGGCGCCTTCGGGTCGGTGGCGCGCAGCGCGGTGTGCAGCGCGGCGCGGCCTTCCGTCGGATTGACGATTTCGCCCGCGAACATGGCATCGCGGCGTTTCTCGACGCCGGCTTCGCGGGCAAGTTGCACCAGCAGTTTCAGGGTTTCTTCAGTGATGCGGTTCTTCGAGAAATCGGCCGCGAGACCACCGCCCGCGAACGCAAAGCGCTCAGCACGGGTAGGGGTGGGATCGTTCTCGGGGGCGAACCAGTCGCGCATGTGCGCATCGCGAATCTTCTCGTAATGCGTTTGCAGCGAGGACCAGGAGGGGAGCGAGTTCTGCGTCATAGCGTCCGTCTAACGAAGGGGCACGAAGGATGACACGCGCGTGAAGCGCTGCCGAGGATGATGCAAACGATGCTGTTAGAGCGATGCCGCGCGGCCGGGTTCGCGGTGGCTTGCGGGGAAACGCCGTGAGCCCGCCTGGCGATCGAACCGGCTCGCTGAAAGTTCGCCGCAAGCCGCGCTGAATTCGACGCGCGGCGCAGTCATTCAGTATAGCGGCGTTGTGTGAAGGGCGGCAGCGGTTTGGCGGCCGGTGCAAAAGTTGGGATGAGCGGCCAAGCTGGGCTGTGCCGATCAGCCCGTGTGGCTCAGCAAGGTTTGCGCCCTAGGCGCGGGGGGCTTCGCATCACTGGTCCGCTGCCGGATAAAACAAGCGGTTCAGCAAGCTGCGCACCATCGGCGCCAGTTCGCCCGCGGTCAAGCCGGCCGGACCGTGGCCCTGCGCGCTCAGCGTGTCGGCGGCGAGGCCGTGCAGGTAGACGCCCGCCAACGCCGCTTCGTAGCGCGGCAGATGCTGCGCGAGCAACGCGCCGATGATGCCGCCGAGCACGTCGCCGGTGCCGCCGGTGGCGAGCGCGGCGTTGCCGGTCGGGTTGATCGCGAGGCGACCGTCCGGCGCCGCGATGATCGTGCCGGTGCCTTTCAACACCACGACGCTGGCAAAGCGCGCGGCCAGCGCGCGCGCCGCGCTGAGCCGGTCGCGTTGCACGCCCGGCGCGTCGGTGCCGAGCAGGCGCGCGGCTTCGAGCGGGTGAGGCGTCAGGATGCACGGATCGCCTTGCACGCCGCGCGCGGTGACTGCGGCGGCGAGCGACGGGTCCTTCGAGATCAGGTTTAGCGCGTCCGCATCGAACAGCTTGGGCACGTCGAGCGGCAACACGTCATGCATCACCTGAGTCGCGCGCTCGCGATGACCCATGCCGCAGCCGACCGCGAGCGCGTCCATCTTGTCGAGCGGCAGATCGTCGATGGCGTGCAGCATCAGTTCGGGGTGCGGTGGATCGTAGGGCGGCGCGCCCTCGCCGAGCAGCGCGACATGGACTTTGCCGGCGCCGGCGTACAGCGCCGCGCGTGACGCGAGGATCGGCGCGCCGCACATGCCGGTGTCGCCGCCGACCACGGCGAGGCTGCCGAACGTGCCCTTGTTGGTCGCGAAATCGCGCGGCGGCAGGAACGTGGCGAACAGGTCGGGCGCGTTCAGTTGCACGGCCGTGCGCTGGCGGCTGTCGATCCCGATCGGCGCGACGATCACTGCGCCGGCGAGGTCACGGCCCTGTGCGGTGAACAGGCCCGGTTTGGCGCCGATGAAGCTGATCGTGTGGGTCGCATGGACCGCGACGCCGTCGCTGCCGCCGATTATCGTGCCGGTATCGCTGTCGAGGCCGCTGGGGACGTCGAGCGCCAGCACGCCGCCTTTTCTGGGCCTGGCTGCCGCGCGCTGCGATAACTGGCGGGCGATGGCCGCGAAGACGCCGTCGAGCTCACGCGTGAGACCGATGCCGAACATGCCGTCGACGAGCCACGTGTAGCTGTCGAGCGAAGCGGGCGGTGCCGACGTGATCGCGACCCCCGCTGCGCGGGCCGTGTCGAGCGCCCAGCGGGCGTCGTCCGGTTTCACGTCGACCGGCATGCAGAGTTCCACCGCGATGCCGTCCTGGTGCAACCGGGTCGCGAGGATCAATGCGTCGCCGCCGTTATTGCCTGGGCCGGCGATGAGCCACACTTTCTGTTTCGATTTTTCGACCGACGTGTCGCGGGTGATCAGCTCTTGCAGGAAGCTGGCCGCGGCCGTACCGGCGCGCGACATCAGCGTGTGTTCGGGCAAGCCTGCCGCGGCTTGGGATTCGGCGATCCGCAGATCGGTGAGCGTCAGCAGGGGTAGCGCCCGGGCGTGGGGGCTGACGAGCGTCGGCGGGGTGAGGTCGGCTTCTGTCATGGCGGCGCTTCGCGGTTCACACCTTGGGCAAGGCGCGGGAGCTTGGGGAATCCGTATGGTAGTGCCGATGGGCGCAAGGCGCGCGCCCGGTCTTCCAGCTCGCAGGGTCGCCCGTTACTGGAAGCGATCCGCACGCAGCGCGGCCAGCGTGTCTTCGGGGACACCCGGTGGGTGGCCCGACATCAGGTCGGCGATCAGTTTGCCCGAGCCGCAGGCAAGGCCCCAGCCCGCCGGGCCATGCCCCACGTTCACAAACAGCCGTGGATGCAGCGCGTTGCCGACGACCGGCAAGCCGTCCGGCGACAGCAGCTTGACGCCTTCCCACGGCAACGCTGCTGAAATCCGCGCCGCGCCTGGAATCCAGTCGTGAGTCGCCTGACCGAGCAGCGCGAGCGCTTCCGTGGTGACCGTTTCGCCCAGTGGCTTGTCGAGCTGGCTCGTACTCTGCAATACCGCACCACCCGCGATCCGCAGGCGATGGTTCATCCGGCTGATTCCAATCCGCTTGACGGCGTCGACGATCGCCACATGCGGTGCGCATTCCTCATGCGCGATCGGCGCCACCAGCGTGTGCAGGCGCAGCGGATGCAGCGGCAGCTGCAAGCCGAGGCGCTCGAGCAGCGCCAGGCTGCCGTGCCCGGCGGCCACCACCACGGCGTCGGCGTGAATCACGTCGACTTCGCGTGACCGGGAGGCCGCACCCGGCCGCGGCGCCAGTTCCACGGCCGCGCGCTGGCCTTCGAGGCGAATCGCCGACACTTCGCAGCCGAGCATGAATTGCACGCCGCCCTGGTTGTCGAGCGTCTGCTTGAGGAGCTTGGCGAACAGCGGGGAATTGGCCGTGCGCTCCTGGTCGAACAGCACACCGCCGGCAAATTCCGGCTCGACGCGCACCGAATGCTCGAACGCCGCGCACTCGGCGGGCGTCAGCACATGGTGCGGGACTTCGTATTGATGCAGCAGATCGAGCGCCGGCCGGGTCTGCTGCCACTCCTGCGCCGAGCGCACCAGATACAGCAGACCGCTTGCCTGTTCGAATTCGAGCCCGAAGCGCGCTTCGACGTCGGCCATGGCGTCACGCGACAATTCGATCAGCGGGCGCAACCGTCCGTATTGTCGGCCAAACGCTTCCGGTTCCTGCAACGCCGCCAGTTGCTTGACGAACTGACGCGCCGGTCCGTTGAAGCCGGTCTTGCTGATCACGCCGTTGCGGGCATTGTGCCGGCTCGCCATGAAAGTCGGGCCGAACCAGACGTCGAGCGGGGTGGGCAGGACAGTGCCGCCGTGGCCATAGGTCGCACCTTGCGCGACGGTGGCGTGGCGCTCGACGACGCATACCCGGTGGCCGGCCGCACGCAATTGATAAGCGGTGGCGACGCCCGCAATCCCGCCGCCGATGACAATGACATCCATGTTCTGATTCGATGTGCCGACGGGACGCCGAAGCCGCGCGTGCCCATTGGGCGTGACATGCGGCGCGCGGCCCGGCTTGCTTCGGGCCACTCGCGCCGATCTGGTGAAAGGGCGAATGATAGCAGTCAAACCGGCCCGCCTGCCACGCGCGCGGCGTGCGGGTCCGGCCGCGGCGGGCGGAACTCGAGGGGACGGGAACGCACGGGGCGGCGGCGTCCTTCGTGGTCCGCCTGTCGTCCGTCCTGGCCGCGTTGAGTGGCGGCGCCGCTCGCGAGGCTCATGCCGTCGTCTGCGCGCGAATGAACATGCCGTAGTTTTCGGCGTTGTCGGTGGCGATGTCGCTGTTCCGTGCCGCGAGGCCGGCGACGGCGGCGGGACCATACAGATGGTCCTTCGTGTTGCCGATGTACGGAAAATGGCTCAACTCATGGGCTATCGTCGCTTCCGGGGTGTTGGCGCCGAACGCGTGATCGAAGAAGTGTGGCTTCAGGTTGATCTGATGAGGCGAACTGGCTTGCACGTGCGCAAGTTCCGAGTTGTCGTGCGGCGCACCCAGGACGAAGGTGAACTGGTCGTGCGACATGGCGTGCTGCATGTGGGTCAGAACCTGTTCGACTTTCTGCACATTCCGCTGTGTCGGGCTGCCGAACCAGCGCGCAAAGTTGTCGTCCGGATGACCGGATTCGAGCTTGCCAAGCGCGCTGTCGATCATGCGCTTCACGTGTTGATAGGCGTTGGTCACTATCCCGCCTTGCTCCGGCGTGAGCCCGATCAGCGCCGGGTTGCGCGCGGAGCCGGGGGAGGGTTGATCGTAGTCGGTGTTGCCGGCGTTGTTGTCGGGCGCCTGGATGTCGCCGCCGGTGGGCGCGAAGGGCTGGCCGTTACCGCCGCCGCCGCCAATGGGGGCGGAGGGCTGGCCGCCCTCGCCACCGCCGGTGGGTACGGGGGCGTGACCACCGCCACCGCCACCGATAGGCGCGGAGGGTACGCCACCACCGCCGCCGACAGGCCCGGAAGGTTGACTGCCATCGTCGCCTGTGGGCTCCGCAGGCTGCCCGCCATCCCCGCCGCCGACAGGTTCCGAAGGCGGGCTGGTGCCGCCGCCATTGCCCGGCAGCGGCGATGACGCCGGGGCGTCGCCGACCACGGGGCGACGCATCGGACGCCCGTTGCGTCCCGCGGGGTCGGGCGTGAGACCGTCGGCGTCCATCGAAGGAGGGATGGGGTTGGCCTTTTCGTGCCAGACGATGCGTTTGTGCTTGCCGTTCGCGTCCCAGACGTCACGGATGTGGTTGCCGTTCTCGTCCCACGTGTCGCGTATGTGGTTGCCGCTCAAATCCCATCTATCGCGAACGTGTTTTCCGCTTTCGTTTGAATTCTCGTGGATGTGTTCGCCGTTAGCGTCCCAACTGTCGTGGATACGGTCGCCGTTAGCGTCCACGCTGTCGCGAGTGTGCTTGCCGTCCGTGTCCCACGTGTCGTGGATACGCGTACCGTCGGCGCTCACGCTGTCGCGAGTGCGCTTGCCGTCCGTGTCCCACGTGTCGTGGATACGTGTACCGTCGGCGCTCACGCTGTCGCGAGTGCGCTTGCCGTCCGTGTCCCACGTGTCGCGAATACGTGTACCGTCGGCGCCCACGCTGTCTCGGATGTGCCGCCCATCCGCGTCCCACGTGTCGCGAAGCGGATTGCCTTTGCCGTCCTCGCCGTCCTGGACCCGCTTACCCGAATCGTTCAGCCTGGCCGGCACCGCTTCGCCGCCGATGCGCTCAAACGGCTGAACTCCGCCTCCAATCCTCGGCGCCCGGCCGTCCGGCTCGCGCCGTGGGGGCCAGGCCGCCGCATTGCCAACCGGCGCGCGCGGCGTCTCGTCCGGCGCATAGATGCGCGGCGCCGTCCGCGTGAGTGCGCCGGCCATGCCCGGCGGCGGCTGCATCAAAGCCGGCGGATAGGAAGTCTGATCGATACTGCCATAGCGGTTGACGTTCATGACATGCCTGTTCGAGTGAGTTTGCGGTTCGCGTGGCGGGCGTGTTCGCGCATCACGGGGCGCGCCCACGGTGCGCAGCGCCGCCGACGCGTCCGGGCGGATGAATTGCCCACTTGCGCGTCGATTAAAGCATCGGCATGCCGACGGGATGTCATATCGGGAGAACACATCCGCGAGCACCCGGCCGCCGGCCGGCCGGACACGTCCCATGGCCGCCGGAAGCGCGTTCCCGGGGTATAATCCCGGACTTCCTTTGCGCCTCACGTCGCCTTCACGCGCGACTCATCGGCATCACTCATCGGCATCATTAGCGACGCAACGTCAAGTCCATGGCCCACTTCTCGTGTTTCCCCGGCGCTTCGGCCCTTTCCGATTTCCGTCAAACCCGCCTGCTCGAAACGCTTACGCGCATCGACGCCAACATCACCGGCGTGCGCGGCCAGTATCTGCACTTCGTCAACGCGCAAACCCCACTTTCCGCGGAAGACAACGCGAAGATCGAAGCGCTGATGCATTACGGCGATCCGCTCGAAGAGGTCAAGGAGCGCGGCACGGCCGAAACTTTCCTGGTGGTGCCGCGCTTCGGCACGGTGTCGCCGTGGGCCAGCAAGGCAACCGATATTGCCCATCTGTGCGGTCTGGCGCAGGTTCGGCGAATCGAACGGGGTGTCGAATACACGGTCACGCTGAAGAGCGGCCTGCTGGGCGGCAAGAAGGCGCTCTCCGACGAAGCCCGCGCGGCCGTTGCCGTGGCGCTGCACGACCGCATGACCGAAAGTGTTTCGCCTTCGCGGGACCACGCGTTGCATCTGTTCGACGAACTGCCGGCCAAGCCGCTGCAAACCGTCGACGTGCTGGGCAACGGGCGCGGCGCGCTGGAAGCGGCGAACACGGAACTGGGCCTCGCGCTCGCCGCCGACGAAATCGACTACCTGGTGGACGCATTCACCAAACTCGGCCGCAACCCGACCGACGTCGAACTGATGATGTTCGCGCAGGCCAACAGCGAGCACTGCCGTCACAAGATTTTCAACGCGGAATGGACTATCGACGGCGAGAAGCAGGACATCTCGCTGTTCAACATGATCCGCAACACCGAGAAGCTGAACCCGCAAGGCACGATCGTCGCGTATTCGGATAACTCGGCGATCATGGCGGGCGGTGTGGCCGAGCGCTGGTTCCCGCGCACGCCGGCTGAACTGGGCGCAAACGAGTTGCCTGAGCACTACCGCCGCAACGTCGAACTGACGCACACCTTGATGAAGGTGGAAACGCATAACCATCCCACCGCCATCTCGCCGTTCCCGGGCGCTTCGACCGGTTCGGGCGGCGAAATTCGCGACGAAGGCGCGACCGGTCGCGGTGCGCGCCCGAAAGCGGGTCTGGCGGGCTTCACGGTGTCGAATCTGGAATTGCCGGACGGCGTCGAGGCATGGGAGAACGCCCGTGATGCAGCGCAGCCGCTCGCGCATCGCAATCCGGACGACAAGCACGCAGCGTACGGCCGTCCCGACCGCATTGCGTCGCCGCTGCAAATCATGATCGACGGCCCGCTCGGCGGCGCCGCGTTCAACAATGAATTCGGCCGGCCCAATCTGGGCGGCTATTTCCGTGCGTATGAGCAGAACGTCGCGGGTCTGGTGCGTGGCTATCACAAGCCGATCATGATCGCCGGCGGCATCGGCAATATTTCCGATCAGCACACGCATAAGCACGATCTGCCGGAAGGCTCGCTGTTGATCCAGATCGGCGGGCCGGGTATGCGCATCGGCATGGGCGGTGGTGCGGCCAGCTCGATGGCAACCGGCACGAACACGGCTGAACTCGATTTCGACTCGGTCCAGCGCGGCAACCCGGAAATCGAGCGGCGCGCGCAGGAAGTCATCAATGCGTGCTGGCAACTCGGCGAAAAGAACCCGATTCTGAGCATTCACGACGTCGGCGCGGGCGGCTTGTCGAACGCGTTCCCGGAAGTGGTGGACGGCGCGGGCAAGGGCGCGATCTTCGATCTGCGCAAGATCCAGCTGGAAGAGAGCGGTTTGTCGCCGCGCGAAATCTGGTCGAACGAAGCACAGGAGCGTTACGTCCTGGCGATTGCGCCGACGGATCTGCCGGCCTTCCAGGCCATGTGCGAACGCGAGCGCTGCCCGTTCGCGGTGGTCGGCACGGCAACGGCTGCACGCCAGTTGAAGGTGATCGACGCCGAAGCGCACGGCGACACTGCGCACGAGCCGGTTGATATGCCGATGGAAGTGCTGCTCGGCAAGGCGCCGCGCATGCATCGCGACGTGAAGCGCGTCGAAACGAAACTCGAACCGGTGGACGTCACCGGCATCGCCTTGTCGGAAGTCGCGGTGAGCGTGCTGCGTCACCCAACGGTGGCCAGCAAGTCGTTCCTGATCACGATCGGCGACCGGTCGGTGGGCGGCACGACCGCGCGTGACCAGATGGTCGGCCCGTGGCAAGTGCCGGTTGCCGACGTCGCGATCACCACGATGGACTACGCGGGCTTCCGCGGCGAAGCGATGACGATGGCCGAGCGCACGCCTTTGGCTGTCATCAATGCGCCGGCGTCGGGCCGCATGGCGGTCGGCGAGGCGGTCACCAACATCGCGGCGGCGCCGATCGCGTCGCTGGATAAATTGAAGCTGTCGGCGAACTGGATGGCCGCGTGCGGCGCAGCGGGCGAAGACGCCGCGCTGTACGACACGGTCAAGGCGATCGGCATGGAACTGTGCCCGGCGCTCGGCATCAGCATTCCGGTCGGCAAGGATTCGCTGTCCATGCGCACCAAGTGGGAAGACCGCGGCGTGGCGAAGGAGGTGGTCGCGCCGGTCTCGTTGATCATCTCGGCATTCGCACCGGTTGAAGACGTGCGTCGTCACCTCACGCCGCAACTGCGCCCCGCGAGCGGAACGGACGGGGTGGGCGACTCCGTGCTGATCGCAATCGACCTCGGCCGCGGCAAGCATCGCCTCGGCGGCAGTATCCTCGCGCAAGTTACGCAGCAGGTCGGCGACACGGTGCCGGACGTCGACGACGCGGAAGATCTGAAGCGCTTCTTCACGGCGATCCAGGCACTGAACAGCGGCGGCAAGCTGCTCGCCTACCACGACCGTTCTGACGGCGGCCTGTGGGCGACGGTCTGCGAAATGGCGTTCGCGGGCCACGTCGGCGTATCGCTGAATGTCGACATGCTGGTGCTCGATCCGAACCACGAATCCGACTACGGCGACGCCAAAGACTGGGCGAAGCAGACCAGCGGCCGCCGCGAAGACCGCACGATCCGCGCGCTCTTCAACGAGGAACTCGGCGGCGTGATTCAGGTGCGCGCGGCGGACCGCGACGCGGTGCTGGGCACGTTGCGCGAACAGGGTTTGTCGGCGTGCTCGCACGTGATCGGCAAGCTCAACGAGCGCGACACGATCGAAATCTATCGCGACGCGAAGAAGATCTACGAAGCGCCTCGCACGGAACTGCATCGCACGTGGAGCGAAGTGAGCTGGCGCATTTCGCGTCTGCGCGACAACCCGGCTTGCGCCGACGCTGAATACGACGCGCTCTCCGACGCAGCCGATCCGGGCATCTCGCCGGTTCTCACGTTCGATCCTTCTGAAGACGTCGCTGCGCCATTCGTGGGCAAGAGCGCGCGTCCGCGTGTTGCGATCCTGCGTGAGCAGGGCGTGAACTCGCACCTCGAAACGGCCTATGCATTCGACCGCGCCGGCTTCGACGCGCACGACGTGCACATGAGCGACCTGCTGGCCGGTCGCGCCAACCTCGCAGATTTCGCCGGTGCGGTGGCGTGTGGCGGCTTCTCATACGGCGACACGCTGGGTGCCGGCGAAGGCTGGGCGAAGGCGATCCGCTTCAACTCGCAACTGGCCGACATGTTCGCGGCGTTCTTCGGCCGCGAAGATACGTTCGCACTCGGCATCTGCAACGGCTGCCAGATGATGAGCAGTCTCGCCTCGATGATCCCGGGCGCCGAAGCATGGCCGAAGTTCACGCGCAACAAATCGGAAAAATTCGAAGCGCGCTTCTCGCTGGTCGAAGTGCAGGCGTCGCCATCGATCTTCTTCGCCGGCATGGAAGGTTCGCGCATTCCAGTTGCAATCGCCCACGGCGAAGGTTACGCGGACTTTTCGCAGCAAGGCGATGCGTCGAAGGTGGCTGTCGCGATGCGCTTCGTCGACCACCGTGGTCAGGCAACGGAGCAGTATCCGTTCAACCCGAATGGATCGCCGAACGGCATCACGTCGGTCACGACACCCGATGGCCGCTTCAGCGTGCTGATGCCGCACACCGAGCGCGTGCATCGTGCGGTGCAGATGAGCTGGCATCCGGAAGGCTGGGGCGAGGGCAGCACGGACGCGAGCCCGTGGCTGCGCGTGTTCCAGAACGCACGGCGCTGGTTGGGTTGAGGTAGTCGGGCAGTCTGCTGCGCTATTGACGCGCGGCAGACTGATGCCGGCTACGTACCCGCTCGGGTACGAAACAGCTCCATATATCCCAATCCCCCCTCTTCGTACCCGCTCGGGTACGAAAGCCCGATATTGGCATTCACGACTCCTCGCTCGTACCCGCTCGGGTACGAATTCCCGCTGCCCGCCTGGTCTGATGGCATAATGTTCCCGAGCGGGTACGAACTCGAGGGCGAAGAATGCGGCAATCTGACGTTTTCATCAGCAACATGACGGTGTTGGGTGATCTTTTGCGGGCGTCACGGCTTGCACAGGGCCTGACGCGCGACGACGTCGCCATCGCCACGGGTCTGTCGCCCAAGTTCATCACACATATCGAGGCGGGTAAGCCGACGGCACAAATCGGCAAGGTGCTCCACCTGCTCGGCGAACTGGGCATTGTCCTGCGCGCGCAGGTGTCCGTAGACATTCCTCCCGGCCTCGCCACCCAACCGCGCCATCGCCGCCGGGTGACTCATGGCAGCTAGAACGCTCGTCGCCTACGCGAATGGCCAACGCGTTGGCGTGGTGAGCGACGAAAGCGGTATCTGGTCATTTACCTACGATAGAACCTGGCTCGACCGCGAAGACGCGTTCGTGCTTTCACCCGCTTTCCCTCTGCATGCAGAACGTTTTGTCGATGGTTCGAGCCAGCGGCCGGTGCAATGGTTCTTCGACAATCTTTTGCCTGAAGAGGAGATGCGCACGGCGCTCGCTCGCGAAGCCAAAGTCAATGCGAGCGATGCATGGGGGCTGCTTGCGTACTACGGCCGGGAGTCGGCAGGCGCCTTGACGCTCCTCGCCGAGGGCGAACAGGAAGCTTCCGGTGGTCTGCAGCCTTTGTCGTACGCGGACCTCGAGGCTCGCATTCAGGCCATGCCGCAACGAGCGCTCACCGCTACTGCGCCCAAGCGCATGTCCGCAGCGGGTGCCCAACAAAAACTGCTGCTGTCCTTGCAAGGCGACGCGCCGAACTACCAGCTCTTTGAGCCCGTGGGTAATGAGCCGTCAATGCATCTGCTCAAGCCTGACATGCGAAGCACCGGCTATCCTCATTCAGCGATAAACGAATTTTTCTGCATGCAGCTGGCACGAGCGATGGGCGTGCGCGTGCCGCCTACGCATTTTGTGCGGGTGCCCTCGGCCTGCTATGTGATCGACCGTTTCGACCGCGATACGGCCGCCGAACCGGTTCGGCGCTTGCATACGGTCGACGCGATGCAACTGTTGAACTACGACCGCAACTTCAAATACCAGAACGCCACGGCGCAGGTACTCAGGGATGCGATTGAAAAAACCGGCACGCGGGCAATGGCACGTCTCGATGTATTCCGCTGGGCGGTCTTCAACGTGCTCATCGGCAACGCGGATTCCCACCTGAAAAACCTCTCGTTCTTCGTCAACGCACGAGGCTATATGCTGGCGCCGTTTTACGATCTGGTCAGCACAGTCGTCTACCATACGCCGACCTATCAGCCGCAACAGCGGGACCGTTGGCCGCAGTGCGATCTGACAATGCCGATTGGAGCGGCCACTCAGTTCGCGGACGTCTCCAGAAAGAACATGCTGGCATTCGGCGAAGCGCTTGGCCTCGCGCCAAAAGGCCCGGAAAAATTGCTGGATGAGATGCTGGCCGTTGTCGATACCCGAGTCGCGGACACCCGGCGAGCCGTCGACGATGTCACGAAGCCGAATGCCGGCGAAGTCCGGTTGCTCGACTCGATTGTTGCCATGCCGCTTGCCGAGATGAGCAGGGCACTGCGCAAGTGATGCGGGGGCTGAAACGCTGAACGGGACGGGAGCATAAAAAAACCGCCACGAAGGCGGTTTTTTCTGAAGCAGCAGGCAAAGAACGCTTACTGAATCTTCGCGTTCTTACGCAGACCTTCTTCAAAAGCCTGCAGCTTTTCCTGCTGGATCTGTTGCACGATCTGCGGTCGCACTTGCTCGAGCGGCGGCGGCGTGATGTTGCGCACGTCGTCGACACGGATGATGTGCCAGCCGAATTGCGTATGCACCGGCGTGTCGGTCATCTGGCCTTTTTGCAGATGCGTGGCCGCGTCCGCAAATTCAGGCACATAGGCCTTCGGGTCCGACCAGTCCAGGTCGCCGCCGTTCTTGCCCGATCCCGGGTCCTTCGAGTATTGCTTGGCGAGGTCTTCGAAGCTTGCGCCGGCCTTGATCTTCGCGATCAGATCCTTGGCTTGCTGTTCGTTGTCCACCAGGATGTGATGCAGGTGATATTCCTTGCCGCCCGCGTCCTTGATCAGCGCGTTGTAGCGCGCGGTGATTTCGGCGTCGGTCGGCGTGTTGTTCTTCACGAAGTCTTCGATCAGCGCGCGCAGCACGACGGTTTGCTGCGCAACGGCGATTTGTGCCTTGATGTCCGGACGATTCGGCAGGCCGCGGCGCATCGCTTCCTGCATCAGGATTTCGCGATTCACCAGTTCTTCGCGCACGGCCATTTGCAACTGCGGCGTGTCTTGCTGGCCTTGATGAACCAGTTGATCGATCAGCGCATCGGCGCGCGCTTTCGGAATCGGCGTACCGTTCACGACGGCAATGTTCTGTGCGAATGCAGGTGCGGCCGCAAAGGCAGCCAGCAATACCCAAAGGCGGGTTTTCTTCAAGGTCATCGAGAGGTTCCTAGCGGGGCAACAAAGCGAATTCTTCGGGCGTATACGCCGTGATTGCAAGGGCGTGAATGCCGCGCTGCATGGCATCGGCCAGCGCATCATACACCATGCGATGCCGCGCCACGCGGGCCTTGCCGGCGAATGCGGCCGCCACGATCGTGACACTGAAATGACCGCCGGCGGAGGCGCCGGCGTGGCCTGCGTGCTGCGCGCTGTCATCCGTAATCTGGATCGAGGCGACCGGCGCGAGCGCCGCGGTGAGACGCGCCTCGATCAACGCCGCGCGCTCCGCGGTGGTGGCGTGCATGAATACATCGCTCGTCATGTCATTCTTCCTTCATATACTTCGACAGCCACAAGCTCTGTCCGATGATGAACACCACCAGACACCCCGTGGCGCCGAACAGCTTGAAATTGACCCACTGATCGGTCGTGTAGTTATACGCGACGAACAGGTTAACCAGTCCGAGCAGCACGAAGAAAATCGCCCAGACGACATTCAACTTGCCCCAGATCGCGTGCGGCAGCGTGATCTGCTTGCCCATCATCGCTTCGATCAGGTTCTTGTTGAAGGCCAGTTGCGAGACGATCAACGCGACCGAAAACGCCCAGTACAACACGGTCGGTTTCCATTTGATGAAGGTGTCGTTGTGCAGCACGAGCGTCGCGCCGCCGAATACGGTGACGACGCCGAGGCTCACCCATAGCATGGAATCGACCTTGCGGTGGCGGAAGGCCACCCACGCGATCTGTACCAGCGTGGCGACGATCGCCACTGCCGTCGCCGTGAAAATGCCCCAAATCTTGAAGGCGACGAAAAACAGGATGATCGGGAACAGATCGAACAGGAATTTCATTATCTGGTCGGGAATTCGGAAGAGTAGGTCGGAGAATGGGTCGGAAAAACAGGGACGCGGCGCGGGGCGCCCGGTGGCAGGGATGGCAAAAACCCGCCGCGGCAGCCGGCAACGGCGCGTTGCGCCGTTGGTAGCCTGAATGCCGCGCCGGGTTGTCCCGTTCGCAAGCCGGACGAAGGGTGTCGCGGCAGGCGCTTAAAACAGGCGCCCGCCGCGCTTCAACCGGCGCCGAACTCCGCGCTGCGTTACTTGGGCTCGAATTGTAACGCAGCCGAATTGATGCAGTAACGCAGACCGGTCGGCGCCGGTCCGTCTTCGAACACGTGACCCAGATGCGCGCCGCAGTTCTTGCATTGCACCTCGATGCGCAGCATGCCGTGCGAGCGGTCGGTTTTCTCGGCGATCACTTCGCCGTTGATCGGCTTGAAGTAGCTCGGCCAGCCGCAACCGGCGTCGAACTTGGTATCCGATTCGAATAGCGGCGTGCCGCAGCACACGCAGTCATAGATGCCGCGGTCCCAGTGGTCGTGATAGCGGCCGGTGAAGGGGCGCTCGGTGGCCGCGTTGCGGGTCACCTCGTATTCGATGTCGGAGAGCTGGTTGCGCCATTCGGCGTCGTCTTTTTGCACGGCGGGGGCGTCGGTCTTGATGTCGTCGGGCTTGTTCATGATTGGGGTTCCTGTCTCGGGCTTGTTTTTCGGGGCTGCAAAGTGTTCAGCCAGATTCGGCTCATTACACGGATTCAGCGGATTCAAGCGGTTTCAAAGCGGCTTCAAAGCGGAAACAAGCGGCTTCAAAGCTGATTCAAGCGAGTTCGGCTCAGCGTCACGAGGAGCAACTCACTTCCAGCGAGCTGGCCCAATCCGGCGGCAGCCCTGCATACGCTTCGTGTTCCGGCTGTTCGTCGAACGGGCGGCGCAGCACGGCCGCCAAACGCTCCACTTCGGAGAAATCCTTCTCTTTCGCTCGGCGTATCGCCGTTTCCGCGAGATGATTTCGAAGTATGAATTTGGGGTTCACACGGTTCATTGCAATGGCACGCGCGGCGTCGTCGCGTGTTTCTTCGGACAGGCGCGCGCGGTAGTCGTTCACCCATGCGTCGAACGCAGCGCGGTCGAGAAACAGATCGCGCACCGGCGCGTCGGCGCTCGCGTCGTGCTTCGAAATGCGCGCCAGATTGCGAAAGGTCAGCGTGAAATCCGCACGGTTTGCGTGCATCACTTCGAACAGGCGGTTGACCAGACTATCGTCGCCATCGCGCTCGATTTCGAGGCCAAGTTTGGCGCGCATGCGTTGTTCGAGAGCCGGCGCGAAACGGTCCTTGAAGCCACCGAGCACACGCTGCGCGTCTTCGATCGCCTTGTCGCCGCGCACGCTTTCTTCATGCTGAACGCCCAGCAGCGGCAGCAGGCCTTGGGCGAGGCAAAAGAGGTTCCAGTACGCGATCTGCGGCTGCATCTTGTACGCGTAACGGCCTTGCGAGTCAGAGTGATTGCAGATGTAGCCGGCGTCGAAACCATCCATGAAACCGAACGGGCCGTAGTCGATCGTGAGACCCAGGATCGACATGTTGTCGGTATTCATCACGCCGTGGCAGAAACCCACGGCTTGCCATTCGACCATCAGATCAGCCGTCGACCTCACCGCTTCATCGAGCAGCGCGAGATACGGGTCGCCGGCTTCGCGGCAGTGCGGATAGAAGCGCTCGATCACATGATCGGCGAGCGCGCGCAGTGCATCGACGCGATCGTTCGAATAGAAATGCTCGAAGTGTCCGAAGCGCACGAAGCTCGGCGCCACGCGCGTGACAACCGCCGCGGTTTCGACTTCCTCACGCCGCACCGGCTGGTCGGAGCCGATCACGCACAGCGCGCGCGTGGTCGGAATGCCGAGGTGATGCATCGCTTCCGAACACAGATACTCGCGGATCGACGAGCGCAACACCGCGCGGCCGTCGCCCATGCGTGAATAGGGCGTGCGGCCTGCGCCCTTGAGTTGCAGCTCGAAGCGTTGGCCGTTGTGTTCGATTTCGCCGAGACCGAGCGCGCGGCCGTCGCCGAGCTGGCCGGCCCACACGCCGAACTGATGCCCCGAATACACCGACGCGTACGGCAGCGCGGCCGAAGGCCACTCGCGCGTCGCGTTGCCGGAGAAGAGTTCGGCGAAGCCCGGATCGGTCTGGAGGCCCGGCTCTAAACCGAGCAACGCAGCGGTTTCTGCGGAGAATCCGACCAGGTGGGGCGCACTGAGCGGCGCCGCGGGCAGACGCGTCAGAAACGCGCTGCCGAGTCGCGCAAACGCGCTTTCGGGCGAGGTGACGAGTGCGTCGGAGAGAGCCGATAAAGGCCCGGATAACCCTGCAATGCTTGGGGAAAACGACATGTTGAGCGCCTCTGGATTAACCGATATTGTAAGTCGGCGCCCGCGGCGCTGCTGGCCGGCCCTTAGGCCGACGCCGCCTGTGTGCCGGGCGTCTCCCGCCAGCGCGCTACTGCGCCGCTTCAAAACGCGCCACGCGACCCACCGGAACGTCCCCCGCGACGCAACGATGCGCCGCGCGGCCCCGAGCTGCACCCCAATGACGCAAACAACGCGAGGAGACCTCTCTTTATGACGATGACGACGCCGCTGCCTGGCCAGATGATGGACGTGCCGCTCACTGTGTCCTCGTTGCTCGCGCATGCCGCGCGGCATTTCGGCGACACCGAGATCGTGTCGCGACGCATTGAAGGCGACGTGCATCGCTACACCTACCGCGACTGCGAAAAGCGCGCGAAGCAGCTGGCGCAGGCGCTGATCGCGCTTGGCGTCGAGCCCGGCGAGCGGGTGGCCACGCTGGCCTGGAACGGCTACCGGCATCTGGAAGCGTATTACGGCACGACCGGCTTCGGCGCGGTCTGTCACACGATCAATCCGCGTCTCTTTCCCGACCAGATCGCCTACATCGTCAACCACGCGGACGACGCCTACGTGCTGTTCGACGCCACCTTCGCACCGCTCGTCGATTGTCTCGCGCCACAATGCCCGAAAGTGCGCGGCTGGATCGCACTGGCCGACGAAGCCCATCTGCCGACGCTGCAAACGCCGGTACTGAGCTACGAAACCTTACTTGACGCGCAAGATGGCAACTACGCATGGCCGCAACTCGACGAGCGCCAGGCCTCGTACCTTTGCTATACGTCCGGCACCACCGGCAATCCGAAGGGCGCGCTGTATTCGCATCGCTCGACGGTGCTGCACGCGTTCGGTGCCGCGCTGCCCGATGCGATGAGCCTGTCCGCGCGCGACTCCGTGCTGCCGGTCGTGCCGATGTTCCATGTGAACGCCTGGGGCATTCCGCACTCCGCGCCGCTGACCGGCGCGAAGCTGGTCTTTCCCGGCAAGGATCTCGACGGCAAATCGCTGTATGAATTGATGGAAAGCGAACGCGTCACGTATTCGGCCGGCGTGCCGACCGTGTGGCTCGGCTTGCTCAACTATCTGCGCGAGGCCAAGGTGCGTTTCTCTTCGTTGAATCGCACGGTGATCGGCGGCTCTGCGTGTCCGCCGGCCATGCTGCGCGCCTTCGAGGACGAGTACGGCGTGCAGGTGATCCATGCGTGGGGCATGACGGAAATGTCACCGCTCGGCACCTTGTCGAAGCTGACGTGGGAACAGAGCCAGCGTCCGTTGGCCGAGCAGCGCAAACTGCTCGAAAAGCAGGGCCACGTGCTGTACGGCGTCGATATGAAGATCGTCGGCGAAGACGGCCGCGATCTGCCGTGGGACGGCGTGGCGTTCGGCGATCTGCACGTGCGCGGGCCGTGGGTGATCGACCGGTATTTCCGCAAGGACGATTCGCCGCTCGTGGACGGCTGGTTCCCGACCGGCGACGTCGCCACCATCGACCGTGACAGCTTTCTGCACATCACGGATCGCTCGAAAGACGTGATCAAGTCGGGCGGCGAGTGGATCAGTTCGATCGACCTCGAGAATGTCGCCATCGCGCACCCCGCAGTCGCCGAGGCCGCGTGCATTGCCTGCGCGCATCCGAAGTGGACCGAGCGGCCGCTGCTGGTGGTCGTCAAGCGGCCCGGGTTCGACGTGACGCGCGCAGAGCTGCTCGCGTTCTACGACGGCAAGGTCGCCAAATGGTGGATTCCCGACGACGTCGCCTTCGTCGACGAACTGCCGCACACGGCCACCGGCAAGCTGCAGAAACTCAAGCTGCGCGACACCTTCCGCGACCATATCCTGCCCTCCGCGCTCGAAGACGCAAAGGACTGCCCGCTCACGCCGCTCGCCAGGGGAAACCCCGCCTAACGATAAATTGAACGAGCGTGCTTTTTTGTGTATTCTGCCTGCTGACCCCCGGAAAGTCGCAGAATGGGTCGACTCACGGGTCGATCTCTCTGCGGCTCGGTGAACTGGGACGGGCGGCGCGTCATGCGCCGCCTCATCGCATGGAGACAGGCAGATGGCAGTGGACTACACAACTCATGACGGCGTGGCCGTCATCACGCTGAACAATCCCCCCGTAAACGGCCTCGGCCTCTCGACGCGAGTCGGTATCGTCGAAGGGATCGAGCGCGCGCAGAACGATCCGGCCATCAAGGCAATCGTGCTGACAGGCGCGGGCAAAGCCTTCTCGGGCGGCGCCGACATCACCGAATTCAACACGCCGAAGGCGACTCAGGAGCCGACGCTCGCCACGGTCATCAAGACCGTCGAGGGCAGCGCGAAGCCGGTGGTTGCCGCGATTCACAGCGTCGCAATGGGCGGCGGGCTGGAGTTGGCGCTCGGCGCGCATTACCGCATCGCCGCTCCCGGCGCGCAGATCGCGCTGCCGGAAGTGAAGCTTGGCATTCTGCCGGGCGCGGGCGGCACGCAGCGTTTGCCGCGTGCCATCGGCCTCGAAGCCGCACTCAACATGATCGTTTCCGGCGCGCCGGTGATGTCGGAGAAACTGGCCGGCTCGGGTCTGTTCGACGAAGTGACAGAAGGCAATCTGACTGAAGCGGCGCTTGCGTTTGCCTGCAAAGTCGGCGCGCAGGAGGGTCCTCATCCGAAGGTGCGCGAGCGTAAGATCGAACATCCGAATGCGGCCGGCTTCATTCAATTCGCGCGCAATACCGTCACGGCGATGGCAAAGAATTTCCCGGCGCCGCTGAAGTGTATCGACGCGGTGGAAGCCGGCGTACAAAACGGTTTCGACAAGGGCCTTGCCTTCGAACGCGAATGCTTCATGGCGCTCGTGCAAACGCCGGAAAGCCATGCGCTGCGTCATGCGTTCTTCGGCGAACGCGCGGCGAGCAAGATTCCCGATGTGCCTTCCGATACGGTTGCCCGTGAGATCGACCAGGTCGCCGTGATCGGTGCCGGCACGATGGGCGGCGGCATCGCGATGAACTTCATCAACGCGGGCATTCCGGTCACGCTGCTGGAAACGAAGCAGGAAGCACTCGAGCGTGGCCTCGCCACGATCCGCAAGAACTACGAAGCCACCGTCAAGAAAGGCAAGCTCAAGCCAGAAGTGCTGGAACAGCGCATGGCGCTGATCACGCCCACGCTCTCCTATGACGACCTGAAACACGCGGACCTGATCGTCGAAGCCGTGTTCGAAGAACTCGGCGTGAAAGAACAGGTGTTCAAGCGTCTGGACGAAGTGGCAAAACCAGGCGCGATCCTCGCATCGAATACCTCGACGCTGGATGTCGACAAGATCGCCGCCTTCACCAGGCGTCCGCAGGACGTGGTCGGCATGCATTTTTTCAGCCCGGCCAACGTGATGAAGCTGCTCGAAGTGGTGCGTGGCAAGGAGACGGCGAAAGACGTCCTCGCTACCGTCATGAAACTCGCGAAGAAGATCAAAAAGACCGCGGTGGTCTCGGGCGTGTGCGATGGTTTTATCGGCAACCGGATGATCGAGCAATACATCCGTCAAGCACTCTTCATGCTCGAAGAAGGCGCATTGCCCGCGCAGGTGGACAAGGCCATCGAGAAGTTCGGCTTCGCGATGGGTCCGTTCCGCATGAGCGATCTGGCCGGTAACGACATCGGCTGGGCGATCCGCAAGCGCCGCTATCAGGAGCATCCGGAGATGCACTACTCGAAGATCGCCGACCGGCTGTGCGAGACGGGGCGCTTCGGGCAGAAAACCGGTGGCGGCTGGTACGACTACAAGGCGGGCGACCGCACCGCGTATCCGTCGAAAGTGGTCGACGAGATGATCACGGCGTTCTCGAAGGAAGCCAACACCGGGCGCCGCAAGATCAGCGACGAGGAAATCGTCGAGCGTCTGGTGTTCGCGCTCGTCAACGAAGGCGCGAAGATTCTCGAGGAGGGCATTGCGTCGAAGGCGTCGGACATCGACATGGTTTATCTGACCGGGTACGGCTTCCCGCTCTATCGCGGCGGTCCGATGCTGTACGCGGATACGGTCGGGCTCTACAACGTCGAGCGCGCGATTCGTCGCTATGCGTCGCGGCCGAATGGCGACGCCTGGCAGTTGGCGCCGAGCATCGCCGAGCTTGCGGCGAAGGGCCGTGGGTTCAATGGCTGAAACGCCGCCTGAATGCAATGAATGAAGTGGGGCGACTGAGCGATCCGCCGCGCGCCCACCGTCAACATCTGGAAGTAGCAACCCACTTGTATGGGACCGGAGTAAGCGCTATGGGACCAGAGTAGGCGCTAAAGCGCCAACTCTGGTCGACACGCTAACTCTGGTCGACAACTTTGTATGGGACCAGAGTAAGCGCTATGGGACCAGAGTAGGCGCTAAAGCGCCAACTCTGGCCGACACGCTAACTCTGGTCGACAACTTTGTATGGGACCAGAGTAAGCACTAAAGCGCTAACTCTGGTCGACACAGGAGACATGGATGACTGATGCCGTAATCGTATCGACCGCCCGTACGGGCCTCGCCAAATCATGGCGCGGCGGTTTCAACATGACGCACGGCGCGACGCTCGGCGGGCATGTGACGCAGGCCGCTGTCGAGCGCGCGAAGCTGGACCCGGCGCGCATCGAAGACGTGATCATGGGCTGCGCGAATCCGGAAGGCGCGACGGGCGCCAACATCGCGCGCCAGATCGCGCTGCGCGCCGGTTTGCCGGTCAGCGTGCCGGGCATGACGGTCAACCGTTTCTGCTCGTCCGGCTTGCAGACAATCGCACTGGCCGCGCAGCGCGTGATTGCCGGTGAGGGCGATGTGTTCGTAGCGGGTGGCGTGGAATCGATCTCGTGCGTGCAGAACGAGATGAACCGCCACATGCTGGCCGAAGGCTGGCTCAGCAAGAACAAGCCGGAAATCTACTGGTCGATGCTGCAGACGGCCGAGAACGTCGCGAAGCGCTACGCGATCTCGAAGGAACGTCAGGACGAATACGGCGTGCGCTCGCAACAGCGCGCCGCGGCCGCGCTCGAAGCCGGCAAGTTCAAGGACGAGATCGTGCCGCTGACGGTGCTGGCCGGTGTCGCCGACAAAGCGAGCGGGCGCCTCTTCACGAAGGAAGTCACCGTCAGCGCCGACGAAGGCATTCGTGCCGACACCACCCTCGAAGGCGTGTCGAAGATTCGTACCGCAATGCCGGGCGGCGTGATCACGGCAGGTAACGCGAGCCAGTTCTCGGACGGCGCGTCCGCTTGCGTCGTGATGAACGCGAAAGCGGCGGAGCGCGAAGGCCTGCAACCGCTGGGCATTTTCCGCGGCTTCGCGGTGGCCGGTTGTGAGCCGGACGAGATGGGCATCGGCCCGGTATTCGCCGTGCCGAAGCTGCTCAAGCAGGCAGGCCTGAAGGTCGAGGATATCGACCTGTGGGAACTGAACGAAGCGTTCGCGGTGCAGGTGCTGTATTGCGCCGACAAGCTCGGCATTCCACACGACCGCCTGAACGTCAACGGCGGCGCGATTGCGGTGGGCCATCCGTATGGCGTGTCGGGCGCGCGTTTGACCGGCCATGCGCTGATCGAAGGCAAGCGGCGCGGCGCGAAACTGGTCGTCGTGACGATGTGTATCGGCGGCGGCCAGGGCGCGGCGGGTTTGTTCGAGGTGGTTTGATCAGGCGTCAGGGCAAAGCCATGCCGGGCGACGGCAGGCTTAACGTACCTTGATCGACGAAGCGTATCGTGCCGGTCAAGCCACCGGCGAGCTTGCCGCGCAGGATGTAGGGAATCTGTCCCGCCTGCACGGCGCCCGCTTGCACGGCGCCCGCGAACGCGAAGGCCTGACGGACCGCGGCGAAGGCGGGCACCGTCAGCGGCACAACGACTACCGTTTCGCCAAAGCGCGGCACGGTGCCGCTCTGATCGCTGACGCCGCTGGCGAACGGTTTGCCGTTCAGCTCGAGATCGAGCGACACGCCGTTGAAGTTGACAGCGGATTCATTGGGATTCTGTACGCGCAGTTTGATGCTGAAGCGCATCTCCAGGCCTTGGCCCTCGACCGGTTCGATGCCGGCCACATTCACGCGCAAAGGGTCGCCGCCGAACAGACCGGCGCAGCCGTTGAGCGTCAGCGTGATGACGGCGAGGATCGCGGCCAGACGGGCATAACGGGCATCAAGGCGGGACAGCAGTACGCGAAAGAAGAACATGACCGGCACCTCGATGGAAGCGGGTTGGGTCATGCATTGTAGCGGGCGGTTCTGTGCCAGTAGCGACGTTTCAGGTGGCCCGCTGGAGCCGTGTCTTGACGAGGCTCATCAGATTGCGCACGGCCTGACTGATGAACCCGCGGCGCCCGTTTTTCGCCCGCAATGGCTGTACGACGAACACGGCGGATTTCGCATGCGTGGCGTGGATCGATACGACGCCGCGCTGCGGTGTGACATAGCGTTCGCCTTCATGCAGCGTGATCGATGTGACCGGGACGGTGTCGCCCAGCCACGCGAGAGAATGATCGCGGAAGTCGAGTTGCAGATCGCCTTCGACGGCCACGATCGAGGTTCGTGCGCGCAGATCGTGGACGGCTATCTGACCGGTAGCAACGCGCGAGGTGGCAGCATTGTGAGGTAAGCGGGTGCCAGGTTGAGTGCTGGGCATGATCGATTCCTTTAAACCGTTTGCATGCCATACAGCTTATTGAGTCCGTCCACGTGAAAACAGGCGCAATAATGGACAATGTGAACCGGTACAACGTGGAATTTCGGCGGCCTGTATCGGTTGGAATCACGCTGGTGTGTATCTGTTGCCGCGCGCGAACTATCCGCACCATCGGCTCATGAACTCTTCTACCTTTACACCAGATGCACAAGCGGTGTCGTGCACGGAAGCACCACCCGTGGCACAGCCCCCGGCCGGCCAGCCCCCGGACGGCCAGCCCCCGGACGGCCAGCCCCCGGAAGGCCGGCCCCTCTATCGCCAATTAGCCGATCAATACCGCCGTGCTATCGATCACGGCGTGTTGCGCCCTGGCGACCGTATGCCGTCGATGCGTGCGTTCATGCAGCGGCATGGCGTGAGCCTCGCCACGGCGACCGAGAGCTATCGCACCCTCGAACGCGACGCATTGATCGACGCTCGGCCACGCGCGGGCTATTTCGTACGCGCCCGTCAGGCAGCAGCGCTGCCGGCGGCAAGCGAGCCCGATCTCGCGGCCGCGCCCGGCGCCGCGCAGTTCGTCGGAATCCATTCGGCCATTTCGGCAATCGTGTCGAAATTCCAGCGCTATCCCGATGCGCTGAATCTGGGCGGCGCGACCGCCTCGCCCGATCTGTATCCCACGGATGCCTTGCAGAAAGCCGCGCTCCGCGCATTGCGCCGCCGGCCGACCTTGCTGACCGCGGCCGGACCCGATCAGGGCGATCCCGAGCTGCGCTCAGTCATTGCGCGCCGTGCGCTCGACGTCGGCATCCAGATCGGCGCGGACGACGTGATCATGACCCACGGTGGGATCGAGGCGGTGAACCTGGCGTTGCGCGCGGTCACGCAGCCAGGAGACACCGTCGCGGTGGAGTCGCCGTGCTTTTTCGGCTTGCTGCAGGCGCTCGAAAGCCTCGGCTTGCGCGCGCTTGAAATTCCGGCCAGTCCGACCACCGGTCTCGCTATCGAAGCGCTGACGTTCGCGCTGCAAACGCATCCCGACATCAAAGCGGTGGTGGTGGTGCCGAATCTGCAGAACCCGCTCGGCAGCGTGATGCCTGACACGCACAAGGCGCGGCTCGTGGCCCTGTGTGCGCGAGCCGGCATTCCGCTGATCGAAGACGATCCCTACCGCGAACTCGCCGACGCCGCGCAGCCGCCTAAATCGTTGAAGGCATGGGACACCGACGGCACCGTGATTCATTGCACGTCGTTCAACAAGACGCTCGCGCCCGGCATGCGGGTCGGCTGGATCAACGGCGGACGCTGGCATCCGCGCATCGGCATGCTGAAGTTCGCGCAGTCCCGGCATAACGAACAGTTGTCGCAAGTCGTGCTCGCCGAATTTCTGGAAACGAGCGCATACGAGCGGCATTTGCGGCGTCTGCGCGACCGTCTGCGGATGCAGCGGGAACGGATGGCTGCTGCTATTGCTGCATCGTTTCCCGAGGGGACGCGATTCACGCCGCCAGGCGGGGGGATGTTTTTCTGGATCGAACTGCCGCGCCAGGTATCGTCGTCGGCGTATTTCGATGCGGCTTTGGATGAAGGCATCCGCGTGATGCCGGGCACGGTGTTTTCGAACGCGGGGCGCTTCGATCATTTCATTCGTTTGAGTTGTCCGAGTACGGATCTCGATCAGGCCGACGATGCGGTGCGCAGGTTAGGGCGTCTGGCGGCGCGGATGACGACGCATGCGCGAACGCCGTAGCGGTTATCATTTCCCGCTGCGCCCCACGAATTGAATCGAACAAGGTGATCTCGCGATCCGTCATAGTGTGATGTGGAAGCTCAAGGAAACGGCGGGGTGCGCGAATCGCGTGAATGTGTCGACTACGATATCCGAGAACTGCAATGACCGACTCACCCTCATCTAAAACCGACTCACCTTCATCGAAAGCGAGCAACGCATCGTTGCCCGAAAGCCCGTTCGTCGACCGGCTCGGCGCGCAACTCGTCTCGGCCGCGGACGGCGCCAGCGAAGTCGTGCTGCCGTTGCAGCCCGATCACATGAACACGTGGGCTGTCGTGCATGGCGGCGTGACCATGACGCTCGCCGACGTCGCGCTCGCGATGGCCGCGCGCAGTCTGGCCGGCGACGGCGTCGGCGTGGTCACCGTCGAGATGAAGGTCAACTTCATGCAGCCGGGCCGCGGTGAGCTGCGCGCCGTCGGCCGCGTGCTGCACCGCTCGACCACCATGGCTTATTGCGAAGGCGAGATTCGCGACAGCGAAGGTCACTTCGTCGCCAAAGCGCTCGGTACCTTCAAATACATGCGGCGTCTCGCGGTGGGCCGCGACGTGACGCAACAGCGTCTGCGCACGGACCCTTCGGCGAAACCCGGTCCAAGCGACGGCTAATCAGCGGATGGACCGCGCGTGTTGAGCGCCACGCGCGCAGAAACCTCTCTTTGCAGACGCCGTTCGTTCGACGCCGTTCGTTCGAATTACTCGCCGATCACATCGGTAACCCATGGAGACGATCGTCATGCCCCAGATCAACCGTCAACTCGTGCTGGCTTCGCGCCCACAAGGCGCTGTCACGCCCGATAACTTCAAGCTCGTCGAAACCCCGCTCGCACCGCTCGCCGATGGTGAATTCCGCGTGCGCAACCATTTCCTCTCACTCGATCCGTATATGCGCGGCCGGATGAACGACAGCAAGTCGTACGCAGCGCCGCAGCCGCTGAACGAAGTGATGATCGGCGGCACGGTGGGCGAAGTGGTGGAGTCGAAGAATCCGAAGTTCGCGCCCGGCGATAAGGTTGTCGCGATGTTCGGCTGGCAGGAATATGGCACCTCGAACGGTGCGGGTGTGCAGAAAGTGGATGACACGCACGTGCCGCTGTCGGCGTATCTCGGGCCGGTTGGCATGCCGGGCGTCACCGCCTGGTACGGCTTGAACAGGATCATTGCGCCGAAAGAGGGTGAAACGGTGGTGGTGAGCGCGGCGAGCGGCGCGGTAGGCAGCGTGGTCGGCCAACTGGCCAAACTGGCCGGTGCGCGCGCGGTCGGCATCGCGGGCGGCGCGGACAAGTGCCGCTATGTGGTGGAGACGCTCGGCTTCCATGCCTGCGTCGACTACAAGGCCGGCAATCTGTATCAGGATCTCAAAGCGGTGACGCCGAACGGTGTCGACGGTTACTTCGAGAACGTCGGCGGCGAAGTGCTCGACGTGACGCTCGCGCGGATGAACGCGTTCGGACGTATCGCACTGTGCGGCTTTATCGCGGGCTACGATGGCCAGCCGGTGCCGCTCAGGCATCCATCGCTGATGCTCACGCAGCGGCTGCTGGTGCAGGGGTTCATCGTCAGCGAGCGTATGGAGGTGTGGCCTGAAGCGCTCAAGCAACTCGGCACGCTGGTCGCACAAAAGAAGCTGCAATACCGCGAGACTATCGCGCAAGGGCTCGATGCGGCGCCTGAGGCGTTTATTGGTCTGCTGAAGGGTAAGAACTTCGGCAAGCAGCTCGTCAAGCTGATCTGATCGCGGCGGCTGTCACGGCCTATGCGAGAAACGTTCGTCAAGGGTTTCGCCGGTGAACGTATGCCGGCGAGCCAAACCCGGGGGACTTGACCGGTTACCCCGAACCGCAAAACCCAGGAGCAAAAGCTGATGTTCGAATTCAAAGGCAAGGTGGCGGTGATCACCGGCGCCGCAAGCGGTTTCGGCCGTGCGTTCGCGGAAAAGGGTGCGTCGCTCGGCATGCAGCTCGTGCTCGCCGACGTCAATCCTGACGCGCTCGCGCAAACCGTCGACGTCTTGCGCGCCGGCGGCGCCGAGGCGATCGGCGTGCCGACCGACGTCGCCGACGCTGCCCAGGTCGAAGCGCTCGCGCAGGCGGCGCTCGACGCCTTCGGCAAGGTTCATCTTCTGTTCAACAACGCGGGCGTGGGCGCGGGCGGCTTTCTGTGGGAAAGCTCGGCGAACGACTGGGCATGGGTGTTCAACGTCAACGTGATGGGCGTCGCGCACGGCGTGCGCGTCTTCACGCCGATCATGCTGCGGCAGAACGAACCCGCGCATATCGTCAACACGGCGTCGGTGGCGGGCTTGTTGTCGCCGCCCGCAATGGGCATCTACAACGCGTCGAAGCACGCCGTCGTGTCGCTCACTGAGACGCTCTATCACGACCTGCAACTCGCCCAGGCGGCAAACCCGGCCCAGGCGGCGGGTAGCGGTGAGGTCGGCTGCTCGTTGTTATGCCCGGCCTTCGTGCCGACCGGCATCGCCGGCGCGGAACGCGCGCGGCCCGCGGAACTGCGCAACGACAGCGCCCCGACCCGCTCGCAGATCGCCGCCGGCAAGCAACTGCAACGCGCGGTGCAATCCGGCAAGCTGAGCGCTACCGACGTCGCCGAAATGACGTTCGAAGCGATCGCCGGGCGGCGTTTCTATATCGTCACGCATCCGGGCATCCTGGCGACGGTGAAACTGCGTCACGAGGATATCGAGCAGTTGCGCAATCCGACCGACCCGATGTCGTTGAAGCCCGAAGTGAAGAATGCGAGCTAGGCGCTCACCATGCCGCTGAATCCGAAGATCGAGCAGGTGCTCGACATGATCGCGCGCGCGAAGCGCCCGCAGCTTCACCAACTGACCCCGCAACAGGCGCGCGCGTCCTACGAGAAAAGCGCGCCGATTCTGGAGATTGCGAGTGCGCCGATGTTCGCGCTCGAAGATCTGCAAGTGCCGACGCGCGACGGCGCGACGCTTCGCGCGCGTCTTTATCAGCCAACCGAGCCGAGCTGGGCCGAGCCCGCGCCGGCGCTCGTGTATTACCACGGCGGCGGCTTCACGGTCGGCAGTGTCGACACGCACGACGCGTTGTGCCGCATGTTGGCGCGCGACGGCCGGTGTGCGGTGCTGTCGGTCGATTACCGGCTCGCGCCCGAGTACAAATTTCCCACCGCCGTTGAAGACGCATTCGATGCATTGGCCTGGCTGCACGCGCACGCCGCCGAATACGGCGTGGATGCAGCGCGGCTGGCGGTGGGCGGCGACAGCGCGGGCGGCACCCTGGCCACCGTGTGCGCGGTACTGGCACGCGACGCGGGCATCGAGCTCATGCTGCAATTGCTGATCTATCCGGGCACCACGGGCTACCAGCAAACCGATTCGCACTCGCGTCTCGCCAACGGCTTCCTGCTGTCGGGCGACACGATTCAGTGGTTCTTCAGTCAATACGTGCGCGATAAGAGCGACCGCGACGACTGGCGGTTCGCGCCGCTCGACGGCAAGCGCGGTGCGCCGGATTTCAGCGGCCTCGCGCCGGCATGGATTGCAACCGCCGAATACGATCCGCTAAGCGACGAGGGCGATGCGTATGCGGAGAAACTGCGCGCCGCGGGCAATCAGGTCACGCTGAAACGCTACCCGGGCATGATTCACGAGTTCTTCAAGATGGGCGGCTTCGTCGCCGAAGTCGCGCAGGCTCATCAGGATGCCGCCGCGGCATTGCGGGCGGCGTTTGGCGTCGAGTAGTCAGCGCTCACGCGATCTCGCGTTCCACATTGAACGCGAAGCTGCGCTCGAAGTCGCCGGGCCGCACGATCCGGTGCGAGCCGTTGTCGTCGCTGCGCTCAGCAACGGCCACGCCGATCACGTCACCGTGACTGACCACGCGCAACGCAGTCGTGCCGCGCGTGCCGTACTCGGGCGTTTCGATGAATGCCGCCGACAGCACCCGTTCCCGTTCGAGCGGAATGCCGGTGGACGGCAATTCGTCGTCGCGGGCGAGGCGAGGGTCGCGCATCAGATCGATCAGGCGTTCGAGCGGTGGCATCGCGTCACGCGTGAGCATGGCGCCGAGTTCCGCGCGCTTTTTGACCAGCTTAGGCCAGGCGGTATCGAGTACCGCGTTCGAGATCCCGTGCGTGCCGGGTGCGAGCAGCATGGGCGCGGCGTTCGATCGATTGCAGTACCAGCCGAGCTCGCGACGCGTCCAGTCGCCAACGAGCAGATTGAAGCCGTTGTAGATGTCGCCAGTGCGGGCGACGTGTTGCAGATAGTCGAGCGGTGTTTCGTGCGCTCCGTGGACCGTGCCATTTGCGGTGCCGCTGAGCCAATCGCTGACAAGCGTGCCGCGGGTCGGCGCATCGGCACGCATTTCATGAGGCGCGCGGTAATTGGTCAGCGCGGCGAACCGGCCGCCGCGCGACATGCCGAGCCACGTGCCGCCGCCCACCAGATCGCGGCCGGCCAGCACGCTCGGCGCGTCATGCCACCAATTGATCGGCTCGGCGGTGCGGCGGAAAAATTCGTCGCGATTCGCGGCGAGCGTGAAGAGCGGTCCATCGGACGCAGCGGGTCGCCAGTCGAAGACGATCAGGCACATCGGGGGGAGTCTCCCGGTGGGGGGCTTGAAAGCGGCAGAACTTGAAGTCCGCAGCTAGCCTGCCGCGACATTGACACGAAAAAGTTGCCCTGTTCAGACCTCGGTCGGCAACCCATACGGCAACGTCAGGAACGTCAGCGCCGGACCATCCGCCGCGCCCAGATGCACCGTGCCGCCTTCCAGCGCCGCGAGCTTGATCTCCACCAGCACGTCGACGCCACCCTCCGGCGCCGACGCCGCATTCACCACCATCCCGCATGGCTGGCCCGGATCGTTCGAGTGGAACAGCTCGGCGCCGGCCTTGACCGTCTCCAGTTCGCCCGCCACGTTCGCGAGCGAGGTGCGCCGCTTGATCGTGCCGCGATACTGGCTGCGCGCCACCACCTCTTGACCCGGATAGCAGCCTTTGCGGAAATTGACTGCGCCGAGCACGTCGAAATTGACCATCTGCGGCACGAACTGCTCGACCACGGGTTGCGTGATGCGCGGTTCGCCCGCGCGAATGTCGAGCCAATCCCATACCGCCGGCGACACGCGCTTGAGCTTCTGGTCGAGCAAGGGCAGGTGCGCCTCGATCGCGGCCTTCGGGCCGACCCACAGATAGCGCAGCCGGCCGAGCGCGTCCGGAACACGAATCAGCGAACCCGCCGTGCCGTCCACCTGCACATGCACGCCGTCTGGCAGTGCATCGAACACACCGGAGAGCGCGTGGCGCACGTCGCCCGCGAGACCGACCACGGCCAGTTCGCCGCTTGCGTCGACGAGCCTGGCCTTGGCGCGCAGGATGAACATCGACAGACGCTTCTGCACGGCAGCCTGAACGTCTTTCGACACCAGCAGGCGGATCGTCTCGCCGGTGCGCCACGTCAGGAACGACGCCAGCAGACGTCCCTTGGCCGAGCAGTAGCCGGCAAGGCGCGCGTTCGCCGTGTCGAGATGCTGGGTGTCGTTGGTCAACTGGGCGTGCAGGAAACTCGCCGCGTCATCGCCGGTGGCGTCGATCACGCCGAACTGCGTCAGCGGCATGTAGGCGCCGTGTCGGATAACGGCGTCGAACTCGTCGGCTGCCGGGCGGGGCAACGTAGGAAGTCCGGCAGAGGCGGTGGCCGTTGCTGGGGCCGCAGCGCCCGCGGAAGCAACTGCGGGCGTCACTGAAGTCGTGCCTGAAGCGGTAGCGAGCGGTGTGTTCATGGATTCCGAGAACAGTCAATTCTGACTTTAGCTAAGGCAAACAAGTATTATATGAGGTCCAACCCAGCCACGTTTCGCATGCCCCTTTTAAAGAAATGTTTCGTCGCCGGCTCAATCGTCGTTGTGCTGGCCGCAGCCGCAATCGCAGGCGGATATCACTGGGCCAACAGCCCGCTCGATTTGACCCCCGCGCAACTCGATGTCACCGTCAAACCGCACAGCAGCTTGCGCAGCGTCACGCTGCAACTCAACCGCGGCGGCGTGCCGGTCGAGCCTGAGCTGTTCGTTATCATGACGCGGCTGCTCGGACTGCAAAGCGATCTGAAATCCGGCAACTATGAGTTCAAGACGGGTATCACGCCGTATGAAGTGCTGCAAAAAATCGCGCGCGGCGACGTCAACGAATACGTGGCGACCATTATCGAAGGGTGGACCTTCAAGCGTATGCGTGCCGAGCTGGACGCCAATCCGGCGCTCAAGCACGACACGATCGGTATGAGCGACGCCGATCTGATGAATGCGATCAACGCACCGGAAGCGTCGATCGGCAACGGCGAGGGGCTGTTTTTCCCGGACACCTATCTGTTCGACAAGAACACCAGCGATCTGGACGTCTACCGCCGCGCGTACCGGCTGATGCGGCTGCGTCTGGACGAAGCGTGGACCGCGCGGGCGCCGAACCTGCCGTACAAGACCCCGTACGATGCATTGACCATGGCGTCGATCATCGAAAAGGAAACCGGCAAGCAATCCGACCGGCCGATGGTGGCGGCCGTGTTCGCGAACCGTCTGCGGGTGGGCATGCCGCTGCAAACCGACCCGACCGTGATCTACGGCATGGGTGACAGCTATGCCGGCCACATCAGGAAAAAAGACCTGCAGACCGACACTCCCTACAATACGTACACCCGGATGGGGCTTCCGCCCACACCCATCTCACTGCCCGGAGTCGCATCGCTGCAGGCGGCGATGAATCCGGCGCAATCCACCGCGCTGTACTTCGTATCGCGCGGCGACGGCAGCAGTATCTTTTCTGACACCCTCGGCGATCACAACAAGGCCGTGGACAAATACATTCGAGGGCAATGATGGCGCGGGGCAAATTCATAACGTTTGAAGGCATCGACGGTGCCGGCAAAACCACTCACCTGGGCTGGTTTCGCGAACGCCTCGAACAGAAGGTCGCGAGCACCGGCCGCTCGGTCGTGATGACGCGCGAGCCGGGCGGTACGCCGCTTGGCGAACAGATTCGCGAGATCGTGCTGCATCAGAAGATGGACCTCGAAACCGAGGCGCTGCTGATGTTCGCGCTGCGCCGCCAGCATCTGGCCGAAGTGATCGAACCGGCGCTTGCGCGCGGCGACTGGGTGCTGTCCGACCGTTTCACCGACGCGACCTTCGCCTACCAGGGCGGTGGCCGTGGCCTGCCGCGCGACAAACTGGAAACGCTGGAGCGCTGGGTGCAGGGTGGTTTTCAGCCGGACCTGACGGTGCTGTTCGACCTCGCGCCGGAAATCGCCAATGAACGGCGCAGCGCCGCACGCGATCCGGATCGTTTCGAAAGCGAGTCGGAGGCATTTTTCAACCGTACTCGTGCCGAATATCTGCGCCGCGCGGAAGAGGCACCGTACCGGTTCGCTATCATTGACTCCGCGCAGAGCATCGTCCGTATTCAGAAGAAACTTGAAGAATTGATCACAGTTCTTTGATTTTAAAAGAATACAATCCGGAATTATAACGCTAGACGAAGTTCGTTCGATGTCTCATAAAGCGCCGTCAACCGATTGATTTAAAAGAGAAACGATGATTTATCCGTGGCAAGCCGATGACTGGAACCGCCTGCAGCAGTTACGCGGACACTGGCCGCATGCCTTGCTGCTGCATGGCCAGGCGGGGATCGGCAAGCTGCGCTTCGCGCAGCACCTGGCGCAGGGACTCCTGTGTGAGGCCCAGCAGCCCAACGGCGAGCCCTGCGGCGCGTGCGTGGCGTGCAACTGGTTCACGCAGGGCAATCATCCGGACTATCGGATCGTTGTGCCTGAAGCGCTGGCCGCCGAAGCCGGTCTCGGTAACGCCGCGGACGAAAAAGCCGAGAAGGCCGACGGCGATGAAGGCAAGAAGACCCGCGCGCCCAGCAAGGAAATCAAGATCGAGCAGATTCGCGGCTTGCTCGATTTTGTCGGCGTCGGTTCGCACCGGGGCGGCGCGCGCGTCGTCGTGCTGTATCCGGCTGAGGGGTTGAATATCGCCGCGGCCAACGCGCTCCTGAAAACGCTCGAAGAACCGCCGGCAGGCGTGGTGTTTTTGATGGTGTCGGCGCGTGTCGACCGGCTGTTGCCCACCATCATCAGCCGCTGCCGCCAATGGCCGATGACCATGCCCGCGCCGCAAGTCGCCACCCGGTGGCTCGCCGCGCAAGGCGTCGACGAAGCGCCCGCGCTGCTCGCCGAGGCAGGCGGCGCACCGCTCACGGCTCTCGCGCTGGCGAGCGACGAAAACCGCGCGCTGCGTGACTGGACCCTCAAGCAACTGGCCGCCGGCGCCGGGTGCGACGCCTTCGCCTGCGGCGAGGCGCTGCAGAAACTGCCGGTACCCCTCGTGCTCGGCTGGCTGCAACGCTGGATGTACGATTTACTGGCGCAGCGCACGGCCGGCGCGCCGCGCTATTTTCCGCAGGCGTCGGCGGCGTTGACGCGTTGTGCCTCGCAAGCCGACGCCTGCGCGTTCGCGCGCTTCATACGCACCGTGACGCGCCAGCGTGCTGTCGAGAACCATCCGCTGAATGCGCGGCTAGTGTTCGAAGAACTGTTTATCGGCTATCGCGAACTGTTCGCGTAAGTCTGTTGACGGCGGACGCATGGATGGGCAGGCCCGCCTTGCTGCGCTCGCCGATGCATGCGTTCGCTGATTCGTCTTCCATTTCACGTTCAAAGCACCATGAGCCTTTCCTACCGCGATGCCACGCTCGACGATCTGCCCGCGATCGTCGCCATTTACAATTCGACCGTGCCGTCGCGGCTCGTCACTGCCGATCTCGAGCCGGTGAGCGTCGAAAGCCGTCTGGCGTGGTTTCACGCGCACGGTCCGCAAAAGCGCCCGCTGTGGGTGGTTGAAGATGCGCAGCAGCCCGGCCGTGTGACCGCATGGCTGAGTTTCTCCGACTTCTATGGTCGCCCGGCTTATCAGCGCACCGCCGAAGTCAGCATCTACCTGGACGAAAGCGCGCGCGGCAAGGGGCTCGGCAAGCAATTGCTGGCGGCTTCGCTTGCGGCGGCGCCGGCGCTTGGCATCGACACGGTGCTGGGTTTTATCTTCGGCCACAATGACGCAAGCTTGCGTCTGTTCCGCGGTTTCGGTTTCGATACGTGGGGATCGCTCCCGCGCGTTGCGGTGCTGGACGGGGTGGAGCGCGATCTGGTGATTCTCGGCAAGCGGCTCGACGCTGCTGCCGCCTGAATGACGGCCAGTTCCCGGCCGGCTGCGCGGCTGGGTTGGCGGCCGGGTTCACAGGCAGATTTACGACCGGACGCAGGGCCAGATTCACGGTCACGTGCGCGACCGGATGCAGAACCAGATTCACGATCAGATTGACGGCCAGATGCGCGGCCAGATTCACACCCAGCTACTTATCAGCAGGACATCATCATGTTTGTCGATTCGCACTGTCATATCAACTTTGAAGGACTCGCCGACCGCCTGCCGCAGGTGCTTGAGAACATGCGCAGCCATTCGGTCACGCATGCGCTGTGCGTCTCGGTCGATCTGGAGACGCTGCCTTCGGTGCTCGAAATCGCCAGCCAGCACGAGAACGTCTACGCGTCGGTGGGTGTGCATCCGGATCATGAGGACATGCGTGAGCCGAGCCTCGCAGAATTGATCGAACTGGCCGAACATCCGAAAGTGGTCGCGATCGGCGAAACCGGCCTCGACTACTACCGCCTCGAAGGCCGCACGATTGCCGATATGGAGTGGCAGCGCGAGCGCTTTCGCACCCATATCCGCGCGGCGCATGCCACGAAGAAGCCGCTGATCATTCACACGCGTTCGTCGTCGGAAGATACGCTGCGCCTCATGGCCGAGGAGCGCGCGAGCGAGCCGGGCGGCGTCATGCACTGCTTCACCGAACCTTGGGCGATCGCCGAGCAGGCGCTGGCGCAGAATTTTTACATTTCGCTGTCGGGCATCGTCACCTTCAAGAGTGCGACCGAGGTACAGGACGTGGCGCGCCGTGTGCCACTCGAGCGTTTGCTGATCGAAACCGATTCGCCGTATCTCGCACCCGTGCCGTACCGCGGCAAGCCTAATGAACCTGCGTACGTAAGTTATGTCGGACGCTTCATCGCGCAACAACGCGAGATGCCGGATACGGCGCTTGCCGCCGCGACCACACAAAACTTCTTCCGGCTCTTCAAGATTCCCGCGCCCGCTGGTGCGTGATCGATAAAGCTGATAAAGATCAAATGGATAGGGACATTTCCTAAAGCAAAATATGATGAATAATTCGACTTCGACCGCAGCGTTCCAGGAGGCTTCGGCCGTGCAAATCGCCCTCGCATCAGCACGCCGCGGGGTGTCGCGCGCGGCGCTGGCCGCCACGCTCGCCTGCGCCGCGCTGACCTCGCTGGTCGCTTCGCCGGTTCACGCCGCGCCGATCGACTCGCTTATCAAGTCGGTCAAATTCGACGACGTCGACGGCGTCAACAAGCTGCTCGCCAAGGGCATGGATCCGAACAGCGTCGACAACCAGGGCATGCCGCTGCTGGTGATCGCCGCACGCGAGAAGTCGGACAAGGTGGGCGCCGCGCTGGTCGCGAATCCAAAGACCAACATCGAGATCCAGGACAAGGCCGGCGAAAACGCGATGATGATGGCCGCGTTGAACGGCGACCTCGATTTCGTCAACCTGCTGATCGCGAAGGACGCCGAGGTCAACAAGAAGGGCTGGGCGCCATTGCACTACGCGGCCGCGAACGGCCACGACGACATCGTCAAGGTCCTGCTCGACCATTCGGCCTACGTCGACGCCGGCTCGCCCAACGGCACCACGCCACTGATGATGGCCGCGCGCGGCGGTCATGTGTCGACGGTGAAGCTTCTGCTCGACAACGGCGCGGACCTCACGGTGAAGAACCAGATCGGGCTGACGGCGCTCGATTTCGCGAAGACCTACAAGGAGCCGGACGTCGTCGAAGGACTCACCGCGCGCCTGCAGCAGATGCAGCAGAAGTGAGCGGTGCGAAGAACCGGTGCGCCGGGCGCCGGTAGGCCTGTCGCAGGAACATCGGCCGCCGGAGCGCGGGCCGCTGGTACGCCGGTCCAGTGTATCGCTCACTGGCCGACTGAACGCCGGGACATTAACCGTAAAATTGCGGGCAGCCAACGCCCCAAATTACACAAATTTGCCTGAAGATAGCGCTTGCAGGCCTGCTGCCGCTTCGCAAAACAGTGCAGAATGACGACTCGGCGTGCCTCATGGCGCGCCGTTTCGATGCGGCGCAAGACCGCCTGATAAACGACCCTGGAAAGGAACACCATGCTGCGGGCTTTGATTTTCGCCAGCGCGCTCGCCGTACCGCTATCGGCAGCCGCGTTTACGGGAGGCGACCTCAACAAGCTGTGCACGAAGACCGATGTGGCATCGCGCAGTGCGTGTGCCGCATACATCGAAGGCGCAGCCGACGGCATCTTCAACACGATCGACGCGATCGGCGGCACCACCGGGCCGCGCGTCGGCCAGTACTTCTGCCTGCCGCCGGACGCGCGTTCGGCGCAACTCACCGACGCGGTACGCAAGTACATCGCGGAAAATCCGATCGTCGCGGGCTACAACGCCAGCACGGCGATCTCGCTGGGGCTCGGCAAGGCGTTCCCTTGCAGGAGCGGTAATTGATCGCGTAGTTCAGGTTTGACATGCATCGCGACTGGCGCCTGCGCCGCGTGCCCGCATCGGGCAGCCCAGGCGTTTCAGCCGCGTTGACATTCGCTTCCATACCGGCGCAAGCCCGGCCGCCCGCTTCCCGGGCGCATGCTGTTTGTTCGCCTGACGCCCCCGGCCCCGCGCAATCCCCCTTTAGCGTCACGCCCACGCCACCTCATCCCGCCGCCGCCGCGCGCGGATCGACGCGCTACCGCCGTTGACATACGCCGCTTGCGCACGGATCCAGATTGCCATCGGCGTGCAGAATGAGTGCAACTGATCGGGCACCAAAGCGGTCGAACCGTCCATCTGACTCACGAACCTGGCGCGGTTTCATACTTTCATACGCTTTACTTGCCTGAGCTCATTGAAGCGTTGCGGCGCTCGAGACATGCCAGGCATCTGAAGCGCAAAGGCCGCGCTGTGCGAACCAAGGAGGATTACCAACATGGGCCGACTGATCGTCGTGTCGAATCGCGTCGCAACGCCGACGGAAACCAAAGGATCAGCAGGCGGCCTCGCGGTCGGCGTATTCGGCGCGCTGAAGGACGCGGGAGGCGTGTGGTTCGGCTGGAGCGGCGACGTGGTGAGCGAGACCGTCGCCAACGCCGGTCCAACGCTGGAGCAGGACGGCGCGGTGACCTTCGCGACCGTCGGCCTTACGCGCAAGGATTACGACCAGTACTACCGGGGTTTTTCGAACGCGACGCTGTGGCCGGTGTTCCACTACCGCAACGACCTCGCGCGCTACGAGCGCGAAGAGTACGCAGGCTACCGGCGCGTCAACGCATGGCTTGCGCACAAGCTGATCAAGCTGCTCGAACCCGACGACGTGATCTGGATTCACGACTACCATCTGATCCCGTTTGCCGAAGCGCTGCGCGCCGCGGGCATCACGAACCGCATTGGTTTTTTTCTGCACATTCCGTTTCCCGCGCCGCAGATTCTGCTCAACATTCCACCGCACGAAGAGCTGGTGAAATCGCTGTCATGCTACGACCTGCTGGGCTTCCAGACCGCGACCGATGAACTCGCTTTCCACGACTACGTGACGCGCCATGCGCGCGGCACCGTGACGGGCGGCAATCAGGTGGAAGCCTTCGGACGCAAATTGCGCACGGGCGTCTACCGGATCGGCGTATTCCCCGATGAAATCGCCGAACAGGCGCAACGCTACGAAAGCCGCCAGCACGTGCTCGACCTGAAGCAGAGTCTGGAAGGCCGCAAGCTGATCATGAGCGTCGACCGGCTCGATTATTCGAAGGGGCTCGTCGAACGTTTTCGTGCGTTCGAACAACTGCTGGAGCGCTCGCCCGAATGGCGCGGCAATGTCACGCTGGTGCAGATCGCGCCGCCTACCCGGTCGGACGTCGCCACCTATCAGAAGATCCGCCAGGATCTCGAATACGAAGCGGGGCGCATCAACGGCCGTTATTCAGGCCTCGACTACACGCCGATCCGCTATCTGAATCAACAGTACGACCGCTGGAAGCTGATGTCGCTGTTTCGCGCATCGCAGATCGGCTTTGTCACGCCGTTGCACGACGGGATGAACCTGGTCGCGAAGGAATATGTCGCCGCGCAAAATCCCGACGATCCGGGCGTGCTAGTGTTGTCGATTTTCGCGGGCGCGGCGGCGGAGTTGAGCGGCGCGCTGCTGGTCAATCCACACGATGCGATCGGCATGTGCGAAGCCTTGCAGCGCGCGCTGCAAATGCCGCTCGACGCGCGTCAACGGCGTCACGAGATCAACATGGCGGCGCTGCGCAAGAACGATCTCGGCGTGTGGCGCGATACCTTTCTGAACGATTTGCGCAATGTGCCCGTGCAGCAGCCGGGCAAGGGCGGCGGACATAAGTGATGATGCGTTTGAACGAAGTGGTTTTACGGGGCGCGCGGCAGTGCGCGTTTGACCGGACGGCGGTCGCATGCTGAGAACCTTGGCCATCGCGGGGTATCGGTCGCTACGCGAGTTGATCGTGCCGCTCGGGCAGTTGAATGTGATCACGGGGGCGAACGGCAGCGGTAAATCGAGTGTGTATCGCTCGCTGCGTCTGCTCGCGGAGACCGCGCGCGGCGGTGTGATTACTTCGCTCGCGCGTGAGGGCGGTTTGCAATCCACGTTGTGGGCCGGACCCGAACGCTTTTCGCGCGCGGTGCTGGCCGGCGAGCTGCCAGTTGAACCGCTGCGCCGCAAGGAGCCGGTGAGTCTGCGGCTCGGCTTTTCCGGCGATGAATTCGGCTATGCGATCGATCTGGGATTGCCGCCGCTCGATCGCGCCACCCGGTTCCCGCTCGACCCCACGATCAAACGCGAGTGCATCTGGAGCGGGCCGGTGCTGCGTCCGTCGGCCTTGCTGGTCGACCGGCACGTCGCCGCGCTGCACACGCGAGACGAGCAGGGCGACTGGCAAACCATCCCCCAACCCGTTGCCAGTTTCGACAGCATGATGACGGAGTTCTCCGATCCGCGCACCGCCCCCGAGATGATCACGGTGCGCGAGCAGATTCGCTCGTGGCGCTTTTATGACCACTTCCGCACGGATGCCGACGCGGCCGTGCGTCTGCCGCAGATCGGCACGCATACGCCGGTGCTCTCGAACGACGGCGCTGATCTCGCCGCGGCCTTGCAGACCATCCGCGAGATCGGCGACCCCGTCGCACTCGATGCCGCCCTCGACGACGCCTTTCCCGGCTCGCGCCTCGACATCGAGACGCAGGACGGCCGTTTCGAAGTGTCGATGCAGCAGCACGGCCTGCTGCGGCCGCTGAAGGGCGCGGAACTGTCGGACGGTACCTTGCGCTATCTGCTGCTGGTAGCCGCACTGTTGACGCCGCGCCCGCCCGCGCTGCTGGTGCTGAACGAACCGGAGACGAGCTTGCATCCGGACCTGCTGCCGGCGCTCGCGCGGCTCATCGCGCGGGCTTCCGCGCATTCGCAGGTGCTGGTGGTGTCGCATGCGGCGCGGCTGATCGCGGCGCTTGAGCGGGAGGACGGCAGCCAGTCGATCGTGCTCGAAAAGCATTTCGGCGCGACGCGCATCGCCGATGCGGATGATCTTGACCTGCCAGCGTGGAAATGGCCGGCGCGGTAAGCGTGGCGCTCCCATCGTATGTAAGCTGGCTGTAACATCGCACAGGAATTGCAAGGGCAAGGGCTTTTTGTTGCGCCCTGATGAATAATGCTTCGATGCGCGTGGTGCAGGCGGACTCGCGGCGCGCCCTGAAAACGGCAGGAGAAAGACTGGCGCTGCCATACCCGGCGCCGCTGACGCGCACCGCCATCGGCGTAAGCCGTCAGTTCACGGAGACAAAATATGAAGATTGCGCAGATCGCCCCCTTGACCGAGTCGGTGCCGCCCAAGCTGTACGGCGGGACGGAGCGCGTCGTGTCCTATATCACCGAGGCGCTGGTCGATCTCGGCCATGACGTGACGCTGTTCGCGAGCGGCGACTCCGTCACCAGCGCCAAGCTCGAAGCGGTATGGCCGCGCGCGCTGCGTCTGGATCCGGGTATTCGCGACCGTGTCGCGCCTCACATGCTGCTGATGGAACTGGTGCGCCGCCAGGCGGAAAACTTCGACGTACTGCATTTCCACCTCGACTATTACTCGTTTTCAGTCTTCAAACGCCAGGACACCCCCTTCGTCACAACAATGCACGGCCGTCTTGACTTGCCCGAGCAACAGCCGGTGTTCGACACCTTCAATACCGCGCCGGTGATCTCGATTTCGAATGCGCAGCGTCATCCGTTGCCGCAGGCGAGGTGGCTCACCACGGTCTATCACGGTCTGCCGGAGCAGCTCTACACGCCGCAGCCCGTCGAGCAGAAGTACCTCGCGTTTCTCGGCCGGATTTCGCCCGAGAAGCGCGTGGACACGGCGATCCGGATTGCCGGCCGATGCGGCATGCAGATCCGCATCGCCGCGAAGGTGGATGCCGCCGACCGCGAATACTTCGAACGCGAGATCCGGCCGTTGCTGGACTTGCCGTATGTCGAGTTCATCGGCGAAATCGCGGATAACCAGAAGGCCGAGTTTCTGTCGGGCGCGCATGCGCTGCTGTTCCCGATCGACTGGCCGGAGCCGTTCGGGCTCGTGATGATCGAAGCGATGGCGTGCGGCACGCCGGTGGTCGCGTTTAACCGCGGCTCGGTGCCGGAAGTGCTGGAAGACGGCGTGACAGGTTTTATCGTCGAAGACGAGATAGGTGCGGTGGCGGCGGTCAATCGTCTGCATAAGGTGCCGCGCACGGGCGTGCGGCAACGCTTTGAGGAGCGCTTCACTTCGCACCGGATGGCGCAGCAGTATGTGGACGCGTATCAGTCGGTGATTCGTGCGCAGAAGCGTGCACGCTTCAAGGTGATCGATACGTCGGGAGGTTGAGTGGCGCTTCGCTGACGGGGCGCCAGCGCAAAAAAGAACGGCGGTGCGGTGCGCATCGCCGTTTTTTTTATTGCCGCCGCAACGAGGCTAAAAGTCTCGAGGAACCACGACAGATCTGCCAAGGCCCGCCCGCGGCTGCGGGAAGCGGCGGCCGCCTGAAACTATTGCAGCCGCACTGAACCCGTGCAGCACCGACGCCCGCCTGGCGGATTGGCCTGCGTCTGGCCCGGCTACCGCCGCGTGCGAAACCGGCGGGTCAGGCGCAGGCCGTACACCGAACGCCTGCCTAGATCTTCAGGCGCGTCACCTTGGTGCCGTTGATCGAAATGTCGCCCATCAGGCCGGTATTGGTCAACACGAATACCTCGACCGGCGCGGTTGCCGTGGTGGTATCGATTGAGCCGTTCGCGCCCATCTTCACCAGCGCAACGGAGGCGTCGCCGCCTGCTGACCAACCGTCGGCATTGCGGAATTTGTCGAGCGCGTCCTGCGTCATGAACAGGAAGATGATGGCCTTCGACTGCGCGCCCGCCGTCAGACCGAACGAACCGGAAATCGTGCTGTAGTAGCCCACCGTGCCGCCGCCCACGCGCAGCGAACCTTCGCCATACTGACCGCCGACGACGAAGCCCACTTGCAGAACCGAAGGGAACACCAGTACACCACGCGCCTTGGAGACGAGTTCGCGCGAACCCTTCACCGTCGTAAACAGCCGCGACATGGTGCCGTCGACGCTGGCGTCGATCGACTGGCGTTTGGAGGCATCAGTGGCGGGTGTGTCGTGGTTGCTGCCGTTCGTCGTACAACCAGCGAGTGCAAGGCCTCCGAAAGCGAGTGCAGCGGTAGTCTTCAACATGAAGTTTCGTCTTTGCATCGTTTTTCTCCATCATGGTTCCTGGGCACAACCTCATGTGGTGTTGCCGGGTTGCCCTTGAGTTATATCACACGCAAGCGTAAAAGGCGTACTTCGTCGTTAGGCGAAAAGCCTTGTGTGGCGGGGGTTTGCGTCCGATCGTAAGGTGCTGCGATGTAATTTTGACCGGCGTCAGAAGCGTGTCGAAAGAAGCGCGGACAGCGCGTTCGACCGGGCTCCCGACGAAACGTGCCGGGCATGACTCAGCACGGCGGCGGCGGGGTCGAACGTGTATTGGGTACCCGTTTTTACCGATTTTTCGCTGTTGCGATTCGCATTGAAATCGAACTGAAAGTGTTGCCTCGGCGCCGCATCGCATCCTTACCCATGATTTGCCGGACTTTTGACCGGCGGACGCCGCAATGCACGGCGAATCATGCCGATCAACACGCCAATCACAAACAACGCGACAGCCGGCACGATCCAGTAGCCGACGAATGCATGCCAGAGGTAAGCCATGAGCGTGGAGCGGCGCACGCTGTATTCATCGCGGGCATCCTGCTGGCGTGGCGCATTGGCGGCCAGCACATCCGCCGGACAGCCGGCGGCTTGTGCTTCATCGGGCTTGCCATGGCAGTGCGCGGGCGCGCCGGTGGCGCGTTGGCCGTCGGTGAAATTCCAGGTAGTCAGCGCACGGTCGAGGTCGACGGCGTTATACGCCATTTCCTCCCGGATTTCGCTGACCGCAACGATCGCCACGGGCACGGCCCAGAATACGATGACGACCAGCCACCGCCTCAACCAGCGGTTTTTATGCTTCGATACCATCCTTGCCTCCGATCGATGCTCTGCAGCACCAACGACAAGATGGCGGCCCGTCTAATGTTGTATATGGGGGTGGGCCGTCTCCGCAGCCATCATAGAAGAAAAACGATGCGTTCGGGCGGATGCACTCTGAACGGCGGGGGGCGCGAGGGAAAGCGTTATAGCGGGGAGCAGGCGTCAGGCAAAAAGAAGAGCAGCAGCCGCGCCGGACAATGGCGCGGCCCTGTTCGAGCAAAAAAAACGTGGCTGGCTGCGCGGCGTGTGGGCCGCGCCAATGGTCCCGCGTTTAGTTTAGTTAGCGGGCTTCGACGACAGGCAGGTGCTCATGAAGGCCTTGCGGTCGTCGCCTTTCTTGCCGGTAGCCTGGACATTGCACGCTTTCATCTTGTCCTGCTGGCTCATCGGCGCGGCAGCGGCCGGCTTGGCCGACAGGCAGGTCTTCATGAAGGCTGCGCGGTCGTCGCCTTTCTTGCCGGTGGCCTGCTTGTTACAGTCGGCCATTTTCGTTTGCTGGCTGTTCTGCGCGAACGCCGGCGAAACGAGGACCGCGCCCAGCACCAGCGTAGCGATAGCGGATTGGATTTTCATGTGACACTCCATCGGTGGTGAAAACGTTTTTGGTCGTTCGTGTGCGCGGGCTTTGACGGCGTAGAGGCTTCCCGCAGCGCGTTCATTATGGCAAACGCTGTCTGCCAGAACGGACAGAAGCGCATTCTGGTTGACAAGCGCCCACGCTGGTTTTCCCCTACGCGCGAGGCGCGGCATTACAGCGGTGATTGAAACGGCTGAATCGTAGCGGTGTAGGAATATGTTATGCAATCCGCACTAATTGGTGGGAGCGCTTGTAAACGAATTAGCACTTCCTCATTCATTCGGATGTCCAAATATCAAGCATGCAAATCCGTATTGTTGCAAATGCAAATGAATAGGAAATCGGCAGAAAATGCCGTTGACGATCATCGGAGTAATATTGACCCGAATCGCTGCGTCAGGACGCTGCTCGTCAACTTTGTCACCCCGGCGAAAGGAGGCTTGCCATGCACTACCTGTTGATGTACGACCTCGTGCCAGACTATCTCGAGCGGCGCGGTGCCTATCGCGACGACCATCTGAAGCTCGCGTGGGCGGCGGCGGGACGCGGTGAGTTGCAGCTGGGCGGGGCGTTGGGCGAACCGGTGGATACCGCCGTGCTGCTCTTCGAAGGCAACTCTCCCGCTGCCGCCGAAGCCTTTGCCAAGGCCGATCCGTACGTGCTCGCGGGACTCGTGACGCGCTGGCGCGTACGCCCATGGATGACCGTGGCGGGCGAGGGCGCGGCGAACCCGGTACGCTAGAAACCAGCCTCTCGATCACACTCGCGCGGTGTCGAGAGGAATGCGAATAGCATATGCGAGGCGCTGTGCTGGCTTGCGCGGCCATTGCGCCATGGTCTAACCGGCCGCTATCCGCGCATTGCGCCCAGCCACTGCGCGGCCGCGCGAAAGCACATCAAAAACCCATCAAAATTCGTTGAGTTCCGAGCGCTGATTTCATAAAGGCTATTCTCCGCTGTTACGCTGCCATTGTGCTGTGCAATAGCGTCCTTCGGCGCCGGAACTAACAACGGTTCTGTTACAGCAATGCGTGAAATGGCGTAGCAAAAAGGACAAGTTTGTTTCCATCCGTAACACTTGTCTCCGTGATATTCACGCAAACCCTGGTGATGGTATGCTTCGTGCACAATTCTCCCATGCACGAGTGAGACCACGTTCTGTGCTTCGCAATAGGGACAAACCGCACTAACCCGGTGCGATATTGACCAACAACAGAACGTACAAAACATATTGTGCAACCGCGGGCTGCACACGGATCGTGAAAGTTGAATCCGTGGCGGTCCAAAGCCGCAGCCCGGCCAGGCTGCGTGGAGAAAACCCAATGTTTTTCGATGAGCTAAGCAATGACGAATGGGCGCTGCTGGCAGCGCTTGTCTCTGACGAGCCGGCCGTCCGTCTGAACCGACGCGGCCGGCCCCGCGCCGAACCTCGCATCGTCGCGAATGCCGTCCTGTGGATTCTGACAACCGGTGAACCCTGGTCGAAGCTGCCAGGCCGTTATCCGTCAGGTCCCACATGCCGGCGCCGTTTCGAAGAGTGGCAATTGAACGGCACCCTCCTTGAGATGGTTCGGCTGTTGTCGCACACCGGGCGTACTTTTGCGTACGTCCCGCAACCGGCGCCGCCCGTCGCGGCCAAACCCGTGGCGCCGGTAGCGGAAACCCCGAGCGCGCGTGACGAAAGTCTGCGTGGTGTGTCGTGGAAGAGCCCTGAGTCGTGGCAGGCGCCCGGCGTGGCGAGCAGCCTGAGCCACTGGCGTTCGGCCGATCCGATCGCCGATATCACGCGCCAGTTGTCCGGGCTGACGAATGTGCCGCCGGTCGCGCGCGCAACTTCGGCACCTTCGGCGTCTTCGTCGCTTGCGGCACGGCCCGCCTCGCGTGCCGATCTGCAAGGCATGGACGAAGCGCGGGCGGTGGGCGCGGCCATGCAAGGTCTGGATTCGGCGATCACGTCGGCACGCCGCGCGCATCAGCTCGCTGATCAGCGCAGCTCGCTGACAATGAGTCTCGCGCCACGCGGCACACAGATCGACGACTCGCGCGGCTATGTGATCTACGTTGCGGCGGAGCAGGTGCCCAACGCCATGTATCGCGCGTGGGCGGAGATCATGAAGGACGGCAAACGCGTCGAGCGTTCCGGCCTCGTCGGCCCACGCTTTGCGCAAGCCGGCGCGGCGGAGCAATACGCGCTCGAATGGGCGCGGCAGTGGATCGATCGAGAATGCCGCACGCAGGCGGTGGCCGAGGCAGCACCCGCGGTCAATGCGGCTGCGACGGCGGCGCGTCCGTTGCCGGCCATGCGGCATGTGCCGGAGCCCGTCACGGCAAATCACGGCGGCCCTTTGCACGGTCCGCTCAATGCGTTCCGTGGACCCCTGCGCCGTTACCCGAGCGAACCGGCCGCCCCCGCGACCGAAGGCAATGCATCGGATCGTTTTCCGTCGTACCCAGAACTCATCTCCCATGCGGGATGAGCACGGCTGTAAGCGCGGCTGTAAGCGCGGCTGCAAGCACAGCGGCACAGCAGCAGTACCCCGCGGCCGGTAGGAGCAACCGCCGCAGGTTCCCGCTTCATTCGCAGTGAATCATTGATATTGCCTGATTGACGCACACTGACCTCGCCAGGACATTGCTTTGGCGCGGATTCAACGCTGATTCAACATTGAGTGGCCGCTGACAACATGACACGCCGGCATCCTTCACCGGCGGTCCTGATTGATTTGCGTGCGTCAATTGCACCCGTCAGCCACGGGCTTCATTGTCGGCCATACGTGTCGTCGAAGCGCACGATATCGTCTTCACCGAGATACGAGCCCGACTGCACCTCGATCATTTCGAGCGGCATCTTGCCCGGGTTCTCGAGACGGTGGGTGACGCCCAGCGGAATATAAGCCGATTCGTTTTCGGAGACGATGAAGCGCTCTTCACCCCGCGTGACGAGCGCGGTGCCGCGCACGACGATCCAGTGTTCCGCGCGGTGATGGTGCATTTGCAGCGAGAGCCGCGCACCCGGCTTCACGACGATGCGTTTGACCTGGAAGCGCTCGCCGGTGTCGACGGAATCGTAGTTGCCCCACGGGCGATGCACCTTGCGATGGTTGGCCGCTTCCAGCCCGCCATCGCTGCGAATTCGCCCGACGATTTTCTTCACGTCCTGCACGCGCGATTTGTCCGCGACCAGAATCGCATCGGCCGTCTCGACCACCACCAGATCCTGCGTGCCGACGCAGGCGATCAGGCGTCCTTCCGAATGTGCGAAGGTCGAGTGCGCCCCTTCGAACATCACGCGGCCGCGGCCTACATTCTGATCGGCGTCTTTCTGCGAGATGTCCCAGATTGCATCCCACGAGCCCACGTCCGACCAGCCCGCCTGCAACGGCACGACCACGCCGGACGCGGCGGTCTGATCGTTGCCCAGTTGCTCCATCACTGCGTAGTCGATCGAATTCGACGGCGAGGCGCCGAACGCGTCGCGTTGCAGACGGAAGAAATCGCCGTCCGCCTTGCCGCCTGCGAAGGCCGCTTCGCAGGCTTCGTAAATCGCCGGCTGGAAGTGGCGGATCGCCCTCAGCCAGGTCGATGCGCGCATGATGAAAATGCCGCTGTTCCACCAGTATTCCTGCGATTCGATATAGCGCTGCGCCAGTTCCAGATGCGGTTTTTCGACGAAGCGATCGAGCTTGTGCGCGCCGATCTTGCCGGCGGCTTCGCGGTCTGCTTCGTGCATATCGTCAGGCCTGCCAAGCGCCGCGCCGATGCGGATATAACCGTAGCCCGTTTCCGCGCGCGTCGGCACGATGCCCATCGTCACGATATGGCCGGCCTCCGCGTGCTCGACGCCGGCGGCGACCGCCGCACGAAAGCCGTCGATGTCGGTCACCGCGTGATCGGCGGGCATCACGACCATGATGCCGTCCTCGTCCTGTGCGGCGATCGAAAGGGCGGCCACCGTGAGCGCCGGCGCCGTGTCGCGTCCGGCCGGTTCGAGAATCAGCCGGCTCGGTTTGCCGCTCGTACGCAATTGTTCGGCAGTCGTGAAGCGGTGCTCTTCGTTGGCGACCACCACGAGTTGCTCGGACAGAAGATGCGCGGTTTCGAGCCCATCGAGACGGCGCGTCGTGGACTGCAGCAGCGAGTCTTCGCCCAGCAAACCAATCAGTTGTTTCGGATACTGCTCGCGCGACATGGGCCACAACCGTGTGCCGGAGCCGCCCGCCAGAATCACGGGATGAACTTTGAGTTTGACGTTAAGGGACATAGCTTGCGTGGACCGGGTGTCGGCGGGGGTGGCCGTAACCGGAGCTGTCATGATGGACTCCTCGAGGCTGGGTAAAGACGGGGTGAATGCGTCGAGTTTTATCACGAAGTAAAGAGTCAATAAAAGCGAGTTAAATAGAAACTATATAAAACGCCTAATAAAAATCACTTATTTGTGAAGAAAAAATGTCCGGGAAATTTATAAAAAAGAAAAATTACCCGAAAAAAATCATGGGCAATTTTTTTATTCGGTGCATTGACGCAGAATAGAGACGAAAGGCGCGGCGTAAGCTTCGTCGGAGAACAGTCAGATCAGCTAGCCGCGCCCTCCGGAAAGGCCTAAAACAGGCCCATCAAACGCCAGATCCGGTAATATTTGCCGAACAAAAGTCAGAAAAAATACCGAAACTTTGACCGATACAATTTGAGATATTTTGCGGTCTTGCAACGGGAATTTTAATATCGCTTTATCTATACCTGTACAAGGGTATTCACTCATTCAGACACATGTTTTCGGGCTCGGCCGTTCAGCAGTTTTTTAGAGCGGATTTTTAGAGCAGAAAACGGCAGGGCAATTAGCATCGGTCCATTCCATTCCATTTCGCGTCGCGCATTGATCCGCGGACGCGGATAGCGGCGTTGTGCGAGCAGTGCAGTGGACGGACTGATATGCAAATCGGGAATCCAGCCCGGGACTTCAACCAACCCATGGATGGCACTTGACTGACGAACTGAGGGGCAGCGCATGCTGAGCGTTCTATCGAGAATCATCGACATCGCCATGGTCGCGCTCGGCGCCGCCATCGCGACAGCCGTGCACAGCGGGAGACTGGTGTGGCTGGACGATATCCAAAGCGTGTCGCTCGCGTTCGACTGTCTGCTGGTCGTGGTGTTTTTTCCCGCGCTGGGGATCTACCAGTCGTGGCGCGGCAAGCCGCTCTACGACCTGCTGTGCCGCGTCGCGGGCGGCTGGGTGCTGGTGGAAGTCACCGGCGTGCTGATCAGCTTCAGCCTGCACCGCTCGGACAGCCTGTCGCGGCTGTGGCTCGTCTACTGGGCGCTCGCCACGATCGTGCTGCTGATCGTCACCAAGGTGATTGTCTATTCGATCCTGCGGGGCTTGCGCCGCGAAGGTTTCAATCAGCGCGCGGTGGCGATCGTCGGCGGCGCGCCGTATGGGCGCTTCCTGATCGAACAGATGCGCAGCCGTCCGGAAGCGGGATTTAGCCCCGTCGTGGTGTTCGACGAGGACGGCACGATCAATCCGTATGAAGACCCGGATGCGAGCGACTCGATCGAAGGCGTGCCGGTCGAACGCGAATACGCGCGGATGCTGGAACTGGTGCGTCAACGAGCGATTCGCGAACTGTGGCTCGCGCTGCCGATCTCGAAGGAAAAGGCGATTCACCGCTTCGTGATGGACCTGAAGAACGACTTCGTGAACATCCGCTTCATTCCGGACGTGCGCAGCCTCACGCTTTTCAACCAGCCGATGGTCGATCTGCTCGGCGTCCCGGCGATCAACCTGGCCGCCTCGCCGATCACCGATCTGCGCGTGCTGCCCAAGCGTGTCTTCGACCGTCTGTTCGCGCTGGCGGCGTTGACCGCGCTGTCGCCAGTGATGCTGGTGATCGCGGTGATGGTGAAGGTGAGCTCGCCAGGGCCGGTGTTCTTCCGCCAGAAGAGGAAGGGCATCGACGGCAACCAGTTCGAGATCTACAAGTTTCGTTCGATGAAGATGCACAAGGAAGAGGCCGGCAAGATCACCCAGGCCACGCGGCGCGATCCGCGCATCACGGCGGTCGGCGCGTTCCTGCGGCGCACCAGCCTCGATGAATTGCCGCAATTCATCAACGTGCTGCGCGGCGAGATGTCGGTGGTCGGCCCACGTCCCCACGCGCTCGAACACGACGACATCTACAAGGATCTGGTGAAGGGCTACATGCACCGTTACCGGATCAAACCAGGCATCACCGGGTGGGCGCAGATCAACGGCTATCGCGGCGAAACCGATCGCATCGAAAAGATGATGGGCCGCGTCAAGCTCGATCTGTACTACATGCAGCACTGGACCTTCTGGCTCGACATCAAGATCGTCGTGCTGACGTTGTGGAAGGGCTTCGTGGGCAGCAATGCGTATTGAGGGGCCCCCCAACCTGTCGCTTCGTGCCAGGCCCCCTCGAGGGGGGCGCAGGAAAACTTGGGGCGGCCCGGCGTTTTCCTGCGAGGGCCCTCGACCTGTCGCTCGCGCCAGCCACGCAATGCAATGCAACGCAGCGCGTGACCTTATTTAGTGAATCAACTCCATTTTCCGAGGTGTAATAGATGAACCTGACGATCATCGGTAGTGGCTACGTAGGCCTTGTGACGGGCGCATGTCTGGCCGACATCGGCCATGACGTGTTCTGTCTCGACGTCGATCAACGCAAGATCGACGTGCTCAACAACGGCGGCGTGCCGATCCATGAACCGGGTCTGCAGGAAATCATCGCGCGCAATCGCAAGGCCGGCCGCCTGACGTTCTCGACCAACATCGAAGCCGCGGTCGCGCACGGCGACATCCAGTTCATCGCGGTGGGCACGCCGTCCGACGAAGACGGTTCCGCCGACCTGCAATACGTGCTGGCCGCCGCGCGCAACATCGGCCGCCATATGACGGGCTTCAAGGTGATCGTCGACAAATCGACGGTGCCGGTCGGCACCGCTGCGCGCGTGCGCGACGTGATCGCCGAGGAGCTGGCCGCGCGCAAAGCCAGCCATATGTTCTCCGTGGTGTCGAATCCGGAGTTCCTGAAAGAGGGCGCGGCCGTCGAAGACTTCACGCGGCCGGACCGCATCGTGCTCGGCTGCGATGAAGACGCGCCCGGCGAAAAAGCGCGCGAACTGATGAAGCGCCTGTATGCGCCGTTCAACCGCAATCGCGAACGTACGCTCTACATGGATGTGCGTTCGGCCGAATTCACCAAGTACGCGGCCAATGCCATGCTCGCCACGCGGATCTCGTACATGAACGAGCTGGCGAATCTGGCCGACCGCGTCGGCGCGGATATCGAAGCAGTGCGCCGCGGCATCGGCTCCGATCCGCGGATCGGCTACGACTTCCTGTATGCGGGTTGCGGCTACGGCGGTTCGTGCTTCCCGAAAGACGTCCAGGCGCTGATTCGCACGGCCGCCGATCACAAGGCCAATCTGCGCATTCTCGAGGCGGTGGAAGCCGTCAACGACACGCAGAAGAAGATCCTTGCGCACAAGATCGTCGCGCGTCTGGGCGAAGACCTGTCGGATCGCACCTTCGGCGTGTGGGGCCTGGCCTTCAAGCCGAACACGGACGACATGCGCGAAGCGCCGAGCCGTCCGCTGATCGCCGAACTGCTGCGCCGCGGCGCGCGCGTGAAGGCCTACGACCCGGTGGCGATCGACGAATCGAAGCGCGTCTTCGCACTCGATCTGAAAGACGTGCCGCAACAGCACGCGCGTTTGTCGTTCGTGAACGAGGAGATGGACGCGGCCGTGGGCGCCGATGCCCTCGTGATTCTCACCGAATGGAAAGTCTTCAAGAGCCCGGATTTCGGTTCACTCAAACAGAGCCTCAAGACGCCGCTGATTTTCGACGGCCGCAATCTGTACGAGCCGGACGTGCTGCTCGAACTCGGTATCGAGTATCACGCGATCGGCCGTCAGCACGCGCTGCGCACCGCGCCGGCGAAAGTCGGCGCGAACGGGGTGGCCATTACGGCCGCCGCCGGCGTGGTCCATACGATCGCTTCGGTCGATTCGGTCGAGGCCGGCCAGTAAGTCGCCGCGCCTCATCAAGGAGCCCGCTATGTTCGCCAACGTTCTGATCGTCTGCCACGCCAACGTGTGCCGTTCGCCCGCCGCCGAAATGCTGTTCAAGGCCCGGCAGCGCGCGTCGTCGCGGTCGTCCTCAGCGCCGATCGCGTTTCATTCGGCGGGCATCCGTGCCGTGAACGGCCACGCCATGGACCCGGTGATGCGTCGCCTGCTCGCCGAGCAGGGCGTCGCCTCCGGCATCCATTACTCGCGGCGCCTCGACCGCCAGCTCGTGCGCTGCGCCGACCTCGTGCTCGTCAGCGAGCGCGCGCAGGTGAGCACGGTCGAAGCGCTCGATCCGGCCTCGCGCGGCAAGGTCTATCCGCTCGGCAAGTGGGAAGACGATTCCGACGTCGCCGATCCGCACGGCGGCGAGGAAGCCGACTATAGGGAGAGTCTCGTGCTCATCGAACACCTGGTCATGGGATGGCTGAAAAAAATATGCTGATGAAAAAACTCACTGCACACACGCTTGCGAACGTCGATTCGATGGGTTTCAAAGCGACGGGTTTCAGGTCGAAACTCGCCGCCACGCTTTTGCTGACGTCCTTTCTGTCGGCCTGCGCTACCGCACCTGGCAATTACCTCGACACGTCCCGTCTGAAAGACGACGGCCAGCATCAGAGTCAACAAGCCAACGAAACCTATCCGGTCCATCTGATCGACGGTCCGCTCGTCGCGGCCCAGGCACAGGCGCAAGCCAACGCCGCGCAGCAGGCGCTGCCGACCTCGCGTTACAGCGATCCGTCGCAGTACGTGTACCGGCTCTCGCCGCAGGACATTCTCGGCATCACCGTGTGGGACCACCCTGAATTGACCACGCCGCAGGGCAGTACGCTGTCGGCCGGCGGCAACACCACGCAGTCGATCGGCGGCGCCTTGCAGCAGCCGTATACCGCCGCGCTGCCGGGCCAGGCCGATCCTTACGGCCAGACCATCGCCGCCGACGGCACGATCTTTTTCCCGTTCGTCGGCCGCATCAAGGCCGCGGGCAAGACCATCGGCGAGTTGCGCGATCAGTTGAGCACCGGCCTCGTGCGCTACATCCGCAATCCGCAGGTCGACGTGCGCGTGCTGTCGTATCGCGGCCAGAAAGTGCAGGTGACCGGCGACGTGAAGACGCCGGGCCCGCTCGCCATCAGCGACGTGCCGCTCACGCTGGTCGACGCGATCACGCGTTCGGGCGGCACCAATAGCGACGCCGACATCCAGCGTGTGCGCCTCACGCGCAACAACAAGCTGTATGTGCTCGACGCCAACCGCATGCTCGACCAGGGCGATACCACGCAGAACGTCATGCTGCAAAACGGCGACGTGATCAACGTGCCGGACCACAGCGACAGCCGCATCTTCGTGATGGGCGAGGTGAAGACGCCGATCCAGGTGCCGATGATCAGGGGCCGCCTGACGATCGCCGACGCGCTCACCCTGGGAGGCGGCATTCTCGATACGGACGCCAATCCGCGCCAGATCTTCGTGATGCGCGGCATGCGCGAGCATCCGACCACGCCGGACGTGTACCGCCTCGACATGACGCAGCCCGACGCGATCATGCTGTCGTCCCAGTTCCAGTTGCAACCGATGGACGTCGTGTATGTGGGCACCGCGGCTTCGACCACCTTCAACCGTGTGTTGCAGCAAGTGTTGCCGAGCGTGCAGACGCTGTTCTACCTGAAGCAGCTGACGCGCTAGGCGTCTGAGCCGTCGACAGGTCCCGCGCCGCTTTCAGAGGGCGCGGGAGCCGGGAAAACGCAAAAGCAAAAATGCAAACGCACAAAGGCATACGCGAAGGCACACGTCAACGCAGATGCCGAAGCCCACGCCGAAGTAACCGAAACGGGATCGAATTGTGAGCAATCAAATCTCTCCACACATGGCTGGTCCGATCAAGACCGAAGAAGAGGACGTCGTCCTCGGGCAACTGATCCAGGTGATCCTCGACGATATCTGGTGGCTGATCGCCATCGCCGCGGCGATCGTCGGGCTGGCCGCCGCGTACTGTTTCCTCGCCAAGCCGATCTATTCGGCCGATGCGCACGTGCGGGTCGAGCAGTCCGACAACACCTCCCAGGCGCTCACGCAGACGCAGACGGGCGCGGCGATCACCAGCGGCTCGACGTCGCTGCCGACCGACGCCGAAATCGAAATCATCAAGAGCCGTGGCGTGGTCGGCCCGGTGGTCCAGCAGCTGAAGCTGAACTTCAGCGTCGCGCCGAAGACGCTGCCGCTCGTCGGCAGCATCGCCGCGCGCATGGCGACACCGGGCCAGCCGGCGGCGCCGTGGCTCGGTCTGTCGTCGTACGCGTGGGGCGGTGAAGATGCCGAGGTCGATTCGCTCGACGTGGTGCCCGCGCTCGAAGGCGAGAAGCTGACGATGAAGGTGTTCGACGAGCAGCACTACGAACTCTACGCAAAGAACGGCGCGCTGCTGTTGCGCGGCCAGGTCGGTCAGCAGGAACAGGGCGGCGGCGTGACGATCCTCGTCAGCAAGCTGGTGGCCCGTCCGGGTGAAGAGTTCACCGTGACGCGCTTTAACGACCTCGACGCGATCACCGCGTTCCAGTCGGCGATCACCGTGCAGGAGCAGGGCAAGCAGACCGGCGTGATCCAGATCTCGCTGGAGGACAAGAGCCCTGAACACGCAGCCGAAGTGGCCAACGCGCTCGCGCAGTCGTATGTGCGTCAGCACGTGTCGAACAAGCAGATCGACGCGAGCAAGATGCTCGACTTCCTGAAGAGCGAAGAGCCGCGCCTGAAGGCCGATCTCGAACGGGCCGAAGCCGCGTTGACCGCGTATCAGCGGCAGTCCGGCTCGATCAATGCGAGCGATGAGGCCAAGGTCTACCTCGAAGGCAGCGTGCAGTACGAGCAGCAGATCGCCGGTTTGCGTCTGCAGATGGCGCAACTGACCGAGCGTTACGGCGACGACCATCCGATGCTCGTGGCCGCGCGCCAGCAGATGGCCGAACTGGAGGCGCAACGCGCAAAATACGCCGACCGCTTCCGCGATCTGCCGGCCACCGAAGTCAAGGCCGTGCAGCTGCAACGCGACGCCAAGGTGGCGGAAGATATTTACGTGCTGCTGCTCAACCGCGTGCAGGAGTTGTCGGTGCAGAAGGCGGGTACCGGCGGCAACGTGCATATCGTCGACGAGGCGATGCGCCCGGGCGCGCCGGTCAAGCCGAAGAAGATGCTGATCCTGTCGGCGGCGGTGATTCTGGGCCTGATCTGCGGCACCGGTTTCGTGTTCCTGCGCCGCAATATGTTCAAGGGGATCGACGACCCCGACCATATCGAGCGCGCGTTCCATCTGCCGGTGTACGGTCTCGTGCCGCAGAGCGCCGAACAGGCTTTGCTCGAAAGCGGCTTCGAGCGCGGCGGCGAACGCCTGCGTTCGGTGCTCGCGAATGCGCGGCCGAAGGACGTCACGATCGAAAGCCTGCGCAGCCTGCGTACCTCGATGCAGTTCACGATGCTGGACGCGAAGAATCGCATCGTCATGCTGACCGGGCCGATGGCGGGCGTCGGCAAGAGCTTCCTGACGGTCAATCTGGCGGTGCTGCTCGCGAACTCGGGCAAACGCGTGCTGATGATCGACGGCGATATGCGCCGAGGCGTGCTCGAACGCTATGTGGGCGGCGTGCAGGAAAACGGTTTGTCGGAATTGCTGAGCGGGCAGATCTCGCTCGAAGAAGCGATCCGCGCCACCAATGTGGAAAGCCTGAGCTTTATCTCGTGTGGTCGTCGTCCGCCGAATCCGTCGGAGCTGCTGATGTCGCCGCGTCTGCCGCAATACCTCGACGGCCTCGCCAAGCGCTACGACGTGATCCTGATCGACACGCCGCCGGTATTGGCCGTGACCGATGCATCGATCATCGGCGCCTATGCCGGTTCCACCTTCTTCGTGATGCGCTCGGGCGTGCACAACGAAGGCGAGATCGCCGATGCGTTGAAGCGCCTGCGTGCAGCCGGCGTGCACGTGCAGGGCGGCATTTTCAACGGGATGCCGGCGCGCTCGCGCGGCGGTTACGACCGCAGCTATGCAGCGACCCAGGAATACCTGAGCACCTGAGCCGCGCGGCCCGGCCGCTTGTTCCGATGGTTCTGACTCCAGCGCAAACACGATAACGAAGGACATCACGATGAAAGTGACGGTACTGGTTCCGACTTACCGCCGCCCGGCTGATCTCGCGCGCTGCCTCGCGGCGCTGCAACGGCAGTCGCGCGCGCCGGACGAAGTGGTGGTGGTCGCGCGCGCCGACGACGAAGCGACCCACGCCTGCCTGCGCGATCCGCTGGTGCCGGGCAGCTTGCCGCTGTCGGTCGCGCTGGTGGACGTGCCAGGCCAGGTCGCGGCCCTGAATCGCGGGCTGGACGCGGCGAACGGCGACGTGATCGCGATCACCGACGACGACGCCGCGCCGCACGTCGACTGGGTCGAGCGGATTGCCGCTGGATTCGAAAGCGATGCGCACCTCGGCGCGCTGGGCGGGCGCGACTGGGTGCATGAAAAAGGCCGCGTGCTGGACGGTGAACGGCCGCTGGTCGGCAAAGTCACGGCGCACGGCAAGATCATCGGCAATCATCACCTGGGGGTGGGCGGGGCGCGCGAAGTCGACATTCTGAAAGGCGCGAACATGAGCTACCGGCGCGAGGCGGTTCGCACGATCCGTTTCGATCAACGCCTGCGCGGTGCGGGCGCCCAGGTCCACAACGACATGGCCTTCAGCCTCGCCGTGAAGAATGCCGGCTGGAAGCTGATGTACGACCCGCGCGTCGCCGTCGATCATTTTCCCGCCGAGCGTTTCGACGACGATCGGCGCGACGCGCAAACCATGGCGGCGTTGCGCAATGCCGCTTTCAATTTCCATCTGATCCTGCGCGACCAGTTGCCGCCGCTGCGGCGTGAAACCGCGTGGTGGTGGTGGACGCTGGTCGGCACGCGCGTCTATCCGGGGCTCACGCACGCCGCGCTCGCGCTGGCGTCGAAACAGGCGGGCCTGCGGCTGTCGCGCTGGCGCGCGGTGCGCACCGGCGCGCATGAAGCGCGTCGCGCGCTGTCGCGGACCGCATGAGCCGCCGCTTGAGCCGCTTGATCCCTTTGAGCCGCACGGGCCGCATAACGCCCATGAACCGTGCGCCACACTGCGGCTTCGACGTGTCCCGCGTAACCCAATCGTCCTGCACGTTCGTGCATCGGCATAAGCGCTTGTCCGCGCATGCCGATGCTTCTTTCCACCGGCAGAGCGGAGTGTCTGCATGAGTACGAAAGTTCACGTTCATCTGTTCTACGGCGCCGACCCGCGCTTTTACCGGCCGGGCGACAACATCGGCTGTCTGTATGGCTATCACCACGCGCAATCCGACGCGTTCGCGCTGACCTATTCGCAGGATGCGCGCGAGAGCAAGCCGGTGAAGCTGCTGCGCCGCGCGTTGAAGGCGGCGCTTGGGTTCGACTTCATCCATACATGGCGCAACCGCGCCGAGATGCTGCGCTCGGACGTGATCTGGACGCATACCGAGCAGGAATGGCTGTCCGCCGCGCTGATGCTGTTGCTGAGCGGCCGCAAGGCGGGTGCCGAGGCAGCGCCTCTACTGCTCGCGCAAAGTGTGTGGCTGCTCGATAAGTGGCCTTCCTACGGGATTCTGCGCAGCTGGCTGTATCGCAAGCTGATGAGCCGCGCCGATCAGCTGACAACGCTCGCCAGCGAAAACGCGCAGTTGTGCCAGCGCTACTTCAATCGGGACGCGCAACCTCTGCTATACGGCCTGAATACGCAGGATTTCCCTGTGAAGATGCCGACCGAATGGACACCGCACACGCCGATCCGCATCGCCGCGATCGGCAACGATCGCGACCGCGATTGGGAGACGCTCATCAAGGCGTTCGGCAACGACGCGCGCTATACGGTGAAGCTCGCGACACGCCGGCGGATTCCCGCCTCGCTGCGCGCGCCGAACGTCGAAATCGCATTGTTCTCGGGCATCAAAAAGCAGCACGAACTGTACGACTGGGCCGACGTGATCGTGGTGCCGTTACGGCCGAATTCGCACGCCTCGGGCATTACGGTGATGCTGGAAGCGGCGGCGGTCGGCAAGCCGATGGTGGTCACGAACGTCGGCGCGCTGCAGGATTATTTTCCGGCCGGCGAGGCGGCTTATATCCCGCCGTTCAACCCGCAGGCGTTGCGCGAGACGGTGGACCAGCTCGCGGCCTCGCCGCTGGACGCGTTGCGCCAGGTGCAGGCGGCGGCCGCTGGTTTGCTGTCGCGCGATCTGACCACGCAGAACTATGCGATGCAGCATGTGAGGATCACGCAGGAGATGCTGCGCGCGCGCGCCGCGTCGCGTGGCCGCATGGCCCCGGACGCCTCCGACGCCGACGTAACTGCGCCGCGTGCCGCGCCGACGGGCGCCACCGTGAATCAGCCGGTGCGGGTTCGCGCGGGGAGCCAGGGGCAAGGGCAAGGGCAAGGTCCGCGCCAACGCCCGGCGAGCCAATCACGCGGAGGTCTCTAACCGATGTCGACCATCACGCGAGCCGGCGGCGACAACGCGGAGCGGGTGCTGTCCGGTTCCCGCAAGGAATGGCTGCCCGAGGCGCTGCTGTGGCTGATCACGGCGATGCTGATCATCGCGCATCAGGGCACGGTGCTCACGCTCGGATTCCCGGTGCTCGCGATCCTGACGGGCCTGTGGCTTTACTTCAAAAGCCCGGCGCGCTACATCGGCTTCATGTGGTGGCTGTGGTTCCTGAGCCCGGAAGTGCGGCGTCTCGCCGACTGGTCCAAAGGCTCGTTCACGCCGACCAGCCTGATCCAGGTCGCGCCGCTCGCGGTGACGATGATCAGCGCGTTCTCTTTGCTCCGTTACTACAAGCTGCTTTCGCAACGGCGCGGCCTGCCGGTGCTGCTGATTCTGCTGGGGCTTGCCTACGCGTTCCTGATCGGCGTGATGTCGAGCGGGCCGCTCGCCGCGACCTATGACCTCGCGAACTGGCTCTATCCGATCCTGATCGGCTTTCACATCATGGCGCACACGCGCCAGTATCCGAAGTATCGCGACACCATCGTCAATACCTTCATCTGGGGCATGCTGGTGATGGGCGGCTATGGCCTGATCCAGTTCTTCATCATGCCGCAGTGGGACGCGCTGTGGATGCTCGGCTCGCAGATGAATTCGCAGGGCGACCCCGTGCCGATGGGCGTGCGCGTATTCAGCACGATGAACTCGTCGGGCCCGTTCGCATTCGCGATGATGGGCGCGATGGTCTACGTGATGGCGGCGACGCACCGTGTTCGCTGGATCGCGGCGGCGCTCGGCTTCTTCTCGTTCGCGCTGAGTCTCGTGCGTTCGACGTGGGGCGGCTGGGTCATCGCGCTGTTGATCCAGCTCGTCAAGTCGAACAACAAGGTGCGGGTGCGGATCGTCGCGAGTGCGATTTTGCTGGCCGGCCTGTGCGTGCCGCTGCTCGCGGTCGGCCCGGTGGCCGAGCGCATGCAGGCGCGCCTCACCACCATCGTCAACCTCAACGACGACCAGAGCTACGCCGCGCGTAACGAGTTCTACGCAACCTTCGCGAAGACGGCCTTTACCGATGTCTCCGGCGAAGGCATGGGCGCAACCGGCACCTCCACCAAGCTCTCGAACGACGGCGGCCAGCTCGGCCAATACGGCAACTTCGACAGCGGCGTGATGAACATCCCGTTCGTGCTCGGCTGGCCTGGCACGTTGCTGTACATGTCCGGCATCGTGTGGCTGGTGGTGCGCTCGGTGCTCGCCTCGTTCAAGCTGCGCAACGACAAATTCGTGTCCGCCTGCCTGAGTCTCAGTCTGGCCACATTCGCGATGCTGGTGTTCACCAATTCGCTGGTCGGCACCGGCGGCCTGCTGCTTTTCATGAGTGTTTTTTCGATCCTTTCCGCGGTGCACTACGAAAAGATGAACCGCGGACGCACGCTATTTCTCCACGGAGGCACTGATTGAGAGTCGCCATTGTCACGCACGTCGTGCGCCATAACGACGGCCAGGGGCGCGTCAACCACGAGATTGCGCGCGCCGCCCTCGCTGAAAATATCGCGGTCACGCTGGTCGCGTCGCACGTCGCGCCCGATTTGCTCGCCCATCCGAATCTCCGCTGGGTGCCGATGAAAATCGGCAAATGGTGGCCCACGAATCTGCTGCGCCAGCAGGTCTTCGCGTTCCGGAGCGCGATGTGGCTGCGCGCCCATCGCCGCGAATACGACGTGCTGCACGTGAACGGCTTCATCACGTGGATGCCCGCCGACGTCAACACCTCGCATTTCGTGCATAGCGGCTGGTTCGGCAGCAAGTACTATCCGTTCGGACTCACCAAGGGCGTGTGGTCCGCGTATCAGTCGGTGTATACGCGCTGCAACGCGTGGCTCGAAGGCTGGGCTTACCGGCGCTCGAAGGTGATCACGGCGGTGTCGCAAAAGGTCGCCGATGAGATTCGCGCGATCGGCTTGACGCCTCATAACCGCGTCGACGTGATTTACAACGGCGTCGATACGCAAGGCTTCGCGGCTGCAACCGGCGAGCGCGCGAAATTCGGTTTGCCTGCGGACGCATTCCTGCTGCTGTTCGTCGGCGACCTGCGCACGCCGCGCAAGAACCTCGGCACGGTGTTGCAAGCGCTCAAACATTTGCCCGACCACGTGCAGATCGCAGTGGCCGGATTCCTGCCGGGCAGCCCCTATCCGGAACAAGCAAAAACGCTCGGCATTGCGCATCGCGTGCATTTTCTCGGCCTGGTGAAGGACATGCCGGTGCTGATGCATTCCGTCGACGCGTTCGTGTTCCCGTCGCGTTACGAAGCGATGAGCCTCTCGCTGCTCGAAGCGATGGCCGCGGGTTTGCCGGTCGTCACCGCGCGCACCGCGGGCGGCGCGGAGATCATCACGCCGGAATGCGGCATCGTGCTCGACGATCCGGACGATCCCAAGGCATTGGCCGGCGCCGTCGCGCGCCTCGCTGACAACGACGACGCGCGCCGCGCGATGGGCGTCGCCGCCAATGAACTTGCGACCGGCTTCGGCTGGGCGCGCATGGCCGCGCAATACATCGCGCTGTACCGGCAACTGGCGGGGCAGCAGAAAGACCGCCAACGCAATGAGGCGGAAGCCTCGGCGGTCGCCAAGTCCGATGCGTTGACGCTGAACACGCTGGCCGGGCAGAAGGGCGCGGAATGAATCCGCACCTTGATACCGGGCGCCGACGGGACCCGAACGCGAGCCAACGCGCGGAGCCGTTGACGAACCGGCTAGCCGAAACCGACAGCAATCCATCACAACTTTTAGAACGGACAGGGGTAACAACCATGACGACGAGCTCAATCAAATCGCTGCAGATCGGGATGCATTGGTTTCCTGAGCGCGCGGGCGGCCTCGACCGCATGTATTACTCGCTGGTCGGCGCATTGCCGGGCGCGGGCGTCGCGGTGCGCGGCGTGGTGGCCGGCTCGCCGAAAGTCGCCGCGGACACCAACGGCGCGATCAACGGCTTCGGCTCGGCCGCGCAATCGCTGCCGCTGCGCCTGATGGCGGCACGCCGCGCGCTGCGCCAGGAGATCCGCACCTCGCGTCCCGATGTGATTTCGTCGCACTTCGCGCTGTACACGTTTCCGGGACTCGACGTGACGCGCGGCATTCCGCAGGTTTCGCATTTTCAGGGACCGTGGGCCGACGAGAGCCATGTGGAAGGCGCCGATTCGCTCGGCCAGCGCGCCAAGCGTTATCTGGAGCAATCGGTGTATGCGCGCTCGTCGCGGCTGATCGTATTGTCGGAGGCCTTCGGCAAGATTCTGACGTCGCGTTATCGCATTTCACCGGAGCGCGTGCGCGTCGTGCCGGGCTGCGTGGATGTCGAGCAGTTCAATCTGCCGATCACACCGGCCGAGGCACGCCTGAAGCTGCAATTGCCGCAAGACCGGCCGATCGTGCTGGCGGTGCGGCGTCTGGTGCGCCGCATGGGTCTCGAGGATCTGATCGATGCGGTGAACCTGCTCAAGCGAACCGAGCCCGATGTGCTGCTGCTGATCGCGGGCAAGGGGCGGCTCGAGGGCGAACTGCAGGCGCGCATCACCGAGGCCGGCCTCGAACACAACGTGAAACTGCTGGGCTTCGTGCCCGATCAGCATCTGGCGGCCTTGTACCGTGCGGCGAATATTAGCGTCGTGCCGACGGTGGCGCTGGAGGGCTTCGGGCTGATTACCGTGGAATCGCTGGCTTCCGGCACGCCGGTGCTGGTGACGCCGGTGGGCGGCTTGCCGGAAGCGGTAGCGGGCTTGTCGCCGAATCTTGTGCTGCCGGAGACGGGCGCGAAGGCGATTGCGGATGGTCTGGCCGGCGCGTTGAACGGCTCGCTAAAATTACCGGATGCCGAGGCTTGCCGCCGCTATGCGCGTGAACACTTCGACAACTCGGTGATCGCGAAGCGGGTGGCGTCGGTGTATAGCGAGGCAATTGGGGTGCATTGAAGTTTCATGAGGTAGTAGCAAAAAAGGCCTGAATCATGACGATCAGGCCTTTTTTGCATCGGACGACCGCACGGCCGCCCGTCTTCACAGCAGCTCAGAACGTCTCGTGGCTCTCATTCCTCGTCAGGTCCGCATGAACCATCATGTGGCACAGTTGTTCGAGCGTCGTCTCCGGCTTCCAGCCAAGCTTCTCATGCGCCTTATCCGCGCAGCCGATCAGCAGGTCCACTTCCGCCGGGCGGTAGAACTTCGGATTCACGCGCACCAGAGTCTTGCCGGTGGCGACATCGATACCGGTCTCACGCTCCTCCTTGCCCGACCATTCGAGCTGATAGCCCGCGGCGGCGAACGCCATGCGCACGAAGTCGCGGACCGTCTCGGTGCGGCCGGTGGCGAGCACGAAGGTGTCGGGTTCGTCGGCTTGCAGCATGCGCCACATGCCTTCCACGTATTCGAGCGCGAAGCCCCAGTCACGCTTGGCGCTCAGGTTGCCGAGTTCCAGCACGTCCTGTTTGCCGAGCTTGATCTTCGCGACCGTGTCGGTGATCTTGCGGGTTACGAATTCGCGGCCGCGTAGCGGCGATTCGTGATTGAACAGAATCCCGCTGCTGGCAAACAGGTTGTACGACTCGCGATAGTTGATGGTCGACCAGTGCGCGAACAGCTTGGCCACGCCATACGGGCTGCGCGGATAGAACGGCGTGTCCTCGCGTTGCGGCACCGCCTGCACGAGACCGAACATTTCCGAGGTCGACGCCTGGTAATAGCGGGTCTTCGGATTCAGAATGCGAATGCCTTCGAGCAGATTCAGCGCGCCGATGCCGGTTACTTCGGCGGTCGTCACCGGCTGGTCGAACGAGACGCCCACGAAGCTTTGCGCGGCGAGGTTGTACAGCTCATCGGCCTGCGCGCCTTCGAGCAGGCGCAGCGTGGAGCCCAGATCGGTCAGATCGTGTTCGACCAGACGCAGATTCGGATGGTCGAGCACGCCCAGTTCGCGAATGCGCCAGAAGTTGACCGAACTCGTGCGCCGGTACGTGCCGGTCACGTGGTAGCCCTTGTCGAGCAGCAGTTTGGTCAGATAGGCGCCGTCCTGTCCGGAGACGCCGGTGATGATCGCTTTGCGTGGTTGGCTCATGGCTTGCCTTCGATATTGGTAAAAGAGAAAGAGAAGTGCACTTGAAAAAAGCGCTTCAAAGCGGGCCGTCCAGCAGTCGCCGCACCAGCGGCTCGACGACCTGAAAATCCTGTTCCGCCTTGAGCCGGTACAAGCCTGGCTTCGGATGTGCGCCGTCGGACATCAACGTCTTCCAGTCCGGCAGATTGCTGACATACGCAAACTGATCGACGAGCGGCACCTGCTGTTCGGCGGCCACACGGCGTGTCATCGCGACCATCGCGGCGAGCCGCGCATTGAGCCGGCTATCCAGCATTGGATTCGAGGTCTGCAGAACCGGCTCCTTGCCGAGCGCGCGGGCAGTCTTCACGAGCGTCGTTTCGGCCGCGTAAAACTGCTCGGGCGTCTGGTTCTGCATCACTTCGTTGATGCCGTAGTTGATCAACACGATCTGCGCGGATGAAGCGGCGAGCCGTTCCTGCCACGGTAGGCCGGCAGTCGGAGCGGCGCGCCGGTTGCCGGTGCCGTCGCGCAACTGGCTGGCCATCGTGCCGCCCACGCCGTAGTTCGTGACCCGCACGCGCTCACCGTACCTCGCCTGCAATTCGTCCTGCAGATACGCCACGGCGTTTTGCGCCTGCGCTCCGCAGTGGCCGTTGCTGCAGGTGATACCGAGCGTGGTCGAATCGCCGTACGCGTCCACCAGCACCTGCCTCGCGGCCGGGCTGGCGGCATGCGCGTCGAATGCCAATGAAGCCAGCATCGCCGCAGCGGCCGACACGCTCGCGGCGAGCCACGCGCGGCGCCTCATGCGCGGCTTTGCGGCGCTTGCGACGCGCTTCCTGACACCTTGCCGGCGCTCGCCTGGGCTTTGCCTGCCGAGCCGAAAATCAAACGCTTTTCGAACGCGAACCACGTGATGCTGGCGTAGGCGACGGTGATCGCGAGCGCCAGCGCCGCGCTCAGATAGCGGTTCAGATGCAGCGGCCACAGCATGTACAGCACGCTCAGGTGGATCAGATAAATCGTGTAGCTGATGGTGCCGATATAGACCAGCACGCGGTTGCACAGCAGCCGTTTGACGATGCCCTTGCTTTGCAGGGCGATGACCACGACGGAAGTACAAAGCACCAACGAAACGCTGTAGAGCCCGGCATTCGACAGCGGCGTATTCGCCGCGCGGAATCGCGGGTAATGCAGATGCAGCCACGCAAGCACCGCCAGCGCGGCAAAAAAGCCGAGCACGGCGAGGCCCTTGAATGGCTCGAGGGCATCCCGATCGCGCCGCACGGCGACCGCGAGTAGCGCGCCGGCCGCCAGCAGGTCCATGCGGAACGGCGTCAGGTAATAGATCGGCCAGAACGAGTCGAACCACGGCGTGGCAACCGCGCGCAGCACCGGCACCAGAATGATCAAGGCGGCCGCCACGTAGCCGAGCGCGCGCTCGGGCAGCAACAGGATCACGAACGGCCAGAAAATATAGAACTGCTCTTCGACGGCCAGCGACCACAGCACATTCAGGCTGTCGTGACCGCTCTGATTGAGCGCATCGCCGATATTGGTCGCGAACAGCGCGTACCACTGCCAGTGCTGCGCCCAGCCGAAGCCGAACAGAATCGACGACACCACCATCAGCAGCAGATAGGGCGGCAGGATGCGCCGTGCGCGGCGGGCATAGAAATAGCCGAAATACGACTGCTGGCGCGCCTTGCGTTCGAGCAGGATGCCGGTAATCAGAAAACCGCTCAAAACAAAAAACAGATCGACGCCCATCCACAGCGGCGCTTTCAGTGCGTGTTGCGCGAATACGGCAAGCACGGCGATGGCGCGCAAGCCGTCGAGCTGCACGATGCGGCGAGTGTGAGAAGGCGCTAAGGGCAGTGCGCTAGCAGTCATGAACCGTCCATGGTGTGAAGCGGATGAGCCAGGTGAAGGAGCGCGCGAGTGTCCTGGTGAACACGCACGGGCCCGCTTCGCGTCGCAACGGAAGTGCATTCGATTCTAGGGAAAAGAAATTGATGAAAAAACGCTAATGAATTGGATAAATGAATCAGATTGCAACAGGGTGTTTCGTTACTCATTTGGAATAGATTTTTATGCTTGCGTCCTGAAAGTGTCGCAATGCGTAAGAAGTGCGGACCGTTGCTTGCCCCATCGGTAAGGATGGGCGTAACGGCCAGGTAAGCCGCGCGTGTCCATATTCATTTTTATTTAATCTATTTTTAAATCATTTTCTTTCACAGCGCTTAAAGTGCCGAATATTTTTGAATTATTTTCGATTTTCGTCGCGGCATTTTTTCCGCGTAATGTCAGCGTGGAGATTGGGTGCCGGGGCGGCGCATGGGTGGTGCATGTCTGATTGGAGGAATGACTTTGGTCCGTTTCACGTTCAAAAGCAGGATTGCTGTGCTCGCCTGTGCGGCCGGAATGACGGCGGCATTGGTCAGCTTCACGGCGTCCGCGGAAACTGTGTTGAACGCGAAAAACTCCTGGATCGGCAATACCTTCGGTTTCGGCGACGGCACGTGGACACAGATCAACATCACCGCGATTGCGGTGGCGCCCGACGGCAAGGTCTATACGAACGCGCCGTGGGATGAAAGCGGCGCCGAAGCGAGCGTCTACCAGAACGGCAAGATGCTCGGCTTCGCGGGCGGCACGCATGGTTGGGGCAACGGCGGCGGCAGCGCGATTGCGGTGAATCGTAAGTACGCGTTCGTGGCGATCGCGGTCGGCAACGAGAAGGGACATCTGGTCGAGCCGGGCGTATGGCCGGAGAAGGGCAAACAATGGTTCGGCATTTCGCGCCGGCAGATCGCCGATCCGAAGCGCGCCGCGCCGTTCCAGCCGGCCGCAAAAAGCGCCGACCCGCATGCGCAACTAGCTGCGGGCTTTCTGATGATGAACGAAGTGCCGACCGGCACCAGCGCCGAAGTCGGCGGTTTGGCGGCGAACGACACCACGCTTTACGCGGCAAATACGGCGCGCGATCGCATCGAAGTTTATGACACGGAATCGATGCAGCAGAAAACCACGTGGACCATGCACGAACCTGGCCGCATTGCGCTTGCCCCCGACGGCACGCTCTGGGTGTTGAGCGGCACGCGCAGCGACAAGGCCCCGCAGGTGGAGCACTACACCGCTGCGGGCAAGCGCATCGACGAAACGTTCGCGTTGCCCGCCGGGACGATTGCGGTCGATATCGCCGTCGACGCACAAGGACGTGTGCTGATCGCCGACAACGGCCCGCGTCAACAAGTGCTGTTCTTCAGCAGGAGCAATGGCCGTTATGCGGAGTCGGGCTCGCTCGGCGAACGCGGCGGGATTTTCAGCGGCACGCCCGGCAAACCGGGCCCGCTGCGCTTCAACGGTTTGACCGGCGTGGGCGTGGATGCACGCGGCAACGTCTATGTGTCGACCAATGGCATCGGCCCGCGCTACGACCCGATCGGCGCGGGTCTCGGCGCCACGCTCGAAAGCTATGCGCCCGACGGCAAGCAGAACTGGCAGGTGCAAGGCTTGTTGTTTGTCGACGGTGCATGGATCGATCCGTCACGTCCGGATAGCGTCTATACCGGCAACAAACGCTTCGATCTCGATCTTTCGAAGCCGGCGGGTCAGGACTGGAAATACGCGGGTTTTCTGTCGAACCGTTTCAAGTATCCCGACGACCCTGTCTTTCACACCGATCAATATCCCGGCTTGCCGATCGCCCGCAAGCTCAAGGGCCACACGTTCCTGTACCTGACGGACATGTACGCGGATCACCTGAAGATCTATCGGTTCGACCCGCAGCACGACGGCGAAACAGCGATTCCGTCGGGCTTCATCGCCGGACGTGAACGCGCGGTGGCCAAGGTGCCGAACGCGCCGCCCGGCGGCGACTGGATCTGGCGCGACGCGAACGGCGACGGCAAGTTCGACACCGGCGAGTTCACGCTCAACACGAGCGGCACGAAGCTCGCGGGCGGCTGGGGCTGGTGGGTCGATAGCGCGGGCGATATCTGGCGCACGCGGGACAACAAAGGCATCTATCGATTCCGCTTCGGCGGTCTGGATGCGAAGGGCAATCCCGTCTATTCGTATTCGAACCTGACGCAATACCCGGTGCCGCCGCCGTTCACCGAACTGCATCGCGCGATCTATGAGCCCGACACCGACACGATGTACGTGACCGGCTATACGCCCGATACGCCGTCCGACCGAGGCTTCTGGAAAGAGGTGGGGCGCGTGCTGGTGCGTTACGACAAATGGTCGAGCGGCAATCCGGTACAGCGCTATTCGATCACGCTGCCGTGGACCACGCAGAGCAAACCGATCGCCACGATCATCGGCCTCACGGTCGAAGGGCAATACATCTTCGGCGTCGAACCGGTCGGCGCGGTGCATGTGTGGGACAAGGACAGCGGCCGCGAGCTCGGCGTGATCCGTCCAGGCCCGGAAGTGGGCCGCGCGTCGGGCTGGGTCGACGTGCCCAACGGCATCAGCGCCGCGAAGCGCGGCAATGGCGAGTATCTCGTGTTCGTCGAAGAAGACGCCCGCGGGAAAGTGATGATGTATCGCTGGAAGCCTTGATGACGTGGGCGACGTGAAGTTTTATCCGCATTACAGGCAACTGAGCAGGCAACTGAGCAGGCAACTGAGCAGGCAACTGGATTAACTCAAGGCATCCGATGGACAAAGGCATTCTCAAGAACGTAGCGATCAACTTCTTCGGGCTGGTGCTGCCGACTTTCGTCTCGCTCGTGACCGTGCCGTCGTATATCAAGCTGCTCGGTGTCGAGCGCTACGGCGTGATCAGTCTCGTGTGGACCCTGATCGGCTACTTCGGGATTCTCGATCTCGGCATGAGCATGGCCGCACAGAATCACATCTCGAAGGCGCGCGCCTCGGGCAACCAGGGCGAGAGCGCGCGCGTGTTCTGGAGCGCGACGTGGCTCAATCTCGCGACCGGTATCGCCGGCGGTTTGATCATCTATTTCGGCGCGTTTCTGTACACCGCGTATTTCACCAAGGTGTCACCCGAACTGCAGCATGAGGTCTATATGGCGCTGCCGTGGCTCGCGGTGGCGATTCCGATTGCCAATGTGTCATGGGTGTTCGCCGGTGCGATCAACGGCGCGGAACGCTTTGGCGTCTACAACACCAACCAGACGATCGGCACCTTCCTGTTCCAGTTGCTGCCGCTCGGCGCGGCGCTATGGCTGGGGGCGACCTTGCAGAACGTGCTCGCCGCCGCGGTGTTCGCACGGATTCTGGCCGCGATTCTGCTAGGCCGTTCCGCGCTCAAAGTGCTGGAGATTCGCAGCATTCTGCCGCCGCAGCTCGGCGTAGCGAAGGGCCTTTTCAACTTCGGCGGCTGGATGCTGATTGCAAGCGTCACCAACATGATCGCCGAGTCGCTCGACCGCGTAATGCTCGGCACGAGTCTCGGCGCGCGTTTCGTCACGTATTACACGGTGCCGCAGAACCTCGTGACGCGTTTGAACATCGTACCGACCGCGATGGTCCGCACGCTGTTTCCGCGCCTCTCGGCCGTGAGCCGCGCGGATGCGGACACCATCACGCAGCAGTCGCTCGAATTTCTCAATGGCGTGTTCACGCCGGTCGCACTGGTTGCCATGCTGGTGCTCGAGCCATTCCTGCATCTGTGGGTCGGCAATGAAATCGCCACCGTGGCGGCCCCAGTCGGGCGGATCATGATCGTCGCCGTGTGGCTTGTCGGGCAGGCGAACGTCACGCGGATTCTGATCCAGTCACAGGTCAATCCGGCCACCGCCGCGCGCGTCGGCTTGTTCGAATTGCCCCTGTTTGCAGGGGCTTTGTGGCTCGGCATCAGCCATTTCGGGTTGACCGGCGCGGCGATGGCCGTGGCTGGCCGGGCCCTGTTCGATTACGCGGTGTTGCTGCGTCTGTCGGCGATTCGCGCGCGCCAGATCGCGCTCGACATGCTCGCCCACCTGGTTTTTCTGCTGGCCAGCCTCTGGCTTGCCAGCTTCCTGCCGAGTCTCGCTGTGGCGATCGTCGCCGGCCTGTTGATGGTGGGCGCGAATGTCGCCTGGTCGATCACGATGACACCCGCCTTGCGCGATCTTGCGCGTTCACTGCTGTTGCGACTGAATCCGAGGAAAAGCGCATGAACCACGAAGTCCTTGAAGAAGCCGTGCTGCAGCCCGCGACGCGCACAGCACTGGACGAGCTCACCGGCGTTCCCGGCGTTCAGGCGCCGCCGCGCCGAACGGCGCTGCGCAGTGACAAGACGGTGCGCATTGCGATCGTGCACGACTGGCTCGTCACCTATGCGGGCGCCGAGAAGGTACTCGAGCAGATCGTCGCGTGCTTTCCGGACGCCGACCTGTTCAGCCTCGTCGATTTTCTCGACGACCGCAGTTTTCTGCGCGGCAAGCCGGTGACGACCTCGTTCATTCAGAAATTGCCGCTTGCGCGCACCAAATACCGCACGTATCTGCCTTTGATGCCGCTCGCGATCGAGCAGCTCGATGTGTCGGCCTACGACGTCGTGATCTCGAGCAGTCACGCCGTGGCGAAAGGGATTCTCACGGGCCCCGACCAGGTGCATATCAGCTACGTGCATTCGCCGATCCGCTATGCGTGGGATCTGCAGCACCAGTACTTGCAGCAGTCGAAGCTGACCGCCGGGCCGAAGTCCGCGATGGCGCGGCTGATTCTGCACTACATCCGCAACTGGGATATCCGCACATCGAATTCGGTGGATGGCTTTGTCGCGAACTCCGACTTCATCGCGCGGCGCATCAGGAAGGTCTATCAGCGCGAAGCGCAGGTGATCTTTCCGCCCGTGGATGTCGAAGCATTTTCGCTCTGCACCGACAAGGACGATTTCTATCTGACCGCCTCGCGGATGGTGCCGTACAAGAAGATCGACCTGATCGTCGAGGCGTTCGCGCGGATGCCGGAACGCAAGCTGGTAGTGATCGGCGACGGCCCCGACATGCAGAAGATCCGCGCGAAGGCGGGGCCGAATGTCGAGATCATGGGTTACCAGCCGTTCAAGGTGCTCAAGGAAAAGATGAGCCGCGCGAAAGCGTTCGTGTTCGCGGCTGAAGAGGACTTCGGCATCTCCGTGGTCGAAGCGCAGGCGTGCGGCACGCCGGTGATTGCCTATGGCAAGGGCGGGGCGCTCGAAACCGTGCGCGATCTGTCGGAGCCGCGGCCCACCGGCATGTTCTTCGATGAGCAGGACGCCGAGTCGATCATCGCCGCGGTCGAGCGTTTCGACGCTCACATGAAGCGCTTTTCGCCGGTGGATTGCCGCGCGAACGCCGAGCAATTCTCCGCCGCGAATTTCCGCGAACGTTTCTTCGCGCATGTGCGGGCTTCGGTGCCGGCATTGCGCTCGGCGAAGCTGCCGCCGTACGTCCCCTACAAGGCGGAAGCGGGCGCCAACGCGCCGCGCATTCTTGCCGTCGACCAGAGCGGTGTGCTCGGCGGCGCCGAGTTATCGCTGCTGGAAATCGTTAAAGCGTTGCGCTCGCGCGTCGAAGTCGTGCTGTTCGATGATGGCCCGTTCCGCACGGCGCTCGTCCAGGCTGGCGTGAGCGTCAACGTGCTCGACGCCGGCGCATTGCGCAACGTCCGCAAGCAGGGCGGCTCGTTGCCCAAGGGGCAGGCGTTCAAAGGCCTGATGTCGCTCGTGCGCGCGACCGCGAAACGCGCGCGCAGCGCCGAGGTGATCTACGCGAACACCCAGCGCGCGATGGTGATCGGCGCGATTGCCGGCAAGCTTGCAAGGCGGCCGGTGGTCTGGCATCTGCGCGACATCGTGAGTCCCGAGCATTTCGGCGGCAAGCAACTGGCGATCATCAAGTGGTGCGCACGCTTCGGGCTCACGCATGTGATCGCCAATTCGGCGGCCTCCGCGCGTGCCTTCGCGGAACTCACGCGTTTCGACGAAAAGCGTATCGACGTGGTGTTCAACGGCATTTCTTCCGCACCGTTCGACGCCTTGCGCACCGTTCCGCAAGCGACGCTGCGCCGGCGCCTGAATCTGCCGCAGGACGCGTTTCTGGTCGGCTCGTTCAGCCGCCTCGCGCGCTGGAAGGGGCAACATGTGCTGCTCGAGGCGATGGTCCTCAACCCGCACATGCATGCGGTGCTGGTCGGCGCGCCGCTGTTCGGCGAGGACGCGTACGAGATCGAATTACATGCTTTCGTGGCCGCGCACCACCTCGGTGGCCGAGTCCATTTCCTCGGTTTTCAGCACGACATTCCGGCTTGCATGTGCGCGGTCGACGCGGTCGTCCATACGTCGATCACGCCGGAGCCGTTCGGCCGCGTGATCGTCGAGGGCATGCTGGCGCAGCGGCCGGTGGTGGCGGCACGCGCGGGCGGCGTGCTGGAGATCATCGACGATTACGAGAATGGCGTGCTGTGCACGCCCGCCGACGCGCACGGTCTCGCCGACACGCTCGCCGAATTGCGTTCGAACGACGATCTGCGTAACAGGCTGGTCAGGAACGGCTATCAGACGGCGCTGAGCCGGTTCGGCACCACAACCTATGTGGAAGGTGTCGAGCGGATTCTGAAGCGCGTGGCGGGGCGTTAGGGCGCTTGCACGGGCGCTTGAGCGAGGTGATTTAACGCGGGGTAGGCAGGGACTCGGCCGGTTCCTGTCGTTAGCGCAGCGGAGCGAACGTCCTGTGGACCTTCGCTCCGTTTTTTTGTGTGTTTTTTTCGTTGCGATCAAGCCTGTTTCAATGCGGCTTTGGGTTTCGGGCGTGGGTTAATGAGCGGTGTTTCCGACTCGGGCGCTGGATATTCCTACGCATCGAACTGAACCGGCTGATTTTTCATTGAGGGGTCTGTACCGTATTGTTCGCAAAGAGTTTGTAATACGTAATGATTGCGAGGAGATGCGGTGAGATTTCTTGTTGAGAGCAGTTCGGGAGCGTCGTCGACAGCCGTTCGGGGCGCAGCAGTCGCAGCGCTGGTTGTCGGTGCGGCGCTGTTTTCTCCTTTCTGTCATGCCGACGACATCACTTACGGCTACGACGCACTGGGTCGGCTTGTGTCGGTAACCGTGGCGGGCAATGCGGCGTATTACGACTACGACGCGGCCGGCAATATCACGGCGATCCGGCGGCAGGGTGCGTTGTCTTCAACGGTGCCGGTGAGCGGCACGGGTTCACCGCCTCCGTCGGATACCGGCAAATCGGCATTGTCGCCAGCCTTGACTCAGGCCAGCGTACTGTAGGTTCGCGGCGCCCGATCCCTTCCCAGTCTCTTTCAGACCTTTATGCACTCCATCGATGCCCTCGTGGCGCGTCGGGTCCTTTTGCGCCCGTTCGTGCTATTTTTCTTCGTACTGCTGTCTTGGTTCGTCACGCCTCACGCACACGCCGAGTGTTCCGACGACTACGCCGCGAACGGCGCCTACCCGACTAATCCGAGCTGTGGTCTGCTGGCGGCAAGCGCGAACTTCAAAACCGGCGGCTTTGCCTGTGGTGAACCGTTTACGATCGCCGCCTATTGTGGCGGTTCTTCCGGCGGCACCACGGTCGAACCAGAGTCGCCTGACGAAGCCGTGATCCTCGATGGTGACGGACTGGACGGCCTCCCTGGGGGCGCGGGCGGCTGTGCGGCTGAGGCGACGGCCGGATGCGGAAGCAGCACCTCGGGTGGCGACCCGGTCAGGCTTTACACGGGCCAGTTCCATCTGGTCGCCCATGACCTGCATGTCGCCGACACGATCGTACTGGATCTTGCCCGGGTTTATCGCAGCAGCGCGTATGACACCTCGGGCAGGCCGATGGCCGGCGCCCTGGGTATCGGGACGACCTTTAACTACGACCGCTACCTCACGGTGGACGCGGCGGACAGTAATGGCGTGCGTCAACGGATCGGGTTGTATCTGCCGAGTGGCATCCGCATTTCATTCGCCATGCGCGCCGGCACCAGTACGATCTGGGACGACCTGACAAGCCCGGGCGACTATTACCGCGCCACCATCAGCAACGCCGATCGCAACGGTACGACGAAGATTCTCACCCTGCGCGACGGCCGGGTGCAGCGCTTCACAATGATTGCCGGGACCTACCGGCTCAGCAGCATGCAGGACCGCAACGGCAACACGGTCACGATCGCCCGCGACAGCGCGACTGGCGCGGTCACAGGCATCAACGGCCCGAATGGCCGTGCGCTGACGTTCACGTCGATTGTGGGCGCACGGGGCACGCCGCTCATCGCGCGTGTGACCGATCCGCTGAACCGCCAGGTCAGCTATACGTACGACAGCCAGGACCGCCTCACCCAGGTGATGGACGCGGGCGGCGGCGTGTGGAAATACGGCTGGGACAGCAAGTCACGCCTCGTGAGCGTCACGAACCCCGAAGGCAGCATCCAGGTCACCAACACCTACGACGACAGCGACCGGGTGATCACCCAGAAGCTCGCTGACGGCAGCACCTTCGGCTTCGCCTATACGGTGGCCGACGGCAAGGTCAAGCAGACCGACGTGACTGATCGGCGCGGCAGCATCCGCCGCGTGGAGTTCGACGCGAATGGACGGGTGGTGCGCAACACGTATCCGCTGGGCGACACCACGCAGCAGGTGCAGATCTTTATGCATGACGCCAACGGTCGCCTGACAAACGCGACGACGGGCGACCGCCAGTACACGTATGGCTACGACACGAACGGCAACCGCACAAGCGCGGCCGACCAGTCCGGCACATTGGTCATACGCACCTTCGACAGCTACAGCCAGTTGCTGACCGAAGCACAGGCGGGTGACCCGCAGCTCGGCGTCGCCACTACCTATACGTACGACGCGAACGGCAACCTGCTGACCGTGACCGACCGGCTGGGTAACCGTAGCACGCTGACAAACGACAGCCAGGGCCGCGTGCTGACCGTGACTGACGCGCTGAAGGGCGTCATGCGCTATGCCTATACCGGCGGCGACCTGACCGGTGTCACCGATCCGCTGAACCGCGCCACACAGTACACCACCGACGCAGCCGGCCGCGTGACGGCGGTGCAGGATCCGCTGGGCAACAAGACGAAGCGTACGCTCGATGCGCTGGACCGCACCACTGACGTGACGGATGCACTGGGAGGTGTGACCCGTTTTGTGTGGGACGGCAATGGCCACCTGCTGAGCCAGGCTGATCCGAGGGGCGTGACGACGCGCTACACGTACAACACGAACGGTCAGCCGGTCAGTAAATCCGATGCACTGGGTCGTAGCGAAACGTACACGTGGAACAGCGCGGGGCAGCTGGCGACAGTAACTGATCGCATGGACCAGACGAGGACGTACGGTTACGACGCGGCCGGTCAGCTGGAGACGGTCTATTTCAGGCCACAGGGCAGCCCGAACGGCAAGCCTGTTCGTAGCTGGAGCTACGGCAGGGATGCGTTCGGCAGGCTCCAGACGACGATTGATACCGGTGTGAATCAGTCTCCAGCATCGACCTATCGCTACTACGACAGTGTGACGGGCTACGTCAACGGGTGGTTTGAGCAGGGCAGCCAGCAGGGGCGCTGGTGGTTGCGCTATGCAACTGGCGGTCGCGACCTGGCGCGCATCGAGATGACCGATGCGACGGTGGACTACAGCCGCGACGCCGAACACAGGATCACGCAGATCCAGTACAGGGTGAACGGCGAAGCGCCGCGCACGTTTGGCTACAGCTACGACGCGCTGGGCCGGCGCAGTCAGGCGACGCTGGCCAACGGGATCACGGTGACCTACACATGGGACGCGGCCAGCCAGCTGACTGACATCACGTACAAACGCGCCGACGGCAGCGTGCTGGGCGACCTGACGTACGGCTATGACTTGGGCGGGCGCCGCACCAAGGCCGGCGGGAGTCTTGCAAAAGTAGACCTGCCGCAGGCAGTGAACGACGCGCAGTACAACATGGCGAACCAGCTCACGCGCTGGTCGGGCAGGACACTGGCCTATGATCTGAACGGTAACCTGAGCAGTGACGGCACGAACCAGTACAGCTGGAACCCGCAGGGCCTGCTGGCCGGGATGACAGGAGGCACGACGGCTAGCTTCAGCTACGACATCTATGGTCATCGCCGCGATCAGACGGTCAATGGTCACCGGACACAGTCGTTCTGGATTGGCGATGAGTTGAACTTCACGATTGTCGACAACGACTACGCGCACCGTATCCGCCAGTTTTCGCCGTATCCGGAGAGCGGGCTGGATGAACTGACGTACCGGCGTATCGGGGACGATGCGAGCCAGGACCGGTTTGTGTTGCGTGATGCGAATAACAATGTGATTGCGCTGACGGATGCGAATCAGCAGAGCCAGACGCAGTACCGGTATGAACCGTATGGCAAGACTACGCAGACCGGCGCGGCGGACCCGAATCCGCAGCAGTACGCGGGGCGGGAGAATGACGGGACGGGGCTGTATTACTATCGGAACCGGTATTACAGTCCGGGCATCGGCAGGTTCATCAGCGAAGACCCCCTGGGCTACGCGAGCGGGCAGACCAATGCGTATGCCTACGTCAACGGGAATCCGGTTTCGCTAATAGATCCTTTCGGATTCTGGAGCGTTAGCGTTGGCGGCTACGTGGGGATCGGCGGACAAGTTACTGTCTACGGAGATGGTTCGACGATCACGGGATATGGGGGGCGTGGTGGCTTTGGTTTGGGTGGTGGAGTTAGTTATGACCCCAACGGCGCAGCTCCTAGCCAAAGCGCTACCGGTTCATCCGTGACTGTCGGTGGTTTTGCGGAGGCCGATGCTAACTGGGGGCCTATTACTGGAAGTGGTACCTATTCTCGCGGTATGGAAGTTAACCAGTCCGGTTCTTCAGGTCTTCCGGGGTTCGGCTGGAGACCCTATGGAGGCTTGGGCGGCAGTGTTACCGGTAGTTTTCCGGGTGATGGTTTTAAGGGTTCTGCCTGTGCAGCAGTTGGCATTGAGGTGACCACGACTCGTGGAAAATAAATTGAGGATCTGGCCAGTGATCAAGCTGGTGGCTCTATCGGGGGCTCTGAGTGCAGGATTGTTTGCGTCGCCACTCGATACCTTCTCGATTGAAGTCCGGATGTTTATTGGTCTAGTAGGTGCGGCGATGGGAGGGCTTGGTTCCTTGGGGTTTCTCCTGTTGCACCATCTTGTTTGGCCGAAAGCGAGAAAATGGAAAGTGCCGGCATGGTCTAACGGCTTGCTCTCGCCATGGCAGTGGGTACATTTTTTTGCAATGGCCCTCCTGTCAATGAGCGTTGGGGAGTGGTTTGCCTTCTTGTTCAAGTATGGATGGTACGAATCCACGCAATCCTTCGTATTCTTCGGAATGGGGCTAGGGATGTGGGTAGGTGCTCGACTCGGGATTATGATTTTTAAGTCGAGAGTGCCAGCGCCTTCATAAGAGAAGTATCTGTATGGAGTTACATTGAAGGCCGGCGCTCGTGTCATCAGAGATGCGTTGTCAGCACAAATCTGTAGTGCAATCTGAACGAAGAAGGCCGCACGTAAACTGGCCCTGCAAAGTGAGACATTTTTCGACTAGGGCCGCGAACGCTGAGTCCTGTACATCCCAGGACTCAGCGCGGGTAAGTTCGGCCAATGCGGCTACGACGGGGTCGGCCGACTGCAAGCGGATGACTGTCGGCGCAGTACTGGTTGTACTACTATCGGAACCGGTATTACAACCCAACGACCGCACGATTCATCAGTGAAGACCCCATAGGCTGGGCGAGTGGGCAGACGAACGCGTATGCTTACGTGGGTGGGAACCCGGTGCAGTTCAGCGATCCGATGGGGTTGCAGGCAATTCCGCTTCCTGTACCCCCTCCACTGGCTGGGCCGAGTTGCAGTCCGGGCTCAGGAGGGGTTCCGAAATGGTTTAACGATCTCTTTGACGGGTCGACCTTTAACAGGCCAAGTAAAACGCCGAATAAGGGCGAGCCAGGGTCGGTTCACGTAAATCCGGGCAGTGGGCAGGAGCGAGGTTATGGTGCTGACGGATGGCCGGATTGGGATGTTGACTGGGACCAGCACCATGGTCCGAATACGCCTGTGCCGCACGGGCATGACTGGGGGCGTAAGGAGAATGGCGATCCCTCGCGCGGAGATCCCGTCCCTATTCATGGTCCGTGGCAACCGAAATGATGGACGGAAAAATGGATATCGGTAATGTTTCCTACAACGACTTCTCCCTGCACGATGCAGAAATAGTCTCAATCGGCATGGATCGAGGTACCTCGGTATACAGGATCGGCTTGTTGCGTGTGACGGGACAACTTTGCACAGTCGAGTTATTCGGCGTTAAAGCATTTCGCGCCGAAGACTTCGTGTTGCAAAACGTAGTAAGCCGAGTGCTAAGGTCCACCGCACGACAATTTTCGACGGAGGAGATCGATTACTGGGTGACTTGGGCTACCAGCTTTTCCGACACCGACTCCTGGTTGAAACCTGACTCTAAACACCATTGGTTAGCGGACTTCAATGATGGGAGGCTGGAGCTAGTTCTTTTCGAGCCATCGATCGGGGCGCAGATTGCCGTGGTCTGCAATCGGCTGCTATTTCGACCGTCCGCGTCTGAACACGCTCGGGCAGATAGCGCCTAGTCCAGAAGGACTCCAAAGCGCTGCCCCTCGAATTGGTGGATTTGGAGTTTGGGCTACCTATGGTCAATCGAGGAGCGTGGGTACGTTCCGCCAAATGCAACTACGACGCGGTCGCCCAACTGTGGACAGTGACACGCTGTTGCAGTACCGATGTATTACTATCGGAGTCGGTACTACAGTCCGCAGACTGGTAGGTTTATCAGTGAAGACCCCATAGGCTGGGCGAGTGGGCAGACGAATGCGTATGCTTATGTAGATGGCAATCCGGTTCAGTTTACGGATCCGTTTGGCGAGTCTAAGCTGATGCCCTTTACAGGTGGACCGCCGGGAGGATTTATTGTTCATCCCTTTAAGCCCGATGTGAACTACTACGATTCAAATGGCGATTTGTCGGCCCAATATCACGGTAGCCATTCTCATGGCGGGATGATGCCGCACGGGCATAACGCCGGTTCGAATTTTGATCGCGACGAAGGGCTGCCACTTTGTCCGATCCCTTAAGATTTGCTGCTGGATTAGTGAGGTGGGAGTGAGTTTTGTGATCGGTCGTGACAACGTTGCCGCGACCGATCGCAATGCCAGATGAAATGGAGTGCGCTAACTCTGTCGGCGAATGAGGCTACATGACGAGCGAAGCTATTGACTTTGGATGGGGTGAGGTAGGCAACTCTATCTTGTTGAAGAATGTATTTGGCTACTGGCCCGCCTTCCACGATGCGCATGTTCTGTCTATCAAGATGGAGCATGGGAAACGTGCCGCCGGGGCCGTCGATCTTATGATCGAATTGCGCCACTGGGGGCAAGATGACCCCAACTGGATCACACGTGGACCAGACTGTGTCGTCACGCTGACTCTCTTCGAGATAAAAATTGCCGACATATCCATGGACGCCTTCGTTCAAGATAACTGGGTATGCGACGTTTGTTTCACAAGGACAGACGACAATCTCCTTCTCTTCGAACTTGATCCCAATAGCGGCGTAAGTATTTTCCTCGCGTGCGTATCTGCCGAGATTACTCGCATAGAGCCGTATCACGCACCCGTTGTTGCGGCTACGACGTGACATCCGTCCCGGCAAACCGGGCAGGAACATTGCACTACCGATGTACTACTATCGGAACCGGTATTACAGTCCACAGACTGGCAGGTTCATCAGCGAGGACCCGATAGGCTGGGCGAGTGGGCAGACGAATGCGTATGCTTATGTCAACGGGAATCCGGTGCAGCTCACGGATCCGGCAGGGCTGCAGTGGGCTTTTCCGATTACACCGCCCCCAGTGCCAGGGATGGGTCCAAGGACGGGCGGTGGTGTTCCGCCATGGGTCCAGCGATCTTGTCAACGGAATTACGTCGATCAAGCCGCCGGCAAATGCCTACGATCCGAACGGACCGAAGGCGCCCGGTAAGCCCTCCGCGGCGGATGGATTTCAAGACCCCAAGGGTGGTGAAAATTGGGTACCCAATCCGAATCCAGGACGGGGAGGCTCATGGGGATGGGAAGATGCTGACGGGAACGTCTGGTGTCCGACTGGACAGGGCGGCCGGGCGCACGGCGATCCACATTGGGACATACAAGGACCGGGTGGTAAGTATGGGAACATGTACCCCGGTGGGAAATACAGACCCGGAAAATTAGTCAGCGATCTTTATCAGTACCCGTCGCCGCGTCGGAGTGCGAACACGAATAGTGGCAGGTTTGCACTCTGCTGAACTGGGAGTAATTGTGAAAAATATACAGATCATTGATGGTGCGGTTAATTGCGTGTACGACATATTCTCGGCGACAGACGAAGAGTTCAACCTGATTTTTCCGTCTGGCCAGGACGTGGCATTCATTGATGAGATATATCAATTGGGTGACCCTGACGAACTCGACGAAGCATTTAAGCGAATTTGGCGTCGCCGCATAAGGAAAGCGGACGCTCAAGGCATACATGGGATAATTTTTTACGAGTTGGACGAGAAGAAAACTTTCTACCCTACTCGCAAGGACGAAGAAGCGATTAACCCGGATGGAACATTTCTACGAAGTCAATCCTGAGTTGCAGTGAAGAGGAAAAATCGACATCCCGCCGGACCCTGTTGTTAGGTCTATTCGAGAAATGTGCTACGACGCGACCACCCATGTGCAAATAGTTGGGTGTCTCGCAGTAGCGGTTGTACTACTATCGCAATAGGTACTACAACCCAACGACCGCACGATTCATCAGTGAAGACCCCATAGCCTGGGCGAGTGGGCAGACGAATGCGTATGCTTACGTCAACGGCAATCCGGTTCAGTTCACGGACCCTACCGGTGAAGCTAGCATTACCTTCGGCCATGGAGCACGACATCTTGCCGATACGGGGCTTTCGGCACAGTGTGTTGAAGGTGCGATATCTGCGCAGGTACAGCCACTGCTACCGCAAACAGCATCGGCGCTGGCTTTCGGGGAACGGTAGTTGTTGACGGTACGAGAATCCAGTATCGAGGGATGCCTATCAACGGCGGCGTACATATAGGAACATATTTCCCATGGTGACTCCTGGCTGTCGAGAGCCTACAACGCACGAGCGAGAACTGATGGATTTACTCGTTGCTCCCGATTTCCCGGGGGTAGAGGAGATCCGGGAGCAGCTAGGGTCGTGTAATGTGCGCGAGATCGATGATGAAGGTAGCCTTGGCTTGCAGATAAAAAACGCTGTAACGGCGTCGGTTATTGCCAGGGTGCCGGTTGAACTCTATGCGCCGGATACAGATGGTTTCGACGTGCATGTTCTGCTGCATGTGATCGACGGGATATGCCAGGAGATCGAAATTTATAAGGACACTCCCGGACCTATAAGGAAACTGCCAGGGAGATGGAATTACTTTGTGCCATCGTCTGGCGGGTCGAATCCTTGAAATTGCCTGATGCATCACAGAAGGGCCGCATGTGCGGCCCTTCTGTATTTAAAGCGGTGTAGTGATGAGTTTCTGG
>NZ_JAQQEF010000090.1:0-833 GCF_046027605.1 Paraburkholderia fungorum
TCCGCAGTCCGGTGGCGCGGCGCTGACCAGGCCAGCACTGGTGCGCAAATATATCGACATGACAAAGCATGTGGCCGGCGGCGTGTTTCCGGTTGGACAGAACCGGTTCTGGCATGGCGGGGTACATCTTGCGGGGAAAGGGCCGGTGCGTGCCGTGGCGAACGGCACCATCGTTGCGTACCGGCTCGACCCGGACTACCAGAACAGCGAACTGGACGCGCTGGTCAAGAGGGGGCTCCTGAATCATCGCAGCGTCCACCGCCCAGGCAGTTTAGTGGCAGCTTCGTGCTGATCCGGCATGAGTTCGAAACCAGCAATCTCGTCACCGCCCGCTATGTCGGCGCACACTTCTATTCGCTGTATGCCAACCTGCTGCCGCAGAAGGGTCTGCAATCGAAGTCCGTGCTGCCGCCCTTTCTCACCACCGGCGGCAGTCCGGTCATGGTCAGTGCACTGCGTGGCGACGAAGTGACCGTGACGGCGGTCAATAATGACGACCATCGAATGGTCAAGATCAGGGTGACGGATGTCAACACCTTTGGTGCGCAGGAGGGTTGGATCGAGCGCATGTATCTGGATATCGAGCCAACTGCTGCGCTGGCGCCATCGCAGAAGCTGAGGCTGGGCTATCCGGTTGCATGGCTGTATGCATGTCATCCTTCGGAAAAACTGTGGTTGCAGGTCGGTAGTGTGGGCACCTGCAAGATTCCGGTGCGCGTGGGGCAGGTGATCGGCTACCCTGGTGTCACGGACGGCAATCTTGGTGTGGTGTCCGACAGCTTCCACTTCGAGATTTTCACGTCGAACAATGTGCTGGTGAAGCCAATGAAGCC
>NZ_JAQQEF010000091.1:0-757 GCF_046027605.1 Paraburkholderia fungorum
CGAGGTCGTAGAATTGATCAGCGGCGGTCGGATGGGTTCCGCGAGCCCACTTCATCTGTCCTTTCGCGATCATGTGCATAACCTCAATGCCGGCCAGAAGGATCCGGGCACAGCGAAAAGTCTTGAACCCCAGCATGGGCCGCGTGCATCGCTTGATCGCCCGATGGTCCTGCTCGACCAGGTTATTGAGATATTTGGACTGGCGGATCCTGATGGGCGCGTCACGATCGGCATTGATTGCTTCGAGCGCGGCGAGATTGGCGCCGCTTTTGTCGATGGTTACCGTCTCGGGTACACCGTTCTGGGCGATTGATTTCTCGAAGTAACGCCGGGCCGCAGTCTTGTCCCGATGGGCGCGTAGCAGAAAGTCAATGGTGTTGCCATCCCTATCGACGGCCCGGTAGAGATACCGCCATTCCCCCTTGACGCGAATGTACGTCTCGTCCATCCGCCAGCGCTTACCAACTGGCCGCTTGCGGTGGTGAAACGCTTTCTCCAGCACCGGCAACAGCTTGATGGCCCAGCGGTGCACAGTCGAATGATCGACAGAAACGCCGCGCTCAGCCATCATTTCTTCGAGGTGCCGCAGGCTCAGCGGATAGGCCACGTACCAGCGCACGCAAGTCAGGATCACGTCGAGCGGATAATGCAGGCGTTTGAGCACTCGGGCCACCGCCGGATTCAACGTCTTCATCGAGCTTTCAGTCGTTCGTGTCGTTCCGCACATCATAGCGGACCGCCTTACTGCAACAGAACC
>NZ_JAQQEF010000092.1:0-654 GCF_046027605.1 Paraburkholderia fungorum
GAGAAGTAGGCAAGAGAAAGCGGCTCAAACCGCTAACTTCTAAGCGGGTCCCCTGGCTTGGAGGAGGTAGTGGTGCATCTGGAATCCGTGCCCTCGCACATTCAACGTGAGTGACAAAGCGCTCATCAGCGCCCACTCCGCACTGCGTGCGTCGCGGATCGGCCTGCATGGGAAACCAGCGGCTTCGTTTGCGCGTGGTGGGAGCTATCGGCTTCGCTTGCGCGCGGTGGGAACCATCGGCTTCGCCTCGGCGATGTACCCCGCGACATGGCGGGACACAGGTAACGATGCGATATACCCGATACTCGCCGCGCCACCGCGCCAGATGAAGCGTGAGCGCGAAGGCAACGCTGACCGCTCTAAGAAATGCACTTCGGCACAGTCGTCATACTTCCGTCGGCACTGCGCGGGCCGAAACGCATTTCTCAAAAACTGCCGCCCCGTTTCGCATTCGCGTTCCATTTTCGCTTATCAGCCTGGTCGGGTCATTCGGCTCATTCTGCTCATTCTGCTCATTCTGCTCATTGGGCTCATTGGGCTCATTGGGCTTGTCCGGCTTATCCGGCTTATCCGGCATTTCGGCTTATCCGGCATTTCGGCATTTCGGCATTTCGGCATTTCGGCATTTCGGCATTTCGGCATTTCGGCATTTCG
>NZ_JAQQEF010000093.1:0-524 GCF_046027605.1 Paraburkholderia fungorum
GAGAAGTAGGCAAGAGAAAGCGGCTCAAACCGCTAACTTCTAAGCGGGTCCCCTGGCTTGGAGGGGGTAGTGGTGCATCTGGAATCCGTGCCCTCGCACATTCAACGTGAGTGACAAAGCGCTCATCAGCGCCCACTCCGCACTGCGTGCGTCGCGGATCGGTCTGCATGGGAAACCAGCGGCTTCGTTTGCGCGCGGTGGGAACCATCGGCTTCGCCTCGGCGATGTGCCCTGCGGCATGGCGAGACAATGGTAAAGATGCGATATACACGATACCCGCCGAACCACCGCGCCAGATGAAGCGTGAGCGCGAAGGCAACGCTGACCGTTCTAAGAAATGCACTTCGGCACGGTCGTCATACTTCCGTCGGCACTGCGCGGGCCGAAACGCATTTCTCAAAAACTGCCGCCCCGTTTCGCATTCGCGTTCCATTTTCGCTTATCAGCCTGGTCGGGTCATTCGGCTCATTGGGCTCATTGGGCTTGTCCGGCTTATCCGGCATTTCCGGCATTTCCGCATTTCC
>NZ_JAQQEF010000094.1:0-484 GCF_046027605.1 Paraburkholderia fungorum
CATCTGGAATCCGCGCCCTCGCACATTCGCCTTTAGTGACCAGGCAGTCATACTTCCGGCAGCGCTGCGCGTGCCGAAGCCCACCTCTTAAAACCATTCGCTGCGTTTTCGCACTCACGTTTCCTTTGGCACAGTGGCGCGGCGTGTATCGTGTTTAGCTCCGCCGTCTCTTGCTCTTGCTCTTGCTCGTGCTCGTGCTCGTGCTCGTGCTCGTGCTGGTGCTGGTGCTGGTGCTGGTACCTTTTTCGCCGGGGCGCATGGCCGAGGCGAAGCCGATGGCTCCCGCCGCGCCCAACCGGAGTTCCTGGTTTCTCATGCAGACCCATCCGCGACGCACGCAGTGCGGAGTGGGTGCTGATGAGCGCTTTGTCACTCACGTTGAATGTGCGAGGGCACGGATTCCAGATGCACCACTACCCCCTCCAAGCCAGGGGACCCGCTTAAGAATTGGCGGTTTGAGCCGCTTTCTCTTGCCTACTTCTCT
>NZ_JAQQEF010000095.1:0-478 GCF_046027605.1 Paraburkholderia fungorum
GGGTCGCCTATGGCGTTGGCCTTTCCTTGAATTGATATTGGTTTATTAGCGTCGCCCCTGTGCGGGGCAGGCACCTACTTCTCTTTGCCGCCGCAAAGAGAAGTAGGCAAGAGAAAGCGGCTCAAACCGCTAACTCATAAGCGGGTCCCCCGCACAGCCACGGTAGTGGTGCATCTGGAATCTGTGCCCTCGCACATTCGACGCTAGTGACCAGGCAGTCATACTTCCCGCCTCGCACTACGTGCTCGCCGGAACGGTCGATCATCGAAGCTGCAGCTTCGTTCGCGCGCGGTGAGAACCATCGGCTTTGCCTCGGCGACGCGCCCTACCGGCAACGGCAACAAGCGAGCCGCAAGCAAGAGCCACCGCGGCGGAAAACTGAGAGGCCGGGAGGACACAGAAGCAAGGAGGCAGAAAGGCGAAGGCGAAGGCGAAGGCGAAGGCGAAGGCGAAGGCGAAGGCGAAGGCGAAGGCGAAG
>NZ_JAQQEF010000096.1:0-467 GCF_046027605.1 Paraburkholderia fungorum
CGGCCGTTGCTCTTCAGCGTACCGAGCGCGCGCTGCATGCCGAGCACCGCGCCTTGCAGCGCCGCGTTCGCGTACAGGACGATGCCGTAGCCGAGCGTGGCAAGCGCTTCACGCGATTGCACCGGCGTCTTGCCGCCGATCACGATGTTGATCAATTGCGGCGTGTCGAACAGCGACGGCAAACGTTCGATGTCGGCGAGCGATTCGGTCGCTTCGATAAACAGAATATCGGCGCCGGCTTCGATGAAACGGTGGCCGCGCTCGATCGCGTCTTCGATACCATGGACCGCCGCCGAATCGGTACGCGCCATGATCTGCAGATTGCCGTCTTCACGGGCGTCCACGGCGGCGCGGATCTTGCCGGCCATCTCGCTCGCGCTGATCACTTCCTTGCCGGAGAAGTGGCCGCATTTCTTCGGCATGATCTGGTCTTCGAACTGGATCACGTCGGCGCCGCTGCGCTCCAG
>NZ_JAQQEF010000097.1:0-467 GCF_046027605.1 Paraburkholderia fungorum
ACCGCTAGTTCTTAAGCGGGTCCCCCGCACAGTCACAGTAGTGGTACATCTGGAATCCGTGCCCTCGCACATTCAGCGTAAGTGACCAGGCGCTCATCAGTTCCCACTCCGCACTGCGTGCGTCGCGGATGGGTCTGCATGGGAAACCAGTGGCTTCGTTTGGGTGTGGCGGAGCCATCGGCTTCGCCTCGGCAATGCACCCCGGGGACAGCGGCGAGAAACGAGGAGACCGAAGAAGCGAAGAAAGGAAGAGATGAAGGGATGAAGGGATGAAGAGCGGCATGCACGCTGCCCCAAGTGAAGCGTGAGCGCAAAAACGTGATGATCGGTTTTGTGAATGCACGTCGGCGCGCGCAGCGTCGCCGGAAGTATGACTGCTGTGTCACTGACGCGGAGTGTGCGAGAACACCGATTCCAGATGCACCACTACCGTGACTGTGCGGGGGACCCGCTTAAGAATTAGCGGG
>NZ_JAQQEF010000098.1:0-423 GCF_046027605.1 Paraburkholderia fungorum
TTGCCTGGGAAACCATGAGCTTCGTTTGGGTGCGGGGGTCATTGACCTGGCTTCGGCGAGGTGCCGGAAAATGCGTTTGTTTCGGGAAGTGCCACGCGGCGCGCTGAGCCGCCGACAAGTCGCGGCAGTGTGGGGAGATATGAATTCGCACGTCGAATGAAGCGCTGGCGCACGGAATGTGGGGGACGCCACGGCGAGCGGCGGCGCCGGATGCAGTGCGCGCAAAACGCAGCAATTGGTTTTGAGAAATGCGTGTCGGCGCGCGCAGCGCCGCCGGAAGCATGACGGCTGTGTCACCGGCGCGGAGTGTGCGAGAGCACGGATTCCAGATGCACCACTACCGAGACTGTGCGGGGGAGCCGCTTAAGAACTAGCGGTGTGAGCCGCTTTCTTTTGCCTACTTTTCTTTGCGGCAGGCAAAGA
>NZ_JAQQEF010000099.1:0-408 GCF_046027605.1 Paraburkholderia fungorum
GGAGCAACTGCGCAGGCATCTGGAGACGCATGAAGTAAGGCTGCTGGATCTGGCGTACACGTTGCAGGTTGGACGCGAGGCGATGGGGACGCGCCTCGCATTGGTGGTGGATTCGCTGGAAGCGCTCAAGGACAGGCTGACGGACTATCAACGCGGCAATGCACATCTGGAAGGCGTCTACCGGGGTGAACTGAAACGCAGCCAGCAGACCTTGGCGGCGTTGACGGCTGACGAGGAGTTCCTTGAAGCGATTGATAAGTGGCTTGCGCGCGGCAAGGTGGACAGGCTTGCCCAGATCTGGTCGCAAGGCCTGTCGCTCGAGTGGGAGAAGCTATACGGCGAGACGAAGCCGCAGCGCATCAGTTTGCCGACGTATCCGTTCGCACGCGAGCGGTACTGGGTGCCACA